>CAVYJD010000014.1:0-464203 GCA_963768785.1 uncultured Methanoregulaceae archaeon
ACACTCCGCATGGTTTGTGTTTTAATTATAGATGAATCGGATAAGGAATTGAGGAGTCAAAATGACAAGGCTCATGAAACTGGATCTTGAATGCCCGAATGAATTTTTCACGAACAAAATACAATTCTGGGGAAATAATTGAATATTTAATTGAGGGGGCAGTAGAATTAATTGAATAACGGGCTGACGGAAGAGGAGATTGCGATTGCGGAGAGGAGCGCGAAATGAAAATCTACATGGATGTCTGCTGCCTGTGCAGGCCGTTTGATGATCAGACAATGGGACGAATCCGTCTGGAAGTGACCGCAGTCCAGGAGATCATCCGTCGCTGTGCTACGCAGGAATTCACCATGGTTACCAGCGAAGCAATAACCGAAGAACTCTCAAAAATCCCGGACATCAGGAAACGGCTTCGCGTGGAGAAGATCGTATCCGTGGCAAAAGAACACATACTCATTGACGAGGAAATAATCTCGCGGATGCACGAGTTAATTGCGATGGGCGGAGATGCAATGGACTCGCTCCACATTGCCTGTGCCGAACGGGCCGGCGCAGTGTTCCTCACTACTGATGATGACCTGATAACATTTTTTAAGTTACACCAGAACATACAGGTACATATAGAAAACCCGGTCACTTGGTTAAAGGAGGAAAACAGATGAGCGTCAAAACATTACACCAGATCCAGCAGGAGGGACTTGACGTACTGGTCGAGAAACTTGGCCCGGACGATGCGATCCGGTTCCTCCAGATCTATGAACCGGGAAGTGGTGACTGGACAAAAGACCGGAAAAAAATACCTCGAGAACGATCCGGATAAAATTATTAAAAGTATCATGGAACGAAGAAAAAAAACACCCGTTCCATGAATACCCCTCCTTTTTTTCATGAATTCCTTCTTTGAGCTACACCATTCCATACCATCATCCACCGGTGCTGATTCAATCGAGGTCAGGTTTAAGGATGAAACCATCTGGTTGAGTCAGAAGATGATGGCAACGCTTTTCGATGTACACATTCCGACAATAATCAAACACTAAAAAAATATCTCTACGAGTGGTGAACTGACCCGTGATGCAACTATTCGGAAATTCCTAACAGTTCGAACCGAAGGTACCCGCGACGTTTCACGGTTCTTGAATATTACAGCATTGATGCAATAATCTCGGCCGGATACCATGTTAATTCAAAGAAAGCCACCCTGTTCGATCACATCAGAAACACTTATTTCATATAATACGCCGCGTCCACCAGTCCTTTCCAGTACTCATCGCACTTATCGGTGCAATATCCCCCGGCCATGACCTGATCGGGATCGAGATGCGAAAGTGCATCCCTGATGGATCCCTCGTCCGGGTCCATCACGATCAGCTGGTGGAGTTCGTACTCGTTTGCCAGATCAAAAACAATGTCCAGCTGCTCTTTTCCCACCGCAATCCGGCGCTGGCACTCCATTACGGTTTCAAGACTCTCCCTGTCCGGCATTGGCTGGAAGAAAAAAACCGTATGCGAAGCCAGTGATGAGACCTCAGTTTCATCCATCCTCTTGCTGATAAGCACATGCCCCTCAATACCGGCGTCCCGCTGTGCCCGCATCAGATCGGTGTAAACGCAGTAGATCGCGTCATACCACTCATCCTTGTCGTTATAGTAACAATCCGTGATCCCAAGAGCATCCGGTGCCGGGATCGCACACCAGACATGCTTTTTCTGTGCCACGAGCCGATGGGCGTCGTCGATGAGCGGTTGTGGTTCGATATACATATCATCGAATACTCTCGTATCCTTTACCCCTTTCAGGCACTCAAGGACCCGGTCTTTTGTGAACATGCCCCCGCCGCAGGGTACCGTGATACCGGCGTCACATTGCGGCGAAAGGGATTGTTCGAGGAGATATGCCTGCAGGTCGGCAGTTTTCCCGCGCTGCTTTGTGACCCAGCCGGCGAGCGCGGCAACGTCCGGCACGCCGGGCTCTGCGCCAAACGCCCGGGTGAACAGATTGACCCTCTTTACCATGGTATATGAATTATTACGTATCAGCATCTAAAAAGTACCACAATGAAAACGCCACCGCTGCTGGTTACCTGCGGGCTCCCGTACACAAACGGTCCCTGCCATCTTGGGCATCTGCGAACGTACGTCCCCGCCGACTGTTACGTCCGCTACATGCGGCGGACAGGTGAAGAAGTCGTCTTTGTCTGCGGTTCGGACAACCACGGGACGCCGATTGTCGTATCTGCCGAGGAGCAGGGTACCACCCCCCGCGAACTCTCCGAGCGGTACCACCGGCATTTCGATGAGACCTTCAAACGCATGGAAGTCATGTTCGATCATTTCGGCATGACCGACGACCCGGCCAATCATCACCGGACAAAAGCGATTGTGCAAAAACTTGAAGAAAACGGCCATATCTACAAGCAGGTCGTGCACCAGGCATACTGCACGAAATGCAAGCGGTTCCTCCCGGACCGGTACGTTGAAGGTATCTGCCCCCACTGCGGGAAACCCGCACGCGGCGATGAATGCGACCAGGGGTGTGGCAAGCACCTCGAACCCGGCGAGATCAAGGATCCGGTCTGCAAGGTCTGCGGTACCCGGGCGGAGTTCCGGGACCAGGAGCATTATTTCTTCCGGCTCTCGGCGTTCAAAGACTTCCTCCTCCCGTACCTTGATACCCTGAAAGGGACCGGCACCGCAAAGAATTACGCGATTGGCTGGATTAAAGAAGAACTTCATGACTGGTGTATCACCCGCACGCTCGAGTGGGGCGTGAAATTCCCGGGCCGGAGCGATCTGGTCGTCTATGTCTGGGTGGATGCCCCCATCGGGTACATCGCATTTACCGAGGAGTGGGCAAAAAAAGCCGGCAAAGACTGGAAACAGGTACCTGGTGCGGGGATAACCGGGTCACGCATTTTATTGGCGGCGACATCATCTACCACCACTGCATCTTCTGGCCGGCGCTCCTGAAAGGTGCGGGATATGGCGTGCCGCATGCCGTCGTTGCAAGCGGGATGGTCAAGGTTGACGACCATAAATTCTCAAAGTCCCGGGGATACGTGGTCTGGACAAACGACGATTACCTTGACAAAGGGCTCTCGCCGGAGTATCTGCGGTACTACCTGCTCGCGTACACCAACCATACCAAGGAACTCAACTTTTCGTGGAAGGTATTCCAGGAGCGGATCAATAACGAGGTCGTCAATATCTTTGGCAACTTTGTCTACCGCACGCTCTTTTTTGCCCACAAGGAATTCGAAGGCGTTCCTGCGGGAAAGGCGGATGCCGCAACCATGGCCGAGATCCAGAAATGTCTTGATGCAGTCGATGCGGCAATGAAAAATTACGAGTTCAAGATCGCCGTGGACGCGGTCATGAGCCTTGCCGCGTTTGGCAACACCTACATCCAGACCAATGCGCCGTGGAAACTGGTAAAGACCGACCGGGCGGCGGCAACGCAGGTGATTCGGAACTGCGTGCAGGTCGTAAAAGCGCTTGCCCTCCTGATCCAGCCGGTGATGCCGGAGAAAGCGCAGGAGTGCTGGGCGATGCTCGGCTACTATGATCCGGTGGCAGACCACCCGGTATCGGATGCCACGTATGATGTGCCCGATGTCTGCCTGAAACCCCCCCACCCGCTCTTTGTGAAAATGGAAGATACACAGGTGGCAGAGCTGGACACACTGCTCCAGAAACGTGTCGCGGAGGCGAATAAAAAGATGGAAAAAACACCTGTCCTGACGATCGAGGATTTCGGAAAAGTCGAGATGAAGACCGGCAAAATTCTTGCCGCTGAAGCGATCCCCAAATCGAGCAAACTGCTGAAACTGCAGGTCGATATCGGGGGAGAGACACGCCAGATCGTGAGCGGCATCGCCCCGTTCTACAAACCCGAAGAACTTGGTGGGCAAGGATGTGATCGTGCTGACCAACCTTGCCCCGGCAAAGATCTTCGGTGTCGAGAGCAACGGGATGATCCTTGCCGCGGGCGATGCGGCATCGCTGCTCACCCCGCTCAAACCTGTCGAGCCGGGCACAAAAATCCGGTAACTTTTTTTACTACGCATGTTCCTTTGTCGGGGATGAGGAAGGTTATAATCGGGAGTTATTCCCTACTCCCCCGTGATGGGTATCCGACGGTAAGAAAAGATATATTGCGTTATTTCCTCTATTGGATAACATACACGGGACAATGTGAGGGATTGCGCATGACAGAAACAGATTTTAAAGAGATCGGGGCCCGGCTGAAAGCTGCATTCAGGCTTTCAACACGCCCCCTGGCGGTATATGGATCAGAAGTCCTGCCTTTGGGGATTCCCCCGATGAACGGGGTGAACCGGTGTTTTGCTGTTTCCCTGTACCGGATGGCGGCAGGAACAGAGATATCAGCGATCTATGTCAGTGCGGATACCAGTGAAGGCTGCTGTCCCGGCGGGCTCTTCCATGTAGGATATATTCCGGTGCCCGATGAGATCAAATATTTTGTTTCGACCGGCAGAAAAGATGTCCGCAGAGGAGCTGCGGAATACTTAAAGGCCAGCCCGGAACTCGTTGATCGCTGTTCACTGGCAGCGGGACCGATCTCTCCCCCGGGAAAATACCTTGTCGTGCAGGCATGCGATGCATTGCCGGATACCGCACCTGCCGTCAGGTCACTCTGCATCTTTGGCACGGGCGAGCAGATCCGGAACATGGCAGCACTCATTCATTTCGACCGTGACGACCCGTTCTCACCCGTCGTCGTTCCCTGGGGGTCTTCCTGTTCGACCTTTATCACGTTCCCGGCGGGTCTTGCCAAAAACACGCCGCACAACACTGCGTTCATGGGCCCGCAGGACCCGACACAGAACCATTCCCTCCCCCCGGAGATGATGGCACTGGGAATCCCCGCAGAAATGGCCATACGGATGGTAAAAAACCTGGATGCCTCGTTTATTACCCGGAGACCACAAGTCGCCTTTCCCAACCATGAGAGAAAATTACAACATTAGGTGACCGGCACTCGCGGGAGCAGCACAATAAAAAAAACTTTTTTACTGGATTTTGGTAAGCCGGAACCAGAGGAGGAAAGGGACACAGATGTATACAGCCACTCCATAGAAAATATTTGAGACTGCAAAAATAATTCCCCCGCAGGATACTCCCAAGAGAACAATGAACCGGGTGGAGATTTGATGTTTCTTTGACGTCTCATGAACCTGAGGCGCGTATTTTGATCTCGTTTTGACGGCTTTTTTTTAAACGGGATCGGGCGTTATGCAGGTTCGTCCATTGGACAAATTCCCAAAAACGGTGTGACATGAAAACATTATAGTCCCGGACAATCTAATTTTGTACAGTATATTTAACATTTTCAGCACACATGCCCGGACAATGCCGGGGAAGAGCTGCCCCTCATGGAAAAAAACGAGACATCGGGTCATAACGCAGGGCCCGCAAGAAAAGGCATAGATTACAAGTGGATCGTGCTTTCGATTACGACCATCGAGATGTTCATGGTCTCGGTGAACGGGAGTATCACCCTCATCTCGCTGCCTGCGATCTTCAATGGCATCAATATCGATCCGCTCACCTCGTTCCAGTACCTGATCTGGGTCCTGATGGGATACAGCCTTGTCACCGCAACCCTGCTCCTCAGTTTCGGCCGGCTCTCGGATATGTACGGGAGGGTGAAGCTCTATAATATCGGGTTTGCCATCTTCACCCTCGGATCCATCCTGCTCTTTCTCACGCCGGGCAAAGGTGACACCGGCGCCATTGAGATCATCGTGTTCCGTCTTGTCCAGGCCGTTGGGGCATCGTTTACCTTCTCAAACAGCGCGGCAATCCTCACCGATGCATTCCCGCCCAATGAACGGGGCAAGGCACTGGGACTGAACATGATGGCATTTTTATCGGGACAGTTCATAGGGCTCATCCTCGGCGGCATCCTCGCGTTCTACAACTGGCGGTACGTGTTTCTTGTCAGCGTTCCGGTCGGCATCCTTGGCACGGTCTGGGCATACCTGAAACTCAAGGAGACCCCGCTCCCGAAACGGACGCGGAAGATCGACGTGTGGGGCAACATCACCTTTGTCGCCGGGCTGACGATCTTTTTAATCGGCATCACGTATGCACTGCTCCCGTATGGACAGTGACCCGATGGGATGGGGCAACCCGTGGGTCCATTGCGTCAATGGTCATCGGCATCATTCTCCTTATCGCATTCCCGATCATTGAAAGCCGGGTCGAGGACCCGATGTTCCGGCTGGGCCTGTTTAAGAGCCAGGGTATTCACCCTTGCCAACACCGCCGGGTTCCTCGGCGCACTTGCCCGGGGCGGCATGATGTTTCTTTTGATCATGCTGCTGCAGGGCATCTGGCTGCCGCTCCACGGTTACAGTTACGAATCGACACCGTTCTGGGCGGGCGTATTCATGCTGCCGCTCACGGCCGGGTTTGTCATCATGGGCCCCCTCTCGGGCTGGCTTTCTGACAAATACGGTTCACGGTGGTTTGCCACGTCCGGTATGCTCCTTGTCGCTCTCTCGTTTCTGATGCTCGCCATGCTGCCCTATAATTTCGATTACCCGGTCTTTGCCATCGCACTCCTTATCATGGGCCTTGGCAATGGCATGTTCGGTGCACCCAACATTGCCGCCATTATGAATTCCGTGCCCCCGGAAGACACGGGGTGTCGCATCGGGCATGCGGTCGATGCTGCAGAACAGCGGGATGGTCATCTCCATGGCCCTGTTTTTTACCATCGTGATCGTCAGCCTGACGCACCTGTTTCCCCCGGAACTCGCGACATCGCTCGCCAGATGCCGGGGCCCCGGACCTGATCGCTCCCATGAGCACAATTCCGCCGACAGGAGCATTATTTGCTGCGTTTCTGGGATACAACCCGGTCCATGCAATTCTTGTCACGCTGCCCCAGGCGGTCGTTGCCGCGATCAGCCCGGCGACCATAACGATCCTGACCGGCACCACCTGGTTCCCGACGACACTTGCAAAGGCCTTCATGCCCTCGCTTCGGATCTCCTTCTATATCGGTGCCCTGCTCTCCATCATCGCCGCAGTGCTGGCCTCAATGACCGGGTCACGGTTTGTTCACGAGATCCATGGGGGGCAGGAAGGACAAGCCACCGGATTTCCTGAACCACAAGATGATCCCGGCTGGGATACGGTGGAATAAGATTCATGAAAACCGGGGAAATGGCAGATAACCAATCGCTCCTTACAAGTATTCCCGTGATGGCGGCGATTAGAGAAAAGATTGTGGCATGCAATCAAGGCCCGGGTTATTATGGCGGGTTAAAATCAAGATCCTGCTTCAGGCTCACGTCTCCATGCAAAAATAAGATTGGTTTATCCGGCAAAAACCCCGGTATCACTTTCTCGTATACTTCTTTCCGGCCGAAAACGCCTTTTCGACCTGTTTGCCGACAGCAAAATAGGCAGACTGGGCGTACACAATCGGGTGGATTTTGGTGATATCCGGTTTTTGGTCGGTTATGCACGCCTTGTCAGCATGGATATCGACGATTTCTCCGATATACAACACGTGGCTCCCGCAGTCGACGGCTTTGAAAACGGTACATTCAATATTGACCGGGCACTCTTCTGCCATAGGTGCAGTAGCCAGTTTGCCGTAGAAGGACGTGTAGACTTTTGACTTGTCTGCCTGTGCGCCGGAGACAATCCCGCAATGGTCTGCTTCGACAACGTGCTTGTCAGATGGCACGTTCAGGCTGAATGTCTTGTTCTCCTCGATTCCCTTCACGGTATACCGGGTCTTGTTGAGCGCTACACAGACCATCGGCGGCGCCATGCAGGCGACAGTTGCCCATGCAGCGGTCATATAGTTAGGCTTTCCCTTTACCTGTGCGCCAACGAGCACGACGGGCATAACACTCATGTACGGCATCGGGCCAAGCGTAATTTTATCCATGGTTTTTCTCCGTTCATCATGTTTGCATACGATGAGTTTAATGGTTTCTTTCCTTTGAGTTCTGGTGCGTATGCTTGACCGGGAAATACCTGCCATTGAAGTGTTCTGTGGGGATCAATTCCGTTACGTCCCATTCCAGCAGCAGAACCTTTTTTTAACCAGCCGGAAATAGTGGTAGTCTGATGATTTTCCTATGGTAATCAGAGTTGTATTTTACTCGTGGAAAGGGCACACCGAAAAAGTTGCGGTCACCCTTGCGAAGCTGCTGGATGCGGAACTAATCCAAATAGAACCAGTCCGCGATTGCGGTATGGCGGGAAAAGCAATCAGGGCATTGTTTACGATGAAATCGCCCATCAAACCGACAAAGACCGATCTCACCGGTGTGGACGCTCTTGTCATCGCCAGCCCGGTCTGGGCAGGGAAAGTTCCCGCGTATGTCAATACCTACCTCGATTCGGTCACGGGGGGCAGCGGAAAACCGTTCCATGTAATCGTCGAGATGGGTGGCCGTGGCGACCAGACTGCCATTGCGGTCGTAAAAAAAGCGCTTGAGCAGAAGGGAATGAAGTTTGTTTCGTCTGCCTCAACGATCGAAAAGGACGTTGACAGCGGATCGTTCATGAGGGCAGTGGAAACGTTTGCAGCCGGGATTTCCGGCAAGTAACCGTATTCACCTATCACCCTGCCTCAATACGCCAAATACCCTTTTTAGTGCGACGACCCGGTGCCAGAAAGTATTCACTCACCTGCAAACCTGAACCGTCCTTTTGGTATCCGGATTTCAAACCGGGCACCCTTACCCGGCTCACCGGTTTCGGTAATGGTAATCCCGGTAAAGCCGAGTAGTTCCCGGATCATGAAAAGTCCGATGCCGCCGACCTGACTGGATGCAAACTCAAAGATTTTTTCCTTCTCATCCACCGGGATACCTGCTCCATTATCATCGTAGACGAGGATTTGCGAATCCCCGTCACGCCGGGTGGAGATATGGATCGTGGCAAGCTTTGGCCCGCCAAAGTTCAGGGAATAGGTCATAAGACCAGCCAGGCACCGGGTGAACAGGGGATCGGCAAATATTTCCAGCGTACCGACATCGGACTGCATATCAACCGCATGATCCGGGAGCATGAGGACCGCTTCAGATATTGCGGCTCCAACCGGCTGCCATTTCGGCGCGGTTCCATCAAGATTCTGGAATGCCCGCACAAAAGAGATCTGGTTTTTTATAGACTTCACCGACTGGATTGTCTTATCAAAGAACTGTTGGATTGACTCATGCGTTGACTTGAGCTGGGCACGCTCAAGATGCGACATGATAATACCAAGATGGTCAAGGATATCACTCCTTGAAAGGCTGGAGACCAGATCTTTCTTGAGCTTGTCGGTTTCATCAGTGATATCTTCCGCGATACCGAGCATATATCGCACAGACTGCCGTGAGTCATAGATCGGGACGATGTATAAGTGGATTGTCCGTACACCAAGATTTTTTGTCATGATTGTCTTGTACTTGATCTCCACCCGTTTCAGCAGGGCTTCACGGTTCTCCTGTTCGAATTCGGCAACAACAGGTGCCGGGAACAATTCGCGATCCGTTTTGCCGATCACCTCGCTTGCAGACCACCCGAACAACAGTTCACTCGTCCGGTTCCAGTAGGCGTAGATACCGGTATCCTGTTCCTTTAAGAAGACTGCAACCGGCAGTTGATTGATCAGGTTGTCCTTAAAAATATCATCGTCTTTGACCGTCTGGATCGCCGCATTAAGCGAATCCACCATTGCATTGATCCCATCTTCCAATACGGCAAATTCTCGCGTATCTGTGGTACTGACCCGGTGGTTGAGATCCCCTTGTGCAATAACATCGATATCTGAAGCGATTGATGATATCGGGCGCATCAGGCTGCGGGAGAAAAAAATCGCGATGAGACAGCCAAAAAGGATAGCAATAATGGCAATAATAATATGCAGGATGATAAGCGTTGTTAATTCATTATGAATCATGCCGGTATCATACGTGAGTTCGACAATTTTGCTGGGATCGGACCCGTACTCATTATTTTTCAGGTCGATGAAAAGGTAGTGAATGGTCAGGTCATTGTTTTTATCCGGAACTTCCAGATCCGATCGCGTTGCAATTACTTCTTTGAGATATTCCTGCACAGGCTCTTCTGGCAATGCATTGGTGCCTGACTGACGTTCCATCGTATTAAAAATCCTGTACCGGACCAGGTAGGGGTTCACCGCGACAATCCGCTCGATATTTTTCTCATCATCCAGCTTGGCGCTGATGGTGTCAAGAATCTCACCGTTATACCCGATTTCAAGAATATACTGGTGATCCGGTGTGGGCATGTACGCAAATTTTCTCAGCTCTGCCGTGCCGAGCTGTGCACGGACGATCCGGTCAGGATAAAATCCGGAGGTCTGGCGGATGGTTGTCAGGTATTGATAAAAATACGGCACCGTTTTAAAATCGACACCAATTTCAGACGGGGACGTTGCCTCAATAATAACACCTGACTGATTAATGATATAGAGATCATATCCGTCGCCAAGATTTTTTTTTGTGGTCGCAAGATCCATGCGGGATGGATCCCCATTGGCACGTTCATATTCCTGCATGAACGGGATGAATCCCTGTTCAATCCGTTTATTTAGCGAATCGTCAAGGATATTCCATGCTTCATTTGTCAGGATCAGCGCTTCGCGGATATTTTGTTCTGACTGGATCTGGAGAGTATCTGACTGTGATTGGAACGAATTTTTCATATACTCATAATGGCTCACCGAAAGAAAGCCCACAAGAAATATGATGAGCACTATCATTGAGAGAAGAAGCTCCCGGGAGAATGACACTTTTTTTTGGTTTTTGGAATCCTTGGTGCTCATACGATTTTCTCAAAGAGGCATACGGTTTTTTTCCGCTGACATGATCTCACATGCAGGGAAAATAGTTGTCATTTTTCCCAAAAGATGATAAAGGATATACTTTTTGTTTTTGCCGAAAAAAAAAATCAGAACGCGATGAGAGGGGGGGGGCAGGAAAGAATACGCTTCAATGATGCAAACGCTTCCATCGGGGGTTTTCATTGACAAGGAAATCTTTTTTTTAAGAGACACACGGTAACTTGTGTGTTTTTTTGATGATTTTGAGACCGGATAATATTCTATTTTTCTCATTTGTTGTGCAGAACAATATTTTTGGTGATCCGGCTGGTCCGGATATCCGATCCGGATTTTCCGGATCACGTGCTCCAAAAAATATGAAAATTTGTTTTCCTTTTATTGGTACAAAACGAAATAGAGCATTATTTTAGTGCTCTATTCCAGAAAAGTGGAAATTTATAGGGATTTTATTTTTGGGTTGAGAAAAACTGGAGATCCCGGACGGAAAAACCGGATTGTCCGGCGATATCAATAATTGGTGTTGATGCGTTGGCGGTTGATAAGGGAATTTTAACGAAGTGAAATATTGGTCATCAACCGTAAATATATCAGAACCCGACAACCAAACCAAACCAAAAATATTATCTTCAAGGATAAGTTTAAATGACTTAATTACCCATTCTGATTTTATTTCTTGAAGATTAAACAGACAAAAATTTTATCCGACGCCAAGTTAACAGAACCCTGGCTATCATGTTTGCGGTACCGCTTAGGATTTCCATGCGGGTGCGGCAGAGATTATCGTGAATCAGGACACAGCCACTGAATAACGAAATCTGCTCATTTCCGCGGCTTGTGCTGGGCGGGTAATGGAGGAGATGGAAATTCTACCCCTTCAACAAAATGCTGCCAATTGAAATTGTTTATCATTTTTATCTGCAGAATCGCTCCCTTGTTCCGGGTATTGAGGACCGAGATATTACCGGAGATGAACGGCGGGACCATGAGGAGTTCCTCATCATCGGCGATCAGTTCAAGGGTATTTTCAACGGTCATCAGGTTACGAATCTCCTCAAATTCCGGCGGGGCAAAAGGTGGCGGGATTCTGAATTGTTCCGTGGAGATCACATGAACATCTGCTTTTTTTCCCGGAAATATTCCCTTGAGTTTTTTTTCCAGATCCGGATTATCTGAAACCACTATCAGGTGCAGTGAAATATCCCGGATCCTGATATTTTCAATGAAGGGAATGTACCGCTCTCCCATCATACAGTTGATCTGGTGCTTTGCTTTCCCGAAAAGATCCCTGATCTTATACTCGATGTTGGCGTCCCCATAAATGGTCCAGAGGGCATCCTCCTTATCGGTACGAACCTTCTCTTTCTCCAGTGTCTGAAGTGCTTCAAGTGCCTGATCTGCTGCCTTCTTGTGTCTGTCCATGAGGAGGTTGATCGCCATCTCCGGTGAGATAGGGCTGTACCGGGCCGGTTTTGAAATTCTCTTTACGGCAAGACCCATATCGGCGAGACGCTCCAGTGCTTCATAGACACTGGGCTTGGAAATGGAAAGGAAGTCAATGATCTCTTTGGCATCAGCATTGTCGTACAGAACCAGCGCGGCATACACACGGGCTTCATAATTGGTCAACCCCAATGAGTTGAGAGATTTTACGACTATGGGGGGAACATTATCCATTGAATATACTTTGAATTTGGTAGTTAATAATTTTACTACTTTTAAGTAACCTTTTTATCAATGTACGCTCAACTTTACAATGCAAGTAGTAAAAAAATACACTACAACTCAACACTCCTCATGAGGAACCATATGTTCGGAACACAGCAATTTACAGGAAATGCGTCTCTGATGGCGCAGGTCAGGAACCGGGATTCTGTATTCCTGCCCTATAGAACAATCACGAGAAAAACCTGCATATGGCCGGGACTTCTGGTCATGTTCGGAGCCCTCCTGGCAATCAGCATCCTTGCGGGAACCGTCAGCGCATATACCACACCCGAATCTATTGTTGCCTCCGGGAAAGTGTACGTGTCTGCGGTAACCTATGACCCGGCAGCATTCTTCTCCGGAGATACTGGTACCGTGACGTTTGACGTGACGAACGGGAACACCGACCAGGGCATTGTCGTCAATCACGCTACAGTCGTGGATCAGCTCTCAGACTTCAGGCTGATAAGCGGGACTTATGATAACTCCGCCACAATCGGCCCGGGTCAGACACAGACATTTACGTTCAGTGTCAAAGCCGATGCAACCGACGGAACGTATTATCCCATGTTCTCTTTGAGTTTCCGTGATGCGGACAGCCTGTGGCAAAAAACCATCGTAAAAATCGACAACACACCTCTTGTCCTGACCGTCATCGATAAACCCGACACGTTCTCGGAGGGGAGTAAGAAAACCATTACCGTCCAGGTAGCAAACCCCCGGAATAATGAGGTAAAAAACGTCATCCTTGAAGCGTCTGGTCCTGGCATCACCGCGACGCCATCAAAATTTTTTATCGGAACTATGGCTTCTGGCAGCAACCAGTCGATAGATGTGGCAATTACGCCGGAACAGGCATCCACCCTTACCCTCTCCCTCCAGTATAACAACGGTGACAACCTCCATACCGTAACCACGGATCTTCCGCTGAACTTTGGCACTGACAAAAAAGAGGCACATCCCATAATCAGCAATATCGTGGTGAAAACAGACACCGGGCTCTATCACGTCACGGGCGATGTGACAAACGCCGGCCTTGAAACCGCCAACTCGGTCACTGTCACCTCCCTTGATCCGGCAGTACCGCAGGATCCCTACCGGAATTATGTCGTAGGCGCCCTCAAACCGGACGATTTTGGCAGCTTTGAAGTGACGTTCTCTGCGGCGAACGCAACAACCGTTCCGCTCCAGATGTCATTTAAGGATGCTGATGGCAATCTCATCACTTCAGTCATTGATGTTACAATCCCGTCGCTGTCAGCAAACAGCCAAAACAGCAGTCTGCCGATCATCCCCATCATTGCAGTGGTAATCATCATTGCGCTCGCTGCCGGTGGTTACCACTACATGAAGAAACGAAAGAACCAGTGAGGCGGCAGCCATGGAACCGGTAATACAATTTGAGGACGTGGTGAAAATTTACCCGCTCAAGGCAGGGGATGTGACGGCACTCAACCATATTTCTTTTGAAGTGGAGCGGGGAGAGTTCATCTCCATCATGGGGCCATCGGGTTCGGGCAAATCCACCCTTCTCGCCCTGATGGGATGCCTTGACACCCAGACCTCCGGAAGTATCTCGATGAGCGGAAGGGCGATTAGGAATATGTCCGATGAGGAACTGACCAGCTTTCGCAGGGATAAGATCGGCTTCATCTTCCAATATTTCAACCTCTTCCCGCTCCTGAACATCATCGAGAACGTCAGTTTTCCCCAGATGCTCCGGGGAGGAGTTAACGAGGGAAAGGCCCGGGAAGTACTCCGGGCTGTCCAGCTCGATGAAAGTCTCTTTACGCATACGCCCTTGGAACTTTCCGGGGGCCAACAGCAGCGGGTGGCTGTTGCACGTGCCCTCATCAACGACCCCGATATCCTCCTGTGCGATGAACCTACGGGCAACCTCGATTCAAAAACGGGGGCGAGTATTATGGAACTCATGACGGAACTCAATAAGAATGGTTCGACCATCATTGTCGTGACCCATGACCCCAATGTTGCGGCCTATACGAACCGGACGATCCGGATCGTTGACGGGAGAATCGCGTCATGAGCGCAATATTCTGGGAGATTGCCAAACGGAATATCCGCATCCACATGCTTCGTTCTACCCTCGCGATGCTCGGCATTGTGATTGGGGTTGTTGCGATCGCATCGATGGGAATCCTCGGCAACAGCATGGTTGCGACCGTCTCGGAGAGCCTGAAGTCCGTAGGAGACAGCGTGATCGTCACACCGTATAGCGGCGGGGGCGGCGGTATGGGGGCCGGGGGAGGCGGCGGGGGAAGCAGTTCTGCAAGCCTGAAGATCTCCGACCAGAACTTCCAGCAGATCAAACGGGTGGTCGCACCGAACGTGGCGACCCCCGTCTATTCGACCTCCGACCACATGAAGATCGGCGTGGGCAGCGACGATATCGTCGCGACCATCTACGCGTTACCAACCGCGGATGTCCCGGACATCATGAAACTCCAGGCCGGCGATTACAACAATGGTAATTCCGGCTGTCTTGTCGGTTCCACCTTTGCCAAGGACCACAACCTCAAGGTCGGCTCGCGGATCTCGATCGGGACCGATGGCAGCAAGGGAACATTGCGGGTCACCGGTATCATCGAGGAGAGGGGCATGAGTTTCGATATCAGTACCGACAATGCTCTTGTCGTGACACCGGAATGGTTCGAGAATGCTTACAACCGCAACAAGGATTATGATGAAGTTGTCGTGAAAGTGAAGGAAGGTGACACGGCGACCGTCAAGACCAATATTGAGAAACAGCTCAACAAGCACAAGGACAACAAGATTGTCAGCGTAACGGACAGCAAGGCAACACTCTCCAGTATCTATTCGACATTCAGCACAGTCACGACATTCGTCACTGCCATCGGAGGGATCTCCATGATTGTCGCCGGGGTCTCGATCTTCAACATCATGATGATGTCCGTGAACGAGCGGATCAAGGAGATTGGCATCATGCGAAGCATCGGGACCCAGAAAAAGGAGGTGATGAGCATGTTCATCTACGAGGCGGCCATCATCGGCGTGATCGGGAGCATCATCGGCGGCATATTAAGTGTCCTTGCCGGGTATGCCGTCAGTGCCCTGATGCTGGGCACGACCAAGTACCTGCTCACAACCGCCAATGCACTCTCGGTCGGAGAAGGGGTCAGCTTCGGTATCGTAATCTGTCTTCTCTGTGGTATCTACCCGGCATGGCAGGCAGCGAACCTGAACCCGATCGATGCGCTGAGGCACGAGTGAGTAACGCGCAGCAATGAAATTTTTTTCCTTTTTTTGATCAGAAAAAAGCCTGTTCCACAGGGAATACTCAGGGTGTCACTATCCTGACCGGTGATCCGAAAAAAGCAATCATCTCGTTATCAGGACCGATGATCATCGCAATGCTCCTGATGTCCAGTTATAATATTGTAAATGCTATCTGGGTTGTCGGCCTCGGTTCCGATGCACTTGCCGCTATCGGCTTCATGACTCCCTTTGTATATGGTTCTCATGGGACTGGGAACCGGTATCGGTGCGGGGGCTGCATCGGCCATTGCGCGAAGGATCGGGGCAAACGACCATAACGGCGCAAATAACTGTGCAGTACATACACTCCTCATCGCTTTCATCCTGTCAGTAATTGTTACCCTACCGCTCGTTATTTTCGCAGAGCCGATCGCCCTTCTTTTCGGAGCCGGGAAAACTGCCGGCCTTGCAGTAGCATACGGGCAGGTGCTTTTTGCCGGTTCATTCTTCATTCTCTTTGTCAATATTGCCTATGGCATTCTCCGGGCTGAAGGCGACGCAAAGAGAACAATGCATGCTATGGTGGCCGCATCCCTGTTGAATATTGTTCTCGACCCCCTCCTGATCTATGGGTTGGGACTCGGCATTGCGGGAGCCGCATGGGGCACGGTAATCTCCCTTGCGGCCGCCACAGTCGTCCTCTGTTACTGGTTCTTTATCAAAAAGGATACTTATGTGTGCTTTTCCCGGCAGATGTTTACTCCAAGCCGGAGCGTGGTTACCGACATCCTGTACGTGGGAATCCCTGCCAGTGTTGAGTACCTTCTGATGTCATTGCTGAGTGTATATCTCAACCTGATACTCGTTATGGTAGCCACCACGGATGCCGTGGCGGTATATTCGACAGGATTCAGAGTCGTGTCGTTTGGGATTGTTCCTATTGTTGCTATCGGTACATCCGTGGTATCGGTGGCCGGTGCTGCATACGGGGCAAAGCAGTTTAGGAAGATCCGGGTAGCCCACACCTTCTCGATTCTCCTAGGGCTTGCCATTGCACTCTCTGTCAGCGTCCTTACCTGGGTATTTGCCTACCCGATTGCATCTCTCTTTTCCTATTCACAGGAAAGTGCCCACCTCTATCCGGAGATTGCCGCGTTCATTGGAGTTATGTGCTTTTTTTATCCTTTTGTACCGCTAGGTCTTCTGTCGTCTTCCATCTTTCAGGGTGTCGGGAAAGGACCGACCTCGCTGTTCCTGACGTTCATGAGGAGTCTTGTGTTTGCTGCAGTCTTTGCATACCTGTTCGCAATCCCTCTTGGTATGGGGGAACATGGGGTCTGGTGGGGGATCGTTGCAGGGGAAATTGCGGGGGGTCTGCTGGGATTCGTCTGGGCACGGGTATATCTTTCACGACTGGACCGCCGTAGTTGTGAAGACGCGGCTTAAAAAAGGGGTGTGTCACCCAGTGATCGACATCCGTTCCCTTACGTATCAGATCTTTCAACAGGCTATATTGTCAGATCATCCGGACCAGCGTGAGATGTCCTCTTCTCTGTCAACCGATCCGGGGACGAAATTCCTGTACTTTTACAATGGATTTATCCTCAGGACCTTTCATGAAGTTCTTGGTGATAGAGATGAAATGAAAACCGAATCTTCGTGGATTGTGCAAAAAATATGGCTTATGAAAACATTATCAATTTCATTCTTCTCGTCGTGGGGATAGTCTGACGCTTCGTACTTAGGGAGGGTAGTTCTTCTTTCCGCGTGAGGTAGGACGTATACGGTAAAAATTTTTCCAAGGGTCTAATTTTTTCAGGGCAATTATAAATTTGGAATTCTGCCTGTTCCCATCACCCGTCCGTTACCCTGGCGAGCTTGAAGATGGTTTTTCACCTTCCGGTACAGTCGAATACAAGGTGGCATCCATTAGCGGGAAAGAGACGGATCTGAAAGAATTAGAACGGAATCTGCATGAGGTGACAAAAATCATAGCTGAAGGGTCTCCAAAACGTGACCGTGCCAAGAAAACCTGAAAATAATGGTTCTGGTGTATCTTCGAGGCTTTTATATTATCTTCCAAAAATAATCCCAAACTAGTTCGTTTGTATCCCAAAACCACAAAACAGCGAATTTTATGTGTTCCAGAGTGAAGCCACAACGAAGCACCAAAACACCTCAAACCCTGATCTCCACTATCTTTTCCCGGTGATGGCGAATGAACCAAATGACCCCACCATATATACCAAAATTGGATAACATATCCGTACTGGTTCAATTAATCTCATTCTTTTTCCATTATAACACTCCAGACATGTTTTGAATATAAATCAGTTCAATAAAACCGGTATGCATTTAGCGATATGATAAAACATAATTGAAGCAACCCGGAAAAAATCTGGTGACGTCATGAAACAGGAAACTATTCAATATTTTACCGAAAATGAAGAAGAGTTCGCTAATCTCTTGATCGAGATTGGAATGAAAAAAAATGTTGCAAACGTGCTGGTGTTCCTTGCGGACACGCCAGAAGCTACATCACGGGAAATTGAGTACGGAACCGACATGCGTCAGTCTGAGGTCAGCATTGCAATGAAGTACCTGATGGACCAGGGCTGGATCAAAAGCCGTGAGAGTCCCTCCAATAAAGGGCGTCCGCAGAAAGTCTACGAACTGGCAAAACCGATAACCGCGATCATTGAATGCATCGAGAATGAGATGAAAAATGAGGTCAACAAACAGCTCGCTCTCATCAGGAAATTGTGGGATTACATCCGCTGATCTCTGTTCAGCGAGTTCAACTGCCCTATTGGAAAAGTCACGGGTATCGAGTATAGTATCGTGTTGTGGTAGTGAAGGATGAGGGTTGCGGATGTAGATGCAGCGATCGAGGCATTCGGGAAGAACGAGCAGGTTAAGAAAGTATTCTGGGCGCTGTTCGTCGCGATGGCGGGGCTTGTGCTGGCCCGGGTGCTGGACCCGGTGACAGCTCAGCAGATTGTTGGGATCATCACGTCGGAGGTGCCGTAATTTTTAGAAATTACAGACAAAAATCGTTTCAATCGTTCAATGTTTGATTATTACCCTCACTTCTTTTTTTCAATTCTTCGAAAATCAATTCATTCCGACATACAATTTGAGGAAGATCTTTTTTAGAGATTATCCGTAATTTACCCTTCAATTTTTTATTATTTTCATGATTGAGTCCAATGAATGAGAATTTTTGACAATAGTTAATTTCTGGACCCGTGATGCGGTGAATTTCACTATGTTTTTTGTTATCAGCATCTTGTTTTTTATCCGGTATCTTTAGCTGAACTTGTTTTTCTCTGGAATTACGAATATTCTTGATATCGAAATTTTCAACATATCCTTGAGTATCTTTATTTTTAAAGAAGACTTTTTCGCTACAATTCAAAATCTGGATTTCATTGAAAGAATCAATATCTGGACCCGAAATCGAATTTTTCTTCAACTTATACATGTCTTTATCGAATAGAAACAGCATCAATTTATTCGTCAAAGGACAGATAATTTGCCGCCCTGGCAATACGAGACTTAGAAGAGGATATTCTTTAAAATCAACATAATTATTGAAAATTACGGGGTTATCACTAGTTATAAATTCTTTATCGGAATCGATTCCGATTACCACCGGTTGTAGATCCATAATTGCAAAAAATGATTCAAGTGCCATAGGAATGCCCGTTTTATAAAAAAAAGGTGATTGCGGAGGATCCCGTCCTTACAAACCAGAAGGAGGGAACTACTCACTTCAGCGCTTCGTGGAGTGCTTCTTTTACTTTTTCGTTTTTTTCTGTTTCAAGCGCATTCGTGAGAGCCGCATGGACTTTGTCCCCGCCAATCGCAGAGAGCGCCCGTATGGCCATCATGCGGACATACGTGTTCTCATCCTTTAACAGGATAACCATCGGTTCAAGTGCATCAGAGTCCCCGAATTCCCGCAGTCCTTTTGCCGCCATGTAACGCACATGTTCGCGACTGTCTTTAAGTGCCTGGATAAGCGGCTGAACCGCTTTTTCATCGGCAATCTGTCCCAGCGCTTCGGCAGCGCGGTACCGTGTCTCCCATTTTGGCTCTTTCATCGCAGCAGAGAGCGGCTCGATTGCAGCTTTCCCGATAGAAGA
The DNA here is from genome assembly GCA_963768785.1 of uncultured Methanoregulaceae archaeon. Taxonomy (GTDB): domain Archaea; phylum Halobacteriota; class Methanomicrobia; order Methanomicrobiales; family Methanospirillaceae; genus Methanoregula. Next base: position 19,936 of record CAVYJD010000014.1, read on the forward strand.
GAGCGCGAGGGTTGCCTGCTCCCGCACAGACTTGTCAAAATCGGCCAGTGATTCAATAAGCGGCTGGATTGCCCGCGGGTTCTTTGCACAGCCAAGCAGGTATGCAGCATATTGCCGTACCTGTGGATCAGTACTGTTGCGCAGGGCATTAACCATCCCGTCAAGTCCCTGCTTTTCCAGATCCCCGGCACCTTCCGGAACCGGGGGCTTGTTTGCTTCAGCCATGGTACTCAACTGAAATATCAGGTTCACACTTATATAAGTACGATCACGGAGCCGCAGGAAAATACAGGGATGCGACAAAACCGGACTTGAGGCGTTTTTTTTAAAGGAGGGACAAAAGATGGCGGATGCGGTACCGCGATGAACTCAGCAAATTTGTTTCCTTTTTTGATGACGGATGTTAATGAGGATAGGGAATATTATCGTGCTGCATGTTCGGTTAGTTTAGTAACCCATTTCTCACGAGATTGTGGTATCAGCTTCCAAGGTTTTCTGACTGCTGATTCCTGCTCACGGGGTCTGGGATAATCAAGGGTCCGGATATCGCTGATGCATGAAATGATCCCAAGACAGCAGGAAGTGAGGGGAAATAATCTATAGGTGCCTGCTGAACGGGGATCGGATTATCAAGGAGAGGGAATGTGTCAATCGAACGGAGTGTGACGTTTCCGGGAGATGCATGTGCCGGCAGGATAATAAATGCTAAGAGCAGCCATATCCCACCAAACAGCATCACGGTTTTTGCTGCAAACATTTTCGTCTTAACCTCAAACATTGTTTTTTTAAATTCCAATTGCAGGAAATTCTGATTACAACGTCAACAGGGAGGATATTAAATTCGTAAAATTGCCAGGGTTCTATGCTATAACCGGGGGGTTAGCTGCATACCGGAATAAAAAAAGGAACGTTCACAGCAGAGGAACAAAAAAAAGTGAAGTGTAACGGCATAACTTCAAAAATATTCGCAGTTTACCATTATTTTATATAAATCAATGCAGATAAATTTTGTATGAATTACAAGATTCTCGCAGTCCTGATCCTCTGCATCGGGGCTGTCGCTGTAACGGGTTGCATGGGACTGGGCACAAGTGGCGCAGATACCCGCACCACCACCGTCCAGGGCACCATTTCCCCGACAAACTACGACGCCAGCAGTATCTATACGGAAAAAATGTCATCTGCCGGTGGCGCTGTACCGGTACCAACTTCAGCAAATGCCGGCACCACGGGCACTGATGACACAAAGATCATTAAAACCGGATATATTACTGTTGAAGTAAAAGATGTCGCCGCATCTGTTGAATCTCTCAAAAACCTTGCAGCAGAAAAATCGGGCTACCTGTCGTCGACGAGCATGCAAACCGGTGACAATAACCAACTCTCAGGCACGGTAATCGTCCGGGTTCCGGCGGCAGAGTTTGAAAATATGCTTGCCGGGGTAAAAGCACTTGGCACCGTAAAGTCCGTATCCACGCAGGGGCAGGATGTTACCGAGGAGTATGTCGATCTTGTCGCCCAGAAAACATCCTACCAGAACCAGCTGGCACAGTACAACGAGATCATGAAAAAAGCGGTAAATATCGATGATGTGATCACCGTCCAGCAACAGATTGACAAGGTGCAAACTGATCTCAACCGGATTGTTGGACGTATGAACTACCTCGACAACCATATTGATCTCTCCACCATAACAGTCACCCTCGAAGAGCCGGCGCCTGTCGGCGGCGAAACCGGGTATAATTTTGTAGAGACGATCAATGAAGGTATTTCCGGGTTTATCGGGATGATCGCCGCAATTATCGTTGTTCTGTTTACCCTGCTGCCGCTCATTATTATTGGCGGTGCTGCGTATGGGATCTACCGGTGGAAGAAAGGTAAAAAACCGGTCGCTGCCCAGACTGAACAAACCGAGAAAAAATAATATCATCCTCTTTTTCCCTTATACTTCCTGGTATCGGGTTATCCCGGTTATTTTATGGGTCAACGAACCCATGCGCACACGCACAGGGGGTGTCCTCGTGCAAGTGGTCCTGCTTACCATAGTATATTATTGCACCGGATTTATGGTATTCACAGAAATCTAGGATAGTATCACGAATAATCTGCATTAAAAACAGATCAACAAACCTCGGTGGCGTTGCAGTGCAGTGATTTTTAATCCATAGAGGCAGGAAGATGAAACCAATCGCTGTCAGCACGGACTGCAGTGAACCAGTACTCCTAATCCAGATTAAAAAAGATTAGCGGTTCTTTATTTTGGTTTTTGTTGTTCCAGAAGGGTTCGGATTTTCACCAGTTCGACAAGCATTTGCTGGTCTGTCGTTATTGAAGGTTTTAAGGGAGCTGCACCGCCAGTCCCGTCGCCATGAGTGGCGCTTCCTCGCACCATGGAGCGGATCAGTTCGCGAAGCTCGTCCGCATGGATCTGACCCTCGATCTTTATTTCAGGTATGGTTTTTCCGGAGTAGCCGGCAGTTTGTATGGCAAGCGTGGAAATACCCAGCACCCGCATAACCGGGCCCTGCCGGATATCAATATTGGTAATACGGTTATACGGGACAATTCCTGTCGTCCGGAACCACACACCGCGTTTCCAGCTGATCTCATCTTCACGGAGTTCATACCACATGCTTACATAATACAGACGGGCCCAGCTTACAAAGATCACGATAATGACAAGGATAATCACCCCGATGAAGCCGGTGACCATCAGGTCAAAACCGGTTCCCATCAGAGCTGGCAGGACCGTGCATCCAAGGATAAAGACAAGAAACAGGAAAAAGTCCGTGATCAGCAGGGTCACCAGTGCAGGTGCAGGTTTGAATGGAGTATTCAGGGGATAATGAGGATATGTATCCATACGCTATCAGCGGGAAGTTTGACGCTCAAGAGAAAAAGTGTTTCGGAACGACACCAGGTCCGGATAACATGACGTGGAGCAAGCGGTAACCATCAGGCTGTGCCATTGGACCCCTGATGTGCCGGGATTCCAAATGAACGGGTGAAAAAAATCAGGATCGGGTTATGCACTATCGCGTCATTACGATGGTTTACCGTCGTTCAGATAGTAGTGCCGCCATATTCTTATCAGGTGGGAGCAGCCGTGACATTTCCGGAATGCAGGGTTGTCTGGGATACGGCTACCGTCGCTGATGCAGGAGTACCGGTATCACCGCTGATCACCGGCGTTTGTGCCACGCCGGTTGTTGCATCGGCAGACAGGGTCACTTTGCCATAGCGTGCTGATGTAACCCCTTTGGTAAGTTCCTGGCCGTCCTTATAGATTGCTACCGTGATCTCGTGGCTGGACCCGTCAAGTTTCCAGAACGATGCCTGTATGGTGCCATTCGCATTGTCGATCGTGAATACTGCGTTCACCGGAACGGGTTACCTGCTGGAGATCACCGGTCTGGCCATAGATACCCTTCCAGCCACCAAGGTAGTTTGCATATACTGAAATGCCGGTTGCAGGGATCGCAACAGGAGTGGTTTCTGCCTGGACAATCGTAACCGCCGGCCCAGCGGTAGGTGAATGCGTCACCGTGCCGGTCGTTGTCCCGGTTGCTGCTGGTGTCCCGGTCGGGGAAATGCCGGAGGAGCCTGACCCCATCTTCGGGAGTACCATGACGGCAGCCGCTGCAATAATAATGATTACAACAACCGCGATGGCCACATACACCATTTTCCCGCGACGGGATTTTTTGGGCGCACGCGGTACTGCCGGAGGTGCAGTTGGCATCGATCCGGGGACGAGTGGCGTGGGCGGCAGATCTTTTGGCGAGAAAAGCCGGGGGATGAACCGGCGTGCGGAGGGTTTTGATGGTTTTCCTGCGATCATTGTCCCGGATCCCGGTGCAACCACAGGCTGGGCGGGCGGTTTAATACCCGTAGTCCCCGTAAGAGGTTCGTCTCTGCCCTGAACCGGGGTACCAGCTAGCGTTGTTTCCCCGGGTGCAGCCGGTTTCACCGGTGGAGTGGGCACGGCCCGGAGGGGATCCCGGGGGATCTTCAGCGAGGATTTCTCAATAAGGGGTTCGATGGTCTGGATCTCCCGGTCAATCGGGCGTTCCTTTTTGCCGGCTGCAGCCGGGACCGGAGCGGGTTGGGAAGTGGCATATACCGGTGGCTCTGTCTCTGCCCGGAGAATTCTCGCACCACACTTGTTGCAAAACTCTGAATCCCCCGGCACCTGGTTTCCGCATTTGGTACAAAATGTCCCAAAGACAAGCCCGGGAGTCGCAGACACCGGAGCAGGCTGCACCGGGGCTTTTGGTGGCGCGTGGGGAACACTGGCAATGTCAACAGGGGGATGCACTGGCTCACCCGCAGGGATCACCTTGCGGATAACCTGTTCAAATGAACTGGATGTACATTCCCGGATATACCGGACCCATTCATCGCGCTCGTTGATCCGGTTACCCCCACCATCACTGGAGAATGTGAGGATCATCTGGCGCACATCCCCGGCTCTCCCAATCACGGAAAGAATAAGCGTCTGCTCCCGGATCGCGTTCTCTCCCCCAGCTGCCTCCCGGATGGTTGCAAGAGGGATCTCCTTTGGGGGCAGGAGATTTTTAATTCGATCAATCAGAATAATGCGTTTGTTGGTAAGGATGCCTTCAAACGATATGGATTTGACATGTATTGCCTGCGTCCGGACGAGGATCTTCTCGTCACCTCTCATTTCTGGATCATCCATACGACCACGTTCCCGCTGTTCTTTTAAAAAGTGTGATCTATGCGGAGAAAAAGATATTTACCGGTTAATGGCACGATTTGTGCGCAGATTTCTCACCTTGCCGCTAAATACCGGATCTGCCAGTACCTTGTGATAAAAGAGGGTATGGCCCGATTCAGGTATCACCGGTATTTCTGCGAAACCGGCCATTGCTGGTTTCGTTCACCGGGGAAATGCAAGAGTGTCCGGGAATGCCCCGTGCCGGATAAGCACGTCCCGGAACTGCACGGAAGTCTGCATCCGCTGCCGGATAAGTGAGGAAATAGTGACGCCGACCTCCTTTTCATGAGAATCATCACCAGAGGTACTGATAAGACTGCCGGAAATACCGCTGTCAAATATGGTTTTAATGATACGGTTCTGGACAAATGTCAGTTCGGTCATCATCAGCTGGTCGGGCACTTTTGCCGCGGCAAAGGTAAACCGTATTGCGTCTTCAAGCGGATGAGGGATCCCTTCAGCCGCGAGCCGGATAATACATTCAACTTCGAAATGCTCATTCTCAGTTTTTTTGGGGAGAGTATGCTCGATGGAGAGCATCTGAACACGATTTGCCGGGATCAGGTGGATATGGTGATCCCGGTCCAGCATGGCAATACTGCTTATGGTCATCAGATTCACCGTTGCATGCTGTTTTATTCATAGGATTAAAGTCCTTGTGTTCTTCGATGGCCTGCAAGGAGGTTCTCCCGGTCATACCGGAGCACGAAGTCCCCGGTCATACGGAATTAGGCGTACCATCGGGCCGGGCGACCGGATAAGTGATGGTTCCTCCAACAAGCATTTACTTAAAAATTGCACATGGTACTGCATGACAAAAGGGTTCATGGCAATTTTCGTCATTATGATGGCACTGCTTGTTTCCATGGGGTGCCTCTTTCCGGCACCACCGCCGGCAGCTCCACCTGCACCAACGTCGTCACCGACAACCATGCCCACACCAGAAAGCCCTGTTTCCACCATCCAGCCGTCAGCAATGGCACTGCAGTTATCAGATATTCCTTCCGATTACATCCTTAAGGACCGCTCCGATGCCGTCTATGCAGAACAGAGCGCGATATCCCAGGGCCTTGGATGGGAGGAGGGATATTCCGTCACCTTTTACCGGATAAACCTTGACAAATACGACCTTACGGGTCTCCGCCAGACCATCGATGTGTACCCGATCCGGAACATGAACAAGGTGTTTGATATGGCACAGGAGGATATGGAATCGAAAGCAAACGGAACGACCGCCGTCTACCAGATTCCCCTGCCCCTGATCGGGGATCAAAGTATTGCCTATAAAACACAGGATACTGCCGATCCCAACCGTCCCGGGGTGTATACGATCCTTTTTGTAAAAAAGGACGTGTTTGAAAAACTGGAGATGGGAGGGACCACTACCGATTACGAAACCCTCAAACAAATTGCCAATACGGCGGCCGGGAAGATCCGGTAACAGGTCTTTTTTTTTTAGTTTTTTGTTAACAGGATTGGCAACTGGATTACCGAAAGGTCTTCAGGTTCCATAAGAAAACCCGCACCGCAGTTCATCAGGATTTATCCTAATCGGATAGCCAGACCGTGTAACCACAACGGGAATGATAAAAAAAGAAAGGATTTCCATCAGGGTACTGCGACAGGAGTTATCGTGCTCACCTGTGCCACCATGAAATACGCTGCTGCGATGATGAGGAGCATCAGGGGGATAAGCACCGCGACTGCCAGCGCAATAACGGCTTTACTGGCGCTGATCTCATGGAGTTCCCGGATGCCGAGGATATCAAGGACCAGTGTCCATACAAAGAAGATCACGCCAACAAGCGGGAGCCAGCCAAGCAGGAGGTTTGGCGTCATGCCGTACATGACCGCCCTGATGGTCTGCATGAATCCTTTTTTCCCACCCATGATCCAGACCCAGAGATGCAACCAAGCACTACCCAGGATCGTGAAGATAAGCCCACCCGCAAATACGACAACAAACAGGACCGCCGGGGAGCCCATGCCCGGCATCAGTCCTGTATACAGTTTATTTCCCGCACCAACCATCACCAGAAGCGTGGTCATGATGGCATCAAACAGGAGAAGCACGACAAAGTAAGTTACCACAGTGACGGGTTCGTCATCACGGGACTTCTGGAAGGTTTCAACCGGATTGAAGAGGAACCCCTGGATTTTTGCGAGGACCGTATTCATCATACACACACCATTTTACCGGGGGAATTTAAAAAGTCCCGGTTTCCCTGCCGCCTTTTGACAAAAAGGTGCAAATCATCGGACGTGTCGGGGCATTGTCCGCGTGCGTGGATTTCAGAGCGTTAGTGCTGCCGGGACAAGACCCCTCATGATCGCACGTGATTTTTCCGGCACGGCAGGGGTACCTCCATCTTTTGACATACCCCCCAAGGGGGGTCTCTCATTTTTGTAAGATATACCTGCCGGGGGTATATGGTCCCCTGTGAGATACCCCCTTGGGGGGATCTGTCGGTCTGAGGCAGGTACCCCCCAGCCCCACCACTCGTATGTTGCATATCCATTGCCTGCGCTTCGCGTGGAGTTCCTGACGGTAGTCATTGCACGCTTTCCAGTTTATGACCAGATGACCGCACCGACCCACCTCACCCTGATCATGAGATACCCCCTGGGGGGATCTGTCCTGCTGAGGGAGGTACCCCCCAAGGGGGTATCCCGGTTTGGTGAGGTACCCTGCCGTAGGGTCTGTTGCGATCATGAGATATCCCTCCCAGGGGTACCTCTCATACTGCCAGGTACCCCTCCAACCCATCACTCACCATGAGGTTTCCGGTCGGTTCCCGGATCAGGTTTCACGACGATACTTTTTGCCAGAGCCAGGTTGCGACAGGGAATTTTGCCAGGCCCCTCCCTCTTTTATCATGAGGTCCCCCTTTGGGGATCTGTCATACCAAGGGAGGTACCCCCTCAGGAGGGTATCTCTTATGCTAAAGAGATGGGGGTATCCCGGGAGAGGATGAGCGGTTTGATGTTGCGGTTGTACTTCTGTCCGAACATTATAGTCGCATTATCAAAAAAATTAAAACGGCGGGCATTTGCTCCACTATAATTCAGAACCTAAAAAGAAAATCCCTAAAAACAAGCAACGCCCAGGTCGGAATTCGAATCCGAGTCGATTGCGTGACAGGCAATCATGATAGGCCGCTACACTACCTGGGCATTTTTAAACAGTTATCCCGCCTCCCGGATTCGGACCGGGGACATCGCGGTAGCCGCGCAGTTACCTGATACGGTAAACCAATCTACAGCCGCGCACTCTACCAGGCTGAGTTAAGGCGGGGCACTGCGCTCTTAATATTGGGATAATTCTGTATTAAACGTATCGTTAAACCTGCCGCCATTTCTTCGTGTTCTGAACAAACGGGCACCGATCCGGGGTTTTATTTATATAAGAGGCGGGATAATATGTATCCATGGCTCGCAAGGATTTTGCGGGGGATTGCCTTCTTCACCGAAAGCAACACCCGTGATGAAGTCACGATTTTTGATACTACACTCCGGGATGGAGAACAGACCCCGGGGATAGCTTTCACGTTTGAACAGAAACTTGAGATCGCACGTCAGCTCTCTGACATCGGTGTCCATATCATCGAAGCAGGATTTCCTGCATCGTCAAAAGCCGAGAAAGAGACCGTCGCTGCCATTAAAAATGAGGATCTCAAGGCGAATATCTGCGGACTCGCCCGATCCGTAAAGGCGGATGTTGACGCATGTCTTGACTGCAATGTCGACATGGTCCACGTCTTCATCCCCACTTCGGATATCCAGCGGGAGAACACGATTAAAAAAAGCCAGAAAGAAGTGCTTGCGATTACCGGTGATATTATCCGGTATATCCGCAGCCATGTTGACCTGTGCATGTTCTCACCCATGGATGCGACACGCACCGGCGGGGATTACCTGATCGAGGTATGCCAGGCCGCAGCAGATGCAGGAGCAACGATCATCAACATTCCCGACACGGTCGGTGTCATGTCCCCCTCCGGGATGAAGGCACTGGTCAGTAAAATTGCCCGTAATGTTGACTGCCCGCTCGATGTGCACTGCCACAACGATTTCGGGCTAGCCGTCGCAAACACCATCGCCGCTGTGGAAGCGGGGGCCTCCGAGGTGCAGGTCACCGTCAACGGATTGGGAGAGCGGGCAGGAAATGCCGATCTTGCGCAGACCGTAATGATCCTCGAATCGATCTACCAGGTAAAGACCGGGATTACAAAGGAGCGACTGGTAGAGACCTCGCGTCTTGTTTCACGGTTCTCGGGCATTGGCATCCCGCCCACGCAACCAGTCGTTGGCGAGAACGTCTTCTCCCACGAGAGCGGCATCCATACCCAGGGTGTGCTCCAGTGCTCCGCTACCTTTGAACCGGGCATTATGACACCGGAGATGGTGGGACACCGGCGCAGGCTGACGCTCGGAAAACACGTGGGAAGGCATGCAGTCCAGCAGATGCTCCGCGATGTGCACATCGAACCTGTTGACACCCAGCTGGACACCATCGTCGAGCGGGTAAAAGCGATCGCGAACAAGGGCAAACGGGTGACAGACGCCGATCTCTACGAGATCGCAGAAAGTGTCATGGGTATCGAGCTCAACCACAAGATGCTGGAGATACAGGACATTGCAATCATGACCGGCAACCATGTTATCCCGACAGCAAGTGTCCAGGGCAACTGTAAACGGGAAAGAACACGTCTTCTCAAGTGTCGGAAACGGTCCGGTGGATGCCAGCGCTCAAAGCCATATTTGGCATCGTACCGGTACGCATTCAGCTCAAGGAATTCAACATCGAGGCGATCAGCGGCGGTTCAGATGCGATGTGCCACGTAACGATTGCAGTGGAAGACGAACACGGGCATACCTTTGATGCCAGCGGGAGCGGGGATGACATTGTTCTTGCTTCTGTCGACGCACTGGTAAACGCGATCAACCTGACCAGCAGGATTTAAAAAATTTCCCTTTTTATCATTGATCTCCGGATTCGGTCAGTGAAATCCGGTAGCCAACCGGATAGTTAAAATGCTGGTTTGATTTTGCCATTTTTCAGGTTCGAATGCCGGATCTGCACAAGGATATCCAGACTCTTATCGTACCCGTACAGTGATGCCCGGACCGAAAGCTTGTCGATCACTTCATCGGTCGATGCAAGGTAACGCTTCGTGAACCCGCCGTTCCGGTCCGCGGAGTCAAGGAGGTTGTCAATACGGTCGCAGATCTTGACAAGCGTCGCTTCCGGCGGGGCATCGAGGATCCGGTCGAGGCTGTCGGAGAGCCTGGCCGCCTTCCCGGAGATCGTGTTTTTCTTGGTCATGGCATCGACAATTGAGGCGATGTCCCTGCGCTCATCGGCAGGCAGCGGGAGACTGGCAATCAACTCGGTTGTCAGTACGATCCATTCCGGGGAACAGTCCTCGTATACATCGTGGAGCCATGCGGCGATGATCGCAACATGGGAGCCGTTGAACGTCCCCACAAGTCCTGCAACCCGGGCCGGGTGGGTGATATAAGGCGTTCTCCGGTCTTTCCGCATCTGGCCTTTGTGGGCGCGGGACGCATGATCGGCAGCGATCTTGATCACGAGAAGGCGGTGGGCCGCATCCGTGCCCAGAAAATCTGCCGGGTTACTCATAACAGGAATGGTAGCCGGGATACCAAGAGTGTTTGGATTTTATCGGAATGAAGGAAAAAAGTTATGATGCATCGGGAGCGCTCTTGCCCTCGATAGCGGATTTAATCTGTGCCTGCAGCTGCTCAAACTTTCCCTGGAGCATCTTTTCCTGTTTTTCAAGGGACTTGATCCGGAGTTCAAGAGTCTCCACTTTCTCGGTAAGTTTTTCGGAGACAACAGTCTTGTTTTTCTGGACCATGATGCTGCCAACACTCATGTACATCAGGGAATCTTCAGCGGAGTCCTTGATCTCTTCCTGAGCCCGGTTTGCCTCACGCACTGCCATCTCGTACTGGCTTTTCTGTGAGAGGATCGTCTGGAGCTGTTGCTGGATCTGCTGGAGCATCCCCAGCTGGTTCTGGACTTTGGGTGAAATATTCTGCATAATGCTTCTCCTGATCTATATGGTTGTCCATATCGATTAAATGATTCCGATAGGGTGCTCTCCGGCACGGGAATTGAGTACCATACCGGATAAAATTTTGGCAAAAGAGGACCAGGATACAAAATTTAAACTACCTTTTTTGACGAGCGTGCCCTGGCCCGGAACGCAGAGAAGAAAAAACAAAAGAATGATTACCGGGCAATCTGCTGCATCTCATCGGCCACATTGACCAGCCGGAGTGCCATGTTGAGCGCCGCACGCAGTGCAGCAATATCCTGTGCCTCCACCCGCATCACGAGCGTATCGGTGCCTTCAAGCCAGCAGCGGGTGGTTGAACGGGGGTTCACTTCGTCGGTAAGTTCAGGAGCGAGCGCTGCATAGATCATCGGTGCATGAACGCTCGTAAACCGGAAAAGTGCTTCGTGCTGCGGCACTAAGAATTCCTCTTGTACCAGATGGGAAATAAACTATAAAAACAGGCTCATGGCCGGTCCCCAAAAAGGGGTTACCGTGCCTTGAGTTCTTTTATTGCGGCGCCACGCTCTTTAAAGAGGATACGGTGACCACAGTAGGGACATCGGACATTGACATCGATCTCAACCTTCTGCTTACACCGGGCGCATTTGTAGGTACTTGCCATAAAGAATCAACGTTACTGGGTGGAGTTCTTGATCTCATCTGCCCGTCGGTCAAATGTCCGCTGGGCAATCTTCATTGCGGGAGTCTGCGGCTGGTATGCACCGCCGGCAAACTTGAACCCGCATTTGCGGCATTCCCAGATACCGGTCCCCTGGCGGGACACCGTGTCCATATCGCACTTCGGGCAGCGGTGAAGTGCACGGGAGATCTTCTCCATATCGTTTACTCTCTTGCGAACAAATCTTCCGTACCTGCAGCCGAAACGCCCTGAGCTTCCGGTCACTTTTCCTTTTGCTGTTTTATTTGCGCTTGCCATGATGGTTACCCACCGATCTGTCTTCTTACATTAGTCTTTAAAATTAATATACTTGATTGAGGATTTTTACCTGGCCCTCGCCTTTTGAAATTTTATTTACCAGGTCATAAAATTCGCCCTGGATACCTGCCGGGATCCTCACCACACATACCCATGACCCGTCTTTCTGCCATTCATCCTTTTCAAGCGTGGATGCAGCCGCGATATCCCCGTACGCGCGTGCCGCATTCTCCGGGGGGATGCGTATCGCGAGCCGGAGTTCCTCAAACCGGATCGGGAGGATCGGGCGCAGTGCCTTGACGGTCTCTTTTACGAGTTCATCGACGTGCTTAAACGGATCGATATTCACCCGTGCCTCTTCCATTGCCCGTTCAATCCGGTTGGGAGGGTGCGGGTGACCCGTCTGGGGGTTGACCGAGTTTCGCGCAATAAACGTGATGACCTGCCGGCGTTTATCCTCAATCATCTGGTGCCGCTGCTCGGCAGTTAAGTGGATCTCACCTTTCTCGATGATCTTCTTTGCAATGGTCGCAAAGTCTGTGGTATGGAATACTTTTTCGAGCGATTCTTCTGATGCCCGTGTCCCGCGCGACGAATTGCCAAAAACATTCAGCGCCGCAACCACATCTTCGATATTGAGGTTTTCACCCTGCCGTACTCGTGCAGCCAGGACAGGGTCAACCAGGATTTCAAATTTTTCCCCGTAACTTTCGAGCCGGGCTACAACGGCGTTCTCGAGGGATATCATGGCAGGTCACTGCTTGAACTGTTCAACATAGGATGCGACTTCGTCCTTTGACATCTTGCGGAAGGTCGGGTTGGCGCATTCGATCAAGCCGATCTCAACGGTATCGACATCGAATTTTCCTTCAGTTGCCGAGTGAAGCGCCTTTAAACCAAGGAGGATTGCGTCCTTGATCTCTGCATCCGGGTTGTATTCCTCTTCAAAGAGTTTCATCGCGGCTGGTCTGCCAATCCCGATACCGGTCGCCTTGTACTCAAGAAGCGTCCCTGAAGGGTCGGTTTCAAAGAGCCGGCACTCGCCATCGCTGACTCCTGCGATGAGCAGTGCGGTGCCGTAGGGACGGATACCGCCGTACTGGGTGAGGGTCTGCATATGGTCACAGAGTTTCTTTGCGAGCGCTTCAACTTCGATCTGCTCATCGTAGGAAACCCGGTTTATCTGGCATTCGACCCGGGCCCGGTCAACAAGAGCCCGTGCATCGCCGACAAGCCCGGACGATGCGACGCCAATGTGATCGTCAATCTTGAAAATTTTTTCGATCGACGCTGCTTCAAGCAGTTTTGAGCTCACCCGCTTATCGACAATGAGAACAATGCCGTTTTTGGCCTTGATCCCCACCGCAGTTGTCCCGCGTTTGACTGCTTCACGGGCGTATTCAACCTGGTACAATCGTCCGTCAGGCGAAAAAACGGTGATCGCCCGGTCATATCCCATCTGATATTGTGGTTGCATTTATTTTTCCTCCAGATCATCGTTTGTTAAAAACAATCGGTGTGCATTTTTAAATCCCTTTTCAATCACATCAACCTTCTGACCATACCACTGCACAATCTCATATGATCTGGTGCCAAAGGTACATTCCTGTTCGTCGGGACCCGCTGCATCAGCCACAGGTTTTATTCCACGTTTTATCCGGTCACGCAGGCTGTCGATCGTCCCGGAGGTTGCACATACCCGCAGGACAACCGGGGTTTCCCGGTAAAGGGTAACCGTTGAAAGCGCGATGGAAAACTCCCGCTCCATACCCCTCCGGCACCGGAGGATCACGTACCCGTTTTCGATGGATATCACCGCCGGGCGCATGGCGGCAGTCACCACATCGCCCCAGAGCGAACTTGCCGCATCATAGATCACGTAATAGAGGTCTTTTCCGTCAACAACCACATCGCAGGGTTCAACCCATGCGAGAAGATAGCGCCGCTTCTCACGAAGGGTTGGCGGGCGGACGCTCACGATATCACCCTGACCGCCGCATCCCCCGGTTCCGTGATTTTGCTGACACCGGCAAATGCCTGCTCCACATCAACCATATCCATGCCGATAAGAGAGCAGAGCCCGGTCACTTCCCGCACCGAACGCATCGACAGAACTGACCGGGCGCAGGAGGACAGGGTGAACGGAAATTCATAACGCTGGTGCAGCACCATCAGGTCAAGGTACCGGTGGATCGCTTTCTGCCGTGCATGGCCCCGGCAGGAAATAAGCGGGGAAAGATCGATATCGATCGCTTTGCAGTTATCTGCGGCAATCTTTGCAGCAACATGATCAAATGCCCGCTTGTCTGCCGCATGGATTCCCCGCAGGATATGGACACCTTTCATGCCAAGAACTGCCCGGTTGAACCCATTGTCACCGGCCTGTACCGATACGACCGATCCCGACTCCTTGCTCCGCTTGACAAGAGTCATGACGTCTTTTAATGGTTTACCGGTAATCATCAGCCCGCTGAGCACCATTACCCCATGGTACTCACACGCCGGCACGTCTGCTGCCACGATGCTGTCATAGCCAAGCGATTGTGCCTCGAGCGCGAGCCTGCGCACAGATGAGTCCCCTTTCGGGTATGGGCACACGCAGGCGTCGGTACTATTCATGAAGATACCATGGCTGGAAAAAAAGATAAGGTTATTTACCCTGGTTCGCGTGGGAACGGATGCTCGGGCGGGTCTTTTCAGTCCCTCTGCCCCGGGTTCCCATACCACGCCCGCGGCGTCCTGCTGCAGTCTTGCCGCGCTCGGCACGGCCACGGTGAACATTGTCGCCAATCCATGCAAGTACCGGGTCGCTCTTTATGACCGGGTGATGACCGTCAACGAGGATGACTTCGTAGTATTTCAGTTTCCCGTCCTGTCCGACCCAGTAGGAGTTGAGCACTTCCATGTTCGGGTACTTGTTTGAGGCACGTTCCTCAGCAATCCGCTGGATACTCTTTCCTGCAGTAAGCGAGTTCTTCCCCATGCGGGCGGAACGGCGTGCGCGGACATACCGTGATGCACGGCGGCCACCACGGCGCACGTGGACACGGACAACGGCAATACCCTGTTTTGCCTTGTATCCGAGTGAGCGTGCGCGGTCGATACGGGTCGGGCGTTCGATACGCGTAACGCTTCCTTCCTTACGCCATTCCTGCATCCTGTTCCAGAGAAGGGCTTTTACTTCGCTCTTCTCAGGTCTGGCCCATGCGTCTCTTACATAGGCATACATTGATTTAACCATCTTGTTTCACCTCAAGGTTCGGCCCATGTGCGGGCTACATTCCTTTCAACGGGACTAATCCCGTGTGCCCATAAACTTGGACTGGAGGGGTATTAAAGTATACGCCGGTTTTTTTAGATGTAGTGCACAGTCAGGCACCCTTTTTCTTCTCCACCACGTGAATTCCTTCGATCCGCGTAACCGGATATTGGCCATGCGCATCTTTCTCAGCGGATTTTACCATGTCCCAGATAGTCAGGAGTGCAACGGAAACCCCGGTCAGCGCCTCCATCTCAACGCCGGTCTTTCCGGCAGATTTCACCCGTACAACCGATTCCAGGTACCCGTCACCCTCAGAAAAATCCACCGTTATCGCACTGATGGGGATCGTATGGCACATCGGGATGAGACGGGGAGTGTCCTTAACCGCAAGGGTAGCAGCTACACGGGCAGTCGACAGGACATTTCCTTTCACCACCGCACCTTCACGGATTGCCTTCAGGGTTTCCGGCCGTAAAAATATTTTTCCTGCCGCCACCGCCTCGCGCACCACATCACCTTTGCCGCTGATATCCACCATCTGCGCCCGGTCATCTGCAATATGAGTAAACTCCACCATTCACGTTCATCTCCTGTATAATTCTGCGGGAATCCGGTCCACAAGATCAGATGCCAGCATCCCTTCACCCCGTTCCGCTGCAACCCGCTCCCCGGCACGACCGGTTACGTAGGCGGCAATGCATGCAGCTTCAAACGCCGGAAGGTGGCAGAGGAGTGCACCGGCAACGCCGGCAAGCACATCCCCGGTCCCCCCGACACTCATTGCGGGATCGCCGGTCCGGTTAAACCGGATCCTTTTTCCATCCGTAATAATATCAATATGCCCTTTGAGCAGGACGGTCCCGGTAATGCCTGCGTCCCGTGCCATGCGTGCCCGTCCAATCGTATCCTTGGGAAGTTCCTTGCCGGTCATGCGGGCAAATTCCCCGGCATGAGGGGTATAGATCGTTTCGGTACCGGCGATGGGGAGCGGGAGCCGGAGGGCATCGGCATCAAAGACCGCTTTTTTACAATAGGGTGCAACGGCACGGACGACGGCATGGCTCTCAGTGCCGATACCGTTACCGCAGACCACGGCGTCCGCCTTTTTTGCAAGACCAATGAGCCGTTCTGTATGCTCTTCCCCGATCCGTTTCCCCTCCAGCCGTTCATAGATCAGGTCAGGAATCGGCTCAAAGACCGGCGAAGCAATGCGGACAATATCGGCTCCTGCCCGGAGTGCGCCAAGCCCGGCAAGGTACGGTGCTCCCTGGTATGGCCCGCCGCCGATCACCAGCACCTCCCCACCCACACCCTTATGGCTCTTCTTGTTCCGGGCGGGAATGAGCGTGAGCTCCCCGGGCCCGACACAACATTCAGCTTCAATTGGAATACCAATATCCACGACAGTTGAACCTTCGATCTTCGCCCGGTGAAACGCGCAAATAATATCTGCACGCATGCCGGGGGTCGGGACATCTGCCGCAATGATCTTTGCCCGGGATGCATTTGCCATCGCGACAGCCGTCAGGAGGGGTTCCCGGGGAGGCCCGTATGCCCCGGTTCCCAGCAGCGCGTCGATAATGACATCTGCCGAACCAAACTGCGCGGCCAGGCTTTTGAGATCATCAGCACACGTAAACGGATGCAGGGAAACCCTTGAATGTTTCAGGGCAGCAAGATTATGGGCACAGGACGGGCTCCGGGTGCCGGCATCAGCATAACAGACTGCGGTGTCCACGCCCGTCTGGAGATACCGGGCAGCAACCATGCCGTCTCCCCCGTTATTCCCGCTCCCGCAGAGCACAAGCACCCGCTGAGGATTCCAGCTCATTGCACATGCGGCAAGAGACTTTCCCGCGCTTTCCATCAGTCTGGAGCTCCGTCACGCCCAGCGCGATGGCATTTTTGTCCAC
The DNA here is from genome assembly GCA_963768785.1 of uncultured Methanoregulaceae archaeon. Lineage (GTDB taxonomy): Archaea > Halobacteriota > Methanomicrobia > Methanomicrobiales > Methanospirillaceae > Methanoregula. Next base: position 36,875 of record CAVYJD010000014.1, read on the forward strand.
CACCCGCATTCTTTCAGGAGTGATTATCCCCGTTTCCAGAAAACTCTCAATCTGATCAGGCTGCATATGAAAGTACAATTCATCTGTATGAACTCCCTAAATATTATGCAATGGGTTTTTGCGATGATGTGAAGGCAGCCGCAGAGCACATCACTGCAGCTCACGAAGTGACCGTCATCTCGCACATCGATGCGGATGGTATATCCTGCGAGGCCATTCTTTCCCAGGCGATTTCCCGGTACGGTATCCCCGTCCGGTCTGTTTTTGTCCGGCAACTGGAACCGCTCACCATGCCCCAGGTGCCGTCGGATTCATCGCTCAAGATTTTTTCGGATCTTGGCGCCGGCCAACAGAATCTTCTGGAAGAGCGGGGGTTTTCCAAAAAGGAGATCCTGATCGTCGATCACCATGTCAGCCAGCCATGCCCCACAGAGTACCAGCAGGTCAACTGCCTTCCCTATGGCCACACCCGGATGAGCGCCGCCGGCATCTGTTATCTCATCGCAAAGCAGCTGGACACAGCAAATATCGACCTGGCAAAACTGGCTGTTGTCGGGAATGTCGGCGATATGATGGCGCGGGAAACGTGCGGTCTTGTCGGTCCGGCCCGTGACCTGATTGTCGAAGACGGTATCCGGCACCGTTCGGTCGAGGTCCGCAAAAAGGATCTCAACTGTTACGGCACCGCGACACGCCCGGTCTACCTGTCACTTGCCTATAACGACGACCCGTTTGTCAAAGGGATCAGCAATAATCCCGAAGGGGCCAAACAATTCCTCAAACGGTTGGGAATCGTCCAGCAGGCACCAACCGGGCGCTGGTATGTCTGGGAGGAACTCTCGGTCGAGGATAAGCGGACGATCATATCCGCGCTTGCCGAACAGCTGATTGCCAACGGGGAGAGCGTCGACCGGCTTCTGGCAGAGACCTATGGGTTCCCTGACGAGATCCCCCGGACACCGTTGCGCAATGCACAGGAATATGCCACCCTCCTCAATTCCTGCGGGCGCTGGTCAAAACCCGCTCTCGGGGGGGCAATCCTCCGGGGGGACCGGGGCACCGCATACCGTGAAGCCGAGCACATGCTCAAAAACCACCGGGCAATCATCCGGGACCTGCTCCAGTTTATCATTGAAACCGGCGTGCACGAACTTGAGAACCTCCAGTACCTTCATGTTGGCAGACCGGTACCCGGATACGATTGTCGGCATCGGTGCGGGCATGGCGCTCTCAAAACTGAACAGTGCAAAGCCCATACTGATCATGTGCGAAGTCCCCGAAGATCCCAATCTCACCAAGATTTCGATGCGAACCACAGAACGCGTTGTCGGGAGAGGAATCGACCTTCAGCAGGCATTGAATGACGCCGCAAAAGAGTACGGGGGCGGCGGCGGGGGCCATAAGATCGCTGCGGGAGCGTATATCCCCAAACCAGCAGAACAGGAGTTTGTCATCCGTGTCAACAAAATACTCGGAGAACAGTTTGCTGCGCAGGGTTCAGACCATTGCTGACTACCAGTTTGGTCATCTTGCCGGCACCGGTCTCTTTACACAAGAGTGCGAATTTATTTTCTCGACCACCGGGAGGATCCGCCAGATCCTCTGCGGAGGAGTGCGCCTTGCAACGGTCCGGGCATCGGACGGCCGGCTTACGTTGGGCATTGAAGGGGCAAAACGGCTTCATGCTTTGCTTCCCGCACCGGCATATCGTGTCGGTATCCGGGAGGATGTCGCGGAATTTGTTGCACAGGGAAAGAACGTATTTGCAAAGCATGTGACCACCACCGATCCTGACATCCGCGCGGGCGATGAAGTGCTCGTGGTTACCGGGAACGACCGGCTGATTGCGTGCGGCGCTGCACTGGTTTCCGGCACCGAGATGCTTGCATTTAATTACGGAGTAGCGGTAAAAGTACGGCAGGGGTGCAAAAAAAATGCTTCCGGGAAATATCAACCCACGCCAGATGAAGGCGATGATGAAGAAGCTCGGCATGCAGGTCGATCAGATTGAGGATGTCGAGAGTATTGTCATAAAAACACCACATGGCAATTATATCTTTGATTCCGCCGAGGTATCGTCAATGACGATGCAGGGATCGACGACATACCAGATCACCGGCCAGCCGCGGTTTGAGCCGGCATCGGTCGCGATTCCTGACGAAGATGTGACCATGGTAGCAGCACAGGCAAATGTTTCGAAAGATAAGGCAAAAGAAGCACTTGTCGCCACCAGCGGCGATATTGCCGAAGCGATCCTGCGGCTCACCTCGTCATGATCGAACCCGGTGATCGCGTTCTTCTGATTGGTGAAGGACGGGAATTTTTTACCCGGGCAGGGCCGGGCATCCTTTCTACCGATAAAGGGCAGATTGATCTTACCTCCATTATCGGGGCTGCTGCCGGCGATATTATTACCACCCATACCGGTGCACAGTTTACCGTACGAATCCCCCGTCCGACCGATTTTTTTGTGCATGGCAAGCGTTCAGGCGCACCTATGCTGCCAAAAGACATCGGGCTGGTCATTGCCTATACCGGTATGAACAGCCGGGACGATGTACTGGATGCAGGTACCGGGAGCGGTATTGCAGCGATCTATTTTGGGGGCATTGCAAAAAGCGTGAAGACCTATGAGGTGCGCCCGGAGTTCTCAAAACTTGCGCAAAAAAACATCACCGAGGCAAAGCTCCCGAATGTGGAAGCGATTGCTGCAGATGTCCTCACGGCCGAGGGAACCTTTGACGTGGTGCACCTTGATATGCAGATTTCGCCGGAATATGTTGCACATGCCTTTAACCTCCTCCGTTCCGGGGGGTATCTTGCCTGTTACACGCCGTTTCTGGAGCAGATGGCGATTGTTGTCGATGCAGCAGGGGAGCGGTTTGGTGAAGTGCATACCCATGAGCTGATCGAGCGGGAGATGACCCGTTCAAAGCGCGGGACTCGCCCGTCGACAAGCGTGTGCCACTCGGGATATATTACAATTGCACGAAAATAAGGATTGAATTTATACAAGCCATTTTCGGATAAAGGTCTTGCAGGTTAAAGCCCGGTAAATGGGACCAGATTTCACTAAAAACCTTCTGTTACGTGGATATTGCCTCATTCAATGGTGCATCAATAAACATCCGCAGCCAGAGTTCGACACACGCAAACCGCCATAATTCGGAGGAATACGCGATTTTCCCGTCCAGAAACTTCTGATAGTCCTGCACGACAGCGCTGGCATCCCAGTAAGAACGTTGTTGAAAAGAGTCTGAATGAAATATCCGTAGCATTTCCTCCCGCAACTCGTTTTTCATCCAGACTTCCTCGGGTGTTGAGAATCCTTTTTTATCCATCCTGCAGCGAATTTTTTCCGGAACCAGACCCTTGATTGCTTTTCTCAATACAAATTTTGTAACACCCTTCCTGATCTTCTGGTCCTGGGGTAACGAGGCCACAAATTCCACCAGCCGGTAATCAAGATACGGGACCCGTGCTTCAATGGAAAATGCCATGGATGTCCGGTCCTCCCAGTGGAGAAGATAGGGTAAATTTTTGGAGACCATATCCTCGTAAAGGGCTTGATCCAAAGACCCCTTATACCGGTAAAATGGCATAACATTGCCTTTTAACAGGCTGCGCCGGCTTTTCCGGGCAAAAACCTGCTGGAGAAGGTACTTCAGGAAATCACGGTGATGGGTGACGGTTCCTGCCAGTTCCTCAAACACCGTAAAAAGATGCCCTTTTTTTGTTAAACCCATTATATGGCAGTACTGGTATGCGATATACCCGGCGAGTAGTTCATCTGCGCCTTGTCCATCCAAAACCACTTTTACCTGTTTTGATGCCTCTCTCATGACACAATACTGGGAGTAGAGCGTGAGAGCAGCGAATGGTTCATCATTCATGTACAAAAGATTTTGGACATCATCATGCAATGCCCGGCCATCCGGCATTGTTTTATAAGAGGAAACCCCGGTTTTTTTCACAATGATATCAATAAACGTGCTTTCATCGAAACGATCATCATCGAAACAGGCTGAAAACGTGTTCTGCTTTCCCGTAACCGGATCTTTTGAATGCCGGGCATTTTGTTCATTGATAAGAACAGTAAGCGTTGATGAGTCGAGTCCTCCACTCAGGCACGTTCCAATGGGGACATCACTCCTTAGATGCAGATTCACGGCATCTTTAAGAAGTACCATAAAACGCTGTGATGATTCAGCATCATCCTGTTTTTTTGAAAAAAATGCAGGATTTACTGGAATATCCCAATATTTTTTCTGGATTATCTCTTTTTGAGCAGTTACCAGAATATAATGTGCAGGTTTTACCTGGTAAACGCCGTCAAACATGGTTTCGTCAGAATGATCTGCAGCACCCCATGCCAGAAACTCAAGTACCTTTGAATCATTGGGTTTTTTCCCGATGCGTTCATGCGCCTGCAGGGCTTTAATTTCCGATGCAAAGAAAAAAGCACCGTCAGCAACTGCATAATACAATGGTTTTATGCCAAGACGATCCCGTGCACAAAAGAGAGTCTGGTTTTTCTTGTCCCAGAGAGCAAATGCCCACATCCCATTGAATTTGTTCAGGCAGTCAACACCCCATTGCTCATATGCGTGGAGGATCACTTCAGTATCGGAATGAGAGGAAAAAACATGCCCGGATTTTTTTAATTCGTCAATAAGTTCGAGATAATTATACATTTCTCCGTTGAAGACAAGCCAAAGGCTCTGGTCTTCATTGGTCATTGGTTGTGCTGCATCATCCGACAGATCAATAATTGCAAGTCTCCGGTGAATGAACCCGATATAATCGTCAGAATAAAGACCCTCACCGTCAGGCCCCCGGTGGGCTATGCGTTTTGACATTTGTTTGAGAAGAGATATATCGACAGGATTGCCAGATTTTGAAAATTGGCCTGCAATACCACACATCGAAATAAAATCGATTCAAAAAAATAAATACATATGTAATGTTTTTAGGTGAACGGACGGATAAATTTCCAGCATCTGACCGCAATATTCCCTTTTAAGATGGATTTCAGATATATCGGAATATTCGCCGGTTTGTGATTCCGCCATATACTACGAAGATATCTGATAGGTTCAGGGTAAAACAAAAATGTACGTTGTCAGGATTGAGGTTCCTTTTTTTTATCAGAAGTACTTTCCCAGACCCGTACATCCCTGCCAAGATGCAATAATCCGGCAACAAGGTAAAACTGGTTCACGATAAACGCAAAAAGAAGATTTTGTTTCCGGATTATACCAAGGACCAGCAGGAACAAAATGACGAGCACGGGAAAAAGAGGGTTGTATCGGAAAAGTCCATACAACAATAGTATGGTCGAGAAAAAGAAAAGGAGTGGAGTACACAGGTACATAAAAATGCGCAACGGATAAAAAAATCGCGAGAAACGGTTATTTTTTCCAAGGAGATCGAGATTTGAAAGGGTTGCTTCAATTAACCGGGTTGCTCTTCGGATCTTCTGACGATACTGGACAGAGAAATGTGCAGGGATCTCTTCGTATACAACCGCCTTGCTTACATACACTGCCCGATATCCCCGCCGGATCGCTTCAAATGCCGTATTTGCATCGTCAGATCCCCGTTTGTCATTGATTCTCCGTATGAGATCCGACCGGAATGCGACCAGACCGCCATTAAAATTGTAGGTAGAGTCCCGGGCACTCTCCCAGTCACACATACGACCATAAAACGATCGGTATACTTCTTCCATTAAGGTAGTGCTGTTCGTATTTCTCATTGGCACGAGTTCCCCGGTAACCGCCGCAATAGTTGGATCGCTCATCAGGGTCCCGATAAGGTATTTCAAAGCATCGGGTTCAAAAAAAACATCGGCATCCGTGGTTACAATAATGGGGTAATGTGCTTTTGCAATGGCAAAATTATAGGAGCGGTTAGTCCCCAGTCGTTCGTTATTAGCAATAATCTGGTATTTTATTCCCGACTGTTCCAGGCAGGTTTTTGCCAGACGAAGCGTATTGTCGCTGGAACAGTCATCAATAAAAATTATTTCATAGGACTCTTGAGGATAATGGCATGCTTTGAAATTGGCAATTCTTTTTTCGATGACATGTTCTTCATTGTATGCGGACATTATTATGCTGATATTCGGGTATACCTCCGGAATAACCAGGTTTTTGGACTTATTTTTAAAGGAAATACCTGCCAGATAAATGATGTAGGGAATTAAAGCAATGAATAAAAGAACTATTGCAATTAGTATGACCATTCCTGTACACCTTTTTCAAGATGGGATTTATACATTATCTAACACACTTTTTTTGATCACACATAATGCCCGGATGTTTTGCCATTCAACAGGCTCTTGTCCAAAGTCAACACCGCACGTTTTTTTACCGCATAAAGAGGTAATCATACGGATTTCCATTTCACGAGATTAACTCAAGCGTAATCGTCAAATTGTGCCTTCGCTGCTATCCTCACGTATCATCTCAACGAACCTCTGATATTTTTTAATCGCCCTCTGTTTGGTCAGATGTTCATTGAGTGTTACCGGATATTTTTAGTCTATTTTTAAACCTTCCCGGATATCTTCGCACAGTTCAAGGTTGCGGATTGCCTGTTCCGGAGTGACTAAAAACGGCTGTCCATTTCTTACACTCTCGATAAATGATGCTAATTCAACTTTAAGAGGCTCAATCTTGTTTACCATCACCTTCTCAATGATATTTTCCTGCACATACCGTTCATTCTCGAACTGGTAGCGCCCGGGCTTGCGGTAGATAGTAATTTCCTGTGACATGTAGTCCCCTTCAACGGTGAAATCTTCTTCTTCAATATAAATAATCCGGATCTTTTTGGATGATTTCCGGCTTGCTGACAGCACCACCGGCACACTTCCACAGTTCATCAGGACACTGCATACATCAGCATTCCCGCCAGAATGAAGATGATCGGGGTTTGGAAAGAATACGTTGAGCAGGATATCGATATCATGGATCATCAGGTCTTCAACAACAGTACTTCCGATGATCCGGGCTGAATCAGGATTGTGCCGCTTCATCTCGATATAGAGCGGTTTCCGGATAATACGTTTGATTTCTGTAACAATCGGGTTGAAACGCTCGATATGCCCGACACCTATCGTAATTCCGGAGGGGGCGGACTTCACGAGTTCGCGTGCTTCAAAAGCAGTGGCGCAGATGGGTTTCTCAATGAACACATGCTTTTCTGCAGCAAAAACCTGTTGAACGACACTTGCATGAAATTGAGTGGGAACGCAGACACTCACCACATCGCAATGGGCAAGCAGATCATCAACAGAGGGATACACCGTAGCGCCATGCTGGGTGGCAATCGCCGCAGCCGCTGCTGAATTTACATCATATACACCAACCGAATCCACACTTTTCAGCTCAGAAAAGACCCGGACATGATTTCTGCCCATTGCCCCGGTACCGATAATCCCGACATCCATCTCAGCTCACCCTGTTGATAGTATCACAAATATACGCAATTTCCTTTCCGTCAAGAAGCGGATGGACTGGCAGTGAGAGGACACTTTCAGCAAGCCGGGTCGATACCGGGCAGGGATCGGGGTCCTGTGCAACCGCATAGAGCGGCTGGCGGTGAATCGGAATCGGGTAATGCACGGCACTTCCAATCCCTTTCGCTTTCAGGTATTCCATGAACTCCGGTCGTTTCATGGGGAACTCCTCAGTGAGCCGGATGACATACTGGTGATATACATGGTGCATGCCTTCCGCAACATGCGGTGTCAGGAGCCCTTTGACCTTAAGATGGGTGTTATAGTATTCAGCATTTTTCCGGCGCCGCATATTGAATTTGTCAAGTTTTTTTAACTGGACGATACCAATGGCCGCAGCGATATCGGTCATCCGGTAATTGTATCCCAGCCGGGTATGAAGGTATTTCTCGCTCTGGCCGTGGTTGATGATCAGGCGCAGGCGCTCTGCATATGCCTTCTCGCTTGTCGTGATCATACCCCCTTCCCCGGTGATCATGTTCTTTGTCGCGTAGAACGAGAAACACCCCAAGTGTCCGAAACCTCCGGTCTTTTCCCCGTTGTACATCGCGCCGTGAGCCTGGGCGGCATCTTCAACGAGTTTCAGGTTATGGGATTCGCAGCACTCCTGCACGGCATGTACATCAAACGGCTGCCCGAACAGGTGCACGCCGATGACTGCTTTTGTTTTTGGCGTGATGTGTGCGACAATCTGGTGCGGGTCGATGGTAAAGGTCTGTTCATCAACATCAGCAAAGACCGGTTTTGCACCGCACATGGACACCGCAGTGGCCGTTGCAATAAAGGAGAACGCCGGTACGATCACTTCATCCCCGTAACCGATATCCGCAGCAAGCAGTGCCGCATGGAGCGCAGCAGTGCCGTTGTTTGTGGCAACAGCCTGCGTGGTGCCGCAGTAATCCGCGAACTTTTTTTCAAATTCGGCCACTTTTTCACCCTGGGCCAGCATACCGGATGCCAGCACCTCGGAAACAGCGGAAATTTCATCCTGACCGATCGCTGGTCGCGCTATGGGGATCTGCACTGCCATTCACTCCTTTAAAAAAACTAAAAATTCTTGTATAAACCTGCGTAACAATGAGATAATATCATTCCTGTCATCCATGAATACCTGATAAAGACCGGGTGTTCTTTTTAAACGACACAAAATCGGGCTCTGGAGAAATCCTCAAAATTTTAATTGCCATCACGCTCCTCGAGGGTTCTGGCAATCCCTGCCTTCGCCCCCGCCGCTGTGGACCCCCGGTTGCGATAGTGCGGTATTACCTGTTCCGGCATCACCACACTTGAGCCCCGTCCCCCTTGAGGGACAAAGTGGCGCAAAGAAGGGGGCTGCATAGTATGAAAGAGGTTTTCTGCAATGCCCAAAATCGCTCAATAAGAAACAGATAATTAGCGCGGGAGTATCATATACCGGTAATAATGTGCGGGAGGAGTTGCAACGCAACACATCATATCCATCGGGGATTTTGACCGCGCCGGGATCGATCAGCTGCTCGATCATGCGCGCCAGATCGATGAGAAGAAATTTGATAAGACCGCCCTGCAGGGAAAGATCCTTGCAGTGCTCTTTTTTGAACCAAGTACCCGGACAAGGATGTCATTTGAATCGGCCATGGCCCGGTTGGGTGGCACCTCCCTTTCCGTGAGCAGTGTTGAGGCATGTTCCATCGCAAAGGGGGAAACACTTGCCGACACAATACGGGTTGTCAGCGGGTACGCCGATGCGATTGTTATCCGCCACCCAAAGGAAGGCGCGGCACGTCTTGCGGCAGAGTTTGCTCATGTGCCGGTCATCAATGCCGGGGATGGTGCCGGCCAGCACCCGTCCCAGACGCTGCTTGACCTCTATACCATTCGCCAGTCCATGGATATTGACGGGATTGATGTCGCCCTTGTCGGTGATCTCCGGTACGGGAGGACGGCGCATTCCCTTGCATCTGCACTCTCACTTTATGGAGTCCGGCTTCATACGGTCTCTCCCAAAGGCCTTGAACTTCCGTCCTCCCTTGTCAATGAACTCACCGAAAAAGGCATGGAGATCATAGAACATGACGACATTATCGATGTGATCGGAGAGGTGGATGTCCTCTACGTCACCCGGATCCAGCGTGAACGGTTCCCCGACTCAACATCATACTATAACGTTGCCTCCAGTTACCGCATCACACCCGAACTCCTCGTTGGCGCCCGCAGGCACCTGATCGTACTTCATCCCCTTCCCCGCGTGGACGAAATCGATCCCCGTGTTGATGCCACTCCCTACGCACGGTACTTCGAGCAGTCAAGAAACGGCATACCCGTAAGGATGGCCATGCTTCTCAAGGTGATGCAATGAAATCTTCCCCTGTTTCTGAAGATATTGCCAATGAAGGCCTTTTGGTCAGCCGGATCAAAAACGGCACGGTCATTGATCACATCAACGGCGGGGAAGCGCTCAATGTCATGAAAATACTCGGGATTACAGGATCGACGACAGAATCACTCAGTATCGCAACAAATGTCCCCAGCAGGAATATGAGGAAAAAGGATATTGTCAAACTTTCAAACCGCGAACTCTCGAAAACTGAAGTTGACCGTATTGCGCTCATATCCCCCAAAGCGACGATTAACATCATCCGCAATTTCAAGGTCTGCGAGAAGAAAGGAGTAGAGATACCTGTCCTGATTGAAGGAAGTGTCCGCTGTCCCAATCCCGGCTGCATCTCAAATACCAACGAACCGATCAAGAGCAGGTTTGCCGTGCTGCCCGAAGGAAAAGGCCTGCGCTGCCTCTACTGCGAGTCTGTCATCAAAAAAGATCTGACCAGCCATATCATCTGATCAGGTGCCCGTGCACATCGATCTCGCCACGCCAGATACGGGTGGATGAAATCCAGCGGCCATCCTCGGCGAGTACGCAGGTAATCTGGTGAATATCCACTTTCCGTTTCTTTTTTTCACGCCGGACTTTGTTGATCTCTACCGCAACCGGAAGGGTTTCTTCAGAGACCACGATTGCATCAAAATCCGCATCGATCGCAGACCCGTACCGGTCATTGAGCGGTTCAATCACCCAGCGGGCAGGATAGTTTTTCCCGGCAATGAATGATTCCAGGTCCGCTTTTCTTTCTGAAAACTCATGAATGGGATGCACCTTATGACGTGCGAAGGTGTCGGTGGTCAGGCCAATCACCACATATCCATCCGGCCCGGCAAGTTCAAAAGAGCGGGTCAACAGTCGTTTGTGACCGTCGTGAAGAGGGTCGAATGTACCCCCTACCATAACCTTCATACTCTCTGTACCTTACATTCCTATGGTATTATGGATATTGATGGAAAGGTCGCCGGCAAACCATTATTTGTTGCCAGTAACGCTACCGTTATCGGAGATGTTACCCTCGGAAACGGGGTGGGCATCTGGTTTGGCGCAGTAATCCGCGCTGACAAGGACCGTATCATAATTGGGGACCGGTCGAATATCCAGGATAATTGCGTTGTCCACACCAGCAAAGGATACCCGGTGACTCTCGGATGCGATGTATCGGTTGGTCACGGGGCGATCCTTCATGGCTGCACAATCGGGGATCAGGTGCTGGTTGGCATGGGGGCAATTGTACTCAACGGGGCAACGGTAAAAACGGGCACGATGATAGGTGCGGGAGCGGTCATAACCGAAGGTATGCAGGTGCCGGAAAACTCGGTGGTGGTGGGAGTTCCCGGCAAGGTCATCAAACAGACAACGGATGCACAGCGGCAGCACATCATGAACAATGCCCGCTCATATGTCGAACTCGCCGGGGAATATGCCCATGAGTGACGTCGTTGTCATTGGGGCGGGAATTGCCGGCATACAGGCAGCTCTTGATATTGCCGGCCACGGGATTACCGTACACCTGATCGAACGTGAACCTACCATCGGCGGACACATGGCACAGCTTGACAAGACCTTTCCGACAAATGACTGCTCCATGTGCATCCTCTCCCCCAAGATGGTGGATGTCGCCCGCCACCCCAATATTAAGATCTATACGCTTGCCGAAGTGGAATCGATTGAAGGAGAGGTCGGGCATTTCAAAGTAACCATAAAACAGCACCCGCGATACATCGATATGGATGCCTGTACCGGGTGCGGCGACTGTATACAGGTCTGCCCGGTTGAAGTCTATAACCGGTTTGATGCGGGAATAGGGGTCAGGAAAGCGATCTACAAACCCCACCCGCAGGCAGTCCCGGACCGGGTGGTCAAGGACCCGGAGCACTGTATCGAATGCGGCCTGTGCTATGACTCCTGCGGGCCGGAAGCGATCCTCCGGGAGGATACGGAAAAAGAAATGGTCATCGATGCGGCAAGCATCGTGATCACGACCGGGTATTCGGTCTTTGATACCCGGGAAAAATCCCAGTTCGGGCACCTTGTGCTTCCCGATGTAATCACGAGCCTGGAACTTGAGCGGATGATCAACGCGAGCGGCCCGACGGGCGGCCATATCAAACGGTTAAGCGATGGAAAAGAGCCAAAGAGCATTGTATTCGTGCAGTGCGTGGGATCGCGGGATATGAGCATCAACCGGCCGTACTGTTCCTGCGTCTGCTGCATGCAGGCGATAAAGAATGCGATGCTGATCAAGGAGAAGCATCCGGAAATCGACATTACCATCTGCTATATGGATATCCGTACCTACGGGAAGGGATACGAGGAATATTTCGAGCGGGCAAAAGGGCTGGGAATCCGGTTCCTCCGGGGGATGCCTTCCGATGTGCTCCCGGACCGGAATGGCATGGCCATGCAGGTCGAAAACACCGAAACCGCCGAGGTGCAGGTCCTCCACCCGGACCTCGTTGTCCTCTCGATCGGGATCGGACCGGCAGATTCGACTGCCGGACTTGCCCGTCGGTTCTCCCTGCAACAGGAAGAGACCGGGTTTATCAAACCGGTCAATGACGCGGTAGATACCGTTGCCACCATTCGGCCGGGCATTTATGTTGCCGGAACAGTCACTGCACCGCGGGATATCCCGGACAGCGTGGCATCCGGGGGGTCTGCCGCAATGCGTGCATATATCGATGCAATAAGGACAGGATCAACGTGAACGAGTCGGCTACACTCTGGTGGGATGATGCGCTGCCGGGGATCCGGTATATTGACCAGACACTGCTCCCAAACGACTATGAGATAGTGAATTGCACAAGTGTTGCCCGTCTTGCAACCGCGATCCGGCGCCTTGAAATCCGGGGAGCGCCGGCACTGGGTGTCGCGGGAGCGTATGGTGTTGCGCTTGCAGCAGTTACCAGTTCCAAAACGCAATGGGATGCATTTACCGCCGACGTCCGGCGGGAGGCAGAACTGCTCCGCGCAACCCGTCCGACTGCCGTCAACCTCGGGTGGGGCATTGACCGGGTGCTCACAAAGCTGCTGGAGACCGGTGATATCGGTTCTGCACAAAAAAATGCTCTTGCTGATGCACAGGAAATTGCACAGGAAGATACCCGGTGCTGCCATGCCATCGGTGAGCACGGGGCTGCCCTGCTTCCTGATACCTGCACCGTGCTCACGCACTGCAATGCCGGGGCACTCGCCTGCTCCTCGTGGGGAACTGCGCTTGGCGTTATCCGTTCGGCAGTCGAGGCAGGAAAACAGGTGAAGGTGCTGGCCTGTGAGACCCGCCCCCTGCTGCAGGGAGCACGGCTCACGGCATGGGAACTTGCGCGGGACGGGATTGATGTGACCGTCATCACCGATTCCACTGCTGCGCACCTCATGCGCACCAGTAAAATCGACGCGGTGATTGTCGGTGCAGACCGCATCACGGAGGATTGCGTGTTTAACAAGATCGGGACGTACATGCATGCGGTCTGTGCACATCACCACACTATCCCGTTCTATGTCGCCGCACCGTTCTCCACGTTTGATATGTCCGGAACCGAGCAGGATGTGGTCATTGAAGAGCGGGGAAGAGACGAGCTTGCCATTATGGGCAACCGTACCCTGATCCCTGATGGCGTGCCCGTGAAAAATTTTGCTTTCGATGCAACACCCATGGCATATGTGACCGCCATTATTACCGAAGAGGGTGTGTTCCGTCCGCCATGTGATTTCAGATCACGCTTATCCCGCAGGAAACCCAATACAGGATAACATTTGCGAGCACGTTACCCATGGATTTTGATTTCACACCCCTGCACAACGTGATGTATATCATCGGTGAAATTACTGTTATTGTTTTACTTGGGGCGCTTGCAGTTTCGTTTGTGCTGGTGGTCATATCGCTGTATTCCATCAGGAAAGGGCGGTTGTATTTCCCCCGCCTGATTAAAGCCGGGCTGGTGATGCTGGAAGGCTTCATGAAGGCGTTCTTCCGGCTGCTCGGGCTTGAAGACCGCGAGATGCTCGCATTTTTTATCAAACTCCAGAATGCGATGAACCAGAGCGCATTTGAGCGGATACCGGTTACCCAGCGGGCAATCTTTCTGCCGCAATGCCTCAGGTCATCCAGATGCCCCGCACATCTCACTCCCGAGGGGTTGAAATGCCAGAGCTGCGGGCAGTGCTCGATTAGCGAGGCCCGGGTTATTCTCGAAAAACTGGGCTATAAGATTTTTATCGTGCCGGGCTCTTCATTCATCAAACGGATGGTAAAAAAATACCGGCCAAAAGCCCTTTTAGGGGTGGGATGCCTCACCGAAGTCAAGGAAGGCATCGATATGGCAGACAAAATGGGTATTGTGGTGATGGGCGTGGTCACCTTAAAAGAGGGGTGTGTCGAGACCATTGTAAACTGGCCGGATGTCTATGAAGTTGCCCTTCTCGGTGTTGATCCTGCGTCAGTTCCCAAGGACCTTCATGTTCTTGCCGATTAACTTCCCGCTTTTGATCTTGCCATGAACGATGATCGTATCGCTGCTGGTGACATCGCCAACCCGTACATCAGGACGCAGGATGACTTTTCCCCCGGCCTGTATTGAATGGACCGTGGCATGATCGAGAACGGTGACATCCCCGGTGGCAATAATCGGGCCCTTGATCCGCGACTGGCTGCCGATGATCGCGCTGCCGCAGGTCACGTCCAGCGCCACGCTTGAACGGGATCCCAGTTCAAGGCTCCCGCTGACAACAAGCCGCCCCCAGAAATGTGTGCGTGCCGGAACGACAAAGTCCCCGTCAATTTTTACATTTCCTTCATAATAGGAACCTTTTGGGGCAAAATACGTGGTTCCCTTCTGGAAAACCTCTGCCATGAGTCTCTTACGATAAATGAGGGATGATCAGGGGATAAAGGTATTGGACGGGCGGTTCGTGGCATCCGGGTTACCCGGGGAGAAAAACCGCTGAAACGGTGAACACGATAAGAGAAGCAAACATGCCCGCTTTTAACAGCATTGTCGATCCGGATGCTTTTACACACGCCGGAGTCGTGCAGCCCAGCGCCCGGAGTGCCGCTGCAAGAATAACGCAGTCAACAAAAAGGATGCCGGCAAGGTACCCGGTTCCCCACCAGGAATACGGGATCACACTTGCGATGACGGCAAGCACCGCAAAGATGAAGGCCAGCCGGGCTGTTGCGGGTATCCCTATCCGGATTGGCAGGGTTTGCGCTCCGCAGGCAATGTCCCCTTCCACATCTTCTGCATCCTTGAGAAGTTCGCGGGCAAGCATCGCAAGGAGGGTGATGGCGGCAACCGGAAGCATGTGAAAAAGACCGGTGATACCGGCAAGCGCCCCCCCGAAAAGGAAGATGCTTGCGGACAGGTAAGCGACGGCAAGATTCCCTAAAAACGGTGTAATTTTAAGCCGCGCTGCATACCACACGAGGATAAGCGAATTTGCAAGGGCAATTGCAATACAGAGAGGATTGGTAAAAAAACTGACCAGGATACCGGCGAGAAACAGGGTAACTGCAAAACTACGGGCACCACGCCGGGTGACCAGTCCGGCAGGAATGGGGCGATCAGGGCGGTTAATCGCATCGATCTCCGCATCGTAATAATCGTTGATCACGTTTCCTGCCGCCGTGATGAGTGCGACAATGACAAACAGGACGAGCACGTGCGGGACAAGGGTGCCGGTTGCAATAAGATAGCCAATAATCGCGGCGAGCCCGGCGACGAACGTATTTGCCGGCCGTATAATCCGGAACAGTCCTGCACAGCTCATGGGTACTCAGGTATCTGAACGGTGCGATATTAACCTGTGGAAAAATGCTAAAAAAATGGCGTCCCGGTTTCGCGCTTACTTAAAGTACGCGGGGTCAATCGCCCAGGATGCATGGAAGGTGACAGGTGTTTCGGTGTCGGTCTGCTGCCCAAAGAAGGTAACATCAAGAGTCGCGCCCTGCGATAATGCGGCAAACTCTTTGTCCGACGGGACCACGACATAATCCCGGGGTGTGTCGGATATGCCCGGGGACAGCAGGGCAGAATGCGCCCCCGAACCACCATGGGATACATTAACGCCGCCAAAGGTGGAGCCATCCGCACCGGTAAGTTTGCTGAACCAGGTAAGCCGGACTGGATTTGTCCCGGTATCTTTCGCGGTGATGAAAATATTGATCGTATGGCCCCCGTCTGCTGACGAAGCAACGGTGATGTCGCTGATCGATGCATTGAACGAATAGTTGCCACCCGAAAGCGCTGCAGGTTCGTGCATCTGCAGGGAAGAACCCGGTGCGGCGGTATGGGCTGGCGAAGAAGTGGTCGAACAACCGGCAACAAGCAGGAGGCATGCAGTAGCAATCAGGATGAGGATGTTTTTCATGCGGTCACCACGGGATTATTTTTACCTAGAAAAGGTTAGTCATGAAATAATAAAAATTTTGAGCCATGATTTTTTTTACCGTGTAACTGCCCCGGGCATTCTGAGGTCAGGTCCACATTTGACGGAAAGACACGATTGCCAAGGGCACGTTTAAATCAGGAATGTCCGCAGAAGGTTTGCCATAATTTAGGCTCTGTAGAAAACCTGTAATCATCCAATTTTTAAAAAAAAACTCTTATGTAAGTTATGAGTGTGACCCCCTCTCTTCCGAGAAAGGGGGAGGCCCCCCTAGGGGAGCATCCCCTTGACCCCCGGTATTCCTCTCTTCTTTTTGGGTTTCTCACTAATTCTTTGAAGATCTACCACAATCCGGGGATGCCATGTGGCGGGGGCAGGGAATCCAGATACCGCAGATTTTTAAAAGAGTGCCTAAAATTAAAAATAATGATTTCTAGAAGAGCCATAAATTAAAAAAACAGGCGAAAAGAATTGTGCGCCAACGGGCGAGGGGGGATTTGAACCCCCGGCATTCAGCTTAGGAGGCTGACGCTATGTCCGGGCTAAGCCACTCGCCCTGCCTATACCAATTACCGGGGAATATGTATAAGTTTTGCGCGCTCACAACAATTCTTCCGCAATGGAGTTAATCGAGGCAACGGAAGGAAAAACGACATTTTTAGTCCCGGTGCAGGACACGGGTACGCAGTTCCCCCCTTCGTCTGCCGCGATCTTTTTCAACCGCCGGATGCAGCTGAACCGGGATGCGACGGTCCTTCTCCTTTCACTTCTCAAACCTTCTGATTACCTTGATGCGATGGGAGCAACCGGTGTCCGCGGGCTCCGTGTGGCAAACGAATGCGGTGTTCCGGTGACCATTAATGACCGTGATGAGACGACCATCCCGGTCATCCGGATGAATGCTGAGCGCAACGGGGCGGATATCGAGATTACCAACCGGGATGTCAATGCCCTGCTTTCCGAACGCTCGTTTGATGCGGTCGACCTCGACCCGTTCGGCTCACCGGCGACATTTATTGATGCGGCAATCCGGGGGTGCCGCCGGTTCCTTCTTGTCACAGCCACCGATACCGCCCCCCTCTGCGGGGCTCACTTAAAAGCAGGGATACGGCGGTATGATGCCCGCCCGAGAAATACCGAATACCACAGCGAAGTGGGACTGCGGATCCTCCTGGGGTTTGTTGTCCGGCAAACGGTGAAATATGACCGGGGCATCGACCCCCTGTTCTGTTTTGCCCGCGAACATTTTGTCCGTCTCCACCTCCGGATTACCCGGGGAGCAAAAGCGGGAGACGAATCGCTCTCCCGACTCGGGTATATCCTGCAGTGCCCGACCTGCCCGTACCGCGAAGAACAGCAGGGCATGTTCCCGGTACCTGCCACCTGCCCGCACTGCGGTACGCAACTTGACCCCATAGGCCCCCTCTGGCTGGGCAGTCTTATGAAACCTGACCTCCTCGACCAGATGATTGCCCTTCTTGCGGGCATGGACCTTGGCACAAAAAAAGAACTGGGTAAAATCATGACGACATGCCGTGAGGAACTTCCCGTGTCAAGTTTTTATGATTATCACCATCTTGCGCAGATCCTGAAAGGATCGCCACCGGATATCACCGTTGTTCTGGACAGGATCCGGGCAAGCGGGTATGCCGCCACCCGGACACATTTCTGCGGCACGGGCATAAAGACCGAAGCCCCGCTCCCGTTGATATTTGATGCGATCAGGTGATGACGACCGACAGAGGGATCACACCTCGCCCCTGCATGGTAGTTATCTGGCCAAAAAAAGTCCGGATGGTTAATGCTCGATGATGATGGTTAAGATATCGCCATCCACGAGCTTGTGGGTCAGTCCCACCCGCTGCCCGCCATGCTTGACGGATTTTCCCCAGACCCGGGCATAGCGGAACCGGTAGACGAAGTCCCGGTGGAGTCTGGTACACACGGTTTCAACCGTGCTGCCATTGCGGATAATGAGCGGTTCATCCATATCGGCTTCCCCGCTCTGGGGACGGAGATACAGCCGCATGAACCCGAGACAATCATAGATAGCGTCTTTGAGTTCCTCCATATGATATCCCACATGGGCAGAGATCATGAGGGGAGGATTCGCAAACCGGGAAGCAATGTCATGCTCGATCTCAAGGTACCGTTCTTTATCGACGAGGTCCACCTTGTTGACTGCGATGAAAGCGGGGACATACACCCGGTTGCCCTGGACGGCATCGATAAAATCGTCCTGCGTTGCGCCACCACGGACCAGCACATCCGCGTTCATGATCTTGGACTCGGACAGGATAGAACGAACATCTTCAATATCAAGATTGAGTGTCCCGACCGCGGAGAGCCGGACGCCGCCCATGGAGGATCGCTTGATGGTGATATCCGGTTTTGGCACGTTGATCCGGATGCCTGCATCGTACAGTTCCTTGAGGAGCACGTCCACGTGCCGCTCGTTGAAGACATCGACGAGGATGATGATAATATCGGCTCCCCGCACGACACCGATGACTTCCTTGCCCCGGCCTTTTCCCATCGCTGCACCGGCGATGAGGCCGGGGATATCGAGTATCTGGATCTTTGCTCCTTTATGCTCCAGCGCGCCGGGAACCACGGTGAGGGTGGTAAACGCGTAGGCAGCGACGGCACTTTCTGTGCCGGTGAGTTTATTTAAGAGGGTACTTTTACCCGTTGACGGGAAACCGACAAGCACTGCGGTGGCATCGCCGGATTTCTTGACGGAAAATCCTTCCCCGCCGCCGCTGGATTTCATCGCCCGGTTGACTGCTTCATCCCGCAGTCGGGCGATCTTTGCTTTTATACGACCGATGTGCTTGGAAGTAGCCTTGTTGGATGGCGTATTGGTGAGCTCGGTTTCGAGCTCGTGTATCTGCTCTTCAAGACTACTAACCATTTCCTATATTATTCGATGTATGTTCGGGATATAGTTGTTTATGATCCGGCCAGATAACCGACGGGAGTTTTCATGAAATGCGGAAGAGATTACCGGGGGTAAGGTTCATTACCCTGCGTACCGGGGCAGAAGAAGGAAAAAAGTGTATTCCGCTCATCATTCTCCCCGTGTAATAAACTATAAGTAAAAATATCACGCATGTTAGTGAGCAACTGCTGTTATAGTGTAGACCGGCCAATCATGCGAGCCTCTCACGCTCGCGACTGGGGTTCGAATCCCCATAACAGCACTTCTGCACTGATGGTGCGATGCTCTTTTCTGAAAAAATTTATATTAATATATTGAAAATGTTCTCTATTAAAGCCTGATGCAAAGACATACTTTTTAAGATGGATATTTGATTAAGCAAGCCATAATAATGAGAATTTAATATATTTCTTTGGGCATTTTTGAAAAAGTCGACCAATTTTATTTCCATGCAAGATAATATCTAGAAATTTCGATTCGCCTCGTTAAAAGCGGCAATGCAACATTGTTTCCAGCTTATCATGATAGGGTTTGCAGATTTAAATCTAAACTGGTATGTGGAAATTTTACAATGAAAAGGAATTGTAATGGACATTCCTGCCGTGTATGGGTTTCATCCTCGAGGAATATGAATATAAAGCTCGATAAATTCACGATCGTTGATCTTCGAAATTCTATATGATTTGGCTATGATTAAATTTGGAGTGCGATTTTCTAGATTTGTTTCGAAAATATTTGAAAAACTGGCCTCTAATGAATTTCATTATGCTCTCGTAATTCTAATAACTTCTACATTGCTTTCTAAATCCGATCAAAATGTTTATCACAGATTTCTAGTTGTTTACAGTCTTGAACATCGATAAGTTTGCTATTTTTTGTAGATCAACTAATGGCAAAGGCTGGAAATATATTTTATTCAGTAAATCTGAATTAAAACTTATAGTATCGAAGTGCGTGATTGGGTTAATTTCTGGGCATTTATTGCTACCAAGATTGATTGTATGACACGAGTTTGAATTCTGTGATTCGACATTAATCAAAGATTTTTGATCTGAAAAAGGTGATTCTGCTTTCGATTTTTCTTAAAAATAACCTTCCAAAACACCTCGAAGTTTTACCGAAGAAAACTGCCCATTAGGACAATAATTCACCCGGAACTTGGATGCAGAAACCAATTACGAAGTATCTTAGAAATCTTCTTGTAAATCTTTTTCGATCGTTTATTTAATTACTCTAATAGTTTTTTCAGACCAAATCTGGGAATTAAAATTAAATCTGGGATCGATTTACTTCAACAATATTATATTCTTTAGCAATATGAAAACATGCGTACTGACTGTTCCATTATATTTGTTCCTGCCATATAAATCCAGACGTACATTGACATATAATCAACAATGATTTGTGAAATTATTTTATCCGTCCAAAGAAGATTGAGGGTTAGTCCAATAAAAATAAAATTATAATTATGGGGAAGTCTCGTCAGATTTACATTCTACTATTTTTACTGCAAATCCGTGACTAAAGCGACTTATGTTGTTTCATTTTTCACCAAAAACATCGTCTGCTATTTCTCATGATTCTAGGAAAATTAGCATCCCCAAAATACTTTTTTATAACTTAAATATTCAAACCTTGCCAAAAATCCACCCCAATATACAATAGTTTTCCAGAATTGTTTTGTTACTCCTTCTTCTGGGACATGTATCATCAGGATCAGGTTCATCATTGAAGATTCGGGAAGGATGTTCCATCATCACGTGACCAGACGGTTAATTGAGTTCCTTAGCATGAGCAATTCGACTGTATCCCATGTTACATCAGAGTTCTTTTCGGGTCTGCGCATTGTCGCAGTCAATTCTTTGGATGTCCCCACATACGAGTGCTAATCCCCCACACCATATCAAACATCACCGCACCACACATCCCCACATGACGCCGCAGGTAAACCTCACGTGAGTTACATGACCCGGAATATCTTTACCTGAATGGTATCCCCGGTTTTCTTTATCGATACCTTGATCTTCTTATCCCCATACGAAACCTCATGGACGCCAAATTTCTTTTCATCGATCAGCCGCTGGAGTTTTGCCATATCCGCCCGGGGCATCCGCCGGAAATCATCATCTACAAATACCGTTTTTGTCATTATCTGCTCCCCATATTTTTTTTAGTGCTGCTTCAATAGAGCATGAGAGGGTATCAATCTTCTCCTGAGGCGATTTTAACCATTTCATACATCCGATACGCTAAAAGACCACAGAACTGGCTGTTTTCTTAAGGAAGCATTAAATATCGTTTCCCCGCATAACGGTATATGAAGAACTATGAGCAGGGAGAAGATCAAGGTTCCAAATGATGTGTTTGAAGAGTTAACCGCTCTCCAGCGTGAGATCCATTTCACGCTCGATATACAGGACACGATCAAAAGATCGGAAGACCGGGGCTACATGAAGGCAGCCAACTGGATCCGCCAGAACGAAAACGCATACAACGTCGGGTTCTCATGGGGTTTTGAACCAGATACCAATGTACCTACACCCATGGTCCGGGATATTCCCGAGCGGGAAGCACCGGCACCCCGGCGGACAATCTCGCATCCACCCACCCATTGAACGTTCACGCCCACAACCGCAGCAAAGCCGGCCACAGAGACGGTCTTCGTCCAGCTCCAATGACGGCATTTTTGCAGGCCTCAGGAACTGGCTGAAAAAATACTTCTGATACCCATCATTTTTTTTTCGCGCGAAACCATTATTCTGGAACAGCACTACAGATTTTTTATATGCCATCCTGCAGTGATTGTGTAAGTTACCTCCCCCGGTCAGCAGAACAGGGAGAATGCCGGATCAACGGGAATGTACCCGCTGATCGGGACAGTGACCGGTGCCCGTCCCGGACATTTATCAAAAAACCGGAAAAATGATCCCGGGCCCGACAGTCAATGAAGGAAGGGATACCATTTCCTGGTCTTTTCCTGCATGACAATGGGCTTGGTGCCGGTGTCATAAGGTCGTTTTGAGCACCCGGCACTTCGGTGCATGGCCAACATGGGGAGAGCGGGATTATAGATCTGCAAGCAATATACCACAATCACGCCAAATAGAATATACCACGGAGTGACCAGACCATGCCACGGGAACTAACCGAGAAGGATATCGAAATACTGAAAAAATGTGCGCCCGAATGCGGCGATCTCACCTGCTCGGGGTCAGGTCATATGTTCCACTCCATCCTGCCCCCGATTTCCAACCATTTTGCCGAGGACAGCAATGATTTTATCGAGCGGATCGGCCGGTTAAGCGATGACGAACTGTCGTATCTCACCGGCAGGATTGAAAAAGGAGAGGAGAGCATGGGGTGCCTGCCGGTGGAGGATGTGGAGGCTTTCATCCACCTCATCCATGACCGGCTCGGCGAGGATGCCGCCAAAAAAGTCATCTCTGCGTATGAGTCCGGGTACGAGTGCGATGCCGATGCCCGCACGTGAACCCGCAGATCACAACCTTCCGTCCCTGATCGCAGCGCTCGCCACCACGACAATAAAAAAACGGATTGCCGCGATCAGGGATATGGGAAAATCAGGAAACCCGGCAGCCGTGCCATACCTTGTGCCAGCCCTGTCTGATCCGCATCCCGCTGTCCGCTGTGAGACGGCACTGGCACTGGGGCGGCTGGAGGACGCGGATGCCGTACCTGCGCTGCTTCCCCTGCTCGACGACCCGGTACCGGATGTCCGGGCAGCAGCGATTGTTGCACTCCGTAAGTTGCATGACGAGCGGGCAGTTGATCCTCTTATCAGGTGCCTCTCGGACAAAGATCCCCGTATCCGGGCTGGCGCTGCAGAAGTGCTGGGTCATCTCCGTAACAAGAGGGCACAAGAAGCGCTCATTGTCTTGGCTGCTGATCCATTCTCTGACGTGCGAGAGGCTGCCGCACGGGCACGGGAATTACTCAACAAAACATAATACGGGCCCGATGCGCCTCGCAGGGTCAGCCTGATCTGACCTGCGGATCACAACACCAGAGACTGGTTCCCTGTGTTTGTTGCTGGTAAAGAGGATGTTTTTTTAAAAACGGGCCTGTGCAGCAACCAATCTATTAATGCCGGGATCAGCCAACATATGAATGGATACTCAAGGAGATCTCCTTTATGCCCGACAATAAAACGGTAGTGGAATATATTACTGCATTTTTTGCCCTGATCCCGATGGTGCTGTATATGATCGTCGCGGTCATGCTCACGATCATTGCCATCTTCTCCATCTACGATGCAGGGCAGCTCATTGTCACCATGATCACCAGCCACGATTTTGCAAACGGTCTGGTAAATGTGATCTATTCACTGCTCCTTACCATCACGATTATCGTGCTCTTTGAAACGGTCACGGTCTATTTCAAGACAAAACACGTAGAAGTCCGTGCGCTGCTTATTGCCGGCATCACGGGCATGGTGCGGCACATCCTTGTCTATAATGTCGAAACTACGGATGCTCTCCAGATGTTTGCAACCGTTGCCCTGCTTGCGGTGCTGATTGCCGGTGTGGTACTGGTGAAGAGCGAAGTGACTGCTCCCCTATAAATCACCTTTCTCGGGCAGGAAAACCAAGAGCAGGGAACTACCATCAGCGCAGGAATATGAGTGTTTTTATGCAAACCCGCCAAACCACCGATCACAAAATGAACGTGATGGCCCCGGTTATCGAAGCCCGCGATTTACGAAAAAACTTTGATGCCATAAATGCCGTCGATGGCATACAGTTTGCGGTGCAGAAGGGGGAGGTGTTCGGGTTCCTCGGCCCCAATGGCGCGGGAAAGACCACAACGATGCGGATGATCGAGTGCGTATCTCCCCGGACATCGGGCACCCTTCTGGTCTTTGGCGATGATCCGGATACGGCACCGGCAACGATCAAGCAGCAGATCGGTGTTGTCCCGCAGGAGACCAATCTCGATCCGGACTTTACCTGTTTTGGCAACCTTGTCACGTATGCCCGGTACTTCGATATCCCGCCAGCCGAAGCAAAAAAGCGGGCCACAGATCTGCTGGCATTTGTCCAGCTTGAGGAGAAACGCGATGTACTCATCGACAAGCTCTCCGGTGGCATGAAACGCCGGCTCATCCTTGCCCGGGCACTTGTCAACAACCCGTCACTGCTCATCCTTGATGAGCCGACCATCGGGCTGGACCCGCAGGCACGCCACCTTATCTGGGAACGGTTGAAAATTTTGCAGGCACAGGGGAACACCATTGTGCTCACCACGCATTACCTTGATGAAGCCGCCCGGCTCTGCGATCGGCTGGTGATCATGGACAACGGGAAGATCCTTGTTGAGGGCACACCAGCGGATCTTGTGCAGCGGTACGTGGGCAGCGAGATCGTCGAAGTGGAAAAAAGCGATCGCGTGCTCGCCTGCCTCGCCGACATGAAGGTATCCTATGAGATCGCAGGAGACATGGTGCAGATCGCCACCGAATCCGCCCGGGATATCGCCCGTGCCCTCCTTGACAACTGCCAGCCCGGAAAGGTGATCACCCGCCCGGCGACACTTGAGGATGTATTCTTGAAACTGACCGGGAGGACCCTGCGGGAGTAGCGGGCCATGCAGCACCTCTGGTCAGTTCCCCACATCAGCCGCCGGGCATGGAAAGTCTGGCAGCGAAACCTCGAAGTGTTTGTCAAGACATGGAAGGTGAACTTTTTCCCGCCGTTTATTGAGGCGCTCCTGTACCTGTTTGCGATTGGTCTTGGCATTGGGACCTATATCGGGGGCATTGGCGGTATTCCCTACATACAGTTTATCGCCCCGGCGATTCTTGCGATATCGATCATGAACTCTGCGTTCTTTGAGTGCACGTATGGCTCCTATGTCCGGATGTATTACCAGAAGAGCTTTGACGCGATTATTGCCACCCCGCTCACGATTGAGGATGTGATCGCCGGTGAACTGCTCTGGGGGGCGACCCGGAGCGTAATCTCGGTCACGATGATGATCCCGGTGTTTGCCGCGTTTGGCGTGATCTCACTGCCGTTATCCCTGCTGGTCATTCCGGTGGCATTTCTGGGAGGACTGCTGTTTGCCGGGATTGCGATGTGTTTTACCGCAATTACGCCGAGCATCGATACGCTCAACTATCCATCGTTCCTGTTCATCACTCCCATGATGCTCTTTGCAGGGACATTCTTCCCGCTCACGCTTCTTCCGGTATTCCTCCAGTACGGGGCGCTCGCTGTGCTCCCGCTCACCCATCTGGTCATTGTTGCCCGTATGTTCACGCTTGCCACCCTGTCATGGACGATTTTTTTTAGCCTTGCGTGGATTACGGTAGTAACTGCACTTTTCTGTGTCATCTCAATCAACCTGATGCGGCGCCGGCTGATTGCATAGGAGATGCAGGGTTTCACGGGCATCGACAGACTGCCAGCGTGTTTGCTAAAAACCTGATTCTGGCACGCAAAACAGCGATATCTTTTTTTGAAGCAGGGGAAACGTGGTAAAATGAGATGGGACGTGTGCAGCGTTTTAAAAAAGGAATACAAAGTTGACGAATGAATTTTTATCAGTATAATGAGGGAGCCCCCCTGATGGGTCGCTTTTGGGCTCCCGGTGGGGGAGAGTTCCTCGTGGAGGAGACGGTATGGGGAACCGGCCGGTTCCTTCATAATTATATAACTCTCAAACCTCTCAAAAATTCATTGTCAACAATGTGTTTTAAAAAAAGATCTAGTCATTTTCCCTTATCTTTCCGGGGTATTTCCATCCGTTCCCCTGACAATAATCCATCCTGAAAGCGACCGGAGATTTTTCCGGTCGCGTTTTTCCTGCCAATTCGATGATATCCTGGTATGCCTCATCGAGCACCGCAATCTTCCGCTCAATTTCTGCCAGAGGGTAATCGTGGCGCAGTTCCCTGCATAAAACCTCAATCCGGTACTGCATGGCGACATCGCGATCAGCATCGATTTCGCAGGTACCTGCCTGGTACCAGCAGAGCTCCGCGTACCAGGCATCGATATACTGCACAAGGGAATCCCGGAGGAGGTCACGGAACTTCTGGCCTTTCTCATTCTCAAAGGACGCGAGCAGCAGGGTAATCCGATTATATTCATCATACAACTGTTGTCTATGCGGGTCACCGGATTTCAGGGCATCAAGAAGAACAGGGATACCATATTTTTCTTCATAAGGGGCAGCGGCACGATACCGCCCGAACGGTGCCAGTTCCAAAAAGTGTGCGCGGGTTTCCTGAACAGTGGATTCATATCTCTGTAACCGGCGTTTAACCTTGTTTATCGAGAGTTCATTCATGGGTGTTCCTGTGCGTCAAACAAAATAATCCGGAATGCGGGTGGTGGCGACGATAAAATGTTGTATAGGATTGTCGCTTTTTCTTTAAATAGGTACAAGAGAACCCGATTCGATACTTCGCATATGTTTGATTGCACCTTCGATCCGGTAAACGGTTAAAACCAGATCGGGAGTGATTCGGAGATAAAAATGCAGGTGCCCAAAAGATACCGGATAAAATCTAGCCGGGTGCTAGGACAATACGGAGCACATACAGTTCTTCGTCTTCAACAGTCTGCTGCCGGGCGACGGTGACGACAAAACCGGACCGGGCAAACAATTCGCTGACCTCTGCAAGCCCGGTAAGAGATGATATGAGAAGCAGGATCCGTCCCCCCGGTGCCAGCACCCTCTTGACATCATGGGCAAACCGTTCAATCACCTCCCGCCCGGTTGGTCCCCCATCAAGGGCATATTCAAGCCAGTCGTCAATCCGCTCTTCTGGCTTTCGTCGGGAGATAAGGAGGGTTGAACAGTACCAGATCAAACGTCCCCCGTATCCCAGTCCATGAGATCGCCCTGCACAACCTCAACACCCTGCTGCCGGGCACAGAACACCGCATGCGGGTTGATGTCTGTTGCGAGGATTTCGCACCTCTGCACGAGTTCTGCGGCTATGGCGCCGGAACCGGTGCCAATCTCAAGCACCCGGTCACCGGGTTTTACTTCCGCACGGCTTGCTTCCAGCAGGAGATAGGTGTCGGCTTCCGGCTGATACACCTGATCGGGGTTTACCGGCATAATCAGTGAAATGGTAGGATAGCGTGCGAGAAAAGAGATTGCATCGTATCACCCTGACCTGATTGCGGGAATACAAACGGTATGCCGGTAGCAGGGAAATGCAAAATCCAGAATGTACGGGCGATCCCTTCAGAGCAGATGCCCGTCGTTGAGCAATCTGGCAGGATCAAGAACAGTAAACGTTGCGGGAAAATCTCACTTGATATTCGTGATTGTCGCGAAATCTTCGAGATACAACGCCTCGGGCCGGCTTGACAGGATCTCACCAGGGAGGATGGCAAGCACCCGTTCCACCCAGTCGTGATCAAGCATCCCCGATGATCCTTTCAGGCCGTTTTTCACGGTCTTTCTCCGGTGGGAGAACAACGCCCGCACGACATTGGCATAGCGCTGTCGATCGTCAATGGGAAAGATAGGGGAGCGGGGAAAGATCTTTAACACCATCGAATGCACCTGTGGCTTTGGCGAAAAACAGGACGGTGGAAGTTCAAAGCACTGCTGTACAGCGGCGTACGTCTGCACCATCACCGACAAACGCCCGCAGTCTTTTGTACCCACCTTTGCCACCATCCGCCGGGCAAACTCGCTCTGGTACATCAGCACACCGACTTCAAACCCGATATCGAGCAGCCGGAACGTAATCTTTGACGAGACCGAATAGGGGAGATTGGACACCACCATCTCAAAGGAAGGGAATTCGCACCGGGTTGCATCACCCTGTAAAACGGTCAGGGTACCTTTACGGATCTCATCAGAAAAACGGTCATTGAGCTCTTCGCACAGTATCCCGTCCAGTTCTACCGCATGGACAATCGCACCACGGTCGAGCAGGGCACGGGTCAGTGCCCCGTTGCCCGGCCCGATCTCCAGAACCTGTTTGCCACAGACATCAGCAAGAGCGGCAATGCGCTGCACGGCATTTTGGTCCACAAGGAAATGCTGGTCGTGGTACGCTTTCATGACGAGGTAAACACATGGTATTTGACGGTTTTATCCTGCAGCTCTTCCATAATACGGGCCTGGATCATCTTCTCCGGGTGCGGTATGGCCTTAATCCGTGCAGAAATATCCGCGAAACTGTCAAACGGTTTTTTCGTCCGGGTCTCAAGGATCTCCCACATCAGTTTCTTGCCGATACCGGGCAGGAGATGGAGCATGTGCAGTTTTGGCGTGATCGAGATCGACTTGTTGAAGAACGCGACAAACTCCGGTTCGCGCTCTTTTATAATCTGCTCGATGACAAACGGCAGTTCACCCCGTGCGGTGGGTGTCAGGTCATCATAGCTGATCCGGCGCTTTACGCGCTCGATCTTATCCCGCTCTGCGTCACCGATATAGACCTTATCGTAGAGGTTGATTACCGCCGCAGCTTTTGGCACCAGCTCTAACAGTTTGAACTGTTCAAGCCCCATTGCCTGGACAAGAGGCTCTCGTTTAAAAGGGGGACGGGGATCATCCGGGTGCCCCTTCAGGAGCACATCCAGTACAATCGCATTGACCTCTTTTTTCTCCGCTTTCATCATCACACCTCAGAAGTGTGTCTTTACCAGTTCGATGATTGCGTCGATCTCTTCAGGAACCAGCGTATACCGCTCTTTTGCAAAGATCGCCCGTACTTCATCCCGGCTCTTTGGCATGATATTTGCGATCCGGTAGGCGATCTCAGGCTTCATCTTCTCCAGTTTAAGGAGGTGATCAACGAGGTCCTGAGATTTTTCCGGCGTGGTCTTTGCAAGCTGATTGACATGCTCCATACTGCGCCTGAACTCGTACGACAACTCTTTTTCGGCAGCAATCCGTTCGGATTCTACACCCAAAAGTACCCGTACGCAGTTCCGGCAGTGTTACCCTTTCTTCGCTAAGTATACCCTTTACTTTCATGCCAATCACCTGACAATGAGTTTACTTTTGCGCTTTTAGATGTTGTGGTCGCGCAATGACGGTCTTTTCTGCGTTGCCATCCTGAATGGTGAGCATCCACGCACGGCCGCGCTGGCCAATAACGGTTCCGGTCAATCCATGGAAGCGGCGGTGCGGCATTCCTTTCTGGATGCTGGGGTTCACGACAATGTGAACCTTGTCACCAAGCTCAAACTTCTGGATGACGGAGGTGACCGGTGGCAGTCCACGCTGTCGTAATTCTTTTTTAAACTTATATCGGGTCTTTTTTCTTGGTCCATTGTGATGTGCCATAGTTATTCTCCCTCCTTTGTTCCTTCGACTTCCACGACATCAAGACTGGTGACGTGCGCTGATCGATTCAGGATCTCGGCAAGACTTGGGTGTGTCCTTCCCTGATCGCCTGATATGAGTTCTTTGATGTAGAGACCGGCTTCGCCGAGAACTTCAACAACAAATCTGCCGTCCTGTTCTTCAATGAACTCGATATCAAGGACTGTTCGCTCACGGATCTTGTCTGCTCTCCGGTGGGCGACTCGTTCGGGCGTGCGCTGCTGTATTGTGACGCCCTTCAAGGCTTTTAGGGCATTTGCGAGCTCTTCCGCAGATAATGCACCTTCAACCTCGACCAGGATCCTGTATTTTTTATGCGCTTTGCTGGATTTAAGGGTTTCCACTTCCGTCCGTTCGCTCCAGCGCATGATGGACACGGAAATCCGTTCATCTGCACTCCGGTTGATCGCTTCTTCCAGTGCAGCAAGATCCACGTTCCGCTTTTTCGGGGCGACAACTTCCAGGATAAACGGCCTGCCGGTACCGACCATCCGTGCATCGATATCCTCCCTCCCTGCGCCGTGGAGAACCGCATTTTCCGCAGCAAACGCCTCAATGACCGGTCGCCCGATCAGTTCCTCAACCGAATCAGCATACTGCTTTCCCGTAAAGTTGCACTTCTCGCACCCGGCACCTTTGCAGGTACGACAGTTCCAGTGCGTCTGGGGGATGCCGCGCTCAAATTTACGGTACCTGCCATAAAAGAAAACCGAGTTGATCTGCACTTCAACAGTATTTCCGGCAACATCAAGGATCGCGACAAGATCCGGTTTTTTGAAATCCACGGTTTTTCCCGTAATCAGGGAAACCGCTTTTCCCACTTCCCGGTTTACCTCAGACTTGAACGGCTCGGGTTCAGCGAGCGCAAGATCGCTCCAGACCATCTCTTCATTTTCTGCAATCAGCGGCGGCACCCGGCAGCCGACAAGAAATGTGGAATATTCAATGCCTTCAAACGCCGCAACGACTTTTTCTGCCCATGCAGGCACGTGCTCAAAGAAGTTCCCGCACACCCAGCAGGTGCCGGCAAATGGTTCGTAGGGCTGGTTTTCTGCGAGTGCCCGGGCAATCCGGAGCCCCCGCCCGCGTTCATCGTTTGTAAGCCCGTGTGAACGCTTGCCAAAGAACCGCCCGAGGCAGTGATCGCAGCAGTCCCCGTAGGAAATGATCTGTGTTACCTGTTCGTGTATGTCCATGTTCATATCCTCCGGTCAAGTTCATTCTGGAGCACGGTAATTGCATGATCCGCGTGCAGGCACTTTGGCCCGACCGAATATCGCGGGCATCCGGCAATGAGTGCTTCTTCTTCGCCGGTAAAATTCAGGTGATCGGACAGGAGAAATGCATCGGGAAGAGCAGCAGTCGTGCGGACATCTGTTCCCTTCTCGTCCAGTATGGCAAATGTATGTTCCCCCATGAGTCGGGCCAGCCCGCCGTTCCTGATATAAACCCCCGGTGCCGCCTCACGAAACTCACTGCCACAGATCGTGTCAAGCGCTTTTTTGATAAGCGCTCCTGCGCTCCGTTCATCCGGGGAGAGCGACCGGATCTCCGCACCGCAGAATCGCAGGGTCTTAGGTCCTTTGGGCTCTCCGCAGAGAATCAGGTAGCAATCCACCTCTTTCCTGAGGTCGTGCGAGAGAAACATCGATGCATTCACGCACCGGCACAGCACATCCATGCGTCCGGCGCCGGGAAGATCATTTAAGGAAAATCCTCCGTCTGTACGGGCAAGGTGCCCGACAATGGCAAACGAGGTCATGTTATTGCATACCGGAGAAACGCTTCATCATGCGCTGCATGTTGAATTTTCCACCGGTACTTCCCCGCAGTCCTTTCAGGGTGCGCTGCATCATCTTGTAATATTTCAAAAGTTCCCGCACTTCATCCGGTGTAGCACCGGCTCCCCGGGCAATCCGCTGCATCCGCGAACTGTTGATGAGCGCCGGGTCATCCAGTTCCGGGGAGGTCATCGAGTCCATGATGATCCGGTACCGCACCATCTTGGTGCTGGTCACATCATACACGCCTTCAGGAAGTTCCATATTGCCAAGCGGCAGCATGCTCATAATCTGCTTTAACGGCCCCATTTTGTTGAGCGCTTCAAGCTGGTGGTACATGTCGCGGAGGGTAAACTTACCCTTCATCATCGCGTTGACATCCATATCTTCCGCTTTTATGGCTTCCCCGGCCTTTTCCATCAGCGCCCGGAGATCGCCCATGCCGAGAAGCCGGGAGATGAACCCGTCGGACTCAAACCGCTCGAGATCTTCGATGGTCTCCCCGGCGCCGATAAAGACAATACCGCTCTTGGTTTCCGCGACGGCCGAGAGCGCACCGCCGCCTTTTGCCGTCCCGTCCATCTTGGTGATGATGACACCGTCAATCCCGATAGCCTCATGGAACCGCCGTGCCTGCTCGCTTGCCTGCTGGCCGAGAGCCGCATCGATAACCAGCCAGCGATGAGTCGCTTTTGTGATCGTATTCAGGTCGATAATTTCCTGGATCAGGTCGGCTTCAAGCGCATGGCGCCCCTGCGTATCGACAATAATTACTTCAAGGTCTTCATAGGCAGCAAGGCCTTCCCTGACAATTTTGCGGGCATCCTGGGCTTTTGGATCACCAAAACAGGGAATGTTGATCTTCTGGCAAAGGGTAGATAGCTGGTCGTATGCACCCGGGCGGAACGTATCGGCACAGATAACCCCGACTTTCATGCCTTTTTTCTGGAAATAGCGGGCAAGTTTCCCAGTCGTAGTTGTCTTACCGCTTCCCTGCAACCCGGCCATGAGAATGGTCTGGGGTTCAAGTTTTACATCCGAGGACGCCCAGATCAGCCGTACCAGCTCCTGGTAGACAATACGGAGCACATGCTCGCGGACATTGGTATTTTTTGGCAGTTCTTCATCAAGGGACCGGGTGCGGATCGCCTTTGAAAGTTCCATGACAAGTTTGACATTGACATCTGCTGCAATGAGCGCCCGCTGGAGATCTTTTACCAGTTCATCTACCGCAGCACGGTCAACGACCGCTTTTCCGGCAAGTTTTTTGAGGGCGTCTTTTAACGACGTTGAAAGGCCGTCAAGCATCAGACATCACTTCCCAGCAGTTCTTCAACAACATCCTTTGGCGAAAACGGGATAAGGTCATCATAACCCTGCCCCACGCCAAGAAACATGAGCGGTTTTCCAATCGTGTGTGCGATGGATATCGCGGCACCACCCCGGGAATCCATGTCCGCTTTTGTGAGCACCACCGCATCGGCACCAACGGTCTTTTCAAATTCCGCCGCCCGTATCACTGCATCGTTACCCGCAACGGCTTCATCGACATAGATCACGAGATCCGGTTTCATTACCCGTTTGATCTTGTCGAGCTGGCTCATCAGGTTTGCCTTTGTGTGGAACCTGCCCGCGGTATCGGCAAGCACCACATCAATCTTGTGCGAGATTGCATACTGGACGGTGTCAAAGAGCACGGCAGAGGGATCTGCTCCTGCCTGGTGCTGGATGATCTTGATACCAATGCGCTGAGCATGCACATCGATCTGTTCGATGGCACCGGCACGGAACGTGTCCCCGGCACCGATAACAACCGTGAAACCCTGTTTTTTTAAGTATGCACCGATCTTTGCAACCGTGGTCGTCTTCCCGGTCCCGTTCACCCCGGTAAAAAGGATCCGGACCGGGTGGGGATGCGTCCGGATATATTCCGTAAGGTCAAACCCGGTGCCGAGTACATCAAGCAATGCAGACTTCAGGGCATCCTCAACAAGCCCGTCAACCGATTCCCCGATTTTCCGGTGTTTGCCGACAAGAACATCTCTCACATGAGCGATGATCGCATCAGTTACCGGGAGTGCGACATCACTTTCCAGAAGGGTAAGTTCAAGTTCTGAAAGTGCATCCGAAAGATCTTTTTCTGATACGACAAGTTCCCGGTCACGGATGAGAATTTTAACTTTATCAGCAAACGTTGGCGATGAGGAAACGGGTGTTTTTTTACCAATAGCTGGTGGTGCAGCAGTTGACGTGACAGGGCTGCCCGAAGATCCCGTTGAGCCGGGAGCGGCAGACACTTCGGCACTCTGGATGCTGCTCCCCAGCCGGTTCCGGACTGCCTTTAACCGTTCCTTAAGACCCCCGAACATGAAAAAATGTGCTCCGGTTTAGTCCTGATCTTCTATGGAGGGTTGCCCGGAGGACATCGCCTGCTGGTAACCGCTCTCGATCCGTTTTGCGATCTCGTTCATCTGGCCACGCAGCCGGTTGAGCGCTTCGGCGACTTTCTTCTGTGAGGCTTCCATCTCCGTGATCCGGTCTTTAAGATACTCAGCGGCGTCGGCGTTTGTTTTCTCGACAATAACATCAGAGCCAATATTTAACAAAACCTTTTCCGGTTCCAGAACCTTTGCCTTAAGGCTTGCTCCGCCACCTATCTGGAGGAGAACCGTGCCATCTTCGGAGGTTGCCAGAGATTCGAGTGCTTCAATCGCGGCAAGGGCTTCCATCCGGCCATTTTCCATAAGTTCCAGCTGGCCGGCAAAGATCTCTGCCTGCTGTCCGTATTCTTTCAGGTAATACTGGAGCGTTTCGAGTTCACGCTGATCCATTGGTTCGTTTTTATTTGCCAAAATTCCCCACCGCTTTTTTATGAATATCGATCTGTTCTTTCTCCTGATATGTATGTCCTTTAACAGCATAAATACATCATTGTGGGTGGAGAGGACGACACATGCAGGTTCCTGCAGGTCACACCCAGGTGTGCTGATTGTGCATGAACAACGAACACAGAGTCACAAAAATCCAGGTAATCGCCATGGTATCCGGTAGTGGGCGGGCATCACTTATGACGTGAAAATATACCCATGAGTCAGTAGTGAAACAATACACTTATCAAAGAGTCTGAAATATCCAGTCCGGAAAAAACCTGAACATCCGGGCATGGAAACAAAAAATAATTCTAAAAAACACAAAAAAAACACGATCCCGGATCCCGGTGAACTCACCGGGACGTCAGAAAACGTGTTATTCAACCTTTACCGGGGTCACGCCATCGATCTTGATATAGCGTCTCTCTAACCGGTGCTTGCTGCCAAGAACCGTATACGTGCGCTCCTGCGCCTGCTTTTCATTTGGTGCCGCAATCACTTTCGTGTACGGCATCCAGTCTTCGCCCATCAGGAATGTTCCTTTTACCTCAAACTTCTGCATCACCATGATACTCACTCCAGAAATCCAAATACATCTTCAATTCTGCCAAGCTCAAATCCGCTTGTTGCATTACCGGCAATATATCCCCGCTCGTTCACTAAAAGCCCGGTGCCGACAAGTCCGCTGCCCATGTTGATCGTACCGGTGCCGACAGGAACCTGTGCAACCGCTTCAAGACGGGATATCTCCGACGCATGTGCCCGCGGGTGCACGATTACTCCCTTGTTTGTGGCAACCCCGGCCATACCGACCGTTTTTACCCCGCCAAGGGTCAGGAAAATCACGTCGACACCAAGAAATTCCCCGATCTCTTTTGCAAGATCTGCGGGCATGTCCGGGTGGACGGCGGCAAACCGGTCGTTTGCCATGATCACATTCCCTGCTGCGTTCATTGACTCGGTCAGACGCATTACCTCACGGTGCTCGGACAATACCGCAAGTTCGTCCTCGGTGACCAGCCCGGAGACAATAATCCCCCTGCTGTTACCGGCTACAAGGGAGCCGATAATCGCGCTCCCCTGAATAGTTGTCGTTACCAGCTCGACATCAAGTGCGGCTTTTATTGCATCCCTAAAATCCATGGGGGATTCCGGGGGAATGATGGCAATATCGCCAATGACCCGGGAAAAAACCCCGATGTTCGGGTCTCCGCCAAACGTGATCGTGCGTTCCATATTGTTACGATTCCGGTGCAAGTTCCGCCTGAACCTGCCCGTCCTCCATCTTCATGGCACGGATCCGGATTTTTGATGGCGGCTTCTGGCTACCCCGGCTCCATACCTTTTCATTGATATCCTGATCAAGCTTTACATCCTCGCTCTTCATGTGCTTGGCAAGATATTTCCGGATATCCTTGATTGCACCATTCGCCCGCTTCCACCGGGGCATCCTGCGTGCTTCCCGAAGGGGGATAATATAGATGTGCTCCTGCATCTTTTCTGCCATAACTTACACCTTCAGCGTGCTTCTCCGCCAGTTCCGCCTTTTCGGGTGCGAAACAACGTTGCGCTTGGTCCTGATGGTTACCCACTGGGGCACACGCCGGTTCTGGTCGCATGCTTTTGCCAGCCGGATTTTTCTTCCTTTGCTTAATTTACTCATGATCTTCACCTGATATCAGTCTGCCTTTCTCCCCACAACCAGTGACTGGTCATGGTGCGCCGGAAACAGGGACGCGGTATCGATCCCGCGTGCACGGATCGCGTCCCTGAGTTCGGATTCGTAGTCGCCATTTGCAATCGTTCCGGTTTCCCCATACTGCACGATAAGAAACCGTTCAACGAGCCGGTCGACTTCCGGCTTGACAAAACCAAGCAGGGGCCGTACATACGAACTCCCTGTCCGGTTGCCAAGACTCTGTACCTCTGCCCGGGTCAGCATCGGCACCCGGTCATTGAACCGGGTACCGTCACCGACAACGGTATATTCATTGCAGAGGGTTTCAACGGCAATCCGGTGTACACGGTTTATCGCATCATTCGGATATCCGCAGGAAACCACCAGATCGACCATTTCGTTCTTCAACCCTTTGTTGAACACTCGTTTTTTCAAAGGAAACCCCAGAGATTCTGCCGCCGTTTCTATTGTGGGGATTAAGCGGGCCGGGTCAAACACAAACGTGTTGAGTTCGACCTCATAATACGTACCCAGCATTATTGCTGCAAGGGAACTGTCCTTCCCGCCGCTGTAAAGCACTCCTGCTTTCATCACTTTCGTGTGATTGAGTAATCCCGCTTGGCAGGCGCGATCTGCCGGAGCAGTTCTTTGAGCTGTGCATCAGTGATCTTCTGCTTGAGACGCCCGCTCTGGGCGAGCTGCGACAAGCTGTTGTTCCACGGCACCGGCAAATTCCGGCTTGGTCAGCTTGATGGTGTTTAAGCGCTCCCGTGCATTTGGTTCGAGAGCCTGCATAAGTACCATCTGGATCTGAGACTTGACACGCTCCTGCTGCTCAAGCTCTGCCTGCATTGCCTGCTGGTTTTGCGCCTGCTGCTGCAGTTGGGCCATCCTTCTCTGTCGGATTTCACTGAGCTCGTCGTCTCCCATGGATACACCTCACTTTTTTTGTTATATGCACTTTTTTTGTCCGGTGCGTGGATCTCACGCCTCAGACTTCTCTGCTTTTTTGCCTTCAGACTTCTTTGCGGCAGGCTTTTTCTCGCCTTTTGCATCGTCAGTCTTCTCGACTTTACCCTTCTTGCTTTCGGACTTCTTACCTTCAGCCTTCTTGGGTTCTTCAACAACTGCTTTTACCCTCTTGGGCACGGGTGCCGGCGGATGAAGGGAGACTTCTCTTGCAACGTTGTCCAGGAACGCCATGCCCGCGGGGGACACTTTGCGCCCGGTCTTGTCATGGAGAATGAAACCAAGCGCTTCCAGCTGCTGGAGAGACTTCCGAAGAATTGATCCGCTTCCTTTCCTGAATGCATTGGGCTTTGAACCGCGGTTCTTTTTTCCGCCGTAAAAACTTCGCATTCGTTCGACACCCAGCGGGCCGTCGACATAGACGCGCCTCAACACTGCGGCTGCCCGGATAAACCACCAGTCGGGGTCTTCGGGCGGCATCTCTTTATGGGTCCCGGTCTTCGCAAAGGCAGCCCATACCGGAGGAGTCACTTCTTTGTGTTTTTTTAACTCCTCGGCAACCTGCCGGATGAGGTGGTCAGCCGGGACATCATATACGGTTGTCATCTAAAATCCTCACTGTTGAATACCAATTAACAGTCTATACCTATTAGTGGATAAGGTTTTTATATATTTCTAGAATCCATTGCCGTCATACCGGAGAAAAATCAGATTAATTTTTTGAAAGTTTCCTGCGCTCAGAAAGCACCATCGTGCGCCCGCGGACTTCAATGAGCACTGCGTTGGCTTTCTTTGCAATTGCTTCCGGATCGACTTCTGTGTTCTGGAGCCACTTCACTTTGATCGTTTTTCGTGTTTTTAACTGCGCGACTATCTCTTCTATCATGGTAGCGCTGCTCCCCTGTTTGCCGATCCAGACGGTCGGTTTCAAATCCTGCATTGATTGATCAGTTTTTTTTATCATCGTGTTTTTCCACCCGGTAACGCGTTGTTTTTTTGCAGGTGCTGCAGGTGACAGAAACATGGCCACGGTGCACCCGCACCCGCATATTTTTCCCGGGGACGAGGAAGGCATAGCAGTGATGGCAGTACTGCCGGCGGAACTCGACGTCAATCCGTACCCGCTGCCGCATGGCAATCCGCCGGGCAAGTTCCACGTAGCGGTTGCTTTGTGCGGGGGAATGTGAAAAAACCGCTCCAGCCTGCTCAAACAGGATAGCAATCCGTTCAAGCGCGATCTTTTTTGTCGAGGGATTCTTTGATCGTTCCTTCAATGCCAGCCTCCCGGCATCCGGTTGCCGGTAGTATTATCGTGCCAGATAAAAAAGGAGCGGTGTGCCAGACGCCCATTCCTGAAATGGATGTTACCGGACAATGACTTTCCGGCCATCAATCACCAATCTGTCCTCGCAAAACAAACGAATTGCTTCAGGCAGGCAGATATGTTCGTAATGGAGGATGCGTTCTGCAAGGGCGTCTTCATCATCGCCATCAAGAACCGGAACACAGTGCTGGAGAATGATAGGGCCACCGTCAAGACTTTCGTCCACAAAATGCACGGTACATCCGGCAACTTTCACACCATGTACAATTGCCTGCCGCTGGGCATGCAGCCCGGTAAAACTGGGAAGAAGCGCCGGGTGAATGTTGATCATCCTGCCTGAGAACGCTTTGACAATCTCGTGGCCTACAATGCGCATATACCCGGCAAGAACAAACAAGTCCGGGTCTATACGCTGCATCGCAGAAAACAATGCCCGTTCATACACATCACGCGAAGGAAACGAATGGTAATCTACAACCGTGACAGGGATATGAGATTTTTTGGCCCGTTCAATAGCATAAGCATCTGGGTTGTCTGTAACAAGGGCTGCACAGACCGCAGGGATCTTCCGGGCTGCAATCGCATCAATGACTGCCTGAAAGTTTGATCCCCTGCCGGATGCGATCACTGCGATACGTTTTGTCATGGGTTTCTCATTTTTTATCGTTACCGGGTGCCGGAGTCCTGCTGGTCTTTCCCGTTATGGGCAATACATTTTATCTTGACAATCCGTCGGCCATGCATCTGGATCACGACAAGGGTCACTCTCCCTCCTTCGATCTCCACTTTCTCACCCGGGTGCTGGGGAATATGACCGAGCCGGTCGATCATCAGCCCCCCAACCGTTTCATAGGATTCATCGGTGGGCAGGTTAAGTTCCAGGCGCTCGTTGATGTCATCGACCCACATCTGGGCATCAAGCACATAGACACCATCAGAGATCTTCTGGATATCGGGCTCCTCCTTGTCAAATTCATCCATGATGTCTCCGACAAGTTCCTCTAAGATATCCTCAACCGTGACTATACCGACAAAACTGCTGTACTCGTCGATGACAATTGCAATCTGGACACGGTGTACCTGCAGTTCTTTTAACATATCATCGATCTTTTTTGTTTCGGGAACAAAGGTCGGGTCATACATAATCTCTTTAATCGAGAGATTCTTTCTCTTTGAGACCGTCGCAGCAAAGACGTCCTTGACATTCAGGACACCGGTGATGTTGTCGATCTGCTCATGATACACCGGAATCCGCGAGAACCCGGTTTCACTGAAGATCCGGATTGCCTCATCGATCGTTGTGGTGTCTTCCATGAGCACAACATCGACACGGGGTGTCATGATCTCACGGGCAGTGGTATCGCCAAACTCAAGCACGGAATAGAGCATATCCTGTTCGCCCTGTTCTATGGTCCCGTCTTCCTTACCCACATCGATCCATTCCTTGATCTCCTCTTCTGTCACTGCCGGCTCTGAAGTTTCCTTGCCAATCCCTAAAGACGGGCTTACCCGCTCGACAACCCAGATAAACGGAGAAAAAATCTTTGACAGGAACAGGATTATAGGGGCGATAGTGAGCGCATAGGACTCCGATGCTCTCGATGCATAAATTTTCGGGCCGATCTCACTGAAAACCAGGAGCACGATGGTCACAAATACCGTGGCGATACCGACACCAATATCGCCAAACATACGGAGTGCAATGGCCGTCGCGATTGCCGCGGCGGCGATATTGACCACCGTATTGCCGATAAGAATTGTCGTAAGGAGATGTTCCGGCGATTCTTTCAGGGCGGCAAGAGCCTTTGCGCCGGGTCTGCCATCATTCAGGAGCGTCCGTGCTTTGGCCCGGGTAATCGAGATCAGGGCAACTTCTGAACTTGAAAAAAATGCAGACAGAATAACAGACAGGATAAAGAGCAAAATTCCAACAATGTCCTCAATCATCTCAATTCACGCCGGGTGAAGGCACATTGTACGATATCGTTCATAGATTCTGATACACGATCTTATACGAGGGGAGATTACATAAACCCAGCGCTTAATCCATGCATTCATGCATAAATGCAGAATCCCGCTGGAGAATCGCGATTTTTTCGCCAGCAGACAATGAATGGGGAAAGTTGAGATCATCAATCTCCAGCGTGAGATTGCCGGAAAAATGGTGATCCCCAAGCGATGCAAGTACCCGTGCGATAACGGGATCCTGATCGAGCGGCAGGTGGAGTCTGTGTCCATCAGCCCGGTCGAGGTGCACATTGACCATCCGGTCTGCGCAGAGATCGATATATCGCATCGCTTCGTTTTCCGACTCTTTGAGTGCATGTGCGGTATCAAAGGTAAAGAACAACCATGGTTCGTCGTCAAGGACATCCCGCATTTTTTCCGGGGTGCAGAGGAGGGAATTCACCTGCACTTCCATGTTTTCCATGGCAATTTTAATATGAATTCCTGCGGCTGCCTCCCGTAGGGAAGTAATATAAGTCCGGAACCGTTCTTCATCCGCTTTCCCGGGAGGGCGTTTTGCAGTACGCCTGCCCGGGTGAACCGTGAGGATGCGGGCACCGAGTGATTCGGCTATTGATATGGATCTGGTAGCAGACACGACCGAAACTGCTGCGACTTCGGGGTTAATAGAACAGGGATTCAGGTCAAGGACCGGAGTATGGACGTTCAGCGCGGAAATACACGGGTGACGGCTACGGATTTCGATAACTTCCTCAACCGGAAGATTCCGTAGCCAGAAATGCGGAGTTTCCAGCCAGAACTCCAGACCGTTCAGCCCGGCCTCGCTTACAAACGAAAAAATTTCATCACTGGTGTACTCGTGAAAAAACATGCTCGAGACACCAAAAGACACCATAATACTATTTGATAAGCGCTTTATGCATAATACTTGTTAATGGACTGGTTTTACACTCCTGAAAAACCGGAAGCCAAAATCGTTACTCCACTATCCGTCACCGAACTGTCCCGGATCATCGGAGGTCTTTTTGATGATAAACGGCTGCAGGATATCCGGGTTCAGGGAGAGATTACCAATTATACGCATCATGCCCGGGGGCACCGTTATTTTTCCCTGTCAGAAAAACAGGGGGAAAACGGGAGCACTGCTGCGGTCATCAAATGTGTGATGTGGCGTTCGGATGCAGACCGGCTCACGTTTGACCCGGAGGATGGTATGGACGTGATTATTACCGGATCGGTCAGGGCATACGCCCCGCATGGGACATACCAGCTGCAGGCAAAACTGATGGAAAAAGCAGGGCTTGGCGAAAAGTACCTGCTTGTCGAACGGTGGAAGAAAGAACTTGCACAGGAAGGGTGTTTTGCGGCAGAGAGGAAACGCCCTCTTCCGCAGTATCCTCACAGGATTGGTGTGGTCACGTCCGAAACCGGCGCGGTCATCCATGATATCCGGATCGTGATCGAGCGGAGGTTCCCGGTCGAGATCGTTATATCGCCGACCGCGGTGCAGGGT
This sequence comes from uncultured Methanoregulaceae archaeon, assembly GCA_963768785.1. Lineage (GTDB taxonomy): Archaea > Halobacteriota > Methanomicrobia > Methanomicrobiales > Methanospirillaceae > Methanoregula. The sequence continues at coordinate 78,519 of CAVYJD010000014.1, forward strand.
GAGGACGCTCATGGCCAGATTGCACATGCACTACGCCGGCTTGCCGGGAGGGTGGACGTGATCATCATCGCCCGGGGCGGGGGGAGTTTCGAGGATCTCTTCCCGTTTAACCAGCCAGAGGTCGTGCGGGCAATTGTCGCCAGCCCGGTGCCGGTGGTTTCGGCAATCGGGCATGAAGTGGACGTGACGCTTGCCGATCTCGCCGCAGATATGCGGGCACCTACACCCTCGGCAGCTGCGGAGCTGGTCGTGCCGGATCAAAAAGAATTGCGGGAACGGTTGCAGGATTTCAAAAAGCAGATGAGTGCTACGCTGCTTTCCCGGGTAGAACGGGCACAAGCGGAATGCGCGGATCTCCGGGACCGGATCAGGCCCCGGCGTTTCTATAGAAAACTTGAGGAGCGACAACAAAATCTTGCTGATCTGGCAGACCGGTTCGGTCGGGCATACCAGACAAGAGCTGAACACGAGCGCCTGATACTTTCCCGGTTACAGACCGCACTTGAGGGCAGAAACCCGGTTGCGGTTCTCTTACGGGGGTATTGCGTAGCGGAAAAAGAGGGGCATGTGGTGCATTCAGTAACTACGATCAGGCCAGGTGACCGGATGATGCTCCGGTTCTCCGATGGAAAAAGCATCGTTACCGTAGAGCAGGTGGATCATGACAGAAACGTATGAGCAGAAGATCGAACAGTTAAAGCAGATTATCGGAAAAATTGAGGATGGGAACACCAGTCTTGATGAGAGCATGCGCCTCTACGAACAGGGTGCGGTGCTGGTCAGGCAATGCGAGACGCTTCTTGCCGATGCAGAAGTTAAGATTTCTACGCTCAGCCGGGACACGTAGCGGTTAACGTCAAGACCATTTCCGCCCCGGTTTTCAGCGCTGCAATCAGTTCTTCTGCCAGTGTTGCTGCCACCTGATCCGAAAGAATCCCGATGGTCCGGGGACAGACAAACGTGCTCCGCCTCCAGACAAGGTCGGTCGGGTGTGAAAGCGTAAACTTAGACGAGCCTTTTGAGTGCACGGTTACTTCAATCCCGTTGCAGGAAAGATGCGTCACAAGCTCTGCGCTGTCACGCGCCAGCACGTCTTTGAATGCCGCTGACAGCCCTTCACACCCTTTATCCGCATCAACGCCGATGATGCAATTTCCCTGACAGGTCAGGTGCTTTTCTGTGGTTATCTCAAATGTGGTCGGGTGGGTACCAAGGATAAGGGAATGTCCCCGGCACCGTATGGTTTCCTGTGCCTTCATGCTTTATCATGTGAGGGTTGCCATTCATATTCAATGTTTATCACCGTTACCTGCCCGGAGTGCAAAGACGAAACTGAACACGAGGTTGTCGCCGAATCCCGGGACCTCCTTGTACGGTGCACCGCCTGCGGGCACCACCACCACATTCCAAAAGAGAAAGAGCCCCAGCCCCTTGTGGTCAAAACAATTGTTTCCCGCGAAGGGGAGTCCATGGTCGGGAGCATCGAGTTTGCAGAGGAGGATGAAGTGTTTGTTGACGACCATCTGGTTGCCGAGGTTGGGGATGAGGCATACGGGGTTGAAGTGTCAGCCATCGAATGCGGCGCGAAACGCCCCAAACGGGCAAAGGCAAAAGATGTCACTACCCTCTGGACACGCACGATTGACCAGGTCATCGTGAAAATTTCAGTCCATGACGGGCGCAAGACTATCCCGCTCTACATGGAATGCGATGGGGAGACCGAGTTTGTTGTCGGCGAGAAATACGTGGTTGATGCAAAGCGGTTCAAGATTTCCCACCTGAAACTGCGGGACGGTCCCCTTATGAGAAAAGAGGGCTGGAAGACAATCGCACACCGGATTAAGCGCGTATACGGGATCCGGTCATAGGTATTTTTTCAGCGTCATTTCCAGCTGTTCCCGGTGAACAACACCTTCCATCCGCTCTTTTACTGCGCCATCCTGAAGGACAATGATGGTGGGGGTCACTTTCAGCTGGTATTTTTTGATATATTCCGGATTGCTGACCGCATCAATTTCTTCTATGGGAATGGCTAAAAGCCCGCTCACTTCTTTGTTTATCGGGGACTGCTCCATACAGCCCATGCACCCTGGTTGAAAAAAACAGATTACACGTACTACCATGCACAGACATGGTCACGAACTATTAAAAAGTGTTTTGCCGGGGGTTATCACTTGTTGTTGATCGAAACAACGCTGATATCCATATCCGGGTGGGCAAAGTCAAGCGTTATGCCATCAGCGGTTACGTTTGTAATCTCACCCATACGGACATAATAGGTAGACGTGTTAGTAACTGCAGCATCGGGATTGGAGGATACACCAAGTGCCAGCACTTCACCGACCTGCAGCTTTGAGAGCGTGAGATTGCTGTTCTTCAGCTGGTCCGCCGACCAGAACTGGGTCATTGGCTTGCCGGTTTCTATGCTGATTGTTTTCCGGTCATTTGTTTTCATGCCGATGATATCAGAGCTGATCGCATTGTATTCACTGGCAAAAATCGCATACTGCTGTCCCCATCCGGACTGTGAGGTGTATACCTGAACAGGATATATCGCCAGGGGGAATGACTGGTTTGCCGTTATGCTCAGCTGTTTTGAGTAGAGCACCCCTTGACCGGATGCGATGGCTTTTGTGTAGACTGACTGGTCGGAAGTGACCAGAGGATAGCCATGTGAATCGCGGATGGTATAATCGAGCACGACGACATCCCCGGGTTTGATCGATGTAAGTGAGGTCAGCCAGCTGCTCCCCATCGATGATACGACCATCAGCACCACAAAAAGTACTCCTGCGACGATCGCGAGCACCTTGGTCCATCTTTTTCTTGATTTCTCTGCCTGTTTCTTTTCGCCCATTATTGAGTCCTCCCTATTAAGTCATTATCCAACCGTCATAAACTATTCCGCACATACCTGCCCGCAAAAGTAATTTTTATTAAGTATTGATACTAACTAAAGGTTAACCCACCGGATGAAACGTGGGCACACACACAAAAGGAGGGAAACGTATGGCATGGAGAAGATATCCATTTGAATCGATGTGGCACGACATGGAGGAAATGCGGGCAGAGATGGAGAACCTGTTCCACCAGGTGCAGACTGGCGGCAGGCTTCTTCCTGCCGGGGGAGTTTCTGACCGGATGCTACCGGCAATCCGGGGAGAGTTCCGGGTGGATGTCCGGGAACATGACGATGAAGTGATCATTGTCGCTGACCTTCCGGGTATCGAGAAGGAAGATGTATCGCTCCAGCTGCTCAATCCCCGCACGCTCGAGATATCGTGCAAAAGGAACAAAGAGAACGAGGAAAAATCCGAAGGGTACTACATGAGGGAGCGGGTGTACGGCTCTCTGTCAAGAGTGGTCATGACGCCCGCTGATGTGAGTGAGACAGGTTCAAAAGCGAACTTTAAAAACGGGGTCCTTGAAGTCCACCTGAAAAAGGCTCTTATTGAACCCAAATCACGCATCGAGATCGAATAAGAAAACTACGATCCTTTTTTTACCGATCCCTTTTAGTGATCTGCGCTGAAATGTTGTAGAGATGGACAAGAAAAAGGTCAGGGATTATATGACCTATGACGTCATCAGCGTGGACCTTCACGGAACTGCGCAGGACGTCATTGAAAAAATCCAGAAAACAAAACATGACGGTTTTCCGGTAGTCGATGGGGATGCCGTGGTAGGATACATCGCGGCACGGGACCTTCTTTTTGTCAAACCCACGGAGACCATTGAGCAGGTCATGTCCGGTCATCTGATCGTTGCAGACCCGGATATGGATATCACTGATGCAGCACGGGTGATCTTCCGCTCCGGTATCCAGAAACTGCCTGTTGTGGATGAGAAGAATCACCTTCTTGGGATCATCTCCAACTCTGATGTGATACGCTCGCAGATTGAGCATGTTTCACCGGAAAAAGTATTTAATTTCATGACAACCCTCAAAAAATTATACGGTGTCGATCCGACACTCAACCGGGGAATCGTGCCGGTGAGTGAACTGCTGCCCACCCAGTCCAAAGTCTATGAGGATGAACTGGAAGGGCGCATTTATGAGATCAAAAAAGGTCTTGCCGAACCCATCATTGTCGTAAAACGCCCGGGAAAGACCATTCTTGTAGACGGGCACCACCGGGCAATTGCCGCAAAAAGACTGGGCATTACGGCGCTTGATGCCTATATTATCGAAATAAACGAAAATGTCGAGCTGGGGATGGAGCGGACCGCAGCCGCAATGAACCTGAAAACGCTTGACGATGTTCAGGTGCTGGATTACGCCCGCCACCCGCTTGTGGCGATTACGCACCGCCTGGTAAAAAAGGATTAGGACCCTTCACACCGGAGATCAAACTTATCATTTAAAATATGCTCTTTTACGATGGTGCTCTCGTTGACCACCACTTCCGGCCAGAGCCGGGTCTTTGAGTGAACGACCACATGGTTGCGGAGCACAACCCGTGGCCCGATCACCGTGTCGTTTTCGATGCTGCAGGCTTCCCCGATATGGGTGTCGTTATCGATAATACTTCCCGAGATTGTCGTGTTTGCTCCGATGATAACCCGGTTGTAGAGCGACGAGGAGAATATTTTTGCATTGTTGCGGATGATACACCGTTCGCCGATGCTCGTGTAGGGGCCGATCAGTACATTATTGCCAATTGTCGTTCCGGACCCGATGGCAACCGGACCGATCACTTTCGTGTTCTTGCCAAGTGTTATGGAATCCCCCAGCTGCACCGGGCCCTGGACATGGGCTCCGTGCATCGAGAGATCACCGATAATATCGGTGATGGAAATATCCTGCAGTTTCCACCGTTCTGCCTGCCGCAGGGAGTGGGGACTCCCGACATCCGTCCAGTTCCCGCGTGCGAGCCAGCCTTTGAGTACAAGGCCTTTTTCCATCAGGCAGGGAAAGAGGTCCCGGGCAAAATCAAATTTCTCGCCGGACGGTATATAGTCAAAGACCTCCGGGCTGCACACGTACATCCCGGTGCTTGCAAGGTTTGAGAAGATCTCTCCCGGTGAAGGCTTTTCCTTGAACCGCCGGATCTCGTAGCTGACATCGATCTCGGCGATACCATACTCCCCCGGGTCATCAATGGAGATCAGCCCGATGGTTGTAACGGCTTTTTCTTTCTGGTGGGCACGGTAAAACTCAAGGACATTGAGATCGGTGACATGGTCCCCGCCAACCACCAAAAAATCCTGGCCGTCGAGGTACTGCTGGGCATTCTTGACACTGCCGGCAGTGCCAAGTTTGGTCTTTTCATGAACATAGGTAATGTCAACACCAAAGAGCGATCCATCGCCAAGCGCTTCTTCGATATCGGTACCCATGTAGCCTAAGGTCATCACAACTTCCCGAAAGCCCATATTGGACAGGTGCGACACCAGATGTTGTATGGATGGGCGGTTGACAATCGGGATACAGGGTTTTGGACGTTCAAACGTGAGGGGACGAAGCCGTGTCCCTTCTCCCCCGCACATGATACACACCTTCATACCACAATTTTAGTGCTGAATTACTTTAAGTATAGTGTCGGTGAACATGACTTGGAGAAGATGTAGGAGGGATGCACATGGGTGCCGACACATACCGTGAACTTACCGCAACGAAAGGAAATGTCCAGTGCCTTTTGGAAAAACAGGAGCCGGTGAATCATTGCCGGTTCTGCATTCACTGCCGCGAATTCAGAGTCAACGGCGAATGGGTAAAATCTCCCTCACTTGCCTACTGCGTAAAATCCCGGGTTACCGGGGACGTTGACCTTTTAAAAGTTGAAGCGGTAAAGTGCGCCGATCGCCAGCAGGAAGGATTTCATAACTTTGCAAGTATTATCGGGTAACATTTTTTTTAAAACACGAAAGGGATCAGGCATCCAGCAGGGCAACGATTGCATCCATATCCACGTGCTCTTCAAAAATATCCGCAAGCGCGTCATACGGGTCGCCATTGGCGGCAGGAATGGGAGTAAATGCTGCTCCTTTTTTCTGATACAGGAATGACAGCAGCGCGTTTACCGCTTGGGGGTTGGTAAAGAGACCATGCATGTACGATCCAAAGACCAGTCCGTCAGCACTTGCCAGTCCGTCTCCAACGAATGCTTCCCGGTCGTTACCGGCGGTTGTTATACCCATATGAATCTCGTAACCCGTGACCTCCCCTACCCCGGAAAGGATCGGAGGGATCGGGTGTGCTGTCCGCCGGACCTGTGTCGTGTTTTTTGCATATGATAAAAACCGGGTGACAGAATCAAGCAGTCCCAATCCCTCATAGGTGCCGGCAGCGGATTCAAAACCGGCATCCACCAGTTGCCGCCCCAGCATCTGGTAACCGCCACAGATGCCGATGATCGGGACACTGCGTTCACGGGCTTTCTGGAGTGCGTGCCCGGTGCCGGTTTCTTTTAACACGGCAAGGTCATCGATGGTATTCTTTGTGCCGGGGATAATAATGCAGTCATAAGGAGCGAGGGGCGTACCGGGTGACACATATTCGACAGAGGCATACTGTTCCAGCAGTTCGAAATCGGTAAAATTTGAGATATGGGGGAGCCGGATGACCGCGATCCGCACGGGGAAATTTGTGGTTTTCTTATCCCCAATTGACAGGGAATCCTCGCTTGGCAGCGGGATTGAAAAATACGGTACAATCCCCAGAACCGGGACGGAGATAAGATCTTCGATGATCTTCACACCCGGGGCAAAGATTTCCGGGTCGCCACGGAACTTGTTGATGATAATGCCTTTTACAAGAGGGCGCACCTCTTCCGGCAGGAGCAGATACGTACCATAAATCTGGGCAAACACCCCGCCCCGCTCGATATCGGCAACAAGGATCATCGGCAGGCGGAGCGCCAGTGCCAGCTGGACATTGGCGATATCACGGTCATACAAATTGACTTCCGCGGCGCCACCAGCCCCTTCGATAACCACATTACCATAGACGGTTTGCAGGCGGTTGAATGACTCAAGTGCTTTTTTGAGAAGGACGGGGGTTTCCCGGTAATAGTCTGTGATCGGGACATCCTTGTAGGGGCGTCCATACAGGACGACCTGTGAAACACCGTCCCCTTTGGGTTTGAGAAGAATGGGATTCATATCGGTAGCGGGTAAAAGCCGGGCTGCATATGCCTGCATTGCCTGGGCCATGCCGATCTCCCCGCCATCCTGAGTTACAAACGAGTTCAGGCTCATGTTCTGGGATTTGAAAGGTGCAACAGAGATGCCGCGGCGTACGAGGCAGCGGCAGATTGCCGCAACGGTCACACTTTTTCCGGCATGTGAGGACGTTCCCACCACAAAAAGGGACATATCAATAGATCTTGAGCCCCTGACCTTAAAACCGATACTCTTTTTTCTTTTAAAAAATATGTTTAAGAAAAACCCTAAAAAACAGTCAATGCAATGCCAAGTAATAAATAACCGGGATATAAAAAAATAGGTGTAATGATTGGTGGCATTTGCCCGACGTGTGGACTTCCTAACGAACTCTGTATCTGTGAGGAAGTAGCAAAGGAACAGCAAAGGATCAATGTCAAAGTCAACAAACGCCGATATGGAAAAGAAGTAACGGTTATTGAAGGCCTTGATCCAACGGATATTGATCTTGAAGACCTTTCCAAATTCCTGAAAGGAAAACTTGCCTGTGGCGGGACGGTAAAAGGCACCTCAATTGAGCTGCAGGGGAATCACCGCGATCGGGTGAAAGCCCTTCTCTCCATGAAAGGGTACAATACCGAGAATATTTCCTGAAATATGATGTGACAACTTCATTTCAGGTCTGTTTTTTGTCTTTTTTTGGTTTCTCACAGGGACTGGTTTCTTTGTGCATTATAGCATACCGGATGAATTTTTTTCGTCCTATAAAAATTTTTATTTTTTCACCTTTGTTGAAATCCTCAAGAGAGAACCATGCAGTCTCTCCCGGAGGCTTTTTTGTACATCGTGCTTTTTGCCTCCGCCGTTCGAGCATCATCCGATAGTTTCTTAATAATTATCAGAAAGGTGATGAAAAACCTCAGGCAAAATTGGGGGTCAAGGGGATGCTCCCCTTGGGGTGCCTCCCCCATTGGGGGAGAGAGAAGGTCACCCTCATAAGTATGGTAAAAACTAAATAAATGACAGGAAAAAGAGGATTTCTGCAAAGTCGGAATACCAAAAAAAATTCAGATGAAAAACCGGAAGGTGACCCATGATATGATGAGCATCACTGCTGAGTATTTCAGGCCTGCAACCACTCTTCCTTCACCCATCTGGCCAGCGCATAAACCGGAAAAGAATCCCTGTATCATCGCGGCATGGGTAAATAATCGTTTATATGCAGGGAGATCAATCCTCCCCATAAACTGGTTCCCGGCACCGGACGCCGATGCTGCAATACCTGCCGTTGCCATCGTGGTTAAAAACGTACTCACCAGGATGGCGATCACGAACAGGAACACGCCAAACGAGACGATGACAATGATAACGTAAATAAACATATTATTCCGGCGCTCCTGTGCGAGGTTTACCACTTCAAAGGTATCCCGCGCTGCTGCCCGGAGCACTTCGCTCACATCGCCACCGGCCTTGCTTGCTTTTGCAATCAGGTCAACACTCCGATCAGCCATCGGCGTGCCAAGACTTTTCCCGAACCGGTACATTGCTTCAACGAACCCGACACCCCAGGACATCTCGTTGTCAAGCTTCCGGATATGCGGCGTAAGCGTCCCGTATTCCGCTCCGGCAACAAGGTGGACAGCATTGGGGAGCGTCATACCCGAATCATTCATACCCGCCAGATCGCGGAAAAAGTTCGGCAGTGCATCTTCAAGATTATGGATCCGGTTCTGTTCCTTAAAATCGAGCAGGGCAAGGGGAATGATGGAAACCAGCACGGCAAAAACGGCGAAATCGTCTATTACCGTGGATGTGAAAAGCACGTGGATCCCATACGACCGGACCATCGAGATAAAACCGCCAATGAAGATAATAAGCGAGAGCGGGATGCAGACAATCAGAATATTCTCTGGCTTCTCCGTGAGAACTCTCAGGGGGTGTTTGAAAAATTTCCCGATACCCTCGCGGCTTTTACGCTCACGCTCCAGTTTTACGGTAATCTCATTGAGTTCTCCTTCAACCGTGTCCATTTCCCCGCGGGTAAGCGGAGGGAGTGGTGGCGTTTTTTGTCCCAGAAGACCCGTGAGTTTATCCTTTATTGCCATTTTCAGGACTCCGGGGTCATGGAACTGATCATGATCACAAACATCATCGTGCCAAACGGTATCATCAGGTAGATAATCAGGTACAGGAACATCGGCTTTGAATCGCCGCCAAGAACGGACATAATGGACTGCAGGATGATCATAAACAAGGTGCCTGCAACCATTGCCGTGACATAGGATTCTGCAATGAGCGCCAATGTGTCAAGAAACATCTTCTGCGTCTGCCGGTTTTCAAGGGCATACTGGTCAGCTTTTGTGCGGAAATAGTCGGTCAGGTTCCCCCCGCTTGAGATGCTCGCCATCGATCCCTGTAAAAATTCCTTGAGCCGAAGACTGGGAGTGCTTGAAGATACTATCCTGAGGGCATCGATAAGATCCCTGCCAAAAATATCGATCTCCCGCGAGATGTACCGGGCTTCAACCGAACTCTCACCGTAGATTGGGCTGTCACCCAGCTGGCGGAACACTTCTGCCGGAGTGATACCCGAAGTTGACATTGCAGTGATGTAGTTAATCGCGTAGGGAAGTGTCGCGTCGATATTACGGCGCCGGTTACCGGCGACGACACTCGGGTAGACAATAAAAATCGCGTACGTGATCCCTCCAAACACCAGAAGTGAGAAAAGAACAACAAATACCGTACCGAGAATAAGACTGTTCTTTTCAAGAACCATGAACGCTTGAGGGAGTTCACCTTTGTATTTGATCAACTGGGGGAGTTTGAGCATCAGGGTAATAATACCAAGGAACGCCGACGCAATCAACCCGACAAGAATGGAGCTGACAAACGCGGTGGACAGATAAACTTCAAACGGCGTCTTCAGCCGGGCCGAGATAAGATCATTTCTCAGCTGGGCATACTGATCCCGTTTTCCCTTCATGCGCATACCCAGAAGGTTGAAGCAAATCCGTTCGTAACTATTCATACAGATCTTTCCTGACGCGTTCAACAACCACTTCGGGTTCCCGGTAATAGGAGATGAGGATCTTTGCCACGTCCTTGTAGTATCGGATTTTCTTGATCCGCATCCATTCAAGGACTTCCTGCCGGCGTTTCAGCTCCTCGCGCATCCGGTTCTCGCTCCATCCGCGGGCTTCCATGATCTCTTCAAGGATATAGGATTTCCCGGAATAGGTAATCTCGTCAGTAGCCGAGCGCCATTTAAATACTTCGTTCGTGATTAACTCGTTTGTCCGGGGATCGATATCAAGAATTTCGATGATCTGCTTGTTCCTGCGTATCCGCTTTCCCCCGACACGTGCCTGCACCTGGATACAGACAAAATCCAGCGCAGATAACATGTTCCGCGGGACATCCATCGGGGGGTTTTCAATACGGTGCACGACGCTGGATACCGAGTCTGCGTGGATGGTGGAATACGTAATATGGCCGGTACTCATTGCCTGGAACAGCGTCTGGCATTCCTTGCCACGGACTTCACCCACAATGATGTACTCAGGACGCTGTCGCATTGCGGCACGGAGGAGCTGGTACATATTGATCTCTCCTCTGCCGGCAGTGTCAAAGGAGTCACGGGTGACACTTGGGATCCAGTTCGGGTGAGGGAGCTTCAGTTCACGGGTATCTTCAAGGCTGACAATCTTAGACATTGGGGGAATGAACAATGAAATCGCGTTCAGTGCCGTCGTCTTACCGGAAGCCGTTCCCCCGGCAAAAATGGCAGACTTTCCATTTTCAACGGCAAGCCAGATATAGGCAATGGAAAGAGGGGCAAACGTATGCCATTCGATAAGATCCGTAGGGGTGATTGGCTCATCCTTGAATTTGCGGATGGTAAATGTTGACCCGTGTGCCGTAACTTCCTGCCCAAGTGTCATCTGGATACGGGATCCATCGCCCATGGTTGCATCGAGGATTGGCTCTGCAATCGAGATGTATTTGCCCGAGCGCTGGGCAAGTTTTGTGACAAACGAATCCAGCTCTTCGGCATTGTGGTACATGAGCGTCGTTTTCATCGATTCATAACTGGCATGGAATGCAAAAATGGGGCTGTTCACGCCATCACAGGAAATATCCTCGATATATTTGTCATGCATAATCGCATCGATCAGCCCATCGCCAAGGAATTCCTTGTGCATGTTGTACAAAATCTTCTCTGTCTGAACCGGGCTGATTTTCAAGCCGTAATCAGCTAATATTTCATTGACTGCTGCCCGGAGCTGCCGGCTGGCTTCCTCTTTTGAGATGTCTTTTGTATTGATATCAAGCGTTTCAAAGAGCCGCTCTTTGAGTTCTTTTAACAACTCCTTTTCAGATTCGGTAAGGATTGGTTCAATGACCTGGTACGTGTATTCGTGGGTGGAATGATCATAAATGATCCGGATGTACGCATAAGGATCATTCACCGGATACATCTCCATCTCTTCGATACCCGGGTGCGATTCAAAGGTAAGATCGACGAGCGGGCCATGCACTTTCGGGTTATACGTCTCCGCTTCAGAACGAATTGCCTTAAAAAGAGCTGCCAGCCCGAATTTTTTACCCGGCGCAATTTTTGTTTTTTCCGCCTCAAGACCAAACTCAGTATCAATATCGAGATCTTTAAACCCGATACTGGAAAACTCGCGTTTCCAGATCTCAGCCATCTCCGGAGGCAGGGTACCGGTCCCTGTGCTTTCAAATGCGCTGACGCGTCCGTGCAGTTTCAGCTCATCGATTTTAAACGTGGCACCTTTTGGAAGAATAAGCCCTGATAATCCGGATAACTGGTCAACACTGATGATCCGCTCATCGCTTCCGGAATCCGGCACTGGCTTTGCCGTATTTGCTGGCAGGAATCCACGTTTCTTTCGCGGATCTTCATCAATAATTTCAACAACGGGTTCCGGTTCATGCACTGGCTCTTGTAGGGTGACGGGCGCTTTTTCCTGTACCATCGGCTGGGGAGCAGGTTCCGGAGATGGGGCGGGTTTCCTGAGGATTTTTTCAAGGGCTGACCGGACATCGCGTCCTGAACGGTTTGTCCATTTTTCAGGAGGTGTTTCCTGGGGAGCATCCTCAAGGAGATCGTAAAAATCCAGAAACGGTTCTGCCGCAGCGGGGGGGTGGGCATCTTTGGGTGATTGTTCAGGGGGGGTGGTTTCCAGGGGCGTTTTATCCGTTTTTACTATCCCCAGACGTTTCATAAGTGCAGAAAAGTCACCGGCACCTGGAGATTCATCTGGACTGGCGGGAGTTTTTTCCGGTTCGGCATTCCCATTGGCAGGTTCATGATCGTCATTTTTTTTCCCGCCGCTTCTTTTCAGGAGGTCGTTTGCATCAGTATCTGATTCTTCTCCTTTTTTGTTCAATCCATACACCACCTTACAGGAAAACCCGGTTCCCCTTATCGCATAAAATATCCTTATGTATTCGACTATATCTACTCTCTTCTGTGAATTCCCGCCCGGACGACACTCACACAAAGACGTTTTTCTGCCGCACCTGAATTCATGTGCTCATCTCTATCTGGATGCTTTTCAGCAGGACCCGGATGAGACCCAGTTGTGCATCGGCTTTTGTGACGATGCAGAGAAACAGGTCGCCGCAGGGAGCGATAATGATCTTGTTATCTTCTGTTTCAAGAATCAGCTGGTTGGGATTGCCTATACTCATTTCATTTGCAATCCGTCGGCCTGCCCGCATGAGATCTTCTGCCAGCGCTGCGACATGCTCAAAATCGGCATCTCCCCGTGAGAGGACCGGAAATCCCTCAAAAAATGCAGAAGCTGCAATAATGCCGGGTTGTGAAAGGAGTTTTTGTAAAACGCTTTCGTCAAATGATGCGGGGACATGATCCGGGGGAGTATGCGATTGAACAGGATGAACATCACTCACCGGTTCCTGAAAGGATAGCAGAAGATTTTCCCGTGAACAGAGAGCCAATGCATCTGCAAATTCTGTTTCATCGTAATTTTTCAGGGAAAACGTCTGGTGAGGCATACCGGCTTTATTTGCCTCTCCCATGAGATACTCAAGAGCTATCTTTCCCCTGTAGGTACTCCTGCTGTCGGAAAAAAATGCTGCAGCCAGGTTCCCGCGATCAGTCAGGAGAAACCCATGACCATCTGCAGTATCGATCTCGATTGTCCCACGAAACGTCATCAGATGGTGAATCAAACCTTCATCCTGAAGATTTGTGATGACGCCGCCATCAGTCCCTGCCGGCAATTTCATAAAAAAATTAATTGATTAAAGCGCCGCAACAATGCGTTCTTTATTCTTTTTTAATTCATAGCGGATTCTTCCGACATTTGCAGTCGAATCTGCAACAAGAGCAATCAACTCATCCGCTGAAAGCGGCGCAAGAATAATGGGTCCTTTTTCCAGTTCAACAAGCATCTGGGCAAGTTCACCTTTGCCAAGAGATGCACCCATTGCTTCTGATGTCCCAAGACCTGTAGAAGCCATGGCACCCAGTGCCTCAATATCAACTTTTCCCGATACGGCACTTTCTATTACAAACCCGTCTCTACCGACAACTACCGCAGCTGATACCCCTTCCACTTTCAGGAATTCTTCCAATAACGGCTTCAGCATCTTCACACCACTTAATAAATGTATCTCTCTGTCTTTCACCATATTAAAAGGTTGGTCTTTGTTCTCCTTTTTGCTGCTTAAATATCGGTCTTGATGAAAAAGACGCTTCAATACCAGAGCATTTTTTTCTTTTTTTGCGAGGTTCCAGTACACATGACCGGATTCTGAACTATTTTTTTAATCGGTCACTGAGATATAACACGTCTTTGCCTGTTTTGTGAATAAAAAGAAACTATATAGGGAAAAACACATCACTACACATATAATGCAACTCCCGCGTGGTACATTCCGCGAAATCAAAAAAGGCAAGAAACTCGGTGATATTCTGACAGAGCTCGAGCACAGCCGGTTCTCTGGTGTCTGCAGCATATCATTTACAGACACCACCGGTACGCTTGTCATGAAATCCGGAAAATGCATCCTTGCAGAATATGCAAAGTTTGCAGGTGATGCGGCATACGAGGAACTGGAAGGTATGCCTGACCGGGAGGTTGATGCAGCGCTTTCAACACTAACCGAGGCACAAATCCAGCTTTCGCTTGAATTTAATAAACCAGCACGGATAATTAAAACCGGTAAGACCTTCCCGGGACACAGGAAGACGGTTGAACCTTCAGTAAAGGTGGTTCGCCCGACAAAAGAGAACGTGCACCAACCTACTCCGGCGCCCCGCATTCATACCCCGTCACATGCGATGCCGGGAAATCCCCCTCGTCCGGTCGTTACCAGTACCGTGAATACCCATGCGCCAGTTGTGGCACCAACCGGAGAACCTGTTCCTGTCAGACAGCATACAAAATTGACATATGAACCGGCGCCCATGGTGCCAAAAGCGCAAAAAAAACCAATACTGGAAAAAGAACAGGAAAAGATAAATCCGGAACTAAGCAGTTTTGAAACAGATATTGAAACATTTGATGCTATGGACATCAACAGCGTTACCGATAAAATCCGTAATGACTGTAAGACAATGGTCAGACAACTCCATCTTGATCACCTGATGGAACGGTAAGGATCACATAAAAGACCAGGAGGAATTACCATCGGTTTTGTTTTTTTGGATACTGACACGATCCTGCTGCTGACAGTTGTACTGTGTATCATAATTGCGGGTATGGCCGCATGTCTGGTCATCAGACGGCATTATGCCAAAAAAGACCAGATTATGCAGACGATCACCCTCACTGATCAGGTAAAAGAGCGACGGGATCAGTATAACAAAAAATTGATTCCGCCTGTCAATGAATCCCCTGTTTGCCCCATGCCGGCACACAACACCCTGTCTGTTGCGGAACCTGAAAAGATCGATTGCTTAACCGGCAAAACAACGATTTCCCAAAGTCTGGTTACTCTTACAGAAAAATATCCGATAAAACAGATCACGCTCGCAACCGCAGACGGACTGCTGCTTGCCTCCTCCAGCAATGAGGATGCGACCGCAGATGCAGCCAGCTACTCCCAGGTATTTACTTCTGACCCCCATGCAGCAATCCCGGGCGTGCTTGTGTTTGGACTTGACCATAAAGGATCTACGATTATTGGAAGCGTTAAAGCAAAAACGGTCATTGACCGTGAAATGGAACGGCAAATAAAAGCCGATACAAAAGATATTTTAAACTGGTGGATATAACACGAATATAAGAACGAACCACATTTGAACAAAATTCATTGGCCTTATAGTAAATTTAAGATGCTACATTCACCACGGGTGTTCGATGGTTAAGGTTTATACAATCGCTTCGGGTAAAGGAGGAACGGGTAAAACCACGGTTTCTGTAAATCTCGGAACGATGCTCGCCCAACTGGGAAAGGAAACCTATCTCATGGACGCCGATATCGGAATGGCGAATGTCGGATTACTCCTTGGAATGCAGGATGCTCCGGTTACCCTGCATGAAATTCTTGCGGGAAAAGGCAACCTCAACGACGCAATCTACGAGGGCCCGGGGGGGCTCAAAGTAATACCCAGCGGGATCTCACTGCAGGGGTTCCAGCAGGCAGATCCTGATAAGATCCGCGATGTGATGTCTGAAATTATCAAACGGTGTGAATTTTTGCTCATCGATGCTCCTGCCGGCATCAGCAAAGACGGGGTCGTGCCTCTTGCTGTTGCTGATGAAGTGATCTTAGTGGTCAACCCGGAACTTTCATCCATTGTTGATGCGCTGAAAACAAAAATCCTGACCGAAGTCGTAGGCGGGCATGTGCTTGGCTCAATTATCAACCGCGTGGACCAGGATAAATCCGATATCATCACCAAAAAAATGGAGAAGGTTCTGGGTGTAAAAGTAATCGGGATCATTCCGGAAGATGCAAATGTTCGAAGGTCGGCATCAGCAAAAATCCCGATAGTTATCAAGTACCCGGATTCACCTGCCTCGAAAGCAATTCGTAGAATTGCATCCGATCTGACAGGTGTTGCATATAAAGAAGAGCCCACCTCCCGTCCCAAAAAAGGATTTATTGACCGGTTTGCAACAGCCCTCTTCAGGAAGAAGCCCGAAAAATAATTCAGGTTAACTAATTTTTTTGCCGGTTATCGGGTTTTTTTAAAGCATCCCGGACAGAACGGTGGTTTTGTTCCCACGAAGGATCGTGCGGGCATTTCAATCCTGTTGAGTATTTTTTTCCCGTATATGCACGGACACCCCCAGCAGGTCATTATTTCCGTCTTTGATGGGGCGGGCCGTGATACTGACATGCCGCTTTTTGTTGGTTTTTGTCACAAGCACCGTATTTTCCTCGTAATTAATCTCGGTCATACCCTGGATAACATCGAGTGCCGGGTCCGGGATCCGTTCGTTTGTCAATGTGTTGACGAGTACAAGGACATGCTGGAGAGATTTCATCAGCACATCCGTTTCATTCAATTCAAGAAGCCGGAGCGTGTAGGGGTTGAAAAAGATAGCCCGTCCTTTTGTACCGGTAACCATAAAAGCTTCCTGCGCCGGCATGACCTTTTTAAGATCCTGCATGGCAGACGTGTTCATATATTTTTTCCGGACATTGTGGTTATACAGCGCGATTTCAATATTGGACGTGATATCATTTGCCGTAAAGGGTTTGAGAATAAATCCATAGGGTTCAGCAATTTTTGCACGGTTGAGTACCTCATCATCGCACTGGCCGGTAAGAAAAATAATGGGGATGCCAAAGAGAGAGAAAATATATCGTGCGGCAGCGATACCGTCAAGAACACCCGGGAGATTGATATCCATGAGAACGATGTCCGGAACAGTTTCGGCAGATCGTATGATGGCTTCTTCACCGGTGATCACTTTGCCGGAGACATGGTAGCCCTTTTTTTCCACCATGACGCCGATCAAACCAGAAATAATTTCATCGTCTTCGACGATTAAAACCTGAACAGCGGAAGACATGTTAAGCGCTCGGGACACCACAGGTAAAGATTGAGAGATGATGGTATTTAAAGAGCATTTTATTCTTTTTTATTGGTGATGGTAAAGACACAATGATCGCTGCCCTTTGATCTGCACGCAATCTCACGACCCTGAACTTTTATCCCGAATGCACCTTCGACAATTCCTGCAAGAAGACCCGCGGTGCAGTAACAGACGGTTTTCCCCGTGTTCCCGAATGCTTCGGATTCGACGGTATGCTCAAGAGTCATCGTCTTTGTTTTTGTATTTTCGTCCCACTCCATTTTGATAATCTTGAACCATCCCATCTGGGAATAGAACGTGAACGCCATGTTTGCCAGCGTATTGGGATTGGTTATCCCCATTTTCTTGTAATGTTCGACATTTTCTTTTCCCATGTCCATATAGGCACGGTAGTTCACACCACCCGCAGGCATTTCCCCCATGGTCTTTTTCAACGAGTTCATCATGGAGGTAAATACAAACCGGGGCATAATAACCACCGGATCATCGATTAGTTTAATCGTGCCTTCGAGGGGTTTGTGGTCAATAAACTCCGTGATCGCAGATTCGCCGTTCACGATTGCCTGCGCTTTGTACTTCCAGCTCGGTTCGACCTGGTCAGCAACAAATTCGCAGCAGCCATCACCGTTTGCAAAGCACTTCGTTTCAAGACAGTACCATGACTTCCCGGTGACGGCCATCAGCACTCCCTCTATCCAGCCCATATGAATGCCACAGACGGACATTTTCCAGTCTTTCATAACTTCGGATTCAAAAGTATGGGCGGTACGGAGAATAATTTTCTTCTCACTTGCTTCAACAAGTTCAAAGGGTGCTCCCCAGCCCTGCTGGTGCTGGAGTTTGAACACAAGCATAAGAAATTCTGCAGGTTTTAGATCCATCCCGAATTTTTTGAGCAGGTTATACAGGCCAAGCGATCCCATGCCAACTGAGCGGTACAGCTTGCGCATTGCCTTAACCGAAAGCTTCCGGTTCAGGTGGGCTTCGTACATTTGGTACACAGCCTTGATCATATAGTTCGGGTTACTTGCCGTTTTTACGCCAAAGACTGAATATGAGCCCAAAACCGGATCGAGCTCCAGATAGGGCGTAATGTTTTTTTCACCCTTGATCAGCGCTTCAAAATCCTCACGTCCGATCTTCATACGCGATACGTCTGTTCCGATCTCATTAAAGGATTTCGTCTTTGCCTGTGTCGGTATCACGAGGGATAATAGGCTAAAAAAAATGCCGGTCTTTACCGGTCAAAGTTCGAGGGTGAACTTTGTATGCAATTCGTCAAACGCGATCTGGAAATTGGTCACCGTCTGGGACCGGTCCTGCACAATACAGGTATAGGTCCCATGCATCACGCGAAAACCGACGGAGCCTGTCCCGGTCGTCGTATCACTCCCGACGATCTGACCGTCGTTTCTGATAGACACCCACACACCATTCTGGGGAATTTTTTCCCTCACGATAGTGATGGTCAGCACGCCGATGCCCACACTTTTGATGCCAATTTCCGGAACCATACGGGTGATGCTCTGCATGAGATGGGATTTTTCAAAGATCCGGCAGCTCATAACGAGTGCATCAACAATGTCAGGTTTCACATCCCAGAGAACGAACGGTTCTTTGCCCCCGATCAACATAATCGCTTTGTCCCCGTAGAGCGTCCCATCCGGATCGATGTAGATCGCCCCTTCAGGTTCACCTTTGACAAACGCAAGGTACCGCTCCCGGGTGGAGTCTTTTGCAACCGCAATCCCGTTTATGCTCCGGTGTGCAGCAAACCGGAGCAGTTCGTCAAGCGGAAAGGTACCGAGATATGACGATTCTTTCAGGATTGTTTCCAGCAGCTCCGGTATATTCATAAAAAAATCATCTCAATTCGGGCAGATATTCGAAATGGTTACCATTTCTGACGGGATATTCACCGTTTGGTTAAAAGAAGTATTCGTAAGGATGATATTATATATTGCCAAATGAAGTGTGACAATGTTTAGACCGTGATTCGCGCAGATATGAACCGTTTCCGGCCTTTTTTGTGGCATAATTGTATCGGGTCTGTGTACCTTTGAGCATCGACAACTATCGCCATGCATAAGTCCTTTTAAAAAAAAGGGTATAGGGAGTATGATTCTTTACCCGATGATCATATCCGCGGTTGCTGTCCTTGCCACCCTGGTCTATGCATCCTATCTTGATATCAAAGACCGACGCGTACCGTTCCGGACCTGGATACCGATGCTCATAATCGGCATTCCCTCAACCATCTGGCTGTTGTTTGATACCACCGCTAACTTGAGCCTTATAGCCGGTTACCTTGCTCTTGTTGCAGCGTTCTTCTATGCAAATTACCTTGACTCCCGTGAAGAAACCAACCCGGTCAAATTCCAGTACCTTGCGGTTGTACTGGTTCTTCCGGCGATTTCCTGGTTTGTCCTCGCAAAGACCGTTATTTTTTCACTTGTTCCCTGGTATGGCATGTTTGCCGGAATTCTTGCGTACATTACCTACGAAGAATACAAAAAATCGCGTCCGCAGACGACAAAGCAGAAGAAAAAGATGCAGCAGGCAAATATCAGTAACACGCTGAGCCGCTGGTACTTCATGCTCATCGTCATTATTTTTGCCATCGCGTCGTTCTATATGATGTTTGAAGGGGGTTGGGGGATGCAGGGCATCTATATCGCGCTGGCTGCAGTATTCTGCGGAGTTTTTTACCTGTTTGGGCGGATGCACCTCTTTGGGGGCGCTGACGCGTGGGCGCTCATCTTCATTGCGTTCTGTATCCCGACATTTCCCATTACACCGCTCCTGAATAACCCCCCGCTGGGCTTCCTGTCATTCTCTGCACTGATCAACGCCCTGATCCTCAATCTTGTCGCACCAGTAGGTATTTTTGTTATCAATATCGTGAAAGGAAACCGTGCTCCGCTGCCCTACATGTTCTTTGGGTTCCCGGTAAAGGGAGACAAGATACAGGACTCCTGGGGTTTTGTCATGGAGGATTTTGCAGAGACAAACGGTACGGTCAGCCGAAGGTTCATCGGATTTTTCGATTCCCTGCGCAGGATGTATGCCGGCGAAGGACGGATGTACACAAAGGATTTGCGGGAGCATCCAGAAGAATTCACCAAAGAACTGGCGATGTACAAAAAGGCAGGAACCGTGTGGATCTCGTACGCAGTACCGTTTATCATCCCGATTACTGCCGGGCTCATAACGTCAATTATCTTTGGTGATTTCCTGCTGGCGATCATGAATACGATTGTGTGAGGTGTAAAAGATGCTGAACCTGAAATTTGCAGACGGGTTAATCCCGGTGATTGTGCAGGATGAAAAAAGCCGGCAGGTGCTGATGATGGCATATGCAAACGAGGAGGCGGTCAGGCTGACGCAGGAAACAGGGTATGCCCACTACTACAGCCGGAGCAGGAAAAAACTCTGGAAGAAAGGTGAAGAAAGCGGCCATTTCCAGAAAGTACGCCGGGTTCTTACCGATTGCGATGAAGACTGTCTTATCTATGAAGTCGAGCAGGTCGGTGCTGCATGTCACATGGGATACCGTTCCTGTTTCTACCGGACATTGGATGGTCACGTAATCGGTGAGAAGGTCTTTGATCCGGAAACCGTGTACGGGAAAAAAGACCATTAATATTTTTTTTACGCTGGCAATATCTTGAAATTCCCTGCCATCAACGTATACACAGAACGCCATGGATAGCGGATCCCGGGATATACACTCCCTTGACAGGTTAAAACAAAAAACAGCACGTCTGTCTATTATTTCCAATACCTGCCTTGTGGCGATGAAATTCATCGTCGGCTTTGCTGTCGGATCGGTCAGTATCATCTCTGAAGCGATCCACTCGTCCATGGATCTTCTCGCGGCGATTATTGCATTTTTTTCGGTGAGAAAATCCGCAGAGCCCCCGGATGCCGGCCATTCATTCGGGCACGGCAAGTTTGAGGATTTTTCCGGCTTTATCGAAGCGATCCTGATTTTTATCGCGGCGATCCTGATTATCTGGGAAGCGTCAAAAAAACTGCTCGGCGAAGCTCCGGCACCGTTCGCGCCGGATCTGCTCGCCGCCGGGATCGCGGTGATGGGAATATCAGCGCTTGCCAACTGGTATGTCTCTTCACGGCTTATGCAGGTGGCAAAGGAGTCCGAGTCCATCGCGCTTGAAAGCGATGCATGGCACCTGCGGACTGATGTTTATACTTCCCTTGGAGTATTTGCCGGCCTGATTTTGATCCGGATCACCGGCATCCCCGGTCTTGATTCTATTGTTGCCATCGGTGTCGCCATTGTTATCATGAAGGCCGCGTATGACCTTACCCGGAGATCCCTTTTTGATCTGATCGACCATAGTATTCCCGTTGAAGAGGTAGAACGGATAAAACGGGTCATCTGCGATCATGCAAGTGAATATGCAGGGTTCCACGGCCTTCGGACACGCCGTTCCGGCCCGGATATCTTTATTGAGTTCCATCTGGTGGTACCAGGAACGATATCGGTGAACCAGTCACACGATTTTGCCGATCATCTTGAGTCAGATCTTAAGAACGAGTTTCCCCGGGCGCATATTACTATCCATATTGAGCCGTGCAAAGAGGGCTGTACCCACTGCGAGTCATTCTGCACCTATACCGGGAAATAAAAAAACAATTGGCGGCATTGTAGAAAACCTCTTTCATAACACGCAGCAGCCCCCCTCTTCTCGCCACCAGTCCCCCAAGGGGGACGGGGCTCAAAGGCGATGATATCGAAATAGGAAGTATTCAACTATCGCAACCGGGGGGTGCCACAGTGGCGGGGGCGATGGCAGGGATTGCCGGAGCCCTTGAGGAGCGTTACGGCAATTTAATTTGAGGATTTCTACAGGGCCCAATTTGCAAAAAAAGGTTGTGTGAATTTTTTTTGGGGGGGTTACTCCGAAATTATCATCTGCCGGGGGGAAAGGAGCCACTGGAGTCCCCCAGCGGCCGGTGCTGCGACGAATAATTCCGGATTTTTGCAAGCCCGCCTTTGACCATAACAACTGCCGCAGTATCAATACCGCTGATGATCCTGCTGATGAGCATGGAGAGCGTGGGTTCATGGCCAACGATGAGAACTTTTTTGTTTTCTTCGCACTGACCAAGATTCCAGCAGATCGCATCGAGCTCTCCGCCAATGGCAAGTGCGTCCCAGACAACGATCCGGCTTTTTGTTCTCTGGAATGATGCAATTATATCTGCAGTCTGCCGGGCCCGTTTCAGGGGGCTTGTCGCAATAACATCAAATTCATACCCCCGTGAAACCATCCATTGCGCTACTGACGCAATTTCGTCTCTTCCCTTGCCGGTAAGTGCCCGTTCTGCATCATGGGTTGTACAATCTGCCGGTTGCGCTTTACCATGCCGTAAAATAAACAGATCCACACACAATGGACGCTCTGCTGTTATAAGAGCATTATTGCCTGACTGGCCTGAATTTAAAAAAATAGAATACAGGAACGCCCTCCCGCAGGTCTCATTTTTGGTCGAAATGATGGATTCTTTGAGGGTTAGTGAATTTCGACTCGTTCGCCGGTCTGCATATAATGAACATTCTCGGCAATCTTGCAGGCATGGTCCGCACAGCGTTCAAGGTACCGTGCGACCATGATGTAGTGGGTGCAGCGCGAGATGTTCTTTGGGTCTTCCATCATGTAGGTGATCCCTTCCCGGAAGATCGAGTGCCGCAACGAATCAATCGTATCATCGCGTGCAGAAAACTCCGTGACAGACGAGATACTATCTGAGTCATATGCCTCGATGGCATCATCCACCATATCGATCACGAGATCAGCCATGTGGGGGATGCTCATCATGTTTGCGATGTGAGGCTTATCGGAAATTTCCTTGACAATATTTGCGATGGATTTCCCGTACCGGCCGATACGCATGGATGCCTCAATCACTTTTAAGGTGCAGGCAATGGTGCGCATATCTTTAGCCATCGGCTGGTAGAGTGCGATCAGCTGGTAACAGTTTTCTTCGATACGTACATCCATAATCCGGAGTTCTTCCTTACGGTCAATAACAGACGCGGCCAGTTCCCGGTCCTGCCGGATAAGGGCATCGACAGAAGTCCGGAGCATCTCACGCCCAAGATGCCCCAGCTCGACCGTCTCTTTTTTCAGATTGATTAATTCAGTATGAAATTTTTCCACCATGTCCTCACCTATCCGAACCGGCCGGTGATGTAATTCTCCGTCAGTTCTTCTTTTGGGTGTTCAAATATCTGTGCGGTTACTCCGCACTCGATAAGTTTGCCCAGGTACATGAACCCGGTATAATCGCTGACCCTTGCTGCCTGCTGCATATTGTGGGTGACGATGATCACCGTGTAATCCGCTTTGAGCATATCGATGAGATTCTCGATCTTAGCGGTTGCAATAGGGTCAAGCGCCGAACAGGGCTCGTCCATCAGGATCACTTCGGGTTCCACTGCAAGCGTCCTTGCGATGCAGAGGCGCTGCTGCTGTCCACCCGAAAGCCCAAGTGCAGAATCATTCAGCCGGTCTTTAACTTCATCCCAGAGAGCGGCGTGATGCAGGCTTCGTTTTACAATTTTATCCAGTTCTGCTGAATCCCTGATCCCGTGAACCCGGGGCCCATAAGCGACATTCTCGTAAATGGACTTCGGGAACGGATTTGGCTTCTGGAAGACCATGCCGATCTTTTTACGGAGCATGACGACATCGGTGCCCGGCGCATGGATATTGTCATTGTCGAACACGATCTCGCCGGTTATCTTCACATGATCGACCAGATCATTCATGCGGTTGAAGCACCGCAGCAGCGTTGATTTGCCGCACCCGGACGGGCCGATGAGCGCGGTCACATGCTTCTTTGGGATCTTCATGGAGACCGACTGGAGTGCATGTTTTTCCTGGTACCAGAGATTCAGGTTGTTGGTTGAAATTATCGAATTTTCAGACATGTTACCCCCTTGCCTTTTTCTGGAAATGATTTCGTAACAGGATCGCAATGGAATAAAACCCGACGACCATAACGACGAGGACGAGCGCGGTGCCGTACCGGTTCACCGATGAGTTCGGGACGTTGGTCGCGAGGATGTACAAATGATACGGCAGTGCCATCACCGGCTGGAACACAGAGGTCGGCAAATACCGTGATGAGAACACCACGGCGGTAAACATAATCGGTGCTGTCTCACCGGCAGCCCGGCCGATGGAGAGGATGGCGCCGGTCAGGATGCCCGGGAGCGCCGGGGGCAGCACAACGTTCCGGATGGTCTGCCATTTCGTGGCGCCAAGTGCAAGGCTTCCCTCTCGCAGGGACAGGGAGATGCTTTTTAAGGATTCCTCGGTCGTGCGGATGACAGTGGGCAGCACCATCAGCGCCAGCGTAATCTGCCCGGCGATGAGGGAGACACCGATGTTTAAGTATATGACGATAAACGAGAACGCGAACAGGCCAAAGACAATGGATGGCGTACCGTTCAGGAGATCGACACCAGTCCGGATCAACCGGGTGATCCTGCCTTCCCGCGTGTATTCGACAAGGTAGATTGCCGCCCCCACCCCCAGCGGGAGGGCAATGGCAATGGCGCCCGTGACAAGGTAAAGTGTCCCCACAATTGCCGGGAAGATCCCGCCAGCCCGGCCGACATCACGGGGCGGCTGGGTCAGGAATTCCCACGAGATTGCGGGCAGGCCATGCACGACGATATCTTCCAGAAGGATCGCGAGAATGACAATGACGATAACCGCGGCTGCCCCGATGAGGACAAATGCGATCTTTTCGACATGGTTTCGCGTGAGCCGGTCTTTACCGAAATACCATGCGGCGCCGGCGGCCAGCGCCAGGAGCACAGCCCACAAGGGCAGTGCGATAAAGAGCAGGAGCACAAAACCCGCAAGAACCAGATAGGTACATCCCTTCAGCAGGGCGTTTTTTGTTGCAGGGGTTAAGAACGGTTTCTTTCCGGGCGTGGAGGTTTTTCCTTCCCGGAGCCGGGAGAGGATAATGACGGCACTCGTGTTGACGATCAGCGTGATGACCAGCAGCACGACAGCAACGCCAAACAGCGCGTGATAGTGATCACTGCCGATCGCCACTTCGCCCATCTCGATACCAAGTGTCCCGGTGAGCGTCCGGACCGGTGAAAGCACGTTCCAGATCGGGTCGGGGATGATTGCTGCATTCCCCGTCACCATCAGCACGGCCATGGTCTCACCGATTGCGCGACCGATACCAAGGATGGTCGCCGCGGCAATGCCCGAGAGTGCGGAGGGGACGATTACCTTGCTGATGGTCTGCCACCGGGTGGCCCCAATCGCAAGGGAGCCTTCGCGGTACTCGCAGGGAACTGCACTGATTGCGTCCTCAGACACGCTGATGATGGTGGGGAGCGCCATGATCCCCAGCAGGACCGATCCTGCCAGCCAGGTTTCTCCCGTAGGAATATCAAACGTTGTCCGGATGAAGTCCGTGAGGACGACCAGACCAAAGAAACCGTAGACGACGGAAGGGATGCCCGCGAGCAGTTCGGTTGCCGGTTTAAGGATACTTTTTATCCGGGGTGACGCGAGCTCTGATATGTAGATAGCACAGCCGATGGAAAGCGGAACGGCAAAACACATGGCACCGATGGTGACTGCAATCGTGCCAAAAATCAGCGGAAAGATGCCATACAGGGGTTCGACCGCTGTTGGTGCCCAGGTTAATCCAAAGAGAAAGTCTATGATGCCGACGTTTTCAAGGATCGGGTAGCCGTCCCGGAGCAGGAAGAGAAGGATAAATGAGATGACGATGACTGCAAAGAAGGCTGTGCAGAAGAAGACCGTCTTGATGGATCGCTCTTTAAACAATGAAGAACGGGCGGTGCCAGATGAGATACCTGTTGTGATCCTGGGTAAGAAGTTCATTCCCGTTGCCTCGGTTTTGTTATAGCGAAAACAAAAAAATTGGGGGGATGTGCCCAAAAAGTCCTGGTGCTATCCCGTTAACCGGTGAGTTTGACGTATCCGTTATCCTGAACGATCTGCTGTCCTTCGGGACTGAGGATGTAGTCGATGAAGGCTTTGGTAAGGCCGGTTGGCTGGCCATTGGTGATGAGATACAATGAACGGGATACCGGGTAGGTCTTGTCGTTGACAGTAGCGACACTGGGGGCAATGATCTTCTGGTAGTTGAACCAGATGGGGACTGCCTTGATGTCAGGGGTAATAAACCCAATCGACACGTAGCCGATTGCAAGGGGCGTCTGGGCTACAGTCTGGGCTACTGCACCGTTGGAGTTCTTTTCCAGCATCTTACTGGTGGGCGTTACTGATGAGAGAACAGTCTGGTCAAAGTAGGTACGGGTCCCTGATGCACTGTCACGTCCGACAATAACAATCTGTTCGTTGGTGTTGGGGACGTCGGCGCCGGTGATCTGGTTCCACTTGGTGATCTTGCCCGTGTAGATCTGCTTGACCTGGTCAAGGGTGATGTACTGGATCGTGTTTGCCGGGTTGACGACAACGGCAATGGCATCCCGTGCAATAGGGGTAATCACAAAGCCGGGATACTGGGCCATCTGGGCTTTGGTTACCTCAGCAGAGGACATGCCGATGTCAACGGTCTTGGCACCGATTGCCTGGATACCGACACCTGACCCGCCACCGGATACCTGGATACTTACTCCCGGGTGGGCGGCCATGTACTTGTCAGCTGCTGCCTGCGCAATGGGCAGAACCGTGGTTGAACCGCTCATGGTCAGGGTTCCGGTGACTGCAGGTGCTGAGGTTGGTGCTGCGGCTGCAGGCGTTGCCGGAGCAACGGCTGCGGGCGTGCTGGCGGCTGCCGGTGTGGTGACAGGTGCCGCTGTCGGCATCGGTGTTGCCGCAGCGGGTGTGCTCGACGTGTTCGTACAGCCAGCCGCGAGCAGCGCGATGATGAGCACCATCGCGAGGCTCACGGTAATAAAAAGAGTTGTTGTTCGTTTACTCATAATGTTCGAACATAAAATTATCTCCGGCTAATATACTCTTTTTCGACATAAACTATATCAATATATATACATGTTAGAGTCAAATAGAGTTGTATGGGTTATCCAGAGATACGGTGTGTGAGGTAAGGTATGGAGATACGGAGGGTTCAACTGACCGGGGGTTCGTCGTTTGTGGTTACACTCCCAAAAGACTGGATCACGGATATGCGAATAAAGAAAAACGATCCCGTGGGTCTGATTGCCCAGCCGGATGGCACGCTGGTCGTGACAAAACAGATCACGGAAGAGCCGCTCCAGCGGATCAAGGTGATCGATATCGGGCACATCGCCGACCCGGCGTTCCTGTTCCGCATCCTGATCGGGGCATATATTACCGGCTTTACGGTGATCAGGATCACCTCAAAGACCCGTTTCCCCCCGTTTGTCCGCACGGTCGTGAGGGACTTTACCCAGATGACGATCGGGCAGGAAGTCGTGGAAGAGACCGACATTTTGATCACGGTCAAGGATCTGCTCAACCCGTCCGAGATGCCGTTTGACAATACGCTCAGGCGCATGCTGGTGATTGTGAAAAATATGCATGCGGATGCCATCACCTCACTGGAAACCCGCAACCGGACGCTTGCAGCCGATGTCATCGCCCGCGATATGGATTCAGACCGTCTCAACTGGCTGATCGCACGCCAGACAAACATGATCATGCAGAACACCGGCCTGTCCCGCAAGATGGGCATTTCCCCTGACAAAGCCCTGGTGTATCACCTGATTGGCCGTATTATCGAACGGATTGGCGACCATGCCGTCAGGATTGCCGAGAATGCACAGCCGGTTATGGACGTGGAGATTGACAAAAAGATACTCACAGAACTGAAAAAAGCCAGCACGATGTCACTGGAGATCGTTGACCGGAGCCTGGCTTCATTTTTCAATGGCGAGATAAAACAGGCCAATAAAAATATCGAATCCCTTTCGTCAGTGGAAAGCATCTGTGAAGAGATCCACAACATGGTTTTCAAAGAGGAGACGATGGTGGCAATCTCGGTCAGCTATATTGCCGAAAGTATCCGGAGGACCGGGGAATATGCTGCAGATATTTCCGAGAATGTGATCAATTATCTTGTCCAGACTGAACAAACGGCCCGTAAATAACCGGACTATTGGATTATCAATCACTTTTTTTTATTACCTGCAATCAGGATCAATGTACCAACTATTGCTCGTATGGTAGATCATATCTCTATAATAACTAGATATAACTATATTCTAAATCGGGAAAGCATATATTTGTCCGGTACATATTTACACCCATACAGCCCGGACAGATCTGATCCATGGATACCTGCCATGAAAAAGGATGCCCCCCCAACAAACTATAGTCTTATCCGGCATATCATCATCGGTATCTTTATCCCGGCTGGTATAGCATTCCTGATCCTCCTGGCAATCCCGATGGAAATTCTGACGAAAAACATTTTCTGGATTGCCCTCGCGGCGATAGGGATTGTGGTTGTTTCAGGTTTTGCTACGCTGAAAAAGATGTGAAAGGCAGATTTTTGCCTTATCTACCCTCAATTTGGGGATGTTTATGGGTTCTCTTCATCTCTTGTGCCAGTAGAAACAATTTCCCTATTTTCCGGGGATGACTACACATGAGCGATTCAACTTGTGGTCATCGATACATTTTCAACAATACATTTTGCCCGCGGGAATTACCCCAATATTATTACTTTGCAAAACCGGTCACGTTGAACTAGGTAAGACGGGGATGGTAAAGCAGGGTACTGCAGGTATTGCATTGATCTTATCATCGCACACAAAAGCACGATTACCGATGAGTTCGTGCATGAACCGGTGCAGTATCTTGGAACAATATCAAAAGACATTCATCCCCAATAATCTGCCGAATGTCACCCTTCACCTGTGATCATATGGTGTGATTCATGAATTACAAAGACATCCTGCTGACAGTAGAGAGAGGGGACGAGCACGCTCGCAGACGGCTCTTCTCTTGTACCCGTTGCCTTTACCGTGCGTCGTATCTCTTTATGGATCATCCGCATCCAGTCAAGCTCGAACCGGTCCCTGCTGGTGGGGGTAATTGCGATATTGAGTGCAGCATTCACATCTGCATGGAAAACAGCCCCGCAGTGAGGGCACTCAAAACGTTTCCGGAACCGGTGCCCGAAATGCCCGCACCTGCTGCAGCGCTTTGAAGTGTTCGTAGGGTTGATGTACAGGACCGGAATTCCTTGGGACAGCGCCCGCTTCTCGACAAGATGCAGGAGGGAAATAAACGAATCGTTATCAAACGAGAACTCGTACGGGTTCGCTGCCTCTTTTACGTGCTGGTCCCGGTACGTGAAAAGTTTTTCAAACTTGATTCCGGCACAGGACATTTCTGCAAAAGAGACGATCTTTTTCGAAATCTTGCTGAGCATGGCCTTGAATGCCTTCCGTTCACGGGTCTTTTGTTTTTTAAGCTTCCAGAGTTTTCCTTCCTTGTACAGTTTTGTGCACTTTTTTGTCGAAGCGGTCGGGATATACGAGTTCCTTTTACCAAGCTTCAGGATCCCGCCGGTCATTGGATCGGCAGCGACAACGGCATAACCGGTGGTATTGAGATCAACACCAATCCAGTGAGCCGGCCCGGGTAAATCGTGATGAAGATGGATGTTGTTCACCTTGTGTCAGTAGATAGTCAACAGCTGTGCAGGGAGTATCCTCACTCTGTAAATCCCGGATCTTCCGGATTACCTGACAGTCCCCGGGTACTGGTGCCCGGGTCTCGCCAAGAGTACGGTGGCTTACACAAAGGGGATACACCATGAGTAATATGGTGAGGGGGATAGTTGATCTCCAGTGATTGTACCGACCACGCCATATCACATCAATGGACCGGCAGGTATGCACATGTAAATCAACCTTCATAGGATTCCCCCTTCAGCCGAGGTGCCTGATGAGCAGGACGGCAGATCCTGTTTTTTAAAGAATATGCAGGTTTCCGGGAGTATGAAAAACGGTGCCGGAAAACCATGACCGCAATGAGACTGCCAGTTCTCATCAGGTGGATGGGCAGGAGTAAGGGGTGACGTGCAGGCAAGGTCAGGTCATGTGATGGTTTGCCGGACAAAAAAACTGGCACCGGGTGCGATCCCGCGTATCTTCCATTTTTTTGGGTGGTTATATCGTGGGTCTGCACCAAATGCGACACAATAGAGTATGCAGAAAATATATATAAATTTACCTTCTCTCTATTGTTGTACACAGTGGATAACGAATATCCCCGTGTCTGGTCACCAGACCATGATGACGTAATCACGCAGGTAGAACAATGTTGCAACTCTGTGCCCCGAAACCTGTATTTATTCATCACGGTTCAATACAAAAAAAGCGAAAAGAACGTTCCACCATACGAGGTTTATGAGGATTCTGGAAGTCAAATCCCTATCATCAACAAGACGTCTCCAGTCACCAGAACTCCGAAACTGGCATCAAGGGTTCCATTGAGGATCGCGGGAATTGCAATTAGAATGAGATAGATCCCAAGAATAATCCCGATAAATTGGGGAACCATAGAATAATGCAATAAAATCAGGATCAGTGCAATCACGGCAAATACCAGATAAACAATCGAGAAAAAAGGGTTGATACTAAAAATCGATACCGGTGTTTTAGGAGAGATGTAACGGACCGTGGGAATGAACAAACCAAAGATAAAGAGCACTGCACCAATGCCGGCAAACACCCTGCGGAAACGAATAATATCAAAAAACAGGCTTTTTTGTCGGAAATTTCCAATAATTCCAGGAATTTTTTTCCCCGGGTTACTCGATTGAGGGACAGGCCCGGCACAATCGATCCCCTTGCCCCCGTATTCTGGATAAAGCGGCATTTATATCAATCTCCATGTATGATACCCGAAGTCACGAAAAATATACAGGTATAGTTTTAACCAAATAATCCAGGTATCAGACCTGTCTTCAGGAAAATAGGTTATTTTGGTGGGGATATATATTATTTCGTCATATATCTATATTCTCCCCTAGAGAATATATATTAAAAATGGTTTTTCCGCTTGTTTCCCGACTTTGACGTTATCCAGTTTAGTTCTTATCTTTACGGTAATCAACCTCCTCTGAAAACCGTGCATCGTCTTCCAACAAATGGATACTACGTTTCATTTTACGAGTGCCATTTTCCTTTTTACGGCAGCATCTCCCCGGGGTTCTGTGGCATTGTATTTGATAAGGATTTTTAGCAAAGTAAAAAAATCCCCATTAACCAAGGATGATTCAGTACCGATGCACTAACGGTTGTTTAAATCCAATTAAGGAAATTAGATAATGGCTATCCCCCGCCAGCGCAGTGGCACGTCAAATTAATATGCTTTAATACCAGTTAAGAAAACTATTATAAGATCTGAATTATGATCAGGAATCGTCTTTTCTCTTCGGTCAATTCATCCGTTGCGGTCGTATTTTTTTCCACGCTGTTCCTGATGTTCTTCTTTGAGCTTGCCAAACAGGTTTTCAACCCGTCTATCACGCTATGGGAATCCCATATAATAACAATCTTTTTCACGAGCATTATGGCAGCAGTCCTTGTATTTTTCCCTCTCCGTACAGCCTGCCGGCAACGAGAAAAAGCACAGACTGCTGAAAAGGAACTCGCCGAAACAAACCGCAAACTCACGCTCATGAACGAGATTACCCACCACGATATGCTTAACCAGCTGTCTGCAATAAGTTCGTACCTGAGTCTTGCCGGTGAACGATCGGATGATCTGACTGTGAAAAAATATCTCCTGAAAGCAGAACAGGGCGCGGATGTCATCAATTCCCAAATCCAGTACGCAAGGGATTACCAGCAGATTGGTGTTCAGTCACCCCAATGGCAGAACCTTCTCATGACGCTGCAGTACGCCCGGCAACCGCTCCGGATTCAGGATCTGGAGATCGATACTGAATGCAAAAGAACGGAAGTATTTGCAGATCCGATGCTTGAAAAAGTGTTCTATAACCTGTTTGATAATTCGCAGCGATATGGCGAGCCCAAAACTTCAGTAAAAGTATCCTGCCGGCAGGAGCCTGACCATCTGTTAATTATCTATGAAGACAACGGCTCGGGCATTCCTGCTGCAGATAAGGATCGTATTTTCAATCGGGGGTACGGAAAAAATACAGGTCTTGGTCTTTTTATGATCCGGGAGATCCTTGCTATCACCGATATTACCATTCAGGAAACGGGAGAACCAGGAAAGGGAGTCCGGTTTGTTCTGGACATTCCGAAGGGCAGGTACCGGTTTTTGTCTGATAATTAACCTGAGTTTCCTTTTTTTAATTGAATCTTCAGGGTGTTTTTACTCCTGTTTTTATAGAGCACTATTGGGCGATATGTCGAAAAATAACAAGAGCGTTGACGTGGATACTACTTGATTGGATTAGGATTTCCTATTATGAAGACGCGATATGGCTGGGTTGAGATTGATCATATCCGGTATGACCATGATGTGATTATTCATTTCGACCGGAGTGTTACCAAGCGTTCCAAGAAAAAATCAAAAAAACTCAAAGATAAATTTGGTCATACGCCTCTTGCCGATCACGAACTCGCATTTCTTGATATCGAAAAACCCGAGGTAGTCTTTATCGGGACGGGGCAGTATGGGGAACTTCCTATCACTACAGATGCCCAAAAGGTGCTCGGGAATTACGAGTCCATCATCCGCCCGACACCTGAAATCCTTGATCTGCTCGCAGATGAGTCCCGCCCGTCAGTTGCCATTCTTCATGTCAGCTGCTGAAATTATATTGCCCCTCTTTCTCAAGTACCTGTGACGGGAAGTCGGGCGTTATCAATCTCAACGTATTAGTAGTACTTGTGGAATGATGCAAGATGCCCATTCGGGTTAATATGGTTCGACGAGACTTAGTCAAGTGTATACTTCTTTAATGAAACCGGTAATAAATTCTGGCTGTTTCCCTCATTAATTTCTGCTGCGTGCATCATGCACGGCGTGGAATACTGTCCACCAATTAGATACGAGTCATCCGTGCTTGCTTTCACTTCACAATTAACTGGTAGTTGGTTTCCGCAGTCCGAAAATTCGGTTAAAGATTTTAAGAACCGGTAGTTACCTTCTTTGACCTGAATCTCAAACCGTGCTCCTTTCCGGTATACTCCATTCTCCCGGATAGTCATTCCCGTTATGGAAAGGATTTCCCGGGCAAGGAATAATCCAAGACCGGTGTTCTTTCCGAACCCGCGCTCAAATATCAATTCCTTCTCCTCATCAGGAATCCCGGTACCATTATCTTCGAAGATAATTATCAGGTTCTCTCCAGCCCGGGTCCATGTTATACTGATACGTGAGATCCCCCCGCCGTATCGGCATGCATTGTCGAAAAGGTTATAGAAGACCTTTTCCACCATGGGATCTGCATAGATCTCAAGATTGTCGGTTTCACATCGTAACATGATGGTCTGCAGGATTTGGGAATATGCCCGGGATGCAATCTCATCGATGTGATACCACTGAGGTAATTTTGCCCCGATCTGATCGTACTCACGGGTGAAATCGATATGCCTCTTTATCATATCCGTGGCTTTCTGCTGTTCGTCCAGCATCTTACGAGTAATGGAATCAGAAACCTGGGAGTGGAGAAGCTCATTGTAGGCTGACAGGTACTGATAGCATGTTGAGAATATCATGCCGGGTGATACCAAGAAGGAGATTGAGTTTTACATTTGAGAGTTTGAGGGCATCCTCGATCTGCTGTTTCCGTGAGATGTCCCGGACAGCAACGATGAGAACCGGCCGACTATCAACATTAAATTGTGATGCTGAGATCTCCAACGGAAAGAGAGTATTGTTCTTTTTCCGGTGGAAGTGCACCTGCACATCCGGGGATAATTTGCAAATCTCATCGGTGGTCTGAGCGGTCTCTGCTGATAAGTGGTAGAGATTAAGCTTGAGCATCTCGTCATGTCTGTACCCGTACAATGCAGCAGCAGCAGCATTCAGGTCAAGGATATCAAGGGATTGACGGTCGACTAAAAGGTGGGGATAGGCCCCGGCAGAGAACACTCCCCGGTATTTCTCCTCACTCTCCCGGAGGAGTTCTTTACTTCTTTCCAGTTCCAAGCACTTCTTCTTCAGATCGTCCTCTGCCATCGCAAGCTGCGCGTGAACGGCCCGCAATTCTGTTTCGGTCTTGTTCTGGCCAGTAATATCCCGAAAGCTCCAGACCCTGCCGACAATACGATCATCGATCTTCTGCACCTGCGAGAAGCGCCGGAAGGTTTGCCCGTTATGGCAGGTAATAATGTCGTAACTCCCGCATTCCGGGTTGTGGGATATCTTATCAAAGGGCTTTTCAAATGCTGCATAATCGCAGACCTTCTCGCGGACATAGCAGAGAAAACTCTCACGGGTCATTATGGTTCCGGGATTTTCTGGCAAGCCCCACATCTGCAGGAATTTATGGTTGAATGTAGTGATGGTCCCTTTAGTATCCACAACCATTATGCCGTCCGCAGTTGATTCCAGAGTTGCTTTGAGAAGTGAGTTGGAGTGCTCAAGCGCTTTTTCCCCACGCCTCCGTTCAACTCCCAGGGTAATTTTGTGGATCAACTCCGCAAACTGGCTTTTTATATCTCCACCTTTCTGGATATAGAAGTCTGCCCCGCTATTAATCGCTTCAATTACGATATTCTCGCGACTACGGCCAGTAAAGATAATGAAAGGAGTATGATCTCCCTGAGAACGGAGGGTCTTTAAAAAATCGATACCATTCATGACCGGCATCTCGTAATCGGAGATAATTGCGTCATAGTCAGCTTGTTCGATAAGCTTCAGACCTGCATCTACTGAAAGTGCAGTATCCACAGATATATTCCCTTTTTTTTCAAGAAATATCCGGCAGATATCAAGCAGACTTTTGTCATCGTCAACATAAAGGACTGAAACCATGGTTCATCCCCCGGGGATTTTTCCATGATTGAATTGACCGAGATAATCCTTATAGTTTATTGCCATAATATATACAAAAGCATATAAACTATAGTGAACTCTTTTTTTACTGTTCTGATATTTCTGTGGGTAGTAACTAATGTTTCACCTTGTTATTCGGCCTACCGCCCATTTTACTATTTTTATAATAATATCATCAGAAAAACGACCCCCATATTCGCGTTCTGGCAGCGCTTCTAGGTTCCGGTTGAGGTAAAACAGGTAGCAAAATTTCAGAACTATATTCCCTTTCCTTTTCCCATTATGTCAGATATATCCCACTTTCCGGAGAATACCTGCAATACCAAAATATCCCGCACTAATAAGAAAATCTGTTTTTAGTTCGGTGAGGATAAACGGGTAGTTGCCGGCCTGATATGCACTATAGAGAGAGAAGCAATGATACGCGATCCAGAAGATAATCGTAACCAGAAGAGCGCACCCGAAGCCGATACCAATACACCAGGTGAACGCAAGTTTGTCCATATTCCAGCAGATCAACGCTCCTTGCTTTTCCGAAATTATATTCTTGATACCGACCGTTTCGACATTAGGCTGTAGCATTTTTTTGTCCTGATCAGAGATGTTCACATAACACATTCTGGTAGAGCCGACCGACATTTTCGGCGGTCGTGGTCATAGACGGAAACCCGGTGAAACTGCCTGCCCGCTGGACATCCCGCAGAAGCCGGAGACTGTACTGGCTCTGGGAGTGGAACCACCCCTCGCTTGCGTAATAACGGGAGAGATATTCCTGTTCCCACTGGCCCGGTGTGGGTATAAACAGTCCGTTTTCAAGACCGGCTTCAGCAACATCCATCATGGTAGTATAGCCGGATCGGCTGATGATAAACCGGGCTCGCGACATGAGCGACGATTTTTCCTCTCCTGATACATAGGAGGAGATCACGGTTCCGTCATCCAGTTTGGTAACCTGGTCACTTGCAGGTTTGCCCAGAAGAACCACTTTTTTGCCGGGGAGAGATGGGATCTGTGGCAGGAGGATCTTTTCAAGGGCCGTTCGCTGGGGTTCCATACCCGAGATAATAATCAGGTAATCAATATCCTTTGTTACCGGTTCTTTTCTGACACTGGCAAGAATTCCACAATAATAAATCCGGTCCCGGAGAGCCGGAACATAGGTCTGGGAAAGTTTTCCTGCAAGCGCGCCCATGTCCGGAGCATTGTCAGGAACAACAATCGTGGTGAACCGGGAAAAGGCATCGGCATGAACATAAACACCGAGCAGTTCGAGCGGCCATGCGATCAAAGGAAGGCTCTGGTGAAGCTGATGGGTGATAAGGATCGATGGTACATCCGGTGAAAAAACGCCGGAACGTGAATCACTGATGATGAGATCAAACGCGTTTTTTGAGAATATCTTCTCTGCTCTTGTACGTTCCGCAAGATACGCTTCAACAAGGCGGGGAATACTTGCTGAATATGACGGCAGGAAGATCCTGCCATTGTTCTGGGGGATGGGATAATCCTCAAACGATATAAACCTGCATTCAGGACATTCTTTTTTGAGAAATGCAAGCGCATTTCCGCTGGTGCCGATGGTTACTTCATGTCCATAACGGAGCAGTTCCCGGATAATGGGAACATCACGTGAGGCATGACCCAGTCCCCAGTTGAGGGGTGAAACAAATACCGATCCCATTTGTCAAGGTTCCTTTTGGAGGTGCCGCAACAGCATATCCGTATCGTTAAATCCGGTTGCAGGCTTAACACAGTATTTCTTATTTTAACTATATATAAACTTTTAAAAACATATAGTTGAGTACAATTACCATGCATACCAACCAACAATTCATCGATAATCCTCCTGATGTATCATGACATTTTACTGCCGACAATGGATGCAGGATCCCATTACCGCAATTATTGCAGCAGCTGTACTCTTCGGGATTACTACTCCCGTCCTGAAACTACTGCTCTCTGCAATTACGCCCATTCTTCTCGTTGCACTCCTGTCGCTTGGTGCCGGTGGGGGAGTCCTGTGCTGGCTGGTCGTGCGGCAATCGGATTTTTCCGGTCTGGCATATGCCTCTTTTAGGGGCAGTGACCGGTACTGGCTTGCAGGGACAGTAGTGATTGGAGGTCTCGTCTCACCACTCATCCAGTTTATTTCCCTTAACGTGACACCTGCGGCTACTGCGTCAATACTCCTGAATTTCGAGATCGTCTCGACCATATTTATTGCATACCTGATGTTTCGCGAGCCGATTGACCGGAGGAGCGCTATCGCTCTTGCTGCAATCCTCGCTGGAAGTATTCTGTTGAGCTGGAGCGGAGGCAGTATTTTTTATTTTTCTCTTGGTGCCCTGGGAATCCTGCTGTCCTGTTTCCTGTGGGGTCTGGATAATAATTTTATGGTGCATATCTCGGTGCTCCAGCCGGAGATGATCGTCGTATTGAAGGGGCTCTTTGGCGGGAGCATTGCATGGGTCCTGGTCTTTCTTTTCCACGAGCCGTTTCCCGGATGGGTACCGGTCGTTTTTGCCCTGATGACAGGCTTTCTCTCTTTTGGTGTAGGACTTGTCCTGCTGATATCAGCCTTGCGCTCTATGGGGGCGGCACGGGCAGGTGCGGTGTATGCTGCCGCCCCGTTCATTGGGTGCATTGTCTCCCTAATACTCTTTGTCGATCCACTTGAGAGCCAGTTCTGGGTTGCACTGCCGCTTTTCATGGCTGGTGCACTCCTTATCATTAAGGATCAATGGGACCGACAGTGATTTCACGAGTGAAAATACTATCGCAACTAGTCTACCGGATCGTCACTCTGCCAGGAACTTTCGGGATCTGTGAGGCCAGGGTGTGAACCGACGACATTAGACGTGGGTAGTTGAAACACTGAGTCTTCGCTTGTCAGAACCAAGGAATGTCCAGGTCACAGCGGCCGGCAAACGGATTGGTAGTGCTTCCTGCGATGCCGCACGGACAGAGAACGAATGGATTTGGGTCTCGCACATCTGCATACATGCAGTAAGAACTGATAAGGTAATTGCTGCAATCTCTTCACGTTCCCGCCACTTCGGGTCGGTGCGAATACAGGTATCGAGAAATAAAAAGTCTTTAACGTTCTTACGGGCAAGATGCGCAACGCCATTTTCGATGTGTTGTGTAAATTCCGGGCGGGGAATCGATGTGATGGGTGTATCCAGAAGACCACGGCGGAAGCAGAAACCCTCCCGCATATTCCGTGCAACATATTCTTCATAGACCGTATGATTTTTCTGGCATGATGGAAGGAGCGGGCGGGCATGCCACGGATTGCCGGCATCCTGCAGGAAATGCATTGCGTGGCCGAGTTTTTCCCATGCACTTGCCTCCCCGGGCGCAATCTCGGCCGCATGTATTGCCTCTCTCGTTAATTCCCCGGCATACAGTGAGCACAGTGGCATATAGTGCCTCACCTTGTCTAACAACCCCCAGCCATCGGGAACCATAATATTATTCCGGAGTATTTCCCGCTGCTCCAAAGAAAGCCCCATACGAAGCGCTGCGACGTCAGTCAGATCCTGGTGAGTCGAATTTTTCCAGTGCTCAACATCTCGCATCATGTGAATAGAGTTAATGGATTAAATATATACTGAATTGAGAAAATATATATAGATTTCTTTTCGGCGGAATGGCGTAAACGACACAAGAGACGGTTGCAATGAGGAAATACTGTCTGAAGAAAAAATAATTGTATAAATTCTGATAATATGTATTTTTATTGACGGATTTTTTACGTTATTGTTAATCCTCAACTCGTCTTCATGTATCTGAAATAAATGATTTTTTTCTAACTTCCGTATGAATTGTCAAATTACTATATATTTTATGTAAGAAAACTATATCTCTTTTTGAAAATCTATAATTACGTATGAAAAAAATTGAAGCAATTGTGAGATCTGAACGGCTCAATGATGTCAGAAAAGCATTGGTTGAAATTGGTCACCGGTCAATGATTAATTTTGATATTTTGTATCGGGGAACCGAAAATGAGATTGGCAAGCAAGACGGCAACAAGAATACCCTTCTTTATGATTTCACATCAAAAGTAAAAATCGAACTTATAGTGAGTGATGATGACGTCCAAAATATTGTGAATGCTATCTGTGATAGTGCTTATACGGGGCATATTGGAGACGGGAAGATCTTTATACTGCCCGCAGAGATGGCAATCCGGATTCAGACACGGGAAACCGGGGACATGGCATTCTAATCCGGAACGGTTAATTTTTCGGGTTTTGATGAGTTAATAGGTGACGATTAATTTTTCATTTCCAAAATACTTCTACCAACGGTGAACTTTCCAGAAACCCACAACCATCCCTTTTCCGACTAACTCTCTCGTGTCGGGCACTATTTTTTATGATTCCCGGTCTTGCAATCTGATTTTGCCGTCAGGATCCCCGACTTTGGTATTGCCGTTAAATTTCTCTGAAGTGAAAAATTTATTTCGGCCCGGATTTTTTTCGAATCAATCCCCAGGAACTTCCGAATGGGGGTGTCATTATATCTTCATAGCTGTCAGAAACATCTTGTCTTTCATCGTCCCCGCTTTTTTCTCCCCGACTCTCCCCCATTACATCGGTGCCCGGGAGATGCCTCCCTTTCTCACTGGATCTCATCTGCGATTTTAACTCACCCCGAAAGTTCGTACTTCTCACTGCTTGGGTGATACCGAATGTATTTCGATCGGAGGGCGCACGTCCTCTCAGCCGTCGGCTCACTTCAGAAAATAACTCGAGCCCGTTCTTGCTGGTTCGGTTCTTGGTTTTTACCTGCCGCAGTTCGTTCCGCGTGAACACCGTTTTGATTGCGATCATATCGTTTCGCACCAGATCATTCAAACCGAGGATCGTAAAGAGTACTGGCATCCCCCTCATGTCGTAAAGCTCGCTGAGCGCCTTTTTTCCTGCACGTCCGATGAATATCGGCCTCACCGTCTTGTCGCAAGCCCCGGCGAGCAGGTGAAAGGCGGTTGTGTTACTGGTCTTAACTCCGACAAGGTCTTCAAGATCGGCAATCATAATCAGCGCCGCACGGTCCATCTTCCCGCCTTTACGAATTACTTTAAGGACAAAATCACCCCCGGTTCTGCAATCTGCCTGGATAAATCCACGCAGCACCTTTTCCCTGTCTTCGCCAAGCAGGTGCTCCCCGTTTCCCATACCATGAACCAGCTCTTCAGCCGACAGGTAGATGCCGGAGAAGAGGTGCCCCCATGCTTCGGCAAGATCTTGGGTAGTAACAGCGGTGGATTTCGTTTTACAAAAAAATTCAAAAAGCCCGAAAAGTTCGCCGGTGCTAAGTCCTTCGAGATGTTCACAAAGAGGGCGTAAATTCAAAGATCGGATCATAAGATGCCACGTACTCCTTCGGAGGATTTGTAGACCAGTACTCTCTTTTGGGCACGGTAATCACGAACTAATCTCCTATGCCGGTTGCTCTTTGTTTCCTTAATTGTGCTACTCGTCCGGGAAAATATCGCCCGGTTAAGAAACATGCCGGGTCTGGTATTTTTCTCGGCTACCCTGCCGAAGGTCCGTTCATTTTCATCCGTAAAAATGCCAATCCCGTTATCCTCCCATATCGCAACCAGATATTCGCTCAACATATCAATCGGGATACCCCCTGCTCTGTCAAGAAACCGCTGGCACACGTTAAGCAGACATTTGTTATCTTCGATATAAAGGACTGAAACCATAGTTCATTCACCGGGAATTATTTCTATTATTGAATTGACCGAGACAATCATTATAGTTTATTGCCGTATTATATATATTGGTTCATTAACTATAGATATTATTTTGACGTGCCACTGCGCTGGCGGGGGATAGCCATTATCTAATTTCCTTAATTGGATTTAAACAACCGTTAGTGCATCGGTACTGAATCATCCTTGTTTAATGCGGATTTTTTACCTCGCTAAAATGTGTTTATCATCTGCAATGCCACAGAACCCCGGGTAGGTTTCGGGAACCGTCATGATTAAAGAGACTCAGTGAGACTCTTCTCAGATCCGATCTCGTGAAAGCGCTTTGCGGTGATCCATGCCAGCAGGGCTGCTGAATCATCCGGGTGCATCGGCATTTTTCCGGTCAGCATACGGTTCATCTCGTCTCCATCTCTTCCGGTTATCAATGAATAATCCATGGTGTCCCCCGTTTATTTCTCGCTGAAACGTTCAAGTTCCCAGTTTCTCACCGCACAGTAGCGAGTCCCGTTGAGGTCATCGACAAAATTCTGATCGGGCATTTCCACTTGTCCGGACTCGCGTCGTTCTGCGAGCACTTTGAAGGTTGAAAGTGAAAGTATCAGCAGCCTGATATTCCTGAGTTTCTTTTCACTGGGTTCACTGTCATCGCAGAGTATGTCGATTGTGAAGGTAAGGATACGGATCAGGTTTCGGGTACTCACCGTTGCAAGCGTTCTCACGATCCGGATTTCTCCCGGGGCGAGTCAACCCGTTAATCGGGTTAGGGTAAGCTATCATCGGGTTCTCCATCATAGTGTTCCTGCAGCCAGGTGGTGTCATGAAATCTCCGGATTCGATCCTGCCTGACTATATATTTTATTAATGCAGTATATGCTTAAAAAAATTTCTATATATGCACGTCCCCACTCTTATGGAGCATGAACCGGATTATTGCACCGCCCTTTACATCTCCTGTGTTTTTGCTATCTGCCCACACCGTCCCACCATAACTCTCAACAAGCATTTTGACGATATGGAGACCCAGCCCATAACTGCTCCGTGTCGTGGAATCCTTACGGAACCGGTCAAATACCTGTGATTTCATCTCATCAATAATGCCCGGGCCATCATCAGTAACCGAGATCTCAACCATGCCTTCGCCGGCATCGATTGCATTTACCCGGATATGAACATCCTTGCCACCGTATTTTAAGGAGTTTGAGAAGATATTGTCGAAGATTACCCCCAGCATATCGTTGGCAAGAACCGTCCGGTCGCAGTTCTGTACCTGAATATTCACTCCACTCCATACCGAAATTTCATGGTCCATGATTTTGTTGAGCGCAACCGGGTAGACTTTTGGAGGGGTTTTATAGATCCTGCTGATCGTCTCAATATTTCGGATTACATCATCGCTCTTTTTTGCAAGTGCAATGATCTTCTCCGCGAGAATCTTCTCGTGCTCGCCACCGGTTTCCCGTAAGAATTCTGCATACCCGCGAAGCGCCATGATCGAGTTCAGGATCTCATACGTAAGAACATCGAGGTAAATATCAAGGTAAAGATTTGCTTTC
Source organism: uncultured Methanoregulaceae archaeon (assembly GCA_963768785.1). Taxonomy (GTDB): domain Archaea; phylum Halobacteriota; class Methanomicrobia; order Methanomicrobiales; family Methanospirillaceae; genus Methanoregula. The sequence continues at coordinate 120,931 of CAVYJD010000014.1, forward strand.
CGGTTCAGCTCTTCGAGGTCCTGGTTCCGATCAGCAAGCTCCTGCCGGGCATCCTGGAGTGCATCACGCTGCTGCTGGATCTCTTCAAGCAATTCTTCAAGATCCTTGTTGCGATTGGCCAGATCCTCTCGTGCATAGTCCAGCTCATCCCGTTGCTGCTGAACTTTTTTAACCAACTCCTCCAGTTCGTGATTGTGGTCAGACAACTCCTGCCGGGCTGAATTGAGGTCATCGCGCTGTTTCCCGATCACCCCGAGCATGTGGTTCAGGGATTTGGTCATAGAGGCGATCTCTTCGTCTCCTTTCACCGGTATCCTGTGAGAGAGGTTCCTTGATTTGCCGATTGCCTTGATGTCTTCATCAAGGGTGCTGAGAGGCGCAAGGATAAAACGCTGGAGAAGCAGCTGGACTGCAAGGACTAAAATAATGGAGAGCAGAAGAATGGCCGCAGCAACGATAAGGATTGACTGTTCTACCTGACGGTACACCGGTCGTGATGTTACCACGTCGATAAGGATCATTGAGGGTTTGTTCTCTATTCCAGTGATAACCGTAGAGCCGGTCATAACCGAATCATTGGCAGCTTTTGTAATGATCGCTCCGTCAACCATCCGTGCCCAGTCTGTATCCTTTATTCCCAAAGGCGCCGCCGATCTCGACTGCGCCTGAAACGTGATCGCAAGCTGGGTCTGCTGTGCCACATAATTCAGCCGGTCAGAATCAAATTTCCGGACCATAATAAGTGTCCCTCGTGCAGGACCGGTCTTGTTGGTCATTGTTATCTCGTACCCGACTATGATAACCGGCTGTCCTTCCAGGAGGGAAAAGCCCCGCCGGCCCGAGACACCGCCTGGCATCCCATCCGGGATAATACTGTTTCTTACAAGGGAGGTCAGGTTCCCGGTAACCGGTAGTTCAATTCCGTTTTCAGTGTCGTACCCTTTTGCGTAGACAAGGGATCCTGATGAATTGTAAAAGAGTACGTAATTAATGCCAAGGTTCTCAAATGGTGTTGGCGAGGCGAGGTTTGACTGGATATACCCCCAATTCTGGTCATCGATAAACCGGTAGGTATCATCCCGTTCAGCCCAACTTCTGCATTGCGCTGCAACCTGTTCTACCTGATCGTTCATGCTGGCAAGAACACGCTGCATGTTGGCGGTCGCTTCCTGTCGTTCGATCGCACCGAACGATTCGATAATCACCGATTGGGTGATAAGACTCAGGACAACGAGGAAGACAATAATCGTACCAACCAGAATGAGACGCGAGCGGGTACGAATTTTCAATAGAATAACCTCGGATTAACGTTTATGTCAGCGCACAATATCATATTTTTCGCCATAAAATAGTGTGCAGTATGTTAATTATAGAGAAATATTGAGAGTTCTCTACAGAATTAGAGATGCTTCAAGCTAATGGAATCCTGATGAACACCGTTCTGGCCATTGTCTGGCAAAGTCAGGCCACAAACTGGAAGAAGAGATATTGCAGAAGGCGAGCCTTATCGTTAAAACGGCCTTGTAATTTCTGTCTCTGATAAGTTGACGACGAGAACAATTTCTTAATGAAATAAAAAATCAGTCACCAACTCAATGCGAACCAGCACCAGAATAATCAGTTCAGGCATGCACGATAATCGTACCCCGGATTGCCGGTTGCTCCATACAATGGTAGGGATACTCTCCCGGCAAGGTAAACGTGAACTGGTAGACATGTGGGGGGTTGAGTACCGGGGACATGATTGCATCGGGAACTCCGGGATCGGATTTGATGGTACAAAACGGCACATCTTCGTCAATCCATGTTACCGTAGTTCCACGGACTGCCATAAGTACCGGGGGATTCATTATCCCGTTCTTGATGATAATCGTTGTCGCAGCAGGGTATCCCGCAGATTTCGGCTGCGGGGATTCCACAGGTTGCGATGTACATCCCGCAACTATGCAAAACGCGATCAGGACGAGGATAAGAACGCATGATCCGGTTTTGGTAACAACAGATCGCATGTGCATCTATACTGGTTGGTAAAAAACAGTTAAAAGGTTCTTGGTGTGGCAAAAACATATGCATTCATTTCGCGATGCCACACTACCTGCGTCATCCTTTATCATATCGCTTACCGGTGCCGGACATCGGCCATCAGCGGGATTGTCAATTCCCGCTCCTTTGTCCTGCACAGGTCAATAAGGCAGAAAAAGGCGGCGGCTTCTACCGGATCGGAAAAGAGCGCCAGTTCTTTGTCAGTCCGCTTCTCCAGAATGTCCGTGAGATGCTGCCCGTATTTCTGATTTTCAGGGGCCAGCACCCTGCTCGTTCTCTTCCACCGCACAATCAATTCATCCAACTGCATCCTGCGCATAGCGTTACCCCCTACCAGGTAGGATGATACCATGGATGAGGTGGGGTTTGCAGGGAGTGAAAGTGTACATCGGTCCTGATACAGGTAATCGGTAATGAAAATTGCCGAACTAAAAAGGGCGTGAACCGGGAAGATCAGTTCACTGAGGGGTGAGGGGCAGGGTAGGGAAACGGGCAAGGACACCTGCCTTAAGGATGACAGATCCCCCTGACAGGGTTCCTCATGGTGATGACAGATCCCCCTGAGGGGTATCTGCTCCGGTGAGAGGTGGGTCCGATCAAAAAGTTCCCATCCCAACCCGGTCCCGACAGGTCGCATCGTCGTATAACCCGGGCTGGGAGGGTTGAGGATTTCTCACTATGAGTGATGGGTCGGGGGGATCTCGCACAAAAAAGAGAGACCCCCCGACAGGGTATCTCATCAATTTGACCAATCCCCCCAGGGGGGTATGTCATGATCAGGGTGTGATGGGCCGGGACGGTATCTTATTTTTGGGAGAGGCCGCAGGATACCCGGTCTCGTCAGAACTTCCAGGTGAAACGATGGCAGAGGAGATGCAGGGATGGTGAGATGGGTCGGAGGGGTACCTCCACCCGTACGACAGATCCCCCTGGGGGGGTATCTCATAATTTTGAGATACCCCCAGTGCATGCGGGATTGCTGGTGATCCATGAGAGATCCCTCATCAATCTGATACCACATTCACCGTTACAGGGACTTCACAGTCCGCAGCGGAGGTGGGTGTTGATTGAGAATTTTGTGGCTCGGAAGATGTACGCAAAAGAGGGGAGTGCACCACATCCCACCCCCCGAACTCCTTATAAACCCCGCGGGGTAATATCTACCGTATCAACGATCTTTATGGTCGTTGGACAATACCGGTACATTCGGCACGTATACCCGGAGTGCCGGTGAGACAGGAAACATGCGAGCGCTCGCAGAAGTTTCCCGCAGTCTCAAGGAATAGCATACAAGAGCATACCATAAAAACACAATACGAGAGGAAATATTTTATGATACTGGTACCTGATACAAGCGTCCTTATTGACGGACGCATAACCTCGATGATAAAAGCCGGTGAATACAAAGGTGCAACAATAATCGTCCCCGAAGCAGTCATTGCAGAACTTGAAGCCCAGGCAAACAATGGACGTGAAATTGGTTTCTCGGGCTTGAACGAGCTGCAGTCCCTCTGCAAAATGGCCGAAGAGAAAACCATAGAACTCAAATTCTCCGGTATCCGGCCCACGCTTGAACAGGTAAAACTGGCAAGCGGCGGCGAGATCGATGCGATGATCCGAAACATCGCCATCGAGAACTCTGCACGTTTCATCACCAGCGACAACGTGCAGGCAGAAGTGGCACGGGCAAAAGGACTGGACGTCATTTACCTAAAGCCGCAGATCAGCGACTTTGTCCCCCTTGGGATCGACCAGTTCTTTGATGAACACACGATCGCGGTCTACCTAAAAGAGCGGGTCAGCCCCTCGGCAAAGAAGGGCACGATCAACGATATGAAACTCGTCAAGATCCGCGACCAGCCGGTCAGCGAGTACGAGCTTCGGAACCTTGCGCAGGAAATTCTTGAACGGGCAAAACGCGATCCCGACGGATTTATCGAAGTCGAAAAACGCGGGATCACCGTGGTGCAGATCGGTTCGATGCGGATCGCTATCGCACGCCGGCCGTTCTCGGACGGCATGGAGATCACCGCAGTCCGCCCGATCGTGGATGTAACGCTTGAAAACTATGCAAAATCCGACATCATCAAAAAAAGGATTATCTCAGAAAACCGGGGGCTCATCATTGCCGGCTCTCCCGGCTCCGGAAAGACGACCCTCGCCCAGAGCGTCGCGACGTTCCTTTCCGATTCCGGGTTTGTCGTCAAGACCATGGAGGCACCCCGTGAATTGCAGGTGCCGGACCAGATTACCCAGTACACGACGCTTGACGGCAGCATGACCAACACCGCAGACATCCTCCTGCTCGTCCGCCCGGACTTTGTGATCTTTGACGAACTCCGCAAGAACGAAGATTTCGGCGTCTTTTCCGACATGCGGCTTGCCGGTCTCGGCATGGTCGGCGTTATCCACGCAAACAGCGTGCAGGACGCCGTCCAGCGGTTTTCAGACCGGGTCGACTTCTCCGTGCTCTCGCAGGTGGTCAACACGATTGTCTTCCTTGAGCAGGGTGTCGTGACAAAAATTTACGATGTCGGGTTCACCATCAAGGTCCCCGAAGGCATGGCAAACGAGATGCACATCCGGCCCGTGACAACCGTCACCGATTACGAAACCGGAAAACTCGCCCTCGATATCTTCCGGTACGACGGTCAGACCATTGTTATGCCGATGGTATCGGTACCGGCGGCACCTGCCCCGGTAAAAACCCCGCAGGCTCCACCGGCCCAGCACTTCGGTCACCCGGTTGCCTCGCTTGAAAACACCCGCAGTTCGCTTTCCGCCATCCAGGACGCAACCCCGAAACCGGAGAACGAAGACCGTCCCGGCTGGAAACTTATGGAAAAAGAGATCCAGCGCGAGATCGGGCGTTATACCGATGGTGCAGTTGAAGTCCAGATGATCAGCGACACAAAAGCAGTCGTCTATATTGATGATAAGGATGTCCCTGCCGCCATCGGAAAAGGGGGCAAAAACATCTCTGCCATCGTCAACAAAATCGGTGTCGGGATTGATATCAAACCGAGCTCCGATTTCGAACGCCAGCAGCAGCAGCCAAAAAGTGAGGGGGATTTCGATGCCGGTGGCGGGATAAAAATCCAGACCGACAAAAAACAACTCACCATTGTCGCCCCGGACCAGAGCGGTAAAATCGTGGACGTCTTTGCCGGCAAGGAGTATCTCTTTACCGCAACCGTCAACGAACAGGGCGAGATCAACCTTGCGAGAAATTCAAGCATCGCACAGGAAATGATGAGACGCTACCAGAACAACGAGATCATCAAACTGCGGCCGGTATAGACCACATACAACAATGTTTTTTTCAACCAAACTTTCGAAGGTGAAATGATTTTGAGCGAATTTGATCTGGGCAAATTTGAAGAAGAAGCACAGGAACGGTGGACGCATGCCTTTGAGTCCAACCCGTCAAGCCTCGAAAAATATTACCTGAACGTCGCATTCCCGTACCCGAGCGGTGCGATGCATGTCGGGCACGGGAGGACGTACATCGTCCCCGATGTGATTGCACGGTTCTGGCGGATGCGGGGCAAACAGGTGCTCTACCCGATGGCATTCCATGTCACGGGGGCACCGGTGGTCGGCATCTCCAAACGGATCGCACGGAACGATCCAAAAACGATCCACCTGTACCGGGACCTCTACAAAGTCCCGCAGGACGTATTAAAGGAGTTCACCGATCCACTGACCATCGTCCGGCACTTTGCCGCCGAGTACCAGCGGGTGATGACGGCATGCGGCCTCTCCATCGACTGGCGCCGGCGGTTTATTACCGTCGATCCCACGTACAGCAAATTCGTGGAATGGCAGTGGAAACACCTGTATGAAGCCGGGCATGTGATCAAAGGTGTTCACCCCGTCAGGTACTGCACGGTTGACGACAACCCGGTCGGCGACCATGATCTCCTCGAAGGTGACAAGGCAGAGGTGATCAAGTTCACGCTGGTCATGTTCCGGCATGGCGATGCGTTTATCCCAACAGCAACCCTTCGCCCGGAAACAATCCACGGGGTGACTAACCTCTGGGTAAACCCGAATGTCACGTACGTGAAGGCTCTTGTAGATGGCAAGGCATGGATCATCTCAAAAGAGGCGGCAGAAAAACTCGCCCTGCAGGACCACACGGTCGAGGTCAAAGAAGAGATTGCCGGTAAAGACCTGATCGACAGGACGGTCAGCCACCCGCTCTGCGGAGAAGTCCCGATTCTCCCCGCAGACTTTGTGGACGCGGATATGGCAAGCGGCATGGTCATGAGCGTTCCCGCCCATGCACCCTTTGACTACATCGCCCTCCGCGACCTCCAGCAGCAGGGAAAATACACGCAGATCAAACCGATCCCGCTGATCAAGGTTGAGGGATACGGGGAGATTCCCGCGCAGTTCGCAGTCGAAAAAGCAGGCATTGCCCACCAGATGGACAGCCGGATGGACGCACTCACGCAGGAGATCTACTCTGCCGAATTCTCGAAAGGAAAACTCTTTGCAAAATATGGGGGCAAACCGGTCAAGATCGCCCGCGAGGAAGTCGCACAGGAGATGATCGACAAGTACGATTCGGCAGTTATGTACGAGTTCGATACCCGCCCGGTCATCTGCCGTTGCGGCAACAAGGTGATGGTCAAGATCCTGCACGACCAGTGGTTCCTGAAATACAGCGACCCGGCATGGAAGGCGCAGGTCGCTGATCACTTAAAAGACATGACACTCGTTCCGCCCGAGGTCCGCACCGAATTTGACCGGACTGTGGACTGGCTCAAGGACTGGGCATGCACCCGCCGTGTCGGGCTTGGCACAAGGTTCCCGTGGGATACCACCCAGTTGATCGAGCCGCTCTCTGATTCGACCGTGTATATGTCGTACTACACGATCGCCCACAAGATCCGCGAGATCGATTCCAAGCTGCTCACCCCCGAGGTCTTCGATTATATCTTCCTTGGCAAAAAATCCCCTGACCTCCCTGAAAAGAAGAAACTGGACGCAATGCGGGAAGAATTCCAGTACTGGTACCCGTATAACTTCCGGTTCTCGGCCAAGGATTTGATCTCAAACCACCTTACGTTCCAGCTCTTCCACCATGTGACGATCTTCCCCAAAGACAAACTCCCGCAAGGGATGGTCGTCTTTGGCATGGGGTTGTTGAACGGAGCCAAGATGTCCTCATCGAAAGGAAACGTGTTCCTGCTCGAAGATGCGGTTGCCGAGTTTGGCGCCGACACGGTCAGGATGTTTTTGATGGGCAGTGCCGAACCCTGGCAGGACTTTGACTGGCGCAACGAACTGGTCATTTCGACAAAAAAGCAGATCGAACGGTTCTATACGACCATATCAGAGGCAAAAAATGCCCGTGGCGAACCGCATGATATCGACCACTGGCTGATGAGCCGGCTCCAGGCGCACATCGAACGGATGACTGCTGCCCTTGAAAACTTCCAGACCCGGCAGGCGCTTCAGGAGGCGTATTTTGGTATTGAAACCGATCTCCGGTGGTACCGCCGCAGGGTGCCGGAAGGTTGTTCAGGCAGCACGGATCTTGTTACGCTCTGTTCTATCTGGACGCGGCTCCTTGCCCCGTTCATCCCGTTCACGTGCGAACATCTCTGGAAGGAGATAGGCAACAAGGATCTCATCTCGTTTGCCCCGTGGCCGGTTGCCGATGAAAAACTCATCAAACCACAGATCGAACTTGCAGAAGAACTGCTCTCCCGCACGGTGGAAGATATTGAGTCGATCATGAAACTGATCCAGATCACGCCAAAGTCGATCACCATCGCCCTTGCCCCGGCATGGAAACAGGAGGTCTTTACCATCATCGCCCAGTCGACCGACCGGAACACCGTGATCAAGGAGATCATGAAAAACGACGCGATGAAACAGCGTGGCAGGGAAGCCACTGACGCGGCAAAACAGTGCACCACGCTCATCCACCGCCTGCCCCCGCAGGTAGTTGAACCGCTCAGCAAAGCCCCGGTCGATGAACGGGCAGTCTTTGAGTCAGCCAGGGCATTCCTTGAAAAGGAGTTCGGTGTGCCGGTCCATATCACCGATGCCGAAACAAGCGGGCATGTAAAAGCCTCAATGGCATTGCCATTCAAGCCGTCGATTATTATTGAATAATTTTTTTTTCCTTTTTGGTTTCCCGGAAAAAACCAAAAAAAAACAACAAAAAAATCAGTATGAATAGGGAGAATATCCACCCATTCCCATCATCATTGCTGTCATGATGGCCATAAGCACGACGAAGTAAATAATGACGATTACGATCCCGATAATGATGAATGCGATTATGTGTGACGTCTTATGGGCGACAAACGGAATTTTGCCCTCATTCATCTTCTTTGCCGTGCTGTATGCATCGTAAATCCCGTATACCCAGACAATGATACCAGGAATAACAAAGAACAGGTAGCCAATCAGCGTCCCGAATAAGATCAGCAGGCCTTTCCCCAGACTGCCATTATAGACTTGCCCGAGACCGGCAAACAAAAATGAACCGACTGCGGCAAGCCCGGTACTTTTCTGTTCCACGGGCGGCATGCCATACCCTGCCGCAGGAGGAGGGATCGGTCCCGGAGGAGCCGGTGGGGCGGCGTAGGGGACTCCGGTGGGTACTGCCGGGGGGCCGGAATTGGTTCCATTGCTGCACCACAGTTTTCACAAAATTTTTTCCCTGCATCTACACTTGCACCACAATTCTGACAGAAAGGAATACAAATCACCTCACGATACAAAAAATAGGCAGAAGTGTCTAATATAGTTTGGGAAATAATTCCCGTATTATACCTGGAACGCCGTCGAAAAACAGATTATGATTTTTTTTGACCTCGCTATGGCAGGATCACGTTTCCTGATCATCGCACGAACAAAACGAAGGCAATTACTCGGGAGTCTTTGCCCGCTTCACGCGTTCTTTTGTTGAGAAACCCGTTATCCCGTCAAGGAACTTCCGGAACCGTTTGTTGGTGTCAATGATGGTCTCGTCACTTGCCGTCAGGTCGGACTCGGTATTGATAATGACACTCTTGCCATCTTTTCCGCACGTCGCTTCGAGCCGCTTCAATGCACCATATTTCAGGTGATACGTAGCGCCGGTTTTTTCCGGTTCGATGCCAAAAGCGTTCCTGATTTCAACCGTGATACGGGTTTCAAGGTCTTTTGTGAGACCTCTTTTTATGGGATATTCCTGCATACTATTTTTTAGGTAGTATGTATATGTTAATCTAATGACGGCTGAGTCTTCCAATTACCATAATGAGATGCTTGCCAAAGTCGATCAGGTTCATCTGGATCTTATCGATTTAAAACAGAAAAAGGATCTGAATATTTTTTCAAAGCCTCTCCCTGCTGAAGGTGCAGCAGTTCTCATGGGCTTTCCCGGGAGCGGACTTGTCGGGACGATCGCACTCCAGTATATGGTTGACCAGCTGGAGTTTGACCTGATCGGCACGATGACATCCAAATTCTTCCCACCTCTGGCAATGATGAATAAAGGCGTGATCAACGACCCGGTGCGGGTATACCTGAAAAACGATATTGCCGCAATCGTTGCCGATATCCCCATCCACCCGATGATCTGCTACGAGATGTCAAACGGGATTTTAGACTGGGTTGAACAGTTTAAACCCCGGGAAGTGCTTACAATTGCCGGTATTGTTACCAACGAGCCGGAGAAGCGGGTATTTGGCGTTGCAACAACAACAGAAGCACTCAAACGGATCGAAGACAAGACCCTCGTTCTGCCTATCGGGAGCATATCCGGCATTGCGTCAAGTATCCTGACGGAATGCAAGATCCGGGGCATCCCGGCATATGGTCTGCTGGGAGAGACCGTGAATGCTCCGGATCCACGTTCGTCGGCAGCAACGATCGAGGTGCTCAATAAAATGTATAATCTCGCTCTCGATGTCAAGCCACTGCTTGAACAGGCAACAGAGATCGAGCAGAGCATGAACAAGATTTCCGAAGAAGTCCAGCAGTCTGCAGAGACTTCCCCGCGAAAAGATCTTCCGATGTACGGGTGAACAAAATGAGGTGTGCTGCATTAACCGGTATTGCTCCTGAAGTTATCCGTGAGATCAAAGTGGGAAGACCCCGGACCATCGAACTCCAGAGTACCCATAACATCGTCACCCTGGCTGAAGTTGAACCGGCACCTAATACTCATATCTTCATGACATCAACCGATATCGAAGATCTGGGACCCGGAGATGCAGGGATATGCGTCTTTATTCTCTCGTCAACCATCTCCATGAAGCGGATCGTGGAATTTTCGCATGGGTCGTTTTACGAGGAGCGGGAGCGGATGTCGGCACGCGTACAGGTGAAGTACTGTGCGACATCGGTGGTAAAAGAGGTCTTCCATGAAGGCATATGCACGCCAACTGAAGTTGAGGTGCTGAAGTCCTCATGCTACCATGCCGGATAATGACTTTTTTTTCATCCATTCCTTTTTGAAGCAGATTAATTAGCCCGGAACACGTACGTAATAGACACCCAATGGGCTTGTGGCTTAGCTTGGACATAGCGCCGGGCTTCTAACCCGGATGTCGGGGGTTCGAATCCCCCCAGGCCCGCTTCTTTTTAAAAAATACTTCTTGAAAGTCAGACGGAACGTTCAGGAATACCCGTATTTCCTGCCCGGTGTATCCAAACGGCGGGTTTCAAACGCTCCCGTCTTTAAAATTGGATCTTTTTTGAAAAGCCCGGAATGTACGGTAAAATGCGCGGAAAAAAAATTACTCGCCAGAGGGGGAATCGCTTTCCCCGGTCTGTTTTTGCAGGATCTGGACATCCGCAATATCGTGCTGACGCTGCGCCAGTTTTTTTGCCTTGAAAATATTTTTTCCGTCCTTACCTATCGCAATACCGCGGTCTTCATCCCGCACATCAACGGTCACCGACTGGGCTCCGGGTTCGCCTTCAAAGGTAAGGGAGATTACCTGTGCAGGAAGAAAACAGTTTTTGATAAACTGTTCGGGGTTGTTGTTATACTCAACAACTTCGATCTTCTTGCCCATCACTTCTGAGGCTTTCTTGATGGAGGCGCCTTTCTTGCCGATTGCAAGGCCCATGTCACCGGGATTCACCACAAAGATAAGACGGTCATTGCGCTCATCGATTACACAGTCGCGGCTTCCTGCTCCGGTAAGACTCTCGAACTGGGAGATCAGGCGCATGCAGTCTTCAGTCAGTCGGACTTCTGCCATATCATGCCGCCCTCTTCAGGGAAAGAATATCGGACTCACCGGGGCTAACAATTGCAAGGGCGCTTACCATAAAGGGTTTACCGCATGCCTTGCCGAGGGCAACACTCGACCCATCAAACGTGTAAAGGAAGAGGTTCTCATAACCCGCAAGCTGTTTTCTAAAGTTCTCCGGGCAATTTGCCGCGACGACAATCATCTGCGCCTTGCCCTCGTTTATGCATTTTTCCGTGTTGTTCTGACCGAGAATGACATCTCCGGTCTTGATTGCTCTTCTCAATGAAGCATTAAAATCCATTACAATTCTCCAGGGTTTGTTAAAGATGTTCGTGTGGCACTCGGATTAATTATCAGGCTGTCTGACTGCGACCAGCTTCACGTCACCGGTACCCAGCTGAATAGGCTGGCCAACGATAACGTTCTCAGTTACACCGCTCAGTTCATCGGTCTCGTTTGCAACGGCTGCATCCAGCAGGTGGTTAACCGTCACTTCAAAGGCGGCACGCGAGAGAACACTCTCTTTCTCGCCGGCAATACCGTGACGTCCAATCTGCTTGACTTCGCCTTCCATGCACATCATATCAGCGACAAGCATAATATGACGGACATCCACGAGGATACCCTGTTCGTTCAGGGTCGACTGGGCTTCGTGGATAATCGCATTTCGCGCTGCTTCGATACCAAGTACCTGGGCGATTTCACTGATGTTGTTGGTGCGGGTTCGTGTTTTATCCACACCAGCGACATCAAATACGTCTTTTAGGTTAGATCCTTCAGTATAAAGTATATACTCTCCGGTCTCTTTTCTGACGACCACCCGCAGGATATCATCGATTCCCTGCACAATCACATTTCTGACGTGCTCGGCCAGCTGGAACAGGTTCTGGTAACTTTCCCGGTCCTTCGGGGTAAAGATGATCGTCGCGTTCTTTTCGTCAATATCGTGCTCGAAATCACGGTAGTGCCGGCGGTCACGGATCTTTTTGGGCGCGACTTCCATGATCTCCGAAGCGGCAATCTTGCGTTTATCGCAGACTTTCGTGTTCAGGTGAACGACGACCTGCATGTTCTCCATATCGGTGGTGATATCACCAAACTCGTGGAGAGGTGCCGCTTCAATCTGCCAGCTGACTTCACGGGCCCGGTCACGATCGACGCCGTACTCTTCTTCGAGATAGACAGTCATCGTCGGTGTGCTGGGCTCTTTTCTGGCGTCCATAATTTCGATAAGCCGGGGGAGACCAAGGGTAACGTTGATCTCCGCGACACCGGCATAGTGGAAGGTACGCATCGTCATCTGTGTGCCGGGTTCACCAATGGACTGGGCTGCTATTACTCCTACTGCCTCGCAGGGCTCGATTCGGGTGGACTGGTACTCCTTGTTGACATTCTCAAGGATCTGCTTGAACTGGGCATCAGTGATCTCCTTGTCGCCAAGAAATTTGCGCAGCTGCTCTTTTGTTTTCTGCGGGAGATCCGCCGATTCAATCTTTTTCTCGTATTTTTCTGCGAGCATGGTCAGACCTCCTCTTTTAAGATACTTTCAACGATCCCCTTGACATCCACCGGGTCACCGAACGATCCCCTCATCGGATCGGTGCTGTCCTCACCATATTTGAACTGGATGATGCGGCCTCCCGTGGTGCGAACGGTGCCATCGTACGCCACCTTGAGATCCTGCAGCGCGTTGATCATACGGCGCTGGAGATACCCGCTCTGTGAGGTACGGACAGCCGTATCGACTAGCCCTTCACGTCCACCGATTGCGTGGAAGAAAAACTCTGTCGGGTTAAGCCCGCCCTTATAACTGTGGGCAATGAACCCGTGTGCGTCTGCCCCACGGTCGCCTTTCTTGAAATGCGGGAGCGTCCGGTCATCATAACCACGGACGATACGCTCACCACGAACTGACTGCTGGCCGATACAACCGGCCATCTGGGTCAGGTTCAGCATGGAACCACGGGCCCCGGAGACTGCCATCACGACAGCACTGTTGCCAAGCCCGAGGTGTCGGCCTGCAATCTGACCGGTCAGGTCACGGGCTTTCCCGAGCACCTGCATGATCTGCATCTCGAGCGTCTCTTCGACGGTACGCCCGGGCATCGGTTCGAGCTGCCCGTCTTCGTAGATCTTGATGCGCCGCGATACGTCAAGCGCCGCATTCTTCAGGGTATCATCGATCTGGCCGTATTCGGTCTTGGACAGGTCTTCGTCATCAATACCAAATGAGAACCCGTCAAACATGATCCCGCGGATGGACAGTTTTGTTACTTCGTCGATGAAATCCGTGGCGCGCTTCATCCCGTAGCGGCGGATGATGCGGTTCACAATCTGGCCGTCGAATGCACCGATCGCTTTCTTATCGATCGTACCCATCTCAAGGTTGCCGTCCATGATCCGGACATATGCATCCCGTTCGCAGTGATCTTTCTTGCACACATCACAGTTCTCGCAGGAACTTGCCTTGAAAACCATGTTGAGTTCAGCGGGAAGAATTGCCGAGAAGACCTGCTTGTTGCTCCAGTACTCCACACCATCTTCAACTTTGCCGGGCGTGGGCATATGGTCGATTTTTACGGGTTTTAAGAGATAGAGCGCGTCTGCCTTGTTGAACCAGCGGACGCCATGCGTCATCATGAAGATACCGGATATGTGGTCGTGGATACCCCCGATGATCGGGCCACCGAAACGCGGGGAGAGGATGTTCTCCTGCACGGAGCAGAGGATGAACGCTTCTGCCCGCGCCTCTTCGGTCTGCGGGACGTGAAGGTTCATTTCATCACCATCAAAGTCAGCGTTGTAAGGCGGGCAGACAGCCGGGTTGAGCCGGAACGTCCTGCCTTCCATGACCTTGACCCGGTGCGCCATGATACTCATACGGTGCAGTGAAGGCTGACGGTTGAACAGGACAATATCACCGTCGCGCAGCTGTCGTTCGACGGTCCAGCCGGGTTCAATCATATCTGCGACGGTATCAAGATTGCCGTCCGCGAGCCGCAGCCGCCGGTTGTCCTGCCGGATAACATAGTTCGCGCCACAGGGTGAATTGACATCCGGGCGTGTTGGCCCTTTTCGCACGACTTCTTTTAGCTCTTCGATGTTATAGGGGGTGACCCGTATAGGGACCGTCATCTCGTTTGCAATTGCCAGGGGGATACCGACTTCTGCAACAGAGAGATTCGGATCCGGGGATATAACGGTACGGGCGGAGAAGTTCACACGCTTACCTGATAGTGAACCACGGAACCGTCCGTCTTTTCCTTTAAGCCGCTGGGAGAGCGTTTTTAAAGGTCTGCCACTGCGGTGACGTGCCGGGGGACAGCCGGCAACTTCATTATCCATATACGTCGTCACGTGATACTGCAGGAGTTCCCAGAGATCTTCGATGATCAGCTGCGGGGCGCCTGCATCCTGGTTCTCCTTGAACCGCTGGTTAATGCGGATGATATCCACGAGTTTATGGGTCAGGTCATCTTCAGAACGCTGACCGTTCTCAAGGATAATCGACGGGCGCATGGTAACCGGTGGAACCGGCAGCACGGTAAGAATGGTCCATTCCGGTCGGGCAACCTTCGGGTTGATACCCAGCGGAACAAGATCCTCATCCGGGATCTTTTCAAGACGCGCCCGGATGTCAGCAGGAGTCAGCTTATGCTCGACCTTCTTGCCGTCTTCAACCATTACTTCTGAGAAGGTGGTCGGTTTCTCGAAATTGATCTTGAGCTGCTGTTCACCGCAGTACGGGCAGACGCGCTCTTTTTTGACATCTTTTTCAGAGATCTGGTCACCGGTTGAATCATCATCAGTCCCGACAACTTTCTCGATCTCGTCAGGAGACAACAAAACGCGACCGCATGACCGGCAGGTGACACGCAGGAGCTTTCGTATCATGCGTGTATAGCCGACATGGATGACCGGCTTGGCGAGCTCGATATGGCCGAAATGTCCCGGGCAGTCGCTTGCTTTCTGGTCGCAGGTTTTGCACCTCAGGCCCGGGTCAATGACACCGAGGTTGAGGTCCATGAGTCCCTGCGGGTACGGGAAGCCGTCATCATCATACGTGTCCGCCCAGATGATCTTCCGCACGCTCATCTCACGGATTTCTTTTGGGGATAATAGCCCGAATTCAAGTTTTCCTATTCGTTTTGGACTTGGCATACCGCACCTCCTATACGACGTCCTCTAATCTCATGCGGGGTGCTATTCCCATACTCTTCATCTCATCGAGCAGGAGCTTGAATGCATAGCTCATCTCGACCGGGTAGATATCGGTCTCGTTACCGCAGGCAAGACAGCGGGTCATGTTGCGCTTGCGGTCGAGCATCGCGACCATCCCGCAGTGGGCACAGACATATTCCTGCACCTTGTCAGACTCATCGAGCAGACGCTCTTTAAGTGCCATTGCCGCACCGTGTCCGATCATTACATCCCGTTCCATCTCACCAAACCGGAGACCACCCTCACGGGCTCTTCCTTCCGTTGGCTGGCGGGTAAGAACCTGCACAGGTCCGCGGGAACGTGCATGCATCTTGGATGAAACCATGTGGTACAGTTTCTGGTAATAGATGACGCCGATGTAGACATCGGCCTTGAACACTTTGCCGGTGATGCCATCATACATCACTTCACGGCCGGTGTGTGAGTAGCCCAGGTTTTTGAGCGATGCACGGATATCCGCTTCAAGTTCGCCACCAAATGCAGTACCGTTGATCCGTCTGCCTTCCATCGCACCAACTTTCCCACCGATCATTTCGAGCATGTGCCCGATGGTCATACGGCTCGGGATTGCATGGGGGTTGATAACGAGGTCAGGAGTAAGCCCGCTCTCGGTAAAGGGCATATCCGCCTGCTCTGCAATAAGACCAATAACCCCTTTCTGCCCGTGCCGGGATGCGAACTTATCACCGATTTCCGGCACACGGAGGTCACGGGTCCGCACTTTAACGAGCCGGGAACTATTCTCACCTTCAGTGATGATGACTGTATCAACGATACCATGCTCGTTGCTGCGCATGGTAACAGACGTGTCACGACGCTTTTCAACGGCGATGAGTTCTCCTGATGGCTCTTCAAGGAAACGCGGGGGTGAGGTTTTGCCGATAAGGACATCCTTTTCCGCAACAACGGTCTCGGGGTTGATCACACCGTCTTCATCGAGGTTCTTGTAGGAGTCTGCACCGTGTGCGCCACTGACTTCCTCGTCAGGAACCTCAATCCGGTCGATCTGCCCACCCGGGTACCGTCGCTCTTCTCCTTCGTAGGTCCGGTAGAAATGAGATCGCCCAAGCCCCCGTTCGATGGATGACTTGTTAAAGATGAGCGCATCTTCAATATTATAGCCTTCATACGAGAGAATGGCGACAACAAAGTTCTGGCCGGCTGGCCGGTCATCGGAACCAATCAGTTCGGAAGTCTGGGTGTGAGTGAGGGGTTTCTGAACATAGTGAAGCTGGTGCCCGCGGGTGTCGGGCCGGAGTTTCATATTTGCACAGCCAAAACCCAGTGCCTGCTTGACCATCCCGGCACCCATCGTGACACGCGGACTTGCGTTATGCTCCGGGAAGGGGACGTGCGCAGCACCGATGCCAAGAATGAGCGATGGATCAATTTCAAGGTGGGTGTGTTCCGGCGTAATGTTTTCCGGGTTCATCGCGATAAAGAGATCTTCTTCCTCTTCGGCATCGACAAACTCGATCATGCCATGCTTGACAAAGAACGAGAAATCGATCTCCTTGTTCGCGAGTTTCTTCAAATCCTCATTTGTAACGATAGGCTGGCCATCTTTGAGCACAATAAGGGGGCGCCGGGCGCGGCCTCTGTCTGTCAGGATGACGACATCCCCGTTAAATTCCTTGTGGGAGACGTTCACTTCTGACGGGATTGCGCCCTGTCGTCGCATGGCACGGATATTGTGCACAAGGGCTTTTGGATCATCGACAAGACCGATGAGTGCGCCATCAACAAACACACGTGATTTCTTCATCGGACTTCTCCCTTAATCTGCTCGACATTGAGATTGTGCAGGATACGCATGATTTCCTCTTCATCATCGACACCTTTGCTTATCTCGACCATCTGGGCAAAGTTTTTGACAAGCCCGCAATTCGGACCTTCGGGTGTCTCGCTTGGACAAATCCGGCCCCACTGGGTCGGGTGCAGGTCACGGGCTTCGAAATGAGGCTGTGAACGGGACAGCGGCGAGATTACCCTCCGCAGGTGGGAAAGGACGGCCATGTGATCGATCCGGTCAAGGAGCTGGGAAACCCCGGTCCTGCCGCCAACCCAGTTCCCGGTTGCAAGCGGGTGGAGCAGACGTTCGGTAAGCACATCCGCGCGGACTGCGGTTGCAATCGAAAGGTCGCGGTGACGCATACTCGCACGTTCCAGCTGGTACTTGATATCACGGGTGAGCCGGTTGAGTGATATACGGAAGAGATCTTCCATAAGGTCGCCGGCGAGTTTCAGCCGCTTGTTTGAATAGTGGTCTTTATCATCGATCCTGCGCTTGTTCAGGACAAGATCGAAACAAGCCTCGGCCATACGGCCAAGGAAATGTGCCTTTGCCAGACGGACTGATGCAACGGCTTCCGCGTAACCCTCATCGCCTTCTTTAAGCGTTGCGGGCAGTGCATAGTTCAGGTGCGGCAACAGGTAGTTGTCCAGCACAAACTCCGACCGTTTCTTCTGGTAATCACGGGTCTGGTTAGGCGCCAGTTTCTTACCGACGTACATGACACCGCCCTCGACAGAGTCGCATTCGCTCTCTTCGAGGTTCTGCATCATGAACGTGAGGATATCCTCATCGGTTGAGACCGCGTTGACAACCTCCTGGTCATTTGTCATCCCAAGAGCCCGCATCAGGTCAACAAATTTCAGATGACCAGCGACGGACGGGAAGGAAACCTCAAGGAGGTTCTTCTTGTTGCGCTCAACAACGACCAGCGCACGGTACCCGCGGAACTGGGAGAACACTTTTGCGACATAGATACGCTCGTTATACCGCTCGGTGAACTCCGTCATGATCTTGTTGGACGCAAGATCCTCAAGCGTCATCAAAACGCGCTCGGTACCATTGACAATAAAATATGCGCCCGGATCAAATGCATCCTCGCCATGCGCGACACGCTCATCGTCGCTCATACCATAAAGATTGCAGGCAACAGACCCGATCATAACCGGCAGCTGACCGATTGTTGTGACGATCGGTTCCTGCCGGTCATCCCCATGAACAAGGGTTAAACCCAGTTGTATCGGTGCCGCATAGGTCAGGTTGCGCAGGCGTGCTTCAGAGGGATATAATTCACCCTGTGAACCGTCCGCCTCGCGCACGAGCGGTCGCTTTATCTCGATGTTTCCGAGTTCCACCCAGACCGGATCATTGTTCTTGCCCCGGTTTTCGATGTCAGTCTCGATGATCTTCTGTTCGTTGACCACTTTCTGGAGATTCTTAGTTAAGAAATAATTGTAAGAGTCAAGCTGGTGGCGCGCAACATGCTCCCGTGAAAAATATGCCCTCGATAAAATACTTCTGTCAATCAGATAGACCACCCCCGGCCTTACTTCTTGGGTCTCCTGATCACAAGACGGAACGCCTCGGCCCTGCCCGCAGTGTGACTTGCCCGGATAGTTTTTATCACATCATCGACTTTTGCATCGATTTCTTTTACTGCAGGATCGTCATTGTAAATTTTTGGCAATTGATCAGTGGTAATGTGATAGCGAGAGAGGAGGGCAGATACCTCTTCCTCGCTCATAATTTTATGATCTGGCACCATTACGTGCTTCAACACATTCAACTTGGTGCTCACTTAAAAACCCCCTCAAAGATGAACCGATTTCCTCTCAGATGCATCACCGCAAAAAATTCCACGATTGGATCGTGGCAACGGGCCCGGAGGGATTTGAACCCCCGACCACCTGGTTAAAAGCCAGGCGCTCTACCGAACTGAGCTACGAACCCATGTTTTAGATGTACAGCATTATAACAACGCCGAAGAACTATTTAAATATTACTCCAGAGGTACATAACAAATACATTAATACCAGATCTCAACCTGTTTTTGCGAAGAGTGCGATAATCTCATTTAACCGTAGTTCATTGGTTTTTATCCTTTCCTCAATGGTCTTGATTGCGGCAACATCTGCTTCAGACACCTCCACACCGGGAGTATTCAATCCGACCGAGTTTTTCAGGATTGCAACCAGGTTCTTATCAACCTCGATACTGGTGCGGAGCTTTGTATATTCATCAATGACATTTTCATCGTAACCTGCATCATGCGCGACAAGCACTTCTTTCTCCACTGAACTTCGCCGGTTAAAGATTCTCTGGATCGATTCCATCAGCTGGACAGGATTTACCGGTTTGGAGACAAAGTCTTCGATACTCATACGGTGTTCCTGCGCTTCTTCAAACGTGATCTTCTTTGCCGAGAACATGAGGACCGGAATATCCTTTGTCGCTGGATTTTCCTTGAGATGGTTCAGTGTTTCCCACCCGTCCATGGGTTCCATCATGATATCCAGCAGGATTAAATCCGGGGTAACCGTCTTAAGAATCTCCAGACATTCATCTCCGCCATGTGCCGGGACAGGTTTGAATCCTTTTCGTTTCAGAATGGCAACCAGCCCATCGACAATAAACGTGCTGTCATCAACAATCAGGATTGTTTCGTCCATTCTCGTCGTCCCGCTCATTTTGATAAGATTATCAGGAATTCTATCTTCTTACTGCCCCGGCAGGGTGCCGGATTATTGAGGTATTACCTGGTATGGAGATATGATTCAGATTTTTATTAAGCCAGATACATATGTGAGGGGGTTACCTATGAGTGTATGGCTCCCACAAGATCACCTTTAATCTGCTGAAGCCGGGTCTCCTGGAATTTGATATTTGTTTCCATACTTTTTATCGCACGGGTTATTTCCTCGCTCACCCGGACTTTTGAATCGTTAAAATTATAGGTTGTTTCAAGGATCTTCATAAGGCGTTTATTGATATCGATACTTTTTGAGAGCCGGGCATACTCATTGATAATATCAGCCTCAAAGCCTGACTGCCGTGCGAGATCCATATCGGTCTTAAGGGTCTGCCTGCGGTTGAGAACATGTTCTATCGCATCGTACAGTTCGCGGTGGGTGATGGGTTTGAGAACATAGTCTTCGATGTAGATACCATATTCCTGTGCCTCAGAGGGAGTGAGCTGTTTTGCGGTGAGCATAAGGACCGGGATCTCTTTAGTTTCAGGATTTTCCTTGATTTTTTCTAAGGTTTCCCACCCGTCCATGGGTTCCATCATAATATCCAGAAGGATTAAATCCGGGGTAACCGTCTTAAGAATCTCAAGACATTCCTCACCGCCATACGCCGCAACCGTGCGGTATCCCCCGCGTTCGAGCATGGTGACAAACACATCAACAATAAACGGACTGTCGTCAACAACAAGAATGGTATACATCACATCACCTGACTGATTTTCCTGGCAATGGCAATCAGTTGATCATGAATTTTTTCATGATCCGCCTTTTCCCTGATGATTGCCGCAATGAGGAAATTGTCTCCGGCACCCATAACCATAATGGAAGAATCCCGGGCACGTATCGTCACTGAATCAAGCGCCTGCATCCGGATTATATTTCCTGCAGATTCTGCAGAGGCTAAGATCGTCGCGGAAAGTGCACCAAACCAGGGTTCATTTAATTCATGCTCAAAAAATTTTCCCGCTATTATGCCGTCCCGCGAAACAAGGGCACAGGCAGCAACTCCATCGACAGCTCGAATTTTTTCAATATATGTTGCGATTTTTTCCTTCAACATGGTTCCAGCTCCCGTGTTGGATTACCGTTTGTAATTCATAATACCTGATGGGAACATATATACATATCTTTTTTCAATTATCCCCGGATTGAATCGCTGTTTTAAAAAAAATCAATATATGACGGGGAATACCCTGAAATTTCGGGAAGGGGGCAGGTACCGTTATGCAATGCCGGCGGAAACCCGGGATGATTACCGGCTCTGCATTCTATTTACAACAAGATACATATGGAATATGCACGAATACTATAGAGCGGGGCCATAGGGTAGCCTGGGCATCCTAGGAGACTGGGGGTCTTCTGACTCGTGTTCAAATCGCGATGGCCCCATTTTAATTTTTTTTTACTGGTGTTTTTTTATGAGAATCACCGAAACATGCATCGACTGCCTTATTTCCCGGGTAAAACTGGAATGCGGCCTGGTGCACGCGAACGCTGATCTGACGAAACAAACGGAGGATGCATGCAGGGCTCTTCTCCTGAACCTGCGTCATGCACCGCTCAGCCACCCGCAAATTGCAAGCCAGGTTCATGGCTACGCCTATCAACTCATCGGAAATGCCGATCCATTTGGCACACTCAAGGAGAAGGGGAATGCTGAATCTATCGCCGTATGCCGGGAGGTCCGGCATAGCCTCGTCAGCTTCCGGGATTTTGTGCTCGCCGCAATTATCGGAAACACGTTCGATTATGGGGTCAAAGGGCATACGGTAACAGACAATTTTTCTGCATTTTTCAAACAGGAATTTGATAAAGGACTTACAATTGATGACACGGACCGGATCTCATCGCTTATATCCCGTGTGGTATTTTTAACCGACAATTGCGGGGAGATCGTATTTGACCGGCTCCTGATCCAGTACCTGAAATCCAAAGGTTCTCACGTGACGGTGGCGGTTAAAGGTTCACCGATGTTAAACGATGCAACGCTCTCTGATGCAAAGATGCTGGGGCTTGACCGCATCGCTGATCTCCTGACGGTCAACAGTGATAAGGCAGAGATCGGGATCTGCATGGAAAATATTCCGCCGGAACTCAAAGATGCGATCGATCACTGCACGATCATTATCGCCAAGGGGATGGCAAATTATGAGTCCCTGTCCCTCATGAACAACCTTCCCCCGGTTGCTTATCTTATGGCGACCAAATGCAAACCAATTGCTGATGAAGTGGGTGTCCCGGTCGGTTCAAAAGTCGCGGTATTGCGGTTGCAGTAAGTCTGTTGCTTTTGCAATACGTCTGTCCCTGAATCGGCACAACAATGAGACGGGCAGTTGTTCTTAAACAAATGCACATAACGCCAAAAACGTTGTACCAACGTGATGAAATTTTTTTTGCAAGATTCCCCACGTGATTTCATTGATTGGGAAACATATCCCCCTGAACCATATACGATGAACTACGCTGCCCCAAAAAGGCGACTCGTTTGTTGCGGACAACTTCCCTCACAACAAGGAGAGGTCATCAATTTAACAAATACAATCATCAGCAGCGCCAGATAGTTGTGGATAGTCTGGCAGATTTTTTCTTTAAGATACAAAAATGACGGTGAATTTTTGTTAACATAATGAGGAAGCCCCCCCTGATGGGTCGCTCGGGGGTCTCGTCGACCCCTCGCTGGGCAAGGGGCTGGATTAGGATGTGGCAGATCTTTTTTGAGATTCGCAATAGTGGATCTGGAGTAGAGGTATGGAGCGTCACTTTCTTACCTTGATAAATTATGTATCAAATAGAACCACTTTGATCCACCAAAATTCTGCGCAAAGGGCCTTATTGACCCTCCCGGATCCATTCTGAAATTACATTAGACAATTCCAAAACTGTTTCAGGCTGCCCGGCTTCCGGGCACCCGGTAAGGAATTGAGGGAGTCTCTCGTGTAGGAGGCGGTTTTGGGGAACCGACCGGTTCCTCCATGATCTTGTAACTCGCAATTCCTTTAAAAATTCACAGTTGTTTATATGTTATTAAAAAAATCTGACCAGTATCCCCCACTTTGCTTGTTTTTTGGCAGAATTCGGGAGATTTCCCATAGAATTTTATCCGCACAATTCCATCAATATTCATGGTACTCCTTGAAGGAATTGCTCTTGGATGGATACTCATTGTCATGGGTGCCCTCCTGCTCCTTGTCGAAGTGCACAGCCCGGGTTTTTTTGCCACCGTGCCGGCAACTGTGCTCATCATTCTGGGAGTACTGCTCCTGCTGGGCGTTGATATTTTCAATTCCGGCTGGGGCGTGGTTGTCGGGGTCATTATTGCACTCTGCGCTGCGGGACTGACCGTCTGGATGTACGGCAAAATCACCCCAGATGAGAGCCCGACAACCATCAGCCGGGACTCGCTCATCGGAAAGGAAGGGCAGGTTATTAAGGAAATTGATGCCACCACCATCAACGGTAAAGTGGTAATTGCATCGACAGAGTGGAGTGCCCATTCCACCGGTTCCATCATCCCCCCCGGGAAAACGGTCAGGGTCGTGGACTCTGAAGGTGTTCATATCGTTGTAGAGGAGGTAAACTAACCATGGCTTTTATCGAGACGCTCATTACTATTTTTCTGATTCTGGTTATCGTCGTCATCTTTGCAAAAGGGGTCGTGATCATCCAGCCGTACGAGCAGGGATTACAGGTCCGGCTGGGGAAATACATCGGGCGCATGAATCCCGGTTTCCGCTGGATTGTCCCCTTCGTCAGTGATGTGATAAAACTGGACCTGCGTACGCTCGTTATTGATGTGCCATCGCAGGAAGTGATCACCAAAGACAACTCCCCGACTAACGTGGACGCGATCATTTACATACGGGTGATCGACCCGGAGAAGGCATATTTTGAAGTGTCCAACTACCGGATCGCAACCGTCGCGCTGGCCCAGACAAGCCTCCGCGGGATTATCGGGGATATGGAACTCGATGAAGTCCTCTACAACCGCGACGTTATCAACACAAAACTCCGGGACATCCTTGACCGCGAAACCGACCAGTGGGGTGTGAAAGTCGAACGGGTGGAGATAAAAGAGGTCGATCCGGTCGAGACCGTCAAGAACGCGATGACCGAGCAGACTGCCGCAGAGCGGGCCCGTCGTGCAGCAATCCTGCGTGCAGACGGAGAGAAGCGTTCTGCGATCCTCAAGGCAGAGGGTCTTCGCCAGAGTATGATCCTTGAAGCAGAAGGAGAACGGCAGAGCAAGGTGCTCCGTGCGGAGGGCGAACGCCTCTCCCGGATCCTGCAGGCACAGGGTCAGGCACAGGGATTACGCATCCTTTCCGTAGGTGCTGCGCCCCTTGATAACCGGTCAATGACCGTCCTGACGCTGGACGCACTCAAGGTGATGGCAAATGGCCAGGCAACAAAGATTATCTTCCCGTTCGAGCTCTCCCAGTTGATCCGCCAGGGCGCAAAATTCCTTGGCGCAACCGAAGAAACGACAGCGGATATCGCAGGACGCCCCTCCATGGATGAGAGTATTCTTGGGGATATGCCAAAACATGATACTGTTGATGCAATTCTCAAAGAGATCCAGGATGCCGTACCAAAGGTCACCGAAGATGAACTCAAAGATACGAGCAAGCGGCGGCTGACAGTCGATGCAATAAAAGGGGATGACACCACCA
This sequence comes from uncultured Methanoregulaceae archaeon, assembly GCA_963768785.1. Classification (GTDB taxonomy): domain Archaea; phylum Halobacteriota; class Methanomicrobia; order Methanomicrobiales; family Methanospirillaceae; genus Methanoregula. The sequence continues at coordinate 145,619 of CAVYJD010000014.1, forward strand.
ACCCGGTTGTGTGAGTGCAAGACACCTCTTTTTTAATTTTTTTCAGATAGTAGCCTTGGGTTCGGATTCTTGTGCAGATTTTTGCTTGAACAATACGCGATTTGTTTTTGGTTCCCGGGTTAATTGTTCCCGGATAACCGCACTCATTATCATATGTTTGGTGAACAAATCTCAAAGATTGCCATAAATGCCTCGCAGCAACGTGAGGCTGCGCCACTAAAACGGTGAGGCATATCATAAAACCGAATAATCACCGGGCATATGATAGATACATGAACAAGGGGCTTTGTAGAGAACCTCTTTCATAATATGTAGCCCCCCTCTTCGCGCCACTTTATCCCCCAAGGGGGACGGGGCTCAAGGGTGATGATGCCTGAATAGGAAATACTGCACTATCGCAACCGGGGGATGCCACAGCGGCGGGGGCGAAGGCAAGGATTGCCGTAGCCCTCGAAGAGCGTTTTTGCAATTCAATTTAAGGATTTATACAGAGCCGAACAAGGAATTTTTCTAAAAAAAACCGGATAAAATGTTAAAAATTTCCCTGCAAGGTATTCCTGAATGTTCAATCAGACATGCATTACATGTGCAGCAGGTAGGGCAGCATAATCAGCGACATCAGGACAACGATCATCACATAACTCACTGCACTGACTACATACGTGGAATACTTGATCAACCCGCGTCGGTCAAGCAACCGGTCAACACCCTCTTTGAAGATATACCCGCCATCAAGGGGGATCATCGGGATCGCGTTAAAGATTCCGACATTGATGTTAATCCATGCACACCAGAAGAACAGGTGGATAACGTCCCAGAACCCCCAGAACGGCACCTGGTAATACCCGGTATCCGGTGTGTCGAACGCAAGTATGCGAAGGAATTGTGAGCCCGGGTCACTGGCAAAGGGGATGATAATGAACTGGAAAAAGCCGATGGGAGAGAGCAGGGAACCCATGGCAGATTTGACCGCAGCCCCATCGTAATACTCGACACCCATAAACCCGCTCGTGGGTGCATTGCCATATTCCGTTGGCCATGCCGCCAGCGTGAGCGTGTAATCTTTTATTGTTTCCTCCTTTTTTACCGCAAGGATAACCGTGTCCCCGGGTTTTGTGGTGTTCAGGACCGCAGAAATGTCACCACGGGTGGTCACCGGGATCCCGTTTACTGCGGTAACCACAGAGTCCTGCGGAACACCGGCCAATTCTGCGGGATAACCGCTGTAAATACCGTGGATAACTGGTTGTGTGGTAGAAGGCACCACCATGCCAAACATCAGGATAACCAGCACAAAACAGGTAACACCAAGAACAAGATTGTTGGTGATCCCGGCACCAAACATCCTCGCTTTTGGCATACCCTTCATCTTGTCGAGTTCTTCTTCATCCGGCTCGACAAAGAACCCGATAGGAATGACCGCGATTAATATTCCCATTCCCCGGACCTTGATATCTTCCACCCGGCACAGGATTGCATGCCCGAATTCATGGACTGCTATCGTAATGATAAATGCAAGCCAGACGGCAAGCGTGGAGGGGACATACTGGTTGATGCCAGGGAGCAGCAGGATATTTTGCGGTTCGTAAATCCCGGTCGGTTCGGGTTTGATGAGCAGGGTATACCGGACAGATATAAACAGCATCGCCGTGATAAAAACAGACACGAGAATAACTGCAATAACCCCGATGGTCCCGTAGATGCGGAAAAATGTTCGCCACGATACAAACAGGTCAAAAAACTGAACCCGTTTTGTCTTGATGGCCATGATCGGGCCATAGAAGATAATGTGATCTTCCCACAATTTCCTCGCGTGGATATAATAGGCAATGACAGCATACGCCGCAACAAGAAAAATGAAAAAAAGGATCCAGTCCATTCTTTGTAGTATGGCATGGAAGACCACATAAAGGAATGGTCGGGGAACAGATCACCTCTTACGATTAAAACAATCAAAAAAATTTCTGCAGGCTGCTCTGCTCTTTTCTGGCAACCATCGAAATCACCGTCTTCCAGCTCTTCCTTGCAATGACAGGCGGGCATGAGTGTTTATCAATATAGGCGGTGAGATAGTGGACGGTTGCAGGATCAGAAGGATACCCGCTCCCGATATCGCCGTACTTCTTTGCAAGTTTTGTGATCGCCCGGTCGCGCGTGACTTTTGCGATGATGCTTGCCGCAGATACTACCGGAAATTTGTCATCTGCATGGTGTTCTGACACAATTTCGCAGGGGTTGTCAAGATATTCCCCTACGGTTTGACCGTACCGGACTGAGTTCACATCACATGCGTCCACATATGCGATATCTGGTGAAATCCTGCGGATAACGTCTGCATGCGCTCGGGCAACAACGGTATTCATGGTCATCTCGCGGCGGAACGCATCGATTTCGTGGGCTTCAATCACTACCGTTGCTATCCGGCAATGCTTCTTAATCCGGGAATAGAGGAGATCTCGTGCGGCTGGAGTAAGTTTCTTTGAATCTTTAACAGGGATCTCCAGAAAAATATCCGGGGATTTCGTACCGACTCCCGCGATCACCATCGGTCCAAGCACCGAACCTTTTCCGGCTTCGTCGACCCCACAAATCACGATAGAAACGTTCATGCGCAAATTATTTCAATGGAGATGATGGTAACCGGTAGTCATGTATATTATCATCGTGGGGCTTGGCGGCATCGGACGGAGTCTTGTAAAACAGGCTGTCGAACATGGTAACAATGTCGTCGTTATCGACCATGATGAAAACCGGTGTAGTGAAATTCTCGAGCACTACGATATCCTTGCAGTCACCGGTAACGCAACAGACAAGACCACCCTTGAGGAAGCAGGTATCGATCGGACAGAGGCTTTTGTCGCCACTACAAGCGATGATTCGGTCAACCTCATGGCCTGCTGGCTGGCAAAACGGTTCCATGTGCCAAATGTAGTCGCTATCGTCAACCAGACAGCCCATTCTGACTTTTTTAAGGAAGTCGGCGTCAGGATCAGCGAGAATCCCGATGAACTTGTCGCATCGCGGTTATATTACTGGACGGAGAACCCGCAGCTCCAGAAGCTTGCCTCGATCCCGGGCGGTACTATTTTTGAAATTGTCGCAGAAGAGGGTGCTCCGATTGTCGGCCATGAGATCCGCGAACTCAAAGTCAAGGATTTCGTCTTTATTGCGATACGGAGATCCGGGGGCGTACTCATTATCCCGAGCGGGAGTGTGAAGATCCAGCCAAACGATATATTCACGGTATTTACCAAAAAAGAGGCCGAGGATGACTGCCTGCGGCTCCTGAACAAACAACTGAAAAAATCAGCGGATTGAGGCGGCAAGCGCCCCGAGTTCCACAAGAAGTTTGGGATTGACCCGTATAAGTTCCTTGATCAACGAAAGAGTGGAGAACTCCGTCAGGTTGAGTTTTGAAACGGAGTGAATGATCGCATTGAGCTTTTCATCAGGCTGTTTGATGAGATATTCCTTGATATGGTAATTGCGTTCGATCGCTTTTCCCATCTTGGATGCACGCCATGTCTTGTCGTAGGTCATCAGCGCTTTTTTCGACAGATCGCCTTTGCTGATGCAGTCCGCGGCAACGGTTGCAGCTGAATTTTCCGGTATACATTCCGTTGTAGATGCCGCCGCCCGTGAGTGGATCGACGACCCGCGCAGCATCCCCAATGATGACCAGCCCGTCGGCAACCGTACAGTCAAGGGGGCGACAGACGGACACACCGCCGACAATGTATTCGATGGTTTTTCCGTGCGGGAACTTCTTTTTCACGAACCGCTCAAGATAGTCTTTTGCCCGGTGCCCTTCCCCGCTCTTCTTGCCGGAGATCCCGATCCCCACATTTGCTGCCCGTTCGCCCTTCGGGAATACCCAGAGATATCCTTCCGGTGCAACCTCATTGCCGAGGTAAAAGATCGTGGCATGGGGATCGATGTCGATATCGGTCATCACATACTGGACAGAGCTCATGATCTCCCGTACCGGAACCGTTGTATCAATACCGCACCAGCGGGAAAACTTGGATTCAACACCATCAGCAGCGATGACGACATCTGCTTTTACGTTGGTGACATGCCCGCATGACTCGATCTTTGCTCCTTTCACGGCACCTTTTTCCATAACAGGCGCAGAAGCACGGGATTTTACAAAAACGTCCGCCCCGGCTTCTGCCGCCTGCCAGACCAGTTCCCGGTCAAAAAACTTCCGGTCAAGGATATAGCCTACTTTTGAACCTGCCATTGAAGAGGCAAGGCACATTTCAAACCCGTCCGGGGCGACGATACCGGCACCGGTCATCTCTGCAGATATCCAGCAGGGATCAGGGTCGATAAATTCTGCAAGGGCTTCTTTGCCAATTCCCTCCGCACAGCGGACCGGAGCTCCGATTGCCGATCGTTTCTCAACAAGGCAGGCAGTAAGCCCTTTTTCTACTGCCGTCCGTGCAGCAATCGCTCCTGCCGGACCACCGCCAATAACAAGAACATCATATTTATTTTTCATGCACGACCTCCAGTGCGCCAAGAGGGCAGACTTTGGCGCAGATACCGCAGCTCGGTACAGTTCTCTTCAACAGAAAGATACGCGTCAATCAGTTCAAGGGCACCTTCGGGGCAGACTGACACGCAGCATCCGCAATATCCACAAATATCCCGGTGTACGTTGAGCATTGAGTGAATATGTTGGATGAGATGTTTCTTTAATCTTTACGTATTAATTCCGGACGACCTTACCTGCTCCTTTTTTTTAAAATAGGAAAACGTGCCGAATTTTCCACCGCCACCAGGATGGAGAGTGACACGATTTGACCGTAGCGCATCAAGAGCATCCGCTACTCCGGAATGCACCGTACGGATCTCAGGGATGGGGACATTTACAAGAACATCAATTTCGTTGCCAAACGTGGAAATAAAAGAGTCGTATAGCCGCCTGCATTTTTTCGTGCAGGGTGACGAAACTCCCTCGACTGTCTGGATGATCTGCCCGAGCGGGACAATATGAAGATAAGGGGGTCGGGGGTGCGGTTCACCGGTAAAGAGTTCCTTTGCCCGATCTGCAACACCTTTTTTTATGATGCCACCATCCAATGGGCACCGCCATGCATGCTGTATCGCCTCTTCAAGGGAATACTGGGTAAAACAGCGGACGCATGCGGTCCGGTTATATTTTCCCTCTTCGGGAAAAAAACCGGCGTTCATCGTTATAGAACCGTGCCGGATACTATCAAGCACCCCACGAACCGTGACATGTTCAAGCCGGATCTGGTTGAACTCACGGCCAAGTTTCTCCGGCTGGGGACTGTGCGCATCGGAATTTGAGAGAAACGCAACATTGTCCAGTTCGCGGATCCTGGCTCCATAGGAGCTGTCAGCGGAGAGTCCCAGTTCCAGAAAATCGATAGGTTCACTGCCATAGCAGTCTGCCACCGATGAATGGTAAGCATACATCGCTGTCCACGGGGTAAACGCATGCGCCGGACCGATCATTGCACCTGCATCATGTGCCATTACGGCTATCTCTTCACCTGAAAGTGTGACATGCGGGCGCCCGTTTGTTCGTATTGAACGGCTGTAGGGGGCCAGGAGTTCTCGTAACGTGTCAAACTGTGCAAAATCCCCGGCAAGGATCAGGTGGTGCACCCGTCTATTGTCTTCTACCTCCCCGCTCGGGACAATCACGACACCCGCATCATTTTCCAGAAGCGGTTCCCAGCTTTTTCTCCAAACCGGCTGAAGAGCGTCACCGGTGCCAAGCACGTGCAGGCCTTTTGTTACACTGGCAGCAACAAGAGTGTCCGGCCGCATATTCCGGGACACGGCAATGGAAAACGGGGAATGGATATGAAGATCCGCGTTTGCAAGCATGTGTGTCACATTTCCTAAAAAACCAGAACAGCCGGATGTCTGCTTAAAAACCCGGTCATGCATCCGGTTGATTGTGATGAATTATCCAGTATATTTTTTGTGCCATAGGGATATGTATGCGTTTCTGACGTTACGACAATATATGATATCCCAAATTCATTTCAATCAGTTGCTGCTGGGTGAAACCCTATCTGACTCCTTAAATTTTTCCGATTTACGAGGATGACCCCCTCTCTCCCCCATAGGGGGAGGCAGCCCAAGGGGTGCACCCCCTTGACCCCCGCGTAAAATTAAAGTTTTCAAACAACATTCTTGCCCAGCGAGGCCCCGACGAGGCGGCAAAAGCGACCCCCGAGGGGGTGGGTTTGCTCATACTATTGAATATTTTTGTGAGATGATTTCGGGATAGGACAGGAGTTACGACAATACGTGTAGTTTGCCATCACGCCAGAACAGAAGGTACAATACGACGATCACAAAAATTCCTGGCGCTTGCGCTGGAGGGGAGTATCTTTTTTCCAGAGGGTAATATCCCGTGCACGGTCAAAAAAAAATCGTGATTCTTCTGCCTTTCCCATCTCTTTTAAACAAACTCCGATATGATTCCATGCATCCGTGTTGTTGGGAAGGAGATTTGCTACCATTTTGAACGTCTGTATTGCGGCTTCCAGGTATGAGTTGTCCATGTGCATAATGCCCATTTGTTCGAGGGTTTCACCCAGATCATTGAGAGTTTCCGTATTATCCGGTGCAAGCTCAACGGCACGGAGCAATGATTTGAGTGCTTCATCATAGTTGCCGGTGATACGATAGCATACACCACGGTCATTCCAGACAAAAGCAAGGGTGTCATCAATTGCCAGCGCCTGATCAAAAGCCGCGATTGCCCCATAATAATCCCGCTCTGTGATGAACAACTGCACACCACGCTTGTAGTAGGCGGTTGCTTCCCCACGCAGATTGTCTACGACCCCGGCCTTTGGTGCGGGAGATTTTTTGGCCTTATGAATCTTTGAACTGGTGACAGGTTCTGGAACGGTTTCCTGAAAGGTAACATCTTTGAAGGTGGCAGTAACATCGCGGATGATACTAACAACTGCAATGAAATCCCCATGATTATCAAAAAGGGGAAGCGCTTTCATCCAGAGCGTCCATTCCCTGCCACCTGCTTTTTTTGCCCGGGTAACCGCAATAACCGGACCGTCTTTTTCCCTTCTGATCACCATGTATTCCTGTTTTCGGATCTCAGATTCCGGTTCAAATACCAGATTTGCCAGCATTTTCTGACGTTTCCCGAAGAAACACTCAGAATATTCATAATCCCCCTTGTCAAGAATTTCCTTTGCCTGGACGCCGGTCAGGTGTTCCATCGCGTTATTCCACGCAATTACTTTTCCGTCGCGGTCAAGAGCAAAGAGTGCGTCAAGGGAGAAGTTGATCATGTCGACGAGAATTTTCCGGTTTGTGCCCAGAGGCTTACCCAAAACCCGCTGGTCAACAGCATGACGGATCATCCGTTCAAGCTCGAGGAACTGTGTTTTTGCGTCTTCACCTTTCTGTAAAAAGAATGTCGCACCGTTGTTTAATGCCTCGATCGCTGCGTGTTCATGGCCGACACCGGTAAATATGATTACCGGAGTGACATTGCCCGCTCCCCGGAGAATTTTCAGCAATGCAATCCCACTGATCTCCGGCAGATCGTAGTCCGCGACGATTACATCAAATGTTTTTGTTTTCAGGAGCTCAAGTGCTTCTTTTGCCGAACGTGCCGGCTGGATAGCCATCTCTTTTGACCGTTCCAGCACCAGCTGAATCACATTCAGGAGCGCTAGATCGTCATCAATGACAAGCACACTCAGCATCGGTATTCATCCTTACATGTATATTCAGAATAGTATACACTAATACATAAGAGGATTTATTTTATTTTACTTATTTTTTAAGAGGGGGCACATGATGCCTGTTACCAGTCTCCCCGGATAATTTTCCGACGGTAATTACGATGATATTTATCAACACATTGCATTCATTGTATGAATACAATTTCTTAATGCGGAGAATTATATCAAAAAAAATGAGTCGTGATGGTTAGCGAGGGTAGTTTTTTTGGGTAATGCGTCAATATAATCCCTAAATTATTTATTCTTATGACGATATTTTTTTTTAAGATTTCGTAACCAAACCCAAAATAAAAAAAAAGTCACAACGGTTTAACGGGTGTATTTTTTTTGTGGTATGAAACCGTTACACAAATCTATCGCTGTGGCACTCCGGTTGCGATAGTGAGGTATTTCCTGTTCCGTCATCGCACTTGAGCCCCCTCCCACTTGGGGGACAAAGTGGCGCAAAGAGGGGGGCTGCATAGTATGAAAGAGGTTTTCTATAGTGCCTTAAAATCATCAATTTATGTGCTGTTTTTTAAAAGATTTTAGGTAAAAAAATAAGGGGCAAAAATAGTACATTTCCTTAATTTAACCTCACGCAAAAGATCATTTATTCCCAGACACTTCCAATGAAAAAAGAGTGCCGGTCAATACCGGGTTAATCTCCTGTATCTGATGGTAAGTATCCGGTGTGTTAGGAAAAATTATCCAATATATCTGAGCTCTTCATCCCGCTGCATCTTCTCGCTCTCGATAAGTCCTTCGACCATCCGCTCCATCTCAGCGGCTCTCGCATTGAGCTGGGTGGGGTCGACCGGAACCGAGATCAGTTTTGAGAGCAGGGCAAGGACATTGGCAGCACTCATAGGGTCGACGATATACCCGCTGGTTTCACCCATCAGGCAGACTGCTTCGATACCTCGTATCCTTCCAAGTCCCAACAGGAGACCGGCAGCACCAATAATCCCCCCACCCGGCTCGTCACGTTCAAACGAGACACCTGCTGCCTCAATCTCCGGGCGGAGCTCAATACTATTCACTGCACCGAGTACACGCGGTTCATTGACCAGTCGTCCGACACCGAATCCCCCCAGGGTGTAAATTCGTTTCACGCCAAGTTCCGATGCAATATCGAGATAGGCATCGGAAAGGATATAGTGACCTTCACTCGATGCACTCTGGAAGTCTCCCACGAGGAAAATGATATGCCGCTGCTCTGTCCGGTACAGATACAGCTCATTGCGCGGCAGCCTGGCTATGCCATCTTCTTCCAGGAGCACCTGCGGGGGAAGATAAATTGAATGGATCTCACCGATTTTTTCTGCACCGAGCATATGGATCATGTACTCGGCGACCAGCTTTCCCACCTGCCCGATGCCGGGAAGTCCTTCGATCAGGATGGGATCATTGAGCGTGGTCTTGTCAAAACTTTCGGTGTACCGGATGCTGATGTCATCGATCATTTCGCCAATCTCCGGTATTTCCCCAGACGATCCTGAACAGAAAACCGGGCAGGATGGGCATTATCTGTAGGTTTGCCACAGACAGGGCAAATTAAAGAAAGGGTATAGATATGATCTGCAGTGCAGCGACGGATACGGCCACTCATTGGCTCTTCCCGGATTTGGGTTTTTTGATGAGCTTTCCTTCGCCGCCTGCCTTTTCGACCACGGTAATAGCGGCATTTGCTGCTTTTTCAAGCGCTTTTTCCGCTTTCTTGTAATCAGGTGCTGTCACTTTGATCCGGTAGGAAGGCGCACCCAGATAGAGGAGCTCGATTTCCACGCCGGCAATCTTTGGCTCAGCACTTTTGAGAGCCTTCTTGATCACGGAAACGCCATCGGGTTCGGTGGAGGTGAGGGTTAATACGCCGGTTACTTCCACTTTCGGGGGTTTTACGTTCTCATGGGCAATATTCACTAAAGCATCGCTTGCCTTTTTGGAGAGCCCGAGTTTTTTGATGGTTGCATCGCCATCGATAACAATATCCTCAAAAACAGGGAACAGGGCACCGTATTTTTCAAAGATAACATCTTCAATGCCGGCAGCAGGTTCTCCGGCAGTCTCCGCGACAAATCCTATCCATTTGCGGGACTTGCTCTCGTTTTTCCATTCCCGGATCTTTTCGCGGCGCTGGTGCTCGTTGACATCCTTTAAAGAAAGATCGATATGACCACGGTTCCGGTCGACATTGAGGACTTTGCAGACAATCTTCTGGCCCTCACGGATATGGTCACGGATATATTTGATCCAGCCGGTTGCAATTTCAGAGATGGGGATGAGCCCCTGTCGTCCGTTGTACTCGTCCAGCGAAACAAACGCTACGAAATCCTTGACATTCTCAACGGTGCAGACGACAAGTTCTGATTCCTGTGGCCATTCTCTGTCCAGCATGGAATAACTCACTTGGACTCTGAGATAATCTCAGCCTTGAGGTTCGCCTTTCCACCGGTCGGAACCGCAAGTTCGCGGCCACAGACAATGCATTTAACCGTGGTGCTTGCCTTGGAAAAGATCATCTGTTCGTTATCGCAGTCCGGGCATTTAACCTTGTAAAAGCTGCTCCGGTTCTCTCTGACTTCACGTACCATCCTGCTCACTCCGTCAACTCAAACTTTGCAACCCTGTATCCCTTGCGCAGGTGTGCCTTTCCACAGGTGACACAGCGATACCGGACATTGATCTTCTTTGTTGGCTTGTCGCCACCGGGCACTTTCGAGAACTTACCCATGTTTCCCACTTTACCACGGCGTGCCTTCTGCCGGTCAATCCAGTGAAGGCCGGTGGTCTTGCTCTTTTTGACCTTCTCGACCTCATGGATCTGATGAGTTCTGCAATAAGGGCAATATGTGTTGAATTTCGCTGGCATTTTCATGATATTTTCACCGATTTTTTAGATGTCGAATCCCATTATTATTTGCAAAGGTTCATATTTAAGACTATGTTGCGGTCATTTAACACCGCTGCATTCCGTTCAGGAAGTGTCACTATATCTCCCTTTAAGAGAGTATAAATCCTCCCATCGACACCCATAAAAGTTTCCATATCCTCGAGCACCCGCACGAGCATGTAGGGCGGGGAAAGCGATGGCTGGGATGCCGAAGGCGCGGACAGGGGTTCGGGTAATTCTTCGCCGCCAAAATCCTCTTCGTGAACAGCATCATTACCCTCATATGCACTCACCGTCATGGCTGGAACAATCGGCTGGCGGGCATTATTGAGAAGCACTTCCTGGCATGCTTCGATCGCTGCGGTAATCCGGTCAAACATTTCGTGTTCGGCAGGGATCATCCGTTTCACTTCCTCGCGATCGTAATAATTCCCCTCTGCGTGCATGATCGTAAGGGCGAGAATCTTGCGCGAGCGGATACTGAAAAGATCCTGCATCGTCTCCCTGACCGCCATGGTCTCTTCAATAAGGGCCCGTGCTTCTTCAGAAAGCGGGTCCTCGATGGCGTAGACTTTTACAAGAAGCGCCGCTATCTCCGTGTGCGTGCGATCAAATATGTCCGGGACTATGGAAACGAGCTTTCCGGTCTCCCGTTCTGAGAGCAGGATATTGCGCAGGTCATCAAGTCCCATGGTGAAATACTCCGTTATGCGATCTCCGCGATACCGCGACAGCAGAGAAATACCGCCACCGCTTCAGGTACAGTAGAGATCCCTTTTTGGAGTTGATAAGTACTTCCGAGCATCGGCATGGCAAGGGGGAACCGGCAGTCCACCTTTACATCCCGCGTCGCAAAGACCACCGCATCAACAAGCGGATCAAAATCATGCAGGTTCCGCAGCTCCAGCGGCTGCACCCGCATCCCGCTTCCCCCGTGAAGGGATGTTGGCATCCGGATTAAACGTTTGATATCTGTCGTGACGGGTTCATCGGCAAGCGCGGCAGTTGCATTCAGCCGCGTCCTGAACTCTCCTTCCGCCTGCTGGGTGACCGCACTCAATACACGGTTTTTCATGTTCACGCTCGCCTGGTTCTTCTCAAGTTCGGCAATCAGTTCCTCGCGTTTTTTCAAAAATGTTGCTGCCGAATCTTTTCCCACCCCTTCAAGAGAAGTCAGGTGCGCCATGGCATCTTCCATGCTGAGACTGCCCACCCAGCGCAGGTAGTCCGTCAGCGCCCCGGTATACCGCTGTTTCCACCCGGGCTGTATTGTGCCTGACCCGGACAAGAGGATTTTGGGATCGATCCCGATCCCGCAGATATAATTCACTACCTCCCGCCGTTCCTGGCTTCCCCATCCACGAAACGCGAGGTCTTTGACATGGATATGATACCCCCGCCCCCCGGAAAAGACCAGTTCGATCTGTTTTGGGTCCATCCCCAGTTCTTCCGTGAGCATGGCGAGAAGTTTTTCCGTTTCCACTTTCACCCGGGCAAGCATCTGGTCATACGGCCCTTTCATGATATGGTCAGCATCGAGATCGAAGATCAGGTCGGCCCCGCACCAGCCCTTCTCGCCCATTGTTGCTGCGTCCGGTTTTTCGTAATACGCGCTTGAATAATAGATGTGGGAAGGGATGAGATTTTTAATATAATCGATGAGTTCCTGCTGGCCGGAAAAACCAATGTGCCGCCGCATCCGCATATCTGCAGTGCCTGAGGTGAACAGGACAAAACCCCATTCCCGCTGTTTTAGTGAACTGGGGGAAACAAGAATGGTCTTTTTGTAATATTCCGTGAACCGCTGCCGCAAAAATTCCGTGGTTGCCGGGTTCATGACATCTCCTTAATCATATACGGCCCTTTCCGCTCATATCCCTGTCGCCGGTAATAGGGCCTGACCCCGATACCGCTCATAATTGCAAGACGCTGATATCCTGCAGATCTGGTGATCTCTTCAGCACGGGCAAGCAATATCCGCCCGAAATTGCGGTGCTGCCATTCCTCCTTCTCCAGCGCATCCATACCTACCGGGACAAGACTCCCGTACACATGAAGCTCCCGCAAAACAGCTGCACCATCAAGTTCAGGACGAAAGACTGATGACGGGAACCGGAGCCGTGCAAACCCAATCAGCGAATCGCCGGATACTGCCGAAATGAAGTGCTCTGTGCCACCACAACATTCGTAGGTGAGCACCCGAATCTCTGACTCTTCAACAGAGGGCAGCCTTCCAATCTCCCGGCACCGTATACACCGGCAGTGTTTGCCCTGCGCCTTCAGGCAGTTCTGGGCAAGCTGCCGGAAATTTGAATGCCGGGATCCTGCAACGATCAGCTTTGCCGGGATGTCCCGCTGGATCCGTGAGAGCCGGGTATATTCAGGGATAAGCGATTTTGCATACGCAATGAGTTTGATGAGACTGTCCTCATCGTAGGGCACGTACTTCCCACGTTTCCAGAGATCCTCGATTTCAGATCCCGGTGTGACAAGAGTCGGGTAAATCTTAAGAAAGTCCGGCTTAAACCGGGGATCCGAGAAGATCGTCTCAAACATCTCTTTATCAGATTCAATCGTGGAGTGAGGCAGGTTGGGCATCATATGGAAACCGACTTTGATGCCCGCATCCCGCAGCAGCCGGTTTGCTTCAACGGTATCTGCCACGGTGCAGCCCCGCCGGTTGAACGCCAGGATTTCATCGTTCACATGCTGGACGCCAAGCTCCACTTTGGTCACGCCAAGGTCAAGCATCCGCATAATATGCTCCCGCCGGCTCCAGTCAGGGCGGGTCTCAAACGTGATCGCCACACAGCGGACTGCTGCCGTTTCATTTTCCGCTTCAACCGTTGCAACCGGGGGGCCTGCGCCGCAGGGTTTCCGTCAGGATAGAGATTCATCGCCTCAATGCACCGTGCGACAAATTCGTCCTGGTACTCCGCCGGGCGTGCCGTCATCGTCCCGCCCATGACAATCAACTCCACCTTCTCCACCCGGTGCCCAAGGATCTCAAATTGCTCCAGCCGGGCATGCACCTGCGCGAATGGATCATAATTATGTTCACGGGCCCGTTTTGCCGCAGGTTCTTCACCCGTGTAACTCTGGGGTGAATGAAACGGGTGATCCGGTCCCCCCGGGCAGGGAAGACATTTGCCATGCGGGCAGGGATACGGGGAGGTCATCACCGCAACCGGCGCCACACCCGAAAGTGTCCGGGATGGTTTCACCAGCAGGATCTTCCTTAGTGTCTCGTGCTCCTGTTTTGTTGCAGCGGCAAGAATGGCAGAATTTTTCGGCACCGACGACAGGCGGTATTTCCTGCACACGTCAATTTTTACCGCGACAATCGCATCGTCACCGGGGGGAAGGGAAATGATGCGGGAGATGATCTCCCGGAACGCCAATTCCTCATCCATAACACTTAATGTTCGACTGCGACCTGAGTCGATGCAGTTGCAGTCTCGGGAGAATAGTTCACCACATGCACGTGGTGATTACCATTGATATGTAAAACGATCTCTTCGCCCAGCGTCAGGAGGGCTTCTTTATGGGCTTTTTTATCTTTATGAATGTGGACGGGAGAGATCTGGAGCGCATCATATCGCTCGGTTTCAATTTCTTCACTGGTGATGCCTTCGTAATACTTTCTGATATGAACCATCAGCATATGTAAATGCAGCAACTCTTCCTTTTGCACACTATCACCTTTTTTGATAAACCTTAATTTTTCTGTTCGACAGATATACCTTATTGGTGAGATTTATATTATCAAGCATGAACGCACCCGGATCGCTTGCGGGACTGGCAATTGGGGACGCAATGGGTGCGCCACTTGAAGGATCTGCCCAGACTGGAGCGTGGATAACGGAAATGCTTCCCGGAGGGCGCCATTTCCGCAAAGCCGGCCAGTTCACGGACGACACCCTGCAGGCTGTGGCAGTAGCAGAATCGCTGGTATTTTCATTGGGCTTTAACCCATCAGACCTCTTAAAGCGGTTATTTACAGGATTTGAAAAACGCCCGGAATGGTATGGCCCGACATCATCCGGATTCTTTAGATTAATCAAAAAAGGCACCCTGCCGCAACAGGCAGCATGGCTTGTCCATAAACAGCACCATGGCAGCCGGAGCAACGGCAGCGTAATGAGGGGGTTTCCCATCGGCATTTTTTATCCGGCGGAACAAGCGTACCCGGTAAGCATCTCATGCTCCCGCCTCACTCACTATGATCCGGTTGCAGGCTCATTGTTCAGCGTGGCTGAATGGAATGACCAGCGATCTCTGCCGTGGTGCGTCCCGCAGGCAGGCATACCGGCATGCACGCTCGCTCTGCACCCACGATGAGGTGCTTTCGCTGCTCGGGAATTTTGACGAGTATCCCCCGGAACCTTCTCTCGATGCCCTGCTCTGCTCTCATGCGGCCCTCGTTTGTTTCATGCACGCAAAAACGTTTGAGGGGGCAGTCCTCTCCGCGATCAACTTAAGAGGCGATGCAGATACGGTCGGTGCATGTACCGGTGCGCTTGCCGGGGCATACTGGGGGCTTGATGCAATCCCGGCCCGGTGGAAAAACAAACTTGAAGGATATGCTTCTCTGGTAACACTCGGAGAAAAACTCTGGCAGGCACGGATGCAATAAGTCCATAACCGGCACGGGAGAAAACCTCATTTATAACATGCATCCCCCTCTTGCACCATAAGTTTCCCAAAAATAAGAGAGGAATGGCGGGGGTCAGGGAGATGATGCAAAAACAGGGAATGCACGGTGTTTAAAAAAAATCGTCGCTCTTATGCAGGTTTGATCTCAACAAGTTTGAGTACCCGCCCTTTTTCACAGATATTGGGAGCATTGCCCAGCACATCAGCGATGATATATTTTTCATTCTCCACCACACCATCCGGGTGGCAGAGTGAATAACTCTTACAGTCAGTTTTGTTGCAGGAGAATTCTATCCGCACTTTGGAATTGATCATTGCCATATCGGCATTGATGAGCATCGTCACGGGTGCATCCATCACCTCAACTGCCGTTGCCCCATTAAGATGGAGTGCACATTCATGGTGAGTGCTCCTGACCGTGATAATCCGGTACTTGTGGCCTTTGGCCAGATTATTACACGCTTTTTTTACCTTGCAGGTGCCACACTCAGCGCATTCCCCCTCGTAAATAAACTCAATTCCCGGTTTTGCCAGTATCGTCCCGATAAGGGTCACTTTGGTTTTTGCTTCGGTCATGGGCGTTCCTCATCAGTCCTTATACAGCATCTGTATGAGCATCTCCGCTGATTCCTGCGTGATTCCCATATCAAAGATAGTGAAACGCTCCGGACGAATAGTCTTTGCCATGAGGAGTGCTTCTACAGCAGTTGCATCGTCTATACCCACATCTGCAGGAGTCACCGGGGCCCCGATGGTCCGTAAAGATGCCCGTATCCCCCGCCAGTCTCCCCCATGGAGGTACATGGAAATGATGGTGCCTATCCCACAGCTCTCGCCGTGGAGCGCTTTTCCCGGGGCAAGACGATCCAGCGCATGGGAGAACTTGTGCTCCCCGCCGCTTGCCGGACGGGAGGACCCGGCAATGCTCATCGCTACCCCGCTTGACACGAGCGCTTTTGTGACAAACCATGCGGACTGTTCCTGGTGGGGTTTAATGAGATGGGCATTGTTGACAAGGATCTCTGCGGTCATCTTTGACAGCGCTATCGCGTACTCGCTCATCGGTTCTCCTTTGACCCGGTGGGCAAGCTCCCAGTCAAGGATTGCCGTATAATTGGAGATCACATCGGCACACCCTGCGGCGAGCAGCCGGTGCGGTGCCGATGCAATGATCCCCGTGTCTGCAATGATCGCGATCGGCGGGTGCGCTTCCAGTGAAACAGCACCTTTATCCGTCGGGACTGATGCCCGTGCTGACGCAATGCCATCATGCGACGCGGCGGTGGGCACGGAAATAAACTGGTGGTCGGTATTGTATGACACAATCTTTGCGGTATCGATCACCCGCCCGCCACCGACACCGATAACAAAATCCACCTTGGCAGCGACTTTTTCCGCCTTTTTGATCAGCGGGATGCTGATCTCTTCAGAAATGAGCGTTGTTACTTTGCAGGAGGGCGACAATAGATCTTTGACCGTCGCACCCGCACGATCCATCGTGCTTTTCCCGGAGATGAGAAGCGCAGAGCGTCCCAGTTTCAGGTCATCGCAGACCGGGGGGATCTGCGCGAGCACATCATGCCCGATGACTACATCACGGGGCAGCTGCATCCATTTGGACTTGTCAAAGACCTTCTCTTTGAGTACTTTTATGTTATCTGCGCTCATTTCAGATCATGAATGATTAGTGAGTTCATCTACAAATATTACATCGATCCCGTGAGATACGGTGAGCCCTACAATGTTGTAGAAACCCTTACCTACGCGATCATCCTTATTATCTGTGTTTACCTGCTCTATCGCTGGATGTCAAAATCCACATGGCTGTCTGATATCGGCCTTTCTATTGACAGCTCGTTTGTTCTTGCGACACTCCCCTACGTTATCCTTGGCGGAGTGCTCCGGGTCATCCAGGATACCGGTATGATTACCGGCGATCTCCAGTTCCTGATCGTAACACCCCCCATATATTTTGTGCTGTTTTTCTTTACCATCGGCATGATTTTTCTTGCCCGGTATCTCAAGATCCATGGGTTAATAAAAAATTTTAACACGTTCTATGCCGGCGCCGGGTGTATGGCAGTTTTGATAGTCGTGCTCGTTCTTGCCGCATGGGGCATTACCCATACCCGGATTGATCTCTTTGTCCTGTGCATTATTCCGCTCATGGCGGTAACGGCAACCGCAGCTCTGTGGGCATTTATCCGGTATGTCCTGAAATGGACGTATATCAATGACCCCCTCTACCTTGTCCTTATCTTCGGACACATGCTCGATGCGAGCGCCACCAGTTACGGCATTGACTTTCACCCGGCAGTACATTACATCGAGCAACATGTTGTCGGCTCTTCGCTGATCAATATGACCGGCACCGCTTTTGTTATGTTCCCGCTCAAACTCGTCGTTCTCTTCCCTGCAATCTACATCATGCAGTTATACCGCAAAGAGGCAAACCCGGCATTCTGGCACCTTGTGCTGCTTGCAATGATCGTCGTCGGTTTTGCACCGGGCATCCGGGATATGACGCGGATGGTTCTCTATGTCTGAAGAGCGGCTGGCCAACGCACTTATCATTACATTCCTCCTTCTTTTTGCGACCATCACGGTCGGGTGGGTTGGAACCGCTCATAACCCACAGATTGGAGAAAACCTGATGGTATTATTCCAGAAGGAAGTTGCCGGGCAGATGAGTGGGGAGAGGCCGCTGGACATGTGCGGTAAACTCTTTGCAAACAACCTTGAGGCCTGCATCCTGCTCCTGCTGGGTGGCGCTTCATTTGGCATTTTTACCATATTTATCATGAGCCTCAACGGGATAGTGATTGGTGCCATTATGGAGATCGTCCACCAGGATCATTCGGCAGTATTTGTTGCCGCAGCCATCGTCCCCCATGGGATTTTTGAGATCCCCGCATTCATTATATCAGGGGCACTCGGTATCATGCTTGCCCAGTCCCTTATCTCGGAATGGTACGGCAGTGGGGATGCGGCAGCTGATGCCCAACGGTATGCCCGCATCTTTCTCCTGTATGTTATTCCTCTCGTGGCTATTGCGGCAACAGTCGAGGCTTTTATTACGCCGTTAGTCATACAATTAGTGGTTTAGAAGGTTTTTCATGGATGATGATGCGGGCGCCCTGCCAAAAAAAGTTGATTTTTCTGAGTGGTATAATGAACTCCTCTGGCGTGCGGAGATCATGGATGTCCGCTACCCGGTCAAGGGGCTCTATGTCTGGTTCCCGTACGGGTTTGCTATCCGCAAATTCGTGTACCAGCGCCTGCGGGAACTGCTTGACCAGGACCACCAGGAGACGCTTTTTCCGCTCCTGATCCCTGAACAGGAGTTCATGAAAGAGGCAGAGCATATCAAAGGTTTCGAAAACGAAGTCTACTGGGTAACCCATGGCGGCACGACACCACTTGATGTGAAACTGGCACTGCGACCGACTAGCGAGACTGCGATCTACCCGATGTACGCTCTCTGGGTCAGATCCCATGCAGATCTACCTCTTAAACTCTACCAGATTGTGAATACTTTCCGGTATGAGACCAAACAGACCCGTCCCTTAATCAGGCTCCGGGAGATCACGTCGTTCATGGAATCGCACACCGTGCATGCGACTTGGGAGGAAGCGGAGCAACAGGTGGAATCCGAGATCGCACTTACCCGCCAGTTTTATGAAGGATTGTGCATCCCCATCATCATCTCCAAACGGCCCGACTGGGACAAGTTTCCTGGCGCAGATTATACAATCGCCGTCGATGCGATTATGCCTAACGGAAAAACGCTCCAGATCGGGACGGTTCACCACCTCGGGGAGCATTTTTCAAGAACATTCTCGATCCTGTACGAGGACAAGAACGGGGAGCAGAAACTTGCCAACCAGACCTGTTACGGCATCTCGGAGCGGTGTATCGCCGCACTTATCAGTATGCATGGCGATGACAAGGGACTTATCCTCCCGCCGGTTGCCGCACCGGTTCAGGCAATAATTGTGCCAATTACCATCGGAAAACGACATGAAGATGTGATGGCAGCAGCAGAACACCTTAAAAAAGACCTGACTGCCGCAGGTTTCCGGGTGAAACTTGACACCCGTGACATGCGACCCGGTGCAAAATATTACTGGTGGGAACTCCGCGGTGTCCCGCTCCGGCTCGAACTGGGGCCAAGAGATCTGGATGCCGGAAAAGTCATGGCAGTGAAGCGGACCGGAGAGAAGATGTCAATTGAGCTTGCTACGGCAGCTGACGGTGTCACCCGGGTGCTCAAAGAGATCACCGACACCATCAGGACTGCGGCGGAACAGCACACCCGGCACCACCTCTGCGCCGCTCCATCCATTGACGCCCTCAACGGTGCGCTCAATGACGGAAAAGTTGCCGTGGTGCACTGGTGCCAGAATAAGGGCTGCGCCGAAGTTATCGAAGAAAAAACCAGTTCAAGCATCCTTGGAACAGACGTGCGCTCACCCTACGTCAGCGAGAGTGAAGGCGCATGTGTCGTCTGCGGTAAACCGGGCAAAGCGACACTTGTCGGCCGCACATACTGACGACACCCGGCAAACTATGCGATGTTGTTGAACTGCATAGCTCCACTATTTTTAATTTCATACAATTGAACTTTTAATATCACCATCACAGCGACTGGATATGTATGCAGACGATTCCCCGCTGACGTACCATGTCCACTCACACATCTTGGTGAACTAATCATTTTTCATACCGGGCGATACAAGACGGAAATCCTTTATTAATTCCCATCATCTCAAATACTACGTACAATACCGGAGAAAGGAGCATGGTGTCATTACGCGGAACAACTGCCATACTACTATGTATCCTGCTCATCGCATTCTGTATCCCTCCGGTGGCGGCTGCGGATATCACGCTTATCACCAGTTCACCACAGGTGCTTGCCAAGGGGGATACCCTGACGATAAATGGTACGAATGCCACAAACGGAACCTGTGCAGTCTGGGTGATCGGCCGGAATTATTTTGATGTAACCAACGTCAATCCCGACAAAAAAGGCATGCTGACATTTGTCATAAAGCCAAAAGAGACCATGACGTTCTCCAGCGGACAGTATGCCGTGCTCTTACAGGATCCCGGTAAAAACGGGGGTCTTGAGATCGCGCCGCTCTACTGGTCGGATGGAATCAAGATTGCAAACAATGGTAAAATTATTGACGAAATCGGGCTGAAGGAAAATCTGAAAGGGAATGTCCAGCCGGAGGTTGATACGATTCTTGATGTTGCAGGACATTCAGAAACCGATGATGTTTTTACCACCAGCTATGTGACGGTTGAAGACCCTTCGGTTCACTTCAATAAAATTGCCAGTTCAGATGCACACCTGCCAACGCAGACCACCGGTGAACAGATTGTGATCACCGGACTGACCAATACCGGATCGGAAAATACCCTCCGTGTTGCAATTATTGACCAGCACTCCGGTGCGGTGGTAATATCCAAACCAGTCCCCGTAGTGAGCGGAACCAACCAGAACTCATGGTCATTTAGTCTCGATTCCCCGGGATTGGCCCCGGGAAATTATACCGTCCGCGTTGGATGGATGAAATCAGACACCGATGTACTGGGGACTGCCCAGCTCTCAATCAGAGATTCAAGCGTTGTCACACCCGTCCAGATACCCGAGATCCCAACGGGGGTTACCGGTCTGGATGTATTTTTTCCCCTCGTGATCAGTCTTGCCGCACTCTGCATTATCGGAATTATTATCGTGGTCTCCTTAAAGGATTGACCATCAGGACACACGATCATAGATTTGATCCGTCGTGTTCAGGTGAAATAGCCCCTCCTTGCGGTAACGAGGATGTACGGGCTCTTCAAAAAAAAAATACTAATTCCTCGTCCCGATCAGCACTGATCGCACACGTACTGAACGTTCACTTTTGTGTGCCGCATATCCCCGGTAATCAGTTTTTTCCCGCCGCGGAAGAACAGTTTGTGGCATTTTGCACATCGTTTTGGCTTGATTTGGTCCCAGTGGCCCATCGGCAGATCGAGCGAAAATGTTGTCTGCGTCCATTCTTCGGGCGGCTTTTCGGCGTTTTGTTCGTAGGTTGCGACAAACTCCATAATCTGGTGGGGCGGGACACCCAGATCGACGAATTTTTTAAAGACGAAATAATTAAAGATCAGCCAAGAGAGGTCTGACCGGTCAAGTATCCCTTCGTACTCTCCGATCGTCTCTTCGAAATCTTCCAGTGAGCACCCGCATAGCGGACATTTGCCCGCGACGAGCTCATCAAGAAAAACCTCTTCCTGGCACCCCGGACAGGTTGTGTGCGGGGCGTGCATGCGTGACGTCATTTATGTCTCCAGTATGAATAGATTGACGTATTCTTAAAGATATGGGAGAAAACACCCATTTTTATAATCAGATTTTGTCAGGTTACGTATTGAACGGGAGGGCACTTATAGGTATCACCAGTGCACAAATCACGCCGATAATATCTTTATGGTTGCACAGATTTTTTTCTTAACACTAATCTGTTTCTTCCCGTTCCATCACCAGCGTGCCAAAGATCACTTTTTCAAGGACCTGTGCCACAAATTTGATCTGCATCGCTTTTTCCAGATCCTCGTTCCGGTGAATGTCTGCATACAGCTGGAGCCGCAGAAGCGCAAACCGGAACCGGTCAAGCGACTCGTCATCCAGTTTCATGGCATCCCGGTAGATCGGTTCAAGGAGATCAGGAAATTCCTGCTGGTTGACAAGGCATGCAATCACGTCTTTGTATAACGGGATGGGCTCCTGTTTCCCGGTCAGAATTCTCAGGTAATCCATTTCTTATCCCTCGGTTACAGCACTCTGTTGTCCTCTGATCGCATCCCGGATCTGAACAGGAACCGGCTTCGGACAACTCCCGTATTCATAAGAACATGATTCCTTTGCAGCGTTGGGATCAGTAAAATCTTTGCCATAGGTTACCTCATTGAATCGTGTGCAGGAGTGGATTCGGCACGTTTTATTACTTTTTTTGCTTTTAAGACAATAAAGATGTGGAAATAGGATCCCGGTTTTTTTAGGGTTCCGGATACTCTCAAAAAATCACCGGGAATGTATCGTTCTGTAGTTGTTTTATGAACCGGATAAAATCTTCAACCAATAATGCGAATCCTCACCGGATACCTGAACCACAGATTTATGTGTTCATCCGTGCATGTTCGTTGTATACAAGGAGTGTGCGCATGGAAAGTCTTACGGTAAAAATTTCCGTCCTGAACCTGCCGGATGCATATACCTGTGACGGTGAGGATAAATCTCCGGAGATCGATATCGGGGATGTAAATACGAACCTGACAAAATCGCTTGCCATCCTCTGCATCGATCCTGATTCGCCCAAGGGTGGGGGATTTATTCACTGGCTTGCCTGGAACATTGAACTGGTCAAACTCATGCCTGAAAAAATTCCCCAGACTCCTGAAGTGACCTTTCCGGTAAAAGCGGTGCAGGGAATCAACAGTTTCGGCAGGATCGGGTATAACGGGCCCTGCCCACCCCGGGGACAGACGCACCGGTATTTCTTTAAAGTATACGGGATTGATACGATATTGTCCCTTCCCCCGGGTGCAGACAAAAATCAGCTCACAAAAGCGATGGAAGGCCATGTAGTCCAGTTTGGTGAAACCTACGTAACCTATGGGCGATAATTTTTTTTTCTGTTCTTCTTTTTTTAAGACCCGCTGCCGAGAACAATACGAGAGCATCACTATTAATAAGGTCAAACACAGAATTGACCCTGAACTTAAAAAAGCATGCACCGACATACACAGACCCCTTCCATTCCACCGGATCTCGATTCGTTCATCCGTATTACGACCGCACGGCGGGAATCGCTGCTCTCCCCGCTTGCGACGACAAGTTCGGATGCCGTGCGGCGGCATAACAAAAAACCTGCAGATATCCGGACACCGTTCTCCCGGGACGCTGACCGGATTATCCATACCCGGGCATATACCCGGTATATCGATAAGACGCAGGTGTTTTACCTGGTCGAAAACGATCATATCACTCACCGGGTCATCCATGTCCAGCTGGTCTCGAAGATCGCACGGACGATCGGGCGCTGCCTGCGGTTAAACGAGGATCTTATCGAAGCGATTGCCGTCGGCCATGACATCGGCCACATCCCCTATGGGCATTTTGGCGAAACCTGCCTTTCAAATCTCTGCGAACGGTACGGGATTGGAAGGTTTATTCATAACGTCCAGAGCGTGCGGTTTCTCGATCAGATTGAAAATTGTGACCTGACAATGCAGGTGTTAGATGGGATTCTCTGCCACAATGGTGAAGCAGATGATGTCCGCATCTCACCGGAACCCTGTCCCAACTGGCCAACATTTGACAAAAAAATGCAGGACAATGCAGAAGGAAAACGATCGCGGGCACCGATGACACTTGAAGGGTGCGTTGTAAAATTTGCCGATACGATTGCGTATATCGGACGGGATTTGCAGGATGCACGAGAAGTAGGACTTATAGATGATTCACCACCGATTCCAGAGGATTGCATCCGGATTCTGGGATCAAATAATCCAAAAGTCATCAATTCTGAGATCATCAACACCCTCATAATTGATCTTCTCAATAACAGCGATAGTGAAAACGAGGGATTTATCGCATACAGCAAGGATATTGAACAGATGTTGATCAACCTCAGGGCATTTTCTAAAACCTATATCTATGACAACCCAAAACTCACCGCAGAGAGGGGTAAAATTGAGCGGATGTACCAGACACTGTTTGCCCGGTATCTCGACGATCTGGAGGATGATGTCCAAACCTCAAAGATCATTACCGAGTTTATGAATGCAAACTGGATCAGCCAGGCATATGTCCGGTCAGCAACGCCCGCTGAACTTGTGCGGGACTTTATTGCCGGTATGACCGACCGGTATTTTGCCAAACAATTTGAAGAGTGCGTGATCCCTCGGCGGGTACAGGGATCGTTTTCCCCCTAGAGCGGATTCCCTCTTTTCTGGCAATCAACATTATTAGGGGAAAACTATCAGTCAAACTTGCCTTTCGGATGTGCCCAGCCGGTAAACCCGCAGTAAATACACCCGACACCATCGCATGAGGTGCAACGCGTTTTCGGGGCGGCAACAAGAACCGTTCCCGTCTTATTGCAATAGGTGCATCCAAGACCGCCACAATGCCCACAGGTAGCCGGTTCATACTCTTTTTTCCCGTCAGTCATGTCAGATCAGAATCCTCCCCATGTCATTCTTCATCCTCATCAAGATACCGGGACAACGCATCCAGCAGCTCATCCGCCGACTGGTACCGGTCACCGGGATCCTTCTCAAGGCATTTCAGGATAATCTTTTCGACCGCAGCTGCCTCCGGGGTATATTCTGAAGGGGGGATCGGGAGTTCACGGACTATTGCATTACCTACTTCAACAATACTTTCTCCTCCAAACGGGATCGAGCCGGTAACCAGCTCATAGAAAACCACACCGGTCTGGTAGATATCGGTGCGGGCATCAGTCCTGCCAAATTCCCGGGGTGAGACCTGTTCCGGAGCGGCATAGGAAAGCGAGAAGCCGGCAACACTGGATTTTTTCATCTCGGTCTCAATGACTTTGCTCATCCCCCAATCCGTAATCTTCGGGACTAAATTTTCAGTCACCAGAATATTATGCGGTTTGATATCACGGTGGATAAATCCGTGGGCATGGGCATACTTCAGGCCATCAGCGACTCCGGAGATCAGATGGACAGCCTTCCATACCGGCAGGGGTTTTTTAACCGCTTCAAGCGAACCGGAAACATACTCCATCTCCACATAGGGAACCGGCAGGATGTTGACACCCAGCACCTCAACAATGTTCGGGTGCCGCAGCATTTCCCAGGCATTGATCTCGTTTAAGAAGCATTTGCCCGTCACTTCATCAAAACTGATAGGGATTTTTATGGCAACCAGTTTGTCATCAGTTTTTCGTTTCCCTGCATAAACGTGCGCCACACCGCCCCGCCCGATATACCGGATATCGGTATACTTATTCTCGAGATCTTTGGGGAAATAATGATTAAAGTCCGGGGATGAGGCGTATGCTTCGCCCCGATCAGGATGCGCAGGATCTGCAATAGTCGTCGTTGAATTAACAGAATCATCCCCATGTGACACCGGTTGATTATTTGGCTCATGAGAAACCTGATCTGACTTCTTGAGGATAAGATGCTTTTTTCGCCCGGATAGTAAGACAACCCCGGTAATACCAGCCAGTACCAGGATCAGGATACCTGCAATAACGAAAGGAGAGAGGTTCTGGGGGTTTTCAACAACCGTAGAGTCTGCCGGAGAACCCGGTATTTGTTGTTTTAAAAGTGCGGTTGAATTGGCTGACCCAATGATCGTGGGCGTGATCTTTAAAGGTTCAACGGATGGGGGTACCGTCGTTGCCGATACGCCTGAAGAGGTAACGGGAGTGATATTCAGGTAGTACTCCTTTGGATCCATCAGCGGGAAGGGATCATACACATTCTGGCTGGCCGGGAGAACTGTTTGCTTATTCGCATTAATGAAAATTGTATAGGGAGTGTCTCCGATTCCATCACCATTCTGATCTTTTCCCGTGTAATCGCTCCAGTAATTACCCATCAGGCTTTGTGTCGGCCTGCCGAGGTAGGTGTACCTCATTGCTGACGGTGATACCCATACTGATGTGGAACTTTTGGAATTCACATTCAGGGAATTTGAAAACGTATTGTGCCAGATGCGGTTTTCTCCTGAAGATCCATCAACCGTGATCCCGACGGTGTTGTCGGCAACCCGGTTATTTTCGATCGTATTTCCGTCTGATGATTCCAGAGTAATCCCGGACCGGGTACTTGCAGTGATGGTATTGTCCGTGAGGGTATTGTTATCTGCCAATCCAAGGTAAATGCCCTGTGCATTATTTTTCACAACATTATCTGTCACGGTATTGTCACGTGACGTCACACGGATACCACTGAACACATCGCTGTTCTGGATTGCAAATCCTTTTACGGTGCAGCCATTGGCAAGAATTTCAATGGCATTGCCCTTTTTCATGGGATCGATTACCGGAGCCCCGCCGCCGACGTTAATTCCCACAAGCATGATCGGTTTATTGATGCGGAGGCTCTCCTGATACAGACCGCTTTCCACCTTGATGGTATCACCGGGTGATGCCCATGTGATCGCGTCCTGGATACCGGTAAACTCTGCACCCGATGGCGCAACGGTAAATTCCGCAGCCCAGACACCCGGAACACTGAGTATGACCAGACACAATACCAAACCGCTGAGTATACAGAAACGATAATGGGAACAGGGCAGGCGCGAAAGAGTGATCATAGTTTTTTTTAATTTGTTATTTCTGCTAAAGGTACCGGTATAACAGAGGATTTTATTTCATACTGTTTTGGGAAGAATCATAAGCAGCCGGGCACATGAAACACCTTTTGCCAGTTCGATGAGATCCCCGTCCTGCACCAGAACCGGAACGTTCTTTTCCAGCCGCTGGTTATTCAGCTGGGTACCACCGGTGCTCCCGGAATCCTCGATATGCCATGCACCCTCTTTTTGCACAAACACCGCATGAGGTTTTGAGATTCGGGTCACTGCAGTATAGGTGCTGGAAAGCAGCACCTCTGTATCTGCGGCAGTATGCGCCTGCCGTTCAGTATCGATCCTGCCAATCCGGACACGGTCACGTTTTAAAAGAAAAATTTTTCCATCGTCAGAACCGCCCAGCACAATCACCGCAGGCATATTACCAAGCACTTCTTTTGAAAGCGTGCTTTTCACCGCATCAAGTCGCCGGGAAATTTCACCACCGACGATCTGGACTTTTGCATTGGAGAACAGCCCGAGGTTACGGATGATCGCTTCAAACCCACCGGGAACAACCGAGTACTGCCAGACCGGATGAATCCCTTTTGATGTTGGTGCGCCAAGACCTGCTTCTTTTTTTATTACTCCAATCGCCAGCAGTTTATCGAGATGCTTTTTGGTATTTTCATAGCTCGTTTCGATCTCGTTTGAGATCGCCCGCGCGTCACGGGGTTTTTTTTCAATGAGTTTTATGATCCGAAGACGGGCATTGCTCGAAAGCACATCCAGGTAATCGGAGAGCTCATCGAGTGAATCGGTATTTTCGTTTGAAATGATCGTAGGGGACCTGTCCGAAGCGTCCATGTTCTTCCTGTCGGGTATGTTTTTATTTGTCTTCCTATAACCCTATGCCCTGATTCCATTAAACACATATCATCGGAACCGCGGCTATCGTTATAAAAAATGGCTCTGTAGAAATCATTGTTTTTTATCTCAGGCACTCTTTAAAAATCCGGGGTATCTGGACTCCCTGCCCCCGCCACATTGCATTCTCATGTTGTGGTAGATCCTCGAAAGAATTAGTGAAAAATCCAAAAATAAGAGATGAATACCGGGGGTCAAGGGGATGCTCCCCTTGGGGTGCCTCCCCCACTGGGGGAGAGAGGGGGTCACACTCATAAATTACATAAGAGTTTTTTTAAAATTGGATAATTACAGGTGTTCTACAGAGCCCAAAAAAATGTATTGGTTGAACCGGAAAGGTATATGCTTCAACCAGGATCATTTGGGCAATTTAACTGCTGACCACAATAAACTAGTGAGTTGGTGATACGCGGGCAGATCTTTCGTGTCACCCGTCCAGAAAAAATGGGCACGTATGAACGATTCGGAAACGATGAGTGGGGGAATCGAATTGGTTCTCATCATGGTCGGCCTCATCGTTCATCCCGCTGGTGCTCCGGAACCGTTCTTGTTCATAGGGTTGGATATGAAGAGAATGGCGGTGCACCCAGGCTCATATGAGGATACGCCGGAACGCTGTTCCGGGATCCGTATAGATGATGAATGCTACGAGCAAAAAGCCTCACGCTCATTGCCACACAGACAAAAAAAAGATTCACCAGAAAACCGGTGGAGCCGGTCCCTGTTTCCCCATACGGTGATCGGTTAACACCGGGGATAATTTACCATGCCTCCAGAATTCATACATTTTAAGCCAGAAATTATAAAAAAAAACCTTTTTCAGGCTCTGTTGAAATCCTTACAGAGTGCCATGTAGTCGCTTCCGTAGGCTTTTTTGCGTATCGTGTCTTTTCATTGGCCGCTTGAACATCATACAATAGTTTCTGATGATTACCAGAAAGGTGTTAAAAAACTTCAAAGCATTATTGGAGGTCAAGGAGATGCTTCCCTTGGGGTGCCTCCCCCTTTCTCGGGAGGGAGGGGGTCACCCTCATAATTATTGTAAGACTACACAAATAATCGAGAACAGAGGATTTCAACAAAACAAAAAAAAATTATTCGTTCTTTCTCCTCCGCTGTAGTACGACAACACTCCCCAGAATCGCAAGGGCTGCACAGGGAATAAGTACGGACACCGGAGATTGTGTCGGTGTGGGAATCGATGTCAGGGGGATGAGAGTCGTTGGTTGCGTGGTCGGACGCAGGGAATACGTGGGAACAGACGATGTCGGAACAGCAGTTGGTTGCGTTGGCGTTGCCGGTAAAGGTTGAGTAAGACTGACACTGTCAATATACCCGATAGCGTAATGTTCCATGGGACTGTAATCGCCAACGGATCCAATATAGATACGGTTCATGCCTTTCAGCTGGTCCCAGGTATTGATATAATAACTCCAGATCGTCCGCCCGGTCAATTTATTAGCAACCAGTTCGGTGACCGTTTTTGCATTATCATCATAGGTCACCACAACGTGATAGGTCGTGTTCAGCTGGTAATTGATGGTCGGGCCGTTATAAGAATCTGATGCGCTGCTCCGTTCATTGAGCCGTGCATTCTGGCTCACCATCCGCAACCACATGATGTCGCCATATTTGGACGTGGAAAATTCCGTGATAACATTTGGCCCTTTTCCCCGGTCCATCTCGGTTCCCGAAAAACCAAGCCTGAACGTTGCGCCCTGATCAACCTGCATCAGGGTGAGATCATATTGAAGGGTAAACGACCCGCTGTCATAATTCACCGGGATGAAGGCATAGTTACCGGTACTTGGTTCAATGCCGAAATGGTACGCACCTTTATTGGGATCCCAGTAATCTGAAGACGGGTTGTTTGTTTGCCAGTGGGGATCGCTGGAGAATGTTTCCTGATAGATGACCTTCTGGTTTGCATCGGTGTCCGCTAGTGCCGGGGAGATGCAAAAAAAGATACCGATGACAATAACAGCAATAAAAAGCATGTTTGAAAACTTCATACTGAGTATACTCCCTGTAGGGTGCACGATACCTGGATGGATATTTGGCGTAGTACTAATCATTTTCGCTCAGGAATCTGCACCAATGATGTACTGGTACTATGCACCACCACGGTTTTTAAAAATTCCGACCCTGCACACGGAAAAAACGGGATATATTTATCTTCGACATGGAGTAATATCATAACGCAGAAAAGACCTGTGCGATAGTAGTCTAGCGGTAGGACAGGAGCTTCCCAAGCTTCTAACCCGGGTTCGATCCCCGGCTGTCGCATGTTTTTGTATGGATATGGAACCCGATCGCTGTGCAATGCGTATCATCGCGGAGAACCGCAGGGGCGTTCTGCGGGATATCGCTACGGTGGTTGCCGACCATGGCGCAAATATCATTATGATCAACCAGGAAGTCTTCGATTCCGGGCCCTATACCGGCATGGGAGAACTCTATTTTGAATATGAACCGGGCCCAAATCCCGAACAGTTGCTTGCGGATCTGTCCGCAATTGATTCGGTCAAAGACGTCAAACCATTCCAGCCATTTGGGAATATCTTTGGCTCCCGTGTGATCATCATCGGGGGGGAGCTCAGGTGGCCCAGGTGGCGATGGGTGCGGTCAACGAAGCCGACCGGCACAATATCCGTGGTGAGCGGATCTCGGTAGATACGATTCCGCTTGTCGGGGAACGGACGCTCGCCCTTGCAGTGGACGCGGTATCGCGCCTTCCGCGTGTATCTATCCTTGTGCTTGCCGGGTCGATCATGGGAGGAGAGATCTCAAAAGCAGTCGATAAGGTTCGGGAAGCGGGGATCCCGGTTATCGCGCTTAAGATGGCAGGAACCGTCCCCGCCCATGCAGACCTTGTCGTCACCGACCCCACACAGGCCGGTGTATTTGCTGTCATGCATGTGAGCAGCAAGGCGGTCTTTGATATCAACCGGGTCCGGGGCCGGGAGTTTTAAAATGGATATCATTGAGCGGGCGGTTTCCACGCTCATGCATGACGGTCTTGTCATATATCCCACCGAAACGGTCTATGGCCTTGGTGCAGATGCTTTTTCAGAAGAGGCGATCGGGAAAGTGTACGAAGCCAAGAAGCGCGACATCTCAAAACCGATCTCGATCGCAGTCTCTGATTTTGAAATGCTCTGTGCGGTCGCCCGGCTGGATGCCCGCATGGAAGCGTTTATCCAGACATTTCTTCCTGGTCCCGTTACCGTGGTCGTACCTGCCCGGAATATGATCCCGATTCTCCTGACCGGAGGTACCGGTATGATCGGCATCCGGATCCCATCGCATGTGCTTGCCATTGAGATCATCGAGAGATTCGATGCGCCGGTCACCGCAACAAGTGCCAACCTCTCGGGGGCAAAAGACCCGGTGACGCCGGATGAATGTACAGTGCCCCGCGATCTGCTCATCGATGGCGGCAGGCTGCCGGGCACTCCAAGTACCGTCGTGGATCTCTGTTCCGAAAAGATTATCCGGCGCGGGGCACAGGCAGAAAAAATTGAGTACTACCTCGCCACCCATTAAGGTTTTTTTTATGCTGCCCGTCCGCCTTCGTGATTTTATCGAGGATCCTGACGGCTGGATCTATGCGGTTTCAACCTATGACAACGATACCGCTGTCGGGTGTGTGCTCCGGTATGTGCCAGATCCCTGTGGTGAGCGCATCAACCCGTCCGGTATACGGTATAAAAAATTTGATTTTGAAGACGCGTATGCACTGATAGCAGCGCAGAAACCCAAATATGCAGGTCTCGTCCAGCGTATCCCGCATGACGATATCAGGACCGTCCTCAAACCAGAGCAGGAGATATCCCGTATCGCCCGCACCCATCCCCGGGTCCAAAAACTGCTCGATATTTTCCGGCTCCCAAAAGGTGTTGTCGGCTGTACCGGTTCTCTGCTCTGCCAGCTGGAAAACAATGCATCTGATATTGACATGGTGGTCTACGGGAAACACTGGTTTACTGCACAGGCACTCGTGAAACAGGGCATCGCGGACGGAACTATTGAAGGCATGTCCCCGGAAATGTGGCGCAAGGTCTACGAGAAGCGCAAACCGGCGATTTCCTACGACGCATTTGTGCGCCATGAAGAGCGGAAATGGAACCGGGGCCAGATCGATGGCACCTATTTTGATATCCTGTACACCCGCTCGTATGATAATTTAAAGACTGCACCTGCCGGGAAAGGAACCGTGCTTGGCAGGATGACCATTGATGCAGAGGTGACGGATGCATCCCTTTCGTTTGACAACCCCGCTGTGTATGAAGTCAGGCACGAATCGGTGAGCAGGGTTCTTTCCTTTACCCACACGTATAGCGGACAGGCGCTGGACGGCGAGCAGATCGAAGCCTGCGGGGTCTGCGAGCAGCATGGCAACGAGCGCTGGCTGATTGTCGGCACGACACGCGAGGCACCCAGTGAATACATCGTTTCAAAGACGCTGCTCGAACACGGATAGGTATCCTCTTTATTTTTCTCCCCGCAGTTTCTGATCCCGGAATGCACAAATCCAAAGAGGCAAACAATGACAGTATCAGGATCATTCACTGAATACTACCCGGACCCCGCTTTCCCGGCCTGCGGGCTGGAATTCCCGCACACTTGGGTGGCTTCCGGTTTACGCCAGACTTCGACCCGGTCCTCGTACTGGTCCGGAAAATACTCATGGAAAGGGACAAACTGCAGCTTTTTGAGGATATGCTGCATAATCGGCCGCGGCATCACCACCCGTACATCGTACCCGTCATAAAGCCACTGGCGGAGCAGGGCCTGGGTATTTCCTTCATTTCGGTGCCGTGAGATGATGTAATGCAGGTAGAGCTGGTGCCTGGGGCGGAACTCCAGCCAGCCGGAGAAAAGGTCTCCGGAAAATCCCAGTGCGTCACCTTCCGCTGTCCCTGTCTCGATTCGTTGTACCATCGGGTTTCTCCTCCGTTACCGGGTTTTGATGGTTGATGGCGGACAGATAAAAGAGCCTGGGTCTGCGCACGGCGAAAGTAAAAAACCTGTTCACGAAAACAGGGAAGTCGGATATGTGGCCAGTGTGAAACAAGTTCGGGACAGGACAGGGGATCCTCATCAGGGAAAAAAGGGAAGAAGAAGGACTTTGTAGAAAACCTCTTTCATACTACGCAGCCCCCCTCTTGCACCACCAGTCCCCCAAGGGGGACGGGGCGCAGTGTGATGATGCCGGAACAGGGAATACTTTACTATCGCAACCGGGGGATGTCACAGCGGCGGGGGCGAAGGCAAGGATTGCCGTAGCCCTCGAAGAGCGTTTTTGCAATTCAATTTGAGGATTTCTCCAGAGCCGGAACACGGTCCTTTCTTTACAACAATTCCGATAACCGGTGTCCGCTGCTCTCGCACCGTTCCTTGTGCCGGCACCGGTTGCAGGGCGCATTCAGCGGGTGGTGCGGGACCTCGCCGGCCCGAATAGAGCGTACAGTGTGCAGGGTTGACAGGAGCTGCCGCCGGTCCCGGGGCTGCACCGTGTGGAACCGTACAACCCCGTCCGGAATATATTCCACATTGCCACCATTCACCTCAGAACCGGTCATCTCCTCGAGGCAGAGCGCAGCGCACGCAATACGCAACCGGTCTGACGCATAGGTCCCAAAGGGCATCGCCCCTGAAGCCCGGATGATACTGAACGTGCCATCGGAACACATCCGGTCTACCATCCCCACAATACCGTGCTTCTTTGAAACGACCATGACATCAGTCTGGATAGAAGGTTTCCATTCCACAGCCTGGCATTTTGTGACACAGGTATCAAGAAACGTGCGCTGCTCCCCGTCAATTGCCGGGTGGACTGCAAGCACCTCCTGCCAGATCGCTTCCGCATCGAGCGGCGTGCCAAGGTGGTAGGAGACCTGCTTGCAGATCGCATACCGGTCGGATTCAGTGCGCGGCTCATTCCGCTCAAAATAGTATTTCATGGCACATGCATGGCAATATACGATATCGGAAATCGCGATTGAATCTTTGGTGTCGGTCAGACAAATCCCCTTCGAAAGAGAATGGGAAACCAACCCGATTATACTTAACGAAAGCGTTGCCGCAGTCACGCTCCGGCATGTGATGCAAAAAAAGAGCCCAATCTTTTCATACCATTACGGCACACGTTCTACTCATGACAGCTCAGGAAATCTCCGTCAATATCCCACCAACGCTCGATCCCGTGTACAGCAATATGATCCAGATCGCGTTCAAGGATGACGAGTTTACGTTTATGTTCCTTCACCAGCTCCCGCAGGTGAACCAGGCGCGGGCAAAAGCGATTGTTTCCATCACCCCGAACCATGCAAAGAACTTACTTGCGGTCCTCACAAAAACCGTGCAGGAATACGAGAGCAAGTTCGGGACGATCAACAGCTCCCCGGACAAAAAGCCGATCGATAATGTAACAACACTCAGCGGGTATTCGTAACCTTTTTTTATTCTATTTTTTGAAGTGATGCTACCATTGCCAGAATGGGAAATTCAAGACATTACCTTTTTAATCCTCCTGCCCACATCAGATGTTAAGGTGAACAGGATGAAGATTGGTGAAAAGAATGTTGGTATGATCGACCGCGTGGTCAGGATTATAATCGGGATTGTGCTTATCGCTGCATTTGCCCTCGGCTGGGTTGCCGCACCATGGTCATACCTTGTTGCGCTTATCGGCTTAATCGCTCTCGTCACCGGGGCTGTCGGGACATGCCCGTTATACTCTATCCTCAGCATGAGCACAGCGGGAAAAAAAGCATAAAAAAGAGGGGCGTCCGGCAGAGAACTTTCACTCACGAAAGGACTCTTCAAACGGTATCGGATTTGGCAGGGATCATTGAGGAGGCCACTCTGCAAATCCATGAATTTTGTTTGACAGGTCTATAATTTTATCACGCTTTTGGCATTCATGTACAATCCCGTGCGGTCAATCAGAATGCAGATTTGATCCATAACTGGTCGTTTTATTCAGGCAAACAATTTTTTGTTTCTTCATTAGGTTTATAATTGCACAAGGCGATATTGTGAGGTAGTACGCCGCCGTGGCTTAGCGGCATAGCGGCTGATTCGTAATCAGCAGGTCGAGGGTTCAATTCCCTCCGGCGGCTTAGGCAACTTTTTTTTCCTTGTGACTATCCATTGGGGCGCTCGGCACTACTGTTCTGACAATACAAATGCTCTATTTGAGTTTGTACCAGATCATGGCACACCCTCTATATTTATCAGACTATTCGGCAATCTGGTAATATGGACTCGATGATCATCCAGAATTCAGTCACCCTCTTTGAGATTCTCTGCGTGATCATCGTCTTTGCCTCCATCTTCATGAGAAGCCGGTTTTTCCATGAGGTGTTCGATCACCACCCGTCATGGAGTACTCGGATACTCCTTATGGTTTTTTTCGGCGTACTGTCGATTTTCGGGACACTCAGCGGGCTCTCGATAGATGGCGCGGTCGTGAATATCCGGGATCTTGGCCCTATGGTCGCGGGGCTGGTTTGCGGACCCTATATCGGGATTGGTTCAGGTATTATTGGGGGATTGTTCCGGTTTTCCCAAGGGGGGCAGTATATGTGGACCGGGTTATCCGCCCCTATCCTCTCGGGAATTCTTGGTGGCATTATGTATCTTGCCAACAAGCGCCAGGTCGTCCCCACATGGGTTGCAGTTCTCTTAATCGGGCTTTCTGAAACACTCATCTCCTGCTACACGCTTGTTCTTGTAACAAAACCTTCGGAATTTTTCGCTGTAGTTACGATGGTTGCAATCCCCATGATCGTCTTCAACATCATAGGCATGTTCATTTTTGCTTCTGTTGTCCACCTTATCCTTCACGAACGGAGTGCCCAAAAAGAGATGCAGGTACTGGAACTCGAGGTGGAGTCAAAGAGGAACCTTTCCACTATCATCAATACCATTACCTACCCGGTCTATGTCATTGACCGCAATCACCGGTTCATCCTGGTAAACGACAGTTTCTGCCGCTTTATCAACCGGCCGCGAGAGGACGTGTTAAGAAAAACCCACCGTGATTTTTATAACATCCGGGATGCGGAAGACCACTGGGAGATGGTCGAGACTGCATTCAAAACTCATGCCTCCCGGGAAGAAGAAGTGACCATGACAAAACCGGACGGGGGGCAGGCATGCACGATTATCTCTACATCCACAATGTATATAGATGCTGCCGGGCAGGAGTTCCTGGTCGGGGTCATCCAGGATATCACGGAACGCAAAAAGATTCAGGATGCACTCGCGGAGAACGAGGCATGGTACCATATCCTTTTCGAACACACCGGTGCTGCCACCATCATTATCAATGAGAACGGCACCATCGACCAGGTAAACTCCGAATTCGAACACATGACCGGGTATTCCCGTGAGGAGATCGAAGGAAAGATGAGCGTGACGCAGATGGTGCACCCGGACGATCTCGAAATGATCATACAATACCATCACGAACGGCGGAACAACCCGGCATCGGTGCCCACATTTTACACGGTCCGCATACACGACAGGAAAGGGGCGATTAAAACACTGCATGCCATGGTCACCCTGATCTCAGGGACGAAAAAATCGATCGCTTCCTATGTGGATATCAGCGAGCAGAAGAAATCCGAAGATGCATTGATGCAGGCAAACCGAAAACTCAACCTCCTCTCCAGCATCACCCGACACGATATCAACAACCAGGTGACCGTGATCCTCGGGTACCTCCAGATGCTCCAAAAGAAGAACCCAGAACCTTCACTAAATGTGTATTTCCAGACGTTGGAAACCGCTGCAAAGCGTATTTCCGCCATGATCCGGTTCACCAAAGAATACGAGAACATAGGTGTCAAAGCTCCCGCATGGCAGGATTGTCACGCACTCGTAGATGCTGCAGAAAAGCAAGTTCATCTCGGACAGGTCATCGTGAAAAACGATATTCCTCCAGGAACAGAAGTGTTTGCAGATACCCTCATCTTCAGGGTTTTTTTCAACCTGATGGATAATGCAGTGCGGTACGGCGGTAAGATTACGACCATCAGGTACACTCTGGAGAAATCCGGCGAGGACTACCGGATCGTATGCGAAGACGATGGCGAGGGTGTGACAGCAGGGGAAAAAGAGCGGATCTTCGAGCGGGGTTTTGGGAAGAACACCGGGCTTGGTTTATTTCTTTCCCGGGAGATTCTCGGGATTACTGGCATCATGATCCACGAAACAGGTCAGCCCGGACTTGGGGCACGGTTTGAGATATTTGTGCCGAAAGGGGCATACCGGCTCACCGATGTAAAGTAAAACCCATATATACCACCGTGGGTTATAGTGAAAATGAGAATAAAAACAATGCCGATGAGACCAGCCCGTTTTTTGTCAGGGGATTACGAAATCCTCCCCTTTACTAGCCTGTAAAAACCTTATTTTACCGCATAAAGCCAATTTTCTTTAGTTTTTTTAATAATGTTCGGGGAAAAGACGATACCCGGATTTGCGTTCCGGCAGGGGTTAAGAGGCGGTTACATCCGCATCCGTTGCCTGATGTATCTGATTCTCTATTCAGCCGGACGTCATCTGGGGTAATTTATGTATCACTCATAGAGTCGATGATAGTGCTGGATTGCATGTGCACGGATTAGCATTCCGTTGATTTTGTGGATGTTACTCCATACAATACCCTGCTGTCAATTCCTTGTTGAAGGTTCTTTTATCGCACATTTTTACTCAAGCCCGTACTTCCACCCGTCTTTCCTGAGCGCCATCCGCCGCTCCTTATACTCCGGCAACACCGAACTCACGTGATGCCAGAACCGGGCAGAGTGGTTCTTGTGCCGGAAATGGCAGAGCTCATGGACGACCACGTATTCAATCTGGCTTGCAGGAGCCATGACAAGATTCTGGTTAAAATTGAGACGGTTCTTCGAACTGCAGCTGCCCCATCGTTTTCTTAACAGTTTTAACGTAAACGGCGGAACCGGAATTTCAAGAACCTGCGCATATTTTACGAGATATTCTTCGATTCGGGCGATTGCATGATCGCGATACCACAGGATAAGTGCAGCCCGGGCTGCGTGCGGGTACTCTTCCGGGGGAATTTTTTCCGGCAGACCGATATCAATCTGGTCACGGATGATCCGGACCTGGGGCTGATCGGCGCAGGAGTGGACTGCCAGCTGGTATTCCTGACCAAGGTACAGGAACCGTTCACCGGGAATAAACTGTTTTGGAGCGGTATAGGGCCGTAGCTCGTCAAACCGGTTGAGATGTTTTGCAATCCAGGTGGATTTCTTTTCAAGAAGGGCCTGGATGGAGGCTCTTGTGGCTTTCTGGGGAGCACGAACGGTAACCGAGAGGTCCGGGGAGATCTCAATCACAAGAGTTTTGCGACGGTCGCTGTAATGAATGGTATAGGGGATCGCCTTGCCTCCGCACTGGAGGATTTCGGGAGCGGGTTTGTTGTGCATCGGGGAGCCTTTTTTTAGTAGTTAAGGTATGCTGGCGGCACATAAAAACGGTGCAATCCGGGCAGGGAACCGGTGAGGTAGTCCGGATCAGGATTGCCAGCGTAAAACTTCGCAGGGTTGACCGGATATGCACTGTTTCAGCATCGTTATTACCCCGGATATCAATTACTGGTACACATCATGGAGGACACGACAGGATCCCGGGCAATGACCGAGGCCGTACTGGCACTGCTGTATTTTCTGGCCGGGGTTGTTTTTATCCCCATCACGATTGGTTTGGCGTTTGGTGTCCCGGCCCATATGACGCTTGGCCTTATTGCAGCGATCCTGATCTTCCAGCCATTTGCTGCTGCCGTTGGTGCAGGGCTGTCGCTCCCACCGGTTTTTATCGTTGCAACCATGATATCGGTTGCCCTGTCGGTCATTTTTGGTATTGGTGCAATCTGCGAAGGATTTTCAGAACGTTCCGCCCGCTTGTCGCAGTTCATCGCAAACGTGAAAGGTATTGCAGACCGTTCAGTTTTTTTCAAAAAATACGGGGTCTATATGCTCATACCGTTCATTCTGGTGCCGGGTGTCGGGTTATATGGCTGCGCCATTCTTGACTGGCTGTTTTTTGGAAGAACGGTACGGGGGGTTGCGGTGATCATGATCGGCTGGACGGCACTGGCCATGATCATCCTCTTCTCAACGATGGGGATCATGGGATTTGTCCGGTGATAGGGGATGCGTCCGGACAAAACCATCGCACAACAATGATAGTAGGTGAGGCGGGCAAACGCATATCCGATTGCAGCCTGCTTACCGGATGACTGCCATCGTTCCATTTTCCCATTCAATGATCCGCTCTGTATGTCCAAGCACCGTGCCCGTGGACGCATCGGCAAGATCGAGCGTAATATGAACGGGTGGCCGGCTCGTATTCTGATATTCGTCAAAGTATGTCCAGTACACTTTCCCGCCGCTGACTGACACATTGGCACCCAGTTCCCGCACCTTGAAATCCGTGGCATTCCATGCAAGGAACTTGCCGTAATCAGTTTTCCACCGGTATTCAACAGTTCCCAAAGGAACTGTTTCCGTCACGCATGCAGAAAGCGGCATGCCCGGTGCTGATGACATGATAACCGAATAGCGGGTCAGATCTGAGTGAATGGAGACATTGACGGGAAATACCGGTAGAGCGGGTGTCTGAGGGATTCCGGTATGAGCGCCGGGCATGGTGCATCCCGCAGTAATAACAAGAATACCTATGATCGCCGGAAAAAGAGTATATCGCATGGTTATTCTCCCTGTTACTCCTTTCCTTTCAGCACAAGCCATTCATTCTCTCCGGCTTTTTTAAACCGGACAAGGACATATTTCCCGGTAAATTTCCTGCCATGCAGCACCACTTCCACCCGGTCATCTTTCCACATCAGGGTATCGAACATTCCGGTATCGGCGATCTTCACTTCTCCGGCACCATATTCCCCTTCCGGGATAATGCCAGTAAAATCAATATAATCGAGGGGATGATCTTCCACGGCGATTGCCAGCCGCCGTTCTCCCGGTGTTTCCGGTAACCCTTTTGGCACCGCCCAGCTCTTCAGGACACCGTCCCGCTCAAGCCGGAAATCAAAATGATGGTGCCGGGCGAAATGCTCGTGGAGTACAAACCGCATCCGGGGAGTTCCTGTCATGATTGCCTCACCTGCCTGGCTTGTGCAACCAGGGACCTTAATTCCCGGGCGGCACCCGCGATATCCGGTTTCCCGACCACCGCAGATATGACGGCAATGCCATCTGCCCCGGCGGCGATCACTGCACCCGCGTTTTCTTTCGTGATCCCGCCGATTGCCACAACCGGGATCGATACCGAGGCGCACATCTCCCGCAGGACGTCAAGTCCATGCCCCGGACCGGCATTATACTTGGACGCGGTGGAAAATGTCGGGCTCAGGGCAACGTAATCAGCCCCCTGTTGTTCCGCACGGAGCGCTTCTGCCACATCTCCCACAGAAACGCCGATAACAAATCCCGGTGGGGCAAGCTGCCGGGCCACTGCCACACCCATATCATCCTGCCCGAGATGCACGCCATCGGCACCAGAGGCAAGCGCCACATCCAGCCGGTCATTCACAATAAAAATCGTTTTGGGTTTACGACAGATTTCCCGTATCCTTCTCGCAATTCTGGTAAGTTCGCTGGTACTGCAACGCTTGTCCCGCAGCTGGATCACATCGGCACCGCCCGCAATCGCCCGCTCTGCTATCTCTTCATGGGTAAGCCCATTGGCGATTTCCTCATCCGTGATGACGTAGAGATCGTAGGACATAATCGTTTTTCAGATCACGCATTCCGGACTTTTGCACATTCTTCAAGGGTCAGCAGATCGAGTGCCGCAAGTTCATCAAGGAGGACCGGCTTTAAACGAGCCGGGCCGCCCCTGTCGTGCCGCCGCTCTTTCCCCGGCAATCCCGAACGCCGCCAGCGCACCGGCTGACGCCATGACCGGATCATCGCAGACCGCAGAAAAGGTTCCCACAACCGATGAGGCCATGCATCCTGTCCCGCAAATGATCCCCATCATCGGATCGCCATTCTCCACGAGGAGCGTGCGGGTGCCATCGGTCACAATATCCACCTCGCCACTCACGACAACCGTCATACCTTCAGTTCGGGCAAAGTCGCGGGCAACGGTCACCGGGTCGCCTTTCAATCCCTCCGAATCCACGCCCCTCACTTTTCCTTCCGCACCCGCAAGGACACCAATCTCGCCGGCATTTCCTTTCAGGACCGTGATTTTGAGTTCATCAAGCAGGCGCTGTGCGCTGGTGGTCCTGAGCCGGGTCGCACCTACACCCACCGGGTCAAGAATGATGGGGATCTTCTTTTCATTTGCCGCAGTTCCCGCGACGATCATGGACTCGATAAGTGCGGGGTTGAGGGTCCCGATATTCAGCACGAGCGCCCCGGAAACCG
Organism: uncultured Methanoregulaceae archaeon; assembly: GCA_963768785.1. GTDB lineage: Archaea > Halobacteriota > Methanomicrobia > Methanomicrobiales > Methanospirillaceae > Methanoregula. The sequence continues at coordinate 186,605 of CAVYJD010000014.1, forward strand.
CCACCATCTCCGCCACCTCTTCGCGGGCATCCGCCATCACCGGCGCTCCCCCGGCACACAAGGTGATATTTGCGCAGTCATTGACCGTAACATAGTTCGTGATATGGTGGATGAGCGGTCGTTTCACCCGGACACGCCCGAGTATATCGGCAAATTCAGAACCATACATGGAAAAACCCCCTACCGGCAGCAGCTTTTTGCCGCGTTCCTTTACTGTAACGTCAGTTACCGGATTATAAAAAATCGAGCCGGGCAGTGCCGTATTATCAGGTACGCCTGTTTTCAGCTACGAAATAAAAAATCGTTATATGCCGCGGGTAATCTCTTCCAGCGTCGCAACAAACAAGTCGATTTCCTGTCCGGTCGTATACAGCGCGAGGCTGGCCCGGACCGTCCCGTCAGGAAGCCCTAACCGTTCCATCAGCGGCTGGCCGCAGTGATACCCGGACCGGACCATGATATCGGCGGTCTCATCGAGTTTCTGTGCCACTTCGTGGGGGTGGAGGCCGTCGACCGTAAAGGATACTACCCCGATACGGTTTTCAGGACGGGAAGGTGCGTAGACATGGACCCGGGGATTTTTCAAAAGCCCGTCAACCAGCCGGGTCGTCAGCGCAGTTTCATGACGGTGAATGGCGTCCATCCCGATCTTTTCAAGATACTCCACCGCAGCACCAAGGCCGATACCGCCCGAGATGTTCGGTGTCCCTGCTTCGTACTGCTGGTATCCCTCGGCGTAGGTGACGTTTGCCTCGGTCACCGATTCCACCATGCCCCCACCGACTATGAAGGGCTCAAGGCATGCCTCTTTCATCCAGAGGACCCCGGTACCGGTCGGCCCGAGCATCTTGTGGCCCGAGAAGCAGAAGAAATCACACCCGAGTTTCTCCACATCCACCGGCATATGCGGCACCGTCTGGGCACCATCGACCAGCAGGAGCACCCCGTGTGCATGGCAGATACGGGCGATCTCTTCTACCGGTACAACCACGCCAAGCACATTTGACGCGTGGGTTACGGCAACCAGGCGGGTCGACGGCGTGATCGCTTTCTCAAGCAGAGAGAGATCGGGCATATATTCGTCATCAATACCCATAACATCGAGTGCGACACCCTGCGATGCAAGGCTCCGCCACGGCAGGAGGTTTGAATGGTGTTCGAGAATGGTCGTGATCACCCGGTCACCGGGTTTCCATGACAGGCCATGGGCGACCATATTGATCGCTTCCGTGGTGTTTTTCGTAAACACCGTGACACCGTTTTTGCCGTTGATGAACTGTGCCACTTTTTCATGGGCATGCCAGTACCTCTGGCTTGCAATCTGCGTAAAGCGGTGCACGCCCCGCCCGACGTTCGCCCGGTAGTGGTGCTCGAATTCAACGACTGCTTCGATGACCGGTTCCGGGGAGAAACTCGTTGCCGCGTTGTCGAGATAGATGATATCGCCAAGAATGGGGAAGTCACTTCTTACCGCGTCAATGGGAAAACTGTCACCAACGTTTTTTGCCATTTCCGGTTTCATGATACTCTCTTTTTTTATTTCAACCGTCTCTTTGTGTTCCAGCACCGGGCTGGTTGTTAACGTGTTATCCTCGTTTACCGCAATCCCCCGGTTCCGGCACAGCTCAAGCATCTTCTTTGGCAGCGTCCGCCAGCGCCAGAGCCCCCACTGGGAGTACGGGATCCGGGAGCCCTTTTTTCCTCTGCCACCGGCCCAGAAATTCGTCCCAGCGCAGCGCCGTTTCCGGGTACGTCTCCCGGAGCAGTTCATACTCGCTTTCAAGCATCGCGGGACAGAGATAGCAGCCGATCCGTTCGATCCCCCGGTCATAGAGCGGGTTTATCGGTACCTTCTGCCACCAGAGATAGAGGAACACCTCGAGCGCCCGCCAGTTCCGTATCGGCGAGACGTTGAGCTGGAGCGGGTTTAACGGGTTCTGGATCGCTTCCTCCAGATCAGCCCGGTTCCATGACTCATACCAGCGGTTGCCCTGCACCGTGACGCAGGGGCCGGTCTTTGCAAGCACCGTCTTGAGCGGGTTCTGCTTGAGGAACTTGCAGCACCAGCGGTTGTCCTTGCCGGGCGGCCCGGCTTTTTCTGCCGCCTGCCAGAAGTCCGTGGATTTCGGGATAATCTCTATGCCCATTGATTTTACGAACTCGACTGTTTCAGGGAACTCGATGCCGGTATCGATGAAGAACGCTTCCGTGACACCGGCTTTTTTTGCGAGCCAGTATACCGCGGTGCTGTCCTTCCCGCCGGAGAACGAGACATTGATGACCGGCCGGTCGTGCATATGCTGCTTTATGGTGCGGATTGCAGCGTGTTCGAGATTTTTCAGGTGGTACTTGTTCTGCTGGATCACATATGCCCAGTCCGGGTTTTTGCCGGTTTTTGGTTCAATCGTATTGAGTTCCTTGACCCGGACCTGCCCGTCTTTTACGACACCGGTGCCGAACCGTCCCCGGTATTTCAGGATCACGGTCCCGTCAGCGAACCGGGTTTTTGAGCGGGAACTTCTTTCCGCCCATCCGTCCGCTTTCACGGGCACCGGCAAGGTCGGTATCGAGATCGATGATGCCTTTTGTCACGTGTTTTATGATGTACGGCAAAGCGTCCGGAATAAGATCGAGGTTGTAGGTGCGGGTCACCGGATCAAAAGTCAGCCATGCAAACCGCTGGCCATGGGCGATGACGAGATCGGCACGGTCAACCCCGCCGGTTTTATTAAAAAGCATGACGGTCTGGAGCGGGATATTGCCGAACCGTTCCCGCACGAGGGATTTTATCAGCTGCATGTCAGCCGCCAGCACCGGGCGTACATCGTACGGCTGGAGAAGCTCAATCGCTCTCCCGTCCGCACCGCACGCACAGCTCCTGCCGATCAGCGGCACGTTGCACGTATCGCACCAGTAGAGGATCTTTTTTGCCGGCGGTTCGCGTATCACACACACATGATTGTGCGTCAGGAATGATAAGGGGTACGATGGATCAGGAGCGAAAAAATCAAATCTCTGCTGAGGGGTGAATAAAAAAAGCGCCGGGTAATTCAGAACAGGTCACGTTTGGTCTGGCCATTCCGGATGGACGCACTATTCAGCCGTTCGTAAAAAGATATCCCTATCCGGCTCTTTACCGGGAAATCCTTTGAGGGGCATTCGCAGTCCTGCAATTACAAGGCCTGTTTTACGAGATCCTTCACGTCACCGGGAAGATCCAGACCGTCAAGCGAGCGGGCGAGCAGCAGCCGGGCCATCTGCTGGCCCCCGGGCGTCGCAAGGTACGCATCAACCGCGGCCTGTCCATCGCTTGACGTGAGATAATCGCGTACTGCCTGCTGGCCTTTCGGGGAGGCTAAGTAACAGGTAATCATTCCCTGCATGCAATCGAGTGGTGCCATTCCTGATCCTCCGTATTGTATGTACTGTTGAAAGTTTGCCTGATTAAAACCATGCATCACGCCGGCTCATAAGCAAAAAGAGGGTGCGTCCCTTACCACCCGCGGCTGTATTCACCGGCGCAGGGTATGCAGACAAATTTCCCGTCCCGCACCCGGGCACGGTGTTCGGCCACCATTTCACCACATATTGCACACGGGACGGACCGGAAGATCTTTGCCCGTACGGGGATTTCCGGCTTTACGTCTTTTACGAGAAAGAGTTCTTCAACCGGGATTGTGAGGATCTTTTTTATCACGTCAGCCTGCCGCTCCGAAAATTCCCTGCGCTCGGCAGGGGTTGCCGTCCCGTCCATCACCTTTGCCCGGAGCGCTGAAGCAACCGGATCGATTCTCTCGATGAGGGGCTCGGGGCGCTGGACAAGCCGTACTGCTTTACCGGTTTTCCGGTTGATGAACGTGTACGCATGTTTGCCCAGATCCCGGAGGATCAGGTTGCCTTTCCCGACCGAGCACCCGGCAAGGACCTGGACGGCATCCACCCCGCAGGCATCGTTCTCGACAATCGCCACCAGGTCCTCATCTTCAGAACGTTCCGCATGGAGCACGTTCAGGGCATGCTGTGTCGCCCGGTACCCGAGCGCAAGCCCGGGACAGGAATGGCCATGGAACGCGACGGCATCTTCGAATGTTTTTGGTATAAGGATCATAGAAAAATCACGCAATCAGGTACCTTCACCCGTGCGGTGTAAATTGTTTTCGTAATGCGGGTGTGCCTGAGGGTTTTTTAAAAATGATCCTGAGTTGATTCGGTACGATTTGTCAAAAAAAAGGGACGATTTTTCAGGCATTCAGGAGTTATTCCACCCGTATAATCTGCGACGGGCAGAGGTCAGCAGCGTCCCGTGCGCAGGCTTCATCTTCAGGAGGAACCGTACCTTCCGCCCGGTTTTTTGGGTCGGTACGGTGTTTTTCAATGATCCGGCTGAACGAGTCATCGGGATCCTGCTCGAACAGGTCAGGACAGGCTTCCCAGCAGGAACCGCAGCTGACGCAATTTTCACGCTCGATGATTACTTTCATGAAAACAACCTCATACAGGTGCATGCTGTCCCTTATATAATAAAGGTAACCAAAGAGGGCGCCGGTTTACTTTGAGAGACTGGTAATGATTCTGGTGCTCACAGGGTCACACCATGCGGGGGACGCCAAGGTATATAGGAATGAAAGGCTCTAATGGGATGATTGGTGTATTCACCATGGTGAAACTGACCGCTGAAATGAAGGAAGCATTTGCAAAGATGAAGATCTTCCCGGTTGCCACGGCGTCCAAGGATGGCACGCCAAATGTTGTACCGATTGGCGTGGTTGAACTGGTAAGCGATGATACGATCTGGATTACGGACAACTTTATGAACAAAACATTGTCTAACATCCGCCTGAACCCCAAGGTTGCCATCTATGTCTGGGGTGCGGATATCAAGGGCTGTTACCAGATCAAGGGAGTTGCCACGATCAAATCGAGCGGCAAGGAATATGACGAGATGAAGGCGAAGCTGAACGTGAAAAACCCGGCACTGCCCGCCCGTTCGCTTATCATTATCAAAATTACCGAAGTGTTCGAATGCAAACCCGGACCTGGTGCCGGCGCAAAGATCATCTAATCCCTTTTTTTAAATCGTACAACAATCCGTGAATGCGTCCGGGATATGATTCCTTGGATTGTGCAATCCGGCAGAACAAACACGTTCTCATGTGTCATAATCCGGTTCAAACCGCATATCGAACAGAAATATCACCCTCACCAGCATAAGAGATCCCGGCTCCGCTAACTTCTGGCATACCCCCCCATCTCTTGAACAAAAGACAGACCCCCTGAGGGGGGTACCTCTCTTAGCACGACAGATCCCCCAAGGGGGATCTCATGATCAAAGAGGAAGGGGTGCCGGCAAAATTTGCCGCCGCAACCCGGCTCTCGCAAAAAGTATCGTCGTGAAACCTGTTTTGGAACTAACCGGAAACCTCGGGTTGAGTGATGCGATGGAGGGGTACCTGGCAGTTCGGGCAGTACCCTCCTGTCGGGTATCTCATGATTATAACATATCCTCTGGCAGGGTACCTCTCCAAACCGGCAGACCCCCTTGGGGGGGTACCCCATTAACACGACAGATCCCCCCAGGGGGGTATCTCATGATCAGGGTGTGATGGGTCGAACATGATCCGCATATGAGAACATGAAACATGTGCAATGACTACCGTCAGAAACTCCACGCGAAACACAGGCAATGGATATGCAGCATAAGAGAGATGGGGTTGGGGGGTACCTGCCTCAGCACGACAGATCCCCAGGAGGGGTTTCTCATAGTGGACCCCATACCCCCCGGCAGGGGTATCTCTTGAACGTGAGAGATCCCCCATGGGGGGTATGACAAAAAATGGAGGTATCCCTGCGGTGCCGGTATGCTTACCCGGACCGATCCCTGTTAAAACAACAGAAACACCAGCACCGGAATCGTCACCAGGCTCATCACCGTAGAGAGGAACACGCCCTGCGACGCGAGCGTTGCGTCCACCCGGTACTCTTCGGACAGCAGCACCGCGTATGCAGCAACCGGCATCGCGATCAGGAGGACGACCGTCCCAAGAAGGAGTTTGTCAGTGATGAATGGCGCCAGCACGACATAGGCAATAATGGGGAAGACGACCAGCCGAAAGGCAGTAATCACCCACACCCGCCAGTCACTGGCCAGCCGTGCCGTGGGCAGGGTTGCCAGAAGGGCGCCAACAACGAGCATCGCAAGCGGTGTCGTCATTTTGCCAGTCCAGTCAAGCACCGTATCGACCGGCCAGGGAATGTGGATGCCGGCAAAGAACAGGCCAAGTCCTAAAACTGACGCTGCAAAGCCGGGCGTGAGCAGGATACGCAGCGTGGGTTTTTTGGACTGACCCTGTGCAAGGAGCCAGACACCGATCGTGAATGCGAGCAGGTTGAACGGGAGGTTGAACAGGATCACGTAAAAGAGCGAACCGGGACCAAAGACCGCTTCTGCGACAGGGATTCCCATGAACCCGACATTCGGGAAGACCAGCATGAACCGGAATACCCCCGTCTCCGGCCCGGTGGAAGGAAGGAACCGGCAGATGCCAAGACTTGCCACAAACGCGAGGAGATAGTACGCAAAGGCAATCAGCAGCGTGTGGTCTACCATGCCTACCACTTGAAGGGTGTTGGGCATCTGCATGCTCATGATCGTCAGTGCAGGAATAGCGATGTTGACCAGCACATGGGAGATCAGGTGCACCCGGTTGCCGTCCAGTGCTCCGTGTTTCCGTAAAATGTACCCAATGCCCATGATGACAAAAAGGGTAATCATCGAGAGAAGGACGGCAAAAAAATCCATAACCAGTTATTTCCCCATGTTGTTATTGTATTTCCATATCACGTACCGGCAACGAGAGGTGTCACTCCTCCTGTTTGCCGTATGAGATATGAGAGAATTTTCCCGAGATAGTGTTTGTTCACGCCGCATCATATAGATTTAGACGGTGACGAGTGCCGGCATGGCGACCGTTCAAACCGTCACTATATGAAGAAACGTGAGTAATAAAAACGTCATGATGGGATGCAGACCCAGAATTTAATGTTCTTTTAACCTGTACCAGTACCTATGAAAAAAAGCACCATCCTCGTTCTCCTTTTTTTACTGGGAAGTGCGCTGGTATGCGGCTGTACCCTGCCGGGATCGTCCGGGGCACCACCGGTAACCACGCTGCCAACAACTCCCCCGGTTGAAACCACGGTTTCCCTTACACAACTGCCAGCGGTAACCAGTGTGCCACCCACATCGACTTACCTGCCGCTGGAAACGATCATTCAAACAGAACAGACAACACGGGTTGCGTCCGACAATCCGTATTTGAAGCAACTCCAGTTCACAAAAAATGTGTTCCCGCAGTTTGTCCCCAACTGCCCGATGAAGCAGGCATTCCCGGCGATTGCCAACGACCCCTTGTACGGTATCCGGCAGGTCGTCCCGAAACTTGCACAGGTATCTGCCCACGACTACCGGGACTTTCTGCTGGACTACACCAGCGGTACCGGGGATAACCAGAGAATAAACGATCTTCCTGAATGTCCCGGTGCCACGGGGGAACCCAACTGGAACTTTGTCGAAATCCGGGTAGTTCTCGATCCGACAAATGTCCGGCCATCGAATTATACGATCTCGGTAAATGTCCGCTCACAGGGAAATGTTATCGCGCAGTTCAGGACAACGCAAACGCTGGTCATCGATAACCAGGTTATCCTCATCAGTTACATCCCGGTAAAGACAAACGAGATGGATCTCTTTGACAGTGTTGATGTGACCTATACCCGGCTCACGGATTAATATTTTTTTTTGCTCCGGAGAAATCCTGTCCTATCCCGAAATCATTTCACAAAAATATTCAATAGTATGAGCAAGCCCACCCCCTCGGGGGTCGCTTTTGCCGCCTCGTCGGGGCCTCACTGGGCAAGAATGTTGTCTGAAAACTTTAAATTTACACGGGGGTCAAGGGGGTGCACCCCTTGGGCTGCCTCCCCCTAGGGGGGAGAGAGGGGGTCACCCTCGTAAATCGGAAAAATTTAAGGCATCAGATAGGGGTTCACCCAGCAGCAACCGAGTGAAATGAATTTGAGATACTACAGCTCTTGTAGAAATCCTCAAAATTTTAATTGCCATAACACTTCCCGAGAACTCCGGCAATCGTTGCCTTCGCCCTCACAATTTACCTGAAAAATTATGCTTCCATTCACCGCTTCTTCTTTACCGGTCCCGCCTTTTTTTCCTTTTTAACTCGGGAAACGGTATTTTTTGCATTTCCTGAGGCCACCAGCTTCATCATCCATGCCATGTTCTGCCCGATCGCCTTCATCCGGTCAACACCTTCGAGGTCCCGGTCAACGTCCCCGATGTTGAGCCCCATGCCGATTCCCGGAAATCCCGTGAGGATCATATCGCGGCCCAGCAGGAAATGGATCAGGGTGTCTGCCGTGTGGATCGCACCGGTCCTGCGCACGGCAACCGCCGCAGCCCCGACTTTGCGCCGGAACAGCTCGCCGTTTGCCATTGAGACAAACCCCGCCCGGTCGATCAGCGCTTTCATCTCCGCAGGCACATCAGAGAAATAGACCGGGGAGCCAAGGATAATCCCATCCGCCTCGATCATCTTCCTGATGCAGTCATTAACCATGTCATCATCAATGACGCATCGTTTGTCCCGGTTTTCAAAGCATTTCATACAGGCGGTGCAGCCCCGGATTTTATTGCCACTGAGCTGCACCAGTTCGGTTGTGATCCCTTCCTTTTCCAGTTCCTGCAATACGTAGTTGATCAGGATTGCCGTATTGCCGTTTTTCCGGGCACTCCCGTTAAATGCCACCACATGGAGCGAACCATCTTTTTTCATTCAGCCACCTCATCTTTTTGTCCTGCTGACCGTACCGTTTCATTCCCCCGCATACCAAGGCACCTCATACTTTTTCCAGCTCCTCACATCCCTTTTTCATGAAATACGCAAGCTGGAGCGAGCTGTTCACCATCTCCGCCAGATCCTCCTGCGTGTACTTGTTCTTCTCAATCTGCCCCCAGTCCTTTGTGGTATCCTCGTCATTCTCGCCAACCCATGAGGCAATCGATACCTGCGGGCTCTGGAACCCCAGCCATGCAAAGAAGTTCAGGAGGTTGCCAGCGACGTGCTGCATCCCGTCAACATGCCCGATAATGATCAGCCCCACAACCTTGTTTTTAATCATCCGGTTGCCAAACCATGAATACTGGTTTTCGATGCAGTTCATCCGCTCGACAAACTTCTGCACGAGCGCCGAATGGTTGTTCCAGCGGATGGGGGTTGCAAGAAAGAGGACGTCGGTGTCGAGCACCGCAGAATAGACGATATCCATCTGGTCATCCTCGTATTTCATCGTGGACTGGCAGGGATACGTACAGTATTCCGGGTTTTCCGAGTAGTTGCCTTCGCAATCGTAGATTTTCAGGTCTTTTAGGCGCAGGAAGGTTGTTTCGCACCCTGCAGCCTTGCACTGGTCAAGCGCCCGCTGGAGCAGTCGTTCTGATTTGGACATCCCCGGTTCCTGCCGGCTTGACCCGGAGATCCCCAGCACCCGGATTCCCTGTGCTTTATCCGGGGGCAGCGGGGGGATCAGGCCGACACCAAATTTTCGTCCGACAATGGGAGCTGGCATAAATTATAATAACAGGTTCATGAATATGGATTTGTCCATCCGGATCCGGGTGATACCCATTGGAGAGATTTGTGGAGATGGTGCAGAAACTCGATGCGATGGCGCCGGAAGTCCGGGCAAGGATGATGGAGAAATACCGGGCAATGTGTACCTGCCCGCTCTGCCCAACCTACACGGACTGCATGAAAAAGAAGGAGGAAAAATTGTTCTGTTCCACCGGAAAAACGTCATGCACCATAACAAAAAAGGCCTGCATCTGCCCAAACTGTCCGGTCACGTCAATGATGGCGCTGAAGTTTGGGTATTACTGCACGACCGGTCCGGAAAAACAGCACCGGAATATGTAGGTGCAGAAGGCTATTTTGTCGGATGCACCAAGGGGAATTGCGACAGATATCGTTCACACAATAAAAAAAATTGCCGGGATAATTTTATTCTAAACCCGATAATAAACTAAATTGAAGTCGTGTATCCCGCATGAATCTGTCCCGAATAACGAGAATTAAATGATCAAGAGATAATTATTGTAATAAAAGGTACGAGAGGCTGGCAGTACATGAATTTTCTCTATCTCGATGAAGTGTACAAAAAACCGTACCTCATCGCCTCTCTTATAGTATTGAGTGCGGCTGTCATAACCCTGATTAATTTTTATGGCCTTAAACTCGGGATTTCCTTTGTCCTCCCGCACCTTTACTATATTCCGATTATTCTGGCCGCGTATTATTATCCCCGCCACGGTGTCCCCATTGCAGTCGCATTATCCGCAATCTATTGCGGAATAGTACTGATTGTCGATTTCGCCTCCTCTGATATTTTCCTTTCAGCGCTGGCCCGGGCAGTTGTTTTTATTTTCGTCGCCGGAGTTGTTTCCTATCTGAGTGGAAGAATCCACCACGATACCCAGATGTGCCGCCGGCTGGTCTCAGTTGTTACCTCCTCAAACGATTCAATCATTGGATTGACCCTTGATGGGACGATTACCGACTGGAATGATGCTGCCACAGATCTCTATGGGTACACAGAAAAGGAAATGCTGGGAACACCGATCACCCGATTATCCCCCCCCTCACGGGCAGACGAAATGCCCCGGCTCCTCGACAAAATTCGCAATGATCAGGTTATCGACCGGTATGAAACCGAGCGGGTAACAAAAGAGGGGAAAACAATCCCGGTCTCCCTGTCAGTTTCTCCCATTAAAAATCGCCAGGAGGAGATCATCGGTGCCTCGTCTATTGGCCACGATATAACGGAACGCAAACGGTTCGAGAATGAAATACTCGCTGCAAAAAATGAATGGGAACGGACCTTTGACGCAGTCCCGGACCTGATCGCAATCATCGACCGTAACTACCGCATCCTCCGGGTCAACAAATCAATGGCAGACCGCCTCGGCATGCCACTGGGAAAAATTGTGGGTCGGCCTTGTTACGAGATCATTGACCGTGCAGATACCCCGGTCGGAGGATGTCCGCTTAACAGCCTCATCAATGAAGAAATTATAGAAACGCAGGAAGTTCACCTTGACTCATTAAAGGGAGATTTCCTCATATCGGTTTCTGCGCTTCATGACGTTGAAGGAAACATAACCGGCAGTGTTCACCTCATGCGGGATATCACGGAAAAGAAACGGGCAGACCGTGCATTGCAGGAAAGTGAGGCAAAGTACCGGGGAATTGTAGAAACCACCCCCAACATTATCTGGGAGACAGATCCCGACGGAAAAATTGTCTATATCAGCCCGCAAAGCAGGACGCTCCTTGGCTATACACAGCAGGAACTGGAAAACACTTCGCTCATGGATCTGGTTCCCCCGGGAAAACGCGACAGTGTCCGGACTGCGCTCACCGAGTATGCAAAGGATCCCTCGTTGCACCTTTTTGAGATAGAGATGATCCATCACCTGACAAAGGATCAGATTATTTTTGAAATCTATTCGAAACCGGTATTTGACGAGAACCAGAAACTCCTTGGCTTCAGGGGGATGGCAGTCGATATCACCCAACGGAAAAAGGCACAGAAGGAACTTGCCGGGCGTGAACGGTTCCTCCAGCGATTGATCGAGACCATTTCAAACCCGATCTTTTATAAGGACCAGGACGGGAGGTATACCGGGTGCAATACCGCCTTCCTCGAGTATATCGGGCTCCCCCGGGAGAAGGTTATCGGCAAATCCGTGTATGATATTTCCCCAAAAGATCTGGCAGATATCTATTCTGCAAAAGACCGGGAACTTTTCACGTCTCCTGGTATCCAGAATTATGAAACCAAAGTCCGGTATGCAGACGGGACACTTCGCGATGTGATCTTCAATAAAACAACCCTCACAGATAGTGAAGGGCACGTCGAGGGACTGGTGGGCGTTATTATTGATATCACCGACCGTAAAAAGATGGAGGGGGCGATCCGTGTAGCAAATGAAAAACTCAACATGCTCTCATCGATCACCCGTCATGATATCTTAAACAAACTTACCGGCCTGAGAGTGTACCTGGAACTTTCAAGAGAGTTGTCAAAAGATCCGGAACTGCTTGCGTTTATTGTCAAGGAAGAAGAAGCTGCAGAAGCAATCGAACGGCAGATCGAGTTTACCCGGTTCTACCAGGATATCGGTGTCCGGGAACCGGGATGGGTCGATGTAGAAAAATCCGTACGGTCACAGGCATCACAGCTGCCGCTTGATACCATCACGCTTGAGGTTACATTTTCGGGATTTGAACTATTTGCAGACCCGTTGATCGAGAAAGTGTTTTACAACCTTATCGAGAACTCCCTGCGACACGGGGGAAATGTGACGCAGATCGGGTTTTTGATCACTGAATCCGGCAAGGAAATGAAACTGGTATACTATGATAACGGTGTTGGTATCTCTGATGAAGACAAGACCAAACTGTTCAGGAAAGGATTTGGCAAACATACGGGACTGGGATTGTTCTTATCACGGGAAATCCTTGCGATAACCGGCCTGACCATTACCGAGAACGGCACGCCGGGCAAAGGGGTCCGGTTCGAGATCCTTATTCCTGCCGACCGGTACCGATTCCATCACAGCGAATGATTCCTTCATAATCGGGATAACCATCGCAGAACAAGGAGTTGTCTTACAGAACATATCTATTAAAAACCGTCACGTTAACATCATCATATACCCGATGCCGGATACCAAAAAAATTGATTTTTGTGAGGAGCACCCGCACCATGACCCTGAGCCTCATACACGAGCAGAATGTTCTTGCCCGCCAGAAAGGTGAGATTACCGAACACTATATTTATACCGAAATTGCCGCTGCCACTGCCGATGAGCATAACCGCGACGTATTATTGCGTATCGCACAGGAAGAACTTGGCCATTACGAGATATGGAAAGGATATACACACCGGGATGTTGCACCGGACCGGTTCAGGATAGCCTATTATTGCGGTATCGCCCGGGTGCTCGGGCTGACCTTTGCAATTAAGCTGATGGAAGGCGTTGAAAGCCGCGCCCAGAAGAGCGATGCCGGACTCATCGCAGCAATTCCTGAAATGCCGGCAATGCTTGCCCATGAAGAGGCACATGAAAAAGAACTTATTGCCATGATTGATGAGGAGCGGCTGAGATATGTCGGCTCGGTCGTTCTCGGGCTCAATGATGCGCTGGTGGAATTTACCGGAACCCTTGCCGGGCTGACCTTTGCGATCCAGAACACCCAGATTATTGCCGTTGCCGGGCTTATCATGGGTGTCGCGGCATCGCTCTCGATGGCTGCTTCCGAATACCTTTCCCAGCGATCAGAGACGACTGATGGGACAAATCCGGTTAAAGCGTCCATCTACACCGGTCTTACCTATATCGCCACGGTTGCGCTGCTTATTCTCCCGTTCCTGCTGCTCAAGAGTCCCTATAATGCGCTGGTGTTCACCCTTGCCGGGGCAGTTGTGGTGATCTTTGTCTTCACGTTCTATATATCGGTGGCAAAAGATCTGCCGTTTTATAGAAGGTTTGCTGAAATGGCAGTCATCAGCTTCGGGATTGCCGGGATTTCATTTATCATCGGGCTCTTTATCCGGGCGGCGCTCAATATCAATGTATAATTTATTTTTTTTTGGCTCTGTAGAAAACTTGTAATTATTCAATTTTTTTGTAAAACTCTTATGTAAGTTATGAGTGTGACCCCCTCTCTCCCCCAAGGGGGGAGGCACCCCAAGGGGAGTATCCCCTTGACCCCCGGTATTCCTCTCTTATTTTTGGGTTTTTCACTAAATCTTTTGAGGATCTACCACAATCTGATGATGCAATGTTGCGGGGCAAATAGGTTTTTTTAAGAGATTTTAGTCACAAATCCGCCGCGGGGGCGTCCCTTTTTGGTGCGGCGGGGTTCATCGTATTTTGGAATGGTATGGCATAAGTCGCCGTTTATATTCCACTAAAATTCGAATCTTTCCCAAAAAACAGCAATAATCCTTTTTAGAGGCTGACAAATCTTTTATGAAAATTTTCAAAATGAAGTTTTTATCGTTATCGGAAAGTGCAGATTGCCAAAAAGTCAATCAACCAGCTAAAAGAGTGTTGTGAAAACAAGCACAAACAAAAACATTACCTAAATTTTCCCGCACCATGCGCATGATCACCCGGCACCCACCGCCCGCCATCTTTTGTCAGCTCCTTTTTCCAGATGGGGACACCCGCTTTGATCGCTTCGATGATGAAACGGGAACCGGCATACGCTTCTTCCCGGTGCCCGGCACTGACGACGATGATCAGGATATTTTCACCCACGGACAGGCGGCCGATCCGGTGAATGATATCAACAGACAGGAGATTATGGTTGGTCTTTGCCTCCCCGGCAATCTTCTCCAGTTCTTTGAGGGCAACTTCTTCGTAGGCTTCCAGTTCCATTTCGGTAATATCATCGTCACGGACAATGCCGTCAAACACGACCACTGCCCCGGTGCCCCGGTGCTTTGCCGCGTTGACCAGCTGCCCGAGGTCTACATCTTCTGTCTGGATTGCAATCATGACTCCCCCCTCCTTGTCATTCAGCCACCCGCAACCGGCGGGAATACGGCAATCTCATCCCCATCGGCAACCGGTGTTGTTGCCGCATCCGCACAATCGATACGCATGCCGTTCTTCATCAGGATCACAAATTCCCGAAAGGATCCTTTGTCATCAAAGATAGCCTCATACCCTTCCGCGTTCTTTTCGGCAATGCGTTTGACGAGATCAGTAAAACTGGTTCCATTCTGGACTTCCGTAACAACATCTGTACCGAACAGTTCGCGGAACCGTGCAAAAAAACGGATTTTCACGGTCATTTCTTCTTCCCCATCATTCCTTTTTTTGTTCCTGCAGGATTTATTTTTGTTTTCTTCGTGCCGCACGACATGCATGCACGGATTTCTTGCCACCACAATCTCTTCTGCATGTGCCTGCATCCCGTCCCAGATCAGGAGCCGGTTTGCGAGCAGTTCACCATTCCCGAGCACGTACTTCAGCACCTCGGTTGCCTGGATCGTCCCGATGACTCCCGGGGTAACGCCAACAACGGGAAACACTTCTTTTGGCGGGGGATTGGGGAAGATGCACCGGAGACACGCAGTTTTCCCCGGGATAATCGTGGTTGCCTGCCCGTAGAATCCCTGGATCGCGCCATGGAAAAGCGGGATTTTCTTTGCAAGCGCGATATCGTTGAGCAGGTACCGGGTCGGATAATTATCCATCGCATCGACAATCCCATCTGCCCTGCCAACAAGGTGCGCCGTGTTTGATTCTTCGATCGTGGCATCGATCACGTTCACCGTGATATCCGGGTTGATCTCCCGCAGTTTTTCCTCAGCCGAAGCGGTCTTCTTCCTGCCGATATCCCGGTCATCATGCAGGATCTGCCGGTTCAGGTTGGACTGGTCCACGACATCGTTATCGACTACCGTGAGCGTTCCGATCCCGGCAACGGCAAGGTAGATCGAGATCGGTGAGCCAAGCCCCCGGCCCCGGCGATGAAGATATGGGCTTTTTTGAGACGTTCCTGCCCTTCTTCACCAAAGAGCATCATCTGCCGCTTATACCGTTCCCGTTCGCGTGAGGAGAACATTCATTCACCTGTCATAACAGAGCCGGTCATAGTCGTCAACCGAAGCATCAGAGCTGACATTCAGGTTCCTCATCATGATCATGTGCATGCGAAGAGGTTTCCTGCCACGGCTCAAGTCCCTGCTTAACGCGATAATCATTGATTGCCTTGTGGATACCTTCTTCCGCGAGGACCGAACAGTGCATCTTGATCGGTGGCAGGCCGTCGAGTGCTTCTGCAACCGCCTTATTGGAGAGTTGCCATGCCTCTTCCAGAGTCTTTCCCCGGACAAGTTCTGTTGCCATGCTGCTTGATGCGATTGCCGCACCGCACCCAAAGGTCTTGAACTTTGCATCGGTGACGATGTTGTTCTCGATTTTCAAAAAGATCTTCATGATATCGCCGCAGACCGGGTTCCCCACCTCGCCGACCCCATCCGGGTTCTCGATCTCCCCCACATTGCGGGGGTTCTTGAAATGGTCCATCACGGTTTCGCTATACATTGCACTCTCCGTTTTTCCGGGATTTTTTGTATAAGGGAGACATATCCCGCAGGCGGGATACTACCTTTGGGAGGACTTCAAGCACGAAATCGACGTCCTTTTCGGTATTGGCATCGCCAAGCGTCAGCCGCAGGGAGCCATGCGACACTTCTACAGGTAAACCCGTGGCAAGCAGCACGTGCGACGGTTCAAGCGATCCCGAAGTGCAGGCACTGCCTGTCGATGCGCAGATCCCCTCATCGTCCAGCCAGAGGAGCATGGACTCCCCTTCAATAAATTCAAAACTGATGTTGAAGTTCCCTGGCAGGCGTTTCTCCGGGTGGCCGTTAAGACGGGTATGGGGGATTGTTTCGAGCACACCTTTGATCAGCCGGTCCCGCATCGCACGGATCCGGGCGTTGTGCCCTTCGATATCAGCGGTCGCAAGCTCGATTGCTTTTCCCTGCCCGACAATACCTGCGATATTTTCCGTGCCCGCACGCCGCTTTCGTTCCTGCCCGCCGCCATGAATCAGGTTCTCGATCCGTACGCCTTTCTTAATATAAAGTGCCCCGACACCTTTGGGGCCATAGAACTTGTGGGCCGAGAGCGAGAGCAGGTCGATGTTCTGCTCGTTGACATTGATCTTCACGTTCCCGATTGCCTGCACCGCGTCCGTGTGGAAATAGACCTTGTGTTTGCGGGCAATCGCACCGAGTTCGGCAATTGGTTCGATGGTCCCGATTTCGTTGTTCGCATACATGATCGAGATAAGAATAGTCTTGTCCGTGATCGCCTTCTCCAAAACTGCAGGATCGACAAGCCCGTATTTGTCTACCGGGAGATAGGTCACGTCAAATCCTTCTTTTTCCAGGAACTGGCAGGTGTGAATAACCGCATGGTGTTCGATGCTGGAGGTGATGATATGGTTTCCCCGTTTCCGGTTGGCAAACGCGACGCCTTTGATCGCCCAGTTGTCCGACTCGCTGCCTCCTGAGGTGAAATAAATTTCTTCCGGGTCGGCACCAAGGGCTTCTGCCACCTGAGCCCGTGCGGTGTCAATCGCTTTTTTTGATTCGCGTGCGATACCGTATATCGAGGAGGGATTGCCAAAGTGCGTGGTAAAATACGGGATCATTGCATCGGCAACTTCCTTTTTTACCGGAGTTGTCGCGGAATGGTCCATGTAGATGATGTGCTTGTCTCCCATGCGTATATCCTGTAGCTGAGTATGTCAACGGGTCTTTTGATTATTCTTTTGTTGGAAGGTAAAGCAGCAAAGAACAAATCGCGGTCATAGATCCTGAAGAGTTCGCTGCATAAGGTAAGTCAATCATATGTCAGGACGCGAGTGGCAATGTATGTATAGCCTCCGGACAACCTCACCATGGTAAATACACAGTATTATGTCATAATTGCGATAACCTGAACTATTGTAAGAGGAGTGAATGTGCTGCGTCAGAAAATTATGTGGTCTGTCCAGCCTGCGATCCGGGCCACACGTGCCGGGGAACTGGTCGGGTTAAAAAAACCGGCACAGGTGCGATGCGGCAGCTGAACTGCCTGTCCGGGTTTTGCTCAAAGGAAAAAATAATCAGGATTGTGGAATTTTTATGGACAATTCAGTAAAACGTGAGCAGTTGCTTGCAACCATAGCAGAAAGAGGATCGATGCTTATCGCGTTTTCCGGGGGTGTCGACAGCAGCCTTCTTGCGGTTCTGGCAAAAGAGGCACTTAAAGACAAGTGCCGGTGTGTCCTGCTCGACAGTCCGGTGGTCCCGCGTGCAGCAATCACCGAAGCACAGGAAATTGCCAAAGAATTCGGGCTCACACTTGACATCATCCCGCTCCATCTCATGAATGACAATAAGTTCAGGACGAACCCGGCCGAGCGCTGCTACTGGTGCAAAAAAAGTTCGGCAGCGGTGCTCAAATGGCGGGCGGACGAACTGGGATTTGCATGCATTGCTGATGGCGTCAATGTTTCGGACAGGGGAGAACACCGGCCGGGATTGAAAGCGTGCGCTGAAGCCGGCATTGTCCATCCTTTCATCGAAGCAGGGTTGACAAAAGAGGATATCCGGGCAATCGCACACGATATGGGCTTTGCATTCTGGGACAAGCCCTCCGCTGCCTGCCTCTCGTCCCGCATACCCTATGGCGATGAGATTACTCAGGAGAAACTGCACATGATAGAGGATGCTGAAGCGTTCCTGCACCAGAAGGGTTTTTTGCAGGTACGGGTCCGGCTGCACGGAACGGTCGCACGGATAGAATTGCCGAAAGAAGATCATCCCCGATTGCTTGCGATGCAGGATGCAGTCGTCGCCGCATTCAAAGCAAGGGGATTTTCCTATATCACCCTCGATCTGGAAGGATATCGCAGCGGAAGTATGGATGAGGTACTATGAAACCTGACAGGAAATCACACCACAACGATTCTCCCACACTCGATCAACCTGTTCCATCCCCCCGGATGTACCAGCAGGTGCCCTGCCTGAAGGTTGAAGAGGAGCGGTTCGAGAAGATCCTCCATGAAGTCATTGAGGAAATTCCGATTGCGATATTTGTCAACGGGCGCCACGCGGTGACGGCGATGATGAGCCCGACGGCACTGGAAGATTTTGTCATGGGATATCTCTTCACCGAGCAGATCATCAAAGGGATCGACGAGATTGAATCGATCAAGATCGAGAAGAACCGGATCAGCGTCATCACGAAAAACCTCTTCAAGGTGCTTGGCTCAAAAAAGACCATCCTGTCCGGGTGTGGCGGTTCCACGTCGTTCATCGATACGGAAAAACTCCCGAAAATAAAATCCGACTTCGCCATCGCACCTTCACTCATCCGTTCTACGGTCAGGGAGGTGCTTGAATCCGAACTCCACAACAAGACCGGTGGCATTCATGTTGTCGGGCTCGCTTCTGCCGACGGAGTTATCGCCCGTTCGGAGGATATCGGGCGCCACAACGCGCTTGACCGGGTAATTGGGTTCGGGCTGAAAAACAAGATTGACTTTTCACAGACGTTTGCCATCTGTTCCGGGCGCATCTCATCCGAGATGGTGCGCAAGTGCCTGATCGCAAACATTCCGGTCATGGTCTCACGGGGCGCAACAACGACGCTTGCCATCGGGATTGCAGAGAAGACCGGTGTATGCGTGATCGGGTTTGTCCGCAGCACAAAGATGAATATTTACACCCATCCTGAACACGTGCAGGGCGCCCCGTCATTTCCCCAGTGAATGCCGGAGACGGCAGACCTGGCAGATTTCCCCGCTGCAGGGATCGCCGCATTCCCGGCAGTGTCGCAGCGCATCCATGACCGGCGCCCCGGCACAGTACCGCTCGATCTTTTTCTTGCTCTCGATCAGGTGCTGCATCGTGCCGGGATAGCGGTATTCAAGGGTCGACAGCATTGACCGCACTTCCGCACGCAGGGCATACCGGGTGTAAGGGCATTCAGGAAGCACCAGGAACAGGTCCTGCACGAACAGGTATGACGCGATCTCTTTTTCAAAAATACCTGACAGTGGTTTGATCCGGGGGAGAAAACAGCCGCCCGATTCTTTTCCGGCATCGCGGACGAGACGGGGCAGATCGCCCCGGAGCGTGTTCATCAGCACGGACTGGGCTTCATCGTCAAGGTTGTGACCGGTTGCAATCTTTGTCGCCCCGGTCTTTTGCGCCGCATCCATGAGGGCTTTTTTTCGGAGAATACCACAGACGGTGCATGCCTGCGATTCGCGCCCGACAAGGATCGTATCGAGATCGTCCCCGATAAGGTCCTTAAACGACACGATCCGGTGTTCCACGCCCAGTTTTTTTGTCAGGGATTCTGCGGCACGGATGGTGTCGTTGCGGTATCCCGCAATACCTTCATCGACCGTAATTGCGACAAGGCTGACATCTGTCCATGCCGGCAGGAGGCGCGTGAGAATGACCAGAAGCGCGGTGCTGTCTTTTCCGCCGCTGAACGCAACGGCAATCCGGTCACCAGCCCGGATCTGCCGGGCTTCTGCGATGGTCGCATGGACCCGCGCTTCGATATCAGCGATAAAATGGGTTGTACAGAGATGCCGGTCAGTTGTCCTCTGGTAAACAACACCGGGCTCCGCGCAGCAGGCACAGACCGGCACACCGGTATGACTGATACCAGGTGCCGCCATTTATCCCCCATGCGCAATACGGATGATTCGGATTTCGTCCGTATCTCCGATGACTGCATGTTCAGAGACCAGTGTGCCGTTTTGAGAGACGATCACTTCAAGGGGATTAATGCCGAGCGCGAGCAGGAGTGCTTCAACAGTACCGTGATGTTGACTCATGACACGGGTGCTCTGGTCCGGAAGGATGATCTTCATAACCGTATACAAGATGGGAGAGCGGCGGACATAAATATCCGGGTTAAGGCGTTCCCGGATGCGATGGCCGGCTCCGGAACGAAAAGCGCCAAGAGGCATCCTCATTTCACCAGTGACTATTTTGATGCAGGGACGCATACCAATACGATACAAGGAGTGCAGCTCCATGCCGGCAGCATCACAGATACAGCAGGAAATACGCCGTCTCAAAAAAGAGAGAAACGCGATTATCCTCGCGCATAATTACCAGCGGCCCGAGGTGCAGGACATCGCAGATATCACCGGCGATTCCCTTGAACTGTCCCGGGCTGCGGCAGAGATGGACGGCGATGTAATTGTCTTCTGCGGCGTCAATTTCATGGCAGAGACCGCGGCAGTCCTCTCACCGGAAAAATGTGTCCTGCTGCCGGCCGGGATGCCGGCTGCCCGATGGCGGATATGATCACCGCAGATGAACTGGTCAAGTGCAAAATCCCGTCACCCTGATGCGGCAGTTGTCTGCTATGTCAACACCACTGCCGAGGTGAAAGCGGAGAGCGACATCTGCTGCACGTCGGCAAATGCGGTACAGGTGGTAAATTCCGTTGCAGCCGATACGGTCCTTTTTGTGCCGGACCGCAATCTCGGGCAGTATGCGGCCCGGTTCACGACGAAAACCATCATCCCGTGGGATGGCTACTGCCATGTGCATGACGACTACACGGTCGATGATGTCCTGAAGGCAAAACGCGCCCACCCGGACGCAGTGCTCCTCGTCCACCCGGAATGCCGGCCGGAAGTAATTGACCGGGCCGATCTGGTCGCAAGCACTTCAGGGATGATCAGGCATGTCAGTGCGGCTCCACAGCGGGAATTTATTATTGGCACGGAAAATGGGATCCTGTACCGGCTGGAAAAAGAGTGCCCGGAAAAGAAATTCTATCCCCTGTCAGCACGCGCGATCTGCCCGAACATGAAAAAAACGGATCTCGCAAAAGTCCGCGATGCCTTGGTAAATATGTACCCGCGTATTACGGTGCCGGAAGAGATCGCGAACCGTGCCCGCGGCGCGATTGAGCGTATGCTCGCACTATAAGGTAGCCCTAAAAAACAAAGGAGCTATTTTTCTTTTTGTGCCGTGAGTTTCCGGTACATCTCTTCCCCGACACATTCCTTTGCATATTTGCACCACTGCACGCAGGATGCAATATCGTTGTAGACGACAAAACCGCACTGGTCGCATTTCACGGATATATCGTTTGAGAACAGTTCCACGTCTGCGCCACACTTCGGGCACTTTTTGATTGCAAGCGTGGGGGTTCGGATGTTTGCCGCACCGGGACAATGGTCAAGCATGGACTCGCACCTCACCCGGTTCGTGTGTCACCGAGCGCATTAAGGGGTTGGATCACCTGTTCATCGTCCGCTCCCGGTGAGTTCACCCGCGGGGAGACAGGATACATCGCCATTCGCTTCGCGGGACAGGGTGCCAGAAGTTCTTTGAGCTGGTCGGGTCCGGGCATATCACCGGCAAGCCACATCTTCTCCTGTTCCGGTGACAGGATTGCCGGCTGACGGTTGTGGATCGTTGCCATCAGCGCGTTTGCTTCCGTCGTGATGATCGTGTACGTGAACAGCGTTGTCCCTGCCGGACCATGCCACTGGTCATAGAGCCCGGCAAAGGCAAAACAGGGTTCTTCCGGGAGATGGACATAGAACGGTATCTTTCGCGTGCCCTCCTTTTTCCATTCAAAAAATCCCGACGCCGGGACAAGACAGCGGCGGTTTTTCAACAGGGGCTTGAACGAAGGTTTTTCAACAAGCGTCTCAGCCCGGGCGCTGAAGAGCGGGCGGGCGGCATGCAGGTCTTTTGTCCAGTGCGGGACGAGCCCCCAGCGCATGACGGCAAGCTCATTTTGTTGTGCATGGACAATTACCGGCATCTCGTTTCCCGGCGCGATGTTGAACCGGGAACGGGCGCCGATCATCGGGTTATACACCCGGAACCTGTTGCCCAGATCATCGATACAGACCAGCGAATACCTGCCGCACATGCATATGTCCTCTTTGTTTGATCTCCGCTGAACCGCTATATGAGGGTGACGCCATGCAGCCCGAAGGTGATCGTGTCACTTACTCACCATCCAAAGATGTATGAACGCCCGGCGCCAAAGTACCGGCACCAACGTGACCGAAAAACAGATCCTGTCCACGATAAAATATGTGGCCGGCACAAAACCGGTATTTCTCCTCTCGGAGATCGCGGTGTATCTGGATGCCCCGCAGTCTGCCGCCCATATCTACGCGGTACTCCGCCCGCACCTCAGGGAGTTTGGGCTGGCGGCAAAAAAAAGCGGTGATGATTATGAGATTTCCCGGGTTCTTCCGCCTCACATCTACATCCCAAGCGAAACCGAATCCAAACGGATTGATAGTCTGCCCGGTGAGAATACCTTTCCCCCAGCCCTTGAGCAGGCAATTGAGCAGTACATCACCAGAAAAGTGGGAAAGGACTGGACCGATCCGGTCATCCTTGAACGGCTCCGCAGGGCAATCGTCGCACAAAAAGACGATTACTGGAAACCAACCCACAAACGGTCATTGCAGTACACAAAAGGGTATGCGGTGCTCGGGTATCTCGCGTATCATTTCCCTGTTTATTTCATGCAGACCCGGCTGCTGATGGCGATGCTCGCCCGCGAAGGTCTGCTGAAAAATCACATGACGGTTCTCGATGTGGGGACCGGGCCAGGTGTTGTCCCGCTCGCGATTGCGGATTTCTACTCCCGGCTCGATACGGCAACGGCGACGATCCACGCAATAGAGCGCTCAGAAGAGCACATCGAGGCATTCACGTACCTTGCAGAGCAGGGAGGCACCTCCAAAACCCGCGTCACTATAGAACCGCCTGTAAAAGCAGACATTACCGGTGCCGTCAAAGACAAGCTGCCGGACGGGATCGACCTGATGGTATTTTCCAATGTCCTCAACGAAGTGACGGGGTCTATAAAAGAGCGGGCAGACATTGTCATGGGATTTGCGGAGCGGCTGGCACCGGACGGATCGATCCTTATCGTCGAACCTGCTGAAGAGGTCACCTCTTCTGGCCTGCGGTCGCTTTCTCTCGCGGTAAAAAAGCAGGGGCTCTCGATTTACAGCCCGTGCTCCTTTATCTGGAAGACAAACTGCACTCCGGACCGGTGCTGGAGTTTTGTCACGGCTCCACCCATCCGGCCAACTCCGCTGATGAATACGCTTGCGGCATGCGATGAGCCATTCCGGTACGTAAACACCGACATCAAGTACAGTTATGTCATCCTCCGCCAGGACGGGAAAATACGTGAACCCTATTGCGTCCCCCACGGATCGCGGGTGCTGCGGTTGTCCCGGATCCACCTGCATGTGGAAAAACGGATCAATATCATTGCATCGAAAATGTCAGAGGATCTGGGTGACAAGGAGAACCATATGTTCAGACTCTGCGACGGTTCTGCCGAAAAACCGGTATACGCGGTGCTGCCCGGGTTTCATATCACGCCGGAAAATGAAGCGATATTATCGGCACCGTACGGGGCAGTCCTTACACTTGAGGGCGTGCTCGTGCGGTACAACAAGGAACACGATGCATATAACGTGCTGGTGAGCCGGAGCACAAGAATTGCTGATGTCCATGATGAGGCATAAACAATTTTTGTATCAGGTGTATAATTCCTGTACATCATACCCGGTAATTGCCCGACTAACCTGATTTTTATAGTTTGGAGATGGAGGTGAATGTAGGCTATGGTCAACCTGAAGCTGGACAGCGATGAGTCCATTATTCTCTCGACGCAGGTAATTGTTATCTCCGGCGTCCGGCACGAAGCTATACTCACCAGCAGGCGTTTTATCCTTGTTGAAAATGAAACGGGGGCAATCCAAGAAGATCTCCGGTTTTCAGATATCGGGCTTGCGGTTGCCCATTCAAATTACCTGCGGGAACCGGTATTAACGCTCGACATCAAATCCGCTGACGGGGAGATGCGACCTCTCGAACTCAGATTCATCCGAAATCGCGGTATCCAGAACTTCCTTGACCGCGACAGATGCATTTCCATTTTTAAAGAGCGTGATGTTCCTGTGCGGGTGGAGAGTCATGAGAGTAATATTGCTCCTTTGAGCCTGCGTGATGGCGTAATTCCTTTAGAGCTGGGGAATGTGACACCTTCGACCACGCCCCAGGTACCGGAATTTTTCCTTTTGGAGTCCCAGAAAAAGGTAGAGCACCCTGAGAATGAGGAGATTAAGGAACAATCACCTTGGGTCACCATCGCGGCATTTATCTTTCTGTTTGCATTAGTTTTCAGCGTGGCATACATTGCGGGAGGAATGCAAACGCCGGTACATAAGATACCCGTTCAACCAACGGTCAAAGTAACCGTCGTACCAACAGCAGTCACCACGAGCCCCACGGCAATCCCGACACCGGAGATCACCATGACCACGGAACCGCTGCCACCGTCCGCACCGGTCTACCTTGTTCCCCCGAACGGCGTCTGGGTGCGGGTACAATATCCCGGGAGTTATCAGGGGGATATCCGTACATCCGCCGGTAATATTGCGGTGAATAATACCGGGACCCGGTACTACCAGCTGGTACTGAATCATGGATCGATAGATACATTTATCGAAAAACAGGATGGGTCACCAGACACCCTTGACGTTGCAGTCTTTAAAGACGGGACAATGGTTTCTTCTGATAACACCACAAAACCACTGGGAATTGTTAACTTCCATACTGACGTGTAGGTACCGTAGTTATCCGGAAAAGCAGAACCGGGAGCATGGGTTTTTTTTGGATTTGACGAGAGAGACGGGTGTGTTCGTACAGGGACTTTTGTGTCAACCGGTATGATAAACCCGGTTTACCCCCGCACAGCGATGGAAGAGTGTCTGACATAACCAGACACCAGGGAGAGGGGAGGTGCACCCCCGTGCCCCATACATGACGTATTCCGGGCCCAATATAAGCCCCGTTTGCCAATTTTTTGATCCGGTTCCCGGGTTTTTGGAGAGGTTGTGCCCACCGCCAAAAAAATCATGGTTTTAACAGGTTATTTGAAGAAAATAACGATTTTAATCGAGGTTTTGCCTTGCACTATAGCGGGCTTCTGCGGGTCACTTTTCCGGCCACCTGTTTTCGCAGGGAAACGGGGCAAACGGCTGCCGGAAGCCCGGCTATTGGCTGTTTATAATTTTGACCCCCGCATTTCACTTCCTTAATCACAGTGCGAGAAAGAAAATTGTAACCGTGTTACTAATCCTCATCGGTGAGATACGTTCACACAATTACCCGTAATATCTGCCGGCTCCGGTTCAATAGCGCCGGACACAACTACCACGGTGCCGGCATCACCGCCTGAGGGGGTGATGCCGGGTGATGGCCTATGCCGACGTTATGGTAAACACGGCAGCGGACGATGTTGCCGTTTGCCCGTCAACGTTCCTGACGACAACATACCAGGGAGAGGCAGATGCAGATCCTGCGGGAAGCGGGAAGCGTGCAGGTGATTTGGGTGGGTGAACTCACACTCACACCTGTTGCCGTAATATTGCCTGATCCTGATCGCGCCAGCCACACGGTAGGTGTAGTTCCTATAACAAAGCTCGTGCCGGAAATAGTTACCGGTACTGTAGTTCCGGCAACACCACTGGTGGGAGAGATACTCGTCACCGTTGGAACCGGGTTTATTACTTGGAATATTGCAGGTAATGTTGCAGTTTGCCCATCTGCGTTTATGATGATAACATCCCACAGGCCGTCAGCTGAGGTGGATGAAAGCAAGGGAACCGCAATTCCGGCAGTCATCTGTGTCGATGATTGCACTGTCACTGATAGCGATACCTGAGTTTTCACCGATCCCTTTTGCATCCATATGGTTGGTTGAGTGCCGGGAACAAAATTTGTACCCGTAATGGTAATCGGCGGGAAAAGCATAAGACTGGATGCATAACCACTCGTGGGGGAGATACTGGTCAAGGTTGGCGGAATATTTTTCACCTGGAATGCACCGGGCAATGTTCCGGATCCGTTAGCGTCTGTGACCACAATATCCCACTGACCAGCAGATGTGGATGACATCGGGGGAAGCAGGAACGTGCAGGTGATCTGGCTGGCTGAATTCACTATGACTCCTGTCGCCGTAATTGGGCTTGCATCTGATTTTTGCAGCACAACAGTGCTGCCCGCTATAAAGTTCGAACCAGCAATGGTCACCGTTACCGAGGTCGCGACATACCCGTTGTTCGGGCTGATGCTGGTTACAATCGGCGTTATTTTATAGGTGAACTGGTCGGCTGGTGAGGTCGCGGATATGCCGCCGGGCGTGGTCACCGTGATGTCAACAATTCCGGCAGATGAACCGGCCGGACTGGTTGCTGTGATGGAAGTGGCGCTGGTAACAGTATACGTGGCTGCCGTTGTACCAAAGGTTACTGCAGTCGCACCAGCGAGGTTCGTGCCGGTGATCGTGACCGTGGTGCCGCCAGCTATCGGACCAGTGACCGGTGAGATGCCGGTCACGGTCGGGATCGGGGGGTTTACCACGGTAAACGCGTTGCCCAGTGACCCGGTCTGATAGTCAGGGTTCCTGACTGCAACATCCCACTGACCGGCTGACATAGATGACGGTGCAGGGAGCGGGAACGTGCAGGTGATCTGGCTGGCTGAATTCACCGTGACTCCTGTAGCGGTAATATTGCCGGATCCTGATTTTGCCAGCCACACGGCCGTTGTGGTGCTACCCGTCACAAAGTTCGTGCCTGCAAGGGTGACTGCCACCGAATTTCCGGCAGTCCCGGTGTTCGGGGAGATGCTGGTTACACTCGGTGCCGGGGATGGGGCGGGTTGTATTATGGTAAACCCGTTGGAAAGTACTCCGGACTGGGTATCTTCATTCACAACCACGACATTCCAAGCCCCAATTGAGGTAACTGTTGGTGCCGGGAGCGTGAACGTGCAGGTAATCTTTGTCGACGAGACTACGTTGACATTTGTCGCTACAATATCAGACTCCCCTGCTTTTTCCAGCAACACTGATGTGGTAGAACCTGGAACAAAGTTCGTGCCTGCAAGATTTGTGACCAACACTGTAGCACCGGAAGTCCCGGTGTTTGGGATAATACTGGTTACGCTCGGGGGATTTGCTGCATAGATATAGGCACCTGTTCCGGTTGCGGTACCGTTGGGGGTGGTGATGACAACGTTAACGACGCCGGCTGTATTGGGTGGAGTGGTCGCTATGATTGTCAGTAGCATTGACAACCGAAACACCGGTTGCTGCTGTGCTGCCAAAGGTTACTGCGGTCGTTCCGATCAGGTTCGTCCCGGTGATAGTAACTACGGTGCCACCGGTTACCAGACCTATCGAGGGGGAGATGCTGACAAACGCCGGGGGTGCTGCGTATGTATAGGCACCTGTCCCGGTTGCGGTGCCGTTGGGGGTGGTGACTGACAACGTTGACCGGCCCGACTGTTCCGGCAGGCGTGGTTGCGGTAAGCGAAGTGGCGCTGACTACCGAAACACCGGTTGCTGCTGTCCCGTTAAACGTTACTGCGGTCGTTCCGATCAGGTTCGTTCCGGTGATAGTAACTACGGTGCCTCCAGACTGCCGGGCCAACCGTGGGGGAAATGCTGTCAAATGCCGGGGGTGCTGCATAGGTATAGGCACCCGTCGCGGTTACCGTCTCGCCATCATTATTGGTGATCACGATATCCTGGGTCCCCGCTGTGCCGGCTGGCGTGACCGCCGTTATATGGCTGGAGTCGACCCAGACCACGCTCGTCGCCGGCGCTCCGCCAATGGTTACATTGAGTAAACCCCCGGAAACAAAATTCGCACCAGCGATCGTTACCGCAGTACCGCCTAATGATGAGCCGGATGACGGGGTTATACTGGTAAACGTCGGGGCTGCCAGATACGTATAGGCACTTGTCCCGGTTGCCGTGCCATTGGGGGTGGTGACTGCAACATTGACCGATCCAACTATTCCGGCAGGTGTGGTCGCGGCAAGCGAAGTAGCGCTGATAACCGATACTCCGGTTGCTGCTGTCCCGTTAAACGTTACTGCGATCGTTCCAACCAGGTTCGTTCCGGTAATGGTAACTACGGTGCCTCCAGCTACCGGGCCAACCGTGGGGGAGATGCTGACAAACGTCGGGGTTGTCGGGGTTTGTGCATGCCCGGTGCCGGCTGCATATTTCAGGTCCTTGTTCGTCTCGTCATAGTAGCTGATCCGGGGGTTTCCCAGCCTGTCAAGGACAAGTGACGAAAAGCTTCCGACTTTTCCGGAACTGTCCACCGTTTCAAGGACCCATTTGGAGGTCGTACTGTTCCAGCCGGCAAATTTCAGGTCGTTGTGCGTTGCATCGTAATAGCTGATACGCGGATTGCCGTTCACATCCAGCTCAAGGGATGCATATTCACCCACTTTCTTGGAACTGTCCACGGTAGAGATGTCCCAGCGGGCTCCGTTCCAGGCCGCGTACTTCAGGGCACTGTTCGACTCGTCATAGTAGCTGATACTCGGGTTACCGCCGCTGTCAAGGGCCAGGGACGAATATTCACCCACATTTATGGATTTATCTTCGTTCTTGCCGTGGTCTTGATCCCAGTTCCCTCCTTTTTGTCCTTTCTTATAGTTGCTGCCATCAACAACCGTTAGGACCCACTTGCTGCCATCCCATGCAGCATACTTCAGGTTCGTGTTCGTCTGGTCATAGTAGCTGATCCTTGGCTTGCCGGTGCTGTCAAGGGCCAGAGAAGAATATTCGCCCACGTTGCCGGCACTGTCTACGGATGTGACAACCCACTTGCTGCCATCCCATGCAGCATACTTCAGGTCATCTTTTGAATCATCGAAGAAACTTATTCTTGGCCTGCCACTGCTGTCAAAGGCAAGGGACGAATATTTACCTACGTTTCCGGTACTATAAACGGTTGATATGACCCATTTGCTTCCGTCCCATGAAGCATATTTCAGGTCACCTTTTGATTCATCAAAATAACTTATTTTTGGCTTGCCGCTGTTGTCAAAGGCAAGGGACGAATACTCACCCACCTTTCCGGTACCGTGGAAACACTTGATATAATCAAGGTCTTTTGTCCGGTCATGACTCTGATCCCAGAAAAACCATATATTTTTGCCCGGACTATAGGAACAATCTACGGTCGAAATATTCCATGAGTTCCCGTTCCATGAGGCATACTTCAGGTCTCCATAGGTCTGGTCATAGTAGCTGATCGCAGGGTTGCCCGCTGAATCCAGGGCAACAGATGAATATTGTCCAACCTTGCCATTACTGTCAACGGTCTGGAGAGTCCATGGCCCGAACTCGCTTGCTGACACTCCCCCGACCAGCAACATTCCTGATAAGAGGAGGATAATAACAGGAATCCATATCCTTTGTTTACGGTTTATGTTCATTTTTTCCCCCGGCAAATATTTTAAATCATGTACTATTCTCAATTCTGGGATGGTACTACTATAGAAACATTAAATTAGAAGGGATATTTGGTTTTATTAATTATCAATATTCCTGTTATTACGTTACCGTTTACCATTGCGTTGCAATGAACGGGAATTCCGGCGTGGTTTGAACGCGAGCAGGCTCATACTGCAGACAGAATTAAACGGGTTTTGCGATGCAGAATGAAAAAACCGGACACTATCGACACAAATTTTTAGTTTTTCCGGCTTTGTCGAAATCCTCTTTTCTCCATCATTCTCTTAGTCTCTACACCAATCGGGAGGGTGACCCCCTCTCTGCCAGGAAAGGGGGAGGCACCCAAAGGGGAGCAATCCCTTGACCCCTGATTTTGCTTGAGGTTTTCATCAACTTTCTGAATAGTTATCAAAAAAGATTATGTAATCCTCAAGCGACTGTGGGGGAAGCACGAATACTCAAGAGCCTTCAAGAGCGACTTTATGTTTCTTCTAGGAGTTTAACAAAGCCGTTTTCCCAAAAAAGTTCTACAATGAAGATTTACAGGGAAACGATTTTCGGAAATTGTGAATATGGTGTCCAGAATGTCCGGAATTTTACCTTCACAGGGAGTCCCCAAAAATGACAGGCACCTTCAAAAAATATTTTGTGGACCTGATATGAAAAAATGGCGAAGTGTTGAACCACTAGCTCTTTCATGAACCGGAACATCCGGCCAACCGGGTTGTAAAGAATACCTGCTACATGGAATGAGCGTTTCCCTGCTAAAAAAAGATTGACAGCAGGTAGTTGCGGTTGAATTCTTCTCTCTGCTGTCCGCTCATCACCCGGAAATTACCCGGGACTAATAGTACTTGATGATGACTATACCGGAGCCACCAGCGCCCCCGTTGTTAGTGTTACCGCCACCGCCGCCACCACCGCCAAAGTTCGGAGTGGCATCATACCCTGCATTATTTCCAGTACGGCCTGCTCCGGCAGTTGCGCAACCGCCAGTACCAGCATGCGTACGGCCGCCGCCGCCGCCGCCACAGGCATACTGCGTGCTGGTCCCGCTTATAACTGAATAACTCCCAGCTCCACCATTGCCCCCCACCGCTGAAGTTGCCGTTCCACCGACTCCTGATGCACCACCGCCGCCACCGTTATTATAGCGGCCTGCCTGGTAAGTTACTCCTAATCCACCGGCAAATCCTTGACCGGCAATACCCGTTCCAGCGGTGCCTGTTCCTGTGGCTCCACCTCCACCGGAACCTCCATTTATTCCGTTAACATTTGTGCTGCCACCGCCACCACCGCCACCGGTTGCGGTAATGGTTGCAAATACTGAGTTGCTCCCGCTTGTACCCCTGATGGTTCCTGCTGGTCCCCCTGTTCCCCCGGCTCCACCGTCACCAACTGTTACCGTCTGAGAACCGGATAAACCGGTTAATGTGCCGGTCAGGAATCCACCAGCACCTCCACCAGCACCGTAACGCCCTCCACCACCGCCTCCTGCCACCACAAGGTAATCAACATGAGTGACACCTGAGGGCACTGTCCAGGTTGTTGATGAGGTGAATTGTTGGATAGTGTAATAATCATATGCGCCTGTTCCGGTTGCAGTCTGACCGTCGTTGTTAGTAACCACGACGTCACGGGCTCCAGCTGTGCCGGCAGGGGTGACCGCTGTTATATGGCTGGCATCAACCCAGACAACGCTTGTCGCTGGCGCACCACCAATGGTCACTCCCAACAAACCCCCGGAAACAAAATTCGTTCCAACGATCGTTACAGGAGTGCCGCCTGTGCTCGGGCCGGAATTCGGTGTAATACTGGTGAATGTCGGGGGAGCCACATAGGTATATGCATTTGTCCCGGTTGCAGTGCCGTTGGGGGTGGTGACGACAACGTTAACGATACCGGCTGCATGGCTGGTCGTGGTCGCTGTGATCGTCGTAGCACTGACAACGGAAACTCCGGTCGCAGTGCCGCCAATGGTTACCGTGGTTGCTCCTATCAGGTTCGTACCAACGATGGTTACGAAGGTGTTGCCGGTTGTCGAGCCGGAATGTCGGAGAAATGCTGGTAAACGTTGGAGAGGGAATCACATAGGTAAATGCATTCGTCCCGGTTGCCGTGCCGTTGGGGGTGGTGATGACTACATTAACCGCTCCGGGGGCTGCATGGCTGGGTGTGATCGCGGTGATCGATGTGCTGCTGACAACGGATAGTCCGGTTGCCGCTGTACCGCCAATGGTTACTGCAGTTGCTCCTGTCAGGTTCGTCCCGGTGATGGTTACCGGGTCGCCGCCAAATATCGAGCCGGTCAGCGGTGCAATGCTGACAAATGTCGGGGATCCGAAATAGGTATAGGCTCCCGTTCCGGTTACCGTCTGGCCATCATTGTTGGTGATCGTTACGTTCCGGGCCCCCGCAGTGCCGGCTGGAGTGACTGCCGTTATATGGCTGGCGTCAACCCAGACCACACTCGTCGCTGGCGCTCCGCCAATGGTCACGCCGAACGAACCACCGGAAACAAAATTCGTTCCAACGATCGTTACCGGCGTACCTCCCAACGGTGTGCCGGAATTCGGCGTGATGCTGGTGAACGTCGGAGGAGAAAGATAGGTATACGTCCCGGTTGCAGTGCCATTGGGGGTGGTGACGACAACGTTGACGGCTCCGGATGCATGGGCGGGCGTGGTCGTTGTGATCGTCGTAGCACTGACTACCGTGAATGGTGTTGCATTTGTGCCGCCGAAGGTGACTGCTGTCGCTCCGAACAGGTTCGTACCGTTGATAGATACCGCGGTGCCGCCCGCTGTCGAGCCGGTCGGCGGTGTAACGCTGATAATGGACGGGGATCCGAAATAGGTATAGGCACCGGTGCCGGTTGCCGTCTGGCCATCATAATTGCTAACCACTACGTCTTGGGCTCCCCCAGTGCCGGCTGGCGTGACCGCCGTTATATGACTGGCGTCAACCCAGACCACAGTCGTCGCCGGCACACCTCCAATGGTCACGCCGAACAAATCCCCGTCAACAAAATTCCCGCCAACAATCGTTACCGGGGTGCCTCCCAGAGGTGTGCCGGAATTCGGCGTGATGCTGGTAAACGTCGGGGGATCAACCGCAAATGACGCCGAGATTGTGCGATCCTGTGGCGACGGCAGACACACCGTATAGTTAGATACCGGCCCAACAGAACCACCGTCAACAACAACATCAACAATATGATAACCCGTATCCGGGGTAATGGTGAATGGCCAGCAGTCACCATAACATGCGCTTATTGTTCCAGAAGGACTGATTGTGCCGCCGGATCCTGCTGATGCAGTTATCGTAAATGTGCAGGTAGGCGGGTTAACCTCACCAAAAACCGCAGAGGATAGTACAGATGTCGCACCTGCACCCGTAAAAACAAGCCTCACGCTACCCGGATTTGGGTACGTAAGTGTCAGTGAATCCCCGGAAGAGAATGTCTGCCATGAGGGATCTCCCGCTTTTAAAAAATCGTCGGTCTGGTCCTGTCCATCGACAAGGATCATCATCTCACCCCTTTGCAGCGTATCGCCGCCGTTATGGGTGATTTTTATTGTATTGCCAAACGTGGAAATAATCGCATTGAGCGCAGGAATTTTCTGGGGCGGTGGCTGCGAGAACATCGCAACACCGACGATCGCAACTGCAGTAACTACAAGTCCGATGAGCAGTACGGAGCCAATGGTTTCTGAAACGCCGGATTCGCCGTTCCGGGATTTTTTAGTGGATTTCCTGCGGTCAGTTCGTCTCATCATCCCTGAATCGTTCAACTATGTTACATGTAAAATTCTTCAACGTAATTAGTGTTTCTGATCGGTAAGCGATATTTCGCTTATTTTTTAAAAATAAAATATTTTCGCGCCTGAAACCATTTTTCCCCCATGATTTGCCTGCGGACAAACATATTCCGGGATTTTTTCCCGGGGTTTATCCTTTTTCGTTGAGCGATGACTGAGGCACTACACTCTCAAACAAATCGCTGAAGCGGGACATCCAAAAGTTGCCCGCCGTCCGACTCATGAATGTTCCGGTGATGGCGCAATCCGGCATACGATACAGGTTAAGTGGCAATTATCCGAGGCTGCCATGATCCCCGATAGAAATCATAGAAATGAGATCAAAAACGGCGAAGCGTTGAATCTCTGGCTCTGTCACAAACCGAAACATCCAGCCATCACAGATAAAAAAAAACACGCGCTGCATGCGATGACCCGCATCTCTCTACAAAAAAGAATTGACGGCAGGTTGTTGTTGAATTCTACTCTCTGCTGCCCGCTCATCAACCGGTCACCATCTGGGATCACTAATACTTGATGATGATAATCCCGGAGCCGCCAGCGCCCCCGTTAGCAGTGTTACCGCCGCCGCCACCACCGCCGCCGAGACCGCCTGTACCGGCGCCCCCTGCAGTACCACCAGTATGACCGGCTCCACCACCACCGGTTCCACCACCACCGGCGTGTTCCGGTTGAGCCGCCGCCACCGCCGCCTCCGGCATATGTCGTAGATGAACCTGAAATGGAGGAAGTGTATCCTGCCCCCCCAGCGCCGGCAACAGTCCCGGCACCATTATTACCAACAGCACCGCCGCCACCGCCGCCACCGGCATGATTCGTCAACATCCCGTTCCGCCATCATATCCTTGGCCAGCAATACCCGTTCCAAAACTTCCCGTCCCGGTGGCACCACCACCGGAACCTCCAGGTAGTCCAGCAGTAGTACCTCCAGCTCTAGCGCTACCGCCACCACCACCGCCGGTTGCGGTAATAGTAGCAAATCCGGGAGGTGCAAAACTCGATGAACCTCCGGTTCCACCCTGACCAGTGCCGGTATTTGTTCCTCCGGCTCCACCACCACCAACTGTTACAGTGACACTTGATAAGGGTGTTACGGAGGAAGTACCTGCTAAAACTCCACCGCCTCCGCCGCCACCGCCAGAGGTAACGCCCTCCACCGCCTCCACCTCCTACTATAAGATATTCAACCGTAGTGATGCCTGCGGGCACGGTCCATGGCGAAGTCGAAGGGGGAAAAGATACGATGGTGTAGGCATAGGTAAACGTTCCTGTCGCTGTCGCGCTCTGGCCATCTGCTATTGTCACTACAACGGGCAGACTGGTCCCTGTTCCGGCTAATGTTACCGCAGTTATCGACGTGGAAGATACCCAGGTGGGACTCGATTGGGCGATACCGCCAATTTTTACGGTTACCGGTCCTGCGGAACCAAAGTTCGTTCCGGTAATCGTTATTGTCTGACCGCCATTCGGTGTGCCGGTTGACGGGGACACGGTCGTAGCTGTCGGTACTGCATCATACGTATAGGCGCCCGTCCCGGTTACAGTGCCATTGGGGGTGGTGATGACAACGTTTGCGGCTCCGGATGCATGGGCGGGTGTAGTTGCCGTGATTGAAGTAGCACTGACAACCGTGACACCGGTTGCCAGTGATCCGCCAATGGTCACATTGTAAATGCCACCGTTATTCGCTCCGATCAGGTTCCCGCCAACAATCGATACAGGAGTACCTCCCGCTGGTGTGCCGGAATTCGGCGTGATGCTGGTGAACGTCGGGGAGGCGAAATAGGTATACGCACCTGTCCCGGTTGCAGTGCCGTTGAGGGTGGTGATGACAACGTTTACAGCGCCGGATGCATGGGCGGGCGTAGTTGCCGTGATCGAAGTTGCGCTGACAATCGAGAAACTGGTTGCCGAGGTGCCGCCAAAGGTTACTGCAGTTGCTCCAATCAGGTTCGTCCCGGTGATGGTCGTTGGGGTGCCGCCCAACGGTGTGCCGGAATTCGGGGTGACGCTGGTGACAGTCGGGGAGGCAAAATAGGTATATGCATTCGTCCCGGTTGCTGTGCCGTTGGGGGTGGTGATGTTCACGTTAACGACTCCAATCCCGACTGGAGTGGTCGCCGTGATTGAAGTTGCACTGACTACCGAGAACACGGTTGCCGGGGTGCCGTTAAAGGTCACTGCAGTTGCTCCGATCAGGTTCGTCCCGGTGATGGTCGTTGGTGTACCACCCAACGGTGTGCCGGAATTCGGGGTGATGCTGGTGAACGTCGGGGAGGCGAAATAGGTATATGCATTCGTCCCGGTTACCGTCTGGCCATCATTGTTGGTGATTACTACGTTTCGGGCCCCCGCTGTGCCCGCTGGGGTGACTGCCGTTATATGGCTTGCGTCAACCCGACCACACTCGTCGCTGCAGCGCTCCCCAATGGTCACACCGAACGAACCACCGGAAGTAAAATTCCCACCAACAATCGTGACAGCGGTACCGCCCAACGGTGTGCCGGAATTCGGGGTGATACTGGTGAACGTTGGAGGAGAAATATAGGTATACGTCCCGGTTGCAGTGCCGTTGGGGGTGGTGACATTCACGTTAACGACACCGGCTGCAAAGCTGGGTGTTGTCGCGTTAATCGATGTACCGCTGACAACCGTGACACCGGTTGCCGGTGTACCATTAAAGGTTACGGCAGTTGCTCCAATAAGGTTCGTCCCGGTAATGGTTACCGGCGTGCCTCCATTTGTCGAGCCGCTCGGAGGTGTGACGCTGACAATTGTCGGGGAGGCGAAATAGGTAAAGGCACCCGTCCCGGTTACCGTCTGGCCATCATTGTTGGTAATCACGATATCCTGGGCGGTTCCCGCGGTCCCGGCGGGTGTGACTGCGGTTATCTGGGTGGAGTTAACCAGGACAACGCTCGTTGCTGCCACACCCCCTATGGTCACTCCGAACGAACCCCCGGAAGTAAAATTCCCACCAGTAATCGTGACAGCGGTGCCGCCCAACGGTGTGCCGGAATTCGGGGTGATGCTGGTAAACGTCGGGGCGCTATGCGCAAACGATGCCGAGATCGTGTGATCCTGCGGTGTCGACACACATAGAGTATAACTGGACACCGGCCCAACGGAACCGCCGTCAACTACTACATCAACAATATGAAAGTCTGTGTTTGGGGTGATAGTAAACGGCCAGCAGTCACCGAAGCATGCGTTTATTGCCCCGGTAGGACTGATCGTGCCGCCGGACCCGGCTGATGCCGTTATCGTAAACAAACAGGTGGCGTTACCCACTCCACCAAAAATCGCAGAAGACAGCACCGCTGTCGCACCCGCACCCGTAAAAATAAGCCTCACGCTATTCGGGTTTGAGTAAGTTAATGTCAGTGAATCCCCGGAAGAGAACGTCTGCCATGATGAAGACGTCCCTTCCAGAAAGTTTGCTGTCTTATCCTGTCCATCGACAAGGATCATCATTTCACTCTTTTGCAGCGTGTCCCCTCCATTGTGGGTAATCTCTATCATATTCCCTGAAGTGGAGATGACTGCATTGAGGGCAGGGATTTTCTGGGGCGTTGGCTGCGAGAACACCGCAACACTGACGACAGCAACGGCAGTAACTACGAGCCCGATGAGCAGGACGGCACCAATGGTTTCTGAAACACCGGATTCGCCGTTCCGGCATTTTTTATTGAGGGGCTTGCGGTCAGTTCGTGCCATTATCTGTGAGCCATTATACTTTTGTACATGTAAAAATCTTTATCGTAATTAGTGTATCTGAAAGAATCGACGGTTTGCGATATATTCAGCATCCTCCCATCTCTTTTGAAGCGATACCGGTAATACAAGAGTATGCCCCCTGTTACGTATTTCGGGTTTTTTCCGGTCACCTGTATGAAAAATAAAAAAAAAAGAGTATCCCTACTTTTAATACTGTTAAGCAGGAGGAAATAAAAAATGACACGGTGGCGGTACGGTACCAGTGATAAAATCCCGGACTGCTCTTGTTGAGGGGGTTATGCCGGTTGAAATGCTCACCGGGACGAGTGAACACCCCTGCATGAGCCGGAATCTCAGGAAAAACTCTTGGAAATGTTAGCATTTGTATATTTTTGTAAAACAAATGCCCCGTGATACATTTATCCTGTCATATGTGCCCGGTGTATCAACCAGAAAGACTCGCGCTACCAGGAATTACCGGAGAATAAAAAAATCCTCCAGCGGAACCTGTCTTCCCTACCGCAAAAAACGGGTAAAAATGAATAAACAAATCGCTCACCCGCTTAAATTTGGACAACCCAAATGGTTCCCTCATTATTGATCCGCTCAGTATCAGGGTTGGCATCATACAACGGTTTACAAAATAAAAACGTATGCACCTGGTGAAAAAATCCGTCAGGCATTCACTATTTGTATTGACGAAATTTTTGCATTATCTATGATGGACTGGAAAGCAATATTCAAAACACCATCATTCACGGTCACAGGAAATGTCTGGTCATATGCAGTTTTCGCCCCGGCAAGCGCATAGAGATCTACGTAGCTCATAACCGTTGTTCCCTGAATAGTCACATTAAATACACGCTGATTTGAGGAAGTCCAATAAATTTCTGCAAACTTCAGGGTTACCACATAGTTGCCATCCGGTACGGTAAAATTATATGCAAAATTGCCATATCGTTCAGTCTGGTATAATTCCGGATCAGCTGTGCCTGAAATAGGACTTATAGTTGAATACGTATTTCCCCCGATATACCCCCATCCGCCAGGAGAATATGCCTGTTCGGCAACCCAGACATTCCCGGTTGTGTCCGTATAAGGAGCACCCCCATAACCGGCAATCATCCGCACTGCATAAGGTGCGGTTATAACAACAGGAGTATAAATCCCGATGGATTCGCTGTACGATCCAAAATGAGATATGATCTGGACTGATGCAGGCACATTCTGCCCGGAAGGCACAACATAATAGAGGGTCTGCCCTGTTGTCCAGGTTGACCAGCTTGCCGGACCATTCAGCAAACTGATCAAACTGGTCTCATCGACCCCATCAAGCGTAATATTAAATTCACCTTTATTGAGTGTGTCCCCGCCATCATGACGGATATAGACTATGTTGTCTATTGCGGTGACCTCAACGTTGACAGAAGGGATCTTCTGGGGAGGTGGTTGGGATAGTACCGCGACAGTGAGGATCCCAATAGCCGCCGCTACCACGCCCATTAAAAGTATTGCACCAAGTACTTCTGAAACACCGGTTTCGTTTTTTTTCCTGTTCACCGCACTATCCACCCACACCATATACCGTTGATGAGTAGGTTACATCCGATGCAATCACATTGACATCAAACGTATTTCCCGTGTTATCGGACCCGTTGACATAAATATAACTCATGGTCGTGGTATTTCCGGTAAAGGTATTGGGCAGATAGGCAGCCCTTGCCGTATAATTAAAGTAATTATTCCACATCACACGCGCCTGATCATCAGTTGTATTGACGCCGATCTGGATCCATTTGCTATTGGCAGTTCCCACAGCAAAGGGCAGAGCTTGATTGCTCATAAGGGTGGTTTTGATCTGGATCGGGTTATTGCCGCCGACTATACTGCCACCTATCGGGTTTGTGATGGCGAGCGCATTGATATTTACCGTAGTGATTTTAGTGGTGTAATTATAGGAGAAAGAAATCTCGGGGGGTAGCTTATACGTGGTGTTTCCATCCAGTCTGAGAGAGGAACACCCCTCCCATCTGGTAATAATACTTCTGGTTAATCCAGTAATTGTTGTTCGAACTGTATTCTATTGCCCCAAGGGGGATGGGCGTTATAGTATAGGGATTCACTTCTGTGAAGTCATACGTGATGGTGCCGGTCGCGTTGATCACACCCAGGGGTTGAGAGGGGGGATTTTCAATGTTGATCACATCACCGGGGTTTGTTACCGTATTAAGCCCGTATGAACCATCCATCAGGTCTATGGTATAGTTTGTGCCGGAATTGATGTTTTTGTACACAGGATAATTCTGCATCATGACGACATTCCCCTTTGAAATGCTGAGGGTAATATCGGTGCCGTTATAGATGGAGGTCGACGTAGATTTTAGACACCAATAACTAAACGTACCACCATTGTTTACAAGAACAGGACCGATATCGGTCGGATTGCACGATGGCCCACCTCCAGCTGAAACCGATGTGTAATTGGTGAAATAGGTCACTTCCGGTGTGAGGTTAACGGTGGCAGCCCATTTTGTGGTATTTACTTTAACACCAAAAAGGCCGGTACCTGAAAGATCGGCCGGACTGATACCTGATAGGGTGATATACACGTGATTTGGCGTGTAATTTGCCTGCGCCGGAAGATTTGCTGAAAAACTTCCTGTCCCCGTGATGTACGAATCTGACGTTATCTGAAGGGTTTCAGGAACCGTCGTCCTGCGATTAATCGTAAATATGCCCCCGGAACTTACGGGGCTCAGGATCGGGAAGATGCTGTTACTTCCCTGTGTATACCCACCACTGGTCCCGAGAGTGAAAGAGTTGCTTATGGTTGTCCCCATCAGATTATTGGTAAAAAGAGAGTCAAGACTCGTCTTAAACATACTAAACTGGTCGTTTACTACGCCCATCTGAAGGATCTCGTTCTCTCGTCCCTGGGCAGGGACACCGTAAACCAGGTAAACGGAAAATGCAGCCGTAATGAGACCAAGGATCAGTACAAATCCCATAACTTCCGACAGCCCGTAATCCCTGCCCCGCGCCGCACTACCGTCATTCATACTCTATTAACTCGTGTATGGCTTGGCTAATAAAGATATTAGTACCGGTAGTTTCATAAAAATCGGGCAGCAAGGGACAGGAAAATCTGGCAGGAAAAAAGGACTCGATGCCCGGATCCTGAGGGAAGGTTGCGGGGGTCACGCGGGTCAGGAGGGTCGCACCTACCCGCCATTACATCCGGTTAAAGGGGGTCGGACGGGTACATTTTTCATTGCGGCCCGCTGTCCCAATTGTGTCGTTTCTATCCGGGTAGTAACGGGTTTTTTGTCGTGGAAATGATAGCCGCCTAAATCATTGCAGGGTCTTTTTGCCCGTGAGACAGGGTGCCCGGATTTCATGTGCCCCTGCCCGACCCCCCCAACCCCTTTTGGTTTTTTTGTAAAAACAGAGGCATTTTACCCCGTAAAAATGAAGAGACAGAGACCAATGGATGTGGAGGGGGTCGGGCAGGGGCAAACCGTGACCCCCCCCATATTTGGGGGCAGGATCCCTGGCCCATCCCATGCATCAGCGATTGAATCCTGCCGGTCATTCGCTCCACTCCGGTATAACCCCAATCATACCGGTTCCCGGTCCGATCTATCAGGAAAAGAGTTCCCAAGCTTAAGAAGGGTTTTGAATCCCGGGCACCAAACATTAGGATTACGTTTCATGACAAAGCCATGCCGGTTCCGGGGAGGAGAGATAAGATGACGCTCGCAAAAGGCTGTGTTCTCTGCTACCAGGGCGCAAAGATGGTGCTCTTTGTTACCGGACGGTGCGACCGTTCCTGCTGGTACTGCCCGCTCTCCAGTGAACGGAAAGGAAAAGACGTGG
Organism: uncultured Methanoregulaceae archaeon; assembly: GCA_963768785.1. Classification (GTDB taxonomy): domain Archaea; phylum Halobacteriota; class Methanomicrobia; order Methanomicrobiales; family Methanospirillaceae; genus Methanoregula. The sequence goes on from CAVYJD010000014.1 coordinate 228,023, forward strand.
TCTTTGCAAACGAGAAGCAGGTCAGTTCCCCAAGTGAGATCATCGAGATGGCAGAGAGCATGAGTGCTCTCGGGACCGGTATCACCGGCGGCGAACCGCTCCTGCGTCTCGATCGCGTGACCGAATACTGCCGCCTGCTCAAAAACCATTTTGGCCCGGAGCACCAGATCCACCTCTATACCGCAAAAGCACCCACCGATGCAGAACTGGCAAAGATGAAAGGGCTGGTCGATGAGATCCGGCTCCACCCGCCCCGTGAGTGCTGGGACACGATCCTTGATTCCGACTATATCCGTTCTGCACAGCATGCAAAAGAGCAGGGATTTGATATCGGCATCGAAGTGCCTTCCCTGCCCGGGCTTGACCTCCTGATCCCGGCCCTGCCGTACCTTGATTTCCTCAATATCAACGAACTCGAATGGGGCGAATACAATGCCGATGAAATGCGGGAGCGGGGCTACGAGCTCGCCGACGGCGTGCACAACGCGGTGGAGGGCGCACAGGAATGGGCAAAAGAACTCGTGAAGCATGAGAAAGTCCACTGGTGCTCTTCATCCTTCAAGGACTCGGTGCAGCTCCGGGAACGGCTGAAACGGATCGCGGAGAACACCGCCCGCCCGTTTGATGAGATCACGCCGGACGGGACGATCGTCTATGGCGTGCTGGACATGCACCCGGGCACCCGGGACGGTGTCAGCGCCCGCTGCAGCTCGCTGCTGGAACCGGACAGTTTCCTGGACTGCGGCGACCGGATCGAGATGGCATGGTGGCTGCTCTCGGAACATGCCGATAAACTCCCCGGCAAAAAGTATGTTGTCGAGCGATACCCCAACGGCGGCATGGTCGTCGAGGTGACACCCATATGAACCTCCGCCAGCTCATCAATCCGCTCTACGAGCGGTACCTCCAGATGCAGTGCACCCATATCCCCCGTCACGTTGCGATCATCCAGGACGGCAACCGGCGGTTTGCAAAGGAAATGGGGATCGATACCGGAAAAGGTCACCGTGCCGGGGCAGAAAAAACCGAGGAGATGCTGGACTGGGCACACGAACTGGGCATCCGGCATATCACCATCTACTCATTTTCAACCGAGAACTTCAACCGGAAAAAAGAAGAGGTGGAAAACCTGTTCGCGCTCTTTAAGGAGAAATTCATCCGGACGATCTCGGACGAGCGGGTGCACCGGTACCGGATCCGCGTCCAGATTGTCGGTGATCGCTCCCTGCTGCCAGAGGATTTGCTTGCAGCGGTTGAGGCAGCAGAAGAGGCAACAAAAGACTACGAGGGATTTACCCTGAACGTGGCGCTTGCCTATGGCGGGAGAAACGAGATTGTCCTTGCCGCACGGGAAATTGTCGGCGCAGTCCGCAACAAGACGATCAATCCGGATACGATCGATGTCCACATGGTAGAAGAGCACCTTCACGGCGGAAAAGGCCTTCCCCCGGTTGACCTGATCATCAGGACCGGCAACGAGTCCCGGACGTCAAATTTCCTGCCATGGCTTGCAAACGGGCATGAGTGCGCTGTCTATTTCTGTGCCCCCTACTGGCCGCTTTTTAGAAAAATTGACCTGCTGCGTGCCATCCGCACGTATGACCAGCGGACAGCGGCAAAAGTTCACGCATAAGAGTGCTCCTTTTTTATGGCTCTTCGCTGTTTTGAGTGGGTAAATCTGGTTCCCGTCATACAATCTTATAGGGGCTGTCGCCCCCACAACTCGATGCATAGTGAAGATTCCCACCCCCTGATGGGGGTCGGCGCGACGCCTCGGCGGGTCGCGCCTGGGCAAGACGGTTCAAGTGACGACATATGAGATGAATTAATCATTCGGCTAACCCACTCAATTTGACGAAGAGGCTTTTTTATCAGTGTGGTATCCCGGTTCATTTCACTAAGTTACTGCCGGGTCAATCTCATCTGGGCTTTGAAATTTGCATTACGAGGGTGCGCTCCCTTGACCCTCGCTTTCAAAAATGAAAGTTGACAACATTCTTGCCCGGCGAGGCCCCCGCGAGGCGGCAAAAGCGACCCCGAAGGGGTGGGCGTGTTCCTATTCCTGATAATTTTGTGAAAGTATTTCGGGAGAGGACACCCTTTTTTTTATCAGCAGGATCACAAATAGCGTACTATATTTTTCACAACAACAAAATGCACTGGTGTGAGCATATGAGCGCGAGAAAAAGTTCCGGGGTGACATGGCATAAGGTAGAGATACCCATACGATCGGACATTTTTGACCGGGTAACCGATCTGCACCTTGATCTCAGGGATGAATGCAACCGGGCGCTTGCAAAGATCGCCGGGATTGATTTTTCTGCCGTTGTACCAGCAAGTGCACCTCCGGCAAAACAGGACTCCCCTTCACTGGAACCGGCCACGGGAGCAAAGAGCAGAAAACCCGCTCCGGTGCACCCGGTTATGAATGCCGAAGACCCACATTCGCCGGCACAAATCCTTCAGGACAAAAAAGAGGCTGCCCATCAAAAAACGCAGACTCGCGAAAAACCTGTGCCGGTAATGGCTCCCGCAGCGGCCCCGGTGGCACCACAAGAATCCCTGCCGCTTTCAGGAGCTGGCCGCACATCCCCCACGGAAAAACGAACCAAAGAGAACACCATAAAAAAATATGTCAAAACCCGCATTGCCCGTGCTGATGAGGAAACACCTGATACGATCATCCCCAAAGATGAACTCTATACCCTGTTTGAGCGCTGGTGCCGGGAGCAGAATATCGCAAAAATCCCTGAACGCCGGGCTTTTTTTGTCGCGCTCAAAAACCAGTATGCGTTTACTGACCGGATGATCGGCCAAAAATTCTGCCTGGTAAATATCCGCATGCGATAAGAATTTTTACGCCCCAAACCGGCGCATCCGTGACTGGTAGTCCCGCAGGATCCGCAAAAAATCCACTTTCCGGAAATATTTCCAGTTGACGTCCGTGAAGAACAGTTCGGAATAGACCGACTGCCAGATCAGAAAATCGGTGAGATTGTCGCCGCCGCTCTTGATCACAATATCCGGGTCATACTTGAAGGTGAGGTAGTTCTCAAAGGTTTTCTCATCGATCTGCTCCGGGGGGATAGCATTTTTTGCCATGCTCCGGATGCATTCCGTGATCTCTTCCCTCCCGCTCTTGCCAATCGCAACCGTCACTTCCAACCCTGTCCCGGATACTTCCTCAATATCGTCATAATGGAGGGTCAGCCGGGCATGTGCGGCGACTTTTTTTATCTCCGGCAGATCCCGTTCGAGCTCCTGCGGGGTGAGCTCGTGGATATGAAACGTCAGGCCGGTAATCGTGGATGGTTCTTTACCGGAGGTTTTCATGCCGGAACCGGTGCCGGCACGAAGCTCCGCACACCATCCGGTAACTGCTGCGATCTTTTCCGGTGCGACCGCCATATCCGCACCGCTGATCATGAAACAGACATGCCGGGGCAGGACCTGGATCTGTCGCCGAAGCATCTTTTCATAGAGCCAGTAGATCATAGATACCCTGTTATTTGCCGGGCAAGGTTAAGAGGATTAGGACATACTTCAGGAGTCCGTTTCTTTGTCGGTTTGCCCGAAACCAATAAACTGCTTCCTGACAAGAGATACTGAGTGCAAACCATGCTGCCATCACTGCGGGAAGATTATCTCGAAGCCATCCTCGTGTTTACCGCACGGCAGAAATCCCTTCCTTTTGCACAGGAAATCGCCGATGTGCTTTCAATACAAAAATCCGAAGCAGATATCCATGTGCAGGAATTACTCGGTCTCGGCGATATCACGCTCCAGCCGGATGGACGTATCGAACTCACACCGGCAGGGATGGCAATCGGGCAGCAGACGATAAAAAAACATGAAACCCTCCAGTGCTTTCTCACGGAGATCCTCGGCATGGACTCATCGTCAGCCTCAGATGAAGCCTGCAAAATCGAGCATGCCGTCTCTGATGAAACGATCGACCGGCTGGGAGATTATCTCAGGACGCCGGCACCGCAGCAGTGCGGTGGGCAAAAAGGACATCTTTTCCGGTTCTGCACCCGGGGCAGCCAGCGGACCAGCTCATGTGGGCTGGGGCAGTCGCTTGTCGATTTTTGCGAGGGTGAACACCTCATTGTCCGGGATATCCTCGGCCGGGGGTGCTCGAAACGGCTGCTTGATCTTGGGGTAGTTCCCGGTCAGCAGATCATTATCAAACGCAAACTTAAAAACCAGGCTGTCGTGGTGCAGGTCAAAGACTGCGATGTCGCGCTCAGCCCGGAGATTGCATCTGCTGTCTGCGTGGAGCGGATGCAATGAAGATTGCCCTGATCGGCAACCCGGGTGCAGGAAAATCCCTGATATTCAACCAGCTCACCGGCCTTGGCGTGGAAGTCAACAAGTACCCGGGTTCGGCAATCGGGATCGAATGCGGCAACGTCTGTTATAAAAACGAGAAGATCGAGCTCATCGACCTGCCCGGGATCTATTCCCTTGACGGTGATTCTGAAGAAGAAGTGCTGGTCCGGCGATTCTTAGAAAAGAACGGCGCTGACAGCCTCATTGCAGTGATTGACGCAACAAAACTGGAGCGGAACCTCTACCTGTTAACCCAGATTGCAGAATATGCCCTGCCGATGATTGTCGTCGTGAACATGATCGACGATGCAGAGCGGCAGGGAAGAGTGATCGATACGGACCGGCTCGGCAGCATTTTTGGCATTGAAGCGCTCCCTGCCGCTGCCGTGCAGGGAAAAAATATCGACCGCATCCTTCCGCTCGCCCTTCGCTCGTCACACTCTCCCGTCGCTCCATATTCCCTACGATCACCATATCGAGGCGGCATCCCGCAGCCTTGAAAAAAACATGGGCACCCCGCCCCAAAAAAACCTGCTCGCACTTCAGGGAGCGGGTGACGATCTGGCACTCCGCGACGCGGCAGCTTCAATTGCCGCCGAGATTGAACAGCGCCACCGGATGTCCGTCGGGCAGATCATTGCCACAAACCGGCACAATTTTGCCCGGGGCGTTGCCGCAGAAGTCGTGAAAAAGAACCCGGAGAAAAAGAAATTTGATATTGACAGTGTCCTGACCCGGGCATTCCCGGGCATCCCCATCCTCTGCCTCATCCTCTTTTCCCTGTTGTTATCGGTCTTTGTTATCGGTTCGTGGATGGAAGGGCTGATCGTCGGGTCATTTACGACATTTATCATCACCCCGTTTTCAGCGCTCGGGCTGCACCCGCTTGCCGAACGGGTGGGATACTCGGTGCTTGTCGCCGTCGAAGCAGGTCTGGGCATCGCATTCCCGTTTGTCTTTACGTTTTACATCGGTCTTTCCTTTCTCGAAGATACCGGCTACATGACCCGGGCGGCGTTCCTCGCGGACCGGGCCATGCACCGGCTCGGTCTTCACGGGGAGGCAATTATACCGATGGTGATCGGGTTTGGCTGCACGGTACCTGCGATAATGAGCCTGCGGATCTTAAAGACAAAACGCGAACAGACCATTGCGGCATTCCTCATCGCGCTGGTGCCCTGCTCAGCACGCACGGTGGTTATTGCCGGCATCGTCGCCGCGTTTGTCGGTATTGCATGGGCTTTTTCCATTTACCTGCTGGTATTTGTCCTGCTCATCATAACCGCAGTTGTCCTGTCGCACCTCACACCGGGGGAGCAGTTCGGGATGATCGTCGAGATGCCCCCCTTGAGAAAACCCAAAGGGATATTTGTCCTCCAGAAGTCATGGCTCCGGATCAAGGAATTTCTGTTTATTGCCATGCCGCTCCTGATCGCAACCAGTATATTTCTCGGGCTGTTCCAGTATTTTGGCGTTGTCGAAGCATTCCAGTCCCTTGTCGCACCGATCACGGTTACCCTGCTTGGCCTTCCTGCCTATGCATCCACCGCACTGCTCTTTGGCGTCTTCAGGAAAGAACTCGCCTTTGAAACGCTTGCAGTTCTTGCCGGTACAGCAAATCTTGGCTCCGTCATGACGTCGGTCCAGCTCTACACCTTTGCCATCGTCAGTGTCCTCTTTGTCCCGTGCGTTTCCACCGTTGCCGTGCTCTACAAGCAACTGGGTGCCAGAATTGCCATTCTTACCTCGGCATATTCACTTTTTCTGGGATTACTGATAGGAGCGCTTATAAACCTACTGATGAAATGATCAACCTAATAGATGTACTGTTACCATTCAGGGATTGCCCAGATCGATCAGGCATGCGGGGGATTTGAAGCAGGAACAAATATTCTTGTCCTGGCGCCCTCGATGAGCAACGCAGAACAGCTTGCATACGCGCTGATCAAACCCATGAACGGGGAGTATTCGATTGTGCTTTCGACAAACGAGCGGGCCGCAGAAGTCATCGATTTTTTTAAAGCAGCCGGGTCAGACAAACATTTTATCGGAGTTATCGATGCGATTACGAAAAGTTCAACCCCGGCTATTACCGATACCCAGCGGCTGATGTTTGTCTCAAGCCCCACCGATCTCACCGGCATCGGTATCAAATTTTCAAATATGATTGAGACCATATTTGACGGCACATTTTCTGAAGGGGAGGGCGGGCTTTTCCCGCCGCCTATCCGGTTCTGTGTGAATTCCATCTCCACGCTGCTCATGTACCGAAAACTTGAGGTGCTGTACCAGTTTCTTCATGTACTGACGGCAAAACTTAAAAAAATTGAAGGTGTGGGCATCTACCTCCTCAACAACGAATCTTTCGATGATAAAACCATCTCGCTGATTAAACAGCTGATGAGCGGGGTTATTGAAGTGAAGGTTGAACCAGAGGGCAGTTATTTCCGGGTACAGGGATTAAAAGGAGCAATGACAGACTGGATGAAATATACCATCGTAAAAGGGCAGGTGACGATACAATCATGATCAGGACAGGAATGACCGGCATCGATGACATGCTGGGAGGCGGTATACCGCGTGGAAGTAAAGTCCTCTACAGCATGGAGCCGGGTGTTGACGGCCAGCTCTTCATTATCTCCACTCTCTTTGAAGCGTTGAGTAAAAACCGTTCGTGCCTCGTGATCATCCCGCATACAACGGTCGATGCATTCCTGCACGATGCACAGAAGATGCGGGGGAACGACCTTGAGATCACCGGCAAAAAATGCGTGTTTATCGATGCCATTGACCGGGAACGCATTCAGCGGATTGCCCCTACCCTCGCAGCAGCGGAGCGTGAATGGCGCCTGCGGATCAGCAAGCTCTGTGAAGAGAACAAAGTAGACGTGATCTTTGCCTACTTTGATGTGATCTACGAAGATTTCGGCCTTGAAAAAGGATTTGCACTGGTCGAATCCGGCAGGGGGTCCAGAAAACCGACAATCATCCTGGAGCATCTCAATTTTGAAGGTGACGCACTCCTGAAAAAATTCGTCGACACCCTCGCATTCGATATGATTATTTCCATCAAAGCCGCCTTTGGCCTGGTCCCCCACTTTAATTTCTTCTCGCTGGTGCACACCTCGTGGGCACCCGACACGGTCATGCGTTCAGTGCCGTTCATCATATCGGACGGGCACATTGTCCCCTATATCCCGAAAATTGTCGTTACCGGCCCCCCCCGGTCCGGCAAATCAACATTTGTCGGGAACGCCTCCAAACTGGGATTGTCCGTTGACCGTACAGGAAGCTCCGGCGGATACAACAACGGTTGCCATGGATTTCGGGTGGCTGCACTGGAAAGATTTCAATATAACCCTGTATGGCACCCCCGGTGAACCACGATTTGACCCGATGCTTCCCTTCCTTTTGAAAAATGCGATGGGGGTCGTCCTGATGATCGATGCGACAAAACCTGACCAGCTCCCACGGGCACGCCAGCTGATCGAAATGATATCAAAACGCAGGGTGCCGATCGTGATTGCAGCCAACAAAAAGGACCTGCCCGGGATAATGGCTGAGCCTGACATCAGGAAGGCGCTCAATCTCAAAACCGGAGAGCCGGTCTTTTTTATTTCGTCTACGAGTAAGAAGGAAGTCCGGTTCTTGCTGGAGTCACTGGTGGATTCGATCACGCAGTTCTCTTATTAATAAAAAACAGAAGGGAAATGTCTGAATACCACCATGTATTCTAAAAAATCGGGTTACCAATCATGCTGACGTTCGTCGGGCTTGGACTGTACGATAAAGACGACGTGTCCGTAAAAGGGCTTGCGGCCATACTAAAAGCGGATCAGGTATTTTTAGAGTGCTACACGTCCCGGCTCATGGGGACATCCATATCAGAACTGGAAGCCGCGTACAAAAAGCCCGTCCGCCCGCTCTACCGGGATGACGTGGAGCAACATCCCGATCACCTGCTTGACTGTGCTGCACAAGAAGATGTGGTGTTCCTCTGCGCCGGCGATCCGATGGTATCGACGACCCATGCAGACCTCCGGATGCGTGCCGCAGAGCGGGGCATTACAACGGTAATCATCCATGCTGCTTCCATCTCCAGTGCTGTATGCGGGTTGTCAGGGCTCCAGAACTACCGGTTTGGCAAATCGGTTTCCGTGCCGTTCCCGCAGAAGAACTGGTTCCCGATGTCCCCGATTGACGTGATCGCACAAAACCTCCAGCTCAACTGTCACACGCTGGTATATCTCGATATCCAGAACGAGCGGTATATGACCATCGGTGAAGCAGTAGACCTTCTTGAACAGATGCGGACAAAAAAATCGCTTGAAATCCCGCTGTATATCGGCATTGCCCGGGCAGGTTCCAAAGCACCGGTTGTCCGGGCTGGCACTGCAGAAAAACTCCGTACGTATGACTTTGGTCCGCCGCTGCATATTCTCGTGGTTCCCGCGGTTCTCCATGATATGGAACGGGCGTACCTGGAGAGGTTTGCCGGGCTATGAAGACCACCGAATGCGGAGCGCTCCTTTCCGCACAAATTGCCGCTGCCGTTGTCCCTGCTCCAAAAGAAACACCGGTTGGCAAAACGGCGGGTGCGGTGCTTGGCATGGCACAGGCATACGCTGATGACGGGACGACATTTTACCAGTCCGGGGACGTTGTCAATGCCCTTGCAAGTTACTTTTACGGGTTTGGCTGGGTGCATTTCGGGTATGCATCCGGACTGCTCGTATCGTCGTCTCCCGGCACACCGGCATGCCCCTTTACAGATCCCTGCGAACAGGTGCCGGCAGCGTCTGAGGCGCAGCTCGAAGAAAAAACGGCCCGGTACGCCCGGCTGCTCGATACTGCCCGGGGATCGGTTGTCGTGGCTCCGGAACCTGGTACGATCAGCCCACGACTTTTCCGGGCAGGTGCTGGTGATTGTATCGGCATATGCCGCACAGGGAAGGTGGTTCCTGCAACGGGGGAACCGTGAGGACGCACTTGCCAGTTTCAGCTATGGACACGGCTGGCTGGATGCCGGGGTCCGGTCAGGACTGTTCCGGATTACCGGGGAACGGGACCTTTTCACGGTCTGATGCTATGCCGGTGCGGGTTGTTCCTTTTTGGTTCCGGCAACAAATAAAAAGAGTATATACTATGCACCATAACCTGTTAAGATAAAACAGGATTGGGCAAAAAACGTGCCCGAAGGGAGACCATCATGGAAAAATCGCAGAAAAAATGGTTGTATATCTCAATCGGGTTCTCCCTTGCCGTCCTTATTGTCATCCTGTACCTTACCATCAATGAAAATACGGTGCAATACCTCCAGAAGATCAACCCGTGGTTTCTCCTGCTGGCATTCCTTACCCATATCCTGACCATGTGCTTCTGGGCATTACGGGTCAAGAAAATGTCGGGCTCCCTTGGCTACCAGATAGGGTTTTTTTATTCCCTGAACTTAGTGTTTGCCAACCTGCTTGCCGCCGCAGTCACCCCGGCACAGGCAGGCGGCGAACCGGTCCGCATCCATGAACTCTACAAAGCAAACGTCCCGCTTGGCGATGCGACGGCGATTGTGATCATGGAGCGGGTGCTCGACGGTATCGCACTTGCAGGACTTGCCGCATTTGCGATGTTTGTTCTCACCGACCAGTGGAAGAGCCTCGGCGCCATTTCCGATATTATGGTATTTATCACCTGGATTTTTGTTGCAGGGTGCCTGTTTTTGTTCTATCTCGCAATCCGCAGGCCGGATGTCGTAAAGAAAGTGGTAAAAAGAGTAGCCCTCTTCTTTACCCGCAAATGGGAACCGCCCCGGGTCGAGGAAGCGCTGGAGCGGATCGATAAGGAGATCGGGAATTTCAACACCGCTGTCATCAAGTTTGTCAAAACGGCAAAATCCGGACTCCTCTGGGGAATGTTGTTTACCCTGCTTTACTGGACTTCAGAGATCATCACCGCTTCGTTGATCCTTGTCGGGCTTGGCCAGCCGCCGCTCATTCTTGAATCATTTGTGATCCAGCTGATCCTCGCCATCCTGATGATGCTCCCGCTGACACCGGGGAGTTCCGGTATCGCGGAAGTCGGGGCTACGACCATGTACGCATTGTTCATCCCGGCATCCATTGTCGGGATATTTGTGGTGGTCTGGAGGATCGTGCTGTATTACTTCAATATCGCGCTCGGGATCCTGTCAAGCCTGATTATTGTCAGGCGCGAAACATCCCAGCCCTGAAAACCATTTCTCCACCTCAACTCTTAAAAAGAATCAGAGCAATCTCTCACACAAAGCATGGCACAGGTCAAGTGTGACGTCAAAGGCGTTTTTGTCGTATCAGGTGATACAGCCACCGCACCGGTTGTCGTGCTGACTGACGGCAAGGACCGGGTGCTGCCGATCTTTATCGGGCTATGGGAGGCGGTTTCCATCAACAGCGCAAAGAACCGGGAGGTGCTGCCCCGGCCATTTACGCATGACCTGTTCTTGGACCTGCTCTCAAAGTTCTCGATCACCTTAAAATGCCTGCAGATTGACAGCGTTGAAAACGGGGTATATTATGCAGAGCTTGTTCTTTGCAATGCCAGCCACGAAGAACGTCTTGACTGCCGCCCGAGCGACGGGATTGCTGTCGCGCTCAGGGGCGAAGCGCCGATCTTTGTCGAAGAGGCGGTCTTTGAATCAGCAGGATCGGGCGTGCAGGACCTGTCGGATTGTGTTGACCTGAGCACGTTTTTGCAGAAATAAAACCGTGCATGAAACCAAGGGGTAGTGCACAAAAGCAAAGGAAATGACAGTTAGAGAATAAATTTTGGGCATTATTGAAAACCTCTTTCAGAACACACAGCCCCCCTTTTGCGCCACCAGTCCCCCAAGGGGGACGGGGCGCAGTGTGATGATGCTGGAACAGGAAATACCGTACTATCGCAACCGGGGGATGCCACAGCGGCGGGGGCTTAAGCCCCCAAGAGCGTCACAAAAAAGATCGGATGATTCTATAGAGCAAAAAGTTCTATCCACTCAAAAAAAGCACTCAAACCGCCGCGGGGGCGTCCCATCGGGGGCGGCGGAGTTCATCGTATTTTGTGGTAACCAAACCATAAACCCCGATATGTGGTAACTTCTTATCAGCTGCGTTACCAGCAAGAACTTAAAAAAAAGAATTATTTTTGAACAAGTGTTGCCAATAAACGCAATTTTTTAATTACTTCCGCCGGTGTTCCAGCTCGGCAAGAACATCCTCAAGCCTGACATCTGCCGCACGGAGCGCGACAAGGATATGGAACAGCAGATCGGCGGCTTCTTCGACCGTTCGTTCCGGCACGCCGTTTTTTACCGCAAGGATAAACTCCGTGGACTCTTCGCCCACCTTTTCCAGCACCTTGTCAATGCCTTTTTTGTCAAGGAGCAGCCGGCTCGTGTACGATTCGGGAGTCGGATGTGCTGCCCGTTCGCAGATCACGTCCCAGATCTCTGCAATCACCCGTGGATCAACCTTTTCGCCCGTCATGATGACTCCGGTGTGAGCAGCACCTCGCCGATTTCGATGCCATGGAAGCGCCGACAGAGAATGCGCGCCTTTTCGATGTTGCACCCCGCTTTGCCAATGGCGATGCCAAGATCGCTTTTCTTGTTCACAAAGACGTTCACCGGCCCATTATCGGGTGCCCGTTCAATTCCCACAACTTCTGCCGGTTTGAAGATATTGGCGATAAACGCATCGGGCTCTTCTGCATATTCCACCATCTCGATGCGTTTGCCCAGCACATTCTGCAGCCGCTTGATATTGTCGCCTTTCTTGCCAATGGCAAGGCCCATATCTCCCTGCCGGATGACATAAATCACCCGCTCGAACCGGTCATCGATCACGCAGTCCAGCGCGGTGGACCGGGTCAGAATTCGCAGTTCCTCAATGTACCTTCTCTCTTTAAAACCGATATTTCGCTCCATTTCAAAATCAATCCTATTGTATACGCTGTTTTTTTAATATTCGATACTTGACCGGGCCGCGGCGTGAGCGTACCGGATAATGACTTTTTTTATTAGAATGTACTGTGATTTAAGAAATAATCACACGCTGCTTATGTAAAAAAGTTGTGAATAGATCCTGGCAGGTCAGCTGATCGAATAGATGACAGATACCTGCGCTGTCACCGTGATGTCGCCCGGCTGGATGGGAGTGGGCAGGGCCGAGGATTTCATGGCACTGTCTGAGAGCGTGGTGGAGGCATATGCGACCGGCACGTACCCCTGGCTGATGTCTGCACTCCGGGTGCCGGTAATATTGACGCCCAGCGCCCCGGCAACTGCATCTGCATCTGACCGGGCATTTGCAACCGCTTTCTGGAGCGCTGCGGTGCGAAGTGACAGCGCCTGTTCATCGGAAAGCATGAACTGGATGGATGTGACCTTGTTTGCCCCGGCAGCTACCGCAGTATCGATAATTCCTCCGGTCTGGGTGACATCCTTAAGCGTCACCTGGAGAGTGTTTGTTACCTGGTACGTCTTGATCTTCTGGTCAAGGAGTCCGGTGGAATCCTGGTAGACCGGGTAAATCGAGTACCCGGTTGTCTTCATCTGCTCTTTTGGAACACCTGCGGCAACAAGCGCATCCTGCATCGCGCTCATGCGGTTGGCATTGTCCGTCTGGGCTGCTTTTACATCCGGGCTTTCTGTTTCCACGGAAAAGGAAATCTGGACCCGGTCGGGAGTTCCGGTGACGGTACCGCTTCCGCTGACCTGGATTACATGGTCATTTGCCGAAGTGTCTGTTGCGGCTGCCGCACAGCCAACGAGCGTGACTGTTGCAAACATGAGCACAATTAAAAAAAGGTTCAGTTTTCGTATCATAGACATGGCTGATTGTTAGCCCCGGATCCGATTAAAGATTACTTTAACTGCGAAATTTTTCGTAATTATCAAAAATGATATGATTACCGTATTTTTTTTATTTTCCCCAAAATAGATGACCCATAACCAGCATACAGTACTGCTGAACAAGCATGAGCGCAACAATCGTAGAAAAGATATTTTCACGGAAATGCGGCAGGGACATCCGGGCAGGCGAAGTCGTGATGACGCCTATTGACGGTGCAATGATTCACGATATTACCGGTCCCCTTGCCATTCGTAAGTTCTACGAGATGGACGGGAAGAATGTCTTTGATCCCAAACGCATCATCATGCTCTTTGACCACCAGATACCGGCCGATTCGATTGAGGCGGCAGAAAACCACGTGTACATGCGTAAGTTTGCCACGGAGCAGGGTATCCACAACTATGATATCAACGAAGGGGTCTGTCACCAGGTCGTCCTCGAAAAGGGCGGGCGGCACCCGGGCGAGATCGTGGTCGGGGCGGATTCCCATACCTGCATGTACGGCGCCGTCGGGGCTTTTGCCACCGGCATTGGTTCGACCGACATGGGATTTGCGATGAAGTTTGGCGCCCTCTACTTCAAAGTACCGGAGACTATCCGGGTGGACGTGTCCGGGAAGTTCCCAAAACGGGTGGGGGCAAAAGACCTGATCCTTGCCATCGCTGCAGATATCGGGGCAGATGGTGCGACTTACAAGGCAATCGAATTTGCCGGCAAGACGATGAAAAAAATGGACATGGCAGGACGGATGACCTGTTGCAACATGGCAATCGAGATGGGGGCAAAGGCAGGCATTGTCGCCCCGGACAAGATCACGTGGGACTACCTGAAAGGCCGGCGGAAGATGAAGCCGTTCGACCTTGCAAGCGACGAGGATGCGACCTTTGCCGAACGCCGGACCTACGATGTCTCGGATATGGAACCGCAGGTTGCGGTGCCCCACAATGTCGACCAGGGTGTACCGGTCAGCAAGGTTGCCGGAACCCATCTCGATCAGGTGTTTATCGGCTCCTGCACGAACGGGCGGTTTGAAGACCTGGCAGAGGCCGCAGAAGTACTCGGCAAGAAAAAATTCAACCCGAACATCCGGGTCATCGTGATCCCTGCGTCACGGGACGAGTACCTGAAGACCCTGAAAGCAGGCTTAATCGAGAAATTCGTGAAAGCCGGGGCACTTGTTGAGGCACCCTGCTGCGGCCCCTGCATGGGCGGGGCGTTTGGCCTGATTGCTCCTGGAGAGGTGTCACTGTCGACATCGAACCGGAACTTCAAGGGACGGCAGGGGAGCACGGAGGGATGGTATATCTCTGCTCGCCGGCAACGGCTGCTGCGAGTGCAATCACCGGGGTTATTACTGACCCGAGGGAGGTGTGATCATGCGAGTCTGGAAGTTTGGCGACGATATCGATACGGACGCGATCATCCCCGGCAGGTTCCTGACCATCTACGATCCACAGGAACTCGCGAAGCATGCCTTTGAAGGGACACGGGACGAGTTTTCAAAGAAAGCAAAAGAGGGGGATATTGTTGTCGCAGGAAGCAACTTCGGCTGCGGCTCTTCCCGTGAACATGCCCCGCTCGCCCTGATGGGTGCAGGAGTACGGGTGGTTATTGCCCGGTCATTTGCACGGATCTTCTTCAGGAACGCGATTAATGTCGGGGTGCTCCCGGTTGTCTGCCCGGATGCAGACAAAATTGCCGACGGCCAGAAGATCACCGTGAATCTCAAAAAAGGGTACGTGGAAGCGGGCGGCAAAAAGTTCGCTATCGAACCGGTAGCCGGCATTCATGCAGGGCATTGTTGATGCCGGCGGATTGGTGAACTACGCGAAGAACATAAAGGAGGTACCGGTATGTACAGGATCGCTGCAATAGGCGGAGACGGGATCGGCCCGGAAATCATTCAGGAAGGAAAGAAGGTGCTGGATGCCGCCGGCGAGCGGTTCCATTTCGATATCGAGTGGACGGATTTTGATATCGGCGCCGAACGGTATCTTGCGACAAAGAAGCTCCTCACCGAAGATGACCTGAAGGAACTTGGAAAATTCAAAGCGATCTACTTTGGTTCCATCGGTGATCCCCGGGTTCCGCCGGGAATCTTAGAGAAGGGCATCCTGCTTAACCTGAGGTTCTCCTTTGACGAGTACGTGAACCTCCGGCCCATCAAACTGCTTAAAGGAGTCGAGACTCCGCTCGCGGGAAAGACCCCCAAGGACATCGATTTCGTGGTCGTGCGGGAGAACACCGAGGATTTCTACGTCGGGATCGGTTCGCGGTTCAAAAAACACCAGAAGATCGAGCTCTCGGTCGTCCGCGACATCTACAACGTGAAGTTCGGGCTCGATGTCGAGAGCGATGCGGAAGAACTTGCCTACCAGATCGGCGTCATCACCCGCGAAGGGGCACGCCGGGTCCAGACCTATGCGTTTGAACTTGCGGAGAAGCGAAAGAAAAAACTTACGTCGGTTGACAAGGCAAACGTCCTCTCCGATATTTATGGGCTCTGGCGGGACGTGTTCACCGAGACGGCAAAGAAGTACCCGGATGTCGCCACCGATTTTAACTTCGTCGATGCGGTCACGATGTGGTTTGTGAAGAACCCTGAATGGTTCGATGTCGTGGTGACGCCCAACATGTTCGGAGATATCATCACCGATCTCGGTGCGATGATCCAGGGCGGGCTCGGGCTTGCACCGGGCGGCAACATCAACCCGAAGGGCACCTCTATGTTTGAGCCCATCCACGGCTCGGCTCCCAAATACAAGGGCATGGATGTCGCTAACCCGATAGCGACCATCTGGGCGGGATCGCTCCTGCTCGATCATATCGGGGAGCACAAGGCAGCAGCATCGATTGTGACGGCGATTGAGAAGAGCATCAAAGACGGTGTCGTGACAAAGGATATGGGCGGCTCTGCGGGGACGGCAAAGGCCGGGTCATATATTGCAGAGTGCGTGAAGAAAGGGAAGTAATTCTTCCCGGTTCATTTCTTTTTTAGGGTTGCTTGGTTTTCTTAAAAAATAAGAGCGATTCCAATCTTGAGGAAATGTACTTTAATTTTGTGTGGTCTTTTGCATTTTATTTCTATCCATGGCGGTTTCTACAGAGCAAATTATACAGGCATCTTATATACCACAAATCGGTAGGAAAATTTCTGGAAAAATTGCCGGAGTCTGCCCTTTGTGCGGACAGCCAATCATGCATCGACAGCTAAAGAAGACCGGTGAAATTTATGCGGTTTGTACAAATTATAGCGGAGGATGGAGATGGAATATTAGGCGTTCTTGAAAAAAACTTAAAATTTGTTTTACCCGCGCCTTCTTCTGTGTCAACGTCACCCAATTTGTGAGGTTGAATATCCACCACGATTTATCACCTGCCGTGAATACGGTTGATCAACCACAAACTTATCAGAACCGTCACGATACAATTCCCAGCATTTATCTGGAATTCACACCCGATATACCACTATGAAGTGGCCGGCATGGCTGAACCGGACGGTCCTTGGTGCCGGGATCGCAAGTTTCTTTGGGGATCTCGGGTACGAATCGGTGACCGTTCTCCTCCCCTCGTTCCTGATCATCCTTGGTGCGCCGGTCTACGCACTCGGCATTATCGAGGGCCTGAGCGACGGGGCATCGAGTTTTGTTAAACTTTTCTCAGGATATTTTGCCGACAAACTGGGAAGGCGGCGGGAGTTTGCTTTGGGCGGCTCGGTCGCAACCGCAGTCTTTCCCGCGATCATTGCCGTTGCTGCCTCGTGGTACGTTGTACTTGCAGGGAGGCTTGTCGGATGGATCGGCAAGGGTATCCGCAGCCCCTCCCGGGACGCGATCCTCTCAAAATCGGTGGAGAAAAAGGATCTCGGCAAGGCCTTCGGGTTTCACCGGACCAGTGACACCCTCGGAGCGGTCGCAGGCCCGGCTCTGGCACTCATCCTCGTTTCATCCCTGGGTATCCGGGAGATCCTTTGGCTCGCAGTCATCCCCGGGTTCATTGCGTTTGTTGCAATCTGGCTCTTCCTGCGCGAACGGGACACTGCCCCACACCCTCGGCCCCGGCCGCTCGTGGCCTCCTTAAAAGGGCTGCCTTCCAGGTTCAGGGTGTTTCTCTCCGCGGTGCTTGTCTTTGGGATAGCGGACTTCTCCCACACCCTGCTCATCGCGTTTGCCATTGTCAGCCTTACACCTATGCTTGGATTTACCTTGGCGACTGCAGCAGGAGCGGGCCTGTATCTCGTCCGCAACATTGTCTATGCCGGGGCATCGTACCCATTGGGACTGCTCGGCGACCGTGTCGGGAGGCGGCCAGTGCTTGTCCTCGGGTATGCAATCGCAGTTGCAACCTTCATCGGTTTTGTCATCGCCCCGGCGAACCTGGTTGCATACGGGTCCTCTTTGCGATGTGCGGTATCTTTATTGCGGCCGAGGACACGCTCGAAAGCGCACTTGCCAGCGAGATGGTGGAAGAGGAGTCCCGGGCGCTCGGTTTCGGGGCGCTCGCAACGATAAACGGAGTCGGAGATCTCGTATCCAGCGTGATGATCGGGTTTATCTGGGCATTCGTCGGGTACAGCGCAGGTTTCATGGTTGCTGCCGTTATTGCCGCAGCAGGGACAATCCTCCTCATTTGGACTACACGGGACCCGCACAATGCCCCGGCCCTGCATCAGTGACTGCGGAAATAATACCATATCCCGCCAATCAGAAGTCCGATCCAACTGATAATCCACGAACCCGGGCTGATAAATACGATAAGACAGCGCTGATGAGTTGGCGGTTGATTGGGAAATTTTAATGTGATAAAATCTTGGTCACCAACCGCAAATGCATCAGAACCGGTTTTCAAATATTTTATATTGTGGATTTATGTATGCTATTGATAGGTGCAACCATGATTGTTTACTTAATAATTGAATGGTGAGGAAAACTATCAGAGAAGGCGAGACCTGATGAGACTTGACCTCCGAAAGATAGTATCGCTTCTCATTGTACCCATTTATCTCGCCCTCATTGTATTAGTCCTGACATTAAAAATCTGGACATCCTTTAATTCCCCGATCCCTCTTCTTGCGTTTAATTTTCTGTTTTTGGGTTTGATACCGGTTTACGTCGCATATGTTGCCTACAAATCCGTTCGGGGAGGCGGGTCTGCCAGTGTCCTCCTGATTGGAACGGGCATCCCGCTTTGGGTGCCATTCCTGCCTTGCACTATTGGTTAAGCCGGAACCGTTTCAGCGTTTCCAGATTTCCAGGCTTGACATATTCTTCCCGTGATACGCAATCTCGCCTACTGTGAACACGATCACGACAAAATCAGGATTCTCCGGTGTTTTGAAGTGCTGTTCGAGCATCGGGTTCCAGGTACTTTTTTTTCGTAGCAATATCTTCGTGGACTTTGCCCTTTGCCTTGATTTCCACGTATGGATCAGAATATTCCTTTCCCGACCAGATGGCAAGAGCCGTATCAGGATTTTTCTTCAGCTGCTCAACTTTTTTCGAGGATTTCATTGTCGCCCCGACAAGGGTCATGTCAGGCAAGCCGGCAAGCACCATGAACCGGACCGCCGGGAGCTTGCCGTCCAGTGTTGCAACAGCTGCAACATGTGGACCATTGATTACTTCCATAATCTGCGCTTTGAGTGGCATGGTGGTCACTCTCATTCATGATCATATAAATGTAGGGATTTGAGGAAATGGGGATACGGTCTCTCACATAGCCGGCTACCTGCCAGACCGGTGGCGATATATACAGGTTCTGACACCTATGAGGGTTCAGCGCTGCTGTATTCAATACGGGCCCTGATAAGTTGGTGGAGGTTGACCGATTTTTCATCTCGTTAAAAATACCCGATAAATCGCCAACACATCAGAACCGATTTGCGATATCCAAACCAGATTTACAGATACCTTAAGAAGCACCACCCAAGATACTTCGATCTGTTCTGATAAGGTAACAGGATTTCGTGAAAAAAAACCAGGAAAATATAAATTTTTACGACGTGATGAATTGGAGAAATTATCACAGGTCCCGAGAAGTTATCAGAACCGTCCCGTTCATCACTGCCCCTCAAATCTTATGGCATCCCAAGCCCGATTTGTGCGCCGTATTTCGAATATACTTCCTTAACAAGCTCCCCCGATTTCGGGTTGCCCCAGTCATGCATCCATTCTGACACCAGCGACTCAACCGTGATAGGGATTACTCCCACCTGGAGCATCCGCTTTATCCCATACTTATGGGCATCATGTGTGGAATCTCCCGGTCGCTCCATCAGCACGGGGTTCTGAAAGGTTGTCATTCCGGGCGTTTCAACAAAGAACCAGAATACCAAAAAAATTTACCGGAGGTTTGCCGGAATATCGAGCGGCTCATCCTCTTCTTCCCCACCCTTATCTTTGGAAAACAGGGAACTGAAAAATCCAAACGGGCTCTTTGCTTTTACCGCAGCGGGCTGGCGTGCGTTCCCACCGGTTTTTTGATTGCCATACCCTTTTAAGAGTACTTCGGCTTCGACCAGCCCTTCATCAACCCGTTTTTTCTCGGTGACATCAGTTAACGAACCGGCAATCGCTACAACCTTGCCGCTTTTTACGATGGGGATCTCGTTCACTTCCACCCATATCCGGGTGTTATCGGGCCCCAGAAATTCCAGCCGGTACGGGGGTTCGCGACGCCCGGATGCGATTGCCCTGAGCGTCCGTTCCAGGCCCTGTGCATTGATCGGGTTGTCGGAAAGGTAGTCAGTCCACAGCCGTTTTTTGGCATTCGGGGTACAGCCAAGCAGGGCACGAAGCCTCGGGCTGACAAACTGCATCATATGATCGGGGGTGTGCGTGTAATACATCGGCTTCCCGCTCTCGATCACGAGCATCAGGTCGTCGTCTTTCCGTTTTGTTGCCCGCTGTTCCTCCTTTTGCCCGGTCACATCCCGACCGATGGCAACGATTGCCGTAACTTTTCCCTGATCGTCTTTTATGGAGCGTGCCGACCAGCTGATGCACCGCAGCCCCTTCAACGAGGGTATCCACTGGTCAACCATGCAGGCATACGGGGGACGGAAGAGCCGGGTCATATGCGTGGCAAGAGCGTCCGTATAGCGCTCGCTTGTCACCGGCATAAACACAGCACCGGCCAGTTCATCTTTTGTCTTCCCCACCAGATCGCAATACGCAGTGTTGACAAAAAGGAGCCGCCCTTCCGGGCTGAACTTTACGATCAGGTCCTGCTGGCACTCAACAAGCTCGCGAAAAACGGCTGGATCAGGTTCCATGCAGACCCTCCAAAGTAATCAGATATTCACCTGGGGTAAAAAGGGCAGTGATCATTCCTGAAAAGAGATCTGCTGTGAGACTATTAATTTTAAGCGATGCAGATCAAAAAAATTGCAGATCTGCCCGGTTGTGAGAGAGAAAAAGGGAGGGCGACAAGGGGTATCGCACCCATTTCAGACCAGCGCACTGATATTCTGCTGCCCCATGGTATGCCGGCGGGGTTTCCATACCGGCTGCATCGGCTGATCGGGTATCCTGGCGACCACGCCTTTGCGCATGTTTCCATACATGACGCCTTTAAGGGTTGACAGCGAGATGGTGAAATTACCCGCGTCAAAGAGTTCGATGTTGAGCGCCTTTCCTGACGCTGATACCTGTGCAAGCCCGCAGGTTGCACCAAGATAATGGTTCCAGTCCCGGACAAGGGATTCCACCTGCACAAACACATGCCCGGAAATACCTTTTGCCAGATCTTCAATCCGGAGTGCATACCGGCTGCCAACAATGTGGAGTTCGATGACTTCATGCACTACCCCATCACGGTCAAACGCCCTGCACCCGGTTCTCTGGAGATACCCTGCTTTTTGCATCATACACGACCACCTTTTTGTCGTAGTATGGCGTCATGTGGGAGAGTATATAATCCCAAAAGTCTGCGCGGTGTGAAAGTGAGCGCAAAAACTCTGTCAAAACGGGATCAGGCATCGCCGGCTGCCCGCTTTGCGCCGGCTTTTTTGTCCATACAGGCATTCAGGACGTTCTCGATAAAAGACAGGGTACCGCTAATCCCGGCAAGCGGCGGGTGGGAGAGCCGGACCCTTCCCCGCAAGGGTGGGACGATTCCCACAAATGCCCGGTCACCGCTCACAGACCGTTCAAACGATGATCCAAGCACCAGATCCGGGGAAGCCTGTTCAATCTCGCGGGACACCTCTTCAAGCCCGGTTACCTGCCTGGCAGGACAGGAAAAGATCGTTGGTGCGTTCCGTGTCCCGACAAAGCGGACATCTGTATCAAGGTAACGGGCAAGTGATTCCGCTGCAAACTGTGCATACGACGTCACCGGCAAAGATTGCCGCAGATGGCGGATCAAACCGGCGGAGATACTTGTCGCAGGCATGGATGACCCGCTCCTGTTCCCGTTCGATCTCCGCACCTACGGGCTCTATGTCTGCGGTGTCAAATACCGATGCAATAGTTTTCAGGGTACGGTTCAGCGCTTCAAACCCCAGCGTCCCGCCAAGGTTTGTCCCCACCCCGCTTTTAAAATCCTCGTTTGTCCCGATAGTATACGCTGCCGCCTGCCAGCAATGAGCAAGGGTATCATCGGCAAAGATAGTTCCCACCGGAACCGATGCCTGCACGAGAATCCTCGTAATCTCCTGCACGTTCCCGGCAGAGAACGGATCAAAGAGGCTGGCGCCATCGATGTTAATTCCCGGCCGGTCAGGATCAACAGCAGGGGCAAGTGTGGATAACGCTGTCTGGTATCCCGCTTCGATATCCCCCGCAAATCCCGGGCTGTCCACAAGGATCACGTCATAGTCGGAGAGCATGGATTTGATATCCTCGCCAAGAACCGAGGGCACACAGGTAGTAATGACCGCAATCCTGTCACCATCACCGGCAATCCCGCCAATCACCGTTTTAAGCCGGTCTTCCGAGCCGAATATGACCTCGTGTTCAAGGATAAATGTCCCGTGCAGCGGAGCATGAAGGAGCGTCGCCGGGTAATAATAACAGCCACTCGACCCGTGAATAACCACTTTCAGGCCGCGAAACCCCGCCAGGCACGACGCCGCACCCGTCATCGCACACGGCCAGAGCGGGTTCTCGCATTCAGGCATGGATGGCCCGCCTCCAGCGGTGGAGCAATCGCCGGACACCGGCACTTCCCACGGGTGACGTCGCAGACAAAGGGAGGGTATGTCCCCCGGGGCCGAAATGCATGCGGAGTGCATCAGCCATCTCGTGAACAGCCCGTACCGCCGCCGGGTCCATACCGGCAGGATCACAGGATACCGATACCCCGGACAGGTCGGAAAAATCCGAAAGGGTCATTTCCTGCAGTGCCTCTTCCTCCGCCACCGCCATATGGCAATCCACGCCGCAGGCATCTGCCGTTGTTTTCAAAAACGCAATTGTTGCAGCCATTCCCACCGGAAACGAGGGAATATATGGCGTACCAAACCGCTGGCGGAGATACTCCCCTACCGGAAGAAGCCCCGGGTCGCGAAGGATGTTCACCTGTGCGGCGCCAAGTCCTGCGATGGTATCGACGCAAGTTTCATGCACAAACCGGGTATTCACGCTCAGGCCGAGCGCTTCGAGCAGCCGGTGTACTTCAGAAAAATTCTCGTCAACCTCATACTCGAGGTTTTTCTCGCCGATGATATTCACACCCCGGTTTTTCGTGCAGGGTGGTGCCATGCCGGCAAGAGCAATCAGGGCATTGTTCACGCCGCACTGGAAGGTCCCGCCAAGGAACCCGGCCGTCGGTACCGGTATGACCGGTATGCTTCGATCTACCCCGCATACCATCGCCACATCATCACCGATGGTATCCACCACGCAGGTCGAGAGCACAAAAACAGCGGAAGGATTTTTTCTGGTTACGGCGTCGAGTGTCCGGTCAAGCGCCGGTTCCCCGCCAAACACAATATCAGTGTCCAGAAGATTGGACGATACCATGTTGGGAATTATGATGCTGTCATTATCGAGGCTTGTTGCATGCAGCAGGGAAAAATTGTGATGGGTGCAGCCTTTTGGGCCATGGACGACCGTCACCGCATCGCGGACATGGGTCGTCACCGACAGGGCACCGGTAAGGGTGCAGCCTTCAAATCTACAGGTATCCAAAGGCAAGGGATTCAAGATCATCGATCTCAAGGGGGGTGGGGATCGTTAACCGGGTGTTCTCCATGACACGCCGGGCCAGCTCCCGGTAGCATTCTGCCTGCGGGGCGTCCGGTGCATACTCGATCACGGTTTTTTTGTTCAGTTCCGCCAGCTGCACGACACGATCGCGGGGGATGAACTGGACAAGCGAGCTGTTCACTTTCTCTGCAAACTCCGCTACCAGTTCCTCTTCCCGGGGCTGGTTCTTCGCATTGCAGATCACGCCCGCAAGACGGCATTTGCTCTTTAACCGGGACGAAAGGCGCTGGATTGCCTTGCAGATATTGTTGGCTGCATACAGGGACATGAGCTCGCCGGAGGTGACAAGGTAAATTTCCTGCGCATACCCTTCCCGCATCGGCATCGCAAAACCGCCGCACACGACGTCGCCCAGCACATCATAAACAACAACATCGCCTTTGAGCGCCCCGAATTTCTCAAGGATCTGGAACGTCGCGATGATGCCCCGCCCGGCACAACCGACGCCGGGTTCCGGACCGCCGGCCTCGACACAACGAACGCCGTTAAAACCGGTATACTCCACATCGGAGAGGGAGATCTCCTTTTCGCCCCGTTCCCGGACAAGGTCCATGACGGTCGGGATAAACCGGCCCTGCATCAGCATCCGGGTGCTGTCCCTTTTAGGATCGCACCCGATCTGGAGGACATCGAACCCCTGCTGGGAAAGCGCAGCGGACAGGTTTGCGGACGTGGTGGATTTTCCGATACCCCCCTTGCCGTACAGGGCGATCTGCTTCATTACCATACTGGTACGCCGCCAATTTATATTAGATCTCCTGATGTTAAGAAAAGTAAAATTGCGTTCAACATTAACTTAATGAAATTATTGCAGTAGAGAGTTAGTTTTTATCCGGTAAAATTCAAACGAATTCTGATCAATCGGCGTTTGTAATTTTCCACGGGAAATGCAAAAGGAACGCCCTGTGTGGCACTGTTGTTAACAATGAACAGGAAACAACGCAGGATGATTTCCGAACAATGCGGGTATACTTCACGGTGATGATCCGGTATCCGCCTTTTGAGATCGTCATCTCAAACCGCGTTCCTTTGCCCGGCTCTCCGGTTTCCTTAATGGTGATGCCAGTCAAGGAAAGGATCTCCCTGACAAGGAACAAACCAAGTCCGGTATGTTTCCCAAATCCCCGTTCGAAGATTTTTTCCTTCTCATCAACAGGAATACCAATCCCGTTGTCCTCCCATAGTATCACCAGGTTGTCGCCCGACTTTTTGGAGGATACCTTGATTTCGGTCACCCGCTCTCCGTGCCGGATGGAATTATCAATGAAATTATTGAATACTTTGTTGAGCATCGGGTCTCCAAATAGTTCAACCTCCGGCAGATCTACGGTGAGTGTGATCGTTTCCGGGACAGGTAAATGTCTCACAAGTTTTTCCGGTTCCTGCCATTGGGGTTCCTGAATACCGAGGTCCTGGTAAATCTGAGTTTCAGCGATCAGATTCTGGATCTCTGTTGTGGTAACTTCCAGTTTGCTGATATAATCTGCAAATGCAGGATCCGGGGATTTCATACGCATGATATCAAGATAACCGTATATCCCCGAGAGCTTGTTGAGGATATCGTGCCGGGTGATGCTGGAGAGAATGCCAAGTTTCCGATTTGCCAGCATAAGAGCATGTTGTGACACTTTTTGATCGGTGATGTCCACAGCAGTACACACAAAATCCTCTTCATTGGTATTGGACACGGATATCAGTACCCATCGCAACGTTTTGTCGTGTGCAGAAAGGGTCACTTCAATATCCTTCACGTATTTACTGTCGTGTAATTTTGAAAGAAATAATTCGCGGTCTGATGAATTTACGATAATATCTGAAAGATTCTTTTTTATCAGGTCACTACATCTGTACTGGATTGCCTGGGCGAACTTCCGGTTGGCAGCCGTTATATCCAGGGTTTTTTTATGAATACTGAAAGTTCCTGCCTGGGAATTATAGAAGATAGTGCGGTTTCTCTGCTGCTCTTTCTGGTACTCTGTGGAATAGATGGATATGAGAATTCCAAGGGAGACAAAGACATAGAACCGTATTGTGGCAAGAGTGAAAAGTTGTGAATCCGGAACTTCCCATAAATAGACAAGCGCGAAATATAACCATCCGATGAAAATTGTTCCATAGATGCCGAATTTGGGGTGGGAATATGCAATGAGCACCACAGGAATAAGATAAAAGTACGGAAATACATCGTAGATTCCGTTATTGAGACAGAGATACGTAATGATAATGGAAGAAATGACACTTACGATAATGCTGATATCATAAATGGTCTGTTTTTGATGAGAACTCAGCCACATAAAAAATTTTAAACTCCCAATAAATATTACAAGAAATATACTCGCTGATATCTTGATTTTATCGATATATGCCGCAATATGGCTCACCATCTACTACAGATGAAAAAAGGAAAACATGAGAAATGAAATGAGATGGATCCTGTGCGGTTTGTCTGCAATCTACACGACCTTGCCCAGGTAATCAATGAGACACCTGGCAAAGGATCGATGATAATTCCGCTATGGCCGGTGAAATAAGACGGCAAAAATAGTCTTACTTTTTTTATCCTCCAACAAAAGCTCATCTCATGAATGTCAAGGATGAGACTTCGCACCCTGACATCCATCGATCTGGTGTAAATTTCCCATGGTGTTAATTTCATAATCTCCCGGTCATTCTTCCATTCACGTTATATTGGAATCCATGCACCATCATTTCAAATGAAAATTCCCAAAACTTTTGAAAAGTAAAATTGCGTTCATGCCGCGCCCATCAAAGAGACAAAAAAGGTTTAGTCAGACCCCTTGAAGATGGCATGGAAGAGCATAATAACCGGGATAACCTCGAGCCGGCCCAGCCACATCACCAGGATAAACGTCCATTTCGAAATAATGGGCATATCCGGGGTAACATACCCCACGTTGATCCCGCATGTGGAGAAGGCAGACACCACCTCAAACAGGATATCGGTGATGGTGTAGGTCGTCAGGTGGAACTGGATAATGACCAGCGTCGCGACAAATATAATCGCAACGGACAGGATAATCACGAGCATGTTCTTTGAAGTTTCCAGTTCGGCAGTCGCACGGGGAATGATCCGCCCTTCGATTTTGAAGGGGAGCAGGATTTTGCCGCTCACGAATATGCGGCGGAACCACCAGATAAGTGCACGGTAAGCAAGCGCGACGCGGTTGAGCTTGATCCCGCCTGCAGTGCTCCCGGACGCTCCACCAATAAACACAAACATCGTCAGGAAGAGGAGCGTCACACTTGCCCAGCCATGCGGGTTGGTGATCTGGAAGCCGGTGGTAGTCAGGGCAGATACCGTCATAAACAGACCCTGTTCCACCGCTACCAGAAGATCGAGATCGTTAAAAAACACCAGATCGTAAGCAAGGATTGCGGTACCGATTACCGCGAAAAATAGGAAAAGTTTGACCTGCTCATCCCCAAACAGGCTCCAGCGCCGGTTCTCTTTTATCAGGTAATAAAGTTTGAACGGCAGCGCCCCGGCGATCATGATCGGGATGAGCATGAGTTCGAGAAAGATATTGTGGTAAAAGGAGATACCGCCACTATGAAGGGTGAACCCGCCGGTGGATATCGTTGATAACCCGAGATTTACCGATTCCCAGAGAGATAACCCGGTGAAAAGGATCAGGCTTATCGCAATAAACGTCAGAAGCCCGTAAATTTTCCAGATCTCGCGCCCGGTGGCGATGATGCTGGGCATGAGCGGTTCGTCCCTGCCCTCGGTACGGAACATCTTTGACCGGAAAAGGCCGGTGCTGCTCGCCATTGCAATGACAAATGCGATGATCCCGATACCGCCAATCCACTGCATATAGGATCGCCAGAACAGGAGCGTATACGGCGCTGTATCAAGTGACTGCATCATCGAAAATGCGGTGCCCGTCCATCCTGCCATGCCTTCAAACAGCGAATCGGTAAAACTCATGTTGAGCCCCAGCATGAACGGGAGCCCGCTTATGACGGCGCTTGCGAACCAGAAAAGAGCCACCGAACACATCGCAGTCGACAATCTCGTCTCCCGCTCGTTTTTTGGAAGACGCTTGAACAGGTGGCCAAGGATAAAAAACACAAGAGGCACGGATGCCATCGGCAGGAGCATGCGCCATTCGCCGTAGATCAGCGCAACACCCAGCGGGACGCAGGTAACAGGCGCAATAAAAGTGAAAATTTCCCCCAGATCGGCAACGATCGTGGAGAGATATTCGAGCCGGTGCATCACTAGGAGGTTGCCGCCCGGGCTCTATATAGTGTTTGCCTCACCAACGGAGAAAAAAAGAAGATTGTTTTGTTATGCTTTGTTTGTCCACAGGCCATGGACATTGCAGTAAATCCGTGCCTTGACATTCGCATCGGAAATACAGAATTCCGCCTCGGGCTTTTCGCCGGGCTTGAACCCTTTGATATACAGGTTCTCACCTGATTTGACTTCCACCCACTCGATATAGTGTTTCTCCTCCATCGGGTGGGGTATGGACCCAATCTTCACGATAATGCCCTTTGCGGTCTTTTCAACAACCGGCACATGCTTCTCCTTTCCTGCGTCCGCAGTCTTTTCCTGCTGGAGTACCATCGGCTGACCACAGCAGACAAGCGTCCCGCCGGATGCATGGACAACCTTTACGATGTTCCCGCAAACGTCGCACTTATAGACATCAAACAGTTTTGTCATGTTCCGCTCCCATGTTTATACGATATTAATCTCCTGATGTTTCTTTAAGATATCGTCTGCCAGCCGGTCAAGCGATTTCATGGCTGCTTCATCGGGCAATCCTTTGACCATCACCGGCTCGAGCACCTCGACTTTCACATGGTCGAGCATCTTTGTAATCGTATCAACCGCTTTTCCGCCCCAGCCAAACGATCCAATCACCGATGCAAACCGGACTTTGGGTTTGAGCACGTTTGCCAGGTACGTGGCAGCGACTACCTGCGGGTGCGGGCCAAAGAGCACCGTAGGCGTCGCAATCACCACGGTTGCCGGATCGACAAGCGCCATCGCCAGTTCACCAATATCGGTTTTTGTCAGGTTAAACGGTTTGACCGTGATCCCCCGCTCAATCAGCGCACTGACCAGATGATCCACCATCTTCTGCGTACTGCCATGCATCGAAACATACGGGATGATCACTTCGTTTTTCACGTTGTCTGATACCCAGTCGGCATAGGCATCGAGGATGAACGGCGGGTTCTTGTGTATGGGGCCATGACTGGGGGCAATCATCGCCGGGCCAAGCGCTTTTACCTTCTCCACGTACCCCCGGATACTGCCGCGGAAGGGCATCATGATCTCGGCGTAATACCGTTTTGCCGAGCGGTACGCGGCGGCTTCATCGGAAATGAACAGGTCGCTTGTCGCCATGTGGAACCCGAAAAGATCGCAGGAGAAGAGGATCCTGTCCTCTTTGAGATAGGTGATCTGGGTCTCAGGCCAGTGTGTCCATGGCGTGATAAAAAATTCAAGCGTCCGGTCACCCAGTGAAAGGGTATCCCCCTCTTTGATGATCCTGAACCTGTCCGTGGGGATATGGAGCAGTGCCTCAAGGAGATCCCGGCACTTCTCGTTTGTCACGACAACAGCATCCGGGAAGAACTCCAGGATCATCGGCAGGGAACCGGAGTGGTCCTGTTCGGCATGGTTGATGACAATATAATCAATCCGCTCAACGCCCAGTTTGACGATGTTTGAAACCAGTTCAAACTCTTTTGTCGGGTCAACGGTATCGATCAGGGCCGTCTTTTCGCTGCCGCGGATCAGGTACGAATTGTAACTTGTGCCCTCCGGAAGAGGGATCAGTTCATCAAAAATCCGCCGGTCAAAATCATGCGCACCCACCCAGAAGATACCCGGTACAATTTCCCGTGAAACCATAGTTACTCTCCTCACTCCTTCCTGAACTTGTCCCTGGATGCACCGCATACCGGGCATGCAAAGTCAGCCGGCAGCGCAGTAAAGTCTACACCATCCTTGATATTCAGAAGCGGTTCGCCTTTATCAGGATTGTATACATGCCCACATATCTGGCATACGTAACGGTCTATTATGATCATCACTCCAATATCCGTCTGGTAGAGTGTATCGCCCGATAATTGATTAATAATTTCCTTACGTGATCAGATTGTCCGTTTTCAGGTGCGAATGCGAGGGGGAACATGTTCCAGGAGATGATAACGCTCAACAAAAAAACGGAATGAACCATTTTTTACCACCGCGGATTCAAGCGAGAAACCTTTCAGGATTTCGAACATGAAATCGATACGTGAATCAAACTGCCGGGGAATGAGCGTGTTGAATAGCTCTTTTGTGATCTCGTCAGTGGATGCCAGTGATTGCATATGGAGGCTGGAAAGCGATTCCCCGGTCAGTCCCGCAAGATACCAGCTCTCGATCTCTTTTATCACGATGATAATGCTGCCACCGTCGATATGGTTGAACCGGTAGTACAGGATCTGTTTTTTGTCACGGACCGAGTGCTCCTGGTCAATGTCGGCAACAAAAATATAATCATTCTGCATCTGCTGCACGCTTTTTAAAAATTTGTTCACCTTCTCGCGCTTGGTAGAGGCATAGGGGATAATATCCACGGAATCGTACCGGGAAACAAAGAGCGGTTTGATGATCCGGCCAAAGAAACGGACGTCGTCACCTCCTTCGACCATGATAAACAGCCGTTTTTTCATGTTTTAGAGTCCCAGCAGGTTCTGCACATAGAGCTCGTCAATGCCGATCTCGTTTTCAAGGAATGTTTTTACTTCTTCTTTATCGGCAGGACGGGAGATGACCGAGAACCCGTCACTGTCCCGGGAGATGAGCAGGATATCGTCTAGGGATGCATGCTTGACCACTTCTGTACTGTGGGTGGTGATCATCACCTGTTCGCGGCGGGAAGATTCCTGCATCATCGCGACGACCCGGGAGACGAGGAACGGGTGGATGTGGCTGACCGGTTCTTCGATGATGATAAACGGGCGTTCTTCAAAATAGAGCGCGATGATCAGGGCGAAGATCATGATCGTGCCGTCAGAGAGCGACGACGCGGGCAGGTCAAGACTTTTCGCATACCGCTCCCGCAGGGTCATCATCAGGGACACGTCCATAAACTTTTTTACAGAAAAATCCTCAACAAACGGGAGGATGTCCTTGAGAAGGTTTGAGAATTTCCGTTTCTTTTCCGGGTTATCAAGGATGTTTTTTACCGCAAGCGTCAGGTTTTCCGCATCCTCTTCAAGCGCTGTTTTCCCGGTGATCAAAACGCCTTTTTTGGGGAGTTTTGGGTTGATATCGTAGATCGCAATACGGTCAAAGAATTTTTCGATGTGCGGCATGGGATACGCATAGGGAGTTTCGATCAGCAGCGTTTGCCGGGGAAGCTGTTTTTTCCGGTAAAACAGCGGGATTATATCCTCTTTTTTCAGCGGGCAGCCTTTGGGGATATCGACATGGTAGTGAAGGTTCCCGTTTACCGTGCAGATTTCGATATGCCCGCGCCCGATACGGTCTTTCTCAACCCAGCCGGTCGTCCCGTGCTCGCACAGGGAAATATCATATCCGATTATTAACCGATCTTTTACAATCTCGGGGTTTGCTTCCGTCTGGCCAAACCGCAGCGCAAATTCATAACTGGATTCGCAGGCGCGGAACCCCAACGCAGTCGTTTCTCCCGGCTGCTGTTCCAGCACATCAAAACGGGGTGCAGGTTCATACTCAACCCGCACTTCGAGATCCCGGGAGACGCCAATCTTTGCATTGCGAAGATAGTCCACGCCACCCTGAAGCGCAATTGCGTTGACAAGACCATGCCGGGAGATATCACGCAAAAACCTGAACAGGTTAATAAAATTTGATTTTCCTGCTGCGTTTGAACCGATGACAACAGAAAAACGGGGCAGGGTTACATCGAGCGTGGCAAAACTCTTGAAATTGGATGCACTGATTCTTTTGATGGGCATGGATTTACCTGTACGTCATCGTCACTGTCTGAAAATAAAAAGGATGCGCCGGAGTATGGCGGGAAATTGAACGATATCAGGCACTGTAGAAAACCTCATTCATAATACGCAGCCCCACTCTTGTGTTGCCTCTCCCATTGAGGAGAGGGGGGGTCAACCTCAACAAGTGCACGTCCGGATAGGACCTGGATAAAATTCAAACAGATTTTGTTTGTTTTGCCATGAAAAAAAGAAGTGAAGTGGATTATGCCGTGGAATTGGTTATGGAAAACGTGCTGCCCCAGGTAGCCGAATTTCCCGAGACACTGTTGCGCACTACCGAGTGATAGGCCCCAGTCGTCGCATCCGACGGAATGACAAGGGAGCAGGTGATCTTTGATGGCGGGGTGGACACGGTGCTCTGGCATATGATATCAGATGTGCCAGTAAGAGAAAGCGTCACCGCTGCAGGATTTTCAAAGTTTGTGCCGGTGATAACAAGGGATATCGTCTGCCCGAGTGGGCCAGTGGTCGGACTGACCCCGGTAATGCCGGGGATAACGTCGCCGATGACAAAACCGTTGTTGAGCGAATTATACTGCCCGTCCGGGTTGGTAACCCGTATGGACAGGGATCCGGTATTCAGCCCGTTCAGGTTAGCCATGCAGGTAATCTGCGTTGAGGTGACCGATACACCCGTTGCCTGGACCGTTGGGTATCCAGGCTGGACCAGACTGACCGTTGCACCGGAGATGAAGTTCGTGCCGGTGATGGTCAGGCTGACCGGCGTGTTCAATGCAGCAACCGTAGGCGAGACACTGGTTATCCGGGGTCCGCTGCCCAAGAGGGTGGTCGGGACTGCCGTTGGCGCCGTGGGAGTTACGACGGGTACTGATGAGAGGTCGACATGGGAAACTTTGACCGGGTAGAGCTGTTCCATGGATGCGCGTGGGAACTTATCCGTGCTGGCGTCACTGCGGTGCCCCCAGGATCCATCAGTATTCCTGTATATCATCGCCCGGGTATACTGGTCGTTTGTTGAATCGTAGGACAGTATCAGCCAGAACGGGGATTGCGAAGCGGTTTTCGCGGCAATATCGCCGGCTACATAGTGCGCTGTCGGGGTAGTTGCTGTCGTAACAGGAGTGTATGTCCCTGATGACTGGTCGGAACAGCCCGCAAAAAACACCCCCACAACAAGAATCAATCCAAGAATAAGTCCACATTTCACCGTATTCTGCATACTGGTACCCTTTCGCGCATTGATGTATAAATATTATTTATCGTGGATCATTGAGGAACAGCCCCGTCTTGCACACTCTCATTTTTCAATCCAGCCGGATGGTAGTATAATACCGGAAAAAATACCCGTGAACAAGAACCAGAACAAGAGCGGTCACGAAGGCAGTGCCATACACGGGCAGGGCACCTGATGAGAGGTAACGCGGGTCAAATGAACCGGCACCGGTGACAACCAGACAGAATGCGAGGAGCATTGCTGAAGCATAGATATCCCGGATTGCAAAAAAGAAGAGCGCAACAATGATCCCGATGAGAAAAAATACGGGAAATTTCCCACCCGAACCGGATAATCCCGCATGGGCAAATGAGGTGCAGTCAAAAAAGATTGCCGTCACCACAATACCATAGAGGATCGATACTAAAACGCCGCCGCTCCGGAAAAATGCCTGGATATGGGTCCCGACCAGCACCCAGCAGACCATGATCGACGCGATTGCAGTCGGCAGGAGGAAAAAAAATGCAGTGATGCCAGTCATCCTGTCGGATCCAAACGGGGAGAAGAGAACAAGACCGGGATAGACAATAAGCCCGGTAACGGCACATGCCGTGACCGTGCGCCGCACCGGGCGAAACCCGATCTGGAACATGTTCACGTCACCCGATACAAAAGACCTCCGTATGAAAAGGACGGGGACAAGAATGCCGACAATTATGCAGGAAAAAACCGTGTAGATAACAAGGGCCAGCGTATTGCTGTGCGAGAACAACCGTATGTTTCCTTCTAAAAGAAAATTCTCGATCATCCATACAAAAAACACCGCAAAGGGGATGATGACCAGGCGGACAAGTGTCGATCTCAGGTGAGGGGTTTTTGGCATGATATTCCTGCTCTTGTCCGAACCGGTATTTTCCATGAAATTTCCTGTTGTACGATATACCGGTTTTCCTGATGTACTTTTTTCTTTGCTGGTGATTTAAAAAAAGGGGTCTGTAGAACATTCACTGTTAATAGTGAAATTAATCGAAGAGTTAAAGTTACAAGATAATGGAGGAACCGGTCGGTTCCCCAAACCGCCTCCTACATGAGGAACTCCCTCCATCCCCCACCGGAGCCCGGAGCCGGGCAGCCTGAAACAGTTTCGGAATGGATTAGAGCAATTCTAGAATAGATTTAGGAGGGTCACTAATGCCCTTTTCGTGGCACTTTGGAGGATCAAAGTGTGTATTTGATACATAGTTAAACAAGGGAAGGGGACGGCGCTCCGCGCCGCCTGCGGGTCCACTTTTGCGGATCTCGGAAGCACCCGGAGTATCGCAATACGACCTTTTGCCCAGCGAGGGATCGACGAGACACCTAAAGCGACCCATCAGGGGGGCTCCCTCATTATACTGATAAAATGCGAGATTTTCTCAATTGACGGGTGGTCTTCTGTAGAAATCATCGTTCATTATCTTAGGCACTCTTCGAAAATCCAGGATATCCGAATTCCCTGCTCCCGCCATATGGCATCCCCGGATTGTGGTAGATCCCAAAGAAGTGGTAAAAAAACCCAAAAATAAGAGATGAAAACCGGGGGTCAAGGGGATGCTCCCCTTGGGGTGCCTCCCCCTTTGGGGGAGAGAGGGGGTCACCCTCATAACATACATAAGAGTTTTTTTTATTGGATGATTACAGGTTTTCTGCAGAGCTAAAAAAAGTTAAACTCTTTCCT
Source organism: uncultured Methanoregulaceae archaeon (assembly GCA_963768785.1). GTDB lineage: Archaea > Halobacteriota > Methanomicrobia > Methanomicrobiales > Methanospirillaceae > Methanoregula. Next base: position 262,340 of record CAVYJD010000014.1, read on the forward strand.
TAATAAGGCGGGTAATACGCTCCTCCCGCTCTTCTCCGGATACCGTACGGGTAGGGTAAAAGGAATCAAATGTCGGAAGTGTCCGTTGGTATATCCTGCCAAGCGCAATGGGTGCATCCCGGTTATAATCCCATTCACGGGATTTTTTACATGCAGATTCAAAGTCCGTGGCATCGTGACCAGTCAGTTCGTAGATCCGGGACTGGTAATAGTCAGTCATGTTGAAAAACGTCGCACAGATCTGGAGCACGTCGATAAATGCAAACCCCTTATGAGCAATCCCGTCATGGATCAAGGTCTGCAGGAGTTCCATCTTTTTTGTATACCCGCGTGCGATGTACGTTGCCCCGGACGCCAGCATGAGTTCGACCGGGTTGAACGGATATTCGGTAGTGCCCGAAGGGGTTGATTTTCCTTTGAAACCCAGCGGGGATGTCGGGGTGTACCTGTCCGGTGGTAAGCCCGTACACCCGGTTATTGTGGACGATCAGGGTGATGTCGATGTTGCGTTTTGCTGCAAAGATCAGATGATCGAGTCCCTCGGCATACGCATCACCGTCTCCCGCGCAGCAGATGACCGTAAGGTCCGGGTTTGCAAGTTTTATGCCCGTAGCAACCGGAATCGTCCGCCCGTGAAGCGTGTAGACACTGTTGATGTTGAGGTAATCGGCCATCTTTGCATGGCAGCCGATGCCGGTGACGAGCACCACATCATCAAGGGACTTTCCTTCTTTTTCCCGGTCCGCAAGAATATTTTTGAGCGTGTGCTGGATAGTGAAGTTCCCGCAGCCCGGGCACCAGGTGTTTTGGGTACCCGTAATCAACGTGCGTGCCATTATTGCATCGCCTCCTTTATCCGTTCATAGAGTTCGTCCGGGGTAAATGATCGCCCGTCATATTTCAGCACAAGAGCATCGGGATGGATGCCGTACTGCCGGGCAACTGTCGCCAGCTGCCCGGTTGCATTCTCCTCCACCGCAATCAACCGTTTCACACCTGTCAATGCCTCTTTTACCTGGCGCTCCGGGAACGGAGCGAGGACCACCGGCTGCACAACCCGCAGACCAAGACGACCAGCTGCTTCCCCGCAGGCGCCCCGGGTCGATCCCCAGCACAGCAGAGCAGTGGATGCATCCGGAACCCCGAGCAGGTTTACCGGATGATACCGGTCCATTCCGCTGATGAGACGCTCCTCTTTTCTCATGCGCTTTTGGGTCATCTGTAACACAACCGGTATCTCTTCAGTCGTGATTCCATCCTCATCGTGAGCGTAACTGTTTGCCTTCACAATCGCTCCTTTCGTGCCGGGAAAAGCAAGCGGGGAGATCCCGTCCGGGGTATCGCGGTACCGGGCATACGGCATCGTAACGTCCCTGCGGACAGGGTCAGCGGGAGTTTCGTTATCGATGGTATCCCTGGTGAAACTATAGGTGCCTTCGGACAGCATTTTATCGATAAGGACAAACGCAGGGACCTGGTATTCCCAGGCACAGTCCATGGCAATTTTTGACCAGGCATATGCTTCATCAGCATCACCAGGCGCGACAACAAGCCGGGGAAACTCTCCCTGCCCGGCAGACCGCACAAAATGCAGGTCGGCCTGCCCGGAATAGGTTGGAAGCCCGGTGGAAGGGCCGGTCCGCTGCGACATGACGATCACGATGGGGAATTCTGCCATACCGGCAAACGAGAGCCCTTCGGTCATCAGGCAGAACCCGCCTCCCGATGTCCCTACCGCAGTCCGGGTGCCGGCATACGCAAACCCAAGCGCCATGAGGATAACCGCAATCTCGTTTTCCGGGTGAACCACCTTCAGGCAAAACCGGTCCTTTTGTTCTGCAAGAAAATGCAGTATGCTTGAGGAAGGGGTCATGGGATACGACACATAGGCCGCCAACCCGCCCCTCACCAGTCCAAGCCCGACCGCTTCATTCCCGGTCAGGAGCGGGAGTGCGGCCCGGTGCAGCGGTTCTACCGGCCGTACTGTCTGCACCAGGTCATATGCCCGTCGGGCAACCTTGAGGTTCTGTTCGGCTTTTGGCATATGGGCAAAAAAAACGCTCTCCACGGTCTCCCAGGGAATGCCGGCAGTTTTTGCAAATGCTCCAAGCATCGCAGAGTTCCCCATAATAGGAGGCGCTGCTTCTGCAGCAAGAAGCGATTTGAGAGAAACGCCCAAAGCACCATCGACTGGTTTTACCCGGTCCGAGTTGATCACGAGCGTGCACCCGGGACAATGCGACTGGTGCAGGTCTACGGTTTCCTGATCGAGGGCAAGGATCACATCAGCACGGTCCTGGTGCACGGTGACCGGTTGATCAGATGCCCGGACAAGCGCAAAATTGTGCCCGCCCCGGATCAGGGACGGGTAATCATAATACATAAACACATGATATCCCAGATGGCCAAACATCCGGGCGACCATCGCCCCGGCGTTATTGATACCGTCCCCGGCCTTCCCGCCGACAAGCACTGACACTTCCTTTGCCATAAAATACTCCCCACTATGTTCAGATGCCCCCGGAGAGGGATAAAGTTTAGGATAACGTATACCATGAGGCAAGAGGATTTATGACAAAAATCATGACGTTAGTCCCGGGAATAAAATACGCCGGTTATGAAAATGGGTATATTCAAATATTTCTGCATCATCAAACAATTCTATACACGAAATGAAGCATCAGTCCCGGGTCAATAATTTTATGAACACGGGTAAATAGCATGTACAAGTAATTATCTTGCCTGCAATGAAAAATTACCAATAACGGGGAGTGGTGGTAGTGCAATGAATTCAAACGGACTGCTGTACGACAAAAAAGCGTACTATGTCCACAGCACCAGCGGCATGGACATGGACGGACTGATAAAAGCGATGCGGCATACCAACCTTGGCATCAGGTGGCGTGCGGCACTGGCACTGGGCGACATCGGGGAGCCGGCAATCAAACCGTTGATACGGGCGTTAAAGGAAAACGACCATGATGTCCGCTGGCTTGCCGAACTGGCACTTGCACGGATGGGGGAGGCATCGATCCCTCAGCTTGTCCGGGCAATGATCGAAGATGATTTTGATGTCCGCTGGCATGCGGCAATGATTCTTGCAAAACTGGGTGAACCGGCCATTTCACCGCTCATTAAACTTTTGCAGGAGGGCGACAGTGACGTCCAGTGGCGCAGCGCCCTTGCCCTCTCCATGATTGGCGAACCTGCCGTTGAACCGCTGATCCTCGCATTAAAGGACCAGCACTGGTGGGTGAGGGTACGAGCCGTCTGGGCGCTTGGCGAGATCAAGGACAGCCGTGCTGTTGAGCCGCTCATCCAGTCTGTCAATGATCAGGACTGGTATGTCCGCTGGGGAGCCGCGGATGCCCTTGGAAAGATCGGTGACAAACGGGCGGTGATGTGCCTTGGAAAGGCTTTAAAGGAGTCTGACTCCTTCGTGCAGGTGCCGGCCAGTTGGGCACTTGGAAGACTCGGGAGCGAAGCGCCGGTGGAAACCCTGATCGAGTCATTGAAAAACAGCGACTGGTATGTCCGCTGGGGAGCCGCGGATGCCCTTGGCAATATCGGAGACAAGCGGGCACTGCAACCACTCAAAAAACTCAAAGAGGACAAGGACGAGTATGTCCGCAAGGCGGCTGAAGAAGCAATCGAAAAAATTGTCTCCGGAAAATCTCCAAAAAAATAATTTTTTTGTTTATTTTGAGCAAATCAGTTCTTCGAGCATGCTCTTTATCTCGTTGATCCGGTAAGGTTTCGTGAGCCGTCCTGAAAAGCCGTACGCCCGGTAATCCTGCATCACCGGATCATTTGAATAGCCGCTGGATACCACTGCTTTCACATCAGGATCAAATGCACGGAGTTTCTCTATCGCTTCACGGCCGTCCATACCATCGGGAATCGATAAGTCAAGAATGACCATGTCAAAAGGGTGACCAGCGGCTTTCTCTTTTTTGTACATCTCGATAGCTGTTTCACCCTCTTTTGCAAAGGCCACTTCGTACCCAAGAAACTTAAGTACTTCATAGGTTACGTCGAGAATAATCTGTTCGTCATCCATTAAAAGTACTTTACCTTTTTTCATCGTATAACTCCAAACAGATTTCTGTATATATGTTTTACAAAATATTATATATACCCTCCATGAATTCGTTCATTTCTCACCGGGATAAACAAAATAACCGGTATTCTCATTATGTCAGAGATTTTACCGGAATAATGAGCTCCCCCAGCAATAGCAGCAAAAAGATGGCTGGCACCGGTCAGGAGATGCTCGCCGTGCAGGAATACGTATGCACCAGTTCCTCAAAAATGTGATCGACACATTCACGTGCCCTTTTTCATAGACCGCAGCCGTGCCGCCTCAACGGTATCTTCCACCCGCAGCAGGAACGTGCCATGACAGGGTTTTGTATAGGGAAAGATGATGAAATCATGGTCAAGGCCGATAGCGATTGGGCGGAACACCGATGAGATGGATATCAAAAACCTTGAACCCGGGCTGGACATCGATATATTCGGAGAAGTGCTCTTTGATATAGTCCCTGCATTCCTTAAAGGATCCATCGCGGAGCAGGACCTCGTAATTCATGGATTCTACGCAGCCCATGGCGTCACCTCGTCGATGGCTTTTTTCAGCGGCAGGGGGTTATGCACGGCTTTTGCGGCGATTTTTATGCAGGGAAACTCAATCTGCCCCACAAGGGTGTCCTGGTGCTCGCCGTAGACCAGCGTATAGAGCTTTGCTTTTGAGATCACGTTCATCGTTGCGGCATAGCTGATGCCTGCATCGTTATGGATAAAGACAAAACACCGGTCAAAATCCCGCTTCTTCTCGGTGATCTGGGCAATTGCCCGGTCAAGGTCCACGACTTCCCCGAGGTAGTGGCGATCCGGATCGGCGACAACAAGCAGGGTGTTTGCCGCTTTGTTGCCGGCAACCACCGGTACGATGCCGGCCTTTTTCAGGCGGTGGATAAGGTAAATTGCGATGCTCGTCTGCACCGGCACCTGCGGGCACCCGAGTACCAGGAGCGCGGTTCCGGGGGGTTTGGTAAGTTCACCAGACACGGTTGATCAATCCCTGCTGTATGGTACAGTGCTTTCATCAGCCATAAGGAAATAACCTTCGCGTATTTTGGACAGCGCGACGACAGCGCACTTAAGAAGAGACTGGCTGGTTTTATTCATGCCTGTGTTTCCTGGTACACCCACTTGAGATAGGGTGCATAACCGGCAACAACCGGAATGACAATGATCTCCGGCAGTTCATACGGGTGAATGGATTTTATCAAAGCGATTACTGCGGTGGAATCTTTTTTGGGGATCTTTGCCATGAGCAGGTCTTCATTATCTGCGCAGAACTCATCCCTCCACCGGTAGTAGGATCGCACGGGGGTTACATTGACACAGGCAACCTTTTGCTGTTCAACCAAAGCCCGTGCCATTGACTCTGAAGCGTCGTGCGGTGCGGTACAGAAAACAACAACAATTTCGGGCTGAGATTCATCGTTTTTCACAGTCATATGCTTGTTGCACACTCCCTTGATTGGTAAATACCGGCTTTTTTGGTAATAAGCTGATCACAGGAGGGACCCTGCCGACGTTGGTTTTTGTGATCGTTAATTACTATACATCCGGATAACAAACAAGTACTACCTATGTACGCAGACCGCATGAGTAATCTCCCGCCGTACCTTTTTGCCCGGATTGACGAGATGAAAGCAGCTCAGCAAAAAAAAGGCGTTGATATCATCGACCTCGGTGTCGGAGACCCGGATCTCCCCACCCCCCCACACATCGTCGCTTCACTCTGTGCAGCGGCACAGAACCCGGATAATCATCATTACCCGTCCTATACCGGTATGCCGGCATACCGGCAGGCGGTTGCCGCATGGTATAAGACGCGATTCGGCGTTTCCCTTGAACCGATGAAAGAGACGCTCGCACTCATGGGCTCAAAAGATGGTATCGCCCATATTGCAGAGGCCTTTGTCAATCCCGGAGACTACGTGCTTGCTCCCAGTCCCGGGTACCCGGTATACCGGACCGGAACACTCTTTGCAGAGGGAAGAGTGCACGAGATGCCGCTGACCCGGGAGAACAATTTCATACCCGTGCTCGATGACATCCCAGATAACGTCCTGAAATCTGCAAAACTCATGTTCATCAACTACCCCAACAACCCGACAGCAGCGGTTGCTCCGGCGGGGTTCTACAAAGAAGTGGTGGATTTTGCCCGCGAATACAATATAGTCGTCGTCTCGGACAACGCGTACTCCGAGATCGCATATGACGGGTATCGTGCGCCATCGTTCCTTGAGACAGAGGGTGCAATGGATGTGGGTATCGAGATGCACTCGCTGTCAAAGACCTACAACATGACCGGCTGGCGGATCGGTATGGCAGTCGGCAACCCGGAGATCCTTTCCGGTCTCGGGCGGGTCAAGACCAACGTGGACTCAGGAGTGTTCAACGCCGTGCAGCACGCCGCGATTACTGCCTTAACCGGGCCGCAGGACTGTGTCAGAGAGGCGTGCGCCATTTACCAGGAACGCAGGGATGTGCTGATTGCCGGGCTGCGGGATCTGGGTTTTGATGTGCCCTCGCCAAAGGCAACGTTCTATGTCTGGCTGCCGGTGGACGACTGCATGTCGTTTGCGGCAAAACTGCTTGATGAGGCAGGCATCGTGGCAACACCGGGCGTCGGGTTTGGTTCAAGCGGAGAAGGGTATGTGCGGTTTGCCATTACCCGGCCGGTTGCACGGATAAAAGAGGCAATTGAACGGATGAGGAGGCTGGACCTGTGAAACTCCCCCACCATTTAACGGTCAATAACGGTCACCTCCATATCGGGGGAAAGGACTGTGTCGCACTCGCAGAAAAATATGGCACACCACTCTACGTGACCAGTGAAGACCGTGTCTGCGAGCAGTTCGAAAGGTACAAAAAGGCGCTTTTGAGCAGGTACCCGAAGGTTCAGGTGCTCTTTGCAGCAAAGGCAAATGGCAATCTTGCGCTGATGAGGGCACTTGGCAACCTCGGTGCCGGTGCAGATGTGTTCTCCTCAGGAGAACTCCACCTTGCACTGGACGCCGGCATGCGGCCGGAACGACTGCTTTTTAACGGGAGTTCAAAAACGCCCCAGGACCTCAGTCTTGCGGTGGAAAAAGGCGTCAAAGTCTCGGTGGATTCACTGGATGAACTCCACCAGCTCGATGCGGCGGCACGGGCTGCAGGAAAGGTTGCGCAGATCGCGTTCCGGGTCAACCCGGCACTCGAAGTCCCGACGCACCCGAAGATCGCCACGGGGCTTAAAACCAGCAAGTTTGGTATCCCCCACGAAGAGATCCCGGCGGCGTACCAGGAAGCGCTTGCCTGCAAAAACATCCGGCCGGTCGGGATCCACTGCCATATCGGTTCGCAGATCCTCGATGTGGAACCCTTTGCCCGGGCAGCGGAGGTCATGGTCAGGATCGCAAAAGAACTCACCGGTATAGGCGTGAAACTTGAGTTCATCGATATCGGCGGCGGACTGGGGATTCCCTACCACCATGACTCCGATCCGGCTCCCACTGCCGAAGATTATGCGGCAAAAGTAATTCCCCTGTTCAAAGCTGGTGTCGAAGCGTGTGGGATAACCCCCGAACTCTGGGTAGAGCCGGGGCGTTCACTGGTCGCCGATTCAACCGTGCTCCTCACCCGGGTCAACTCCACAAAAACTGCACACAAACGGTTTGCAAATGTCGATGCAGGGTTCAACCTGCTGATCCGCCCCGCGATGTATGACGCCTACCATGAAGTGATCGTCGCTAACAAGGCGGATGCTGCCCTTACAACGGAATATACTGTCACCGGACCGATCTGTGAAACGGGAGATATCCTCGCACCGGACCGCCGGCTGCCGGAACTTGCGGCGGGAGATATCATTGCCGTCCTCGATGCCGGCGCCTATGGCTACGCGATGTCCTCGCAGTACAATTGCCGCCCCCGGTGCCCGGAAGTGCTCATAAGGGGCAGTGATGTGGCACTGATGCGCCGCGGCGAAACCATCGGGGACATTACCGGTACGATGCAGCGTCCGCCATGGCAGCAGTAACAGGAGGAGGCTTTCGCCCGTGCTCTTTCATTACGCGCTTGTCGACGACCTCATCTCAAAAGAAGAGTTTGAGCAGCGCGTAGACATAAAAATCAGAAGAGTGCGGGGATCTCATCGATGAGCCGACTGCGGCGATGCTCGTGGTCGGCGAACTCGGGCGCCAGCACGTAAAGATCCGGGAACTTTCGGGCAAATCCAGCCTGTTCTCTTTTTTTGGGAAAGTCATTGACAAGACCGAGCCGCACGAATTTGACCGCAAGGACGGCGAGAAGGGCTGGGTTGCCACCCTGCTGCTCGGGGATGAAACCGGGTCTGCCCGCATCGTTCTCTGGGATGAAAAAGCCGGGGCGGCAGTAGAGATTGCAATCGGCGATGTCCTTGAGATCATCGGGCGATCTGCCGGCAGGGGCGCAAAAGAGATTTACGCGCTTGCCCTGCGAAAAGCCACGTGTGAGATTACCTGCACGATACCGGCGGGGGATCCGGTGGGAGCCTTTCATCTGAACCGGTTGATCTGGATGTCATGATTCTTGGCATCGAACCACCCAGGACGTTTACCCGGCGGGATGGGACCACCGCTGAAATGGTGGAAGGAGTCATCGGTGACGAGAACAGGCACGGCACGGCTGGTTGCATGGAGCCCGGACCTTCTTGTGGGTATCGCCCCGGGTTCTGCCGTGCATATTACCGCGGCAAAACCCAACAACCGGGGCGAGGGACGGGCATATAGTATCGATGAGAAAAGTACGGTCACGGTCATCGATCAGCAGATTGCGGTACCGTTTACCCCGATTGAATCAGTCAGTGACCAGGGGTTCTATTCTGTTCAGGGAACAGTAAAGACGGTACAGGAGCCGCGGTCGTTTGTGTCCCGTGATGGTTCATCATCATGGGTGCGAAACCTGTGCATCAGCGATGGCAAAGATGAGATCCGGGTCGTTCTCTGGGGGGACAAGGCGCTTGCCGCACTTGCTCCCGGAGACCGTCTGGAGATCTACCATGCGTCTGCCAAAGCCGGGCGGTTTGGCGGCATTGAACTGGGTGTCGGGAGAGGAAGCATCCTGAATGTCCCAAAAGAGATCCCAGAGGAAATTGTTTTTTCCGGAACGATTATTGCGGGCAATGGCTGTATATTCATAGATAACGGAAAGGAACGTTTCATTGTAAAAGGGGAATATCCCCATGGATCGGATCTGCGGATCAGCGGTACCCGGCAAGGCAACTGTATTACACCGCAGAAGGTCGATCCCGTACATCGGACACCGGATGAGGTCATGGCGCGGCTGGTGCAGTTCACCGGTACACAGGAAAACACCCGATGATCATGCATAATCACTTTCACCCCGCACAGTCACAGAGGCTATATGGGTGAGGTTGAAATGTTGTTATGCCATAGGAGATGTGCAAGAAATGGCTGAAAAACCATTAGACATTGAAGATTTACCAGGTGTTGGACCAAGCACCGCAGACAAGCTTCGTGAAGCAGGCTACCTTTCAGTGGAGAGCATTGCAACCGCAGCACCGGCAGAACTGTCAGAGATCACCGAAATATCCGAGTCCACGGCAAAGAAGATCATCAAAGCCGCCCGTGAATCGGCAGATATCGGCGGGTTCAAGACAGGCAAAGACATCTTTGAGCAGAGAAAGGATGTCAAAAAACTCTCGTTCCGGGTCCCGGAGCTGGACGCCCTGTTGGGTGGCGGTATGGAAACACAGGCTATCACCGAGATGTACGGTGAATTCGGGTCAGGTAAAAGCCAGATCGTCCACCAGATGTCCGTGAACGTGCAGCTTCCCCTGGACCAGGGAGGGCTTGACGGCAGCGTCATCTACATCGATACCGAGAATACCTTCCGTCCCGAACGTATCGAACAGATGGTAAATGGCCTCGGGCTTGACGATATCCCGGACCCGCAGGAATTTTTGAATAATATCCATATCGCACGTGCACATACCTCAGATCACCAGATGCTTCTCATCGATAACTCACGGGATCTGGCAAACGAGTTAAAGGACAGCGGTAAACCGGTGAAACTCTTTATTATCGATTCACTGACCGCACATTTCCGGGCGGAATACGCCGGCAGGGGAACACTTGCCGCCCGCCAGCAGAAACTGAACCGGCACATGCACGAGCTCTTCAAACTCATTGACGAGCACAATGGCGTGGGCCTTGTCACCAACCAGGTCATGTCAAACCCGGCAGTGTTCTTTGGTGACCCGACAAAACCCATCGGGGGCAACATTGTCGGCCATACCGCAACATTCCGCCTCTACCTGCGCAAGAGCAAGGGAGGCAAACGTATTGCACGCCTTGTTGACAGCCCCAACCTGCCCGAGGGCGAGGCACCGTTCATGGTTGAAGAGGGTGGCCTTAAATCGTGCTAAAAGCGCTCCTTACCGATGTGGACGGGACTATCACCGACCCCACCCGCAGGATCGATACCGGGGCGGTCGCAATGATCCGTTCGCTCGTGGACCAGGACATTGAGGTGGTGCTGGCAAGCGGCAACACCTCCTGTTTTATGGATGCCCTCTGCAAGATGATCGGAACGCATGGCACGTTTATCGCGGAGAACGGGGGAGTGTACCGGATCGGGTATACAGGCACCCTTCACATCAACGGGGACCAGTCGGTCTGCCGCACCGCTCTTGAGGCGCTCCAGGACCATTACCGGAAAAAAGGTATCGAACTGGAACTCTACAATCCCACGTACCGGTTTGCAGACCTCGCATTTGCCCGTACGGTCCCCGCAGATGAAGTAACGACATTTCTTAAAAATTTTCCCGTACAGGTGATTGATACCGGCTATGCGATACACCTGCAGTCTCTCGGTGTCAATAAAGGGACCGCCCTTCTTGCGCTCGCAAAGGACATGGGACTTCACCCATCAGACTTCCTTGCAATTGGTGACTCGCTAAATGATCTCCAGATGCTAAAAACGGCCGGTATGGGTATCACCGTTGCAAATGCGCACCCGGGCATAAAAGCAGTCGCAGCCTATGTGAGCGAAAAAGAGTATGGAAGCGGGTTTGTTGATGCACTTAAAAAATATGAACCTTACCTTCGTGCAAGGTAGCGGTCAACAACAATATAGTCCTTGATATCTTTTACCGACTCAAACGGGATGATAAGCAGTTTGTCATCCTCAAGTGTGTATCCATCCGTTACAAAGGTCTGGTCAGGGTGAACGATCATCTCGAGAACCTGCCCTGAATCAAAATCGACCCGGATATTTTTGAGCGTTCCGATAAGCTTACCGTCATTGCTCATAACTTTTTTTCGTGATAGTGTCCGGGCAAAGATGCGAGTCATGAAAAAAAGTCGATTTATTAATATTTAAAGTGATCTGAAATAGCGGGACAAAATCCGTTATTTTATGGAATACTTCGCCAATTTCAGGGTTTTAGTCATTCTGTCGTGATGATGCGACCGGTTTTTAGAAAGACATAATCACGGTTAGCCAAAAGGGAGGCTCCCACGATTGAGGGCATACCTGAGGTGATGCAGGAATCGGGGGTTTGATCTTGTTGAGATCTTAAAGAGAGAGGCTCTTTTGCTATTTCATGTGGTTACGTTCAACGATGAATTAATCTTTTTAGTGAGTTGATTGAGCCGCCGTGGGGGTGCCCCGTCGGGGGCGGCGGAGTTCATCTTATTTTGGAGCATTTGGTCATCCATAATTTTTGGTATCAGCTCTGTAGAAATCATCTATTTTCGATAAATTATTCGATCTTTCATCAATTATGAGGGTGACCCCCTCATTCCCCCAGAGGGGGAGGCACCCCAAGGGGAGCAGCCCCTTGACCCCCTATTTTGTTCGATGTTGGTCATCAACATTCTAATGATTATTTTGTGCTATCGAATGATGCCTAAACGGCGAAAGCAAAAAACACGATGTATAAAAGATCCTCCAAGAGCGACTACAGATTTATCTCGAGAATTTCTCGAGAACCCTTATCCCGTTATAATGCAGGAAACACCCGGATAATATCCGATTGTGTGATGATCCCCACCGGTTTTCCCTCTTCAACAACAATCAGGCGGCCGATCTCCCGTTCCTTGAACCGCCGGATCACTTCAAAGAGCCGGGTATCAGAAGGGGCTTCGACAACATTTGTTGTCATGACTTTGGAAAGAGTTGTTTCAACGGAGAGCCCGGCATCCAGCGCTTTGATGATATCACTCATCGTGACAATGCCCACCAGTTTTTCCTGGTCGATAATCGGGGCGCCATGAAAGTGGTTGATATTGAACAGCCTGATCGCATCACGGATAGTGTCCGTACTCTTCAGGACTTTCAGGGGGCTGCTCATATAATGCCGGATTGGCTTTTTCGGGAGCGAGAACATTTCTGATGTCGCAATAAGAAGCGATTGCTTTGCTTCATCCTTCCCGAACACTTCACCCCGGATCAGGAGCTTGTTCACCGGTGTCGGGCCAATGGTGATCTGGTCTCCGATATTAAAAATCTTGGAGCTCCCGACCAGTTTGATCACCGCATGGCAGACATCCGGGTGGCAGAGCGTGGTAAAATCGATCTCCTGGACATGTGCCCCTTTAACCTCTTGCCCGTCCCGGCTGATCTTGACATCATAGTCCACTCCTGCCGTATTCAGGTTAAGTTCCCGGTACGCCGTTTCGGTGGGGATGTATCCCCCTTTTGGACCCGGCACCCCGTCAACAAGACCAATCGCTTTTAAGGACTGCATCTGGTTGCGCACGGTACCCGGGTTGCGCTGGATCATATCTGCAATCTCCTCGCCTTTGATGGAATGGGACTGCTGGTGATACAGCGTAATAAGGGTGATTAAGATGTCTTTCTGGATCAGGGACAAGTCCATAACGATAAGACGTTATAACACTCTATGAATATATAGGTTTGAGTTTTGTGGAATTCGAAAAAATGCCAACCGTGCCAACGGCGGATGAGATCCTTGACCGGAGTTTCCGCCGTGCAGCAAAGAAGATGAAAGAGAAGACGAACAAGGAGCGCGCCAACGAAGAGTTTGTACGGGCAGTTGGAGCAGCGATCCATGACCGGCTGGTATATATTATCCGTGGATTTCCCGAATTTGACCAGATACCGCCATTTTACCGGGAACTGGCTGATATCCTCTACGGTATTGACAACATAAAGCAGTCATTGGGAGCAGTCGGCTGGGCGGCAAAGCATACAAAAATGGTGGGCAACCAGCTGGCAGTTGAATCCCGGCATTCGGATGAGACACTGGTGTTACGCAAAGCGGGCGGTTGCCCGTCTTGCCTCAATGGTGCACCAGATCGATAAGGACCTGCGGTTCTTAAACGAAGTGCGAAACGTGCTCCGGAAACTTCCTCATGTTGAGGACGCCTACACCGTAGTCATTGCCGGTTACCCCAACGTGGGAAAATCCTCGTTTATCCGGCTCGTCTCCTCCGCAGACCCGCAGATTGCATGCTACCCGTTTACCACAAAAAGCATCATCGTCGGTCACCGCGAGGACGGCCGTCACCGGATCCAGTTTGTCGATACCCCGGGTATCCTGGACCGGCCGGCAGAAGAGCGGAATGCAATAGAAAAACAGGCACTCTCCGCGATGATGAACGTCGCCAACGTCATCCTCTTTATTCTCGACCCGTCCGAGCACTGCGGGTATCCCATGGACGTTCAGCTGAAGCTGCTTGAAGAAGTGAAAGGCATGGTGAAAGTGCCAATCGTCGTTGTGGCAAACAAATCAGACATTGTAACCGACGAAAAGTACCTGTCCATGTCAACGCAGACAAAAGAAGGGGTTGACAAGGTGTTATCAGAACTCCTTGTCTTCAAACCCGCATTTATACAAAGCCGACAAGAGCCCAGCCCACCAGAAACCCAATAATCGTCCCGCCGTTTAATGGCGGGAGACCGGCCTGCGGGCGTCCTGACGTGACAAAATGGAGCAGGATGGCAAGGCCGGCGATGCGACCCGATGATTGCCCCGAGTGCCGGCAGGTTGATGAGCCCGAAGTATTCTGTCACCGTGGACAAAGACATTTGCTGAGACGACGAGGATCGAGGGCATGATCATGTCGCCCATGCCGATGATAAAGGCGGAGCGCTCGCCCCCGTCAGTCAGTTTTCCGATCCCATCTTTGATGAACGAGTAGCCCTTCCTTTTTGGGATCACAAAGAGGATCGGGGTCTTCTGGTCGATCACACCTTCCGCAAGCGTGATCATGTGTTTTGTCTTGTACACGGAGATCGCATCGTAGACCGCGAGGAGGACGAGGAGCAGGCAGACCGGCAGTATATCAAGCGAGACGCCGAAGATCGCGGCCACCCCGGAGCCGATAAGGATGCCCAAGGCCATCGATCACATACCATTCCGGGTATTCGTACAAAAGGACCGTCGCGAGCACGGAAAGGACGAGAACGAGGCCCGTTGCTATGAGGGTCTGGGCGGTCGTTGAATAGACCACAACCGCAGGGAGCACCGCCTCCCACCATTCCGTTGTTGCCACAGAGGTCTCGCCCATCGCTGCAAAGACTATTGCTGCGAAGATATACACGAACGTCAGGAAGAGTGCGATCGTGATGACCGCCCCGATCACCTTTTTTAAGTTGTACTTGATCAGGACGAGCAGGAACGCGGTGAAGACAAGGAGGATCCCGATGAAGATAAGCGGATTCTCCATCGAAGTCGGGTCCTGAAAGGCAACGATTCCCGAGACCTGCACGGGAAGCGTGAGGAGCAGTGCACCGATTTCCACAGCGATGAGGAGGGCCGGCATTGCAAGAATGGGCATGAAGTTCTTGAGCTTGTCAGTCAGGGTGTTCATGAAGGTGTCTCCGGACAGATAGTTAGCTTAATTAGTGTGCCTTCATCATCTAAAAGCATGGACATACGTGAGTATCTTATTGATATCCTGCTCACCATCGTCATGATTATCTCCACGCTCGTCCTCATCCTCCGTTTCTGGCAGGATCTTACGATTGCGATCGCGGCAGTCCTGATGATGCTCTCGCTGGGCGGGCTTTTCCTTTCCCTGCAGATCAAGGTACGGCGACTGGAACAGAACGTCATATCCCGCGAGCGGATGCTGCGCACGAACCTAGAGGAGATCTCAAACCGGATGGCACAGAAATACGATATGGCGATCACGCACCTTGACGAGCTGGTCACTGAAATGTCCAAACGGGCATACAAGTAATCCGGTTTTTTTCTTTTTGAGGGACGGTGAAACAATGGGTGTTGCATTACGGGACATTATCGCGGATTATAAGACTCCGGTCGAATGGGAAAGCCTTGGCGGGGTTGCGGCAGTCGATGCAAATAATACCCTCTACCAGTTCCTGACCATCATCCGGCAGCCGGACGGCACTCCGCTGATGGACCGAAACGGCCGGGTTACGTCCCACCTCTCCGGCATCCTTTTCCGGATCTCGAATTTTTTGGGGAAAGGGATAAAACCGGTCTTTGTGTTCGACGGCGTGCCAACGGATTTAAAGCAGGCAACGATTAATGCCCGCCGGAAAGTCCGCGATGACGCAGGAGAGCGCTGGATGGACGCGCTCAAGCGGGGCGACGAGGCAGAGGCATACAAGCAGGCACGGTCATCCACCCGCGTGGATACGACCATTCTTGAGACCTCAAAAGAACTCCTCCGCCTGATGGGTATCCCGGTGGTACAGGCACCGGGAGAAGGGGAGGCACAGGCAGCGTATATGGTGGCAAAAGGCGATGCCCGGTATGCGGTGTCGCAGGATTATGATACGCTGCTCTTTGGCACACCGACACTTGCCCGGAACCTGACCATCACCGGCAAACGGAAGATCCGGGGCCGGACGATCACGGTCAACCCGGAGCGGATCATACTTGCCGATGTGCTGGCCGGGCTCCGGATCTACCCGTGAACAGTTGATCCAGATCGGTATCCTTGTGGGGACGGATTTCAATCCCGGGGTCCATGGCGTTGGCCCCAAAACGGGCCTGAAACTGGTGCAGAAGGGCGAGTTTGAGGCAAAACTCAAAGAGAGCCTGCCGGACTTTGATCCGGCCCCGGTTATCGATCTGTTCCTCCACCCCCCGGTGACAAATGACTATGCCTTGTCATGGAATCACCCGGACAGCGAAGGGATAAAGAAGATGCTCTGCGACGGGTATGATTTCTCCGAAGAGCGGGTGAACAAGGCCCTTGAAGCGTATGCGGTTAAGGCAGGGCAGAAGACGCTGGAAGGGTGGTTTTGATACCGTGAAACATTACAGGAAGACGAGATGGATTCCCTGTTGTTCATTTTTCCCATCGCAATTCCCGCCGGTCCGACACCCGGTCCCCCTGCTCACTTCATAGTGCAACTCCGCCTGCCTACCGACAAATAAACATGTATAAACACCGGAAACGTGAATTTTGATCACGAAACGTTCAGCCGGACCTTTCAAAAGATACACCCTGTCCGGGATCGCTACAATCATACAATCATAATCACTGGTGAACCGCATGCACCTGCACTCCTGCAAAAAGACCTACAACAACGAGACCCAGCGCGCCTTACCCCTCGCAGAGACACTGAAAAGGATCGAACCTAAAGTTCCCGCTGCCGGTATCACCCGGGTTGCCGATATCACCAACCTTGACCGGATCGGGATCCCGGTCTTCTCCTGTATCCGCCCGACTGCCGAATCCGGGGCAATTACGGTGTACAACGGCAAGGGTGCGACCGTTGAAGAGTCGCGTATTTCTGCCATCATGGAAGGCATCGAGCGGTACTCGTCAGAAGTGCATGACCGCAAACTCCGGGTCGATCTCTACTCCCAGATCGTAGGACGGGAACCGGTGATCAATCCCGAAGAGCTGATTCTCCCCCCGGAAGCCAATGTCGACCGCATCATCCCGTGGGTTGAAGGGTATGATATCGCAAACGACGAAACGGTGCTTGTCCCGGCCCATGCGGTCTTCCACCCGGTGCTGCCCAACAACCGGCAGATCTTCCGCACCAACACGAACGGGCTTGCTTCCGGGAATACAATGGAGGAGGCAATATTCCATGCACTCTCCGAAGTCGTTGAGCGGGATGCATGGTCGCTTGTCGAGAGCACGCGGGATACCGGTCCGGCAGTTGTCAACATCGATGACCCGACACTGCTGGACATGCAGAAGAAATTTGCCGATGCACAGGTCGAGGTCACGGTGAGGGATATCACCAGCGACATCGGTATACCCACTATGGCGGCAGTGGCTGATGATGTGCTGTTAAAGGACCCCTCCCTCCTGACGATTGGCATCGGGACCCACACAAGTGCCCGGATTGCGGTCATGCGGGCGCTGACCGAAGTAGCACAGAGCCGGCTGACGCAGATCCATGGCGCCCGGGAAGACACCACCATCGCCGACCTCAGAAAGAAGATGGGATATGACCGGGCAAAACGGATCAATGCGTACTGGTTCAGGGATAACGGAACGATTGACTACACAAACATCGCGTCCTATGACAGCGACGATTTCCAAAAAGACATCCGGTTTGTTATCGACGCCCTGTACAAACAGGGCCTTGAACGGGTGATTGTCGTTGACCTGACACGGGAAGAGATTGGGATCCCGGTCGTTCGGGTCGTGGTTCCGGGGCTTGAAGTCTTTGCGATGGACCCGGAGCGGCGGGGAGAACGGGTGAAAAATGCAAAAAATCATCGTCTTTCTCGGGCCAAGTCTTGATCATGTATCAGCCGGCAAAATCCTCGCTGCCGAGTACCGGCCGCCGGCAAAACGCGGGGATATCCTTTCGGCGGTCGCAGACGGTGCAACGGTTATCGGGTTAATCGACGGTGTCTTTCACCAGGACTGCGCTGTTGCCCACCGCGAGGTCATGCATGCGATAAAAAAAGGGGTGAAGGTCATCGGTGCATCGAGCATGGGAGCGCTCCGGGCGGCAGAACTTGATACGCTCGGTATGGTCGGCATTGGCGAGATCTACCGCCAGTATGCCGCAAAGGAACTGGAATCCGATGACGAAGTCGCCCTTATCTTTGACCCAGAAACCTACATCCCGCTGTCAGAGCCTCTTGTCAATATCCGCTGCTCGTTAAACAGGGCACAGGCTGCAGGCATCATTACTCCCGATTTGCATGCCACACTTCTTTCTGCTGCCCGCTCGGTCTTTTACCCGCAGCGTACCTGGTCACATATACTGTCAGTTGCCGGGGATTCGATCGATGCAGGAACCCGTGAACGGTTCGTGTCGTGGATGAAAACTGCCTCATGCGACCAGAAGAAAGAAGATGCGATTGCGGCGCTGGAGTATATCCGGGATAGTGCATCCAGTAAACCGGAATAAGATATTGATGAGATAATACCATAAACTGATAAAATTCACGTCAAAATAATGAAGATTTTTTCAGATTTTATACAATTTTAATAGATTATTGATGGGGGCTGATGCCCCCATACCCCCATTACGATGGACTCCGCCGCCCTCGACGGGGCACCCCCGCGGCGATTTTAAAATATGAGTAGTCCCTATGTAACAAATGTCGTTCATTTTTTTGGATATTAAAAAAACCGTCTTGCCCAGCGAGGGGTCGACGAGACCCCCGAGCGACCCCATCAGGGGTGGGATACATCGTAATAAAATCATAAATTTTGTTGTTCCTAACATATTCCAAAAAACACAATTTAAAAAATTACCTTTTGGAATGCCACAATTACATATCCACAATTTTCTTAAAAAAAGCCCGCAAAAATGAAGATTTACTCCATCTTCCGCCACACGTACGCAAACCGCTGGAATGCGGTAACATGCCCGAATATCCCGAATAACAAGAGCAGCCAGCCAAACCACGTCAGCCAGAGAATTTTTATGGGGAACAGGATACTGATAATCCCGACAACGAGGATCAGGACAAGCCGGTCAGCCCGCCCGAGGATTCCCCCGTAATACCTGCCGACACCGACAGCCTGTGCCTGGGTACCAAGGTACGATGACATCAGGACACCGGTAAGAGCCAGCACACCGATCTGCCACGGCACGACTCCACTTGCGAATATGCCCGTAATGATGAAGATATCCGCGTACCGGTCCACCGCATGGTCAAGGAAATCCCCCCGCTTGCTCGTGATCTTCATCTCGCGGGCGACAGCGCCGTCCATCGCGTCAAAGAATGCGTTTAAGGCAACCGCGAGAACTGCCCAGAGTTCCAGCCGGAGATAGAAAAGGATACCGGCAACCGCTGACGCGATAAATGCGGCTATGGTGAGAATATTTGGCGTGATCCTGCACCGTATCGCAAAAGACACCAGCGGGTCAAAGTAGACCTTCACATGCGGGCGGTACTGGTCGAGCGTCAACTGTGCACCTCGACAAACATCGACCAGTCGATGTGTGCCATATGAGGCGGGGATTTCTCCTTTGAAGAACTTCTCAATCATATCGGCACACTGTGTCGGGTTTTTGCCGGTACTATCGACTTCGAGGATTTTGTCCGGGTCGTACATCTCCACCGTTTCAATCAGGCAGACGTCCAGCGCTTCGGCATCCTTGTTCTCCCGGATCTTCTCTGCCCGGTATTTGCGCTGTTGTAACCGTGCCTCAAGCTCATCGGGACGACAGCGGAGCACGACGATGCAGTCGCAGGGCAGCAGGTGGGCAAAATGCCCCTCGATAAATCCATGAAAGGGTGTAAGATCATCCGAGAGCCGGTCAACATCGATCACCTGCGTATCACGCTCTTCATCATCACCGATGACGTACGGCTGGACAATCTCCGTGATGTGGACTACGGTATACCCGCGCCGGGCAAGCTCGTCGGCAATAATCGATTTTCCCGTGCCCGGCGTCCCGGTGATGCCGCACATCATAGCGAGTTTATCTCCACCAAGAACATCTCGTTCTCCCAGTCTTCTCCGATACTCACACGGATATAATGATCGGGAAGCCCGCTAAAGCTTCTGCAGGAGCGGACAAGTACCCCTTTCTTTGCAAGCTTCTCCACCACTTCGTCGCTTGTATGGGGAGCTACATCAACCATGACGAAGTTCGCGTCCGATGGCAGGACCGGGAACTTCACTTCTGCAGTAAACCGTGCCCGCCACCGTAATACCTGTTTGATATAATCAGCCGCGTGTTCTGTATCTTCCAGTGCCGCTGCCGCAGCTGCCGCAGATACCGAATTCACCGTAAACGGGGTGCCCGCCCGCTGGTAGTACGGCACCAGCCATGCCGGCACAAATGCATACCCGATCCGCAGCCCGGCAAGCGAGTGCACCTTGGAAAACGTCCTGCCGATCACGAGATTGTCGTATTTTCGCAACAGCGGGAGGTAATCGGTATCCGAGAACTCGACGTATGCATTATCGAGGAACACAATTCCCCCTGCACCTTCAAGCACACGGGCAACGGTCTCAAGCGACGTCGCGTTGCCGGTCGGGTTGTTTGGCGTGCAGAGCACCGTGATCTTCGCATTCCTGCCAGCCTGTGCCAACGCCTCTGCATCGACAGAGAAGTCATTCTTTCTAGGGACAATAATGACCTTTGCACCCTGCGCCTGCGCAGCAAGCCCGTAGAACGAGAATGTGGGCGTGGATATGGCAACAGTTTCCCCGGGCTCGACAAGCGTGCGCATCAGCGTCTCGATGACGCCGTCCATGCCGACACCGGTGACAAAGTGGTAGTCTCCGTAACATTTTTCGAGGGCACGGGTGAGCACATCCACCCGTTCATCGGGGTACCTGTTCACGGTCTCAAGTGCCTGTTGAGCGGCAGCTAACACGGGAAGGGATGGGGGAACGGGATTCTCGTTGCTTGCGAGCCGGGCGATGCGGGTGGTGCCCTCCTGTCGGGCGAGATCGCCGGCTTTTCTGGCAAATACGTAGCCGCCCTGTTTATAGCATGACCTGACCAAGCGCTCCATCGATAACCCTGACCACACGGTCAATCTCGGCATCCGTGATAACCAGCGGCGGGACAAGACGCAGGTTGCCATCCGCCGCACAGTTCACGAGCACCCCTTCAGCGGCGCATTTCTTCTGGACATCGGCACACTTGTCGCCAACCGTGATCCCGATCATCAGCCCGCGGCCGCGTGGATGGTATTTTTCCAGGCCTTTCTTGATCCGCTCTCCTTTGCGGGTGATATCCGGCAGGATCTTTTCAATGACCCCGATGGTCGCAAGCGCTGCCGCACAGGCAAGCGGGCCGCCGGCAAACGTGCTCCCGTGCTCGCTCTTCTTGAACTCCAGTCCTTCCCGTGCGACAAGCGCTCCCATCGGAAACCCGCTTGCAATACCTTTTGCAAGAGTGACGATATCAGGCACGGCTTTTGTGTGCTGCACCGCAAGCCACTTACCGGTCCGGCCCATGCCGGTCTGCACTTCATCGACGATCATAAGCGTGTCGGTCTTGTCACAAATCTCGCGGATCCCTTCCATGAAACTGTCCGGGGGGATTATGACACCGGCTTCACCCTGTATCGGCTCGACAATGACACCAGCGGTATCGCCGTCAATGGCTTTTTTCAGAGCTGCAAGATCGCCATATTCGACAAACGTTGTCTTGATCCCGAGCGGTTCAAACGGTTCCCGGATTGCAGGTTTGTGGGTGACTGCAAGCGACCCCACGGTACGGCCGTGGAACCCGTGTACGAACGCCACAAATTTCTTTTTCCCGGTCCTGACCCGGGCAAGTTTCATGGCGCCGTCGGTAGCCTCGGCCCCCGAATTTGAGAAGAATGCCTTGTGCAAACCCGTGATTTCCACGATTTTTTTGGCCAATTCTCCCTGGTGGGGGACGTAATAGAGGTTGGAGCAGTGGATGAGCGAGTGCGCCTGGTCGCAGATCGCCCTGACGACTGCCGGGTGGCAGTGCCCGGTGCTGCACACCGCAATGCCGGCCACGCAGTCGATATATTCGTTTCCTTCCGCATCCCAGACTTTTGAGCCTTCCCCCTTCACGATTGCCATATCCCGGGAGAATGCGGGCATATAGTAGCGCTCATCGAGCATCTTGAACTGGCTGGTTTTTTCCATTCTCATCACTTTTTTTTTATTGTTCGTTAATCCTGTTTAGACGGTCTTTGTTAAAGAGCACTCACTCGTACTCAATTGTTGCCGGAGGTTTTGCCGTGATATCGTAGACCACCCGCGAGACACTCGGGATTTCAGCGGTGATCCGCGAACCGATTTTTGTAAGATGATCAAACGGGATGTTGATCGGGTCGGCAGTCATCCCGTCCCGGGAGTTGACCGCACGGATGGCAACAATCCACCCGTGGATGCGGTTGTCCCCTTTTACACCGGTTCCAAGGCCAAGGAGCGCCGCAAAGCACTGCCACGGGTGGTACCGTTCGACAAGTTCCTCTTCGACAATCCAGTTTGCCTCACGGATGACCTCGACTTTTTCTTTTGTCACTTCACCAAGCACGCGGACGGCAAGCCCGGGCCCCGGGAACGGCATCCGGTGCTGGATCTCCTTTGGCATGCCAAGCGCCCCGGCGACATCACGGACTTCGTCCTTGTAGAGGTCGCGGAGAGGCTCGATCACTTTTGAGAATTCCATGTGGAGGGGCATTCCGCCGACATTATGATGGCTCTTGATGCCCCCCTCGCTCTCGATCCGGTCAGGATAGATCGTGCCCTGCAACAGGCATCTGGCGCCCTGCTTTTTTGCTTCCCGCTCAAAACACCGGATAAACCGCTCGCCGATTGCTTTGCGCTTTGCCTCGGGATCGGTGATTCCCTGCAGGGACTTAAGGAATTCATCACCGGCCTCAACAACCTGGAGCTGGATATCGGAAAAGAGCGTTCTTATCCGTTCAGTTTCCCCTTTGCGCATCAGGCCGGTATCGATATAGATCGGGATCAGCCGGTCGCCGATGGCCCGGGCGGCAAGGACGGCACATACGGAGCTGTCAACACCCCCGGAGAGAGCCATGACGACCTTATCAGTGCCGGCAGCGGTTTTGATCTCCTCGATTGACTGGGCGATAAATTTTTGTGTGTTTACCATACGATCGCAATCCTATTTGGTTAGTTTATTGACCTTACATGCTTCCACAAATCCGACATACGGCGGGGATGGTTTCGTCGGACGCGATTTGAACTCGGGATGGAACTGCGTCGCAAAGAAGAACGGGTGACCGGGAAGTTCCAGCATCTCCATACGGTTTTTATTGGTCGCCGAGAAGACAAGCCCCGCATCTTCGAGCTTTTTTATGTACCGGGGGTTTACTTCGTACCGGTGCCGGTGCCGTTCGACAATCTGCGGCTCGCCGTACAGTTTCTTTGCAAGCGTGCCATCGCGGATATCTGCGGTGTAATTGCCAAGCCGCATCGTGCCGCCCAGCTCGGTGAGCCCTTCCTGTTCCGGCAGGAGTGCAATCACATGGGTTCCTTCACCCATCTCTTCACTGGTTGCATCGGGCATCCCTGCCTTGTTGCGGGCAAACTCCACAACCGCAAGCTGGAACCCGAGGCAAAGCCCAAGGAAAGGTACATTGTTTTCGCGGGCATACTTGATCGCCTCAATCTTGCCTTCAATACCCCGTTTGCCAAAGCCTCCCGGGATGAGAATGCCGTCATAATCCTTGAGCTGGCACCGCTCGTACCGTTCGGCATCCAGCCAGGCAATTTTTACTTCGGTTGAGAGAGCGCGTCCCGCATGCTTGAGCGCTTCCTTGATGCTGATGTAGACATCCTCAATACCGTATTTGCTGACAATCGCAACCGTCACGCGGTTGGTATATTCTTTGGTGACAATGCGGTACCAGCTGGAGTCAATTTCACGGGTTTCAAGGCCGAGATGGGCGGAGAGCACATCGGCAATCCCTTCCTTTTCCATCTCCATGGGGACTTCATACGTATCCGGCGCGGTGGCGGCAGAGATCACGGCGTTTATGGGGAGATCGCAGAACGCCGAGATCTTGCGTTTGGTGTTAGCCCCGATTACCCGCTCGCTCCGGCCGACGATAATATCCGCGTGGAGCCCCAGTTCCCGCAGCGCTTTTACCGAGTGCTGGGTGGGTTTGGTCTTGAGATCCCCCATCGTATCTTCGGGGATGAGCGTCACGTGGATTAGCACATAATCTGTCTCGGGCAGTTCGCCACGCATCTGGCGGGCAGCTTCTAAAAACGGCATGCTCTCAATATCGCCGACGGTCCCGCCTACTTCCACCAGACAGACATCTGCATGAGTCCCGTCAGGAAATTCCTCTTCGGCAGCTTGCCTGATGCACGCTTTGATCTGGTCAGTGATATGGGGAATGATCTGCACGGTTTCGCCAAGGAAATCGCCGCGCCGCTCTTTATCGATGACCGTACGGTACACTTTTCCCGTGGTAATATTGTGTGGCCCGGAGAGTTCGATATCCAGGAACCGCTCGTAATTGCCGAGATCGAGGTCGACTTCACTCCCGTCTTTTAGAACGAAAACTTCCCCGTGCTGGGCAGGGTTCATCGTTCCTGCGTCGATATTCAGGTATGGGTCGATTTTGACTGCAGTCACCCGGTATCCCCGGTTCTTCAGGATGCGCCCCACTGAAGCCGCGGTAATTCCTTTTCCAAGGCCGCTCATCACTCCGCCGGTAATAAAAATGTATTTCACGTGAACTCCCCGATTGCTTTACTGGTTTGATTCGATTCCGTATTATGATTATCTTTTCGCCGGGGAATGCAGGATTTTTCGCATGCTTCCTGCCAGCGGCAGGTATCCAGGGTTTTTCTCTGCATTACAGGCATCTGCCGGTGCTGGATTCACAATTCCAAAATAACACACCACAAAAAAGATCACGCATTTTATTAGTCTGCCGGTAAAAAACTTCCCTGTGCCACAGCAGATACCTGAGTCATTTATCCAGAAATGCGCCATCGTGGCCGGGTTCATCTGCCTGCTGCTCTTTGCCGCACCACTGGTTACCCTCAACAGCACCCCGGACTATCTGGATCTGCTCTCCAGGAATGGACAGATGATCTATGTTCTGGCATTTCTTGCGATACTTGGTTCCGTTGTTACCATTGTTTCTCTTCTGTTATTGATGGAGATCTGGAAGAAATAGTCGATCCAGATGGAATATCCCCGGATAATTTTCCTGCCAAAGGAACATTCATGTGTGCAGCAAACAAAAAATGGGGATATGAAACTGCGACAGATGTTCTTCATTCTGGCGATTCTGTCAATCATTTCCTGTTGTGCCATACCGGTAATAGCGGCAAACGCGACCCCCATGGATGACGCGACCCGGCTGTACAACATGGGTGTTGAAACGCTTACAACAAATGATTATGAAGGGGCAATTGCACTGTTCGACCAGGTGCTTGCGTCGAACACCACGATGATAAAAAAGGGCGACGGGCTGCTCTACACGTACCAGGGGAAGTCCTATGCGCTCATCCAGCTGGGGCGATACACCGATGCAATCCAGACAACTGATGAGGGTCTTGCAGAGTATCCAAAAGACGCCATGCTCTGGAACAACCAGGGATATGCATACTATAAGCTCGGGAAATATTCCGATGCGATAACGGCCTATGACAGTGCGGTTGCAATCGACCCGACGTCCAGCGGGACATTTATCAACCAGGGAGATGCCCTCTTTGCGGCGGGGCAGTATGCAGATGCAGTCACCGCCTACAACAAATCGCTGGAAATCGACCCGGGAAACAGTAACACCACGGCAAAACTTGCGGCTGCACAGAAGGCTGCAGGATCTATCGTATCACCGGTGACCATCTTCCTCATCGTTATCGTCATCGCCTGCGCCGGAATCGCCGGGTATTACTTTATGAGGAAAAAACCAGTGCAGGAAGAGCCAAAGAAGAAGAAATCTGCTAAAAAATAATTTTTTTTTAGTCACTGTAGAAAACTTTTTTTTTACACGCAGCCCCCCCTCTTGCGCCACCAGTCCCCCAAGGGGGACGGGGCGCAGTGTGATGGTGCCAGAATAGGAAATACAACACTATCGCAACCGGGGGGTGCCACAGCGGCGGGGGCGAAGGCAAGGATTGCCGGAGCCCCCGAGAGCGTTATAGCAATTTAATTTAAGGATTTTTACAGGGCCATTTTTTTTTAAAAGGAACCTGTTCTTTGTTTATTCCTTCACAGTCGTTATGGCAAATGCCGCTGAAGTCCGTGAAAGGATCGTTTTTTTCGCGTCATCCAAAAAGACATCCCCTTCGACAAACGCAACCCGCCTGCCTTTCCTTATGACCCGCGCCTGTGCAAGTATCCTGCCTTCCCTGACGCCTTTGATAAAACTGGTAGATTCGGAAATGGTTGCGATACCCTCGTGTTCACTTAAGGAGGGGTAGATCGCAAGCGCCATCGCTTCATCCACGAGCGCAACAAGCATGCCGCCCTGGAGCCAGCCCACCCCATTGAGCATATCCGGGCGAACCGTCATGCCCAGGACTGCTTTTCCCGTCTGGTACTGCACGACATCAATACCCATCTGGCAAAAAAAGGGGTTTGCAGCACGGCCGTTCTTTTTGATATTGTCAAGATAGGTCATTGTCCTCATTGACTGTTTTTCTATAAACAGGGATTAAGATGATCCAACCAGCGGGATCAATGACCGTCAATATTTTTTTTACGATACCCCGGTACAAAACACTTTATTGGTTAAGCCGACGACGTATTCTTTATGCAGAATGAAGAAACAAAAGAGATGCTTGCCGACCTTATCTGGCTCAACGCCCTGATCGCAACCGAGCTGTTACAGGTAACCGAGAATACCTCTGCCATCCTTCGTAAAACCACTCCGCCGGCAAGTTGCCTGGCCGAACACAATGCGCTCCGGGCAACTGCGCTTGCCATCGCAGAAAAATACCGGAAAAATACTGTGCTTGCCCAGCACCTCACCGGTCACCAGTAATATTATGGGCAATCTTCACGCACCAGTAAGAGAGAGATACTCGTAGTACTTACTCCTTTCAAACAGGTCCGAATAAAAACAAGCATCCCCTGACCGATAATGCACCGGTCATTTCCGGTGACCGCTCATAACCAAAAAAGAAAAATAAAACCCTGTCAGCTATGTCCACCGCACCCGGTATTCCCTACAGCCTTGTCATCCCCGCGTACAACGAAGAGAAGCGTATCGCAGGCCTTTTTGACGCGATCACCCGTTTTGACGGGGAACTCATTGTCGTCTGTGACGGGACTGATTCAACAGCGGACGTTGTCGGGGGCATCGCCAGAGAACGCCCGGACCTGTTAATCCGGTGCCTGCGGTTTACGTCGCGCCTGGGGAAAGGGGGCGGGGTCCTGGCCGGGCTCAAAGCGGCACAGGCGCCGCTCGTCGGCTATGTGGATGCCGACGGATCGACCAGCATCGACGAGATGGTCCGGCTGTTTTTACGGCTTTCATCTTCTGACGCGGTTATTGGTTCACGCTGGGTCGCCGGTTCGCAGCTTGGCGTCCGCCAGAGCCTGATGCGGCGGCTGGAGAGCAGGGGGTTCAACCTGTTTATCCGGATCTTCTTTGGTCTTTTGTTCCATGATACGCAGTGCGGGGCAAAAGTCTTTAAAAAAACCGCGCTCGATGTTGTAGTGCCAAGGATGATCTCGACCGGATTTGAGTTTGATGTCGAACTCCTCTGGAGGTTGTCAAAGGCAGGGTACCGCATCGTTGAATGTCCTATTGAATGGCAGAACAAAGGGGATTCACGCGTACAGGGACGCGACATGATCCGGATGCTTGTGGGTCTGCTTAAAGGTCCGGTTCGCTGCAGGGCAGGCATGATTCCAAGAACAGAAGAGGAACAAAAAAAGGAAGCGCTCAGGCTTTTTGAGGACGGCCGGTACCAGGAATCGCTGGATATCTGCCACGTCCTGTTAGAGACGGTAAAAGACCCTACCTTGGAGATCCTTGCCGCTACAAACCTCTTTTATACCGGAAAACTTGAGGATGCCGAGGTCTTTTTCCGTGATATCGCGCAGAAGGTGCCCGAATCGTCCTATGTCCACAGTTTTTTGGCAAACGTGCTGGAAAAAAGGGGCGACGACGGGGCCATTGCCGAGTATGCCCTTGCTGTCCATCTAGACCCGACAAACCTTGCAGCACTCCGGAGTTATGCCGATTACCTGATGGTGCGCAACGATTTTTTGGGGGCGCTGCCGGTGCTCAAACGACTGGTCGAAGCAGGGAAAAAACCTAGTGATGTGCAGGACCTGATGCGGGCGCTGGTTGCTACGGGAAATGCAGAGGAGGCGCTTTTTGTGTCCACACGGTACGGGTCGGAACATACCCGGACCGGGGAATACGTGGACGCACTTATTACCCTGCAGAAGTACCGGGCTGCCGCTGATGCATCTGGCCAGATCTACAAAGAGACCCGGGACATTGCGATGCTGCGCCGGCATCTTACCGCAGGTTCGCTGGACGACCCCCATGCCGGGCTGGTGGCGTATGCCACGAATCTTGCAGATACCGAAAACGACGAGATCCGGGCGGATTACGTACGGCTCTTACAGGCAGGGGGAAGATATGCAGATGCGTTTGTGGCATTACAACCCCTGCTGGCCCGGTCGTCCCTGCCCCGGTACCGGCTCATGGAATGCGAAATCCTTGCAGCGCAAAAAAAAGACACCGAAGCGATCGCGGCGTATGAGCGGCTTATTGGTGATGAACTCCGGACAAAAAATGATCTGGAGATGCTGGGGCACATCATCCGGTCATACCGGTTATTTCTCGTTTCGCACCTGGCACCGGATGCGGCGAGGGAGCGTTTCCTGCAGGTCGTTTCGCAGGATATGAACGTGGTGAGCCTGCTTGAAACCGCCCGCTGGTACGAGGACGAGGGAAATGCGGTCGAGGCCCGGTCATGGTACTATCGTGCCTACCGGGCTGATTACCTGAATGGCGGTCTTTTTTATGCACAATTCCTGTCAGGTCACGGGGAGGAGCGGGAGTGCGAAAAAGTGATGCTCTATATCCTTTCCAACGTGAAAAAAAACGCCGATCTCGGGCGGGTAGCCGCAGTCATCCTCGATAAAAACGGGACGATGCACCGGCTGAAACGGCTGGTCGACCAGGTAATCAAACGGTTAACCGAACGCCGGGCAGGCCTGAGTTCGGACGGGTTGGAACTGCTGGCAGGTGCATTCTCGATTGCAGCGCGACGGGCACTCGACGAGGCAGACTATGCAGGGTGCAAGTACTACAGTCTCTGCGGACTGGATGTCCTGCCGGCGCAGGCTGCAGGGTGCCGGATGGAGGATTTCCTCGGGCTTATCCGGGCCTGCAAGGCCCAGTCGATTGCCGACCGCCCCGTGATGCAGGCAGCACCGATAAAAAAACGGGTGCCGGCAGCACGACCGGTGCCAGCCCTGACCGAACAGCTGGAACTATCAGAACAGGAGCAGAAGATCGTTGTATTTATCCGGTCACACCACAAAGCAACCGAAATGGACCTGCGGACACTACTCCAGACAAGGAGGGTGACCGGTATCGTGAACCGGCTTATCCGTAAAGCAACGGCACAGGGAATCATGCTTATCAGGAAAAATGGTGTAGGAGACGACGGGGAGATTTATGAATATGCCGGAACCTGAACTCATGGACCAGGCAAAGATTGCGAGCCTGAATATCATCAATGCCCTCAGGCGGGGCACGGTACCAGCGGGAGGACTTGAGCGCATCGCTGTCGGCCTTGAGGTGGAAGAAGGCGTTATCGCAAAACAGCTCGATTACGTGGCGCAGGGTGGCGGCGACCTGAAATTTATCCGGGGGGATTACGGGAGCGGCAAGACGTTTCTGGTCGCCCGTGCTTTAGAGATCGCGAGCACCAAAGGGTTTGTCACCACCCACGTGGTCATCGGTTCGCAGGCACCGCTCTACAAGGTAAAAGCGATCTACCAGCAGGTCTGTGCAAACCTTGCCACACAGGAAGAGGACCATGCGCTGAAAATGATCGTCGATAACTGGCTTTTTTCCATTGAAGAGCGACAAATTTCCGTCAGCGGTTCCGGAACAGAGGATGCCGCACTGGAAGCAGCTACCGAGCGGGAGATCGAGGCAGCATTTGCCGGCATCAGCGAGATGAACTCGGCACTTGCCGCAGCTCTTCGGACATACTACCGGGCAAACAATGCCGGGAATTTCGCGCTGGCGCAGTCGGCGCTCGGGTGGATTGCAGGAGAGCCAAACATCGGCCGGGACTTCAAACAGAAAGCAGGTATCCGGGGGGAGATTGACGATACCATCGCGTTTGTCTTCTTAAAAGGCCTTGTTACGATCATCCACGAAGCCGGGTACAAGGGCATTGCGATTGCTGTGGACGAGATGGAGACAACACAGGGGCTCCAGCGCAACCAGCGCGAGAAGGGGTATCACACGCTTGTCCAGATCATCGATGCGCTTGACCGGGGCGATATGCCCCGGTGCTATTTCCTCTTCACCGGGACGCCATCGTTCTTTGACGGCTCCCGCGGCATCCGATCCGTTCCGCCGCTCTATGACCGGATCAGTGTCGTGCAGGTGGGCTCCTTCAAAAATCCCCGCCAGCCACAGGTCCACCTGGCTAAATTTGATACCGGTAAACTTGAACTGGTCGCGCTCAAGGTCATCGATGTCTATTCACAGGCATACCGTGAAGTCGATCGCGAGCGGATCTCCCACCGGTTTATCCGGGCGATGATCAAAAAGATCACCACCCGGTTTGGCGGGAGGATTGACGTGATCCCCCGCATTTTCCTAAAAGAGTTTGTCGATGTGCTGGACAAATGCGAACTCTATGACCAGTATAACCCGTGGGAGGGGTATGAGTTCGACGCGGAGCACTTAAAAGGCGAACTCAAAAAAGAAGAAGAAGCGGTCATGGTTGTCGAGTTTTAAAAAAAATCCGCCACAATCATGATAGCATTAAATTGTTCAAATGAGCACCATACCGGCATGAGAGGGTTTATCCGGCTGGGTATTGTGCTTGTTCTTTTCCTCTGCGCACTACCGGCGGCCAGTGCTGTTTCAATAACCCTCAACGCTACCCCCACCCAGGCACATATCGGGGATGTCATTACCCTCAACGGTTCAGTATCCGGCATTAAAACGATTGCCGTGTATCTCTTTGTGACAGGGCCGGGGCTTGATCCACGGGGGGTCACGCTTGAAAACTTCAATATCCCGGCGGGCAGGGGGTTGTTTACAACATCCCCGGTTGACATGGCTTCCGGGAAGTGGCAGTACCTGTGGGATACCTCAATAACACTGGGAGAGATGCGGCCCGGGAAATACACCGTATATGTGGTGAGTTCCCCCATCGATAAACAGCAGTTTGAAGGAAGGGACTTTGCCAAAGCGGATATCATGCTGCTGCCCCCCGCCGAACCAACAACTGCGATCCCGCTCTCACCAGTGACCCCGGTTATCGCGCTCATCGCTGCGGGGTTGGTTGGCTGCGATGTTTGGCGC
Organism: uncultured Methanoregulaceae archaeon; assembly: GCA_963768785.1. Classification (GTDB taxonomy): domain Archaea; phylum Halobacteriota; class Methanomicrobia; order Methanomicrobiales; family Methanospirillaceae; genus Methanoregula. The sequence continues at coordinate 293,790 of CAVYJD010000014.1, forward strand.
CGGGTCAGGAAAGACTGACAATTGCCTGTTTTGGTATCGAGATAAGAGAGAATTTTTGCTGCATTTGATGGGGGAGAGATGCTGGTATTGATAACCATGTTTTGGTGAAATGCTATTTTTTGAACGTTTTTGAAGATTTTTAAAAAATATACTGACCGTCATAAGGAGATTGAATATATTTTTTACGATGTATCCCACCCCTGATGGGGTCGCTCGGGGGTCTCGTCGACCCCTCGCTGGGCAGGACGGTTTTTAATATCCAAAAAAATGAATGATGTTCGTTCTATCAGGGAAACTCCTATTTTGCAAACCGCCGCGGGGGCGTCCCTTCGGGGGCGGCGGAGTTCATCGTAACCGGGGGTATGGGGGCATCAGCCCCCATCTTTGATACCCTTCATTTTTTTCATTTCCAAAAAAATGCTATAGAGAATTATCAGAAAATCAAAAAAAATTTCAATAAAATTGTGAAAAAAAATTACCGCTTTTTCTCCGCGCTCATCCGCCGGATCCTGACGGAATTTGCATGGGCGTGGAGACCTTCTGCAGTGGCAATCGTTTCAACAACATCGCCAATCGTTTCAAGCCCGTCCCGGTCAATTATTTCGACCGATGCGGTCTTGCAGAAGTGCTGCACGTCAAGCCCGGAATACATCTTCGAATACCCGGCCGTTGGCAGCACATGGTTGGTGCCGACCGCGTAGTCCCCGCAGGCAACCGCGGAATACCGGCCGACAAAAATGGCACCGGCATTTTTCACCCGGGTAACGACAAGGAGCGGGTCGGCTACCTGTATCGAGAGGTGCTCCGGTGCAACGACATCGGATGCAGCAATCGCCGCGTCGAGATCGGCAACAACCGCATACCCGGAGTTTTTCATCGCCTGCTCGATGATCTCTTTTCGCGGGGCTTTTGCGAGCTGTGCGGCGACTTCCCGCCCGACTTTTTCCGGCAGGGATTTGTCCGTCGTGATAAGGATACAGGCCGCGTTCGGGTCGTGCTCTGCCTGCGCAAGGATATCTGCGGCGACAAATGCGGGGTCTGCGGTCTCATCGGCAATAATCCCGATTTCGCTGGGGCCTGCCGGGAAATCGATCTCGACATTTTCCCGGAGCATCATTTTTGCGAGCGTCACGTACACGTTCCCGGGCCCGACAATCTTCTGGACGGGTTTTATGGATTCCGTGCCAAGCGCCATCGCGGCAATTGCCTGTGCCCCGCCCGAGCGGTATATCTCGGTCACACCGGCAATGTCGAGGGCGACGAGTGTCATCGGGCTGATTGGTGGGGGTGAACAGGCGCAGATCTCACGGACACCGGCGACCTTTGCCGGCACCGCACACATCAGCGCGGACGACGGGTAAGCTGCCCGGCCACCGGGGATATAGAGCCCCACCCGGTTCAGCGGGGTAGTCTTGATGCCAAGGACAATGCCCGGCTCCATCTCCTGCAGCCAGAGGTCACGTGGCTTCTGCAATTCATGGAAGCGTTCGATGCGTGCGTGTGCTTCGATGAGGCTTTCCACAATCTGGGGGTCTACATCGTCATACGCCGCTTCACGCTCATCGTCAGAAACTGCAATCTCTTTTAATTCCACGTGGCGCGAGAGCTGCCGCAATGCGGTATCGCCGTCCGTTCGCACCCTTTCTATAATATCGGTGACCGTGGCACGCGCATCTTCCAGGCTCGATTTCCTGCCGGCAACCCACGCATCGATCTCGACTGCCTTCCACATAGTGCGAATAGCTTCGGCTGGAAAGGTTGTTAAGGTTTCGTCGCGGGCAGGAATTGGACAAAAACGGACTGCATTAGGGGATTTTTACCGGATCAGGGCGTGCTCTTTGCTGTTCGTTTCCTGTAAAACATCAAAAGGTATACCGCAACCATCCCGACAATAAATCCCACCGTGATGGAGATCGCAAGGGACAGTATCCCGATAAGCCCGGTCACCAGGTACGAATCGGTTTTGAGACTGTGCCGGGCCATCTCGATACCGACAAAGACCAGCAATGCGCCAAGGACGCCGATGGCAACAATGGAGAGGACCTGCGGGGAAGTGAAGAACAGGGCAAGGACAATGAAGATCATGCCGGCAATGATGCTTGCCCCGCCGGTCCGTGCCCCGTACCGGTACTGCCCGGCAAGGCCACCTGCGCCATGGCACATCGGGAACCCCCCGAAGGGAACCGAAGTCAGGTTCATCAGGCCGATGGTGGTGGAGAGTTTTTTCGGCGGCACATCCGCCCCGAACAGGTCTTTTGTCAGCAGGGACGTCGCAAGGATCGCATTTGCAATGGTGAGGACGACCTGCGGGAGCACCAGCGTGGAGAGGGCTGACGGAAAGTCCGTGGGGAGGGGGATGACCAGCTGGGGCGGGGGGATCATGCTGAGCGGCGGGATGCCGTGAATGATAATCCCGCCAATGACCCCTGCCGCAATCACGCAGACCGACGAGAGGTCGGGCACATTGCGGTAACGGACAAGGAGAATAAATGCAACGACAATGGCGACCCCGACGACAAAGAAGAATGCGTCTTTTAGCACAAAATCCACGGAGGCTTTGAAGAGCAGCAGCGCCAGCCCGAGCTGGATGCCCCGCACCACGCTCTCCGGCACCCATTTTTCAATGACGGAAAAACTGCGGCCATAGCCAAGCACGAGAAACACGACCCCGAGGATCAGCCCGGCAGCAGCGATCTCCCCGCTCCCGATGCCGCCGGCGATTACGATCACCGCGATGGCTTTCATCGGCTCAAGCGGGATCGGGAGACGGTAATAGAGCCCGGTAAGGATGAACCATATGCCAAAAAAGAGGAGGATATACCGGGAGTTGACATCCGACACCAAAGCTACTGCAAGGATGAGCGGGATGATCGTCCCAAAATCCCCCAGCGATCCGGCAAATTCCGAAAGGGAGAACGAGATGGGGGGTTTGGTTTCAGACGTCATTTCATCACAAAAATGCCGGTCGCCGGACTACTCTGCCCGTATGATGGTCCCGACGTTCTCACCGTTAATGGCCTTCTCGATATTACCCTGTTTGTGGCAGTTGATGATCCGGACTTCCCGGATATTTGATGCGTTTACCATCAGGTCAAGGACAATCCGTTCGATGACCAGATCTTCAAGGTCCATCTTAATCAGTTCCCCGGCTGTGATATCCCTGATGAACTCTGCATCCGGATTCTTAAACGGGTCTTCGGTATAGAGCCCGTCCACGTTCTTGCCGATGATGCAGTTCTTTGCGCCGATCACTTCAGCGATGAGAAACGCGCCGGTATCGGTGCGGTGCGGTGGGATCCTATCGGACCGCGAGGGGTGCTCATACAGCCCGTACGGCGGAGTCCCGTGAATGACCGGGAGCATCCCGAGCTTGATGAGCATGGGGAGTTCAAGGAGATCGCCGGAATGGATCCGGGTCCCGTTGTATTTTGCGAGGAGGATGGAGACCATGATGGCATTCTGTTCGGAGATTTTTCCCGAGAGCTCGGCGAGCACTCCCGTTGGCATGCCAAGGTTCATACCGACGTCCATAATATGCCGTACCCGGCCGCCGCCTCCGGTGACGATGAGTTCCTGGTGCTTTTTAGACAACGATCCGATCTCCTCGCAGAGCGGGAACATGATATCGCGCCCGTAATCAATGACGCCATGACCGCCAATTTTTATAACATTGGCATCCGGCGCGATCCGGATCTGCCGGGGAAGTTTGGACGGTTTGATCATGCCTTTGCGGACAAGGGTCTCTCCCTGTAAACCGCTTTTTAGTTCAAATCGTTTACTCATGGTAACCAGAACACAATTAAGAGTTCTACAAAACGTAGTATTAAGTCCATGTAAACCAATTGGTATATCAGACACTGGCCGGGTATACTGCGGATAAATTAACCAGATCTGTCCGAACGGTCGGTGAGGTGCAGTATCATGAAGATTTTCGTACGTGAACGCCAGAAGGTTGGCGAAGGTGTCGAGCAGCCAAAGTATCGTGTGGCTGCCGTTGTTGGCGGGCAGATCCAGATTGAGGCCACTCATTTCCGGAAATTCGAGATCGAACAGATCGCAAAAGAAGCGGGAGCAGAGATTGTTTACCTGAAACCTGTTCCGGATGAAGACAAAAAGAAACGGCATTAACTTTTTTCTTTTAATTTTCCCTAAAAATCAGGGCCAAAATAATTCCAGACCGTCAGAGAACTGCTGACGACCATGGTTATCCTTAACCCGATCCCGCGATGGAATACTCTCATTTCAGGTATCATAGAGTCTGGCGTCCCGATCGCATGCCGGTGATTCCTGGCAGGGTATCCGGGCACGCACATCACGCTATCTTTATGCCATCATTTCCCCTACATTAGATAAGACCCTGTATGGTTGTGCTCTCTGTTGACTGTCTTTTTGATGCCGCTGTCCGCATTATGGTACAGGAACGTTCGATCAGCATCACTTTTTCCCCGGAAAGCGTCAGCATAAAATTCCCCACGACCCGCAGGCTCGCTGAATTTCTTGAAGTGCCCCATTACTACATACTCCCCTATTTTGCGATGATGGAGCAGGAAGAGCTGGTAACCCGGGCAGAGCGCGTCGGTATTCTTACCACGCCAAAAGGAAGCGAGAAACTTATTGCCCTGATGCAGGCAGGCTACCCGCAGGAAACCCGGGAGATTCTTGGCACTGCCCTTTTTTCTGACCTGACCCACAGGACGGGGATGCAGTAACCTCACTTTTTTCACAGGTGACTGACCAAATGTTTGCCTGATATACCACTTGTTTACCAGTTGGTTAACTTAATTTATTTTACAAATCAGAAAAGAAACATTCAATAGTTTTCCTAGACGAAGTTTTGCATGGTCTAACTATGGTTAAGAAAGTGCATGTTGGATTGGTTGCTCTTGCAATCATTCTTGTAATTGTGTCTGTGTGCCTCGCCGGTTGTACAACAACGAAGGCACCAGCGCCGGCAGCGAATACCACACCGGTGAAACTGGTCATCGCAACGACGACCAGCCTCTACGATACCGGGCTGTTAAATTATCTCCAGCCCAAGTTCGAAGCGCAGAATAATGTGAAACTCTTTATCACCTCGCAGGGAACGGGAAAGGCAATCCAGCTTGCCATGAACGGCGACGCTGACGTCCTGCTCGTCCACTCCCCCGCACAGGAACTGACATTCATGAAGAACGGGTACGGGTTGAACCGCAGGTCGTTTGCATCGAACTCCTTCATGATTGTCGGCCCGAAGAATGACCCGGCACACATTATCAACATGACACCGGAGAATGCCTTCACCACGCTCTATACAAAGGGCATGAACAAGACGGCAAATGTCTTCTTTGTCTCCCGTGGCGATGGCTCCGGGACGCAGACTGCCGAACAGAATATCTGGAAGAATGCCAGGTACAATTACACGGTTCAGATCGAGAAGTCCGGACCCTGGTACGTTGAAGCAGGCAAAGGCATGGGCGAGACCCTCCAGATGGCAAGCGAGATGGGTGCATATACCCTGACCGATGAGGGGACCTATCTTGCCTACAAGAGCAACCTGACCCTTGTCCCGGTCATCACCAAGGGTGCAAGCCTCTTGAACATCTACAGCGTCATGGCGGTATACAATGACAAGCAGCCGGCGGACAAGATCAAGATGGCAAACACCTTCATCAACTTCCTGATCTCCCCGCAGACCCAGGCAGATATCGGGAATTATGGCGTGGACAAATACGGAAAATCCCTGTTTATCCCGATGAGTGTCAGCGTTCCTACCGCGGCTGCAGGCTGGGTTGGCGATTACAGCACCCCGGCAACCGCAATTGCACCAGCTGCCCCGGCGGCCAGTGCGAACTGCCGCTGCCGCAGTTAATGCAACGGCAACGGTGAAAGCCGCTGGCGGTGTCGGAATAACAAACTAATCTTTTTTTTATCGTGAGGAAACGACAGTGAGTGATATCATATCAGGGATTTTTCAGGCAGTCAACCTGATTATCACCCTGAACCCTGATGTCATGCAGATCGCGCTCCTCTCCCTGTACATCTCCCTTTCAGCAACGGTTCTTGCTGCCATTATCTCCATCCCGCTCGGGGGGATTATCCATTTTCATGAATTTCGCGGGAAGGCCGTCCTCCTCACGATCATCCAGACGCTCTACTCTGTCCCCACCGTCGTGGTCGGCCTGGTCATTTACCTGCTAATCTCCCGGAGCGGTCCGCTGGGCTTTTTTGGGCTCCTGTTCACGCCGGAAGGGATGATACTTGGCCAGACCGTGCTCATCATCCCGATTATGGTGGGGCTTGTGATCACGGCACTTGGCGGCGTTGACTACTCGATCCGCGACACGCTGCTCTCCCTTGGCGCCACCGACTTCCAGAGCATTTTCCAGATTATCAAAGAAGCGCGGTTTGCGATCCTCAGCGCGGTTATCCTCGGCTTTGGGCGGGCAATCTCAGAAGTCGGGGTCGCCATGATGATCGGGGGCAACATCCTTGGTGAGACCCGGGTTTTGACAACCGCCATTGCCCTCCAGACCGGGATGGGCGACTTTCCGTTCTCGATCGCGCTTGGCATCATCCTGCTTGCGATCGCCCTGGTCGTCGTTGTCTGCCTGAACCTCATTACCCGGAGGTATAGCGCATGATCCGGGTTGAGGGTATCACAAAAACATTCGGGAAGAACGACGTGCTCAACGGCATCACCCTTGAGATCAAAAAAGGGGAGATCTTCACGCTGATTGGCCCCAGCGGAAGCGGCAAGACAACCGTTCTCCGCATCCTCGATCTTCTCGACACGCCTACCTCCGGGATCTATCTTTTTGATGGCACGGATATGCAGGATCCCGAAACCGATGCACTCGCGTTCCGGCGGCGCATGGCGATGGTCTTCCAGAAACCGGCTGTCCTGAACACGACAGTAGAGGAGAACGTCGCGTTTGGCCTGAAATTCCGTAAAGTAAATCCGGCAGCAATTGCAGGAAAAGTTGCTGCTGCCCTTGGACTGGTCGGGCTTTCCCATCTTGCCGGGCAGGAGGGCCGTCACCCTCTCGGGGGGAGAGATCCAGCGTGTGGCGATTGCCCGGGCCATGGTGACGGATCCCGAAGTGCTGCTGATGGATGAACCAACGGCAAACCTTGACCCGGTCTCAGCCGATATCATCGAATCGCTTATCCAGAAAATCAACCATGACCACAAAACCACGATCGTCCTTGCGACGCATGACATGTCACAGGGCCAGAGGCTTGCCGACCGGATCGGCGTCATGATGGACGGCCGACTCGTCCAGCAGGGGACCAGTCATGATATTTTCTACCGGCCAGAGGGCCGGCAGATTGCCCGGTTTGTCGGCATCGATTCTGTACTGACGGGCACGATAAGCACCAACTCCGGCGGACATGCCTGTATTGACGTTCAGGGTATCCGTATCGAGGCACTCACCTCCCTGCCGCCGCAGACCCGGGTCGAACTGTACCTGCGCCCGGAAGAAGTGACCCTCGCGATCCCCCGTGCCGACCGGGAACGAAAAAGTGTACGCAACCAGTTACCGGGAACGATTACCAAACTGGTGCCCCACGGGCCATTTATCCGGGTAACGGTTGACTGCGGTTTTTTGCTTATTGCGCTGGTGACCCGGCTTTCCGGTGAAGATCTCCATCTTGCCACCGGGATGCCGGTAGTTGCCGAAATCAAGGCAAGCGCTATTCACGTTATTGCAGCGGCACCCGTGACAGGTATTCAATAAATTTATCTGTTCTCTTTTGTAACAGTCACATGAGAATAGCGATGACGGATCTGATTACTGATTTTTTGATTTACGTCGGGATAGGGGTGCTCATGTTTTCTATCGGCATGATCGTCGGTTACCAGCTGCTGCTGATGTATTACCAGAAGCGGTTTATGGTGCTTGCACAGCAGTGTTCGGATGCCGATTCCGTCGTCCCGCTGGTTGATGAACTGGCAAAGGAGTCGTAAATAACGGAGGAAAAAGATGGTTGATATTGTCAGTTATTCACTGATCAGCATCACGACGCTGTGTTTTGGGCTGATTGTCAGTTTCCAGCTCGCCCATATCCATTACTGCCGGCGACTGACCACGCTTATCCGTCGCTCCATATCGACAAGGACCATCGCCCCGGTCCTTGCGGAATATGAAAAATATAAGGCGAAATAACCTTTTTTGGGCTCTGTTGAAATCCTCTTTTTTATGTTATTCACTTTGTTTCTCTAACAATCAGGAGGGTGACCCCCTCTCTCCCCCAAAGGGGGAGGCATCCCAAGGGGTGCGCCCCCTTGACCCCCGGTCTCTTCGAGGCATGGTGGGGCAAAATGGCTCTTTTAATTGCCAAAACCGGATACATTTTGATTTTAAACGATTCTTTCCATCCCTGATGGGGTCGCTCGGGGGTCTCATCGACCCCTCGCTGGGCAAGACGGTTTTTCGGTCTCTACAAAAATAAATGGGGGTCACCATCAGGGTTTATCCTTCGTTAAAAAACCGCCGCGGGGGCGCCCCGTCGGGGGCGGCGGAGTCCATCGTAAAGGGGGTATGGGGGCATCAGCCCCCATCAATGAATCTGCTTGTAAATTGCGTGACTTCCCTCAAGATTGATGAATCTTTCTAAAAAGAGCCCAGTAATCAGCCTGTTTCCACCCCTTTTCATTATCTGCATAAGAGCAGGTTAATACCAGAAAATAAAAACAATTAGCAGATGCGCTGCACAATTCTGGCGAGCGGGAGCAAGGGCAACTGTACGATCATCGAAGGGCAGGGCGGGGCAGTCCTTATTGATGCGGGCTTGAGTGCAAAAGAGACCCTTGAGCGCCTGAAAAATGTGTCCTGTGCAGCTGATTCCATCCGTGCCGTGCTGGTCACGCACGAACACGGCGATCACATCCGGGGGCTCGATGTGCTGGCGCGAAAACTGTCAATCCCCATCTATGCCACGGAAGGCACGCTGAACGATTTCCTGTGCCACCGTCGCACATCCACCAAAGCGCTGACAACCCATACCTGCCGTGCCCGGGAGACATTTACGGTCGATGATTTTACCATTACCCCGTTTGCCACCTCCCATGATGCCGCAGAGCCCTGCGGATATATTATCGGTGAGAACGGCGCCCGGCTTGGCTACTGCACCGATACCGGCATCCTCACCCCGCAGATGGTCGCGCTGCTCAGAGACTGTGACGGCATCGTGCTGGAAAGCAACCACTGCCCGGATATGCTCAAGAACGGCCCGTACCCGGAATCATTGAAACGCCGGATACGGTCCCGTCACGGCCACCTGTCCAACACGGCAGCATCCGACGTGCTCCGTACGCTGGGTAAAGACGTCCCGCAGGTTATCCTTGCCCACTTAAGCGAGATCAATAATACGCCCGAGCGGGCCCGGGCCAGCGCCCGCGACGGCCTTGGGCTGTTTTACGAAGAAAAAATGGTGATAGTCGCAACGCAGGAGGGCTCAACCCAAAAATGCCCCCAGCGTATGGACCTGTAATATTCACGTGCCGCAGGCCTTGTCCAGCGCTTCACTGAGTTCCTTGAAGCCATAGGGCTTGACCATCGCCGCATCAAACCCGTACGTGGAGAAATTAAGGATCATCGGGTCAGTAGAATACCCGCTGGAAATGATCGTCCTGACCGACGGGTTGATTGCCTTGAGAGCCGGTAATGTCTCCTTTGCGCCCATGCCGGATGGGACGGTGATATCAAGGATCACGACATCAAACGGCGTGCCCGCAGCCAGTGCCTCCTTGAACATGTCTACGGCAAGGGTGCCATTCTTTACCGTACACACGTCATAAGTCAGGAACCGGAGCATTTCGCTCGTGGCGGAAAGAATTGCCTCCTCATCGTCCATCAGGAGGATCCTCTGTTTCTTTGGACCGGCTCCTGCCGTAAACGAGGGGGTGGCACGCGTACCTGTTTCTCCTGCAAGGATTTCCTGGTATGATGAGGCCAGGTTATCCAGGTGGGCGGACAGGGATATTTTCCCGTCAAGGCCGATGGACAGCAGCTGCCGGGAGAGTTCCCGGCCCCGGATAACACCTTCTTCAGCCCGGTTCAGCCGCTCAAATTCGGTACTTCCGGCTTCCGCCTCAGTTTTTGCAAGTTCCAGGTTTGCAAGGATCGCACTGAGCACATTATTGAAATCGTGAGCAATCGTATGGACTCGCCGCATATAGTACTCACAGGATTCCAGATCCGTCGCCAATTCACTGCTTTTTTCATCCAGGGGGTCCATATAGATCTCAGGATCCTGCCCCGCATCATCAACCCGTCGTTTGTTCATCATCGCACCTCTCCAGCGAATCTTCCCGACCTGCACCAGCACCTGTTCGTTTTCAACAAAAACACCCTCCCTGGTAGTATTAACTCCCGATCTTCAGCAACTTGATACAGTACTGGTCAATAGCATCAATCAGCGCTTTCTTTGCCCGTTTGACCTTCTTTTCATCGTCGGAAAAAAAGTCCGCTGCCACATACTCAAGCAGGGTCACGAAATAATGCTGCGGCCCGAATTTTGCATGGATCTCGTCAAGGCAGGCACGCACCTCGAAGGGTTTTCCCGCCATGATTTCAAATGCGACGTCAAGGAGTAGCGGGGCATTGGCGGGTATTTTTTTCTGGACTGCCAGTTTCCGGAAATGGTGATAGGCATCCACCCGTGCAGTGACAATCGAGAACAGCATCCCGTAATAGACTGGTTCGATATCGTCGGGGCGCTGCTGGGTCATCTGTTTGATGACGCCGGCAACACCGCCGGCATCCCGGTTCTCCAGCTTGAGTTTGTAGAGTTCGCGCAGGAAATCCATGTCATTGTGGAACCTGCCGATGGCAATTCTCAAAAGGTCTTCCTTGATATCCTTGCTCTCGTCGCGCGACGCCTTTTCAATGCCGATCCGGAGGAATTCGCGCTCGCTGGGGAACCATTCAATCGCCTGGTTGATCATGAACCAGAAGATCTTGTTGATACGGGGATCATCGGCGACCTCCATATCCTTGAGCCGGTTGACCGGAGGCTTGAGCCGGACAAGCTCGATCATCTGCTCGCGGGCGGCAAGCGACATGTCATTGGGGCGGCGGCGGGCATCGTCCGGATCGAGATTTGAAGACTGCTGCGTGGAGAGGACAAAGTAACAGTACGCGACGGCAGGGCAGATGATGGCATCAACCGACCGGTATTTTTTCAGCTGGTCGATCGCTTCGGTATATTTCCCGTTATTGATCAGCCGCATTCCCAGCCGGATATCATAGATCGCCCGTCCTTTTTTCCGCCGCTTGTTGCGGATCGCATAATCAAAGAGTTTCTCGACGACGGCAACGTCATCGGATTTTTTTGATTTTTCAAGAACCGCGAGCGTGATCGTGTCGATAAACTCGTCGAACTGGTCATCGTTCATATCGGGAACGGATTTTTCAATCGAGGCGATAACGTGGCCATAAAAAACCGGAATATTTGTATCAATTTTATCGATGTTTACGTCTATATATTCGATAAATTCCCTTTTTAGCTGATCCAACTTTACCTGGATAACCGCCTCCGGTTGCCATTCATCAGCCATATTCGAGAACCAGACCTAAATGCTAATAATATGTACATGTTTCGCGTAATTAAACTTACATCCTGAACGGTTCGTGAGACCGTGGTTTTTGTTACCCCGGCCCGCAGGCAGGTTACAGGAAAAAGAAAATGTTAATCCCTGCCGTCGCCAAAATCAAGAGCAGAAACGCCATGCTCTTTATGGAGTTCTCCTTGTGCTGCGAGCAGCTCGAAGGCATTTCCGGCCGGCTGGAGATGATCGATGTCATCAGCCGGGTGCTGCCCGGGCTCTCACCGGAAGAGCTGCCGGTCTTTGTCCGGTTTATCATGGGCCGGATATTCCCTGACTGGAGCTCGCAGAAACTGGGGATTGGCCCCAACCTGCTCTATGAGGCGGCGGGGTACGTTGCCGGTGTCAAAAAAGATACCGTGATCGACACGATCAACCGCACCGGCGATGTGGGAACTGCGGTTGAAGAACTCCTGTCGATGAAGTCCCAGACCACGTTCTTCCACGAGGATTTGGATATTGTCTATGTCTACCATGAGCTCTTCAGCATCTCCGCACAGGAAGGAAAAAAGTCCCAGCGGGAAAAACTGCTCGCGGTGCGCAAACTGCTGGGAAACGCCCACCCGCTCGAAGGCCGGTACCTTGCCCGGATCATGCTCGAGGAACTGCGTATCGGTGTCGGGGAGGGCAGTGTCCGCGAGGCGATCGCAAAAGCGTTTGCCGTGGATTCCGCACTGGTCGAACATGCGGCGCAGGCGATCAATGATTTGGGGGAGGTCGCCCGGCTTGCAAAAACCGGCCCGGCGGCTCTTGCCGAGGTGAAGATCACGCTGTTCCACCCGGTGCGGATGATGCTTGCCCAGCAGGGGACGATTGCGGGGATGATCGAAGAACACGGCTCCATTGCCGCAGAATACAAGTATGACGGGTCGCGGTTCCAGTTCCATAAAAAGGGCAACTGGTGCCGGATGTACTCGCGCCGGTTAGAGGATGTGACCGCCGCCCTGCCCGATGTGCTGTCGCAGCTGCTCGCGTCAACCGACCATGATGTGATCCTCGACGGGGAAGTGATCGCGGTAAAAGACAAAAAACCGATGCCGTTCCAGTCCGTGCTCAGGCGGTTCCGGCGGCGCCATGATATCGCCGAGGCGCAGGAGGCAATCGAGATGGTGCCCAATGTTTTTGATATCCTCTACCTCGACGGGGAGATGCTGATCGACCTGCCGTTTTGCTGAGCGGCGAAAACTGCTCGAGAAGCGTTGTCCGCGAGCATGTCGCACCGCAGGTGGTCAGCAGCGATCCCGCCGTGATCGAACAGACCTACAACGATGCGCTCAGCGCCGGGCACGAGGGGCTCATGCTGAAGGTGCCCGCCTCGCCCTACACGCCGGGCCAGCGGGGAAAGAACTGGATCAAGATCAAACCGGAGGTGGACACGCTTGACCTTGCCGTGATCGGCGCTGTCTGGGGCGAGGGGAAACGGGCGCATGTCTTTGGCTCCTTTCTGATGGCCTGCCAGGACCAGGGAAAACTTATCCCCCTCTCGTGGGTGGCGACCGGGTTTTCCGATGACCAGCTCGCGGAGGTCTACGACCTGTTAAAAGACAAGGTCATCTCAAAGTCCAAAAACGAGGTCCGGTTTGAGCCGGGGCTCGTCTTTGAAGTGGGGTATGCAGAACTCCAGGCAAGCCAGACGTACGAGGGCGGGTTTGCCCTCCGGTTCCCCCGGTTTATCCGGATCCGGGATGACAAGGATATCCCCGAGATAGAGACGATTGAGAGTATCCGTGACCGGTACATGAGCGCAGTCAAAATCCGCACAGGCTTACCAGACCTGAAACAGGGTCCGCTGGGTGCGCATCTCCGGAATAAGGGTGCTTGCCGGCAGCCAGTGGTCAAACCCGATGAGTGCGGAGGCGGTTTGGGTTGCCTGTTCCAGCGACGCACAGGTTACCGGCGGGGATGCCATCGCTCTCCTTGTCGCCTCCCGGATGACCCAGGTCCCCAGCGGCGCCCAGTAATCGCTGGAGATATGGCGGATGACGATCACCCGGGCTGACCGCCGGATTGTTGTGAGATATTCGCAGGCGGCGAGCCGTGCCGAGTAATAGGCCCCGGAGATGGGAGAGTACCCGGACTTTTTCATGCCTTCCCGGTCCTGCACGATCACTTCCTCTGCTCCTGCCCAGAGCGTCTGCTTTCCCCACACCTCGATCATCTCGTACCGCCAGTCCCCGGGGGCAAGGATGCAGACGATATGGTTGCCAAAGATCTCGCTTTAAAAGACCCGGTAGTCGTCGATGGAGGGGTAACGGGCTATCTCTTTTTTGAGCGCCGTGGACACCGTATCGTCAACCGCGGTAATCGCCCACCGGGTGGGGACAAAATGCCGCTTTTTCCCGAGCAGCCCTGCGGTCATGAGTTTTGTTATCTCGTAGACATCGCTTCCCGCACGCGTCAGCTCGATGCAGGCATCGGTTGCCCGGATGTCCAGGTCCGAGGTGATCCTGTCCACCTGCCGGCCGACCGTTGCACTGCCAACGAGATCGATCTCTTTGACCGCCCCGCTCAGGCCCACGGGTGCGACCGTCCCGTCAAAGGTCATGGAGAACGTGACCGGCTTTTCAAAGGCCACGTCCACGTCGAGCGGGCGGGACGAGAGCGCGATCTCCTGCAAAGAATCGCAAAACCGGTGGACGGGCGAACTCCCCCTTATCGTCCGGGCACGGATGCCCACGATGTCCTCGATGCCGAGGTTGCGGGCGAGCCAGTCCGGGGGATGGTCATTGTCGTTGATAAGCAAAGGGCCGCCGTTCACGTCCGGGTAGCCAAAACTCCCGATAAAGACGGAGGGGGAACTTCCCTGGTCAGCTGCTTGACGGCTTGAGCGTTACCTGCGACTGGAACCTGCTGATGATCGGGCACCGGGGCAGGCCGCACATCCCTTTCCCCTTGCACTGAACGCACTGCATGCCAACCGTCCTTCGCAAACGCTGCCGGTCTACCGTGTTGCCAGCCGGGTCTCTTCGGTATTGGGGGGTATGACCTTCTGGTTGACCGGGATTTCCCGTTCCATGAACGCGATCCGCCAGCCCGGGTCATACCGGGCCCCGCACTCCGGGCAGATCAGGATCACCCGGTAGAGGTCACGGGTCGATTTCACCGGGCTGCCCCTGCCGGCATTTGCCCGGAGAAACGAGGTGTGGAACCCGAGCTCGTACCCGCATTCCGGGCAAATATGGAATTCATCCTCAACTTTTACCGGGGTTATTTCGTCTGAAACCTTCATTTTTCACCTGAAACGGGATAACAACCCTTTGCGGGGCTTGTTGTGGCGGGCACCCGCCGATTCTATAATGTCTGCGGCATTTTTCCTGCCATTAATTGCGGCATGTGCCGCAGCAAAGGGCCGGGGGACAAGTGCCATCGTCTCGGCAATTTTTTGCTCAAGCACTTCAAGCGTGGCCGTTCTCCCGTCGATGGCAATACCTGCACCCATATCCTCAATCTTTTTTGCATTGTTCTGCTGCTCGGGATGGTCCGGGTCCATGATAATCAGCACCGGCTTTTCAAACAGCATCGCCTCGTGCAGGGTGGTAAGCCCGCCATGGACAATCGCAATCCGGGCCCGGGCAAGGTGTTCATAGAGGTTTGGCACATACCCGTGCGAGATAAAATTACCCGAGGATTCCGGGAGCTTGTCCCCGGTGTAAAACACATCAAAGCAGAGGTCTTTTCTCCGGTCAGCGATCGTCTTTAACAGGTGGTAGAGCGGCAGCTTGTAGGGCTCGCCGCCAAAACTGGTGAATATGGTTTTCTGTGCGAACGTGTACCGTGAGGGCCTGATATCGAGAAACGGCCCGGTGAAATGATATTTTTCCTTTTTTGCAGGGGGTACAAAGATATTGTACTCGCTGATGGTATCCGGTGCCGGGTAATCCGGGACGATGACCCCGTCCGCAAACCGCAGGTAGCGGCTGATTAAGAAATTTAAGGCGAAAAAGACCGGGTTTGTCGAACCCTGACGGCCATTGAAATGGTTCTGGTTGGTGATAAAAAAGACCGGGATATGCCACATCCGTGCTGCAAAGACACCGCCATACATCGTGTCGCATACCACGCAGTCGATGGCGAGCTCACGGATAAAACGACGTACCCGGATTGCCGATCGCGCCATGTTCAGGGCGATCCATTTCGAGCACCAGAGCGTTTTTTTCAGGGAGAAAAAACCGTTTTCGCCCTCAAGGCAGACTTCCCGGTACCCGCGGTGGAGGTTGGTGCACCCGTGGTTTGCGAGGAAGTCATAGGATTTGCCGTACGCGACAAAATGCACGGCATGTCCCCGCTGCTGGAGGTAGTGCCCGAGATGGACGGACCGGGATGCATGCCCGAGCCCTTCGCCGCATACGACAAACAATATCCGCATTGGTTTTGTTCTCCAGATGATTCTTACCTGCCGGTGCCGGTCGCGACCGGAATTTCTCTTACGGGTGTACGGTCACGTCTTCAGGCTGGCTGCCTTCTTCGGGGACGATGATCCACGCAACGATATAGGCGACAATGCCGATCCCCAGCGACAGGCAGGTCAGCACGACCCAGACCAGCCGGATGATGGTCGGGTCCGCATCGAGATAGATCCCCAGTCCCCCGCAGACGCCAGCAAGCATCCGATCTTTTTTTGACCGCTCCCATCGTTTCATGACGAGAGGTTGGTTTTCTTCCTCATTAAATATGATTGCCCTGTACAACAACATCTATTTCGTTTCCCGGTTCAACGGGTAAACAGCGTGAGGATCATGGCAGAGGGGAGCGGGACGGGTCAGCTGGCGACGTTTGGGGCAGGGTGTTTCTGGGGCGTTGAAGAGGCATTCCGGCACGTGGAGGGTGTGACGGCAACTGCGGCCGGTTACATGGGCGGCACGCTTGACTATCCCCGGTACGAGGACGTGTGTTCGGGGACGACCGGGCATGCGGAGGTGGTGCAGGTCACTTATGACCCCCGTGTCGTGTCGTACGATGACCTGCTGGCGGTGTTCTGGTCGATCCATGACCCGACCCAGCTGAACTGGCAGGGCCCGGATTACGGGACCAACTACCGGTCCGTGATCTTTTACCACACGCCGGAACAGGAAGCGGCAGCCCGGGCATCAAGGGACCGGCTCCAGCAGACCGCCGCGTATCCGCACGAAGAAAATTGTCACGGAAATTGTCCCGGCGCGCGAGTTCTGGCAGGCCGAAGAGTATCACCAGTGGGTAACTCGGCATCGTTCGTGCACCTCGTGCCACCTGCCTGATGACCGTACCCGGTGACGCTTTTTTGTTAGCGTTCCCGTGGGTGTGACTAAAGGGAAAAAGGCCGGGGGGTGCCTTCGCGAACATGCGGTGCACCCCGGTACAGCGCAAAAGTCCCCATGTATTTATACAATGCGGGAATAAGAGCCGGGTATGCAATTGCCTGATATCCTGCAGCTCATCGCAGTCTTGGTGGAAGCTGCTGTCGCGGTTCTTTCGGTCCTGGTCGCTGTCCAAAAGAAAAAAATGTATGGCTGGTGTATCGCGGTCACGTTTGCACTCTTTGTGGTCTTTGATATCTCACGGATATTCCTGGTACCGGTTTCAGATACGGTCCATGCACTGGTATTCCTGGTTGCCTGCGTTTCCATGCTGTACGCGGTATGGCTGATGTATACGGAGAAGTGAAAAAAATGGTGGGACAGGGATGATGTTCCCCTACCCCAGTTTTCTGGCGATACTGGCTTTTGACTTTCTCCAGGTACTGTCCCGCGGGTGCCGCGACGGCATGGTGAGGGGTTCTCCTGTTGGGGTGCCTGCCCGCCTGCGGTCTTCCCCGTGAGAGAGAACCCGGTCCTCCATGACAGGGTGTTTTTAAGATAACCGCGTAAGCGGGTAATCCTGAACCGGGGAATGCCGCCGGGTCACTCATCTTCATAGTACATCATTGGGGTATGTTCCTCGTGATCATCGCTGAACGGCACGATCTGCCCCAAAAATTCAATCGTTCTCCTGACACGTTTCCCATCAAAAAGGTGTCTGGCGCACAGAAGATCGAACCATGCGTTTTTTTGAGATCTGCACGAAGGGTTGCCGGCAATCCCCATGAGCAGGTATAAAGCATCATACCGCCGCGAAAACATCATACCGCCGGAGCGGTATACTAATAAGGAAATAGCTGGAGAAAGAAAAGAAACGATCCCGTATGCAATTTTTTGCGTTCCTCCCCCTCATATCGTCGATCATCATATTAGCCCTGGGGATCGTTGTCTACTCCAGGAACCAGAAAAGTAATCTCAACCAGGTCTTCTTGTTTCTCTGCATAATGGCTTTTTACTGGGCATTTGCAGAATCCATGCTCCGCGATGCAGACAGCATCTCCTCTGCATTCCTGTGGCTGAAGCTGACCGCACTCTGGACGTTTGTCCCCGCGGCCACCTTTCATTTCATCCTCGTTTTCACAAACTCCAGCCAGCTCCGCAGGGGCAGGTGGGTCCCGGTCCTCATCTATGCCCCTGCTGCCCTGTTCAGCATCATTGAACTGACCACCAGCCTGATCACGGCCTCGCCGGTATTGAGATACTGGGGGTATACCTATGGCTATTCCCCGTACCCTCTTCCCTATCTTATCGAGATGGCATGGACCTTTGGAATACTTGCGGCATCGCTGCTCCTCACCCTCCGGTTTTATGTGCGGACCCCCGAGGTCCGGGAGAAGAAACAGGCAAAATATATCCTTGCCGGTTTTGGCGGGGTCATAATCGCCGCATTCGTGAGCCAGATAATATTTCCTGCGATTCAGGTCACGGTCCCGGAACTGGTGACCATGGTATTCCTCTTCTTTTCCGGTATGATCGGGTACGCGATCCAGAAATACGAACTCTTTATCGTAAGTCCTGCAACTGCGGCAGATAATATTGTTTCAACCATGACCGATTCGCTGATCCTGCTCGATGACAGTCGCACGATCATGTCGGTAAACGATGCAACCCTCAGGATCCTCCGGTACGGGAAAGAGGAACTCATCGGCCGGGCGTTTTCCACCATTTTTTCAAGCCCTCCCGACAGTGAAGCAGTCCTGTCAGGCATCACCGTCAGCGGGATGGTTACGGACCGTGAAACTGCGTACCGTTCAAAGGATGGGACCACAATCCCCATCAGTTTTTCCGGATCGGTGATACGAAATGATAAAGGGGATAGTACCGGGATAGTCTGCATTTCACGGGATATCACCCGGCGCAAACAGATAGAAGAAGCACTCCGGGAGGATGAGAAGCGGTTCCGTGACCTTGCAGAGCAGTTCCCTGAACTGATGTTTGAGGCTGACACCCAGGGAAAGCCCACATTCATCAACCGGCATGCGTACGAGATCCTCGGGTATTCTGATGCGGAAATACAACAGGGTCTTACGCTCTGTGACGTACTTGTCCTGGAAGACCGGGAACGGGCACGGCAAAATTTTGCGAAGATCTTAAAGGGGGAAATTCAGCAGGGGAATGAATACACGGTCAAAAAAAAGGATGGGACGAAGTTCCCGGTGATCCTGTATTCAGCCCCGGTTATCACGTTTGGACACGTTACCGGCATCCGGGTCTTTGCAGGTGATATCACCGAGAAGAAACGTGCTGACGCTGCGCTGCAGCAGGCGACCAGAAAACTCAGCCTGCTGACCCAGATTACCTTTAACGATATCCAGAACGACATTTTCTCGCTTGAGGGGTACATGGCGCTCGCTGCAGCCCTCCCGGCTGATGAAAACCCGCGGGAATATCTAAAAAAAGAGGTGGATCTGGTCCGCAAAATTGCCCTGTCATTACAATTCGCCAAAAGTTACGAGGATGTCGGGAAAAAACCGGCCAGGTGGCAGATGGTTTCGGAATCCTTTCTTTATGCAATTTCACACCTGGATTTTTCAAACCTGTCGCGGAAACTCGATATCGGAGACCTTGAGATTTTTGCTGACCCGCTCCTTGAGAAGGTTTTTTTTGCCATGGCTGAAAATGTGGTCCTGCATGGAAAAACGGCAACCGGGATCGCTCTCTGGTATAAGGAAACACCACAGGGACTGACCCTTGTCTTTGAAGATAACGGCACGGGCATTTCTTCGGATCAAAAAGAGAAAATTTTTGAGAGGGGATACAAGGGAAAAACCGGCGTGAGTCTTTTCCTCGTCCGTGAGATCCTCTCCATCACGGAAATAATTATTACTGAAACCGGGGAGCCGGGGAAAGGCGCCCGGTTTGAGATGACGGTACCAAAAGGGGCGTACCGGTTCTCTCACCCATAGCTGGAAAAATCAACAGATGAGTTGATGGTATACAGCAAATCCCGGATATTTATCCCCCCATCCCCGTAATCATCCCGACCACCTGCTGAGCAGTCACCGGATCCACAAGCCGGGCCAGCACCAGCCCGGCCAGATATCAAGCGTATATTTTCACCCGGTTCATAGCATCGTTGCGCTAACCCGTGAGCTGCCGTTCTGGTGCGTTGTCGGGACGTTTAAACAGGTACTCCTGGTGAGTGATGACGGTATCATTCCTGTCAGGTCCCGTGTAACGCAACTGCACTGTTGCGTCTGCGGTTGATATGCAGGATCTTATGGAGTGAAAAATCAGGTATCACCCCTGGATGCAACAGAGCCGCAAAAGGGATATGCTCAATAACAAATACGATGTATCATGGCAGACAGGATATGTGTCCTCTATGTCGATGATGAATCTACTCTGCTTGAGATTAGTAAGATATACCTTGAGCGGAGCGGGCTGTTCGATGTCGACACCATCACTTCTGCGCCGGCCGCCCTTACCCTCCTGGATACGAAGAATTACGATGCCATCATCTCCGACTACCAGATGCCGGTCATGGATGGCATCGAATTATTAAAGGCCGTACGATCTTCAGGGAATACCATCCCCTTCATCCTTTTCACCGGACGGGGACGTGAAGAGATAGTCATCCAGGCATTGAACGAAGGAGCCGATTTCTACCTCCAGAAAGGGGGGGAACCGAAATCGCAGTTCACCGAACTCTCCCATAAAATAAAAATCGCGGTTGAGCGGAAACGTGCCGTTAATGCGCTGAAACAGAACGAGTACCGGCTCAATATGCTCGTAACTTTTTACCAGATGACTTCCAGTCCTTTAAAAGAACTGATGGTCTTTGCAGTAGAACAGGCAGTGGAAATCACTTCAAGCTCAATAGGATATCTCGCTTTTGTTTCCGATGATGAGTCCGTTCTTACCATGTACACCTGGTCAGCGAAGGCGATGAAGGAATGTCGTATCTACAAGAAACCCATCGAGTACCCCCTTGAAACAACCGGATTATGGGGAGAGGCAGTCCGGCAACGCCGCCCCGTGATTACCAATGATTATACCGCCAAAAACCCGCAAAAAAAAGGATACCCAAAAGGCCATGTTCCGATCAAACGGCACATGAATATCCCGATTTTTGATGGCACCCATATCGTAATGGTTGCAGGTGTAGGAAACAAAACTTCAGCCTATGATGACCAGGACATACATGAACTCTCTGTCCTGATGAGCGGTCTGTGGAATGTCATCAAACAAAGGAGGGCTGAAGAGGAACTCATTAAGAAAAATGAGGAACTCCTGGCTACCTATGAACAGATCACCGCAAGCGAGGAGGAACTTCGTGCACAGTATGACAATCTCGCACAGAGCGAACGGACGCTCCGGTTGAGCGAGGAACGGTACAGGAATGTTGTTGAGGACCAGACTGAATTCATCTGCCGGTTTTTACCGGACGGCACCCATGTCTTTGCAAATGATGCCTATTGCCGGTATTTCGGGGTAACTTGTAACGAGATTCTCGGGCACCGGTTCCAGCCAAAGATCCCTGCCGAAGACCAGGAGCGCATGAAACAGTTCTTTGCATCCTTAACTCCAGACCATCCCGTGGATACGATCGAACACCGGATCGTCATGCCGGATGGCACCATACGATGGCAGTGGTGGAGCGACCGTGCGATCTTCGATTCTTCCGGAACGATTATCGAATATCAGTCGGTAGGCCGGGACATTACCGAGCAAAAACATGATGAACTGGCACTGCATGAAAACGAACAACGCCTGACTTCCATTTATAACACTGTCGGAGACGTTATCTTTCAACTGGCTGTTGAACCGCAGGGGCAATACCGGTTTACTTCAGTTAACTCTGCATTCAGCAGGATCACCGGATTACCTCCCGGCGAAGTCATTGGCAGGAAGGTACACGAGATCATCCCCGAACCATCTCTCTTTCTGGTTCTGGAAAAATACCGGCAGGCCATCGAAGAAAAGACCATCGTTCGTTGGGAGGAAACCTCCAGTTATCCTACCGGGCAGCTGACCGGAGAAGTCAGCGTTGCTCCCATCTTTGATACGGCAGGTAACTGTACACACCTGATCGGCTCGGTGCATGACATCACCGAACGCAAGCGGGCGGAGGAAGTGCTGCGGGAGAGCGAGGAGCAGTACCCGGAGCCTGGTTGAGACCACCGGCACCGGTTACGTTATCCTTGATACAGGAGGCCGGGTTATTACGGCAAACCACGAGTACCTCCGCCTTTGCGGCCGGTCATCCCTTGAGGATATCAGGGGCCGCCGGTGACCGACTGGACTGCCCCTTATGATCTCGAACGGAATGCCCAAGAAGTTGAACAATGCGTCCGGACAGGGCAGGTCAGGGGCCTTGAGATCGATTACCTGAAACCTGACGGTTCTTTTATACCGGTTGAGGTCAATGCCTCGGTAATCCGGTCAGAATCAGGGCCGATCATTCTCACCCTGTGCCGGGATATCACGCAGCGCAGGGCTACGGAAAAATCCCTGAAAACCGAGCAGGAGTTTACCCGCCTGCTGCTGGATACGTCCCCGGCATTCTTTGTTGCCATCGGGGCAGATGGGCGGACGATCACGATGAACCGGGCCCTGAGGGAGGTATTAGAGTATACTCCTGAGGAGATCCGGGGTGTGGATTATGTTACGACTTTTGTCCCAAAAGAAGACCGGGAGTTACTTGACGGTGTGTTCCGGCAGATTGCGTATGAAGGCAAGGCAACGGTCAACGAGAACCGTATCATCAGCAAATCCGGGAAGACCTACCTCGTCGAATGGCACGGCCGTCCTGTGAACCATGAGGATAAAAGCCTCAACTTCTTCGTAGGCGTCGGGATTGATATTACCGAGCGCAAACAGGCAGAGGAGGCACTAAGAGAGAGTGAGGAGAAGTACCGTTCAACGATTGATGCTTTTCCCGATGCGATTAGCGTCGTTGACAGGGAGTTTAAGGTAATCCTTGCCAATACCCGTCTCAGAGAATGGCTTGGAGCCCTGAAACAAAGGAACGATATTATCGGAAGACCGTTCCTTGATGCGTTCCCCTTCCTCTCACCCTCTGTTCTCGATGAATACCGCACGGTCTTTTCGAAAGGAACGATCATGGTCACCGAAGAGTCCTCGCAAATCGGCGACACCAAAGTTGTTACAGAGACCCGTAAGATCCCCCTTAAGGAGCATAACGACATTAGTGCGGTTGTCGCTGTAATCCGGGACATTACCGAACGCAAGCGGGCTGAGGAGGCACTAAGGGAAAGTGAGGAGAATTTCCGCTCTCTTGCAGAAAGCAGCCCGGATTATATCATGCGATATGACCGGCAGTGCCGTCATACCTACATGAACCCGGCGGCACTCCGGGTTTCAGGACTTTCAAAAAAGCAGATACTTGGCAAAACACACCGGGAGAGCGGGTTCGATGAAAGCCTGAGCCGGTTCTGGGAAGAGAAAATAACCCGGGTCTTTGAGACAGGGAAACCGTACCAGACCCCGTTTGAATGGCAAAGCGTCGAAGGACGCGTGGTTCTTGACTGGATGCTGACACCGGAATTTGCTGATGATGGAACGGTCCTGTCGGTATTGGGCGTATCAAGGGATATTACCCAACTCAAAAAGGCTGAAGATGAACTTTTAAAGAAAAACGAAGATCTGCAAGACTCCTGTGAGGAATTGACCGCAACCGAGGAGGAACTGCGGCAGACCCTTGATCAGCTCATTCAAAATGAGGGGAAGTTGCAGGAGAGCGAGGAGAAATACCGGAGTATATTTGCCGCTGAATCAGATGGACTCGTGGTGATTGACAGGGCAACGGGGATAATTATTGACTGCAATGATGCTTTCCTTCTGATGTACGGGTACCGGAAGGACGAGATGATTGGTCAACCTGTTGCATTCACGTCAGTGAGCCGGATGCAACACGTGCCTCAATAAAGGAGGGAATACCTCGCATCAACGACAGATCCCACAAAAGAAAGGATGGCAGTGTCTTCCCGGTCGAGATTACGACAAATATACTGTCTTTGCATGGACGGGAGGTTATAATCGCTGCTACCCGTGATGTCAGCGAGAAGAAACTGGCCGAAGAGGCACTTCGTAAAGCGAACAAGAAACTCAACCTTCTTTCCTCCGTCGCACGCCACGACATAAATAACCAGATCACGGTGCTGCAGGGTTATCTCGTCATGCTGGAAACGGAGCAGTCCGATCCCTCACGTACTACGTATTTACGGCAAGCTGAAACCGCTGCACAACGCATTTCCGCCATGATCCGGTTCACCAAGGAATACGAGTCGATCGGTGTCAAAGCCCCGGCCTGGCAGGACTGCCAAACCCTTGTGGAGACCGCGACGAAGCAGACCTCTCTTGGAAATATTTCGGTGAAAAACGATATTCCTGCCAGAACGGAATTGTTTGCCGACCCGATGATAGTCAGGATCTTTTATAACCTCACGGAAAATGCAGTCCGGTACGGCGGGAAGATCACGACCGTACGTTTCTCTGCGCAGGAATCAGGCCATGACCTTAAGATCCTCTGTGAAGACGATGGCGATGGCATCCCTGCTGATATCAAGGAGCGAATCTTCGAACGGGGTTTTGGCAGAAACACCGGGCTCGGCCTTTTCCTTGTTCGTGAGATTCTCGACATCACCGGCATCACGATCCGGGAGACCGGTGAGCCGGGGAAAGGCGCCCGGTTTGAGATGACGGTGCCAGAAGGGGCGTACCGGTTTGCCGATACATAACCTGAACAATTGATCGATGGATACCACACACCGCGTTACGTCTCCATACCTGTCCCTGTCATAATCCCCACCACGGTATGATCTGTCGGGGGGTCCACGACCAGCTCCGCCAGAACGACGGCCAACGCCCGGAACATTTTTTTTTGGCCGTAACGCGAATACGGGGGGATTTGCCGGGGCGGTGAATAAAAATTATACGGGAACAAAATGGAGGTTTGAGACACGGGACGGGTGGAGGTTCACGACGGAGAGGCGGGATTTCTATGGTTACGATGAGGGAGTTGTGAGGGGGATTGCCCCGGCTCAACCGGGGGTTTAAGAGTCCCTTAAGCCGTGTAGGCGTGCAGCGCGTGTGTGCTTAAAAAATTGATACGTTACCGGCTGTTCCTGAACTGGTACGCCGGTGCTTTCCGGTACCGCTCAAAATAATTCCCGATGAGATCGTTTTCCAGTTCCCTGAGCTGGTGCGGGAGGATTGTATTCTCGACACGATAAAAAGAGAACTGCAATTCTTTCCCGTCCCATGATTTCCTGCTGTGGTCCACCAGCCGGTTCGCACACATCCCGGACTGGCCGATAGAGAGGATCTCCTGCGAACCAGACTCCATGAGAATATACAAACCCGGACCCGCGGGAACATCCCTGATTTTTTCCGGCACTAATCGTTCGAAGCCACTCCAGGTAAGCCCCATCCACTCCGGATCTCCGGGTTTTCCGGTCGGGGTCAGCGGGGGATGGCTTGGGCCACCGGCCGGGTTGTCCTTCTGGCCGTCGCCCAGTTTCCCGCCCCGGAAATGTTCTTGTCGGGTGGTGGATCTCCGGTACCGCGGGTGAAACCGGCCGAAGTTGCAGAGCGGGGACGTCCCGCATTCCTGCCGGTACCGGTACACGAGGAAACTTTCCATGCCCCGTCTCCCGTTTACCGTGGCATCGAGCGGAGCGGCAGAACATTCGTACGCGAACCCTTCTGCGTCCTGCCAGGCCCAGAGGGTGGCGGCTTCCGTGTGGGGATCGCTCCACGGCATGAGGTCTTTGTTTTTAAGCTCCATGCGGAGATCGTGCAGCCGCTGGTGGAGCGTCCGTTTGGTCTCGCCGATATACATGAGAACGTCTTTTCCGGTAGGCCGGATCCGGTAAAGGCCGGGCTCATGGGGGATTTCATGGAATTCGTGTCTGTCTGCGGCAAAAGAAATCCACGGCGACCAGGGGAGGTTCTGCCACGTGAACGAGAAATACTCTCTCTTTAGGGGGTCTCGTGCGAGCAGGTCAGCGGGATCGTTCGACATGTGTGGGTAAGTGTTAAGTGAGAAAGAGGATAAGCATGGCGGGGCAGGCCCGCGTTACTTCTTTATAGGGTTCCCGGCAATCATTCCCCATGGTTAAACAACCCCAAGCGCTGCGGGTGAAACGCGACCGCCCGGTCTGCGAGAAGTGCCAGGACACCAACATCGTCCAGAAGCCTGATGGCAGCTACCGGTGCCGGCGGTGCGGGTTCGACAGCGCGAAAGGAAAGTAAGTGGTTGCTTGCAGGGACGATTGGCCGGGGAAAAGGTCCCGTGTCCAGGTCAACAAAAAGATGATGTCCCGGGAAGAATCGAAAGAGGGGAGACAGTACTCGAGATTGGGTGAGATGGCAGGACATACACTGAAGAAGAGGATTCAGGACACTATTGTTGCAATCCTGACCCGGTATGATGCCGGACGGATCGCCATCTTTGGGTCCTATGCCCGTGGAGATGCGGGAGAGCACAGCGATGTTGATATCCTTGTCAGGTTTGCCCGGCCAAAAAGCCTGATCCAGATAGTGCAGATCGAAGACGAGATCAGGAAATCCATCCATATGAAGGTTGATCTCGTAACCGAGAATGCTGTCAGCCCGTATCCTGCAGGATCAATTCACCATGATGAACTGGTGATCTTTGGATAAAACCGGAAGATCCGGCATATCTCCATCATATCCTCGATGCTATTGTTCATATCGAAAATTCTTGTGTAACCAGAATATGATCGTGGGGGAGATGTGATGATCCCGTGAGGGTTTGTGGCTCTTCTTTGTCTTTTCAGGCTGCCTGATCTTTTGAGTCCCGGTTGATCGTGAGGGTATATTCGATAAGCCATTTCCAGACCGGCAGCACCCGGATGGTAGCGTCCCCGATCGTAATGGTCTCCTCCTGGTTGTACGTGAGGATGATGCCTTCCCTGAGGTTATGCATGGTCATGGCACCGATAAGCCCGTCGAGTTCCCGGTCCCGGTTCTCCCGCGAGAGTTCGTAACAGACCTGGATCGCGCTGGTGATCGTTCCCCGGTCTTCGGTGATAAAATCGCACTCTTTTGGGTTATGGAAGAAATATACCGCATTTCCCCGGCGCTGGAGCTCGATGAACACGAGATTCTCAAGCAACCTGCCCTTGTCATCCGAAAACCGGAATGCGACCGCGTTGCGCATACCGGTATCGATGCAATAAAGTTTTTTTTCGTGGACATACTGTTTTTTTAATGAGAAATCGTACCGGAAGATCTCAAAGATGAGGTACGCCTCTTCAAGGAACCCGACATAATCCCGGACCGATACGACGCTTTTGAACCCGAGCGTATTTTTGAGCGCGTTGTACGTCGCGGTTTTTGCCGCATTGGTGAAAAGATAGTGGGCGAGTTGCCGGAAGCCCTTGACCTCCCGTATACCGAACCGGCTGATGATGTCCCGGAACAGGATGTCGTCATAGGTCCGCTTGAGGTACTCGGGGTCGCCGTATTTCAGGTACTCCGGGAATCCTCCCATGGCAAGATACCGGTCGAACTCCGCGAGGATCGCGGCTTTTTTCTTCTCCGTGATACGGGTGGAGGAGATCGAGCCAAACTGCAGGACTTCCCTAAACGAGAACGGGTACAGGGTGATCTTTGTGTAGCGTCCCGTGAGATGCGTGCCCAGTTCGGCTGAAAGGAGATTTGCATTGGAGCCGGTGAGAAAAACTTTGTATCCTTCGTCATGGATCCGTCGGATGAACCGCTCCCAGCCACCGACATTCTGGATCTCGTCTACAAAGAGGATTTTTGTACCCGGGGAGGTCTTTTCGAAAACGAGCATGAGGGCAGGGAAGTCCGACACGGAGAAGTCCATGAGCCGGTCATCGTCAAAGTTGATGTACAAAAAATCGCTGTACTGCGCTGAAATCTGGTGCAGGAGCGTGGATTTGCCGCATCGCCGTATCCCCGTGATCACTACGATCTGGTTTGTTTCCCGGAACCGTTCTGTCGCGATCTCACGCGGGATGCCCGGGTCCCGGGAGAGGAACGCCTCTTTCTGGCTGAGTACCAGTTCTTCGAGCTGCGATGTGGTGATCATATACATTACCAATGTATGCTTTATGCCATTTATTTACATTACTAATGTATAAAAATTGTTGTAGGGGAGTACTTCAAAACAGGAATTTTGCCCTGCGTTGCATGTGGGTTCGCGGGTAGGGGTTTGGGAATATATGCCTAGTATCCCGCTCTGGCGTACCGTGATTTCCATCCGGCTTTCAATCATTATTCTTCTTCTCCAAAAATATCCGCGCTGATTGTGCTTGTAATTCTCGCCAGCCAGAGTTACCTGCGTTTGTCATGGTTAAATCTGTTTAACCAGAATAAGAGTGTGGTGTGGAGGAGGGATGCTACTGGGGTGTGGAGGTGAATGCCTGCCTGAGATCCTGGATCTTTTTTTGATACCCAGGCCCCGGATGGCAGCGAACGGTGATGGTGGTGCGGGTTCGACAGCGGGGAGGGGAAGAGGAAGTCGTTCACCGGAACAATTGGCCGGGGAAATGAGTCCCGTGTCCAGGTCAACAAAAAGATGATGTTGTGGGAAGAATATAGTGATGGGAGAGAGTACAGGAGATTGGGTGAGATGGCAGGACATACACTGAAGAAGAGGATTCAGGACACTATTGTTGCCATCCTGACCCGGTATGATGCCGAACGGATCGCCATCTTTGGGTCCTATGCCCGTGGAGATGCGGGAGAGCACAGCGATGTTGATATCCTTGTCAGGTTTGCCCGGCCAAAAAGCCTGATCCAGATAGTGCAGATCGAAGACGAGATCAGGAAATCCATCCATATGAAGGTTGATCTCGTAACCGAGAATGCCGTCAGCCCGTATCTTGCAGGATCAATTCACCATGATGAACTGGTGATCTTTGGATGAAACCGGAAGATCCGGCATATCTCCATCATATCCTCGATGCTATTGTTCATATCGAAAATTT
Organism: uncultured Methanoregulaceae archaeon; assembly: GCA_963768785.1. Taxonomy (GTDB): domain Archaea; phylum Halobacteriota; class Methanomicrobia; order Methanomicrobiales; family Methanospirillaceae; genus Methanoregula. Next base: position 322,661 of record CAVYJD010000014.1, read on the forward strand.
TTCACAGTCAATTACTTCTGCCAAGGATCTTAAGGATCATCCCCTTGAACGTGCCGGCATCGAGCGAATGCTCACCATTATCGGTGAAGCAGCAAAGAATGTGTCCCCGCAGGTGCAAAAGGAATTCCCGGATATTCCCTGGAAGGCAACAGCGGGAATGCGGGACAAGATCATGCACCATTATTTTGGGGTCGATTACGAAGCGGTGTATGAGACGATCAGGGTTGATCTTCCAGTTCTCAAACAGGGAATCAACGCGATTCTTTCTGATTCTAAGAACGGAAATATTCCCGAAACGAAAGCCTCGAAAAAACGGAAGATTCCATAAAATTACTTACCTGATTTGCATAACCGTGACCGTTCAGGCACCTAACACCCGTAACAATTTTTTATTTTTTTGAATACGTGACCTGATACTGAAACGGAACATCTTCACAAAGAACGATGCATTTCACAACGGTGTCCAGCGAGAACGCAAACCAAACTTTGCCCCAGAACAGGTCTTCTTTTCCTTTTACCCCTCCTCCAGTCTATCCGGCACGCGACCGCCCGTCCAAATAGCGCTATTAGGATAAATTTCAGGGGCCAGTTTGTGCCGTATCCGGGCAAACGAAAGCGAGCTAAAAAAATCAGGGACGGGAGGAGTGGTTTCCCGTCCCCCGGACACACAGCCGAGGGCTTTTTTTGGAGATGAATTGCTCGTGTGCTTGTACTATGACCTTATGAGAGCAGGTCCCCTTATTTTGGGGCCTGTCCCGTGCTGTCCTCCATGTGATCGAGGACCCGGTCCCACATGACGAGGAGACCGGGGATGACCACGTAGGCGAGCAGCCCTGAACCGAGGAATGCTGCCGTGATGATAATCTCGTTGTCAACCATGGTGCTTACCTCACGCGAGGACGGCCACGCCGTCTGCCCAGGTCTCGACCCGGGTGCGGATGGAGTCATCGCTGTAGGAGGTGAGGGTGACCTGTGAGCGGGAGAGGTTCACGTTGAACAGCTCGCCGTTGGGGTCATGGCACTTCAGGGTTGCCGCGTAAGTGTCGGTCTGGTCCATGTGGACCGCCGTGCCGCCGTGAGCGGTGTTGTTGGGGGCGTTTGAGAGCACCGCTGAGATGCCCGGCGACATAGCCGTCCAGCGTGTTGTAGGACTCTGATCCGGTACCGACACGCTTTGCGTCCGCGTCTTCATACACGAATTTTGCCGTGTAGGTCTCGCGGGTCTTTTCTACGGGCGGGTGGTTGACGCCCGAGCTCATATACGATACACACCCGAATGGGTTGGTGGTGATCACGGACTGGACAATCGCATCAAACGATTCCACGTCTGCAATCGGGTCCGGGAGTACCCGGACTGCACTTTTTACTATGCCGTTCTGTACGAAATCTGCCATTGTTGTTTCCTTCTTTTTTAATTTTTATCCTCGGGCGCCTTTGGACATACAGTATAGGGTGTAGAGGGTATTACCCCTGACCGGGGGGTAGGAAACGGGAGGCAGTTCTGCGCGGGTTTTGGGATCCGGGTTCATTCGCGGAGCGGAATCGTGCACGGGGGGTGCGGTCGGGGAAAAATTGTCCGGGCCTGGCACGTTCCCGGCCTATGCCCGCGAAAAAAAAGGTTCGTCTTAAAAAAAATTATTTTTTTGTCCTGATCAGCTGGATTGCTCCGCAGATCCCGACAGCGGCAATGATAGTAACCAGGGCGACGGGGGTCGTGGTCGACGGCTCTGACGGTTCAGCGGGAGCGGTCGCCTGCTGGAGGGGCTCAAGGGTGATATCCACGTCATTGCGCTGGTCCGGCTGGATGGATACCTGTTGAGTGTATGGCTGGTACCCGTCAGCGGTGACCGTGATAGTGTGGGCGGCATCCGCTGGTACATCTGAAAACTGCACGCTCCAGAATGTCGAGGGGTCCCCGGTGCTGGACTCACACTCTCTGGCATCAAGACAGACCTGCCCGAGCCCCGGGGAGACGGTGACCTGGATGGTGCCGGTACCGGGTGACGCAGTCTGGACCGGGGCGGGTTCCAGGTAGATCCTAAAGGTCATGGAATGCCCGGATGCGTCCATGTAGACCTGATCGGTATAATCCTGGTACCCCTCAGTATTGTACACCTGGATTGTATGCTGCTCTCCGCTGGCAACTCCGGCAAACTGCGTGCTGCTATACCCGCTGAGTGTCCCCCGGTTTACCATGCACGTTTTGTCGAGGCAGACCGTCCCGCTCCCCGGGTGGACATAGATCTGGACCGTGTTTGTGTCCGCTGCTGCGGTTGCAACGAGAAAGAAAAGCACGAGAAAGAGAATTATTGTCCTGGACTCTCTGGCAAGATTCATATCCGGATATGGAGGAGACGGGGGATAAATGTTCATGAAGTATTCTTACGCCCGTCCTGTTCCGCCAGAACCGGCCCGATCAACACCAATGAGCATTTTTGCGAAGTACACTTGTGATGAGCGAGCCGGCTGCTGGCACGTACCGCGATGAGCCGGGGGCGTCAATCGTCTCAACAGGGCACATTTAAAAAAACCGTGAGCTGATGCGGACCGGCGTGCAGTACGTGCCAGCGGGCAAAAACAAGGACACGTGACCGGACCACAGGTCTTTTGTCGTCTGGCATGGGGAACAGGGGGGATAAAAAAACCCTTACCGGCGTAAAGAATGAGCGGATGACGGGAGATTTACCGGTTTCAACAGAGCCCTTTTTTACGGTGACGTATGCGTCAATAAAAAAAAGGAGAGGTTAGTCTGTGATACTATCCGGAAAGGTGCCATGCCGGGATCAGGCCACCCGGGAGGACTTCATAATATTTCCACCCGCACCGGGGGGAATACACCATGATATATTTCCTAAACTGCGCCGGGGCCCCCATCATGCGTAAGGAGGCGATCTTAACTCCAGAGAGGGACACGAGGGTTTTTGCATCGGGGACAGGATTGCGGGAGAAGATGACCTGGACAAGCAGCACGGCTGATTTTCTGATGGCAATGATATCGACCGGGATGAACGAGGCGCTGATCCGGGCTGGTACATACTTCCATTCCACGAGCACCTGCATCGCCCGGTGAACGATACGCCTGCTCTTGAGATACTCGGGTAATCCCCGGGTGAGCATGTCTTCAGGTTCACGGTCTTCTTTGGGTACATGGTCTTCTGTTGGTACTACGATTTTTTCTGCGAGGCACATCATGGATGACGGGCCGGAGAGGGAGATGGTTCGGGATGCTGACATGATTTTTGAGTTGTTTTATTTTTTTGTTCGTTGGCGGTTCGCGCAGAGGGGCATGTGTCGGGATATGCACATGCGGGTATCCTCGAAGCGTTTCGTTTCATGCCGGTCCGGGGGAGCTGCTGCTCACGGGAATAAAACCTGTGATCCTGGTTACAGGTGAAACGGGAGGCTTGCCGTTTACCTAGAAATTAAACCGGGACCCTCAAACGCCGGACCGGCGGTCAACGTATACCAGAAAAGACGGGCGATACTCTCCCGGCCCGGGCACCCGCAGTGCATTTCCCGGAACCGGTAGCTTTGTTGTGCTGTTCAACGAGGGCAGAAAGGATGCCCATGACTGCACAGACCAGCAGCATCATCGAATAGAAAAACCCGGCATAAAATACGGCAACCGTCCGTGTGTACCCGAGTTTTTTTATCTTCCGTGCTGTTTTTGTGCAGAAATTGCCAAGCATTGTGTAACTACAACAAGCAGGCGGCGGCATATAAGATACACGGAACCGCGAGGTTAGCTCAATCCGCCCCCGGGGAAAACCGGGCGCGATACTGCCCCGGATGGTCGCACCGGACCGCACCGCTTTTTTGACGCGGCAAATGGTGTGCAAAATGGCCGGTTTTGCGAGGGAATCCGGCATCCTTTCGCACAGGTGCCGCAGGGTTCACCTGAACGCAAAGGTGCCCTCACGGTCCGGCACTCCCCCACCCCTCACTCACCATGAGGTACCCCCCTATGGGGGGTACCGGGTCTGCGTACTGAGGGAGGGGTACCCCCTGAGGGTACCTGTCGTACGATGGGAGGGATCCCCCCAGGGGGGTACCTCTTCTTCTGTACCGGCAAACGCCCGGCTTCGCGTGGAACTCACGTCGAAGATAGATGAATGCGAGCACCACAAAACAGGAGGGGTACCCCTGGGGGGGCCTGTCGGACTGAGGGAGGGGTACCCCAAGGGGTACCTGTCATGATGGGGGAGGTACCCTGCCGGGGGGTGGGGTCAGGTCCGGGAGAAGTATGAGCGGGGTACCTCTTCCAGTGCACCAGAGAGCCTGCTGCTTCGTGTGGAAGTCACGACGGTGAGAGGTGCCGGGTGCGGTGCCGGGGCAGAGGGGTACCCCAGGGGGGGTCTGTCATGGTGGGGGAGGGATCCCCCATGGGGGACCTGTCGGTACGAAGGGAGGGATCCCCCTTGGGGGGTGGGTGGGGTTATGGGAAGGACCCTCCACTCCGGATTATTTATTGCGAAAAACGGGTCAAGGTCCTGGTGAAGCAATCCCAAAGATCAATAAAGAGGTTGATGTAAACCCGGGTCTCGTGAATCCTATTTCCCGTGTTGAGACTTTTTTTCCGCTTTTTCAAGAGAGGGTTTTAGGACAGGCAGATCCTCAGTGACGACCTTCCAGACACTGATCGGATCTGTCCCAAAATATGCATGGATCAGTTTGTCCCGCATTCCCGCCATATCATTCCAGGGAACCTCAGGGTATGCCAGGCGAAATGGCGAGGGTATATGTTTTGCAGCTTCACCAATTATCTCAATGCACTGGATCGTGGCAAAATAGGTTTTCTCATCAGTGCGGAACTGCTCAAAGGTAATACCTTTGGTAAATCATTCAATCCGGCTGATATTATCGAGAATGTCATGAAGAAAAATCCCGACATTCCGTTCTTGTTCTTTCATACGTAAACCGCTTCTCTCAGGATGGTATCTTTTAATTCCCTGCGGATATTTTCTTTTGGAACCACATCGACCTTGATTCCAATGATATCGCTTAAGTAATTTTCAAGGGAGACAAGTTTAATCAGGCTGACAGGTTGTGAGAATTCTACCAGAACGTCCACATCGCTCCCGCTGTGCGTGTCTCCTCGTACGTACGAACCGAATATCCCAATCTGACAGATGTTGTACCGGATTCTGAGGATTTCCTTATGGTCGTGAATAATTTTTTTGATGGTGGACAGTTTTTTCATGTTGCGATTTCCCGCTGGCGCAGATACAGCAGAATTTTTTTTGTAGTAATTATCGTGATATTAGCGGGTTGGATTCATATCTTTTTTGTAAAAGCCGGGGTATGGATGATTTTTTTGTGCCGGGACCCGCGGGAGTTTTTCACTCATACCGGGACATCCACGGTGGTTAAGTTGATGAGCTGGGCCTGGGGGATCTTCTCTTTGGATTCGATACGATCATCGAGATGGAGACGTATGGCATCCCGTATATTGTCAAGGACTTCTTCATAGGTTTCTCCCTGAACATAACAACCCTGAAGTTCCGGACAGAATGCGGTATAGCCATCTTCATCTTTTTCTATTATTACAAAAAAAACGGAAATTGTGCATACCTGACCTTCTCTTTTGCATTCTTTGTTGAATAGAGAGTGGGCAGGCTGTGCAATACCTTTTTGATTGTCCAGCGGAAGCGACAGGTCCTTAGCGTTACGAATTGATCTGCGCATCATGCCATACCTGAAGTGATGGGTACTATGCATGGGTAACTACCCTTGATGGGAAGGATGCTGCCAGGCTCAACAATAGTTGGGATCTTAAGAGCGGGGCCTTTTCACCTGATCACCCGTGAATCCCGGATCCTTTCAGATACGGCTGATCAGGTCGCGGGTGGTGAATACCTGCATGAGATCCTGCATGAGGAAATGCCGGTCCTCGGTCCAGATCCCGTTAATTCCGAGTGCCAAACCGACAGCGAGGAATGGGGAATCATTCTCATCGATGGTTTCCATAATCTGCATGGCCCGGGAATACTCATGTTCAAATTCTTCAAAGGGAACGAGCGTCACGCGGTCGATAAGAAGCCGGAGTATACGGTCAAAATCCGGTTCAGGCATTCTTGATTTTTTTATGAGATATGTACGGTGCTTGTAAATTTCAGTCTCGATATAATCCGGAGCGTAAAATGAGAACTGGTCGTGCAGGATAATTCTCCTTGAGGTGGAATCCTTTAAGAGGCCGGCCATAATCCGGTTTGTATCGATGACGAGTTTCACGTTTCACGTCCAAATAAAAAAACCTGCACGAAAAAATCACGATGAGTCCGGTTTCGTGCCGGAGATTTTCGCTAAATTTATTTTTGTAATGTTTCTGGACACCTGATTTGATCTTCACATCGAGCGCCATGATGTCATCTTCCGTGAGTTCACTTTCTGAGGTTATCGAATTCAGCAGGGCAATTTTTTTTGCATAATCCTCAATTGCCCGCCGGGCGATCTCGCTCCACCGGACTTCCTTATGGGTCTTTACGATGTTGTACACATCTTCTGGCAGGGAAAGAGTCATGTTCGGCATATACGTTCACACACATATATGTGATATCACATATTTATTCTCTGGTGCCGGGATATTTCTGTTCGCATACCGGCCAAGTATTCTTTATCCCGGGCTGCAAACCCAAGAAGATATCGTTCTACGGGATAACATATCTCGTCCAGGTAGTTTGCCCATTCAGATTTCTTTTCCATAATGCCCCCCTTTTTTAAAATAGCTATGAACAGCACCTGCATCGCCGGAGGGCATACCATTTGTCGATCATCCGGGTAAATTACTGGTACTCTATGGGGTCCTTCACGCCCGCTTCACGAAACGCAGCCAACCGTTCATCGCATGACCCGCATTTCCCGCAGGCCTTTTCTCCACCCTTATAACAGGTCCAGGTCATCGAATAGTCAACTCCAAGAGCTACCCCGCGTTTTACGATATCGCTCTTGGACATATACAGGTAGGGCACTTCCAGGATAACGTCGTTCCAGTCGCACAGATGAAACGCCGTCGCCATCGCACTCACAAAAGCGGGGCGGCAATCCGGATAGATCGTGTGATCGCCCGCATGAGCCCCGTAAAACAGGGAGTGCGCAGGGATCCCGATCGCATAGGAGGCGGCAATACTGAGTAAGACCATGTTCCTGTTCGGGACGACCGTTTGTTTCATGGTGTCACCGGTATAGTCACCCTCGGGAACTTCCCGGTCTTCGCGGGTCAGTGAAGACGGTGCAATCTCATTGAGGATGCCGATATCGATAATTTTGTGGGGAATATGTAATTTCCGGCAAATCTTTTGTGCACAGGTAATTTCCCTGCGGTGTTTCTGGCGGTAATCAAACGTTACTGCGTGGACTTCGTAGCCCTGGTCGATTAAATCGTAGAGCAGGGTTGTGCTGTCCATGCCGCCGGAGAGGATAAGTACTGCCTTCCTACCTTTTTCTGGAGTAAGATTGCAGGATTCCTGATCCCTGTCAGGTGAACTATCCAAAGAGTCCTTATGACCTTTAAAAATTCTGGAAAGTTCCGCCATTATCTCACGAAAAAATAATCAACGGGGACTCTATTTACCCGTTTCGACATTTTGGAACGTATACAACCGGCGTTACGAATTATTCGGAGGATTTGACGCTCAACGGGGCTTCGCCCCTCGCCGCGTGGGCTTCCCCATTCCGGTTCATCAAAAATTGATACGTTACCGGCTGTTTCTGAACTGGTACTCCGGTGCTTTCCGGTATCGCTCAAAATAATTCCCGATGAGATCGTTTTCCAGTTCCCTGAGCTGATGCGGGAGGACTTCTTTCTCCACACGTTGAAAAGAAAACCGGAGTTCTTTCCCGTCCCAGGACTTCCTGCTGTGATCCAGCAACCGGTTCGCACAATTCCCGGACTGGCCGATGTAGATGATCTCCTGCGAACCGGACATCGATCAGGATATACAGACCCGGGCCTGCGGGAGCGTCCTGGATTTTTTCCGGCACGAGCGGTTCGCACCACTCCACGACAAGCCCCATCCAGTCCGGGTCCCCGGGGTTTCCAGTCGCGGGCAGCGGCGGATGGCTCGGACCACCGGCCGGGTTATCCTTATGGCCTTCTTCCAGTTTCCCGCCGCGTAAATTTTCTTTCCGGTTGGTGGATTTCCGGTATCGCGGGTGGAACCGCCCGAAGTTGCAGAGCGTTGATTCACCGTATTCCTGCCGGTACCGGTACAGGAGAAAACTCTCCATCCCCCGCCTCCCGTTTATCGAGGCATCGAGCGGGGCGGCAGAACATTCGTACTCAAATCCTTCTGCATCCTGCCAGGCCCAGAGCGAGGGGGCGGCCGTGTGGGGATCGTTCCACGGCATCAGGTCTGTTCGTTTGAGCGTGTGCCGGAGTTCGTTGAGTCGTTCGTGAACGGTTCTCCGGGTTTCGCCAATATACATGAGGAAGTCTTTACCGGCCGGCCTGATCCGGTAGAGGCCGGGCTCTTTGGGGATTTCCCGGAATTCTTCGTTTGTCTGCGGTGAATGGGATCCACGGGGACCAGGAGAGGTTGCACCAGTCCTCTTCGAAATATTGCATCGTTTATCCTCAAGACAGATGGAATTACCCGGATTTCGCGGAATATACCCGCTCGTACTGGAGGATAACGGAATTGTTTCAGTTCTTTGCAACGAGTTTGAAAACATCCCCGGGATTTATTTTGAATGTTTTCACAACTTCAGACGGGATCGTGAGATCAAGAGAGTTGCTCCCATGATGAAGCCGGGACTTCACCGTATTTTCCATTTCTGCCATAATTCCCGGTCAGTGAAATGCACATTTAGCGCTTAATGCACATTATGTGCATTAACGTTCAGAAACCGGTTTGATCTTATTCTCTACTTGTTACTTTGACCATCTCGTATGTTTTTCCTAATGTTTCGTCCATCCCGCAAAGGGGAAATCTTACGACACGCTGGGAACATGCAAAAAAATTCGGGTGCTCTTTTATCGAAGTCCCGGCAGATTTTATTAAAACTCCCCAAGAAGCAGAACGGACCGGGCTAAATCTTTGTGATATTCCCTCAAAGGAAAAGATACAGCTTCTCTATAGCCAGAATGCTCCGGGACCTGAACACATCCCGTATATTCTTCACACCGAGCCATCACTCTCTCGGAGAGACGGCTTCGGGATGTCTGTCCAGGTCCCGCTCCGTTGGAATGATGAGTCATGGCGGGTCCGTGTTGCCACCATGGTTTGCGATATTTCTGAATTTTTAGGAGGCCCTGCGGCAAAAATTGAGATTCATCCCGGAGACCGGAGAAATTCTCCGAATGATATTCTCAAGAGGTGTGGACTCATCCTTGCGGAATATGAAAAATTGTTCGGCATCGCACCTGGGATCCTTTTCGAGAACCGGACAGGTCAGGTCATCTCAACGGAAAGGAAATTGCCGAAATTTGTCATTATTGCGAAACTGACTATCCAGAGTTATTGCAACATTTTGGAATGGTACTTGATATCCAGCAACTCTTCACGGTTACCAAAAGTAAGTTTCTGGTGGAACTGGACACGATCCCAATGGAGTTTGTCAAAGGGTTTCATATTCACGCGAAGACATCAGGCGCCTTCCATGCGCGGATCCGATTCCGTGGATTGAGGTGTTTTCACGAGTTCGGGGAATTGGGCAGGATGTTATCGTGAATCCGGAAGTGTTGTTGATGAAAAACGTGGAAAACACGATTGGATTTTGTAAAGAGTTGCTAAAGGGGTAGTCTGCATAAAATTTCATTCCGTTTTTTCATGGATTAAGAAAGATCACATCTAAATTCCTTTGAAATTCAATATCAATCAAATTAGGTCTTGAAACAATGAGGAACTTATCCGCAGGACTTTACGAACAAGTAATTAATTTTCATCTTGAAGAAAAACTTTTACAATTGGGTATCAGGAATGAGCAGATAACCAAAGACAATCTAAAAAATTTTGATTCGCCAGTCCTTCTTTCTCAATACCTCAGTCCGATCCTCAGAAAGTCGCTCGAATTTCTAGAGGATTCCCCAAACGGTTCGAATGTCCCAGAACAAATTGCCTGTTGCAATGAAATTATCAAACTTCTTGCAACAAGGACAGAAGAGGACTGCCTCAAGTATTGTAAAATTAATGAAGAGGGTGAAGTTCTCCTCGCTATTGAAGATCTGAAGGAAACCCCAATGATTCATTTGGTACTCAAAGACCCGTTACCCCTCTCGCTCAAAGTAGTTTATTTACCGGTTCTTCAATTGAACCAAGTTTCATTCAGGAACTCAAAGCGGAGATCGTTTCAGCGGATAGAATCGATATTCTCGTTTCATTCATTAAATGGAGCGGAATCCGGCTCCTTATGAATGAACTATCGCAATTCTGTAAGCGAGGGTCAGTTGCGAGTGATCACAACAGCCTATACCGGCGCGACAGATATTCGAGCGATAGATTTTCTCGCATCATTACCCAATACCGAAGTACGAATATCATACGATACTGAACGAACTCGACTGCATGCAAAAGCCTATTATTTCAAACGAGACTCCGGATTTTCAACCGCATATATTGGATCATCAAATCTCTCAAATCCTGCAATTACCACGGGTCTTGAATGGAATGTCAAACTCACGGAAAAAGATTCAAAACCCCTTGATTCACAAAATTCAGGCATCGTTCGAAAGTTATTGGAATGATCCGGAATTCATCCGTTATCAGGAAAAAGATCAGGCACAATTTGAAGAAGCCCTCCGAAGAGAACGAAGAGGATCGAAAGATGTCAACGTTACCGTATTTCTTTGACATTATCTCCGTATTCTTATCAGAAAGAAATTCTCGAACGATTGCAAGCTGAACGAACAATTCACCATCACACAAAAATTTAATTGTCGCAGCGACGGGAACCGGAAAGACGGTAATATCAGCATTTGATTTCCGTCGATTTAAGGAGAAAATTAATCCCCATGCCAGGCTGTTATTTGTTGCACATCGCGAAGAGATTTTGAAAACAGAGTCTTCATACATTCCGAGCGATTCTGAAAGATCACAACTTTGGGGATCTCTGCATTCACGGGCAGATTCCCTCGCAGATCGATCATCTCTTCATGTCAATTCAGACATTTCAACAGTTCTGATTTTTCCTCCAGAACAGCTACCTGATTATTACGATTTCATCATTGTCGATGAATTCCATCATGCGGCAGCAGAATCCTATCAAAAACTTCTCTCATACTATCGACCAAAAATTCTGCTTGGATTGACTGCAACTCCGGAACGGATGGATAATCTGGATATTCTCGGATATTTCGATGGCCGAATTGCAGCAGAGATCCGACTTTCTGAAGCAATTGGACGAAATCTCCTTGCACCCTTCCATTATTTTGGTATTACGGATACGGTTGATCTTGATGATGTTGAATGGTCCACGAGGAAAATACAATCAGACCGTCCTTTCAAAACGATATACCGGTAATGACGAGCGAGCAGATCTCATCGCCCGATCTCTGCGAAAATATGTAACTGATGTTGACGATGTGATTGGACTTGGATTTTGTGTGAGCATTGAACATGCAAAATATATGGCGGATGTATTCACCAAGTTAGGCATTCCCTCTACGCATTTAAGTTCAGAAAGTAGTTCTGATGAGAGAAATTCCGTTCAGAGAAGATTACGTGATAAGGATATTCACTTCATCTTTGTCGTGGATCTTTACAATGAAGGTGTGGATATTCCCGAAGTGAATACTATCTTATTCCTGCGACCTACAGAAAGCATGACCGTTTTTCTTCAGCAATTGGGAAGAGGACTTCGCCTCTGTGATGGAAAAGAATGTCTTACGGTTCTTGATTTTGTGGGCAGGCAACATGCAAATTACCGGTTCGATACGAAATATCGTGCCCTTATCTGTGATGTCACAACCCCGCTCATAAAACAGATTCGTGAAAATCAATTTTTCCCTTCCCCGTGGCTGTTTTATCACTCTTGAAAAAGTTGCACAAGAGACCGTATCTCTCTCATATTGAAAGATCACTCTCGAAACGGAAGGGATTGATTCAAAAGATTACTGAATTGAACAAGAATCTCACCAACCACTGACTGTTGGAGCATTTTTATCATATCATCATCTTGATCCTCATGAAATTTACCAAAAATCGAGTTTTCGGCAACTCTGTGCAGAGGCAAAACTCTGTGACCCTCCCATTCCCGAAGAGGAGGAGCGAATAACTACTGCAGCAAAGCGATTGTTGCATCTTAATTCGTTTCAATGATTCGGTATATTCGTCAATTTCTTGCAACAAAAAATTTGGATTTTCCGATCAAAAACACTGAGAGACAACGAAATTCAATTACCAATATTTTGTATTATTCACTCTATTCTCAACCTCTCAACGAAATCCATTATCCGGAATCTATCAATCCAGTCTCGAGGTGTTTGTTGAAAACGATTGGGTGAGATCTGAACTCATAGTCTTCTTGCATATCTTGAGGATAAAAACCGAAGTTATGGAAGGACCGCTCAATCTTGGATTTGAAACCGGTCTTTCTCTCCATTGTACCTATTCCCGTGATCAAATTTTTGCCGGTCTTGGACATTGGACTCCGCGAAGAATGTAATGTTGCAGGGAAGCGTGAAGGTGTGCTCTTTATCTCAGGCAAAAAATCTTGATGTTTTCTTCATCACCCTCAATAAATCAGAAAAACATTTCTCACCATCAACAATGTACGAGGATTACGCGATAAATGAAAATCTCTTCCATTGGCAATCTCAAAGTACCACATCTACTTCGTCGCCTACCGGAAATCGATATATAAATCATGAAACGAGGGGTTCGAGAGTTTTACTTTTCGTTAGAGAGTTCAACAAAATCAACAATATTTCACAGCCGTACGTGTGTTTGGGAACTGCGAGTTATGTGAGTCATACGGGTAGCAAACCGATGAGCATTGTATGGCACTTGCATCATCCTATTCCAGCAGGTATGATGAAAAAGGCAAATAAGACGATAAGCGGATGACATTTTTGATCGTAATGTTTCACAATTCTGCACCAATCCCGGGGTCAAGCCCACGCGGCAAGGGGCGAAGCCCCTTATGAGCGTCAGACGCCCCCCCATCCACCACTCCAAAATACCCCCTCTCCCCACCCCTAATCCAGCCCCTATACACCCCCGGATCACCCCTCCAGAGCACCCATTTCCGCGAATTATCTGCAAAAAACAGTACACTTTTACACACTTTTTTCAGGAACCCCTGTTTTAGCACGATTCACGGCAAACAGGGCATTTTCCATCGAGCTGTAAAACGCTAATGTACGCTTTCCAGTGGCAAAACTCATGAGGGGGTGGGGGGTAGCATGGGCCGGATGAAAAGAAGCCCTGTTTTGGGGGGTCGGCTTCATTTTTAATCTTCAATACCCCCTCTTCCCCGGCACAACCCCCCGGATCCCACCTCTCGCATCCGGCACCTACCCGCCATTTTAAAAAAATAGGTTACCATGGCTACACGTTCGTTACAGCCCGGCCGCCTTACAGGCACCCCAACCCTGGTACCACAAAACTAATCTCATGAAACGGACAACTACCCATAATGACAGCGCAGGCAGCTTCACGGGCACCAACGGATCATCCTGCAAAAAAGAACACCGCCCGGCAAAAAAAGACCGATAAGCAAGGCAGGAATGCCCTTGACCGCACTATCAGAGTACTCCCTTTCTGAATTTCTTGAAAATGAACCCGACCTTTACTCCGTATCGGACCTGAAAGTGCGGTACAAATGAAAGCAAAAATTGTTCTCGTTCATTTCCCTTTTACGGATCTTTCCGGTTCAAAGCTCCGGCCGGCACTCGTTATCCATGAAGGTGAACAGGATGTTATTGTGGCATTTATTTCTTCAAAGATCCCCTCATCCCTCCAGGAATCCGATCTGCTCATAACGACCGATCACCCGGCATTCCGGTCAACCGGCCTGAAAATTTCATCTGTCATAAAATTCGACAAAATTGCCACATTATCAAAGACACTGATCGAAGGTGAGACGGGAGAAATTCTCCCTGGCCTTGCTGATGAATGCAATACCATCATGCATCATCTTTTCTATTTCTGACCCGGTCCCTTGCTATTTCTTTTCAATTATGGCCACCACGCTTCAAAGGCGTGCGATGAGTAAGTCCGGGCCGGGTTTTGCGCACCGGATATCCTGCAGTGCACCAGAACCGCAGATTTTTTTAAAAAACCGGACCCTCCGTAGGGTATTGTTGCCGATCTACCCGACCGGAGGATAATTCTATCATGTTCATCACGGTATAATCCCGGTGTCCATGTGATGATCGTGAGATATCAATTCGTGCAGCAGGTTGCTTGCACAAATTACCTGGTAGTATCCTTGCACGGTTCTCGATATTGTATCAGGCTTTGCCGGAACGGGAATAGAACATCGGTGAATAACCAGAACACCTAAATATAATCGTTCATAATAATGAACATATGTTCAAAGATATGAACAGTCTTTTCACCCCCACGCTCAAAACACTTACCTGGCTTGGACGGCATTACCGGGACAGTTTTTATGTCCGCGAGCTCGCCCAGAAACTTACCATCAGCAGCGGTGCAGCGAGCGGTCAGCTCCGGATTCTTGCAGAATCAGATCTCATCACGAGCGAGCGGAAAGGAAGGACGCTGCTATACCGGGCCGACATCTCCCACCCGCTTGTCAGGGAAGCAAAAGTTTTCAGTACCATCTCAGAGTTAACGCCATTCATGGCAGGCCTCAAAGAATACGTTACTCGCGTAATCCTTTTCGGGAGCTGTGCGACCGGAGAAGATACGGAAGAGAGCGATATCGATCTCTTCATTGAGACTTCAAATAAGCCCGGGCTGCAAAAAATCATCGCCGGATACGAAGAATCCATCTCACGCAAAATTTCGCCTATCATCCTATCTGCTGAAGAGGGAGGCCAGCTCCGGACCCGTGACCGGCCGTTGTACGAACGGATTCGTGCAGGTAAGACTCTTGCAGGTGAACCATTATGAAACACAGGTTTGAAGAATGCATCGAACGAGGAAAGATCGTAAAAATCCCTGTTGATCTGGCGCTCGTTGCAAAGGAGCTCCGCGAGGCAGAAGCGGATCTCATTACTGCAGAACAATCACTCGCTGCCTGCCAGGAGAAATGGGCAATAATCCAGGGATATTATTCGATCTTTCATTCGCTCCGGTCCAGGGTAATGGGCAGAGGCTACCGGGAAAAAAGCCACCGTTGCCTGAAATATGCTGTCGAGGCACTCCTTGTCGATGAAGGCCTGCTGGACACTTCTGTTCTCGATCATTTCTCCTATGCGATGGATCTCCGGGAAGGTGCTGATTACGGGTGTATCTACGATGCCGAATCTGCCGGGACTGTCGTCAGTTCGGCCCGGACAATATTTGAAACGATCCGTTATTCCGGTAAATCCCGGCCCGGATAACCCATTCATTTTTTTTTAAGAACGACCCCGGGTACCATTACTCTTCCATCCATCCCGACCACAAAGATTGGAAACGAATATCGGGATAGTACATAATTGAGATGTCAGGGACTCTCAAAATTACACGATACTGGCACCGGCACGACTCGAACAAAGACAGGCTTCACCTGAACAAAAATTCCGGCTCCATGAAAAAGAATATTTCCGGAAATTCGGGGAGTCATTGAGGAAATGCAAATCCCGGGGATAAAAAGACCTGGTGAATGGAGTCGCTTATGTGTGTCCCATCCCAAAAATATCCCGGTAAAAAAACGTATTCCATCAATCGGCCGGTTCCATCGCATCGTACAGCGACCGGATTTCCGGCTCGAGCTCGGGGAGTTTGTGCTGGACCACATCCCAGACGATTTCATAATTGATCGCAAAGTAACCGTGGATCACCTTATCCCGGAGCCCTGCCATGAACTTCCAGGGGATCTTCGGGTTCTCTTTCTTTATCGCGTCCGGGATGTTCTTTGCCGCTTCGCCAATAATCTCAAGCGCCCGGGTCACCGCATGTTCTGTCGTTTTGTCATGGGTGAGATCCTCATAAGTGACAGATGACCGGAGTGACTGGAGATACGTCATCTCATCAAGGATATGCTGAAGATAAACCCGGTCATCCTTCAACCCAGATCACCTCACGCTCCACCCGGGAACGGATGTATTTGTCAATACCCCCGACCGTCAGGAGATCCACCTTCCGGTTAAAAAGGTCTTCAAGGAAATAGACCAGCTGCATGAAATTGTCAAACGTTGCCTGCCCATCGGCAAACTCGACAAGGACGTCCACATCGCTGGAACGCGTCTGCTCGCAGCGGGCAAAAGAGCCGAATATCCCGATCCGTTTCACCCCGTAGTGAGTGTGGATCACCGGTATTGCCTTCTGTAACTTCTGGAATACCGGACTTTTCCTTTTCCGCTGAATAATCGCCTGCGATGCCAGAACGTTTCCTCCAATACCAGTTGTTTGGCGATGGGTATAAAAAAGAGTATGGATACCCGCCCGGCACCGGGAGGGTTTCGCGGACCAATCTGTACCGTATGCGGGCATTCTATGCGATGTATCCTAAAAACCCCGGCAATTGTCCCACAATCTGTGGGACAACCTGATTATTACAATAATAAAAAGAGTATTTTAAAAAAGCATTCACCGGGATTTCTTCTTCCGGCGTTCTTTTATGCTCGCCATAACCGTATCGAAATCCTCATCAAGCCACTGTTTGCGCTCTTTGGTATAATCCCCGCTCCCGTGGCTATAACTCTGGATGAACCGGATCGCATCGGCAGGTCCGAGATTTTTCACCAGCACTCTGAACCCCTTGATCCTTATCTCATTCAACGTCTTAACTTCCATCCATCGTCACCTCCATCAGCCACGGTCGATTTAGTGCCCTTTGTACTTTTCATACCCGGTAGCAAAATCTTCAAGGGTCATTTCCAGATCTTCACGGATAATTTTTCGCAGGAGCCCTTTTGGAAGATCTTCGCCACTGTGAACGGGCACAGAGGTATACCTGCCATCATCAGATTTCATCCGAACGTGAGATCCTCTCTGGCGAATGATCGTAAAACCAAGAGTTTCCAGAAAAGTAACGAGATCTTTTCCTTTTATAACCGGAAGCATCAAGCACCCGGGACGATTTCAACCTCGCGGAATCCCACAAACGTATTGAGATGATCAGAGCCTTGCGAATCTTCCATACAGAGCTCAATAACTTCCCTGATGCGGACGAGCGCCTCATCGATGGTTTTACCGTAAGTGTGGCAGCCTTTGAACTGGGGACAGGATACGATGAAGATCCCATCCTCATCCGTCTCGATAATGATGGGAACATGGATCGATTGCATATACACATCATCGGTATTCATGCATTAATTCTTTTTTGCAAACAAGATGCCCTCGTGTCTGGCCCCGAGAGCCCAAACGTTTACTCAATTGGCGGACATTTTGGAGGGATATCTGGCAATACCCTAAAACTTCCCGTTACAAAAGAATTATCGCCCCTTGTGGAGAACAGTACAATATCATATCCCAGATGTGCTTTCATGCTCGTCAAATTTGAAATTTATTCCGATGGCAAATACTGGTGCGGCCGGGGCATCGGTGTCGATATTTTCACGCAAGGGAAAACTCTCGATGAGCTGATGGTAAATATCCGTGAAGCCGTCGAGCTCCACTTTGAAGAAGAACTGGGAAAAGGGGAGAGTATCCGTATCCTCTCAATATCAGAGACCGAGGTAGGTACTGTTGCCCGGGCTTCCGGTTGTTAGCGAAAAAGATCTCATCAAGGTCTTTTTTAAACTCGGGTATCATCTTGTCCGGCAGCGGGGCAGCCATGCCCAACTCAAATGTATCACACCCGCTGGTGATCATACGATAACTATTCCGATGCATGATGAGATTGCCCCCGGTACATTGAACGATATACTTTCGAAAGTTGCGATCTGGAAAGGAATATCAAAAGATGAATTGATCCGGATGCTTAAGTAGCGGATGAATCAATCAAAGAAAGATTTACGACATTTTTTTATCGGGCAGATAGTTTCCCCATCCGGTTCTTTAAAAAATCCGGATAAACCGGTTAAGCCCTGCCGGGTTTTTAAAAACCCGTCGAATTCCACGGGTTTAAAACGGGCATATCCGGTTCCACTCTTTGCGAAGCGCCTGTGCCTCTGCATTGGGATCCAGGACCCGACCCTGGTATATCCCATAGTATTCCTGCGGGTTGCAGGGTGTATGACGGGGTTTATGGACATGGAGTGTTTTCTCCCACAAATCAATAGGGACAATAACACTTTTTTTGTGGCCGCCAGCGTCATACACGTACTGGATATCATCCATGATAATCAGATTTCCCCGGCAAGAGAAAATATCTTTTCCACATATGAGATGACTGGTTTCCTCTTATGATACGGACGTCTGGTGTGCAAAAAATCTGGCAAAAAGCCCCGTTCATGCAGCAGGTGGCTGCACAAATCCCGGGGATAAAGAGACGTGTTGAATGATAAGATGCCTTCTTGCTGACATAGAGCAAAGGATGCTTTTTATAATTCCACCCATTCATGGGTAATCCCGAAAAGATTCTATGCACAAAAAACAATAAAATACTGAAAATTCCATGTCTTCCTCATCTGGATCCGTTGAAGAAAAAATCCGTATGCTCCCTCCTGATTTACGTGAGGAGGCTATTCATTATATCGATCAGCTGATAAAGCGCTCCAAAAGAGCCCCCCCTGCTGCATTCAGGTGTGCAGCCGAAGGTACACTTGCTGAACTCGGCAAACGTTATTCCTCCGTTGAGCTCCAGCATATGTCACTGGAGTGGCGGGAAGCCTGATGTATCTTCTTGATACTAACATTTTTCTGGAGTACATTCTCCGCCGCTCGCGGGTAGGAGAGGTCAGGGATTTTTTTCAACGGGCGGACCTGACAACCCTGCATATGAGTGATTTCTCACTGCACACGATAGGCGTGATCTTCCTGCGGGAACATAAGTCCCACGAATTCCTCACATTTGTCAATGAGGATATTATTGCAGGTGGTATCCGGGTTATTTCCCTGCCAACCGATAATTTTTCAAAAATCGCCGGGGCAGCCGACCGGTTTCATCTGGATTTTGACGACGCATACCAGTACGCTGTTGCAGAGCAAAACGGGCTCTCGATCGTCAGCTTCGATAAGGATTTTGATCGAACGGAGAAAGGAAGAGTGGAGCCGCAGGATCTTTTTTGCTGACACCCCCCTTGTCATTTTACCCGGGACAGCACCCGGTTAAGCGGTATCTGCTCCTGATCAGGTAACCGATTGTTTCCCCACATATGACCCGGCCCACGCAGGCTATGGAACGGATGCCACTTTAAGCGTCAATCCCTCTCCGGCACACCGGCCCGGTTTCATAAAAAACCCCAAAAAAACACCACAACCGGAGAGGAAAACCCCTCTCCGGTGTGCCACCTTACGGACTCGCTGCCGCCATGAGCCCCGGTGCCAGCTGCTGCAGGATCCCGCTGTCAGCAGGGATCACGTAGACCAGGTGCTGGCCGACCACAAAGAGCCGCCCGACCGGCCTGCCGTGGCCGACCGGGGAGGCATGGTAGAGCCGGATTGCCGCATCCCGGGACTCAGCGCTGTCAAACGACTGCGTATCGACAATCGCAACATCGCCCGCAGTATCCGTGAGCGTGTAGATCTTTCCCCCGGTCGCGCCGGGCAGGTTCCAGGTCGTGTTCGCTACACGGGTGATCGTGATGCCGGACGCCAGTGCTGCGTCTTTGACCGGCTCACCCGCAACCGGGGAATACTTCACTTCCGTGGAAACGAGCGTGACCACACCGATGGGGACCGTCACGGCAATAATGATAAGCATGATGAGCCCCATTTCAAGCCGCGAAGGGGTTTTCATACAACCCCTCCGTTCCGGATACTGACCCGCCATACGTGTTCTTCATTGCCGGTCACCTGCCTTTTTTAACCAGCCGGGTTTTTTGAATTTCAAAAATACCAGCGGCGGGACGGCCAAAAGGAACGTGCCCAGCAGCACCGATCCCACATACACCCAGCCGCTCGTCGAGAAGTAGGACGGCGGCATGAGCCCGACAACAAACGCAAATGCGGTGCCAAACAGCCCCAGCCCCCCGACAATCCAGATCCCTGCCATCCCGCCGGGGATTTTGAAGGGCCGGGGGGTGTCGGGCTGGCTGTACCGGAGCTTGATCACCGAAGCAAAGACCAGGATATACACGATGCACAGGAGTTCGACCGTCATCGCCGACAGGATCCAGTATGCCTGGTTGACCGACGGCAGGAAAACATAGAGCAGGGAGATGGCCGACCCGATCAGGGCCTGGACGACCAGCACGGCGACCGGGGCCCCGTACTTGTTGGTGCGGTCAAACATCGGGGGCATATTGCCTTCCTCGGCCACGACCCCCAGACCCTTGGCCGGGCCAATCAGCCAGGCCGCAAGCGAGACCACCCCGCCAAGCGTGATCAACAGCGCCATGGGCCCCACGAGCCCGGGCAGCCCTGCAGATTTAAAGAAGTACTCGATCGCCTGCATGACGCCCGATGCCAGGTTCAGCTGGTCCACCGGGATAACAAAGGCGATTGCCAGCGTTGCCAGCACCGTGCATACGACGATAATGACCGCGGACACGGCCATCGCCATCGGGAAGTCCTTCTGGGGGTTCTTTGTCTCCAGCGCGTGGAACCCGGCCATCTCCATGCCGGCAAAGAGCAGGATGATGGTGGAAAAAAACGGCAGCGTGGCAAGCGTGATGGTGGGGACCATCGCGGAAACCGAGAACGGCGGCAGGACAATCGCCGCTCCCGACGAAGTCCACCAGACACCCAGGATAATGATCAGGACCGACGGGATGATGCTGCCAAGGATGACCCCGATGTTGCCGAACTTTGTCGAGGTCTCCTCGCCGAAATACGCAATCGCCGTCGTCCCCCAGAACGCGATCATCATCACGCTGAACATGTACCACGGACTGTTCGCAAGCGCCGGGGTCAGGGCAAACGCAAGCGTGGACGCGATAAACGAAAGGACCGTCGGGAACCAGACAAGGTTGTTCGACCACTCGCAGAACAGGGCGGTAAACCCGCCCTTTTCCCCGAATGCCTGCTTCACCCACGCATAGACACCGCCCCCCTGCGGCCAGCCGGTTGCAAGTTCAGCACCCGCAAGCGAAATGGGGATCAAGAACAGGACTGCCCCGAGGATATACCAGCCGATGCACGACCAGCCGTATACCGCCATGGAGGGAAAATTCCTGATGCTCAGGACCGCCGCGACGTTGATCATCGCAAGGGCAAAGAGGCCCAGCACTTTTTTGGACGGCAGGCCGCCGGCTGCTTCTTCGGTCATTTCTTCTCCTTGAGGACATACATCATATACGCTCCCTTGACATTTTCGATGCCATGCGTATCGTGTTCGAAGCCCGGGAACCGTTTATCAAAGTCCTGCAGGCATTTCAGGTACTGGAGGACCGGCCCCGACTGTTTCCCGGTCCGTTCGCCCGGGGCAAGCAGGGGGATGCCCGGCGGGTAGGGCACGATGCCGGTCGCCACGACCCGGTTGCCGGCTTGCGCGATGGGGAGGTATTCAACCTCGTTTCTCACCAGCCTGCTGAATGACTCTGCATACGTGACCGCAGGTTCCGGCAGGGAGGCAAACGCCTTCTGGAGCAGGTCGCACATCGCATGGTCTTTCTTGAACGCATGCATCTCGCGGACCAGCCCCTGCAGGGTCATGCCGCCATACCGGTCGGGGTGGCCAGAGGTAAGATCGGGGAACACTTCCTCGAGCGGGAGGTCCTCATCGTAGATGCGTTTGAACTCGAAGAGCTCGGTGACAAGCGTCCCCCATTTCCCTTTCGTAATCCCCATCGAGAACAGAAAGAGGATACTGTAATCCCCGGACTTCTCGTTGACAATGCCCCGGGTGTCAAGGAACTTGACCACGATCGCTGCCGGTATCCCCCAGTCTGCAAGCGACCCGTCCTCGTTGACGCCCGGCGTAAGCACGGTGACCTTGATCGGGTCAAGCAGGCAGTAATTGTCCGGCAGCCCGCCAAACCCGTGCCAGGTATCATGCGGGTGCAGGACCCAGCAGGAGGGGTTGTCGCGGAGGGTGTCCAGCGACGCATCGGCAAATCCGGTCTTCTTCTTGGTCTTGGGGTCGGTAACCGTATCCGGCTGCCACATCGAGAACCACCAGTCGGCCGCAGTCTTCCCGCTGCCAATCTCGGTTTTTATCCGGGCCATCGTGCGCCGGAACCGGATCGCCTCCTCGATCGACTCGGTGGTAAGGAGCGTGCCGGACGCACCGTCCATCATCTTTGACGAGACATCAAGGGACGCGATGATGGGGTAGAACGGCGAGGTGGAACTGTGCATCATGAACCCCTCGTTGAACCGGTCGTGCACGATGGGCACCCGCCCGTTCCGGATGTGGATCATCGACGCCTGCGAGAATGCCGCCAGCAGTTTATGCGTGGACTGGGTGGCAAAAACCGTCGGGCCTTTTTCGTCTTTTGCGCCGTCACGCATCGCAAACCGCTCCTTGTAGAACGGGTTGAACCGGGCGTAGCCATACCATGCCTCGTCAAAGTGGATGCTGTCCACGCTTTTGCCGAGCACCTCCTCGACCTGTGCTGCATGGTAGCAGAGCCCGTCATACGTCGAATTGGTGATAATCGCATGGACAGGGGTCTTGTTCTTGGCAGTCTTTGACAGCGGGCATGCAGCGATTTTTGCCTTCAGCGCCTTGGGGGTCATCTCATTTGGCGGGATCGGGCCGATAATGCCGTACCGGTTCCGGGTCGGCAGCATATAGACCGCGACCGAATGGGTCATGGTCAGGGCGTGTTCGGCGGATTTGTGGCAGTTCCGGTCGACCAGGACAATGTCGTCCTTGGTCACCCGGCCAAAAAAGACGATCTTGTTTGCCGTGGACGTCCCGTTCGTGACAAAATAGGTCATGTCAGCGCCAAACACTTTTGCCGCATACCGCTCTGCCTCCCCGACCGGCCCGGAATGGTCAAGGAGCGAGCCCAGCTCCCCCACCGAGATGGAAAGGTCGGACCGGAAGATCTGTTCGCCGAAGAACCGGTAAAATGCCCGGCCGGACGGGGATTTTAAAAATGCCGTGCCGCCGGTGTGGCCCGGGGTATGCCACGAGTATTCAAAGTCCTTTGAAAATTTTACCATTTCCTTAAAAAACGGCGGGAGGAGGTGGTCGCGGTACCGGTTTGCCGCAGCCCGGATACGCCCCGCGATAAATGCCGGGGTGTCTTCCATCACCCAGATGTACTCGTTGATCTCCTTTACCATGCTGATCGTGAGCGCGACCGGCGGGGCAGTGGTCGGTTCGCCCATCAGGAATATGGGGATCTTCTCGTTTCGCTCCCGTATCTCGTGGATGAGCGTCTCGGTGTCCCGGCATTTCCCGGAAGTATCCCCCCCGAGGTTCCAGTTGATCAGGATGCAGTCAATTTCCGGGAGGGCGGAGTAGGCCGCCCGGGCGTCGTCGGGAGACGCAACGGCGCCCACCCGTATGCCGAATTCGCGGAGCCCGTCTATGATCCTCTGGATGGCCCGTCCCTGCGGCGTGTCGGTCTTATGGACATCGTCCACAATCGCGACATTCAGCGTCTCTTCAGCGTTCATCGCACCACCCGGTTATATAAAAGACCTGTGCGCCGTTCACGTAGAGGCCCTGATCGGTACGCCTCATGATTCCCAAACTCTCCCTTCATGGTCAAAATCACTTCCCGGTATTTTTTCGTATGCCACCCGGCCTGCAGCAGGGCAATGCCGGGTTTTACCAGGTGCAGGGTTGATGTTGGTGAAAGGCCACATAACGGGCCTGGATGAACATCAGGGTTTGGTGAAACATGGGCTGGTGATTAGTGCACCCGGTAATGACTAGGGATTAGAAACGGGCAGATTTAAACATTGAGGGGAATATATAAAAAAATCTTATCACCATCGCACCCCTGCCTGCGATCAACAAAATATTTCTGCCTGCATGCCCGACACTAAAGGATGACAACCAAGAAAGAACATACCACAAAAGTAGTCGATGAGAAGTCGGGACTGATGGAATGCCTTGTCTGCGGGGAGAAGTACCATACGACGATGAAGGCCGACGCGGAAGGCAAATTCCACCCGGAGAACTGGGAGTGCGTCAATAAATGCCGGCTTATCCACCATGATGAGAAGCCGGCGCATAAGAAGTGATTCCCTTTTTTATAGTTCCGTTTTTTTGGCTCTGTAAAAAACCTCTTTCATACACGCAGCCCCCCTCTTGCGCCACCAGTCCCCCAAGGGGGACGGGGCGCAAGTGCGATGAGCCAGAATAGAGAAATACTACACTATCGCAACCGGGAGATGCCACAGCGGCGGGGTCGAAGGCAAGGATTGCCAGAGCCCCCAAGAGCGTTATGGCAATTCAATTTGAGGATTTCTCCAGAGTCAAAAAAAACCTCAATAAAATCGGGGGTCAAGGGGATGCTCCCCTTGGGGTGCCTCCCCCTTTGGGGGAGAGAGGGGGTCACCCTCATAATTGTATGAGAGACCAAATCAATGACCGGAATAAGAGGATTCCAACAGAACCCTTTTTTTATTTTCGTTCTTTTTCTAAAGTGTTGTCATGTTCTCATCCCCGTGCAGGGAACGTACACCAGTGAAGCAGCACCGGGCATGACACAGGTCAGTTATCCTCCAGTGATAACCATAATGAATATGCAGGTAACGGGGAAAAAAAACATTTCACCAGCTCGTTAAAATCAAGAAAAACGATGGGCCCGCTGAGATTCGAACTCAGGACCTCCGCCATGTCAAGGCGACGTCATAGCCAACTAGACCACGAGCCCGCATCTGCCTGATGCTCTATAATGTCTGTCATCATCGTATTAAAAAATACTGTACTGGAAAATTGCATGCCGGTGGGAAAAACAGGGGCGGAGATACGGTGTCCTGCCAGCCGGGTATGACACCGCACACCCACGGGTATTATACCATTTCACGGCGCAATTCCAAAACGGGTGTATCCCATGACAGAAGAAACTGGTGCAAAACAACAGCTGTTCCTGTTCGAACACGACGCCGGGCGTCTTGAACTCCTTATCCGTATCGTCTACTGGATCCTGATCGGCATTGTCGCCTGGGTCTACGGGATTGTCGCGATTATCTGCCTCATTATCCAGTGGTTCCATATCCTGATCCTCGGGTGCAGGAACGAATCGCTCTCCAATGTTGCAAAAGGCTACCTGGAATACCTCGTGCATGTGATGAGTTACGTGTATATCATGAGCGACAAGCGCCCGGATATCATGCCGGTAGGTGTTAAGATCTACGAAGAATTTTCATAAAACTACACCATGGCTGACACGGTTTGGCCAGCACTTTTTTTTAAGTTATTTCCATACGGTTTTCCAAATAAATTTACCGGTTTTTGACTCTGTTGAAACGCACATGAACGGGAGTTCACATCCGAAGCATGAAAATCAAACACTCGAACTTTGTTTTGGTGAGATTGGTTAACTCAACTTATTTGATTTAATAGGGAAATCCCCTTGGTAATTTCCATTCTGTGTGCCTGTGGCCACAGGCATCGTGAGTGTTTTCATGGGAAATCCTGATAGAACCATAAAGCCGCTCTTGAAGGCTCTTGTGTATTCATGCTTCTCCCACAGTCGCTTGAGTATTACATAATCTTTTTTGATAACTATCAGAAGGTTGCTAAAAAACCCCAAGCATAATTGGGGGTCAAGGGGCTGCTCCCCTTGGGGTGCCTCCCCCTTTGGGGGATTGAGGGGGTCACCCTCATAATTGTTGAAAGACTACACAAATAATCGAGAATAGAGGATTTCAACAGAGCCCGGTTTTTTCCCTGACGTTCAGTGTCCATCCAGGCATCTCCGTGCACCAGACTTTTCATCAATTTTTAAAAAAGTCAGTAAAAATGTGTGCGCCTGCCCATCTCACCTCGGGATGGCAATAGTATGCGGTCACCCACCCTGCCAACTATAGTTAAATACACATGCACACGCAGGTTTAATTATGGCCACAAGAACCATCCGCATCACCGATGAGGCGTATGATCGGCTGATAGCATTAAAAAAGATAAAAAAAACCAGTTTCTCTGATGTAATTATAAAATATTACCCGGTCAGGAGGAAATTATCAGAAGTGCTTGCCGAACTCGGGGACTGCACAGACCTGGCCGAAGCAGTTGAGAAAATATCCTGATCCAGACCGGAAGTTTAGGATCCACATAACCCATCCTTTATTACCACTCCGGACAACCCATCATTACCCATGAACCAGGTGCCCACGCTGCCGGGATTTAACAGGATTCTGCCGGTATGGGCCTCTCAGACCGATCTCATCAGGTTCTGGGTGATCTCCTCGATTACCCTCTCAATCATCGGTGTTAACTATATCTCCATGGCGGCGGGATACGGCGCGATAGTGCCCCAGCTCTATTATTTCCCGATCCTCTATGCCACCTATTTCTACCCGGACCGCGGGATGTATGTTGCCTGCAGCTGTGCCGTTGCGTACCTTGTCATTGCTGCGGCATTTATTGTCCCCAACCCGATGGTTATCGGCGGGATCGTTTTTCAGGCCCTGCTTTTCATCGGCGTTGCGGCAGGAACCCGGTACGTGCTCAGGTCACGGGAACTCTCCGAGGTTGGTGCGCCCGACAGTGAAGCCGTCGCAATCCGGGCAATGATCAAAAAAGGGGAGGGCGGCCATATCGAGTTCAAACTCAAATCGCTCTGGAGTGCCGACCTCACAACCGAGGAGATCGCCGCAAGTGAATCAACCGAAGTCCGGAAATACCGGAACAATGCCTCGAAGTTCCTTATCGCCCGGTCCATCGCCGGGTTCCTGAACACGGATGGCGGCGACCTGTTGATCGGCATCCGGGAAGACCGGATCCACAACTCCATCGATATCGCCGGGATAGAAGACGAGTATATCAAGCTGCATGAAGAGAGCCGCAACCCGGACGGGTACCGCAGGATGCTTGTCGATTCCGTGGTCCGCAAATACCTCCCGGAGATCTTCGATACCATGATCAGGTTCATCCATATCTCGTTCCCGGTCGTTTCCGGTAAAACCCTCTGCCGCCTGCGCATCATGCCATCGGACAAGCCGATCTTTGTGGATACCGGCAATGAGGAACTCTTCTTTATCCGGGTCGATTCCTCCACCCGCAGCATCACCGGAAAAACCCTCACCCGCTACATACTCACCCGGTTTGCAAAACCATGACGGGGAGGCCTATGCCCATGCCAGACCTGAATCTATCGTCTGATAATTATACACGGAGGAGATCATGAAGTGCGTTATCTGCAAACATGGGGACACCAAAGAAGGTACGACAACGGTCACCTTTGACCGGGACGGAATGACCCTTGTCGTGAAAGATGTCCCGGCCCAGGTCTGCACAAACTGCGGCGAGGATTACGTGGATGAAAACGTTGCCCGTGAAATCCTTACCATCGCCGAACGTATGGCAAAGAGCGGGGCACAGGTAGATGTACGAAGGTATGTTCCCGGCTCTGCTCTGCCATGTTAACCACACAAACTGTTTTTTAAAATACGACCCGGGTGATCCTGATTGCCCGTAGTTTTTTGGAAATGCGGTTCTCTTCTTTATGAAGAAGGGTTATCATCAACGCTGGATGATCTTCAATCTTTGAATACAGATCCCCATAAAAACGCACCATGTGTGGTGCAAAAAAGTAAGTGAGATCCCCTTTTAGATCTTCTCGCTCGATATTTTGGCAAACGTCGCGGTGAAAATGCCCGGCATGGAGCGGATCTCTTCCATCACGCTGTCGGGGACTTCGCTGTCCACGTTCAGCACCATGATGGCCTTGTCACCGGGATTAATCCGGCCGACCTGCATGCCGGCAATGTTGATATTGCATTTCCCGAGGATGGTCGATGCCCGCCCGATAACTCCCGGCTTGTCCAGGTGGCGTGACACGATCACGTAGCCTTCGGGGATCATGTCCATCGTGTACCCGCCGACGGCGACAATCCGGCTGCGGCCCTTGAAAAATACCGTGCCGCTGACCGTTTCTTCTCCCTTATCGGTCTTGATCCGGATGGTGATGAGGTTCTTGAATCCGCTGGACTCCTGCGTGACCGTCTCGCTGACGGCGATGCCGCGTTCCTTTGCGATGAAATCCGCGTTCACGATATTGACCGGCTGCTGGAGGACCGGGTCGAGAAGTCCCTTTGAGGGCAAGGCGGGTCACGTACTTCATGCTGCCGGCATACGCGGAGAGTTCCCCGCCGTAGATAAGCTCCACGGACGAGAGCCTGCCGCCCGCGATCTGGGTGACGAACCGTCCCATCTTCTCGGCGAGCTGGGCAAAGGGTGCGAGCACTTCTGCATGCTCGGGCGGGACCATCGGGGCATTGACCACGTATTTTGCCGCCCCGCCTTTTAAGACTTCGATGCACTGCTTTGCCACGGAGACCGCGACATTCACCTGTGCCTCGACCGTGCTTGCCCCGAGGTGCGGGGTGACAATGATCTGGTCGAGCGTGAGCAGCGGGGAGTCGGTCGGGGGCTCGTTCTCAAAGACATCGAGCGCCGCGCCGGCCACCTTGCCGCTCTTGACCGCATCGTAGAGCGCCTTCTCGTCGATGATGCCGCCGCGGGCGCAGTTGATGATCCGCACGCCGTCTTTCATCGTCGCGATGCTCTTTTCGTTGATGACGTGCCGCGTCTCGGCGATCAGGGGCGTGTGGACGGTGATGACATCGGCGACCTTGAAAAGTTCGGCCATGGACATCATCTCGACGCCGAGCTGGGCTGCCCGTTCCTTGGTGATGAAGGGGTCGTAGGCGACGCATTTCATGTCCATCGCGTTTGCCCGTTTGGCCACTTCACGCCCGATACGCCCAAACCCGACAATCCCCAGCGTCTTCTCGTTGAGCTCCACGCCCATGAATTTCGAGCGCTTCCACTCCTTTTTCTTCAGGCTCGCATTTGCCTGCGGGATGTTGCGGGCAAGGGACTGCATCATTGCCATCGTGTGCTCGGTTGCGGCAAGGGTGTTTCCCTCCGGCGCATTGGCAACGATAATGCCCTTTCGCGTCGCCGCATCCATATCGATATTATCCACGCCGACCCCGGCACGCCCGATGAACTTCAGCTTTTTGCCTGCCTCGATCACCTTCGCGTTGACATCGGTGCTGCTCCGCACAAGCAGGGCATCGTAATTCCCGATGATCTTCAAGAGCTCGTCTTCCTTGAGGTCGGTCTTGACGTCCACGTCAACTGCCGCCCGCAGGATGGCAAGCCCTTCTTCCGCCAGCGGATCGCTGACGAGCACTTTTACATTTGCCATAAAAACCCATACACTATCTGCGCGAATACCTAATCAGGGTTATTCTTTTTCGCGCTCTGGAGAAACGAGCATAAACCTTGGATTCGCACCCAAACTATGAAAATTGCTAATAACTCTTTGATAATGTGAGAGCTCCCCGCCTCAGGGCCTCTCTTTAGGCACGGCGGGGCAGATTGCCGGGTTTAAAGATTGTAGGTAATTGAGGCCGCCGCGGGGCGCCCTTCGGGGCGGCGGCAGACATCACTTCGGGAGGTGGGTGCATCAGTCCCCATCGTTAATTTAGATGAAGTCAATTTTCATGGGAAATCATTGTTTTTTATCTTAGGCACTCTTCGAAATCCGGGGTATCTGGATCCCCTGCCCCGCTACACTGCATCCTCATATTGTGGTAGATCCTCAAAGGATTAGTGAAAAACCCAAAAATAAGAGAGGAATGGCGGGGGTCAAGGGGGTGCTCCCCTTGGGGTGCCTCCCCCTCTGGGGGAAAGAGGGGGTCACACTCATAACTTACATAAAAATTTTTTTAAAAATTGAATGATTGCAGGATTTCTACCGTGCCATTCTTTGCACTCTTTTTTACTCTTTTACTCCAGTCAGATACTGTGGACACCGGTTTATGCCAAAAAATCCGCCGCCGCGGTACATGATAATTATTAAACAGGGTGGAGGTGAGATCATAGTGGTGCGAGCATGAAAGATGTGCCCAATATTCTATGGCTCGAAGAAATTCGAAAGGAGGATATCAGTTCCGTCGGAGGGAAGGGGGCTTCCCTTGGCGAAATGGCATCCATCGGTCTGCCGGTTCCCCGGGCGTTTGTCGTAACTGCCCAGGCATTTCGCAGGTTTCTGGTCGAAACAAAAATAGACCAGGAGATCTTCAAATCATCCGACCTGCTGGATGTGGAAAATAACGAGGCGCTCGAAAAGGCCGCGGCGAGAGCAAAATCGCTGGTGATGATGGCAAAGATGCCAGTCGCGGTCAAAGACGAGATTAAGAGCGCCTACCGGAAAATGTCCGAGTCAGACCTCGTGGTCGCGGTGCGGTCAAGCGCAACGGCAGAAGACCTGCCGGACGCAAGTTTTGCCGGCCAGCAGGAGACCTTCCTCAATATCAAGGGAGAGACCGCACTTTTAATGGCCGTCCAGCAGTGCTGGGCATCCCTCTACGGCGCACGGGCGATCTATTACCGGTCAAAGCAGGGGTTTGACGATTCCACGGTCAACATTGCCGTTGTCGTCCAGCAACTGGTCCACTCGGAAAAAGCCGGGGTGATGTTTACCTCCCATCCCATCTCCGGTGAACCCCTCACGATCATCGAAGGGTCATGGGGACTGGGCGAAGCGGTGGTCTCCGGCTCGGTCTCTCCCGACAAATATGTTTTTGACCAGCGGACGGAGAAGATCGTCGAGCAGATGATCGCCAACAAGAAAGTCGAGATCGTCGCTGACGGCGAGCACGGCACCAAACTTCTGGACGTATCGCCTGCACGGCAGGACGCACAGGTGCTGTCGGACGCGGAAGTGACAAAACTTGCAATGTACGGCAAGATTGCCGAGAACCATTACGGGGTCCCCCAGGATGTTGAATGGGGAATAGTCGCCGGAACGATCTATATCCTCCAGTCCCGGCCCATCACGACCATCGGTAAAAAAGAGGCAAAGGGCATGTCTTCAAACAAAGATGCAAAGATCCTATTACAGGGCCAGGGAGCGGCACCGGGTATCGCTTCCGGCAGGGTAGCAATTATCCGGGATGTTAAGGACACGGGATCCGTCAAGGAGGGCGATATCCTCGTCACCCGGATGACCAACCCGGACATGGTGCCGGCGATGCGCAAAGTCGCCGCCATTGTCACCGATGAGGGCGGGATGACCTGCCACGCGGCAATCGTCAGCAGGGAACTGGGCACGCCCGCGGTTGTCGGTACCAAGACCGCAACACAGGTCCTCAAGAACGGGCAGATGATCACCGTTGACGGCGAGTTGGGGCTTATCTACGAGGGAGTAACCGGTGCCGCTACTGCCGCAAAAACCGCCCCGGCAGCACAGGCAGTCATCGGTTCGGCGCCCATTATCACCGCGACGAGCGTCAAGGTCAACGTCTCCATCCCTGAAGCCGCAGGACGGGCAGCCGCAACCGGCGCTGACGGTGTCGGGCTGCTCCGGATCGAACACCTGATCCTCGGGCTCAACAAGACACCGGGCTGGTTTATCGCAAACAAAAAAGAGGAAGAGTTTGTCAAGGAACTCCACGACGGCATCAAGATCGTGCTCGACGCGTTCCCGGGAAAGACCGTCTGGGTGCGGACCCTCGATGCGCCCACCGACGAGTTCCGGAACATGGCAGGCGGCGAGAACGAGCCCCATGAGCACAACCCGATGCTTGGCTGGAGAGGCATCCGCCGCGACCTCCAGAGCAAAGAGCAGTTCCGGCTCCAGGTAGAGGCGTTCAAGCGTCTCTGGAAAGAGGGCTACGAGCACCTCGGCGTCATGTTCCCGATGGTCTCCCACCCCAACCAGTTCATCCAGGCAAAAGAGATGATGCGGGAATGGGGCGTGGACGTCGAAAAGGCAACGCTTGGCATCATGATCGAGATCCCGTCAAGCGCGATCATGATCGAGGACTTCTTGAAAGCAGGCATCAAGTTCGCCTCGTTTGGCACCAACGACCTGATCCAGTACACCCTTGCGATCGACCGGAACAACGAGAATGTCGCGGATATGTACGAGCCTACCCACCCGGCGGTGCTGCACCTGATCCACAACGCGATCCAGGAATGCCGTGCCTATAACGTGGAATGTTCGATCTGCGGGCAGGCAGGTTCCGACCCGAAGATGGCAGTCTGGTTAGTCGAGCACGGCATCACCAGCATCTCGGCAAACATCGATGCGATCGCAAAGATCCGTGAGGCAGTCGCCCGCACGGAGAAACGTATCATCCTTGAAGCGGCGAGACAAAGCAATGCTGAATAAGGGAATCTCACAAGAAGAACTCTTCTCATTTTTCTCCTGCAAAAAACAGGAGGATCTTGACCATAATTTTATCTTAAGTTCCATGTGCACGCTGCCCCATGAGGTTGCCGTGCGGGCGCACTGCATGTTCATGGAGACCAACCTCGGTGACCCCGGGCTCTTCCCGGGCACCGCGGCGCTTGAACGGCTGTTGATCGAACGGTTCGGGACACTTTTCCACCTGCCAGAGGCCGGGGGATACGCGACATCGGGGGGCACGGAGTCCAATATCCAGGCACTCCGGCTTGCAAAAGTGATGAAAAAATGTTGCCTGCCCGAATGTTGTCCTGCCGGAATCTGCCCATTTCTCGTTTAAGAAAGCCTGTGAGATCCTCGATCTGGAGATGCGTTCGGTGCCGCTCGGTGACGATCTCCGCATGTGCCCGGACCGTGCGGCAGAACAGGTCGATAAGAACACGGTCTGTCTCGTGGGTGTTGCCGGCACGACCGAGTACGGCATGGTCGACCCGATTGCCGATCTCTCGAAGATCGCAGTCCAGCACGACGTATTCCTGCACGTCGATGCGGCATTCGGGGGCATGGTGGTCCCGTTCCTTGACCGCCCAATACCCTTTGACTTTGCCCTTCCCGGCGTCACCACGATTGCCGTTGACCCGCACAAGATGGGGATGAGCACGATCCCCGCCGGCTGCCTCTTAACCCGTGACCCGGAGATGCTGGACGCCCTCAATATTGCGACCCCGTACCTGACGGTCAAACACGAGTATACGCTTGCCGGCACCCGGCCCGGGGCGCCGGTGGCCGGCGCACTTGCCGTGCTCGATTATCTCGGCATGGATGGCATGAAAGCCGTTGTTGCCGGCTGCATGAAGAACACAGAACGGCTGATTGCCGGCATGGAAACGTTCGGGTTCCCCCGGGCCGCAACGCCGGATGTGAACGTCGCGACCTTTGTTGCAAAAACCGTGCCCAAGCCATGGAAGGTGTCATGGACACGGAATGGGCACCTGCGGATCGTCTGCATGCCCCATGTGCACCGGGACCGGATTGAGGCGTTCCTTGCAGATATAGGTGAGATGCATGCTTGATACACTGGTAAAATCACTGGAAACCTGCCCGATGGTAAAACGGGGCGAATATAACTATTTCATCCACCCGATCACGGACGGGGTGCCGATCGTTGAACCGGCACTGCTCCGCGACGTGTGCACCGCGATGATCAAAGTGCTCGACCTCAACAAGGTGGACAAGATCGTCGTTGTTGAGGCGATGGGCATCCATATCGGCGCCGTGCTCTCGGTGATGACCGATATCCCCATGACGGTCATGAGGAAACGGGTGTACAACCTTCCCAACGAGGTTGCCGTCCACCAGTCAACCGGGTACTCGAAAGGCGAGCTCTACCTCAACGGGGTATACAAGGGTGACCGGGTAGTCATCATCGATGACGTGATCAGCACGGGCGGCACGATGCGGGCACTCCTGCAGGCGCTGGAAATCGCCGGGGCAGAGGTGGTGGATGTCTGCTTTGCCGTCCAGCGGGGCAACCCGTCCATCGGGCGGCCATACAAGTCGCTGGTCAGGATCGAGGTCACCGACCGGGTGCATGTCGTTGAACGATACCTCTGATATTATCACAACACTGAAAAAGCGGGGGGCCAAGAAGGTCGCCCTCCAGTTCCCCGAAGGACTGAAACGGCGAGCGGCAGGCATCGCAGCCGACCTGAAAGCTGCCGGGTTTGATGTGATTATCAGCGGCGATCCCTGTTACGGCGCCTGCGACCTGGCGCTGGACACCCTTGCCGGTGCGGATGTGCTGGTCCATTTCGGGCATGCACCCGTGGATAACCGGCCGGAGGTCATCTTCGAGCCGTTCCTCGTGGATTTTGACGTTGCGGTTCTCGAAAACGCGATTCCCCTCCTTAAACACAAGACTATCAGCCTTGTCACCACGGTCCAGCACGCCCACCTGATCCCTGCGATGGAGGCATTTTTACAGGCAAAGGGATGTGATGTGCGGGTCGCTGACGGCAGCGGGCGGACGCCCGTGCGGGGGCAGGTGCTCGGCTGTAGTTTTGCCGCTGCCCGCATTCCCGGTGCAGAGGAGTGCCTGTTTGTCGGCACCGGCGTCTTTCACCCCATCGGCATTGCTCTTTCCACCAAAGCCCGGGTGGTAGCGCTTGACCCGCTTACGGGAACCGCACAGGAAGTGAACGGGGATGCCCTCCTGCGCCGGCGGTTTGCGGTGATCGAAAAAGCACGGGGAGCAAAAACCATCGGGATTATTGTCAGCACCAAAAGCGGGCAGCAGCGCCGGGCACTGGCAGAACGGCTCGCCGGCCTTTCTCCCCGGGCAGTCCTTGTCACCATGCGGGAAGTGAGCCCGGACGAACTGCTCAATTTAGGCTTTGACTGCTATGTCAACACCGCCTGCCCCCGTCTTGCCTATGACGACCAGGTGCGGTTTCCGGTACCCGTCCTCTCCCCACAGGAGTTTGAGATCCTCTGCGGCGTGCGGGCATGGGACGATTACGCGATTGACGAGATCTAAATGAAACTCAAGAACCTTGAGATGGCATTGCAGCGCCTCGCCGGCTATACAAAGCCCCGGGCATCGCTTGAACAGTACCAGACACCGGCGCCCCTTGCCGCACGGCTCCTCTACCATGCCTACATGAAACGGGATATTGAAGGGAAGCGGGTGTGCGATCTCGGCAGCGGCACCGGCGTGCTTGCGATCGGCGCTGCCCTCCTTGGCGCAGCACCGGTGACCGGGTATGAAATCGATGAGAACGCCGTGGAGACCGCACGGGAGAATGCGGCGCTGCTGGGTGCAGACGTGGAGTTTATCGTTGCAGATGTCACCGACACCACGTCCGGGGCGATCACGGGACCGTTTGACACCGTGGTCATGAACCCGCCGTTTGGCGCCCAGAAAGAACATGCCGACCGCCCGTTTATCGACCGGGCGTTACAGGTCGCACCGGTCACCTACGGCATCTTTAATACCGGATCAACACCATTTATTCAAGCCTACACACGGAACCGTGCAGAGATCACCGAGCGGGTTGGCGGCACATTCCCCATCCGCCGGACGTTCTTTTTCCATACCCGGGACGTGCAGGAGATCGAGGTCGAGATCCTACGACTGAACCGCCGGCAGTAACCCAACCCCGCAGCATCCGCCAGACAATTTCCGGCCTTGCTGCGGCGCACATGATCACCGACATCTACCTGCCGGTCCTGCCGGCAATCCTGCCGGTCCTGATTGCCACAGACAACTATTCCTATTTTGCCGCGGCACTGCTCGTCACCGCGTATAACATCACTTCCTCGTTTACCCAGCCGGTCATCGGGTGGCTGTCCGATACCCGGGGCATCACCATCAGTATCAGCATCAGCCTGTTGATCAGCGGCGTCTTTATCGGGCTCATCGGTCTTGCCCACAACTATTTCCTGATCATGGCCTTTGCCGTCCTTGCCGCACTTGGACATGCCTTCTTCCACCCGACCGCACTCAGTATCGTCAGCCGGTCATGCACCAGCGAAAACCGGGGAAAACTCACGTCATATTTTGTCGTGGGGGGCAATTTCGGGTACGCGATCGGCCCGATGCTTGCCGGTGCACTGGTCTTCTGGCTGGGACTCCACGGGCTCCTCATCCTCATTATTCCGGCGCTTGCCATGATCGTCCTCTTAAAATTCCTGCTGCCCGGGGGAATGACCGGAGCCTGTGCCAAACCGGAAACAGTCCACGCAGCGGCTCCCGTAGTAACATCAAAAAAACCCTTTATGATCCTGCTCATCGCGTCGATTCTCCGGGCATGGTCGGTGTATGCCGCGATCACGTTCCTGCCGATGTTCCTTGTCTCGCAGGGCTACACGCTCTTTATCGCAAGCATGATCGTCACCCTGATGCTGCTTGCGGGTGTCGCCGGGCAGGTGATGGGCGGGAGTATCTCTGACCGGATTGGAAGAAAAGAGTTCATGATCCTTGGGCTGGTCGCCTCGGTGCCGACCTTTTACCTGTTCTTTGTCAGCTCAGGCATCATCGCGATCCTCTGGCTTATCCTCTTTGGCTTTGCGCTCTGGTCGACCTTTGCGGTTGCCGTCGCCATGTCGCATGAACTGATGCCCGGAAATATCGGGCTTGCGTCGGGGCTCATGCTCGGGCTGGCGATTGGCGTAGGCGGGCTTGGCGTTGCCATTAACGGCATCATCGCCGACCACTACTCGCTTGCGGCGGCACTCGGTACGATCCCGATCCCGCTCATTGCTGCAATCGTTCTCATGCTGGTGCTCCCGTACCCGTGGAAAACCTATGCACGGCGGCATTTTTGAGAGAAAAACCACGGCCGGCAACAGGCTTATAAAGTCAGATTCTCTAACGAAGATAGGTGAAGAAACCATGGATAAGATGGGTATTGTTGCATTGATTATCGGGCTTGTGCTGATCGCTATCGGGGGCTATGCAATCTGGATGTTCTTACCGGATGTCATTGTCGCGGTAAAAGGTCTTATCGGGATTGTCGTCCTCATTGCCGGGCTGATGGCGCTGGTATTTGGTATCCTGATCATTAAAGAGTGAATAGGTTTTGTATAGCTGAACCGGGATAGGATCCGGCAGATCTAAAAAAAATCTTTTTTAATTCCCTTTAGATTTCTTATACTGGCAGCCGGACACCACAGGATTTCCCCGGCACACCGGGCTCTGAACAGCGGGTTAAACCATCCGGGTTCTCATAACTATAATCAATTTCGTGTGTACCCACACAAATCATTTTCCTGACCGATGCGGCACCAACGTATAAGATGGCAAAATTTGGTCCTAGAGAAAACCCACTATAAAACCGGGTGACATTGTCTGCCAAAACAATCTACAGTAAGATTATGATACAGGTCATTACTTTTCTATTCCGGGTATAGTGACGGATTTCCGACTATGACTCCTTAATGGAAAAAACAGGGAATAAAGTGTTTAATTTGAGAGGTTTCAGGAAGGGATCCTTATTGCCTTGTAGAACCCCCGTGATTCCGCGTCATTCCTGCTGGCAAATTGCATATCTTTCATCCTGAACTGCCAGACAATCTTACCCTGCGGGGTTACCTCGATGATCCGGTTTGCCGCAGTAATCAGGGTATTCCCGTTCTGCAACCGGTCGGCATCACGGACAGGTTGGGAGAAGCCCGTATCTTTTGGGATAACGTAACTCCATACGACCTTCCCCGCAGAGTCGATCTCGATTGCCACAGGTGGCCTTCCTGGATTTGCAAAAAGGATATCCCCGTCAGGTTCAACCTCGGGATCATGCTGCTGGACCATGATACCTTCTCCCATGGTCCTCACAACCTTTCCATCCCTGTCAACTTCGACGGTCAGGTTAAAATTCCGCAAGCTGACAAGAGTGTCACCATTCTGCAGCCGGCTGGCAGCATTGGTGTGCGTCCATCCCTCGTCATTGATTGTAGTTATAAGGTGCGTAATCAAACTGATCTTTTGCAGACCATGACCAGACAACCTGTCCCTGGGGATTGATCTCCCGGACATCGGCATCCTGCATTGTGTCACGCCCATACCCCCCATCCACTATAAGGGTATTACCATTCGAGAGTCGCTCAGCATCATGGGAGGCTTTTGGATCGATAAATTTCCACACAATGGCCTTCGAAGTGCGGTTGATCTCATAGACTCCATTACGCGGGAATACTGCAAGGATATCGCCATTTTGCAGCGGCACAACGGAAAACCCGGGATTTACATAACCTGTCAGGTCTTCGGGAACATTGTATTGCCACACGATTTCGCCCAACATGTTTACTTCTATGATTCTTGGGTGGTCCAGATCATGGAGATCCCCGAATAGTGTTGTGCCGGGAGCAACCATTTCGGGAACCAGGACATCTACAACAAGAGCAGGATCTGCAATTCCACGAGGCTGCGCGACAACTCATGGGAACTGGTTACTTCGGGTTTGACACCAGTTGTTGATGAAATTGACGTGGTCGCTGTCGTAGTGGATGTACCTGCACTCCCTTGAGAAGTTGTGCACCCGGCAACCAGAATCGCCGCAATGCAAAAAATGAAAAGAGAGATAATTATGCTTTTTTGCATACCTCTGTGATTATATTCTGATGTGATAATTATTGCTTTTTGGCTTCCATGATATCCCATGAACCCAGACAAATTTATTTCGGCGTTTCTGGTGGACTTCAAAATGAAAATCCGGGTTTTGACCCGGTATACAATACGGTAAACAGAAAACCGGGATCGTGAGGATTTTTTTAATACTTGAGTTTTAGGAAATATCCCTTGCATATCCTTCAGATGCTTCATTTCCACGGCTCGTGAACATGATGCGATGAGAAAACCAAATCTTAGATCGATATAATTAACGGGACTTATCCCGAAAAAAAGATTGTTGCCAGAGCCCTGCTCTCTGCTCACTTACACTTTCACGACAATGCACTGGGAGCCGGCGGTTTCAACAACGGGTTCCTGTTTATCGACAAAGAACTCGTCAAATGCTTTCTGCACGCCGGGTGCCGTGAGATAATCATGGGAGATGATCATACCGCCGGGGTTCATCCGGGGGTAGAAAAATTCAATGCATTTTTTTGTGCTCTCGTATGTGTCCACGTCAAGGTTCACGAGCGAGAACCGGGTGTCTTTTACCGGATCGGACGTGTCGGGGAAGATCCCCTTGTAAAAGTGCACGTTCTTTTCCGGCCCCAGGTATGCTTTCACGCTGTCGTAGGACGCGGCAAACTTTCCTTCATAGAACGGCCAGACCATGTCCACATCGTCCACTTTCGGGAGCCCTTCAAACGTATCGAACAGGTGGAGGGATTTGTCGCCTTTTGCCTCGCAGATGATCTTTGCCGATCCGCCCTTATACACGCCGACTTCTGCGATGTCCCCGGGCACCTTTTTGGTGATCTTTACTGCCATGTGGATATGATACGCCTCGATATCCTCAAGCAGCAGTTCGGTTTCGGACTTGATCTTTTTTAACGACGTGGCAAACTGCTTACGATCGGTGCGCCCGTAATGGGAAAGCCGTCCCCGGTTCGCGATATCGTTTCCGATAAATGGTTCAAAAACCGCCAGTTTACGGAACTTCAACAGGTATTTGCTGGGGGCTATTGAGTCAAAAAACCAGATAAAATTTTTCTTGGGGAACAGACTCATGTCCAGATATATACGCAGTGCCGGAATTATAACGTAACGCTCATGTTAATTTAATCATCCGCTTCAGTCGCGGGTTTGTCGAGAGGTACCCCAGAATAACAGCGCCGCATAAAAGAACGAGGGCTAACACCGTGCGGGAAACGATGAGCAGCCCGGAAATATAGGCAACAAGGACCGAGACAAGACCCATCATTTTTCCTGCAGAGTACGCGCCGATGATGGACGCAATGAGCAGGAGGGTGGGAAGAATGAGAAAAAGAGACCGGATGGTGGGGTCCGGGTACACGGTATCAACGGCTTTTTCAAGAAACGACAGGACGATGCCCTGCGGGTCTATGCCGATCGCCGTCCAGAGCCCGGAGAGGAATCCAAAGCCGATGACCACCTGCCAGATATACCGCCGCGATTTTTTCCCCATCACCAATCACCCCGTCGTGTTACCGCTACGGACAGCAACCAGCAGTCCCTTCACCAGAATGCCAATGATGGCCCAAAAGAAATCACAAGAATAATGAGGTCAGATCCGGTTGGATTAAACCCCCAGTAAGATTGCCGGTTTTACCGGAGCGTTGCCTGCGGGGGCTCGGCGTCCACATCAAGCTCATCCAAAAACGGCATGAGCCCCGATACAAACGGCACTTCCCCGTCCCCGTTTGATGCCTGCATATCGCCGATAACGACAATATCGACCATCAGCGGGAACTCTTCAATCGTCTGGGCAAACGAGGGGTCATTCTCTTTGGTGAACTCAATAAACCGGTCGACGGGTATATAGGGCCGCTCAAATTCCGGCACGTCCTTGTACTGGTCGATTACCTGCTCGATGGTAAAGCTGTGCACGAGATCCTTTTCAAAAAAAAGGAAGATCTCAATCCCGTACTTTCTCGAAGTTTCGTCCAGTTCGCGGATATCGATCTGTTTACCGCCGGCGATCCCAAGCGACGCAATCTTTTCCAATGTGGTTGTACCCGGAAGATAAGCCCAGGCAGCGCTTGTTTCCATACAAAATAAAGGATTTTCAAGGGTTGTATAAGTATTGATTTTTACATGACGAAAATTGCGGCAGGACGGCGGATTTATCAATGATTCAATTCTCCACGGGATCAGGTCTTGTGCATAACCTCAAACAGAGAAAAAAGCTGAAAAATGGATCGTATTTTCCTTTTACATTGATCAGACATAGGTGAACAGGACCGTCTGCTCGCTTCCTCCGGTAAATATCCCGATCACATTTACCCGGTCAGCATCCGGCGTGCCCATATAGGGGAAGGTAAACACATCTCCAATTTTTGGGTAGTTCATGGTCTGGTCCACGGTTTGCCCGTTGTAGTTGTCGATCCGGATTCTCAGGGCGGTAAGATACGCGGCATCCTGCCCCCCGTTGTACTGCACGATTACATCACTGTTGGTCTGTTCTGCCGTCACATTGATCTGCATCTGGAACGTAGGGACCGGCGAGATTGCTGTTGTGGGAAGCGTGGTGATCGCTGGCGTCTGCACAAACACCGGTGGTGCCTGAGGCGCTGCTGGCTGCGTGCACCCAGTAAGCAGAACCGCAAGAATAACAATCAGGCAAAGAAGAAGAGGTCTCATACGCGAAAGTGGAAGGGACAGGGGATAAACATTGCGCTTTTTTACCCAGCCAAAAAAATCAAACGAAAAATGGCGGTCATTTTACACCCGCAAGTCCTAATATGCACCGGCTCACACGGTACGTAAGAGACCCCACAACTACCAATTTCTTCGTGTTTCCATACCATGAATCCCGATAAACGGTCATCCACAGACAAAAAGGAACAGATATACAGCGTCTGCCGGACATTCGCTGCTGCGATGACAAAAGGTGAACTGGGAACGCTCCTTGCAGAGGAAATGAAAGAATATTCTCTGGCGGACCTCCAGGTGATTGGCGGCAGGCTCTATGCGGAACTTATCCGGCTCCCCGTCCCGTACCGTGACCAGGTACGTCCGTACTTTATCGAACAGCTGTTCGGGGCGCACCACACGCTTCTTGCGATGCATCGCAAAGGTGCGTTTGTCACCATGAACAGCCCGATTACCGATCGCGAAACATTCAAAAAGTTCTGTGAAATGATCCCCGAGGGATGTTTTGCATGGGATGAAAAGGCGGAACGGACACCCTTTCCCTACACGCCGGAACACCGGTTCTTCTATTACCTGATGGCGATATTTACGATGTTTGTGCTCGATCGCCCGGGTCATCCCGTGGGCATGCCATTTCCCGGGGGGTTTGCCGTTGAAGACCGAAAGGGAACGTTTTATTGCCTGATCCGGGACCGCGAAAAAGAGGTTTTCTTCTCGATCTGCAATTTCTGCCCGGCATTGCAAACGGAGGAAAATGCACCGTCTCCAGGGATAGTGCCGGAAAAAACCCATTAAAACTGCAGGAATAACCGAAATTAAAGGGGTTTATTCCGTGTTTATTGCCTCAAAAACTACTACTGATCATTTCGGGTCGTGAACCCGCTGGTATCGCTCTTATCGATACAATGTCATTTTTGAGCGCATTCGCTCGTGGGTAAAAATTTCTTAAGAACAGAAATACCGTGGAAAAGGAAAGGTGATAGCAGCTTGGTATAGTTCCCGAGGACTCGCGTACCTCAGTACAATATACTACGTGAGTTGGCTTAACTGCTGGGTTCGGAATGAGACCAGGTGTTTCCCAACTGCTATGGCCGCTATCACCACATGTTTGCTTGTTTTTAGATGCAGGTCAAAGACTTGTATACCAAATCTCTGCCACGCTGAATTCCCTTTACGGAATTACAGCGCAAGCCAAGGTCCGGATTTGAACCGGAGTGTAGTTGATCTGCAGTCAACCGCGTGGCCGCTCCGCCACCTTGGCGACCGTGTAATTTGATACCTTATCCTATACGTCAGGATATGATATATGAGTTTGCACACAGGATTTCGTCTGGGTTTAGCGTGGTGAGCACTAGTGATTGGACGTTAGTACTTGCGGACTGAACACGTCGTTGCCTTCGTGCGTACATCCCAAGCCTATCAAACGGGTCTTTTACCCGTGTCCTGTAACGAAGTCTCTTTTTAGGCCGGGTTTCAAGCTTAGATGCTTTCAGCTTTTATCCCTTGGCGCGTGGCTGCTCGGCACTGCCTTGTCAGACAACCGATCGACTAGAGGCGCCGAATGAAAGTTCCTCTCGTACTATTTCATTCTTACCTTCAGACTTCAAACACTCCTGATAGATAGTAACCGACCTGTCTCACGACGGTCTAAACCCAGCTCACGATCCCCTTTAATAGGCGAACAACCTCACCCTTGGCCGCTGCTGCACGGCCAGGATGGAAAGAACCGACATCGAGGTAGCAAGCCGCCGGGTCGATATGTGCTCTTGCCGGCGACGACTCTGTTATCCCCGGGGTAGCTTTTCTGTAGTCAATAAGCCTCACCAAAAGGCTATATTGGTTCGTTAGACCCGAGTTTCCT
Organism: uncultured Methanoregulaceae archaeon; assembly: GCA_963768785.1. Lineage (GTDB taxonomy): Archaea > Halobacteriota > Methanomicrobia > Methanomicrobiales > Methanospirillaceae > Methanoregula. The sequence goes on from CAVYJD010000014.1 coordinate 365,669, forward strand.
CTCGCGATCATTTGCTTTGCATGATCGCGTCAGGCCAACTTATGCTCTTGACACTCTTCTGTGGGTTTCTGACCCACATGAGTTGACCTTGGGGCACCCTTGATATTTTTTCGAGGGTGTGGCGCCCCACCCAAACTGCCTACCTATCGGTGTCCTCGTTAGAGTGAGAACTACAACAAAACTAGGATGGTGTCTCATTTGTGGCTCCCCTTTTCCCGAAAGAAAAGGATATAACGCCTCCCATCTACTCTGCGCAAGAATTATCGTAATTCAACGACAGGCTGCAGTAAAGCTCCACGGGGTCTTCACTTCCCATCAGGAGTCCCTAGTCTCTGCACTAGGACAAAAGGTTCAACGGATTCGTGTTAGGGACAGTATCGCACTCATTAATCCATTCATGCAAGTCGCCAATTAAGCGACAAGGTACTACGCTACCTTAAGAGGGTCATAGTTACCCCCGCCGTTTACGAGTCCTTCGTCCGGTTGAACCCGGTTTTCAGATACTCGCACTGGGCAGGAATCAGTGACTATACTAGTCCTTTCGGAGTTGCAGTCACCTATGTTGTTATTAGACAGTTAGTGCGACCCGGTCACTGCGACCTGCCTGATCTCCAGGCAGGCACCCCTTATCCCAAAGTTACGGGGCCAATTTGCCGAGTTCCCTTAACTACGATTAAATCCGACACGCCTACACCTCTTCAGCGAGGGGCACCTGTGTCGGTTCTCGGTACGGACATGTAATTCCCTTTTCATGGGCTCCGGAAATTTGCTAAGTTACCCCATCACACTTTCCTCTGCTTCTCACCATTACGGTACTCCACAGAATTATGTGCTTGGACGGGACGACAGTTCCGCAAAGCATATCCCAAAGCGTCAGGGTCTTGCGACTAAAAACTACATGGTACAGGAATATTAACCTGTTTCCCTTTCGCTACACTCGAGTTACGGTGCAGCTTAGGACCGACTAACCCTCGGCTGACGAACGTTGCCGAGGAAACCTAGCCCCTGCGGCGGATGGGATTCTCACCCATCTATGCTTCTACTACTGCCAGAATTCTCAACACTACACGGTCCACTGGAACTTACGACCCAGCTTCTACCCATGCAGAGCGCCTCCCTACCAGATCACCTTTCGGTGCTCCGTGGTCTCTGTAGTAGGCTTTAGCCCCGTCCATTTTCACCGCCCTAAATCTTGACTGGTAAGCTGTTACGCACTTTTTAAAGGATAGCTGCTTCTGAGCTCACCTTCCAGTTGTCTTTGACCTAGGACCAATTTCAGTGTTGACACTGAGCCTACATTGAGGGACATTAACCACGGTCTGGGTTGTTTCCCTTACGCATTACAAGCTTACCCCGTAATGCGGACTTCCAACCATCTAGGATGTCCGGGAGTTTGGAGTTTGACAGGGGGGTGAGCAGTTTCCCGCCCAGCTCCCCCAATCAGTGCTCTACCTCACGAACTACCTCCGGTTAGGTCATGCTGCGACATGTTTAGGGAGGAACCAGCTGATGCCGGGTTCGATTAATCTTTCACTCCTATACGCAGGTCACACGAATGATTTGCATATCAATACCGCTTGCGGTCCTCCACGCAACTTTCGTCACGCTTCAACCTGCCCACGCATAGATCACCCGGCTTCGGGTCTTATCCTGCTGACTCCGCGCACTTTTAATACGCCGTCCCATGCATTGCTGCTACGGACTTGTTGGTTTCCCTATGGCTCCCCTTGTGGGTTAACCTTCGCCAACAGAATAAACTCTCTGGCCCGTTCTTCAAAACTGTACGTTACGACATCGGCAATCTTGCCCGTACTACCGCCTCGCGACGGGTTCCTTCACAAGAAAGATCCTTTCATGCCGCAACTCGCGATCACCCACCAATTTCAGGCACTTTTAACCACCTTTTCAGGGTTACTTTTCAGCTTTCGCTCACGCTACTAATTCGCTATCGGTTTCAAGTTGTATTTAGCTTTAGGGGTTGATGACCCCTGAATTCCCGCGAGAATTCCAACCCGCGGTACTCAAGACACCACCTGACCTTGTCTGCTTATGCGTACGGGACTATCACCCTCTGTAGTGTGCCATTCCAGGCAACTTCCGCTTCACATCCAAGGCCGTAACGGTGGGCTTATAACACCACATCTCCCTTGCGGGATTCGGTTTGAGCTCTGTCGTGTTCGATCGCCTCTACTAACGACATCTCGGTTGATTTCTTTTCCTGCCCCTACTGAGATGTTTCAATTCGGGGCGTTCCCTATCCTCAACGGATAAACGCCAAAAGCGTTAGGATGTCCTATTAGGGTATCTCCGGATCATAGATTCCTTGCGTCTACCCGGAGCTTATCGCAGCTTGGCGCGCCCTTCGTCGGCACTTGAACCGAGCCATTCACTGGTGGGTTTAAACTAATGCTCCGCTAAACCCATTTAACGTCCTGAGTGCAAACCTTTACACGGCCTCGCAAAGTCATTGGTTTGACTCTCAGCCCTTCCCTCGTGATTCACATTCCGAGGTGCATCTAAACGGCTCCATGGGATTCGAACCCACATTTCCGTCGCCCCCTTATGTGGCGATGGAACCTTTTCTTGTCGACACCGGCAATTTTACAGTTTGTTTAGTAACCGCTTCCCGAATAAAAATTCGTTAGGAGGTGATCCAGCCGCAGATTCCCCTACGGCTACCTTGTTACGACTTAACCCCCCTTGCAAAACCTAGATTCAACCGCCGCAGAAAACGACGGCTTCATCAAGACCTCACTCGGGTGGTTTGACGGGCGGTGTGTGCAAGGAGCAGGGACATATTCACCGTGCTATTTTGAAACACGATTACTACGGATTCCAGCTTCATGTGGGCGAGTTACAGCCCACAATCCGAACTAAGGATGGGTTTAGGAGATTGCCTTCACCTTTCGGTGTCGATACCCATTGTCCCACCCATTGTAGCCCGCGTGTAGCCCGGACAATTCGGGGCATGCTGACCTACCGTTGCCCATTCCTTCCTCCTCTTTAGCAGAGGCGGTCCCAACAGTGTCCTCTCCATCCCGGGGGACGAGCTGAGCAACTGTTGGCGTGGGTCTCGCTCGTTGCCTGACTTAACAGGATGCTTCACAGTACGAACTGACGACGGCCATGCACCTCCTCTCAGCTAGTCAAGTAGAGTCTTCAGCCCGACTATCATCCAGCTGTCTTGTCCGGTGAGTTTCCCGGCGTTGAGTCCGATTAAACCGCAGGCTCCACCCGTTGTGGTGCTCCCCCGCCAATTCCTTTAAGTTTCAGCCTTGCGACCGTACTTCCCAGGCGGCACGTTTCACGATTTCTCTTCGGCACCTCGGTGACTCGTGGTCACCGATACACCTAACGCGCATCGTTTACGGCTGGGACTACCCGGGTATCTAATCCGGTTTGCTCCCCCAGCTTTCGTTCCTCACTGTCGGAGCCGTTCTGGTGAGACGCCTTCGCCACAGGTGGTCCCCCAAGGATTACAGGATTTCACTCCTACCCCTGGAGTACCCTCTCACCTCTCCCGGTCCCTAGTCTGCCAGTATCCCTGAGACGCCTTCCGGTTGAGCCGGAAGATTTCCCCAGAGACTTAACAGACCAGTCTACGAACGCTTTAAGCCCAGTAATAGTGGCCACCACTCGAGCCGCCGGTATTACCGCGGCGGCTGGCACCGGTCTTGCCCGGCCCTTTCTTCACCTGTTATTTAAACAGATGGACAGCCCGATTTTACGGGCACTCGGAGTTCCCTTATCACGATTTCTCGCATTGTAAAGTTTTCGCGCCTGCTGCGCCCCGTAGGGCCTGGATTCGTGTCTCAGAATCCATCTCCGGGCTCTTGCTCCCACAACCCGTACCGATTACAGGCTTGTTGGGCCGTTACCCCAACAACAACCTAATCGGCCGCAGACCCATCCTAAGGCGGCGGACCTTTGAACTACAAAGCATTCCAGCATCCATAGTCTATGGGGTATTATCCCCAGTTTCCCGGGGTTATCCCCCTCCTTAGGGTAGGTTGTCCACGTGTTACTGAGCAGTATGCCGAGGTCTTACACCTCTCGACTCGCATGGCTTAATCGAACTCTGATAGCAGTGGCCTCTGGCAGGATCAACCAGAATTCTAAATTGTACACTGTACGCACACTTAATATCTGAACCTTATATTCGAGGAATTAGCGGTTACTAAACAAATTTCCGCATTGCCAGTATCAACGTCAGAACCAACTCCGGTCAAGCCGGGTCTTGTTGGATCTCCATCAAAGAAAATTCTTGTAATCGTTCGTCGTGTTTTTCACTTAAACACGGGCTAATAACATATGATTCAAGGATATTTATACCTTGTCACTCACTGATTTTCTCATCAGAGCCAAAACCGGATCACCGGTTCGCTTGGTTCTTCATCAAGAGTCCTTTTTTCTGGTGAATTTCGTCGTGATGTTTCACGCGTTCACGGGCTTACAATGTAGGTTATGGTATTATTTATACCTTCGTGCCTGCATTCTTTCACCTCGAAACCGATACCTGCCCCGTGGGCAGTTTTCGTCGGTTTGTCATCAGAAATTGTGGATCTACATATAGCACAATCAACCATTTAAACATATTCTCCGATGCAAACCCGGATTTTCCCCCGTATTTTATTATTCGTAAACTATTTTTCCGCACCATAAAGGCACCATTGCTTTGAAATTTTGTTTTCTGCCCGCATTCCGGTTTTTTACTTCATCTTTCCTGTACTGCGCGAACCAGCCAAAACCCCTCATCACCCATTTTTTCGTATTCTGGAGTTCTGGAGCGCATTTTTCGGGAACGCAGGGATTTTGGGGCATGGATGGTGCAGACCCTGCCAAAACCCGGCCGAACCATGGGTGCTATCGCGCATATTCCGGAAACCTTCAAAACGGGAGGAACATGGATCTGATCGATCCATAGTATGGGTCTTGTTCTGCACAAACGCGCAGGATTTTTTTATGTCAGCACAGGAAATCGATGGTGGGTGCGGCATTACCCTGCCTGCATTATCATTCCATTACAATCTGCCCCTGCCCGACCCTCACCTGCATTTTTTAAAAAAAATACCCAAAATTTCCCCCAATTAATCTCGTGTAATCGGTTCGGTCCTGCACAAACACTGCCGGAACCCTGAGGGGGGTCGGGCAGGGGCAGGCAAATTTTTTTGTACGCGGATGCACGATCCCTTGCAGGAAAACCACATGAATTGCTGCAGAAAGTCACCAGTTTCTTCACCGTAACATGAAGATACTGGTTTGCGATTGCCGCACCCTGCCAGAGCGGGCGGGGGACTTATCAGCCCCTGCCCGACCCCCTACCACCAAGGATTTATCGGTCCCTGACCTTCTCCCTTCTCATATGCCGGATTTCAGACCACGCCCGGGAACAAGAAAAACGTACCGCAGGCTGAAGAACCCAATTGCTGATAGTGCTGCATTCAACAGGATTATCCAGGATCTGGTCTCCGGCAACCCGCTTGGATGCACATCCTATTACGCACGGAGAAAGAACCATCCCCCGGTCCAGAAGGCCCGGGAGATGTACACGGCAAAGTTCGAGTACAGGAACGAGAAGAGGAAAAGGATAGGGACCAGTATAGAAATGTACGATTCCGTGGAGGGCTACGAGACCGGTATTGCTGCGGTCATTTCAAACATGGCAAATATTGCCTCCCACCGCGGTAAGGTGAAACATCTCCCGGAGGCCGACCTCTTCTCCGTCATGCTGAAATGTCATGATCCAAACGGAGAATTATACTTCTTAAGTATTGCCCGGAACCGCATTACCCTGTCATCCTATCATGACGAGAGGATACGGGAGCGCGTGGAGGAGTGGGCAAAAAGCGTGCCGGAACTGGCATGAACCCGAAGAACCAGCTATGAATACCGGAGGATCGCATATCCGGAAACAGGATCCATAAATGCCCGTGAGAACCGGATCTTCGGACAATACCGGGAATAGCCCGTCATCTTTAGTTTCATCATCCCCCGGTTGTGCAGACTATATTAATACTCCCGTACCAGCAGATCCGAAAGTAAAACATACCTCACTGATTGAACAACTCGCCATAGAGCAGCATAAAAAAAGAGTGTGTCACGGAAAATCGGGCCTGCTGCTGAATAATTTCCCGATCACTAATTTCTCTTTTTTACGCGTATCGTCACGTTCAATTATCAGGAAGGTCTACGTTATGTACCGGCGATGAAGTCCGCCACCAACCGCCTCTTTTGGCTGATGACTTCTACCTCGCGAACAGGTAGATGATGCCGATGATCTTTGAAAAGGAAACAACCATCCGGTATATCCGGGAACGGCGGTGCGCATCCGGCGGGTACTGTTTTTACCGTCTTGATGAGCCAAATGCCGGCGACACATTTTATGCCCTCGCCTCGCTTGCGATACTGGATGCATTACCTGATGATGACGACGCAACGCGCACGTATCTCCGCTCATTCCAGCGCCCCGATGGCAGTTTTACCAACATTCCGGTCGGGCATGCAGTGATCAGGAGCCTGAACATTCTCGGGGAACGACCGCATATCGATCCCGCGGGCTGGATCCTATCTTTATTGCTACCTCCCGGTGACACTGCCCGCCCGGTCGAATCGTCATCCCTCTTTGAGCAGGTGTATCTCCTCACCGGTCTCTGCACACTTCTTGGCATTGCAACCCCCTCCGACAAAAAAGCCGCAGTTATCAGCACAGTACTCCAATATAAACACCCGGACACCGGTTTTGGTCATCCTCACTCTACCATTATCGAAACGGGTCATGCACTTGCTATTCTTGCCGTACTGGGCTATCCGGTGTCGTCAGCAGGTTCAACAGAATTTTTAAAACGGTGCGAAGACCGGTCATCTGGCTTCCTCACGGTGCCGGATTCAAAGCCTGCGTATCTTGAACATGTTCATGCCGGAATTCTTGCGTGCAGGGTTATTGGGTATAACTCGCCGGTACTCGATGCAGTCTGAGGAATTTATCCGGAAATGCTGCCGTGAAAATGGCGGTTATGTCAGGTCAGTCTTCGGGGGATCACCCACACTGGAGAACACGTACCTTGCGCTGGATACCGTCACGATGATCCAGCGCTTGAGGGAAAACCCAAACAGCCAGAAGGCGGGAAATTCCTTGTGATAAGTTCGTGGTATCTGACGAGATTAAATCTCCTGCCCGTTATTTTCCCTCAAAGCCTGGTTAACATTATTGGCCAATCCCTGTAATTCATCCACAATCCTTTCCAGCTCAACGGCAGCAGGTGAGGATAATTTTCCATATCCCCGCATATGTCTTGGCCGTATCTCCTCTGCAGCAATATCAATGCTATACATTCTCCCGCGGATTGCCCGTGAAGTGGGAATCTCCGGTTTGCCCGATACAATACCCTGCTGGTCCATTGTTTCGATGAGTTGAGTACGGATACTGGCAATATATTCTGTTATCAACTTCCGCTGGGCTGATGAAATATCCGCGATGTACGTAGGAAATGCGGTTCCCGATGCAGATTCATCCAGAATATTCTCGATATCACAGAGTGTCCTGTCGATATGCTGGCAGGTAATACGGAGACGGCGAGCCTGGTTCTCATTCAGGGAATCAGGTTCTTTTATTTTGCCCGGGGACTTTTTACCGGACAAATGCTTTCCTGCCGGCATAGACTGACTTATTCCCGAGTTCCTCTTCGATCCGCATGAGCTGGTTGTATTTCTCGACCCGCTCGCCCCGGCAGGGGGCCCCGGTCTTGATCTTGCCGGCGCAGGTCGCCACTGCGAAGTCCGCGATGAACGAATCGACCGTCTCGCCGCTCCGGTGGGAAACATTGACACCCCAGCGGGCGTTCTTTGCGATATCGATCGTCGCGAGGGTCTCGGTCACGGTCCCGATCTGGTTGAGTTTGATCAGAACGGAGTTTGCTGCTTGTTCACCGATGCCCCGCTTCACAAGTTCTGGCGAGGTGACAAAGATATCATCGCCGATCAGCTCGATCTTCGACCCCAGATTCTTCGGTCAGCAGTCTTCCAGCCGGCCCAGTCATCTTCGGCAAGCCCGTCCTCGATGGAGATGATCGGATAGGTTTCCACCAGTTTTGTGTAATACGCGATCAACTCTTCTGGTGTCAGGGCTTTCTGCCCTCGCGTTTCAGTTCGTACTTCCCGTCATGATAGAACCCGCTCGATGCCGGGTCGAGCGAGATGCCGATATCCCTGCCGGGCCGGTATCCTGCCTGCTCGATGGCACGCGGTGATGAGTTCAAGCGGTTCTTCGTTGGACGTGACCTTTGGCGCAAACCCGCCCTCGTCGCCGACTGCGGTCGGGTAGTTCTTCTTTTTCAGGATGTCCTGCAGGGCATGATAGGTCTCCGCACCCCATTGCAGTGCGGTGTGGAAATCGGGAGCGCCGAACGGAGCGATCATGTACTCCTGGAAATCCGCTCCCTGCCACTGGGCATGTACCCCGCCGTTGAGCACGTTCATCATCGGGACCGGCAGGAGATATCTGTGATCTCTGGCTCAGGTACTCGTAGAGCGGTATATCCTGCGACAGGGCGACGGCCCGGGCTGCTGCCATCGAGACGCCGAGAATGGCATTCGCACCGAGCCTGCCCTTGTTCGGTGTACCGTCAAGTGCGATCATCGTCCGGTCGATCAGTTCCTGTTCGCTGGCGTCCAGCCCGATGAGCGCAGGAGCGATGAGCGTGTTTACATTTGAAACAGCCGTGAGCACACCTTTGCCGCCAAACCGTTTCGGATCGCGATCGCGGAGCTCGACTGCCTCGTGTATCCCGGTCGATGCTCCGGATGGTACCGCAGCCCGTGCCTTTGTACCGTCATTGAGATATATATCCACTTCAACCGTCGGGTTGCCCCGTGAGTCGAGGATCTCCCGTGCATGGATTTTTTGAATATTTGCGTTCATCCCATTCCACTTCCTGTACTCTGTTCCTCGTTTCGATCCTTATCAGATTGTCGTTGGGGAGTCTCATTCGGGCCACAGCATCCGGCTCGGGATGCCTGACCTGATCAAGGATAATTCCGGGCGGGATCAACCGGCTGGTTTGTGCAGCCGATATCGAGCACCGGTAAAACAGAAGTCATCAGCCCGGATGGGCGGTTAAGGCGGACTTCATCGCCACTGACAGATCAGTGATGCTGGTTCCTGCCACTAATAGTTTTCTTTCTCTCGTTCTGCATACTTGCTCGAATAAACCCGTGTCAAAATGATTTGCCGAATTTTTATTTAGATCAATGATGAAAAAAAATGAATTTCTTCCGGTAAAAAATCATAATTTGGATTTGGGAAAAACCGTAGTGAAGTGTCCAAAGGAATCGCAGGAGGATAAATTAAAACCCCTTGAAATTCTTTGGGAGGATTTTCACGCATCAGGGATCCAAGCAACTCCAAGGTGTCATAAAAAAAAGGGAAAACAGAATTGACAAATTCGTAGTTTATAATCAATATGATCGGAATTGAAAATGGGTTATCGATATTCCTCAGATTCCTTCCAATAAATTCTTCGAAAATAAGTTGGCCAATTCTCGATGATTCCCTTGGATAAGGTCGTAAATCAGCATTTGAATTGGAACCTGTAGAATCGATCAGCAATTGATTTGTTGCATCAATAAATCCAACACCGATCCGTAATCCGGGATCCGATTCGTGTGAAGGTAACGAACGAAAATAATCGGCCATACGAGAGCTCCCCGGGGAGTTTTAACTTCAACGTAGAAGTATTTTCCAACGAGGAAAAATCCCATATCAACACTGTTGCCATTAGACGAAATAATTGGTTCAAGATCCGGCGTTTTTCCCCGTGACAAAAGATGAGAATATACTTCAATTTCTGAGAATGTACTGAAGAAATCTGGTTGAGAAAGTTTTTTCCCGAATTTTAATTTCGAATCTTGCGGGATTTTACTTAACATATCATCCAATACTTGTAATCTTTTGTAAAATGCGGGTTGATTGATGTTTTTCAGAATGTTTGCCAAAGTAAATTCTAGTGTCGCATCTCTTTCAATTTCAGGAATATGCTGGTAGTTACTTGCATTGTATTTTCGGAAAAAATTTTGATCCTTTTTAATTACTTGATCGATATGTGAAAAAGTCGCTAAATTTGCTATAATCTGTTGTTTTTCCTCTGGGGTGAATTCATCGGGCATTTTCAAGATTCCTTGAATTGTTTTGGTTCTTCTACTTTTACAACGAAAATTATTCTAACGAATGATAAAACCTTGCAGTGCCTATTCTTTAAAACAAATTTTGATACTTCAAACAAACCATTAATTATTCGTACATGCAGAATTTCTCTATCCGGTGATGGAGTTCACCGCTAACCGCCTTTTGTGCTGATAACTCCTACCTGTCCGATTGACGGATGAGAATGAGGAGGTAAAATCCCGTGGATGATACCGGCACAACAACTCCACAACGAGGACAAAAATCCGCAGATATCTCTGTTCCGGAGAACCTTGCAGAAATCCTGAAAAGCGAACGGCGTCGCTTCGAGACTATGGATTCCCGTTACGCCGCCCATGCACGACGTCTCGATGAATTGGAGAAACGCCTCTCGCAGGGGCGATTCCACCTCGCGGTCCTCGGGCAGGTCAAGCGGGGCAAGAGCACGCTCCTGAACGCGCTGCTCGGCGAGGATGTGCTGCCGAGTTCGGTCATCCCGCTCACTGCAATCCCGACTTTCGTCCAGTACGGGGAACAGCGATCGCTCCGGGTACGATACATCGACAAACGCCCGGATACGGTGCTGAACGGCGAACCGACAAAGTGGCTGAACAAACAGCTCATGGCTTTCGTAACCGAGGATGCGAACCCGAAGAACGAGAAGGGTGTGCTCCAGGTCGAGATCACGCATCCCGCTGCAATCCTCCGCGACGTTGTTCTCATCGACACCCCCGGCATCGGCTCGACGTACCGGCATAACACCGAGGCAACAATGAATTTCCTGCCGCAGTGCGATGCTGCCCTCTTTGTCATATCAGCCGACCCGCCGATTACAGAAGTCGAGCTCACGTTCCTCACGGAAATAAAGAGCCGGGTCGCCCGGTTGTTCTTCGTACTCAATAAGATAGATTATCTCACGGACGCAGAGCGGGAGATGGCACTGGGGTTTTATCACACCGTCCTGACACGTGACGCAGGTATTGATCCCAATACCCGGATCTTTGCGATATCGGCACGGAAGGGATTGCAGGCAAAAGAGTCCGGTGATACGAACCTCTGGGATGAGAGCGGTCTTCTGGAAATCTTCGATCATCTCATTGCCTTTCTCGCCCGGGAAAAGAGCCGGGTGCTACGGGAAGCGATCGGGAGAAAAGCGCTTGATGTCTTCCATGATGTCCAGCTCCAGACAGCACTTGAAACGCGGGCGCTCGAACTTCCGCTTGCCCAGCTGGAGAGCAGGCTTGACCTGTTCGACAAAAAGATCGCGGAAACACAACAGCAGCGCATACATGCACAGGACATTCTCACCGGGGACCAGAAACGGGTGCATGCTCAACTGGAAGCGTACATAGAGAACCTTCGCACACCGCTCCGCAAGAGGCTCACGACTATTGCTGAATCAGCCATCGCACTATCGCCACAAAACCCGGACCAGGCGGCACAGCAAGCCGTATCTGAAGAGATCCCGGTATGGTTCGAGCGTGAACTTGGCAGGATTACCGCGATGATGGACGACGAGATCGCTGCCCGGTTGAAAGATCACGAACAGCGTACGGACGATCTCATAGAATCCATCCGGAAAGCAGCGGCGGAACTTTTTGACATTCCCTATCATGCGCCGAATGGGGAACGTGTCTATGAACCGGTGAGAAAACCCTACTGGGTTGAGCATGACTGGGACAGCTCATTCTCTCCCGTTTCTGCCGAAATCATCGGGCGATTTCTGCCTCAATCCCTGCGTGAGAACCGGGCACGGGACCGGTTGAAAAAGCAGATCGACACGCTGGTGATACGAAACCTTGAAAACCTCCGGTGGGAGACCCTGCAGAACATTGATGCGGCATTCAGGAAGTACGGCAGGGATCTCGATACGAATCTTGGCCTGACTATTAAGGCAACCCATGGTGCGATCCGGTCGGCACTTGCAGAGCGGGTACGGCAGGGGGATAATGTTGCGACCCGGAGGGAAGACCTGAAAAGAACAGCAATGGAGATTCAACACGTGATCGGCCAGTTTGAGACAGGGTAAACTTTTTTTTTGGACCTGCACTCTGCGATGTGATACTTACGAACGATGCCCCAGATGGGGGAACACTGTCGTTGGTTTGAAGAAAATCCGGTATACCGGTATCCCTTAACCTGTACCCTGCTCCTCTTCCGCCCGGCAGATCTGGACAAAGATATCCCCAAAGAACTCTTCCTGCCGCAGGGCACAGCGGCCATCCAGCGCAAGGAAGAGCAGCGGGATATAGACCTCGGGTATCCCCCAGCCCAGGTTCGTGCAGAGTTCAGAGAGGGTCATCTCCGCGTCAGGTTCGATCCCTTCAAGGAACTCGATAAGGGTCGTCATCGATGATTCCTGGTACCCTTCCTCATGAGCGATCCCCACCACATCGTCCGCATCGTAGAGCAATGAATCAGCAGGAGGGAGTCTCTGGCGGCGACGTTCTGCTTTTTCAATATTTTTGAGCTCGATGATCAGCTCAAAGAGGGTGACCGGGCTTTTGCGCATATTCTTCCGGTCAAGCCGGCGCTGGATCTCCCGCTCAAGGCGTTCAATAGGGCCAAGACGTCCCTCGCCGGTAAAATCCTCATCTCCGAGAGTATCGTAATCATCTCCGGAGGAACCCGTCATCATCACCCCCTTCACCCTCCTCATCCGAGATCTGCTCGAGATGCTCTGATTTCATGCGAAGGAGCGTTGCCGCAAAAAACAGTGTCCGCCCGGAGATCCTGAGGTTGAGCTGCCGGCGCCGTCCAGCTCCTCGAGGAAGCGATCCGTCACTTCCATAATATTGATGTTCCATGGATCAATCTCCCCGCGTTCGGCCATACCGACCAGTATTTCAACGGGGTCTTCCATCGCACCGGTCTGGCCTGGAGCGATTCCACCTTCACCGGGAGGGATGGTTTCCCCGGGTGCGGGTATGCCAGGTTCCTCGCGGAGAAGGCTTCCGGGATCGGTGCCATCAGGGTTCTCCACGAATTGCGTAAGCGGATCCGGAACCCGTCCCTGGTCCTTGTCAGCCGGCACCTTACTCATGCGCCTTTACCCCGGTAACAAGCGTCGTCTTATCCGGACGCAGGGTCACACCCATGATCCGCTGCGCTTCGTCAATCATCGGCTTTCGCAGCGACACAATGACAAACTGCGACGTGTCGGAGAGCTCTTTTATCATCGCCGCGATGCGCTCCACGTTCGATCCGTCAAGGGACATGTCCACTTCATCGAACGCGTAAAACGGTGCAGGGATATGGTGCTGGATCGAGAAGATAAACGCCAGCGTTGTCAGGGACTTTTCACCGCCGGAAAGCGAGGAGAGCAGGTGGACTTTCTTGTCCCGCGGCTGGACAGCAAACGTCATCCCGCCGGTGAACGGGTCTTCCTCGTTTTCAAGGACCAGGTGACCGCTCCCGCTCGTCAGCCGGGCAAAAATCTGCCGGAAGTTTGCATCAATTGCCTTGAACGCGGTGGTGAACGCCTCAAATTTCATCTGTTCAAATTGTTCGATGCGTTCGATCAGGGTTGCCCGCTCATTGCTCAGCGTCTCTTTTCGCCCGGTGCGTTCCTCAACCTGCCGCTGCACTTTATCATATTCTTCAATCGCGAGCATGTTCACCGCACCAATCCTGCGGATCATGCCATCGGCTTCTGCAATCTTCCCTTCAATTTCGGTGATGCCAAGGTCGGTCTTATTCTCACCCACCTGCTCCTTGAGCAGATCCAGTTCAATGCCAAGTGCGGTTGCCCGGTCGCCAAACGCATTCATCTGGATCGTGATGCGTTCCTTGTCAGAATCAAATTTCATCAGCTTTGATTCCGAATCATGGATGCTTTGGGATACCAGCCCCCGCTTTGTCCGCAGTTCGTCCAGTTCCCCGGAGAATTCTTTCTGTTTCTCTTCCAGCTCGCCAATCCGGGTTTTGCAAAGCGCGATCTGGTCGTTTGATGCAGCGATATCCGCATCTATCTCCCTGTTGCGCTCGTCTTTGGCGGTACGTTCTTTTCCGAGTTCTTCCACCCGCAGGTTAAAGTGCTGGCGTTCGCGGGAACTATCATTGATATCGGCTTCCTTGTTGCGGAGGCGCCGTTCCGACTCCTCGATCTCTTTGCGCTTCTTCTCCATCTGCACGGTAAGGGCGGGAATATTGGTATCATCAAGACGTTTTTTGATCTCGTCAATCCGGGCAGTGATGGCGGTGATCTCTCCCGTAGTCTGGTCAAGCCTGCCTTCAAGTTCCGAGAGTTCTGCTGCACCTTTGCCGGTCTCTTCCTTCTGCCGGGCAACCGCGGCTTCGATGGTCTGTTTTTCAACGGTTATCGCATCAAACCGGCGGGTATACTCTTCAGTGAACATGCCAAACCGGGCAATATTCTGGTCAATTTCGTTTCGCAGTGCCCGCTTTGCATCCACTTCTTCGGTCAGGCGTTTGACACCAGCGTCGAGGGTGGCGGCTTCTCCTGCCAGTTCGGATAGGTGGGCCCGTATCCGGACGATCTCGTCGTCCACCGCGGCACCAAAACCCCGAACCGGTTTTTTCGCTGCCCCGCCGGTCATTGCCCCGCTCTTTTCGAGCAGTTCACCTTCACGGGTGACCATCCGGTATTTGCCGATGAGTTTTCGTGCCCGCTCCAGCGTATCGACAACGACCGTCGCTCCAAGCGCAACGGCAAACGCCCGGTCAAATTTCGGGTCGTACTCGAGCAGGTTGACCGCATAGTCGATCACGCCGGGTTCTTTTACCGGGGGAAGTGCAGGGGGTTTGAGCTTGTTGAGCGGCAAAAACGTTACCCGCCCGAGCCGTTCATCCTTTAAGTACCGTATTGCATCTGCCGCAATCTGGTCGGTGTCACAGATCACAAAATGGAGTTTGTTGCCTGCCGCCACGTTGAGTGCCGTTGCATATTCGGCAGGCACTTTCCCCAGTTCCCCGATCGTGCCGTGAACTCCTTCCATTGCCATAACGGCTTCAATTGCCCTGCCGCCGGACTCTCCCCGGGCCTGCTGGGCGGTCTCAAGCCGGATCGCGTCCTGTTCGGTATCCCGCATCTCGGTCCGGATGCGTTCAAGGGAGGACCGCTGCGCAAACAGCCGGCCTTCCAGTTCAGAGAGGGTGCGGTCGAGCTCCTTTTTCTGCTGGGCAAGGTCCTCTGCACCTTTCTCACTGTCGCCCATCTGGCCCTGTTTTGCCGCAAACTCCTCGTTGAGCTGGGCAAGAAGTGCGGTTAAGCGTTCGAGTTCGGTGGTGCGCATCCGGCTTTTTTCGATGAGCATGTCCTGCTCGTGAAGGATGGCAGAGCGCTCGCCCTTTTTCCCCTCGGCTTCCTGCAGGAGGCGAAAGAGCTTGTCCCGGGCTCCCGCCGTATCATCGGAGTGGGCCTTGATCTCGTTCTCGATCTTTTCAAGGAGCGCTTTTTCCGTGGCAACTTCCATCGCGATATTGGTGCGGTCGATCGTGAGGGCACGGATCTGTTCGGAGAGCTCAGCTACCCGGGTTCGGCACGTTTTGTATCAAGGTAGATGCGGTTGATCGCCTCGAGGTTTTCCTCTTTATCCCTGCGGAGCCGGACAATCGTCTGTTCCGCAAGCCGTATCCCGCCTTTTGCTTCTTCCAGGTCCGCGATCAGTTTCAGGTAGTCTGACCCGCTCTTTTTGCCGATCAGGTCGTCAATATCCTTAAGATCCGCGTTCAGGTAGGCAAGCTCGTTTTCCTCAAGGCTCCGGTCCGCATCAATCCGGGAACATTTGATTTTCAATTCCTCGGCAGACTGCAGGAGGCTTGCAAGTTCTTTTTCTTTCGCATGCAGCTGGGCTGCCGCCCGGCATCCCTGGTAGAACGAGAGGTCTTTTTGCCATTTCTGGAACTCCAGTGCATGTTCCCGCTCCTTTTTCAGCTCATTGACCCGTTTTGAGAGCTCGATGAGCAGGAGTTCCTCGCGCTCGATGCGTTCCCGTACGATATCAAGCTCCGAGAGCGCCTGCTGTTTCTTGGAATCAAACTCGGATACCCCGGCGATCTCATCGATAATCTTGCGGCGCTCGAAATCGCTCATCTCCATGATCCGGGTGACATCGCCCTGCATCACCACGTTGTACCCATGCGGGATGATGCCGGACTTCGCTAACAGGTTGACAATATCGCTCTGCTTGCAGAGCCGGTCATTCAGGTAATTATAGCTGTAATAGCCATTGCCGGTCCGCTTGATCCGGCGCCGGATCTTTGTCCCGTCCGAGAACTCGATGGCTACTTCGGCTGTATTCCTGCCGGAATCATGGTTGATCAGGTCCGTGAGTTTTTCCGCACGGAGGTTGCGGGAGCTGGACAGTGCCAGCACAAACAGGATAGAATCGATGATATTGCTCTTGCCGGACCCGTTTGGTCCGGATATAACGGTAAACCCCTCTAAAAATGGAATTTTTGTCTTTTTTGAAAAAGACTTGAAATTATCGATCTCCAGCTCTGTTATATGCAAAGATCCGGCTCCTTACTTTTTTGACGAGTCGGTCTTGTCTTCTTCAGCGGCGTAAATAAGGTCACTCTGCTTGGCCTTGACAGAGATGCCCTTCTTGTTGCGCCCGTACCCTGCTGAAGCGACAATATAGTTCTTGTCTCCCCGCCGCTCTTCCATCTTCATGGTACCGTCGGGCTGCATAATCATATCCATCGCCGGTGCAACCGGGGCTGCGGGTTCTGCCGGGCGGCTCCCCTTTCGCATGATAACCGTACTGCCCGAAGAGTCTGCGCCGGGAGTTGCTCCCTGAACGATGGGCTGCATCCTCTTGAGTTCCTGACGGCTGCGTTCCTCGGTCTGCTTGGACATCTTCATCGCTATGGACTTGAGATCCAGAAGCTCCTGCGTGAGTCCCTTCACCAGTGCTTCCATATCCCTTACCTTCTTTTCCAGTGCTGCAACGCGGTCTTCGCCAGAACCGCTGCCTGAACTTTCCATCATCGTAACCATTTTCTCCTTTTCTTTGAGCTCAAACTCAAGGTACCTGATCTTTGCATCGGGTTGCGCCATTCGCATGCCTTATATAATATAATGGTGAGGTTCTCCCCTTATAAATAGTATTAGTGATCGTCACACCAGAAAAAAAGGTTTGTGCCTCCTTTTTTCCCAAACGATGGAGCCGGATCTCTGTTTTTCGTGTACCCGGATGGCTCATGCGCTTAGTTACCGGATCCATCGCATGGAACGGGGCATCCGGGCGTCGGCAGGCACGCGATCGCCTGAGGGTAAGAAAAGGTATTACCTCTTGGAGACGAACCCTACTGCATATGTCGTATCTTTCCCAAACTGATCCAGAAATTGCAGATATCATTGAGAAGGAACGGCTCCGCCAGACAAACGGTCTCGAACTTATCGCGTCCGAGAACCTTGTCAGCCACGCGGTGCTCGAGGCGATGGGGTCAATCATGACCAACAAGTACGCCGAAGGTTACCCCGGCAAGCGCTATTATGGCGGGTGCGAGTTCCACGATATGGCGGAGAACCTTGCCCGAGACCGGCTGAAAAAACTGTTCGGAGCCGAGCATGCAAACGTTCAGCCGCACTCAGGTACCCAGGCGAACATGGCGGTCTATTTTGCGTACATGAAGCTGGGAGAGAAGATCCTGAGCATGAAACTGAACCAGGGCGGGCACCTCTCGCACGGTTCACCCGTCAGCTTTACCGGGAAATTTTACCAGGTAGCCCAGTATGGCGTTGACCCGAAGACAGAAATGCTCGATTATGGTATCGTCGAAGATATGGCCCGGGCCGAAAAGCCCCAGATTATCGTCTGCGGTGCATCGGCATATCCCCGTACCATTGATTTCAAGGCGTTCCAGGAGATCGCTGATGGCGTGGGAGCCTACTGTATGGCAGATATCGCCCATATTGCCGGGCTCTGTGCCACGGGCATTCACCCGAACTCTGTTGGTGTCGTAAACTTTACCACGACCACGACCCACAAGACGCTCCGGGGACCCCGTGGCGGCGCCATCATGTGCAACAGCGAGTATGCACAGTTAATCGACAAGGCCGTCTTCCCGGGCATGCAGGGCGGTCCGCTGATGCACACGATCACGGCAAAAGCCGTGTGTTTTGAAGAAGCACTCAGGCCATCATTTAAGGAATACAATAAGCAGATTGTCAAAAATGCCAAGGTCCTTGCCGAGACCCTGATGAACAACGGCCTGCGGCTGGTGTCGGGCGGCACTGATAACCACCTGATGCTCATCGACCTGACCAACCAGCACCTGACCGGTCTTGAGGCAGAGGTCGCTCTGGGTAAAGCCGGTATTACGGTGAACAAGAACACGATCCCCAACGAGACCAAGAGCCCGTTTGTGACCAGCGGTCTTCGCGTCGGCACGCCGGCGGTTACGTCACGGGGCATGAAAGAGGCAGATATGCGCCTGATCGGCAACTGGATCGCACGGGTGATCAAAGACATCCAGAGCGAAGCGACAATCGCGAAGGTCCATGCTGAAGTCACCGAAATGTCAAAGAAATTCCCGATCTATCCCTCATAAAGACCTTGGTTGGCGACGGTCATGGGCATCATTCTCGATGGAAAAAAGGTATCGGAAAAGCGGCTCGAACTCGTAAAAGAAGAGATCGAGGAGTCCGGGCTCTACCCCCGCCTCGCAACCGTGATCGTGGGAAGCGATCCTGCTTCCCGGATGTACGTGCGGATGAAACACCGTGCCTGCGAGCGGGTGGGCATCGGGTCGGTAGGTATTGAACTGCCGGCTGATGCGACCACACAGTGCGTGACCGATGCGATTGCCCGTCTCAACGAAGATCCGGATATCAATGGCATCCTCGTGCAGCTCCCCCTCCCTGAACAGATCGACACGGATCGCGTGATTGCGTCTGTACGGACCATCAAGGATGTGGATGGGTTTCACCCGACCAACCTCGGGCTCCTTTTTTCCGGGCGGCCACGGTTCGCGCCCTGTACACCACGGGGGATCATGACCCTGCTTGCTGAATATGATATCAATCTGGCGGGTGCCCGTGCGGTTGTCCTCGGGCGAAGCATCGATGTCGGGCGGCCGATGGCAGCGCTCCTGACCAATGCGGACGCAACCGTAACGACCTGCCATAGCAGGACACAGAACCTTACTGAAGAGATACAACGGGCAGACATCCTGGTGTCGGCGATCGGCAAACCCCATTTTGTCAAAGCAGACATGGTAAAACCCGGTGCTGTTGTCATCGATGTCGGCATCAACCAGCTGAACGGGAAACTGGTCGGCGACGTTGATTTTGATGCGGTAAGAGAGATCGCGTCTGCCATTACGCCGGTCCCGGGCGGGGTAGGCCCGATGACCATCGCAACGCTCATGGAAAACACCTTTAATGCGGCAAAGTTGAAAACATGCGAACCTGTCTGGTAAACAAGTTAACCATCGGGGGTGCTGCTCCCGTGCGCCTCATGGGCGTGATCAACTGCAGCCCCGAGTCATTCTACACGGACTCGTTTGTCCCCACCAATGAGGTCCATAAAAAAGCCGTGGAGATGATCGAGCAGGGTGCAGATATGATCGATATCGGCGCCCGGAGTACCGCACCGAACGCACAGGCCATCAGCGGGAGTGAAGAGGGTTCCCGCATGGAAGCGGCGTTAAAGGAACTTGATGGCAGCGGTATCACCGTATCGGTGGACACGATGCACCCGGGCGTGCTCGATATCTGCTTAAAACATGAGATCCATGCGATCAATGACATCGCGGGGCTGATGTCCCCGGCCTATGCAAAAAAGACCGGGGATTCCGGGCTGCCGGCATTTGTGATGGCATCGCGAGTGCAGCCGGGCGATGCGGTGGGTGTTGAAGCGACCCGGGCTGCTCTTGAACTGGTCATGAAGCGGTGCGAAGCGGCAGGGGTAAAGGAGTATGTGCTCGATCCCGGTATCGGGATGTGGACACCGTCCCGTTCACCGGATAATGACTGGGACCTGTGCCGGCATTTTGACACGTTCCAGGCTTTTGACCGCCCGCTTCTTGCGGCAGTATCACGCAAAACGTTTATCGGCGAACTGCTCAAACGGGAGCCGATCGACCGGCTGACCGGCTCACTTGGCGTCACGATGCTGCTCCTCGAGAAAGGTGCCAGTATCGTGCGGACCCATGACGTCAGGGAAACAAAGGACGCGATCCGGGTGTTCGAACACATGGTGAAGGGGCAATGAAGAGTTCCTTTGAGGTATTCGGCCTTCCGACCGGCATAATTACAGAGGGAGAGTCCATCGCCGAACGTGTCGTTGAAGCTGCCCGGCGGGAATGCGGGGGGTTTGAAGATGATGATATCCTTGTGCTGGCAGAGACTGCAGTCGCTACAGCGGAAGGAAATATTGTCAGGCTTTCCACGATTACCCCCTCGGCCCGGGCACAGGAACTGGGCGAAAAATACCAGATGGACCCCCGGACCGTGGAAGTGGTTCTTGCCGAGAGCGATTCCATTGTCGGGGGTATCCCCGGGTTTCTGTTAAGCATGAAGAACGGCACCCTGCTCCCCAATGCCGGTGTCGATGCCTCCAATGCCCCGCCGGGATGCGTTACGCCCCTCCCGGTAAATCCTGACCAAAGTGCGGTTTCCATCCGGGACACAGGTAAAAACGCTGACCGGTAAGACTATTGCCGTAATCATTGCGGACAGCCGCACCCATGCCATGCGTCTCGGGTGCAGCGGTGTTGCCATCGGCTGTGCAGGGATCCCGTCAGTCCTCGATGACCGGGGCAGGAGCGACCTGTTCGGCCGCAAACTTGAAGTGACAAAACGGGCAGTCGCCGACAACATCGCGTCTGCTGCCGAACTGGTCATGGGCGAAGCGGATGAGTGCACACCGGCGGCAATCGTACGCGGGTTCGGGCTTCCCCTCGGGGATCATACCGGTGTCGAGACGATCGACGCTACGGAATGCCTGTTTATGGGCGTGTTCCGGAACAGCCGCGTGGACTGGTAAGGGATTTTTTTTAAATAATACACCCTGCTTGGTGTGTATTTTTTTTAAGTGGATTGTCCTGTATAAAGGAAATAATGGCATTCGGTTCACGTATTGAAACGAGATTCAGCATGAATTAACGAGATAAGAGGCATTCCGGGGTGTTCAACCGGATGGTGGATCCGGAGACAGAACCCCGCACTGTTCCGGGACTATGATTAAGTCTTTCAGGTTCTGATACGTCTGCGATCTGGGATCAATATTTTACCTCGTTAAAATTTCCTAATCGACAGTCAACGCATCAGCACTAAAAAATTCCAAAGCAATGAATGTGGTGGTTTTAAGGGTTAAGATAAAGATTGGATATAATTAGTGAGTGTATAATGGAACATCAGATATCAGGACGAGAATTTATGCATGAAACCGCTGGTGAAAACTTGTGACCCGACAAGATTTCTTAATTATTGGATGCGTGGTTCTGATTGTTCTCATTGGACTGGGCTTACCTGTATCAGCAATACCGATTGTCACCAACATCTCACCGACATCCGGCCCGACAGTTGGTGGCACTTTAGTGATCATCACCGGGACAGAGTTTACTGGAGTATCTGCAGTAAACTTCAGTAGCACCCCGGCAACCTCATATGCGTTTATCAGTGATACATCAATATCGGCAATCGCCCCTGCCGGTACAGCCGGTATCATTGACGTTACCGTCACCAATCCAAACGGCACATCCACGACTTCAACAGCCGACGAATATACCTATATATCAGTAACAACAGCCACCACTTCCCCCACGACTACTGCAACCACCGCGATCCCTGTTATAAACGGCACATTCTCTATTAACTCGGTTCCCTCCTATGCAAATGTGTACATAGATTCCACATTTAAGGGGTTTACTCCATTGACTCTCTATAATGTCACACCGGATACCTACATTGTCAACATCCAAAAAACCGGTTATGTATCCTATATTAATCAGTTCAACGTGACCGCCGGGAATACAACCTATGTGAGTGCGTCACTATCTGCCCAAGTCACCGAATCCCCCACTCTTGTGTATCAGACTGCCGCTACAACGGCAATTCCTACAAAAAAATACACTGCAACGACATATACCCCCTACCCAACCGCCACCCCGACCCAGCAATCCCCGGTTCCCTTTGAACTGTGTTGTGTGGCAATTGCACTTGGTCTTGTGATGATACAGAAAAAGAAATGAGAGTATACCAATAAGGAATCTTTTTTCCCCCAATTCGAGAGTGACCCGCTCTGCAGTTCATAAAAAGGTATCAATCTGCTTACGATATTTGTCATACACACACCCTCATTACGCATGAGAACTGCCCCTGGAACCGCCGCGGGGGAGCCCCGTCGGGGGCGGCGGGGTTCATCGTATGATGGGATAGGGGGGCATCAGCTCCCATACATGAAGTCAATTACAGAATTGCATAAAAATCATTCATTGCTTTGGTGAGCGCCCTGTGCAGTTTAAACCTGTTTTTTAAAGACTTTATACGGGCATATTGCTCCATTTCCCGAAATCCACCCCCCGTTCAAAAAAAGAACTCTCCCTAATTTTCCGTCGTAACCGTGTAGCTTGAGTTATACTGGCAGTCCAGATCGGAAAATTCCGAAAATGACCACCGTTCAATCTGCTTTTCTACGGGATTCAGGACCGGAATATCAATGGTGGTGGACTGGGGATGACAGTAGAGGCTCAACGGGAGCAGGTTTACGGTCACTTCAACATTCTGAAAGGTCATATTCGTAGGGTTTTCTATACGGAAATCCGCGGTGTACACATCAAATGAACCATCGGGCACCGGCGTAATATCCCCTACCTCAAGATCGGTGACCCTGATAACCGTGTTCTGCGTTTTTGAGACACAGCCGGCACATGCCAGCAGGATAATGAGGACTGCGAGGATTATGAAGACGTTTTTCATTGCATCACGCCAACAGGATGGTATGGGTTATACGGTATCTCTGTTTTTTTAGCCATTAAACCGGACGGGTCGCCTGCGACACCATGCAGGAATAGAGGCAGCATCCGGTCACTTGACGACCAGCACCTTACACGGCGCTGACCGTATGACCGCCTCCGCAACGCTCCCAAGAAGCAGGCGCTCCAGCCCTTTTTTCCCATGCGTACCGATCACGAGAAGGTCAACGTCTTTTGTTTTGGCCAATTCCACGATCTCGGTCGCAGGCCTGCCTTCAAGCACGGACATTTCCACGCTCACATCCCCTGCCAGGGCCTGCACCCGTGACATCGCCTGCCGGCCCTCTTCTTCGAGCATACGATAGGTATCCCCCATCGGGATTTCGCCCGACGTCGAAGAAAATGCGCTCATATCGATCACGTACACGGCATAGACCACTGACCCGCACGCACGGGCGATCCGCAATCCCTCGTCAAGAGCGGAACGGTTCTTTTCAGACCCGTCAGTGGCTATCAGGATTTTCTTAAACAAGGCATCTTCTGTCATATGATTTCACTCCTGTACCGGGAGCATATAGATCCTACTTTATCTGCTCTCCCGATACCTGTTGCGGTTCTGTTTCGATCTTACCATTCTTGCCTGCCCCATCGACTTCCTGCACGTATTTCTCCCCCCGCATCAGGCAGAGCAGTGCCGCGACAAACGAGATCCCTGCCCCGATATAAAACGAAAGGGCAAGCGAGGGCATGAATGCCTGTGCAAGCGTCGTCGGGAACCAGATCTCCCCGGTGAGTATTGCAAGGGTTGCCGGAGCGATACCTGCCAGCGCCAGCGGAGAGAGCCCGGTAAGGATCATCTGGACCGGATTGTAGCCAAGGAACGCGGCAAACAGTGCGCCGGAAGGGGATATGGTGCTCATCGTGGGGACCAGCTGGACCGCCCCGGCGCTTGTCAGGGCACCCGAGAGGGCGTGAGGAAACTCCCGGGTGAGCCCGAATACAATGATCGTGAAGAACATCCCCATGCTCAGCACGAACCCTGAATTCATCAGCGTCGACATCATGCCGGAAGTAACCCCGCGCTCCTCAGGGGGGACCGAGTTCATGATCGCGGCTGCATTCGGTGAACTGAACATGCCGTTTCCAAGGCCCATGATAAGGAGTGCGATAGCAAAGGGCAGGTAATCGAAATTGTAGGGCAGGACCGCGAGGATCAGGAATGAAACGCCCACCAGCACCATCCCGATGGTGCTTATCCAGCGGGCACCATACTTGTCGGAAAAAATGCCCGAGAGCGGGCCCATGATCACAAACCCGATGGTCAGCGGCAGCATGTAGACACCGGCCCAGAACGGCGTCGATTCGAAACTGTAGCCATGCAGCGGCAGCCAGATGCCCTGCAGCAGGATGATGAGGACAACCATCACCCCGCCCCGGGCAAGGGCGGAGAGAAAACCGGCGCCGTTCCCGTAGGCAAAGTTCCGGATCTTAAATAAGTCCATCCGGAACATCGGGTTTTTTACCCTGCTTTCGATGAAAGGAAATGCAATAAGGAGCAGTACCCCGCCGACAAGCGATGCGATGACGAGAGGATCGCCCCAGCCCATTGCAGAGTCGCCATAGGGCACCAGCGCATACGTGATGCCGATCAGCAGGATCGTCAGGCCGCCGATAAAAGTGATGTTGCCCCAGAGATCGATCTTCTGGGGCCGTTTCTCATAGACCGGCTCCTTGAGCTTGAGAAATGCCCAGATGGTACCAAGGACACCAAACGGCACGCTGATGAGAAACACGTACCGCCAGTTGAAGACGGCGAGGATGCCGCCAATCAAAAGGCCGATAAACTGGCCGGAGAGCGCGGCAACCTGGTTGAGCCCCAGCGCCTTCCCCCGCTCATCCGGGGGAAATGCATCGGTGAGGATCGCGGCACTGTTGGAGAAGATAAATGCCGCCCCGACCGCCTGGATAAGCCGGAATACAATCATCTCGATGGCGCCGGCATCGCCGGTATCCGGTGTCAGAAAGAGGAGGAGGGAACCGAGGGTAAAGATCGCAAACCCGATATTATACAGCCTCACCCTCCCGTACATATCCGAGAGACGGCCGAAACTGAGCAGGAGCGTTGCGGTGACAATCCCATATCCCATCAGGATCCAGAGCAGGTACTGGAACGAGGTGAGCGGGTTGATGTGGATGCCGTTGAAGATGGCAGGAAGGGAGATAAGGATAATGCTCCCGTTGACCGCGGCCATGAACATGGCAATCGTCGTATTCGAGAGCGCTACCCATTTGTAACTGGTGCCTTTGCTCTCCTGTCCTTCTCCACCGGCTTGTGCCTCACGGGTCATTGTTGTTGCCAAAAATATTCACCTGATGTTCGTGTAAAGGTAAAACTGCTGCGGGTATATTTCAAAATACCAAGGGTTGTTTTACCTGATTGTCCTTCGCAGATAGTATAATAATTGGGCTCTTCTGGCAATAACAGCGACCATAAAAAAGGGGTTTTTGACACTGTTGAAATCCTAAATTGAATTGCCATTACACTCTTGGGGACTCTGGCAATCCCTGCCTTCGCCCCTGACGCTGTTGCATCCCCCGGTTGCGATAGTACAGTATTTCATATTCAGGCATCATCACACTGCGCCCCGTCCCCCATGGGGGACTGGTGGCGCAAGAGGGGGGCTGTGTAGTAGGACGAGCATTTTTGTGAAAGATTCCACAACTCATCCCCAGTTACGGGGCGACAGCACCCGGGTGGTTTTTCCGTTCAACCCCGACCCGCCCTTTTTCAACCACAAGAACGCACCCGAGTTCTTCGAGATATTTCCGGCTCTTTCCCGAGCCATGGATCAGGAGCTCGGCAAGGTCCTCTTTCTCGTCAATATCGGTGTGCAGCCGAAACGAGTCAATAACTTCGCAGGATAGCCCGGCTTCCCCGGCAATCTTCATGTGCTTGAGAAAACTCGTGCCATAATAATCAACATGGAACCGGGCAGGTTCTTTGATAAAAATTACGTTCGTCCCGCCACCCCGACCGGGGACAATTGCCATGTCCTGTTCGGTTTTTATAACACGCCGTATCGCATCCGCGTTTGCAAGGGGCAGGTCAGCCATCAGGATCAGGGTTGGCCCTGCCGCCTGGGGAAGGATCGTATTGAGCGACTGGTTCAGGTCAGCATCAGTGATTGTCACCTGTATAAGGTCGCTGTCAAAAAGATCCGTAGCGACGATAACCGGCGAACAGTTTGCATCTTTAACCGCATCTACAACGTCGTCGAGCATGGCACGGGCAAGAGTCTCGCGCTCATCCTGGCTGAACAGGCAGGAGAGGCGGGTCTTGGGATTGGCGGGTTTATAGGGGATCAATGCGTGAGGACACATTGAACACGGTGTATGCGTGATAATCAAAAAAAGATACTGATATGATCCAGTACTTCTGATAGTAGGATAATTTCCTTTTCCGATTCGACGTTGAGGGATCTTTTTTTTTATTGTCGATAGTTAATGTATTAAAAAAAGAGCGCCCGAATTAAAGGAGAGAAGAATTCGGTGGTCTGCTCCTGCAGGACAGACCTTTACCTCTTTATCTCCACTGCCACTTCATTTCGCCTGAGGAAACCGGGTGTCCACGGGGTATCATACCGCATCAGAAACGGCTGGCCTGCTATAACAATCCCATCGTTTTTCAGCCCTTCCTGTAACCGTGACGTTGCCGCATTCACGTCTTCTGTGGATGCATATCCCGAAAACCGGATAACGGCAATTTCCCGTTCTGGCAGTGTTACGATCCGTACCCGGCTGTCCAGCGGATCCGGGATATCATCCCGGGTTGTTCCTGCGGGCATCACAAAGGACATCGATGTCGCATTGGAAATCACCGGGGCGGTCATGGGAATTTTTTGCGAGGTTATGACTGGGGCGGTCATAGGGATACTGTCGCGGGCTTTGTTGCTGCCGGAGATGTAGGCAAAGAGCAGGTTAAAACCTGCGTTATCCTCAGTGGTATCAACCGTTGCCAGCACCAGCGCCAGGGTAGTGCCGGAACTCGATCTCCCCGGTCTTTCCTGTGACTGCTATAGGGGATGGTACCGGCAGAAGACCGGCTGAGCACCAGGGCCAGCAGCAGGATAACCGCAAGGGCACCGATCACCAGAACGGTTGTGCGCATACTGCCTCATGGGACGGTGCAGGTAATAAATAAGGGCTTTTTAGCAAAAGGCCGGACGAAAAAAAGTGAGAAGGTACTATCCGTTTTTCAGGGCAACGATATCCTTTACGCCAACCAGTTTCCAGACAGCCGAACGCTCCTCGCGGACAATCACGTCCGGGCTGTCATCCGGGCTGTGACCAAGAGCCGTGAGTACCCGGGGCGAAAGCCGGTTTTCTCGCAATCATGCCAACAAACTGTTCCCGGACCTTCTTTTTCTGCACGGGATCCTTCACCTCTTCCAGAAATCCCTGCAGGCTCACAAACGTAAAAGCGGAAAGGTCAGGAGCATACTCCTCAATCTCGACCGAGACCTTTGGGTTTGTTGTTAAAATACTCCATCTTCCTGCCGTATTTTGTCGAAAGGAAATAGAGATATTTTCCGTCGAACACATACATGAATGGAGCAATATAGGGATGCTCACAGGCGCCAAAAGCAATCCGTGACACGTACTGACGTTTGATCAGGGCATCATACTCTGTTTTTGGCATTTTTGGGATTTTTTCCGGATCTGTCATGCATTTTTCCTCTGACTGAGTATTTTCGTTCGAGATTAATAAGGATGATCGATTATACGAGGATCTATGTTCGTTAAGACGATTTTTTTAAAACGGTCATCAAATATTCTGTAATCAGTCGCCACGCCAAATATCGCTCTTCTTTTTCCTCGGGTAAACCTCATCCAGTGCGTGAGGGTTCAACGATGGGAGAAAAATAATTTCGCTCCCGTTTTTATCAATTCAACCCTGAATAATTGCGTCCTAAAAGGAGCGATTCGCTTTTGGAAGTACCGATAATTACGGCACGGTCAAAGCCCTGTATTTAACATCCATGGCATCAAATTTTTACCAGAATGGAAGACCAGATGTTTACTCTCCAGGAAATGCCGGAACGGATTGTGGTCGGGATCGGGCGCCGGACCTGCAATGCCGATGGCAGGAGTGTTGAGGATATTCCTGCCTGCTGGAAGGAGTTTCTTGCCACAAAAGCGGCTGCCAGAATTTCCCATCGCGCCATGCCGCCATCGATGTGCGCAGTGTATTCAGACTATGCCAGCGACTGGACAGGCGAATTTTCCTACCTTATTGGAAGCACCGTGACTAACGTGGATAAGGTGCCAAAAGGCTTGTCCGTTGTGAAGATCCCCGCCCAGAAATATGCCGTGTTCCATGCCCGGGGGCCGATGCCGGACGCGGTTCTTGGCATCTGGATGTTGATCTGGGGATCCGGGATGCCCCGCACGTATACCGCCGATTTTGAGGTATATGATTCCCGGTTCACGAATAAAACGAACCCGGAAGTGGACATCTACGTGGGAGTCAGGGACGAATAATCTTTTTTTCGCTCGTTTTTTTACCGGCGGAAATAGTCCGGAGGTATCTTCAGTTCAAACCGGGCACCCGTGCCAGGCGTCCCGGTTTCTGTTATCGTGATACCGGTCACAGAAAGGATTTCCCGTGCCAGAAATAACCCCCACCCGGTATTTTTACCAAATCCCCGTTCGAAAATTTTTTCTTTATCGTCCGCAGTGATGCCGACACCATCATCTTCAACGACTAGCACCGGTTCATTCGGCCCTTCCTTTACATACACGCGGATAACGGTCGCTTTTTCGCCAAACTGGAGCGTGTTTTCGACCAGGTATGCAAACGCCTTTTCAAGCAGGACATCGGCAAACACCGCCACTTCACCGCAGGAATCCTCGATACGGATTGATTTGAGGTCATACGGGTCGCTGGCGCGGCGGACAACGGAACTGATCTTCTGCCAATAGGGAGGTTCTGTGCCGATATTCTGGTAATCCTTGGAAAACTGGAACTGGTGCCGGATCTTTACCAGGGACGCTCGTTCCTTTTCAACAAACGATCGCATCTTTAGGTCAGTGATCATCATCTCCAGGAGCTCGTTATAGCCGGTAACTGCGGTCAGCTGGTTGAGGACATCATGGCGGGTGACGCTGCCGACAAGGGTGAGTTTTTTCTCCAGAAACGCGACCTTCTGGTTCAGCTGGCTGGTCCTGGCGGTCTGCTCGATAAGCCGGTGCAGCACCGGGTACCATGCTTCGGCAGGGGGGGTGAGAGCGAGGCATGCTGCATCCTGTTCCAGGATCGCTGCTGCAACCGGTGGATCAAGCTGTTCTCCTGCGACTATTACCGGAAGATCACTACCCTGTGATCTCCGTGATGCGACAAGTGCCAGCCCGGTCTGCCCATGTGCTTCATCGAAAATAACAAGGACTGCCGTTATTCCGGGGAGCCGGTGGAGGGGAGACCGTTCGGGTCCGGCAGAGGCAATCACCCGGAACCCTCCGGTAGTTAAGAACGTTTCAGTTCCGGTGCGCCGTTCTGCAACTGGATCGATAAGAAATACCGACGTCATGCAAAATCCCGGATAGTGATCACTATGATTTTACTGTATTCTTTCATCCTTTAATATTCATGCACATTTGCGAGAGAAACCTCCCAGGTATCACCACATTTTAACAGGTACAGCAGATACATTTAGGCATGCAGCCCCGGGTGATTACCTATTCCCGCAACGTGTTTTTACCGCTCACTACGGTCTGCCGCAACCGGTGCGGGTACTGTTCGTTCCGCACACCCGTGCAGGAGGGATGCGTCATGGCCCAAAACAGGGTGGAGCAGACCCTGCTGCATGGCGCACAGATGCGGTGCACCGAGGCGCTTTTTACCTTTGGCGAACATCCAGAAGAAGAGCCCGGCTTTGACGCTTACCTGCAAAAAACGGGGTATGCCACCATTCTTGACTACTGTGAAGCAATGTGCAAAAAGAGCATTGAATACGGCATCCTGCCGCATACGAATGCCGGTATCCTCACCTATGCAGAGATGAAACGGCTCCAGCCCGTGAATGCAAGCATGGGCCTGATGCTTGAAACGACCGCCGACATTCCGGCACACGCAACATCGAAAGGCAAAGACCCTGAAGTGCGGATCGCCATGATGGAGGATGCCGGAAAACTACGAATCCCGTTCACGACGGGTCTCCTGCTGGGCATCGGGGAAACACGGGCAGACCGGGAAGACTCGCTCTTTGCAATCCGTGACATCCACCGCAGGTACGGGCATATCCAGGAAGTCATTCTCCAGAACTTCTGCCCAAAACCCGGCACACAAATGGCGGCATTTCACGTCCCGACCACCGAAGAGATCGGCGCTACCATACGGATGGCCCGGGACATCCTCCAGAATGATATCGCCATCCAGATAGCCCCTAACCTGATCGATGCGTCACTCCTTATCGACTGCGGGGTGGACGATCTCGGGGGGGTGTCGCCACTCACGATCGATTATGTAAATCCCGAACACCCGTGGCCGGCGATTGACGACCTCAAAAAAATTGTGGGGAACAACATCCTCCGCGAGCGGCTCTGTATCTACCCCCAGTTCATAGAGAAGGGCTGGTACCACCCCGACTTGCAACCCCTAATAAACCGGCTCGCACAAACAATTAAAGAAGGGAGCAGTTGACCGTGAAACAGAAAGATCTCCTGTACACAGGCAAAGCCAAATCGGTTTACCGGACCGATGTAAACGACCGCCTCATCGTCGAATTCCGCGATGACATTACCGCGTTTGACGGCGGGAAAAAGGATGTGTTGAAAAACAAGGGGAGTTATAACGCGGAAGTATCCGCATTCATCTTTGAATACCTTGCAAAAAACGGCGTAAAGACGCATTTTATCGAGATGCTGGATAAAAAGAGGATGGTTGTCCGCCATCTTGAGATGATACCGCTCGAAGTGATCGTGCGAAACGTCGCGGCAGGGTCGCTTGTCCGCAACTACCCGATTAAAGAGGGCACACCCCTTAACCCGCCGATCATTGTTATCGATTACAAGGACGACTCACGACATGACCCGATGCTCAATGACGAGATCATTATCGCGCTTGGCATTGCGACGGTAAAGGAACTCAAAACAATCAAGACGAGTGCGCTTAAAGTCAACCGGCTCCTTTCGGAGCTGATGGCAGCGCAGGGCATCACGCTGGTGGACTTCAAACTGGAGTTCGGGCGCAATAAAAAGACCATTTACCTCGGCGATGAGATCAGCATGGACTCGATGCGCCTGTGGGATAAAAAGACGGGTGAATCGCTCGACAAGGACGTGTACCGGTTTGAAAAAGGCGATGTGATGGCAACCTATAACCGGGTCGCCCGCCGGATTACCAAACAACAAGGCTGAAAGGGTAATAAAAACACGGATACTGGTAATGAATTATACACTCTCATGATACAGGAACGGTCGATCACAAAGAATAACGTGTCGTGTAGAGAAATATCGTATCACTCCCCTACCACCATAAGGCTGAACGATTATGTCTGAAGAAAAAACTGCTGAAGCGGATATGCTGAAATGGGCAAAAGCACTTGCAAAGGAGAATAACTGGACATTAAATCCTGACGAGAAGCATCTCGGCACGGTAATCCGGGGGCTGGTGCGGAACCAGGAGAAATTCGGGAAACGCTACTGCCCCTGCCGGCTCCGGAGCGGAGATGCAGAGAAAGATCGCGCAATCGAATGCCCCTGCATTTACCACAAGGACGAGATCGCAAAGGACGGGCACTGCCACTGCGAACTCTATTTCAAACCCACGTAAATCAACCCTCATTTTTCCATTACCGATGAATACCACTTCCGGGTCACCTGTGCCTGAACCCGATACCGGTCTTGCACCAGTGACGGGCAAAGCGCCGTACCTCCTTATCCTCGGCAGTTTTCCCAGTCGCCAGTCATTGCAGAAGGCAGAGTACTACGGCAACCCGCAGAACCAGTTCTGGAAGATTATTGAAACGCTTTATGGCATCGACCACCGGCTTGCCTATCCGGAACGGACAGGGCAGCTCGTTGAACAGCATGTGGCGCTCTGGGACGTGATCGCCTCATGCCAGCGTGAAGGGAGCGCAGACAACCGGATCCGTGACCCGGTTTTCAACGATATCGCAGGATTCCTTCGGGCGCACCCGTCATGCCGGTGTGTCGCGCTCAATGGTGCTGCAGCAGGGAGATATTATCACGCACGAAAAGATTCGTCCCTTGCCCGGATACCCGCACACGTTTTGCCGTCCAGCAGCCCGGCAAATGCCCGTTTTTCCCTTGCTGAAAAGATCCACCGGTGGGAAGAAATCTGCCTTGCATGCAGTAAAAAAGGATGAATGTGTGGGTGACGGGCTCTGTTGAAATTTTTAAAATATCCATGCAGTCGCCCTCGAGGGATCTTTTTTATACATCGGGTTTTTTGCTTCCACCGGTCGCGCATCATCCGATAGGTTATAATCATCAGATGATTGATGAAAAACCTCGAACAAAATAGGGGGTCAAGGGGCTGCTCCCCTGGGGGTGCCTCCCCCTCTGGGAGAGAGAGGGGGTCACCTTCCCAATTGGTGTTGAGACTAAGGGAATGAGAGAAAAAAGAGGATTTCAACAGAGCCTTTTGACGGGGTTATCGTTCAAGCCTGAATTTCAGGAATATCACGTGATATATCGCGTAGAACCCGCAGAGCAGTGCGGCGGTATACCCAAGGATTGCTACCCACATGATCTCTTTTGGCAGGTTGAGCGGCGACGACAGGAGTACAAGGGATGACCCGACAACAAGGGCAGCGACAACAAGCCCGATCATGATCTTGTCGCTTGCCCGGTCAAGCGCCATCTGGAGTTTCTGGAGATCCGTATCGACGACTTCTAACTTGATTGTCCCGGTGGAGAGCCGGCGCAGCATCAGGTTGAAGTTGCGGGGGAGATCAAACATCCCGTCCACGGCTTCCATCATCGAGTTTGTCGCCCGCTTCACATATGCGGCAGAGAGCGTGTTGGTATCGGCAAGTTTCTGTAAGTAGGGCGTGATTTCATCGCTGAAATTGAACTTCGGATCAAGCCGGACACCGATATCGAGCACCATGACAAACACTTTTAAGAGAAGCATCAGGTTCATGGGCACCTTGAGGTTGTACCGGCGCATGGAATCGGTCAGTTCTGTCACCACAAGACCAAAATTGAACTGCGAGACATCGTCACCCCCGGCGCCGAGATCATGCATCATGATGTAGAGATCGTCCCGGAGCGCTTCCCGGTTCTCCTCGGCAATGACAATCCCGAATCCTTCAAGTGATTTAAGCATCATGTCGATGTCTTCTGTTGTCATTGCAAAGAGCATGTTGATGAAGAGCTGTCGTTTCTCGGGACGGAGCACGCCGACAATGCCGAAATCGAGGAACACGACATCCCCGGTCTTTGTCACCAGCAGGTTACCTGCATGCGGGTCGCCGTGATAGAACCCGTCTTCAAAGATCATTTTCAGGTATGCCTGGAACCCGCGGACACCCACACCGTGCGGGTCAACACCCATCGCAATAATTTCTTCAGGATTGTCAATCCTTACACCCTCAATATATTCCATGACCAGCATGTGCGGGGAAGAGTACTCCATGTAGATCTTCGGGAAATGGATGCCGGGCACATCGCGGAAGTTGCGCGCCATCCTCTGGGCGTTGCGGGCATCACGGGAGAAATCCATCTCTTTTCGGATCTGGTGGGCAAAATCCTCGACCATGCCCGTGGGGTTGTACACCCGTGTTTCGGGAAATACCGCCTCGATCCGTTCTGCCATCGACTGTAAAATGCCAAGATCGTTTTCGATGACATCGGCAATCCCCGGGCGCTGGACTTTAAGAGCGACCGGTGTCCCGTCCTTAAGCACGGCACGATGCACCTGCCCGATGGATGCCGAGGCAAGGGGGATCTCATCGATCTCGCAGAACCATTCGCCCGGATCAGGACAGCATTCCTCGATCACTTGACGGACTTCAGAAAACGGCAGCGGCATCGCATGGTCCTGCAGTTTTTTGAGTTCTTCGATCATCTCAGGCGGCAGCAGTTCGGTCCTGGTGCTCATGATCTGCCCGAACTTTACAAAGGTCGGGCCAAGTTCTTCGAGCGCTAGCCGTATCCGTTCATAGATCGTGGAGGTTTCCGCAACTTTCCCGCCCGCGCCGGGAAGACGGAACCCGGCCCTGCCGGGGAATATTTTTTCAAGACCAATACCAAAACCGTATTTCCCTAAAATATCAATGATCTGCGCATACCGCCTGATACGGGTGACCATGGCTACAG
The DNA here is from genome assembly GCA_963768785.1 of uncultured Methanoregulaceae archaeon. Taxonomy (GTDB): domain Archaea; phylum Halobacteriota; class Methanomicrobia; order Methanomicrobiales; family Methanospirillaceae; genus Methanoregula. The sequence goes on from CAVYJD010000014.1 coordinate 400,077, forward strand.
ATTGGATTTGGGAATACTAAAACACTGCCCTTTTATTAAACCGCCTGACGGTCAGCAATCTTTACAAAAGAGGACAATCCGGTTTGTGTTGGTCCCGGACTGCATATTGTCCACACCCCAGATGTTTGCGGTTTTTGTAAAGACCTGTTGGTTAATACAAATCCCGGTACAGGAAAATCCTGCCGCTGCTCCCGAGCGGCACCACATGCTCATCCAGCCGCACGGTCTTTTTGCGCACCTCACCGACTTCAAACGCGACAAATCCACCGGTCCGCGTGATCCGGAACAGTTCAGTAAAAACAGCTCCCATCACGGTCTCCCAGTGCTCAACGGTCCGTGACATGGTGATCGATTTGCCGATCGCGTCCCCGTCCAGACCATTGAACCAGCACCGGAGCCAGTTGTCAGAACGGTACTGCACGATATCAAGAAACGGGGGCGACGTAACGGTAGAGCTGGACAGATGCATCAGGAATACCGGGTGTAGAGCGTGCGTCCCTGCAGAGGAATCGGGCACTTTTTCCCGCTTCAGAAAGGTTGCTTTTTTCTTGCGGGGTCAGGGAGGAGAGCAGGCTTTTTGTTTTCCGCAGGATAAGCATGTGCGTGTCACGGTAGGCGGGCTCCTGGTTGCGTTTCCGGTTAATCCGGTTCTGGCTCTCCTGAGATACTGCCTGGTTTGGGGGGAGCGTGTACACGGAAAAAAAACCGCTGGAGTGCCCCGTGAGCCGGTTTGTCGCCACCATCGCGATCCAGCGATCAAGCGCATCTTCTTTCCCCTGCTCTTTACGCTGATGCAGGTATTCCCGCAGTGCGACAATCTCACGCTCCGTATCCGGATGGTAAAACATGGAGAGATCGATATCCGCACGTTCTCCGTCACGCGGGATCATCGCCAGCCGTTCTGACACCGCTTCAAGGGTAGGGGGAAAGAACCGGGGCAGGGTCAGCAGGGTGGACAGCGGGTTTATGTCATTGGCAATAATGCGCCGCCCGCATAACCCGGCTTCGATAACGGTCGTCCCCCGCCCGCTGAAAGGGTCATACACAATGTCGCCCGGGCGTGTCAGGGACTGAATAAAAAAACGGGGCAATTGCGGTTTAAAGCAGGCACGGTACGAGATCTCGTGGATTGACGATGCCTGCCGCTGCCGTGCAGTCCAGAACTCATTGGTATATTTGTTCACGGTAAAAGGGCCGACCACGGTCTTTTCAACCAGCGTTCGCTGTCCGTCATGGCTCGTGAAGTCCTCAAGCAGGTGATGAATAGCAGATGTTTTTGCAGGTCCCATGGCTGAACCGGCCCTCTTACCTACACGTTGGAGCGGCAGGAGTATATCAGCTGTGCTGCAATGATTCGTTCATGCGCCCGATGAGAAAATCCATGAGACACTGTCAGGACATAGGCAGACATCCGGATGAAAATGATAAAACGGCTCTGTAAAACATCAACTGTAAACGGTGAAATTTTTCGAAGGGTTACAGGTTACAAGATAATGGAGGAACCGGTCGGTTCCCCAAACCGCCTCCTACACGAGAAACTCTCCCCATCCCCCACTGGGAGCCCGGAAGCCTGGTAGCCTGAACCAGTTTCGGAATGGTTTAAAGCAATTTTAGAATAGATTTGAGAGGGTCACTAAAGCCCTTTCGCGGCACTTTGGAGAATTAAAGGGTTTCTGATACATAGTTAATCAAGGCAAGGGGCTGCGTTCCGCGCCGCCTGCAGGGGCTCGATTGACGAATGTATACATTACGCCAGGCGCATCCCAATCCGACCCTCTGCCCAGCGAGGGGTCGACGAGACCCCCGAGCGACCCATCAGGGAGGGCGCACTCATAAATTACATAAGAATTTTTTTTTTAATTGAATGATTATAGATTTTCGACAGAGCCGAAAAACCCCGTTTATACGGTAAAAAACATCAGTTCTCCATGATCGAACTCAGTGCCGGGTGGTACCGCACCATTCCCCCGACGCCATCAAGTGCGCCGGGGACAAGGGACAGTGCCATGAGCGATTCATCCGGGCACGGGAACTGCACGCTGATTCCCTGCTCACGTGCAGACAAAAACCCAAAAAGCGGGTAGTAGGTGGGATGGCCCACGACAATGCAGATACGGTTCCCGAGGCGCCGGCATTCTTTGAGGCCTTCCTCGACAAGAGCCGAGCCGATGCCCTGTCCCTGGTAGTCCGGGTGGACAGAAAGAAGGGCAAGCGCAAGGGCAGGAACAGTGCCGTTTGCAGACTCGATCGTGACCGGCGGAAACAGGATATGGCCGATGATCGTATCGTTATGATCCGCAACAATCGAGAGGGCAGGATCAAAAGCGCCGCTTTCCCGCAGGGTATCAATCAGCCGTGCTTCTTCGTCCTCGCCAAACGCCTGGGCATTCACCTCAAAAATAGAGGGATGATCTACCGGGAGTTCGGAGCGGACGATATAGGAAGCCATCCTCCAGTATACGCGGGCAGAGTACAAAAAGGAGGGGTATGATCACGTTCCTTTAAAAAAAGGTTATTTCAGCGTATGGATTTTTATGATACCGGCACAGGACTTGCAGGTGTAGAACTCTTCTTTCCAGCAATGCTCACACGCCCATCGCCCGCACAGGACGCACTGGCGGAGCCCGGACTTTGGATGCGGCGTGCTGCAGAGATCGCACATATACTGCGCAAAGCTGTGCGAATCCTTGAGAGGCGGCTCTCCCTGCTGGTGAATCACCGGGATCTCTTTTTTTAATTCCTTAAAGAGCGCGGAGATGTCCTTATTTTTTGGCGTTTCCTTTTTGAGCCAGTTCCTTTTCAAGATTGTCAAGCCGTACCTCCAGTTTTCCCAGCGATTCCTGTATCCCGTCGTGGGCGCTCTTTACGTCATTAAGCCGGGTTTCATCCTGTTCAAGCTCCTTGTAGCGCGGTTCCGTGAACGTCTCAAGGTTTGAACGGGTTACCAGCTGCCACTCGTCTACGATACTCTGGAACCGTCGGTCAAGATATTCATCCACCCGGCTTTCTACCGGGCTTGAAATCGAGATGTTCCCTTTTTGCCCGCTGATGAAATAGTAGATCAAAAAGAGCAGTGCGCACAGGACAACGACGATGATAAAAAATTCCAGTCCATCCATATCAGATCCGCCCCTGTATCAGTTTTGCACGGTTCTCAAGATTGGTGAGTGTATCAGATGCCGTACGTCCGACCTTTTTCTGCACGGCAATATCCTGTTCGATGGCATCAAGGCGATGAACGAAATCAGCGATGTCACTTTGCCGCGAAAGGTCCCACTCCTCGATGACCGCACTCATCCGCCGATCCACGTAAGCATCCAGGTACGATTGCAGGCCAGTCATCGCTTCTTCTCCAGTGTTGAAATGAGCGCGTCAAGCTGGTCTAATCGTTTCTGGAGCACGATCGTGCCCATGGAGAGCGTGTTAATCTCATTCGTGACCGCACGGAGACGTCCATCGAGGCGGGCAAGATCGGGTTCGGTCAGCAGTTCCCATTCCTCAATGATACCGGTGAAGTGCCGGTCGAAATACGCATCAAGGGATTTATCAAATGTCGGGATCTTCTCTTTGAGTGCCCCGGTAAACGTGGAGAACTGCTCATAGAAATCCGTCTGTAAATCCGTCTGTGACGGGTTCTGGTGAACAACCGGATACATGGTAATCACTGCACCCGCTTCTCTTCGTCCTGGATCTTACCGATAAGCGTATCCAGTTTCCTCGTTTTCACAAGGTTTTCAAGCCGGGAAAGACGCGTGTCGATCAGTTTTTCCTTTGCCGAGATTGTCGTTGCAAGGGACAGGTTGTCATCTTCTACCTGACGGATCTCGGAGGTCTGCTCCGCAGAGAACCGGGTGAAAGGAAACGTCTTTGTCTCTGCATGCTGCTGGATGATACTGAGTTTTTCCCTCTCGAGGTCCAGCTCGGCTTTGCGGTTCGTCGTTTTCAGGATCCGCATCTCCCGGATCATGAGAAATACAATAAACATCCCGACGATCACGAGTACCGCAATGATCACGGTATCGGTGATAAGCGGCTGGACGGTCAGATCCGTTGCCATCGTCATACTTCCCTGCCCCAGAGGGGCCTGTTCTTGTCTGTCTGCATCATATCCTCTCTTAAAGCCATTCCTTTCCTTTCATGCGTTTCCGGATAGTTTCCGTGGTGTCTGTTGCGGCTTTTTCGATCGTGCCGGAGATTTCATGGGTCTTTTTACTGACGGCCCCGGCAGTTTTTGCGGCACTATCCTTCACCGTTCCCGCAGTTTTTTTAACCGATTTGTCAATCTTGTCGACCTGCCCGGACACTGTGGTTCTGGCATCATTAACTGCCTTTTTTACTTTTTCCTGGACCGGCGGGGTCTTGCGGATCACGACCTCATCGGCTTCCTTCATCCCGAGGGCTTTTAAGTCCTCTTCACTGACCCGTATGTCCCCCTCGCCGACCATGGAATCCGCAATAAGGGTCACCGTGACCGTTTTTTGTGCGGGCTCGTTAATAAGATCTACCTGATCGCCTTCGTTGGCATCAAGATCGGGAAGATGATGTGCATTCAGCCGCACCCGTCCATGGCTCGGGAATGCACGTTTTTTTATGCGCAACCGGATCTCTTTCATACTGGTAAAACCTCCTGAAAGCGTATAAATTTTGTTATTTTGAGGTTTTTATTCCTTTAAAAAATACCTTGAACAAACGGCTTTGCAGGCTCTGTTGAAACTCATATGAACGGGAGTTCACACCCGACGCATGAAAATCGTTTTGTGATGTTCCCCCGCCTCAGGGCCTCTCTTTAGGCACGGCGGGACAACAAAGGGTAAGGACAGTTTATCATAAAATCGCCGCACAGGAAGCCCCGTCGGGGGCGGCGATATTCATCATTGACGGGGGTATGGGGGTTTCAACCCCCATTATTATATCTGAACAGTACGATTTTCATGGGAAATCCTCAAATTGAATTGCAAAAACGCTCTTGGGGGCTACGGCAATCCTTGCCTTCGCCCCCGCCGCTGTGGCATCCCCCGGTTGCGATAGTACAATATTTCCTATTCAGGCATCATCACACTGCGCCCCGTCCCCCATGGGGGACTGGTGGCGCATGAGGGGGGCTGCATATTATGAAAGATGTTTTCTCCAGCGCCAGACAAACGGGGGGGGTTAAAGACTGCCAGTTTGTTTTTCCTGCCGGTAACCCCGTAAACAAAAATTTACTGCCTCCACGCGGACAGGTTTCTTATCCGGGACCGGGTGATTCCATCAGGCAGGTATGCACGGGGATACCCGGTACGCCTGATCAGGCAGGCACTTCATTAAAAAAAGGGGGGTTATGCCGCAACAACGCTAGTTGCTTTTTTTGCTATAAACCCGGCGATAACAGCGGCAATCCCCATCACGATCATAAACGCGCCGGCGATAAACGGGAGCAGTGCTGCAGCGATAAACGGGTACACCAGCAACAGGATACCAAACACGAGGCTGAGTACCCCAAGAACCCCGTTGCCGGCATCTTTTGTCTTGATCGCATGGTACAGGTGGGAAATACCGATGAAGCAGCCCCAGAACCCGATGAAGATAACAAAGAACGCGAGTAAAAAGAGCGTGCTGTACAGCGGGTAGAGCAATATGACAACACCGGCAATGATGTTGATGATCGCAAGAAACAGTTTCAGGCCCATATGGGACTTATCCACAAAGAGGCTGCCGATGGAAAAGAGGCCTCCCACCAGCCAGAAAGCGCCAAGAAGCGTGATAAAGAGAATCGTGGTAATGCCGGGTGTCGACAGGAACATAATCCCGATTATAACGGAAAGAAGCCCCCAGAGGAGGATTACCCACCATGGCATGATACTCGAAAAACACATCATTTTTTCCGGATTGTCTACAGCGTCAGTCATTACTATCACCACGTGTTTATGAGTTTTTATGCATTTCGATCGTTTTTTATTGTTTTGTTCTGGTGAAATCCTCTACACTACTCAGTCTGGTCACGTTATTGCAGCAGGGGGTACCTTAATGGAATTTAAACAGGAGATCTCAACAAAGTCGTTATTGCAAAACCTGCCCGATGAACGCTTCAAACTCTAGAGAGATTACAAAAAAGGCAGCAGGAAAATACTGCACGCCATTAAAAAAGGAGGGTTTGTCAGAAATGATCGTTACCTGAAGTACAGGTCATGTAATGGAATCGGAAAACAAGAGCACTTCTTCGATGTACTTTTCCTTAATGCCCTTTAATGGCAATTTCTGGATATACTCAAATGAGCGGGAGATAATGCTCATCAGCTGATCTGCATCCGGACGCCCTGCCACCCATTTCCGGATATCAGAAACACGGGGAAATTCTTCAGTATATTTGTAATACCCGGATTGATTGTCCACACCAGCTCTTCGGTAATAGCAGTATTAAAATATTTTTAAAGGCCGGTCTGATTTCAACACGAGAACCGGGATTTTCAAAAAGAGAATAAGGGAAATAACCAGATCAAATGACTCTCATCACCCATCACGGCAAAAAAATTACTTGTGGGTGAAATATGCCCGGACACCGGTGACATCCACAGCGTCAATTTTTACAAATCCCACCCGCTCGAACTGGACGACCTTCCCCAGTTCGGACGGTACTCGGGGTTCGCACATTCCCCTGATGATGCCTTCCTGCGTGAGGATCGTACAGGGAATACATCCCTGTGCCGGAAGCCACTGGATGATGTGAGCCTTTGCCGCCCGTGCATCAGCAAGCGCATCGCCGGCATAGGAAAATGAGGGAATATCGTTGTCCCATGCAATGCGGACATTGAAGAGATCCTTTAACCTCACCATCGTGGCATCCGGGCGGATATCTGCCTTTGGCAGCAGCACGGAACCCTCAAACACAAGCGTTCGGGAACCGCGTGCCGTATCAGACGGGTGGAGCATCGCGTGGGCAGTATGGTGTGGGGCGCCTTCAATCGTCGCCGGTACCGGGTCCGGCACAAAGAAATACCGGTTTGCGAGCGGATCGACAATCTTCTTGTTCTCTGCGTAGAGGTTGTCCCACGAGAACGAGATGTCGGTATCACCGATGCCGATTGCAAGCATCGCATTTTTCACTGCATCTGCACTGATCCCCCGCCGGGCAAGTGCCCGGAGGGTGCCAAGCCGGATATCATCCCAGCCGGTATACGTGCCGTCGTTTATTCCCAGCCGCATCTGCGAGGTGGAGAGCACGACGCCTTCGATCCCCATCCTGCCATAATGCCGGTACACGGGAACCTTCCAGCCAAAATGGTCGTAGAGGTAGCGCTGCCGGCGGGTGTTGGCAATATGGTCCTTACCCCGTATCACGTGTGTAACGCCCAGCAGGTGGTCATCGGCCACGACCGAGAAGTTCATGAGCGGGTAGACATGGGCATCCACTTTCGGATGCTTTGGGGAGTCAAGAATGCGGAATATCGGGAAATCCCGCATCGCCGGGTCAGGGTGCAGGAGGTCGGTTTTCACCCGAACCGATGCTTCACCTTCGCAAAAACCATGGTCAAGCATCTTCTCCCACATCGTCAGGTTTGTTTCCACGGGCTGGTCCCGGCACGGGCAGGCCGTCTTTGCCTGTTTGAGCGCTTTGAAATGCTCGTTGTCGCAGGTGCAGACATAGGCCCCCCCGCGTTCGATCAGCTGGGTGCAGAGATCGTAGTAGAGGGACAACCGGTCACTCTGGGTAACCGTTTCGGTGATGCCAAGGCCCATCCACGCAATGTCCTCTTTGACCATCTCGTACGCTTCGGGATCGACCCGTTTTGGATCGGTATCCTCGATGCGCAGGATATACCTGCCCCCGTACTGCCGAACATAGGCATCGTTGAGCGCTGCGGCACGGGCATGACCGATATGCAGCGGACCTGAAGGGTTGGGCGCAAACCGCATGACAACGCCGTGTTCTGCCCCTTCAAGGTCCGGCAGGACCTTCTTGTGCTCGTGTTTCTCGAACAGAGCCGCGTACATTTCCGGGGCGAGTGCCTGGAGTTTTGCCACCCGTTCGTCCGCGGACAGTGCGGCTACATCCGCGATTGCCTCTTTTGCACATGCCGCCACTTCCTTTGCCCGTGACCGCATCTCCGGGTGGGCACCCATCACCATCCCGATAACAGCGCCTGCCTGCGGAACACCGCCGTGCTTCACCGCGTTCTGGAGAGCACACAGGAAAAGAAGTGATTTCGGGTCGTCCCCCGCCATTTAGAAGCTCCGGGTGACAAAGTATTCGCCAATTTCCATGAGGAGCTGGCGTTCTTTTGAGGGGGGGAGAGTGGCAAGGAGACGGTTGCTCTCTTTTACAAGCCCGTTTGCCACAGATTTGACTTCGTCGATGACGCCCGCGTCGGTCAGCTCTTTGATTGCCGCATCGATGTCGGCTTCGGACAAATCAGCCCGCTTGTATTTCATGAGGTCGAGACCGCGTTCCCGGGCTTTAATCACGATGAGCGTCTGTTTGCCTTCCCGGAGATCGGAACCCCGGTCCTTCCCGCTCTTTTCTGTGGGGGTAAGCAAATCGATAATATCATCCTGTATCTGGAATGCCATGCCGGTGTTTAACCCGAACTGGTACAGGGATTTTACCTGCCGGCCGTTGCCGCCGGCAAGAATGCCCCCGATACCCGCTGCTGCCGCGTAGAGAACACCGGTCTTTTTCTTGACCATCTCGAGGTATTCCCCTTCGGTCACGTCAGACCGGTGCTCAAAGGACATGTCCTGGTGCTGGCCTTCACAGATATCTGCGCAGGCACGGGCAAGCATGGACACCGCCCGGACTTTCGCATTATCCGTGGCAATCGAGATGCAGATGAACTCAAAAGCACGGGCATAGAGCACATCGCCGGCAAGAATGCCGGTCGGCATGTCCCATTTGGTATGCACGGTCTGCACGCCACGCCGCATCGAGTCGTCGTCCATGATATCATCATGGATGAGCGTGAACGTGTGGGTAAGTTCAAGCGCCAGTGCCGCCGGCAAAATCTCTGAAGAACTGCCGCGTTTCACCGCATCAGCGGCGAGCATGACCACGGCGGGACGGAGCCGTTTGCCGCCGGCATTGAGCAGGTGGGCAGACGCTTTGTTCAGTTCCCCGACAGAGTTCGTGAAATACCGGTTGATCAGGCTGTCTACCTGCAGTGCAACGGATTCCAGGTACGGTGAAAGTTCTGACATTGTTGTCCCTCGTTTAATTCAGTTTTAACCGCTGCCCGTTGCGCATAATATGAACCGTGGAGTGCAGCGTATAGCCGAGATCCCCGGCAAATTCTGCATATGCACCGGTCATCTTTATGTGCCCGTGAGCAGGGATGATGTGCTGCGGCTGCAACAGGCTGATAAACTCGTAATGGTCTTCACGGTATGCATGTCCGCTGACGTGGAGATCCTCAAAAAGCCGGGCCCCGGCCATTTTGAGATGCGTCTCGATCATGTACCGCTGCCCGAAGTTCATCGGGTTGGGGATCACGTTTGCCGAGAAGAGCACCTTGTCACCTTTGGATAAAAGATACGGTGTGTCCCCGAGCGCAATCCGGGTGAGAATGGATCCCGGCTCGCCCTGGTGACCGGTGATGATCGGGACAAACTGATCTTTTCCGGACTTCATCATCCGGCGCATCGTCCGGTCAACCGTCCGCCGGTTGCCAAACACGCTGGTGTCCTGCGGGAACGAGACGAGTTTCATCTGCTCTGCCGTCACGGAATATTTCTCCATCGAACGGCCCAGAAGCACCGGTTTTCTTCCGATCTCGTGGGCGCATTCCGCGATTGTCTTGACCCGGGCGATATGCGACGAGAACGTGGAGACGATGATCGCACTCTTGTCATCCTCGTAACTCGTCATCGTGTCCCGCACCAGATCCCGGGCGATTCGTTCGCTCGGGCACCTGCCGGGGCGATCGATATAGGTGCTTTCGACGATAAGGGCGAGGACGCCTTCCTTTCCGATCTGCCGGAAGCGTGCAAAGTCCGGGGGCTCCCCGATAACCGGCGTCCGGTCAAGCTTGAAGTCGCACGCGTAGACAATTGCCCCGTGGGGGGTGTGAAGGACCGGCGTGACCGTATCAATGATCGAGTGCTGGGTGCGGACGAATTCAAGGACAAGGGTTGGCGATATCGTGTACCGCTGCCCTGACTTGAGCGCAAAGAGCTTGTTGTTGACGCCGAACTTCTGTTCGCCGGATATCTGCTGCCGGATCAGTTCCGTTGCATACGGGGTCGCGATGATCGGTGCGTTGTACCGGTGCGCCAGTTTCGGGATTGCCCCGATATGGTCAAGGTGCCCGTGTGAACAGACAATGGCTTTAACGGTCCCCTCGACCGAATTCATCATAGTATCGTCAGGTATCGCCTTGATCTTGATCAGGTCAAGGGAGTGCATATTCTCAATCTCCGCGTCCTCGTGGATCATTATCTGGTCCAGGCGGAGTCCCATGTCAAAGATGACAATCTCTTTTCCGCAGCGGACGGCGGTCATATTCCGCCCGACCTCGTCGTATCCGCCCACTGCAATAATTTCTATATCCATAATCTATTCTCCTGTTTGTTGTGTTATGCCGTATCCGGTTCCGGGAAAAATCTCCCGTGTGCGGCTCTTTTATCTCCGGATTCTCACCGGATGGTCCTTCTCAATCATCTGGCGCGTCCGTCCCATGATATACAACCGTGCTTTTCGCAGGTCGGCAATTTTTGCAGATCCCGAAAGGAACATGGTTACGGTCAGTTCGCGGTGGACTGCTTCAATCCAGCGCACCAGTGCTTCGTCACTGACAAGCGCCGGTTTTAAGAGCGGGAGCGCCATCCCAGAGAGATCTGCGCCAATCGCAATCCCTTTTGCAATATCCATGCCGCTGCGGACACCACCGGATGCGATCACCGGGCTGCCTGATGAAAGGACCTCGGCGAGGCTGACAACCGTGGGTATTCCCCATGCAGAAAAGTCTTCGCCAAGAGATTTTAATGATTTGTCCTTTGCATTTCTGCTTTCTGCTGCCCGGACGCTTTCGACCGCTGCCCATGAGGTGCCACCCCACCCGGCGACATCAATTGCCCGGACGCCCGCACCCCAGCACTGGCGTGCAGTCATCGCCGATATGCCGCATCCGGTCTCTTTTACGATCACCGGCGTCTTAATCTCCGCGCACAAGTTCCCGATAGCGGTAAGACACCCGGTTGCGTTATGGTCACCTTCCGGCTGGATCGCTTCCTGCAGGAAATTGAGGTGGATGGCAATCGCATCAGCATCGATCATCTCCACTGCCCGCTCTGCCCATTCAATCCCGTGATCGCGGAGCTGGACAGCGCCAAGATTTGCCACGAGAAACGCATGGGGTGCTTCATCCCGCACGACCGTAAACGTATCGGCAAGGTCCGGGTTTTCCAGCGCAGCCCGCTGGGAGCCTACGCCCATGCCAATACCAAAGCGTTCTGCAGCCCGGGCAAGGCGGGCATTCACGTCCTTTGTACCGGGATGACCACCGGTCATCGCAGATATGAACAGGGGGGAGGAAAACGGGTGGTCTAAAAACCGGGTGGACAGGTCAATGCTTCCCATATCGCATTCCGGCAACGCATTATGGACAAACCTGATATCGCCAAACCCGGCGTCGCCTGACTCGACATCCTTTTCCGCGCAGATGCGCAGGTGGTCAAGCTTGCGTGACGACGTGAACCGTTTTTTATCTGCCATACGTCTTACTCTCCCCTCACTTTTGTCCCGCCATGGTCGTTTCCGGCAAGGAAATCCCCGACCCGCGAGACATGAAATATGTCCGAACTGATCCCCGCTGTTGCGAGTTCGAGCAGTTCATTGATTTTTCCTCTCATTCCACCGGTGACATCGGTATGCATCGAGTTGCCGATCCGGAGTGCGTGTGCTGTTTTGGGTGTAATCACCGGCACGACGCGTTCCTCATCCAGCACTCCCGGTACATCGGTGGCGAGCCCGACGCGGTTGAACGCTAATGCAACCGCGAGATACCGCACGAGCTGATCGCCCGAGACAATACAGGCTCCTTGTGAGAGATCCATCACCACGTCGCCGTGGATCACCGGAACCATCCCAAGGTCGAGCATCGTTTCCAGGTGCCGCACCTCAAAGGACACAAGCCTGCCCGTATCCGCTACTGCGGTATGGAACGGGTGAACGCCCACTGCCTGCACACCCTGTTCCCGCAGCGCACAAACCACTTCTTCATTCAACCTGCTGACCGCACGGTGGGTAACATAAATTCCTTCAGTCTCACCGGAGACCACACCCCGATCGAGATGGTACCGTTTTGCCTCGGGATGCCCGCACGAGCCCGCACCATGCACGATGAGAATATTTGATGCAGATGCCGATCCGATCGCTTCTGCAACCCTGCCCAGTTCCCCGCGGTTAATCGCGCAGTCCGCACTCTTGTCCGTGATGACACTGCCGCCCAGTTTCAGAAGAACGCGGTCAGACATTTTTCTCCTTTCTTGCACCCTCGGTATCGATGCTGGTGATGACTGCCCGTGCATCGCAGCCCTCGATTGCGGCGGCAACCCGGAACTTGAGGTGTTTGGGGCAGAGGGCGATCATACAACCCCCGCCACCGGCGCCGGTAATTTTTGCGCCAAGCGCACCCGCGGTTCTCGCGGCAAGCACCATCTTTGACAACTGCGGGTGGCCAACACCCAGCACTTCAAGGAGTGCGTGGTTCATGTTCATATACCGCCCGAGTTCTTTTGGGTTATCCAGGTGGTGGATAGCCGAGAGGCTTACCGCTTCAATCGCGTCCAGCACCGGGTTGACAATTCCCGGGTTCTTCTTTTTGAGATCGCTGACATGCTCCACCATCTTTGCAGTGCTGTGCGATACCAGCGAGTCCCCGATCACCAGCTGAATGTTCTGCGGGGGAAGCCGCCGCCGTTCGCCATTTGAGATAAAGACAATGCCCCCGTACGCGGAAACCGTTGTATCCGTCGGGCTCGCCCGCCCTTTCTGCACCGTCTTTTCAACCTCAAACGCCATATTGGCAATATCTTCCCGGGTCTTCTTTTTCCCGAACTCGTCATTGATAGCGCAGAGGGTCGCCACCGTCACTGCAGCAGACGACCCCAATCCAGATGAACTGGGCAGCTGCGAGTTGATATAGACGCTCCCTAAAACGCCCATCGCTTCAAAACACCCGTCGATGTAGGGCGATTTCGCCCGCTGGGCACGTTTTGTCTGCCGGACGGTGACAAACACCCGGGGCTTGATTGCCATCGCAATCCCGGGCTTGCCATACACCACTGCATGCTCACCGAACAGGAACACCTTGCCCGGTGCACTCCACGTTGCCAACCTACATCACCGCAATAGCAGCGTACCCGACAACGCTGCTCCGGTCGCCCGTTACATCGCCGCTGGTCGCATATCGGATCAGGTGTGCCGCGCTCGCACCGAGCTCTTTTGCGACCGTCACCATCACCGCAATCGGCCCATACCCGCATGCGGATACGCCCCGCTTCTCAATCCGCCGGTAGAACTCCTCGATCTCAAGAGTTTCCAGCGCCTCGATCGCATAGATATCATCGGTTTTCGCTTTTCTCTCTGGCACATAGTGCGAAAAGTCGCTTGAAGCAACAATCCGCACGTCCCGGTTTGTCTGTTTTACTGCGTCAATGATCTTGCCTGCAATCTGCCAGACACCGGAGATGTCCTGGGAGCCCATCATGATCGGCGCAATCCGTGCCCGGGGGAAACGGTACTTGATAAACGGCACCTGCACTTCAAGGGAATGCTCGTCCTTCTGGGAGAGTTCGTCGATTTCCATATTGAGGGCATTGACAAACTCTGCGTCAGTTTCAACGACACCCAGCGGGGTTTCCCAGGGTATCGCAGAGACGCAGCTGATATATCCCCGGTGCGAGGGGCCGATAATGACAAAGGTCCCGGAAAAATCAGGTGCTATCGTGGAAAATGCCTGCGCTGCGACCTGCCCGGAGTAGATATACCCGGCATGGGGTGATACGATGCCTAGGGAATCCCCTCGCCGGTTTGTGCCGCAGAGAAAAAAGTCTCCAGCAACTGCTCGAGATGGGAGGGATCCCGCGGATAAAACATACCCGCCACGGCGCATGGACGCATCTTCATCGGATCAACCCTCTGGTTGTTCTGTTATATCTAACGATCGGTCAGCCCTTCTTAAAAAAAGGGAGGGCCGGCTCACATATCCGTTTCGAAATCTTCCTGTGTAAGGGCTGTCGAAATCCCACGCAGACGAAGCATTTCACGTGCAAGCAGGAAGTAAACCATAGAGAGCGCTTTGCGGCCTTTGTTGTTGGTCGGGATGACGAGGTCAACAAACCGGGTCATGTTGTTGGTGTCGCAGAGTGCAACAACCGGCACACCACACTGCACAGCCTCATTGATAACCTGTGCATCGCCTATCGGGTCAGTCACGACAATGACCTTGGGCTCGATATAGGCACTGAGCACGGGGTTAGTCAGGAGTCCCGGGATAAAGCGCCCGGTTGCAGACATCGCACCAATCGTGTCGGCAAACTTCTTTGCCGGGTACTGCCCGTACTGGCGGGAGGTGACAACGAGGATTTCCGGTGCCTCGTACTGGTTTAAGAATTTCGCTACCGTCTTGATCCGGGCATCTGTCTCGCGGATATCCAGGATATACAGTCCATCGCCGCGGACGCGGTAGATGAACTTCTTCATGTCCTCGCTCTTCTGCTGGGTACCGATATGGACACCGGCAGCAAGGTATTCCTCTACGGGGATGAGCGGTTCTTTTAATTCAATTTCCATCTCGTTTACAGTGGTCATCAGCTGTTCCTCTATGCGTATCAGTTCGTTTAATTTTGCAATGCGTTCGCCGCCCACCACTCCGCATTTTAAGAAAACACAGGAGAATGCGGTTGCGAGATGCGCGATTGTCGTATCTGTAGTTTCACCGGATCGGTGGCTCATCACCGTGTCCAGTCCATTGGCATGCGCAAGGCGTATTGCCTCAAAGGTATCTGTCAGTGTTCCGACCTGGTTTGGTTTGATGAGCACGCAGTTTGCAGAACCCTTTTCAATGCCCTGCATGATGCGGTCGACCTGGGTGACAAAGATGTCGTCTCCGCATACCAGGCACCGGTCACCGATCTGGCTGTTGAGTTCGGCAAACGCGTCAAAGTCATCTTCATGGAGGGGATCTTCGACAAAAACAAGGTCATAACTGTCGACGAGTTCGGCAATATATGCCACCTGCTCTTCGGTAGAGCGGACCTTGTCCTTATATTTGTATCCTTCACCGTTCCACATCTGGCTCGACGCTACATCGATACCCATATCGACAGAGACATTCATCTCGTCAGCGACAAGTCCGGTCGCTTCGGCAATGAGCTCAAATGCGAGGGCATCATCAATCTGTGGTGCCCACGCACCCTCATCACCCTTGCCGGCAGCGATACCGCGTTTCTTTAACAGCTCTTTTACCTGACGATGAACGGCAGCGTTTGCAAAGACCGCTTCCTCGACATCGGCTGCATCCCCGGGCACTACCAGGAATTCCTGGATATCGGTTGAATTGAGTGCATGTGCACCGCCGCCAATGATATTCCCGAGCGGCAGGGGCATCTCATTGACAAACGCCCCGCCGAGGTACCGGAAGAGCGGCATACCCATTGCAGATGCGGCAGCTTTGGCATTCGCAAGAGAGAGTGCGACAGCGACGTTTGCCCCGATATCGGCAAAATTCGCCGTCCCGTCAATATCCCGGAGCTGCCCATCGAACATCTCCTGCTCGCACGCGTTCATGCCAATCAGTGCGGGGATGACATTCTGGACAGCATTGTCAATTGCCTCCTTTGGAGGCCTGACCTTTGCCTCAAGCGTGCCGGTACTGGCGCCGCTCGGGGCTGCTGCCCTGCCAAAGCCATCTGACGTGAAAACGTCAGCTTCGACCGTGGCATTCCCTCGGCTGTCAAGGATTGTTCGCAGCTCGATTGCCTCTATGGTCGTCATTTGCGTCCTCTCCTTTTACTTCCTCTTTACGGTAATGGGGATAATGTTCGCGTTGAATTCCTCGATAGCGATCTCCAGGGGATCGATACGGGAAGTCGTCACCAGTAAGGGAGCACCCATTGATATCTGCAGAGCCCTTGCTCCTATAATTCTCGCCCGTTCATACCGGGAGTATGTCTGCGTCTGCATTCCTTGTCCTCAAAATGATTGTAGTCAGATTTTTTTGTTTTGTTTTTAATGGGGTCGCTGAGATTTGAACTCAGGTCACTGCGTCCCGAACGCAATAGGATAGACCAGGCTACCCTACGACCCCTCGTTCACATGTCGTTTACTGGTACGGGTTGAGCTCATCAATGATCTCTTTGTGGGTCAGAAGCATGCGCCTGCAACAGTATCGGGAGATACCGAGATCGTCGAGGATCTTTTTAGGATCCTCGCCTTTCTCCCGACGCTCTTTAAATTCCTGCCACGCGGTGGAAATAGTTTTTCCACAGGTAAAACATCGTACGGGTATCAAGATTTTCGACCTCTCAACATATCTTTTATCTTAACGATAAGACTTCTGGAATTTCTTTCTTGCTCCACGACCGTGGGGCTTTTTCGCTTCTTTCTGACGGGAGTCGTTCACAAGGAGTGTCCTGTCATACGTGAGATAAATGTCCTTGATTGCCGGATCATTTGTCCACTTCAGGATGCCACGGGCGAGAGCCGTCCTGACCGCCTCTGCCTGTCCCATAACGCCGCCGCCGGAGACATCAATGGTCACATCGATGTTAGCGACTGCATTTGGCACAAGAAGGATCGGTTCGGCGATCTTCATCCGGGTTGTGTCGCTGCCGTACTGTTCGAGCGGCACGGAGTTGATCCGGATCATGCCTTTGCCGGCCTTTAATGTTGCACGGGCAATTGCTGTCTTGCGTTTTCCGCTTGTGTTAATGATCTTTACCACCATAGTGACCACCTTAGAATTTTGCTCCGAGGTTTGTGCAGACTGCCGCGAGCGTGATAAACTGCGGGTTGTTCAGGCGGTCCATGTGCGCCAGCTCGAGCGATTCCGTCTCTTTTCCCACCAGTTGCATGGGAACACCGACATAGCACCTGATCCGCTTCATTGCGTCAATGCCACGGGGGCGCTTGTACGGGAGCATGCCGCGGATCGTGCGCTTCATGATGTGGTCCGGCCGTCGGGGGAAATAGGGGCCCCAGTCTGCTGCACCGACGTAGCGTTTGTGTGTATAGTTTGCGAGCACCCGTGCGCGACTACCGGATATGATTGCATTTTCTACGTTCACGATAGCAATCTCTTCGCCTGCAAGAGCACGCTGTGCGACAATGCTTGCAAGCCGCCCGAGAATGAGCCCGTCACCGTTGATTACTGTAACCATATCTTGTTCACCTCAGGATCCGGACGCCGCTTCCCTTGGGGTTGTCCACAATAAGCTGCTCGATCGTCATGCACTGTCCCTTTGCATCCCTTATTTTGCTCGTTGCGGAGACTGAAAAATTCAATGCCGCCACTTTTACTGACTGCTCGAGCATACCGCTGCCAAGGACTTTTCCCGGGACAATGATCGTCTCGCCGTTCTGGGCGTAGCGGTTGATCTTGGACAGGTTGACCTCTGCGTAATTCCTGTTTGAGGTTTCAAGCCTGTTTGCGATCTCGCGCCAGATCTTTGCCTCGTTCTCGCGCGATTTGTTCTTCAAGAGCAAAATGAGATTGGTAAGACGGGGGTTCGTCTTTTCCACCGTTCGTGTCATTTCTTGTCCTCCCCGGATATCTCGCTTATCTGTTTTTCCAGCTCTTCTGACTGCTCTTTGATAAATTTGAGCGCCCGCACAATAATCTCCTTGACAGGCAGTGACCCGTCGCTCTCGACGACGAAAATAAACCGGTCGGGCTCTGCGGAGATTCGGATTGCGGATTCTTCCCCGATGCCACTTGCCAGGCATGCACGCTCACAGAGCCTGCACATGGAGCATTCGGGAAGTTTGCCATCGACTACTTTGACCTTTTTCCCTTTGACTTCAAGAATCGAGCGGGGACACTCGTCCACGCACATGCCGCACGCATCACAGGCATCGCTGATGGTGATGACAGGGTGATTCTTGTATCCGCACACGAGGGTTGGCTGCCATTTTGCATGTACTTTCCCGGTATTGAGGATTGCACGTGCTTCAATGACCAGCTTCTGCCCTTTTGCGAGCTTGACGATAGGGATGTTGTCAAACACGGGGGCTGCCTTCGGGTCCTGGGGGATCAGGTCACTTGACATGACCGTTTTTGGGCCTTCGACGCTCAGCGTGTAGGTGCTTGTGCAGCCCGGGCATCCCGCCCCGCCGCACGCGCAGACATCCTGTTTTACATAGGTAGTAAGGTCGGTCTTAATCGGGATAAGCCCAAGGCGGTGTGCCAGCATTTCGTCAAAGAGTGCGCTTGTATTGTCATAGATGCGCACATCCTCAATGGCAAGGGTCGGCACTTCGCCGATCATTGCCCTGCGGAATGCATTGGCAAACGCCGGGCTCGATCCTGACAGAGTGAATCGGGCAATGGTGTCGTCCAGGCTGGAAAATACGATCTCCATCACACTCTCCTTCCCCGTCTGCCACCCTTTGGACGGCATGAGTCGTGCGGGATAGGCGTGACGTCTTCAATGCGGCCAATGCGCATGCCTGCCCGGGCAAGTGCACGGATTGCAGCCTGTGCACCGGGGCCCGGGCTTCTCTGCTTTGCCTGGCCGGGTGCACGCACCTTGACATGGAGACCAACAATGCCCTTTTCGCGGGCGATAGCAGCGACGTTGCCTGCCATCTGCATTGCTGCGTAGGGGGAACTCTCGTTCCTGTCCTGCTTGACGACCATGCCACCGCTGCTCTTGGTGATGGTCTCTGCTCCCGAGAGATCGGTAACGGTGATGATCGTGTTGTTGAATGAGGCAAAGATGTGTGCAACGCCCCATTTCTCGCTATCATTTGCAGCCATGTTACTTCACTCCTGCAGATTTCGTGATGCGTTCCCGCTCTGCGTGTGACGCAGAGAGAAACGGGGACTTGCCATAGTAAGAGATAGTGTTCTCTTCAATGCGGGTCACCCGGTAGCCCGGGATGGTGACACGGCGTCCGGCAATTGCAATGTGCCCGTGGGTAATCAGCTGCCGTGCCTGTTTGGGCGAGCGGGCAAGACCCTTGCGGTGGACAAGCGTCTGGAGACGGCGTTCGAGCGCTGCCTGGACCTTGAGCGAGAGGATCTTGTCGATATCGGCGTCCGCACCAATGAGTCCGGCGCGCTGCAGGTGCTCCATAAGCTCCGTCTTCTTTGATTCGAACTTGGCCGGGTCAGATCCTTCTGCCATCAGTACGAGCAGGTCACGAGCCGCTTTGCGGTACTTGCGAAGGATGTTCTGTGCTTTCCAGACGTCGCGCTTGTTGCGCAGCCCGTATTCGATGACAAGGCGGGTTTCGTCCTCGATCCTTGTCTTCTCCCAGGGGCGTTTGGGGGTCTGGTAGGACTTATGATTCTTTCCAGGGTATCCCATGATTAAGCACCGCCTTCTCTCTTCTTCTTGACCCCAACCGTCATACCGGTTCTTCCTGTAGACTTGGTGCGCTGTCCACGGACTTTCTGGCCGGTCTCATGCCGGATGCCCCGGTAACAGCGGATCTTCCTCATCATATTGATGTCTTCGTCCCGTGCGAGTGCGACATCGCCGCCAAGAAGGTGCTTGGTCTCGCCGGTGTAGACATCCTTGGGACGGTTTGCCATCCAGAAGGGAATCTTCGTGATATATTGTTCAACAGCAGTACGGAGCCGGCTGACCGACTCTTCATCAATGCGACCGAGCAACGCGTATTCGTCGACGTTCGCCATACGGGCGATAACCGTGGAGGTATGTCTGCCAACGCCCGTTATGCCGGTCAGCGCAACCCGCACGGATTTCGTGCCGTCCAGATCGGTAGTACCAATCCGTACAAAGTATTTTATTTCGTCGTCCTGAGCCATCCAATCCCCTCGATTGTGAGATTTTCTCTTTTTAGCGCTGAGGGAGGGATTTGAACCCTCGAGTCCCAAGGGGACACAGGTTTAGCAAACCTGCGCCATACCAGGCTTGGCTACCTCAACAGAGGAATCTCGCATCTTTTACAGACACTCGCAGTGTAGATTCACTGCTCCATGAATGGTGCTTTATAATATGGTCGGGTTTGTGTAATAAGTGTTTGGGGTGCCCCGGTAGGGTCGTGGGCAGAATAGCAATAAGAGGGTCCCTTGTTTTTCCCACTTGTACACTATACTCTATGCAGTGCTTCATGAAATAGGTCATTCTCAGTACGTCAAGTTCCCTACACAGATCTATTCTCTGATGTCCATGCCTCATCGGTCCCCAGCATGAGCTGTTCCAAAAGACGAAAAATCAATAAGGGGTCTATAAGAAAATCCCCGGTCAGTTTGTGAGGTTTTCCCTGTCCGAAAGCCCCCATAGGGATTTTTCCTCAAAAAAAATCTCCCTATTGCCGAGTGCTGCCAGATAACTGGTCTTAAAAAAAGAAATGGGCAGTGTTAAAGCGCCATCACGAGTGAATGGCGGGTAACCATTCCCACCAGCTTGCCGTTGTCAGTGATGGGGACTGAACTGATGTTCTTTTTGAGCATCGCATCGATTACTGCCGTTGACAACACATCCCGCTCCATCGAGAATAACGGAGCGCTCATGATATCCTTGACAAGGAGGTTGCGTATCTGGTGGTCCTGGTACTGGTCTTTGACTGATTCGCGGAATTTCCGCAGCGATATCGCCAGATCCGTCTCAGTGACGATGCCCAGCAGCTTATCGTTCCCGGTCACCACAAACCGGGTAATCTTGTCATCAACCATCCGTCTCCGGAGGTGGACAACCCGCTCATCGGACTCAATCGTCACTGCCCGCTCCAATGCAAGATCGACGCCATCAGCCGGCGGATATTTCCTGAGCAGATCACCTGCCGTCACCTGACCAATCAGCTTGTGATCGGCATCATACACGACCACCAGCTTGTAGTGCTGGAGCAGGGGCACGAGCACATCGACGCTCTCATCCGGGTAGACACTGGTAAAGTCCTCGGCAACGACGCTTGCGACATGAATAGCGGATGGCGCCAGGCCGGTATTCTGCTTATTGCCCAGTTTCTCCGCAATTGCCTGCCGCGAGACGGTACCAACAACCGTTGCATTATTGAGCGCGATTAAGGGGTCAATACCCTCATCCAGCATCTTATCGAGCGCTTCGGTCAGTTTTGCCGATTTTGATATGGTCGTTGGCTTTGCCATTATATCTTTTATCAAGAGATGTTTTGTCATTTCGCCACTTCCTTGATGATATCATCACGTTTGAGGATTCCCGAAATTATAGTGTTTTCCATGACCACCAGGCTGTTGATATGCTGGCGTCCCATCAATGCAATTGCATCGGTGAGCGGGCACTCTGGAGAGATCGTGGTCACCGGATTTGTCATCACATCTTCTGCGGTCACATGTTCTCCGGAAGAAGACATCTGACCGCCTATTTTCAATGCAATTCCCTGTCCAACTCGTTTTACATCTTTTTCCACCACCATGCTTTTTGCCGGGACCTTGTCGAAGAATGCAAGGTTGGTCTCGGTAATAATACCGGCGATCGTGCCGTCGCTCTCGGTTACCACCACCTTATCGTTGCGCCCGCTCATCACCTTGATGACATGGTCAAGCGAGTGGTAGCGGCTCACCGTCGCCACATCCTCCATCACGTCCCGCACCGGACCGGCAAGGGTGGTGACAAGGGTGGATTTCATCAGATCGGCTTTTGTAACGATCCCCACAACCTTACTATTTTCAACAACGGGAGCACAGCTGATGTTTTTCTGCACAAATAACCGTGCGATATCCCGGATACCGGTATCAGGGGCCACCACAATGGGATCTTTTACGGCAAGCGCTTCTACGAGAGACTGGTCAGATGACCGCCGTTTCCATGCGGCACTCCGCTGTACCAACCGGTAACCGATATCCTTTTTTGTGAGAATTCCCACCAGTCTTTCATCCTGCATGACAAGCACCCTTGAGATCTTGTGCTTTACCATCAGGTTGCGGGCATACGCAATCGTGTCCTGCGGTGAAACAATGAAGACCGGACTTGTCATGACATCACGGGCATACATCACTTTCACTCCTCTGCAAACGCTCTGACCAGGTCGAATTCCGTGACAAGCCCGATCAGCCGCCCACCCTCAATCACCGGTAGCGCCCCGATGTTCTTCTCAAGCATCTCCCGCGCCGCATCATTGACACTTTTCTCTGGTGTTGTCGTGAAGAGGTTGCCGGCAATCAGGTTGCGGACCGGAAGGCCGGTCACTTCGGCAATGTTACCTGTCGTAAGCCTCTGGAAAATCTCCCGGCTCCCCAGGTACCGCATGATGTCGGTCGCGGTAATGATCCCAAAGAGGACATCATCGCTCACCACTGGAAGCCTTCTGAACCGGTACATGGTCATGTCATGGGTAACCGTGGAGATCGGGCTGTCGGGAGTTGTTACCCGGAGAGCCGAACTCATCACGTCCTCAACGGCAAGGGTGCTCCGCTCGGCAGCAAGCACCCGCATCACATCCCGTTCAGTAATAATCCCGCAGAGCACCCCCTCGGGATCAACAATCGGGATGCCCCCGATCTTTTTCCCGACGATAATCTTCAGCGCATCAATAAGATGGGCGTCGCTGGTGAGCGTTTCCGGCTTCTGGGTCATGATCGTGCGCACGCTCTCGTTGAGTGCGGCAACCAGGTTTCCGCCATGTTTTACCTGCACGAGCCGCGACTTGTCACCTCCGCCCATCAGGTTCATTACATCTCCCGACGTGATGATCCCCCGGAGTTTCTTTGTCCCCGCATCCGTCACCGGAAGCCGGCGGAACCCGCACTGGGTCATCATCTCCGCAGCGCCGATAATCGTGCAGGTCGGGGGCACCGATATGACATCCGTGGTACCGATGACCATTGCCTGCCCCTCCTGCTGTGCGATATGGGATTTGAAGTCAACGGGCCCCCGGTCGAATTTCCCCTGCATCTTTAAGAGCCGGTCACCCTGTTTGGTGCCCCGGTCATTCTTGCGCATTGATAACCTCCCATCATTGGTTGGATAGCCGTCGGGCATATGCAGGGTAAAACCTGCCATGCACCGTGGCATCGAATTATTTTTCTTATCCGATCGTTCGTTTCCCCGCGGGTAATTTCAAAGCCCGGCAAGCAGATCATGACGGTCCACGATACCCAGGAGGTTGTCCCCTTCCATCACCGGTAACCGGCTCACGTCGTGCATGACCAGTAGACTGTGCGGCAACCTGTGCCGGATCATGCGGACCGATGGTGACCACATCATTTTTCATGACGTCAGCAATGGTCTTGTGCGTGTGGCCGGTAAGTGCGGATCGAACCGCCCGGGAACTGATGAGGTCCCGCCGGGAAATGACCCCGACCAGCCGCTTCTTTTTTAAGACCGGGAACGCCGAGAACCCGGTTTCCATGATCCGGGTGTATATGTTCTGGACGGTATCTTCCGGCGTTGCCGTGACAACATTTTTTGACATGCGATCAGACACTGACCCGGACAGTTCATGGCGTGAGATGATGACCGGGAAGAGATCGGACAGGAGCACCCCTCCAAGGATATGATGGTCGGGGCTGATGATCGCAGCGCTGTCGGTCCGGTACTTCCGCATCACTTTTACGACCGTTTCAATCGGGTCTGCCGGCTGAACTGCGGCGGCCTCTTTAACGTATCCTTCAACGGTAATGTTTGATTTTGTCGCCGTCACTTTCAGTGCATCAGTGATGTCAATATATCCGAGAAGGCACTTTTTTGAATCCATGACATAGGCTTCACGGAACTGGTCATCTCTCAAGATCTGCCGTGCTTTTGTCATTCCGTCACTGTTTTTCAGCACAGGGATCTCAAGCATGAAATCCTGTGCTGATTTCATGTGATATTATCCTCCTCACGGCAGCGGGCGCAGAGCATGACGTTGTCTACCCGCTTGAGATCATCAGACATCTGGCTGCAGCGGTTGCATACCCCGGGTTCAACCGATTCTTCGCGGTTGATATCGATGAGATCCATAAGGATCTCGTTTTGCTCGGTTGAAACGGTAAGAAGATCCCGTACGGCAAGGATGCCGATAACCTTGTTGTCCTCGTTGACAACGGGGAGTCGTCTTACCCGGTGCTTCACCATCATATGGGCTGCATCGCCGACGGTCTTATCCTCGCTCACGGTGATGAGCGGCGTGCTCATGATATCCTCTACATGTACACTGCTGGGTTTTGAGTCCTTTGCCACCACTTTACAATTGATATCCTGCTCGGTTACAATGCCGACAGGGAGGTTGCGCTTGAGGACAATGCAGCTTCCTACATCGTCATGGCACATCCTCGCTGCAGCTTTAGCGACCGTAGAACCCCAGTTGATAGTCGTGGGGTTGTGATGCATGATCTCTTTGAGCGGTACGCGGGTCTCGAAGCTTATGGCGTTGGATGTCTTTTTCATGAGTCACCTCCTCGAAGTGATTGAGCTGATGATTACAATTACCATACTCCCCGCCACTTGTATAAATACAATTTGGCAGGGGCAGAAGCCTATGCGGCACAGTAATAATAAAAATGCCTGAGGGGAATACCACGAGAACAAACCGTCAGGATTTACAAGAAACATAATAAAGAACGCATTCCAAACATTACTAACGATTTATGGTGAATTCATTGCACCAGCACACCATACAGACCTAAAAGAGGCGTATAATGACGACATTTTCCAAGACCTTTGGTAAGGCAAAGAAGAAATTTTCTCTCTTCCTCACTCGTTTTTTTAATAAGAAGCGGACCCGGATTGGCATATACGGCCCGCCAAATGCCGGGAAGACAACGCTTGCCAACCGTATTGCCCGGGACTGGACCGGCGACGCTGTCGGACCGGTGAGCGAGATCCCGCATGAAACACGCCGTGCACGAAAGAAAGAGGATATTGTGATCGCGGGGGCAAACGGGGGTTCGGTAACCCTCGACATTGTTGATACACCCGGGGTCACGACAAAGATCGATTATCACGAGTTTCTTGAATACGGCATGGAGAAAGACGAAGCGATCATCCGTGCCCGGGAAGCGACCGAAGGTGTTGCTGAAGCGATGCACTGGCTGCGTGAGGATATCGATGGCGTCATCTACATGCTGGACTCCACCCTGGATCCCTTTATGCAGGTCAATATCATGATGGTCGGGATCATCGAGAGCCGTAACCTGCCGGTAATTATTGTCGCAAACAAAATTGACCTTCCCAACGCAGCTCCTGCCCGGATACGGAGTGCGTTCCCCCAGCACCCGGTGGTGGCGATCTCCGGTCTTGAGGGCCGGAACACCGAAGAGCTCTACGAGAAGATGATCGAAAACTTCGCCTGATGGGGAGTAAAAATGCCACACAAGTGCACAAAATGCGGCAGGGAATATCCCGACGGGTCAACCGAGATCCTGAAAGGATGCGGAAGCTGTGGCGGCAAGAAGTTCCTGTACGTCAAGGAAGCAGAGATCAACAGGGACGTGCTCGAAGAGAAGTCTATTGAAGAGATTGCCCAGGACTCAAAAGAAGAGGTCCTGACCGTTGTCGAGCCGAAAGCAAAAAAAGAAGTGGAGATGTATGACCGGGTTGAAACGATACGTGTCGTCGCACCCGGGTCATACGAGCTCAATATTGAGAAGATGGCAAAAGATGATGAGCGGATTGTGAGCATCGGCGGCTCCGAGGGGAGTTACATCATCGACCTGATGTCCATGGCTAAAGATACCCCGAAAAAGAAAAGAAAGAAGAGATAACTTTTGGCGTTTCAATCTTTTTTTTGCAGTATACCCGTTTTCAGGGTAAAATTACCAAGCCGATAACCCAGTTACCGGGTCTTCAGATCGTCTTTTATCCCCTCGTAGGGGGTGGGCAGGTCAAGGTTATGGAAAAACGCATCGGTGAACAGCAGGCTGTTGGTCACCGCCCATTCTGCACACCCGTGACCAAAACATTTGTCCGGGAAATACGGCTGGTTTTTGTGGGCAAGGGGATTTTGAACGAATTTTTTTTGTAGTTTTTTCTCAAATTTCTCCACCTGTGTTTCCGTGTCATCCTCTGACATACGTCCGTCCGCGACAACCACCCATTCCCGCCGGTAATGCATCAGGTAGTTGCGGATCTCGATGAGATCCCGGACATTGGAAAACACCGGATCGTCTTCTTCAAAAGGGGATGCGCCGGCAATCACGAGTATTTTCTGGTATTTGATGATCATCGGGGCGCGGTCAAAATTCTTCTCGTTCTGCCATCCTTCACCAACGGTTTTGAGGAGTGCTTCATGCTTTTTGTCGATATAGAAGTAGGCGCCATCAGTTGCATCGGCATAGAACTCGTTGATGGCGGACTCTAAGAATGCGACGGTGGAGAGGATCGAATTGAGGATAAACACCTCGTGACGGAGCAATAGGTCCGGCTCGGGTTCACAACCATCAGAATACTTTTTTTCGATCCCGTACCCGAGCCGGCAGAGCAGCGCGGCAGACTGGATGTACCTGACGGAGAAACAGTCCCGGAACCGTATTACGGGTTCCCCGCCCGTTGTCTCAAGAGGGATTTTATCCATACGTACGATGTGGTTAGTTCCGGCAGAGTAAAAAGGATGATGGCAACAACACGTGGCAGGGGGCGGGACAGAAGGCGACAGTCTGTTACCGGCGCAGATGCTCCTCTGATCTCCACACAGGTATCACCAATACTCTTAATATTCCCGCGCGGTCAATAGTAAGACAGCACTTTTTAAATTAGTGCTGACAGATGTAAGTCCGACGTGCTTAACCGCACTGCCTAGAAGCGTGGCTTTGGGATTACAGAGAGTCAGTAACAATACTGCACTTTTCTGGACTTACAAAATGTCTCTTAAGGAGGTTCAACTATGGCACGAATGCACGCCAGACGAAGAGGCAAGTCATGCTCCGTCCGCCCTTACCGGAAAGAGGCGCCTGCATGGTCCAACACGGACACCGCAGCGATCGAGAAAATCATTATCGATCTCCGCAAGGAAGGCACTTCAAGCAGTAAGATCGGTCTCGTCCTTCGGGACAAATACGGTGTACCTGACGTCAAACTGGCAACAGGAAAGCGCATTGGCGATATCTTAAAAGAGAACAAGATGGCGACCGAGATTCCCGAAGACCTTCGGGATCTGATGAAAAAAGCGCTCGGGATGCGAAAGCACCTCGATGAGAACAAGAAAGACCTGCACAACAAGCGGCAACTGCACCTTGTCGAAGCCAAAGTCCGAAGGCTCGTAAGGTACTACACGAATTCAAAGAAACTGCCCGCAGACTTTACCTACAAACCAGAGACCGCAGAGATTCTGCTCTCCCGGTAAACCAGATACAATCGTCCAGGTTCACCATGTCGCTTGATGAAGACGCCCAAACCGTTGCAGACCAGATACGGCGCCAGCAGTACATCGAGGTGTATGCACACCACGATGCCGATGGTATCGCAGCGGCAGGCATCCTTTGCCAGGCAATGCTCCGTGCGGGCATCCGGTTCCGGCTTCGCATCAAACAGGCAGTGACTGCCGCCGATCTGGCTGGAGACACGGCAAAACTGCTCTGCGATCTGGGATCGGGCATGGCAGATATCCCCCGCGACGTGATGGTTGTTGACCACCACGTCCCGCAGTTTGAAGGTGAGTTCCAGGTAAACCCCCGTCTTTCCGGCATCGATGGCGACCGCGAACTATCGGCAGCAGGAACGGCATATATTGTCGCGCAGCACCTTGGCGACAACCGTGACCTTGCCGGGCTCGTAATTCCCGGCATCATCGGTGATGATCAGGCAATAGCCGGCAAGAACCTTGAGATCTTCAACGAAGGGATCGGAAACGGCGTTATCGTGCCGGACCGGGGTCTTATTCTTCCGGGGCGGGACATGATGGAGCGGTGGTACATGGCTACCAGCCCGTACCTTGAAGCGATAAGCGGCGAAGAACCAGTCATCGCAGAACTCATCGATCAGGCAAAAGGGGAGAATGGCACACGCCTTGATACCCTCGTCTCCCTTGCCGTGCTTACGACTGCCCGTCAGACATCGGCAGAAGGCATGCTCTCTTGTACGGGGACACCTTCCACCTTGAACGCGAGGTCATCGAAGATGGCCACGCGTTTACGGCAGTCATTGATGCCTGCGGCAAATCAGGTCACGGCGATCTGGGAGCGGCACTCTGCCTGCGCTCGTCCCATGACCTTGACAAGGCATGGGAGATTGCCCGGCAGCACCGCATGAAGGTGATCGGCGCGATAAAAGCCGCACACCCGGTTGCCGGAGCCCCGTCAATCTATGAGGTGCAGGACGCGACACTTGCGAGCGACGTGGCAGATGTACTTGCGCGGGATCGTGTCCACACCATGCCGGTGCTCGTGTACGCACAGGATGGGGACATGTGCCGGTTATCGGCCCGCTCCCCAGCGGGAACTGATGTCGATCTGGGAAGTTTTGTCCGCAATCTCGCAACAACATGCGGAGGGAATGGCGGCGGGCATCACCGCAGGGCTGGTGCAACCATACCCTGCAGCGAGATTGACGCGTTCTCCCACGGGTGGCAGGAGGCATTTGCCGTATGATGCAGATCACCGGCATGATTACCACCCGCCACGGGAGTGCCGCCAGCGTTGCAGAGGCACTTGCGCCGGACAACCTGCGCAACATGACCACAACCGCCGATAGCGATGCAGTGACAACGATGATTACCGGCACACAGCTCCGGTCAGTCATTGCATCGGTGGACGATTATCTGATGAATCTGGCAATTGCAGAAGACACATGTTCGGTTGTTTCAATGGAGATACCGAAGCACGAAAAAGAACGAAAAAACTCCAGGTGATACCATGGCAAAGAAAAAACAGGTTGGAAGAAGAGTTGAAGGCTGGAAAGCCAAAAGCTGGTTCAAGGTATATGTCCCCGACAACCTCGGCAAGGCATATATCGGTGACACCATTTCAAGCGATGTGGAAACCGTCAAGGGCAGGATCATGCAGTCGACACTCGGCGAGATCCTCAATGACTACGGAAAACAGCACATCAAGATGAGATTTAAGATCAACGAAGTGACCGGTGACGCCGCATACACGGAATTTGTCGGCCACGAAGTGACCCGCGATTACCTCCGGTCCCTTGTCAAGCGCCGGAGCTCCCGTATTGACTGCATGATGCTGGTAGTGACAAAAGACAACAAGAAAGTCCGGCTCACCATCAGCGTCTACACGTTTGCCCGGGCAAACATCGCCCAGGAGCACGCGATCCGCAAAGCCATTATGGCATCGGTTGCAGCCCAGGCACCTGCCTGGGACTTAACGACACTGGTCAATGGCATTGTTTCCGGTGAGATCTCCCGTGACCTGTTCAAGTCGGTCAAGACCATCTACCCCACCCGCAGGGTCGAGGTCATCAAGTCCAAGGTTGAGCAGGTTGCGACCGTAATCTCAACCAAGTAAAAATAACCCTTATAACCCTTTTTTTCCTGTGTGACGCGGCATTTCATACCGGGAAACCTAATTACCCTGCCCACCCAACCATTCCATACGAATGACCGCTCATAAAATACTGCTCGTCGTTATTGACGGTTTGTCCGACCGGCCCTGCCCCGAACTGGGCAATCTCACCCCCCTTGAAGCCGCAAAAAAACCTGTTCTCGACCAACTTGCCCGCGAAGGTATCTGCGGGATCATGGATACGATTGCGCCGGGGATCCGGCCCGGGTCTGATACCGCACATCTTGCCCTGCTGGGCTATGATCCGCATACCAGTTATACCGGAAGAGGACCGCTGGAATGCGAGGGCTGCGGCATTCACATGGAGCCGGGCATGATCGGGTTCCGGTGCAATTATGCAACCCGGTCTCCGGAAGGTCTTGTCACTGACCGCCGCGCCGGAAGAGTCCACGATACAACCGCGCTCTCAGACGCCATCCAGACGGGTGTCGATCTTTCAGCGTTTGGCGTGGAGTTTGTGTTCCGGTCGGGTGCGGGACACCGGGCTGCACTTGCCCTGAAAGGCAAGGGGCTTGGGCACTGCGTCTCGTCAAATGACCCGAAAAAAGACGGCGTGCCGCCGCTCACGGTCACCGCACTCAAACAGGAGGCAATCCACCAGAAGACCGCACAGGTCTGCAACGAGTTTGTCCGGCAGTCGTCAAAAATTCTCTTTGACCACCCCTTAAACATTGAGCGGACAAGACAGGGACTCAACCCGGCAAACATCGTGCTGATGCGGGGCGCCGGCGAGATGGGTCACCTTGTACCATTCCAGCAAAAATACGGGCTCTCCGGCAGCGTGATTGCGGCGGCAAGCCTGATCACCGGTATCGGAAACGCCGTGGGGCTCCCCCATATTCCTGTTGCAGGCATCACGGGTTCGCAGAACAGCAATATCGAAGGTAAAATTACCGCTGTAATCCACGAACTCGAAACCAAAGATTTTGTCCTGGTGAATATCAAAGGCGCGGACGAGTCCGGTCATGACGGTCTTGTCACACAGAAAAAAGCGTTTATCGAGCGGGTGGACGGGGCGCTTGCACCGCTGCTTGACCTTAAAGACTGCATTATTATTGTCTGTGCAGATCATTCGACCCCCTGCTGCATCAAGGATCACAGCGCTGATCCGGTGCCGGTGCTTATCCGTGGCGAGGGTGTGAGAGTGGACGATGTTGTCCGGTTTGATGAACGCAGCCTGTGCGAAAGGAGGGCTCAACCGGATCACCGGTGCAGCACTCCTGCCAACCGCGATTGACCTGATAAACCGGGCTCACAAGTACGGGGCATAAGTGAACACTGTGGAGAATCGATGAACGAGAGATCCGCTAAAAACTGGCACCGGCACTGCCTGTTGCCGGACGGTACAGAACTGCAGGAGCATAGTATCAAGACCGACAGGAATATCGTTGTCGGGGAGTTCTGCCAGATCGATTACGGTCTCCGGGGTGCGGATGTCTACGTTGGCGAGTCCACAAAAATCCGGGAATACGTCTGGGCAAGCGGTGACGCACGGATCGGGAACTGGTGCGAGATCGGCAGTGATGTGATCGCCAAAGAGGACGCCTATATCGGCGAAGGCGTGAAGATCAACGGGAAGCTGGTGGTCAGCGGGGCGCTGGATATCGGTGAAAAGGTCGAGATCAAGGAAGGATTTGAGGCAAAAGGGGATATCGAAGTACGAAACCCGATGCCGGTGCTCATTTTTATCATTATTTACTTAATGACCATGCTCCGGATCCAGCGGGAGGAAGAACTCGACCGCATCCTTGACGGTATTTTTGCCGAGGAAGAAGAGAAAGTCGAGATCCCGCTCATGATACCGGCACGCTCCCGGCTGAACATGAAAGAATTTACCGTCCCTTCCACGATGAGGATCGGGAAAAAATGCCGGCTGCATGGCAATATTCATGCCGGGTCGGTCGATGTCCAGCAGGACACGGTGATTTTTGGCAGCCTGCGGGCACGGCACCGGATCAGCGTCTTTGGCGGGGTTACCGTACACGGTAATGTGGAGGGAGGCGGTACGGTCTATATCAAAAAAGGTGCCCATATCCTTGGGGACGTAATCGCACGGTCGCTTGTCCTGCACGAGGATGCAAAGATCGATGGTACGATCGAAGCCCCGCACGGTATGCGGATCGAGCGGGGATCATGAAAGCAGCAGAGATTCTCGAACTGGATACGGTTACGTTTATCGAGCCGCTGTTTTCCGCGTTACGCGACCCGGTATTTACCGATCTGATCACGCAAAGTGTGGCGGATGAAGGCCGGCTGCTCCTTGATGAGCACGAAGATCCGATCGCTGTCGCGTTCCATGAACCATCCGGCTGGATTGCCGCGTCATTTCTCTGCCGCAAACCAAACCTCGCGGTGATCGAGCGCTTCGAAGAGGTAAACGGGGAGATCTTCCAGGAAGACCGTGCCGTATGGGGAGCGGCAGTCCGGGAATATTTCAGCACCGCCCTCATGCGGGATGTATCTCCCGCGGTCGAAGACCTCAACCCCATCCGGAAAAGCATCCTGTCTGAGGTCATCACCGCAGCGTGGGGGAAAGGTTCCGGTGAAACCTGTCTTGACTGCGGGTGCGGTTCAGGTGTCGGTTCCCTTGTGCTCCGCGAGCTGGGATATGCACCGCTCTCGTATGACAACGACCCGTCCCTGCTTGCCCGGGGGACTGGCGGAAAAACGCCTGCTTCCTGATGAGACGATGTGCCTTGATGCAACGGCCGCCTCCGCGTACCTTGACCCGGTTCCCCGGGGCATTGGCATCATGATGGGCGAGATCAATTCCTTTTCTGAAGATATGTGGCACGCGATTGTCGGGGATTTCCTCACCATTGCCGGGGAGTGCCTGATTACGGTCGGCACAGAAGAGGAGACAAAACTGATCCGGAACTGGGGAGAGGATATGCAGAGAGTCGTCGAAGTGCAGGAAAGCCCCGGGCGATGCGTTCTACGACCACTGGGTCTGCATTGTTCATCCGACAGAGAAATAATTGAACATTTTTTGGCTCTGTTGAAATCCTGCAGATAATCATGCAGTTACTCCTCCGCCGCGGGGACATCCCCCAATAGGTTATAAGAATCATTAGAACGTTGATAAAAAAAACCCTCAAGCATGATTGGGGGCCAAGGGGATGCTCCCCGTGGGACGCCTCCCCCTTTGGGGGAGAGAGGGGGTCACCCTCCTCATTATTGTGGAGGGTAAGTAAATGACGGAAAAGGGGGATTTCAACAAAAAACCCATTTTTATGAACGATTGGTTAATCGAGCAATCAATGAAGACAAAATGCGATTTGATTTTTTTATGATTTATCCCACCCCTGATGGGGTCGCTCGGGGGTCTCGTCGACCCCTCGCTGGGCAGGACAGTTTTTCAATCTTACCAAGAATACATGGTGTTGTCATGAGTCGAATTCTGCAATCATTTCAGAACCGCCACGGGGGCGTCCCGTCGGGGGCGGCGGAATCCATCGTAACCGGGGGTATGAGGGGCAGTTAGCCCCCATCACCAAGAAATGAACGTGATTTCAAAAAGATTCGAGCTATAAAAAAATCTTCAGCGTGCCGGTGCGGAATCCATAGATATTATCCCGGCTGTTTTTGGGCTCTGACCATTACCGCCGCCCATGCCTGCCGCCCCGGTGCGGTCCTTTTTTATCCAGCGTGGGGTTTGTCGCCTTCTGCAACTCCTCGCTTTCCAGTTCAGCGATAATATCAAGCGGGTCCTCCATGGTTTTTGTCAACCGGACAATCTCCAGAAGGCGTTCGATACCGATGAAATGCTCTGCCATGACCCGGGCAAGCTCCGAAAGTTCGATTTTCGTGCCTTTTCTCTGCACCAGCCGGTATGCAATGAGATCGCCGAGCACCGGTTCCATGCTCCCCACCATCATCGTTTCAATCCGGGAGATATCTGCTTCCTCACCATTACAGGCAACTGCATTTGCCACGTACTCTTCCGAGCTCTGCTCGATATCATGGACCGGGGCGACCTCTTCCATCACGCCTTTTAAGAGCTTGATCGCCACTTCTTCTTCCGTGAACGGGTTCTCCCGCGAATAACTGCCACCAGGCTCTGCGAGAATAACGACTTTACCCAAATCATGGAAATCCGGCCTTCCGGCCCTTCCCGCCATCTGGTTGAATTCCTGCACCGACAGCCAGTCCCTGCCCATCGCAAGCGCATCAAAGATTACCTGCGATGCGGGAAAATCCACACCGGCCCCCAGCGCCGCTGTCGTCACCACCGCCATCAGTTTCCCCTGCAGAAAACGGGTCTCCACGTCCCGCCGCTCCTGCGAAGTCAGGCCGGCATGGTACGCCGCCGCCCGCATACCGAGCGCATCCGCGATCGTATGGCAGCGGGCCCGGGCATTGGTGAAGATGATGGTCTGGCCACGGAACCCTTTTGACGATGTCTTCTTGTATTCCTCGGTGGTCAGCTGCTTGATGGTCGGGATCTTCTGCTTGCGCTCCATAAAGAGCAGGTACCGTTCCAGTCCAACCGGCCGGTCATCATACCGGACCAGCTGGCAGTTAAGTTTTTTTGCCAGCGTCTTTGGCGAACCAATAGTGGCGGAGAGATACAGGAACTGTGCCTGCGGGGCGAGATACTTGAGCCGGGCCACCAGTCCGTCGAGACGGTGTCCCCGCTCGGGATCCTCCAGCATCTGCACTTCATCGATGACGACGGTGCCGATGTTATGCATCTTCTGTCCGCGCCGGATCATGTTGTCCACGCCCTCGTAGGTGCCGACCACCATCGCCGCCTGCGGGTTCCGGTCACCCACTTTGCGGGTTTCGGGGAGGTTGAGCCGTGATACACCGGTCAACAGGCCGGTCTTTGCAAACACGTTGTACCGGTCGGTAAACCGCTCGTACTTCTGGTTGGCAAGGGCGACAAGCGGGACCAGAAAAAGCATCCTGCCCCGGCCTTCAAGGAAGTTCTTGATGCCAGCCATTTCGCCAATGAACGTCTTGCCACTTGCCGTTGCCGCGACGACCAGCAGGTCCTTGCCAAACAGCAGCCCGGCTTCAACGGCAAGCTGCTGGACCGGCATGAGCGAGGAGACACCGGATGCCGCAATGAAATCGTGCGGGAGTGGGAGTTCCTCAATTGAGGATGTCGCAAGCACCGGGTGCGCTTCGATCTTGTCAAACAGCGCAGACGACATTGACAGTTTTTCCGGCTGGATGAGCGCCAGAACCCGGTCAAGGTTGCGGGTATCTGCAAGCAGGGTTTCAAAATGTCGGAGGGTATCTTTCCCAATCCTTCCTAACGGGGCGATCTCCCTCCGCAGCTCCCGACGTCCGCAGTCGAGGCAGATCTTCTCGCTCTTTCCAAAGATAACATAATTGTCATCAGTGAGAGGAGTATACCGCTCATCCAGCAGGCACATCCGGCACGCATCCACCTTGCCGGTTTTTACCTGGAAATCGTGGAGAAATGCTTCAAAGAGCGGATCGGGTTTGACCATCCGCACATCCCCTTCGCGGAGCTGGTTGATCAGATCTTTTGACGGGGTGTGCTGGAGCTCTTTTTTGGACCCCCATTTCAGCCGGTATTTTACCGGGCGGACCCCTTTTGGGGTCTCGGTGAGCTCGACAATGCCGGCACCCCGTATATGCCTGCCGTCAAAAAAAAGGAGTTTATAGCTGCCTTTTGCGGGCTGGACAATGATCATCATGGGGCAATCAGATCATGGATCACGTAGGTAAGCTCAACATTCTCCAGCCGTTTTAAGAAATCCGTAAATTCTTCGTCAACGATGACAATAACGCAATCAATCCCGTGGAATGCTGCCTCGATCACGCCTTCCCGCGCCCCAAAGAACATATCAGGCTTTTTCCCCGCATGTTTCAGGGCGATGTACGCTTCAAGCCCGACCGCGGCAACCATCCCGGATGGGTGAATGACTTCCTTGAGTTTTCCCGTCTGCACGCTTTTTGAACCGCCGTGCTGGATACGGGGCACTTTGCAGACATGGATGACACCCTCCTTGTGCTCGATGATGCCGTTTAACCGGGCGACGCCGACATCTTCATCCTTTTTCGCATCGGAAGTGACGGTTCCGGTTGCCTGCTGGGGTTTTTTCCCGGCATAAAGAAAACCGGCTTTCATGTACACCCCCACTTCGTCGCCCTCTTTAAGATCTTCACCGGCAATTGCCGCCCAGACAGAAACCTGCTGGATAATATCGCGCCGGATATGGCGGGCGTACGATTCAAGGGACTCCGCATTGGCAAGCACCCATTCGATGCCTGCGCGGGTGACTTCATAATTGCCGCGCCCGATGGCAGAAACCATGCCTTCATCGACCAGTTCCCGGATATATTCGGAGATGGCCTGCGGGGTGACACCCATCTTTTCGGCAATCTCCTGCTGGCGGACTGCCGGCTGGTGCTCGGCAATCTCTACGAGGATCTGCAGGCGCGAAACTTCGCGCTTGCTGCGCAAAATAGAATAGAGGGGATCCTTAACGCCCTGTGTCAATATGCACCAGTCCCTGTCCCTTCACATCAAGCTCAGGAATTCTTTTGGCAAGTCCTTTGATAAATACCGGACTGACATTGAATTTGCGGGAAAGATCATTGATGGAACTGTTGCCGTTTTTTAACTCGCCTTCAAGCTGCTCAACGACGCACCGTAGGTTCTCGTCGTTTGAGAGAGAGATATAGATGATATCCGAGAGGTCCTGGAGATTGCACTGGAAATTTGCCCGGAACTTGTTGTAGGTTGCGCGGAACTCCCGTATCGGTTTTTCACCCGGTTTTGGCATCCGCCACTGCTCTTCGACAAGGTTGCCTTTCTTTAAAATATCGAGGCAGAGGGGGATGTGGTCGCCCCCGACATGGGACTGGAGTTCAGCCTCAGTCATCCACGACTTGCTTAACAATTCATAGACCTTTTTATACGAGGTATCGTTGAACGTCATGAGGAGCGGAACAAGCTCGACGGGATCGTTGACTATCCTGATGTGGCCCGGCACAGTAAAACCCTATACTTATATTGTTTTATAATTCAATATAATTTTGCGGCATGACCTCACAAAAAAAGGGCAGGATCACGGTTCGCGGAATTGTCCAGGGAGTCGGGTTCCGCCCTTTTGTGTATGCACAGGCCGGTAAATTTTCAATATCCGGTTCGGTGAAGAATCTCGGCAGTGAGGTCGAGATTTTTGCTGCCGGCGACCATTTTCCCGAGTTTCTTGCGGCAGTTTCCCGGGGTCCGCCCCTTTCCCGTATCGATTCTGTTGCAGTTTCCGATGTATCTGCTGATATTCCCGAAGGTTTTGTGATCCTGCCCAGTGCAACCGGCTCACATAC
Organism: uncultured Methanoregulaceae archaeon; assembly: GCA_963768785.1. GTDB lineage: Archaea > Halobacteriota > Methanomicrobia > Methanomicrobiales > Methanospirillaceae > Methanoregula. The sequence goes on from CAVYJD010000014.1 coordinate 436,961, forward strand.
CGGTATGATCCCACCGGACATCGCGATGTGCGACGATTGCATCGCGGATATTTTTACGGCCGGTGGCCGGTATGAGGGCTATTGGGCGACATCCTGCGTGAACTGCGGGCCCCGGTACAGCATCATCAGCGAGATACCCTATGACCGGGAACGGACATCGATGCGGGATTTTCCGATGTGCCCGCAGTGTGCGCAGGAATACGGGGATCCGCTGTCACGCCGTCACCATGCCCAGACGATCGCATGTGCTGCCTGCGGCCCGTCTCTTGAACTGCTCGATACGCTCGGCAACCGGGTGACCTGTCCTGATCCTATCCATGAGGCGGCGGCACTTCTCGACGCCGGGAAGATCCTCGCGATCCGGGGTATTGGGGGGTTCCATCTTGCCTGTATCGAGGAATCGGCGGGTGAGCTCAAACACCGTCTGGGCAGAATTGAGCAGCCGTTTGCGGTTATGGTCCGACCCGACTATATCGACCGTATCGCGTGCGTATCTGACGGCGAGCGCCAGCTGATGGAAAGCCCCATCCATCCGATTGTCGTCGTAAAAAAACGGGACCCGGAGGCTCATGCGGCGATCAGCAACCTGCATACCATCGGTTGCATGTTCCCCTATACCGGGCTCCACCACCTGCTGTTCTCTGCCCTGCGGCACCCGCTTTTGATCATGACCAGCGCCAATATGCCCGGCTACCCGATGATCACATCGATCGATCACGCGATGGCAAAACTCACCCGGGACGTGGATTTTTTCCTGACCCACAACCGCCGGATTATCAACCGTTGTGACGATTCCGTGGTCCGTGACGGCTATATTATCCGCTTGTCCCGGGGAATTGCCCCGTTGAGAACAGCAATCGATCTCGGGACGCAGTGTATCCTTGGCGTTGGCCCGGAACTGAACGCCAACGCAACAATCTACAAAAGTGGTTTTACCGTTACCTCCCCGCATGTCGGCAACGTCCGTAACCCGGCGACGCTTGAATACCTGCAGGACACCGTGCGAAATCTCCAGCGGCTGCTTGGCGCACAATTCGACGTAGTCGCCCATGACCTCCATCCCCAGTTCCTCTCCACCCGGTTTGCCCGCGAGATTGCCGGGGAGAACGGGCTCGAACTGGTGCCGGTACAGCACCACCGGGCACATATTGCAGCGACAACAACCGGGCCCTGCATCGGCATCGCCATCGACGGAGTTGGATACGGTGATGACGGCACGGTCTGGGGCGGGGAGATCTTTTCCGGGCAGGTCCCCAATCTCACCCGGGTTGCACACTTGGAACCAGTAGCAATGCCGGGGGGAGATCTCGCAACCCGGTTCCCGGAGCGGATGCTGTATGGCATCCTGCCGGATGAGCGGGTGGCATCCCTCCTTTCATCCCGGGGCTGGTCGGATATTGAACTGGGCGTCCTGACTAAACAGGTCAAATCCGGGTTCAATGTTACGATGACAAGCAGTACCCGGGCGTGTACTCGACGCGGCATCTGCCTTACTCGGGTGCTGCCGCGAACGTACGTATGATGGGGAACCGGCGATGAAACTGGAAGCCGCCGCTGCCGGGGGAACGCCGGAGCCGTGGGAACTTTCATTTGTTACCCATGACGGGCGTGAACAGCTCCGGAGCCCTGCGCTCATGCAGGAGGCAGGTGACCGGCTGTTTGCATCCCCGCAGGGCAACCGACAGGTTGTCCGCGACATTGCCGCATCGTTCCAGTTCAACCTCGCCCGGGGGATTGCACAGCTTGCGATCCATGCCGCAGAGCGGGACGGCATGAAAACCGTTGCCCTGAGCGGGGGTGTTGCCTCCAATTATGCACTCCGTGAAACAATCCGGTCAGAACTTAGTGCGGCAGGACTCGTCTGCCAGATAAATGCTGACTACCCGCCCGGCGACGGATGTGTCTCGTTTGGGCAATGCGTATATGCCGGGACGCTCATAAAATCACGAAAATAATACCGGTAAAAACTGCTTAAAAGAACACCAAAATCGAGCAGTTTATCTCGCGGGAAACCCTAAGAAATAACAGGTGCGATGGATCCATTCGACATGCTTCAGGAACAGGAAAAAAAGATCCAACTTTTAGAGAGAGAGCTCATCGAGCTGCGCCAGGGGCTTGCCACTGTACAGGATTTTTTCAGCGAACTGGCGACAACCGCACAGGTCCAGGATGCGTCGGCACTGGTCGATCAGACGCTGGTCAGGCCCTTACTTGATGATGACGTGGAATTCGAGAGCATCTGGGAATTCCACCAGAAGATGCTCGTCACTGATCCCAAAGGATCAGTTCCGCTAAAAAAAATGTTTGAAACCTATGCCGGGTATTGCCGCAGTTCGGGGAGAAAACCCATCGATCAGGACGCTTTTGAATTCCTGCTCCCGCAGATGGATAATCCCCGTCCCGTCATTTTTAGGGGAAAATGGCAGAACTGCCGGATTCGATAAGGTAGCGGATACCAAAAAGACCGGCACCACTGAAGTGTTTTATCTTCAATGGGCAGCCTGCATTCCTTCACACTTTTTCCTTTTTTTATAATCAAAAAAAGGATCGTACGTACTCCTCCTTCCTGATTGAACAGGTCATCCTTTCTGGCGTTCTTATGCCGGGAGCAAACCGGATCCCGGGGGTTCCCCTGGATGTGCTGAATGCATTTCCCGATGAAAATGTCGTAAACCCGTTGACTGGAAACCCCGGGGGGAGTGAAGTCGATATACCTGCATCAATGGCCTCTGACGTTCGCAAAGAAACACAAAATAAAAACAGAACAGATAAACGCGTTTTGGCGCGAAGAAGTAAGAAAAAAGATTTAGCCGAACAGGGCACCGAGCCCTGCCATGCCGCTCTCTTCGTCTTCCTTCTTGTGCTCTGCCGGCTCCTCGGCTGCTGCTGCAGCTGCTGCTGGTGCTGCTGCAACTGCTGCAACGGCAACGGGTGCTGCGGCTGCCTTGCTGATTGCTTCCTCGATATTAACGCCTTCGAGTGCGGCAATGAGTGCCTTGACGCGGGATTCGTTAACTGCTACACCTGCGGAGGTAAGTACTGCCTTGACTCCGTTCTCATCGACCTTCTTGCCTGCTTTGTGCAGGAGAAGTGCTGCATAGATATACTCCATCTTGTTCACCTCAATGATTTTTCTTTGTTAAATTATTCTTTTACCAGGCCTTTGATGACCTGGCTTTCTCTCTGGGCTTTTCCAATAATCGCATCGACAACGTCCTTTTCGTAAATCGCTGCTTCAACTGCAAGGTTTCGTGCCTCCCTGACGGCTTTGGTCAGGATCGGCGCCATCGTTTCCTTTGTCGGGATGGCTGCGTTCACCGACAGGTTGAACGCCTGCTGGCCGGCGAGCTGGATCTGTGCGAGGAGTGCTGCCTCATCAACAGAGAGCACGGACGGCTCGTAGATGTTTCCATCGTGGAACGCCACCTGCAGGGCAAGTCCGACATCCATGGGCTTGATATCAAGTTTTACAAGGACTGTTGCAAGTTTTGCCGAGATGACGCCGCCTTTTTTGACGACCGTCTTTGTCTCACGGATCTTGACCTTGCCGCCCTCGATAGCTGCGGGAATGCCTGCCTGCTGGAGTTCTCCGACAATCGGACCCGGCTTGAAGCTCGTCGGACCTTTCTGGATGACGATATCTTCCGGCGCTTTCTCACCGGTCTTTGCCGCCATCTTGGTCTTGGTCTTTTCGAGCTGCTTGAAGAGCTTGAACGGGTTGTCGTTGGTGAAGATAATCGCGGAATGGCCGGAGATATACCTGGTTAAGTCCTTCATATCCCCGCCCATGTCATCGAGCGCATGCTTGATCAAGGTGTTACGAACGACCTTGATGACCGCTTTGCCCCGGAGGTTCCGGCGGATCTGCTGTACCTGCTGCGCGGGAATGCCGTACATATCGACAAGCCCGATCAGCGTGTACTGCTTTGCATGCTTCTTGATGTCCTCTACTTCATCCTTTTTCCATGAGGGCAGGTGATGTGTGTATAACGCCATTATACCAGCCTCACAGCAGGACCCATCGTCGTTTTCACGTAGATGGAACGAACGTTTAAGTGCCCTTGTTCAAGGACGGATTCGATACGCTTGACGACCGCATCGATATTCTCTGCGACCTGCTCCGGTTTCATAGCCGTTGAGCCGACCTTTGTGGAGAATAATTTGCGATCCTTCGTGCGGATCTTCACCGAGTTTCGCAGACGCTCGACAATCGGGCGGATATCCATCTGCCCGGTGATCGGCATCGGCATCCTGCCCCGCGGACCGAGCCGGGGACCTGAGTACCTGCCGACCTGCGGCATAACCGCCGTCTCAGCAAGGAAGTACCGGTACTGTGCTCGCTACCTTCCGTGCCTCGCGGGGCTGTCCGCCGAGTCGTTCTACCTCTTCAGGGCCGATAATCAGATCAACTTTGGCATCCTTTGCCTGCGTGACGATATCTCCTTTCCCGATAACACAGATACCGACGTTTTCGCCGGTACCATGAGGAAGAAGAATCGTCTCGTCAATACGATTTTTCGGCTGCGCCATATCGATATTCTTGAGATTGATGGTAATATCGATGCTCTCAGAGAACTTACGCTCTGGCGCTTTTTCAATCGCCGCATTCACGGCTTCCAGAATTTTGGCCCTATCAACCATCTGATTCCTCCATAGTTTGCGACCGGCCTTTTCCGATCTCCTATGGTTTTCTCGATTTATTTCACGAGAACACTGTCGTACTTGCCTTCATTGATGAGGGCGAAGACATCTTTTGCCTTCTTGCCGTCAACGGTAACTCCCATGCTGACACACGTGCCGATGACTTCCTTAACGGCAGTCTTCAGCTCGTACGAGAGCATGCTTTCGAGTTTCATGTTGGCAATCCTGACAGCGGCCTCGAATGGTAGATTGCCTACCACTTTGACGTTGGGCTCTCCGGAACCTTTCTCGATATTGGCCTCTTTTTTGATGAGTGCCGACACCGGGGGGATACCCACGGTGACCGTGAATTTCTTCTTGTCATCGACAACGACCGTAACCGGGACCTGCATTCCGTTGAATGTCGCGGTTTTCTGGTTGATCTCATCGATAACGGCCTTCACGTTGATACCGAGTGGTCCGAGCGCGGGTCCTAATGGTGGACCAGCTGTTGCCTTTCCGCCGGATACTAAAACCTCGACCACTTCTGCCATAGTCTTTGCACCATGCCGTCCCGTAATTGCGGGTTCCAAGCTTGGGTCTGTAACTATTGATGTGAAGGGAAATAAAGGTGATCTTGCAAAGGAGATCTGATGAGGGCGGACCTCATGAGAGGATTATTATGAAAATAGAGACCATGAGCGATCCTTAAAACTATTATATTTGTGATGTGAACTTCCCGGACACGACCGTTCCTCAAGGGATCGGTCTTGTACCCAGACCGACCCCCAATTATGGCTACCCAGCTCCTGCTAACCATGTTCCGGGTAATCCGCTATCCGGGGAACAACGGCGGTTTTACCGCAACAGATAAAAATAGCAATCTCTTACACATTTTCACGTACCTTAAATGAGCGTGTTCATGAATACCCACAGCTGGCTGAATCCCCATCTTGAGAGAAGAAATTCAGATACACACGGCTGGGGGATATTTGCCAAAGCGGATATAAAAAAAGATGAAAGGCTGGCAATATTCGGGGGAAAGATAATGCTGATCGATGAGATGTATCAGATCCCTGTGGATATGCAGCGATATACCATGCAGATCGAAGAGCGGTTTGTCCTTGGTCCTGCCAGTACAATTCCGGAAGATACGGACTTTTTCAATCATAGCTGCGACCCGAACAGTGGTTTTAAAGGCCAGGTTTTTCTGGTTGCCATGCGGGACATCAGCGCCGGGGAGGAGATTACCTTTGATTATGGCGTGACCGTTTCAGAATCGGTGGGAAGCACTATGATATTTAAAATGGATTGTGCGTGTGGGTCTCCCTGGTGCCGGAAAACGATAACGGAACAGGACTGGATACTTCCCGAATTACAGGCCCGTTATAAAGGCTATTTTTCCCAGTATATCCAGGACAAAATAGAGAAATTAAACAAACCCCGTTTTGAGGCAATGGAACCCGATGAAGAGAGTATCCCTGAAACCCGGAAAGCCGAATTGCTGTTGCCGTGATGGCTAAAAGGTTGGGTTTATAAAAAGATCCCCCCACTGAATCGCCAATTCGGGAAAAGATTAAACGTATCAGAACGATTCTATCTCAATTATGCGATCAGGAGGCATTGTCTGCATTATTGTTTTCTGTTTAATCATCACCGCAGCATGTATCCAGCTGCCGGGCATGCATACTATCAGTAACACTCCTGATCCCATTATCGGCCAATGGATTGGTGGTGAGCCGCCGTCATCAGATCTGCACATCATTTTCTATGAAAACCAGACATTTGTTTCCACGAGCTTTTTTTTAAACCGCGGGGAAACAGTTGATACCGGGAACTGGACAAAGATACATCCCGGTTTCTATTCAACGCAATCGGTCACCGGTGAAACAACTGACTGGATATATGATTCATTTTATGATTCGCTGTATATGAGCAAAATCCCCCAGATGACATACAGCCGATATAAAGGATAGCCCATGAGATTTTTATTGGGTAAGGACTAACTGACAGCCTTTCACGGTTTTAGACCGGCATCCGGAACAAAGGACTATTTTTCTGCACTGATTGGCATAATAACCGTCGTAATACCGCTGTACTGCAACCGTCGCTGTATGGCAAATGCTGTCTCGTTGTGCAGGATCTTCTGGAACGGGTTTTCATGGCGGAACACGATCTGTCCGGTAAAGAACGTGGAATTTTGGAATTCCTGTGCAATGTGTTTGCAGAGGGGTACCGCCAGTCCCACAACATCGGTTCCGATATCCATCCGGTAATCTGCAGCAAAGCCTGACTCACGGGCAAGATCCACGTATTTATCAAGTGCGTGTCTCGTTGATTCTGAAAGTGCTGTCATTTCTGCGGAACCCTTGAATGTTCCTGAATCGACGACAGCAATAGAGACAAATATAAAATTTTCATAGACCCCGGGGAAATTTTTTGTGATGGAATAAAAGGTGTTTACACCAAACCCATGAAACCCGGAGACGAGCTGGACCGCAGTCATTTTGTGGGGATTTATGGGATCGGTATTCATACTACCGGTCGCTGGTATAACTGTAAGCAGGGTATCTAATTTTCTTAAACCCCGTGTTATTGTCTGGTAATGCTCATGGATCAGGAAACAGAGCCCTACAAGGGCAGATGTCAGAAATAGCGTGAGCCAGCCACCCTCGCCAATCTTCTCATAGATGGTGATAAGGAGAATCGTACTGCACAGGACAAACCCGATGATATGGATGGGAATGTGCCGTTTCCAGTTCGGTTCTGTCACCCTGTTTTTATAAAAGAACCGTGCCATACCAAACTGGGACAGGGAAAACGTGATGAACACGTTAATGGCATACATGGTGACGAGAAAGACTATCGACCCGTGTGAAAAGATCATAAGCAGGAGGGCCGATCCGCCCATGAGGATGATGCCGTTTGTCATCGTAAGGCGCTCTGACAGGAGGGCAAAGGATCGGGGGAGCCATGAATCGATTGCCATATTTGCCATCACCCGGGGCCCGTCTATGAAACCGGTCTGGGCCGCGACAAAAAGCAGGGCCCCCTCAGAGAGGATGGTGACCAGTGCAAGGACTCCACCCAGAGGCCATCCGCCAAAGACATTAGTCGCAAGAACTGCATTCAGCGTCTGGCCCGGGACCGGGTGAATATTCCAGAGGAGATAGCACAGGAAGAGCCCGCCGGAAAGCACGGCGAGTGAGATTGCCATGTATCCCATCGTCCGCTTTCCGGTCCTCACCTTGGGCTCCCGCATAATCTGCATACCGTTTGCAACAGCTTCAATGCCGGTATAGGTCCCGCCACCGAGCGAATAGGCGCGTAACAAAATTGCAAGAACGCCAATCAGCCCCACAGTCGCCAAATCATAGGAAAGTCCTGACTGGAATCCTGCAGCAACCACGGCAACCCGGGGAGCATGAGCAAAAATTCCATACCCGAGAAGCAGTGCATGGGCTATGATGAACACAACAAATATCGGGGCAAGCGTCATGACGGATTCCTTGACCCCCCGCAGGTTCAATTCAATCAGGATTAAGATGAGGAGACAGGCGACAGCCAGTTTGAACGGTTGGTACGAATAGGGTAAAAACGAGAAGATTGCATCGGCACATGCCGCGATGGAAACCGTGATGGTCAGCATGTAATCGATAAGAAGTGCGCTTCCCGATATGACACCTGCCCGCTGGCTGATCGTGTGGGTTGCGACGATGTACCCACCGCCTCCACTCGGGTAATGTTCGATGATGCGGGTGTAGGCATATGAAATAATAAAGACGGTGAATGCAGTGCCAAATGCGAGGAAAATCGCGAGATACGTATGTTCTCCCAGTGCGATAAACGCTTCAGGAGGTCCGTAGGATGAGGACGAGACGCCGTCAGCCCCAAGGCCGATCCAGGCAAGAACGGGGATTAAGGCAATCTTATGGAATAGCGTGGGGTCATCAATATTTTTCTTGGCGCCAATTATGGTTCGGCGGGCACCTACCCGGATATCCTCCCAGTTCCACGAGTCTTTTTGTCCCACGGTATCTTCTTCCGGCAGCCGGACAGGCTCATTTCTGAGGTTGGCAGAACCTGTCTGCGCCTCATGGATGATTCAAACAAATACTGACTATGCACTAAGGATTCTTTACCAAATATCCGGCTTAATTCTTTTCTGGTATGAGTGATCCTGATTGGCAGAGGCCGATCGTATGATCAGCGGACAACAGACGCAAGGAAAAATAGTGTGCCCGCCAAAAATGCCAGGTTCAGGATTATTCATATTAAAAAAACGGATCCGGTTTGCTGTAAAAAATTATGGCCGCAATGGATGTTATCATAGGGATTTATCCATCCGGACCCGGGGAATTTTTTTTGCGTTGGAAATTGTTTTAAAAAACAGAAGATAAATTACCGGTCCTTGAACTTCTCAACGACACGGACATTGTCGCCGCGGACCGTGATCGGGATCGGCACGACGCTCTCGTAGAGTTCAACGGTGATCTCTTCTTTCTGCGAGTCGACACGCTTGACCACCGCTTTCTCACCCTTGAAGGGCCCGGCGATCAGTTCGACAATTGTGCCTTCATCGATACCGGACACGACCGGTTTGGGGATCAGGAAATGCCCGACTTCGGCAAGACTCGTCTCACCCTTGACGACGACACGTGCATGGGCGATGATCTCCACGAGCTGCTCGATCCGGTTCATTTTTTCGGGCGTCTCGACCAGGACATAGCCCTGGAGCTCGTTTGGCACGATGATCGACGACACTTTGATATCCACGGCTTTTGTTTCAATCGCCTTGAGGATATTATCCGCTACCGTACGTTCCTGCTTGGATGTGGTCTTGATCGCAAAGATCCGGTTATTGAAGACCTCGGGAGTGCCTGCGGGAATCTGCGGTGCCGCGGACCCGGGGGGAGCCTGTTCGGTCATAAGCGATCAGGATTAGAAACCCAGCAGTTTCTTGTGTTCGAAAAATACGTAGATGACAAATCCGATCAGTCCGACAAGCAGGACGCCGGCAGCCGCAACGGTCGCAATCTTGGAGAACTCCTCACGGGTGGGAGTGCGCGCAAGTTTCAGGACACGGAAGTATTTGCGGAATAACTCCTCGTGCACGTCTACTTTGATATCAGGTTTTGAAATTTCCATAACTGCTCACTTGAGAAAATCGATCTCAAACTGTTTCTGTACTTTGGGGGTAAGCTTCTCATTACGACCATATATTTGTGGCGACCGTACGCCCGTGACTACCAGCAGTGTCCGCATCTTACCGGACATCTCGGGATCGACCTGTGCTCCCCAGATGATGCGCGCATTGGGATCAACCCGGTTATAGACTTCCTGGACAACACCCTCCGCTTCAAGCATGGTCATGTCCGGGCCGCCCACTACATTGACAAGGGCGGCTGTCGCGCCGGAGATATCCACATCCAGCAGCGGGGACCGGATAGCCTTCTTGACAGAATCGGCTGCCTTGTCCTCGCTGTCACTCTCTCCCATCCCGATCATCGCAACGCCGCCACGCTCCATGACCGTTCGGACATCGGCAAAGTCGAGGTTCACGAGACCCGGCATCGTGATGAGCTCGGTGATCCCCTTAACCGCACGCATCAGCACTTCATCGGCGATCTTGAACGCCGCGTGGAGCGGCAGTTTGGGTACCACTTCGAGCAGCCGGTCATTGGGCACAACAATGACCGTGTCTGCCACATCGCGCAGGCGCTCCAAACCGGCCTCTGCATTCTCCATGCGGATCGCACCTTCGGACGCAAACGGCAGGGTGGTCACTGCAATCGTCAGGGCCCCCTCTTCCCGCGCCGCTTTTGCAACCACCGGTGCACAGCCGGTACCGGTACCGCCGCCCAGCCCGACCGTGATAAAGACCATGTCGCAGCCGGAGACGATTGCACGTATCTCCTGCTCGTTTTCCAGAGCCGCTTCCTCACCAATTTGCGGTATGGAGCCGGCTCCAGACCCCGGGTCCGCTGGCGGCCGATCAGGATTCGCTGGTCGGCATGGGTGCGGATAAGGTGCTGGGCGTCCGTATTGATAGCGACCAGTTTGGCGCCGTGGATACCCTCTTCCATCATGCGGGTAATCGTATTGGATCCGGCGCCCCCGCAGCCGATCACCCTGATCTCGGTCTTGAGCTCGCTCAAGATCTGGTCAAGGTCTTCATTATTCTGGGTAACGGACGGTGTTGTGTCCATCGCCTTCGTGAGTGCCTCTTCAACAATTGACCTCATGTATAGTTCTCCAATCCCGGGATGTGGATTTTACTATCACGTTCAGACGCCACCATAGCGGGTGTGATTACCTGACCGTTGATCTCAACCGGCTGGCCCGCAGCCAGTTGCTTATAAGCAGGTCCGGCTGTGATCCCCAGATCGCGCGCTTTTTGGGGATCGAACCGGACCTTGTGAATGATCAGGAAATCTTTCTCCGTTGTAGTGATCTCCTTACTACGTATGATTTTTACGCACAACGTATTTAAAGCATTTATTATTTGCGATGAATATTGGCTGTACGTGACAAAAACAGGGAGCAGGCGGTTCTCAAATGAGGAAATATGCACAACAGGCAAACTTTCAAGCCCCCGGATGAATCCCGGTTCGTCAGCTTTTACGGCAAAGGCGATGAGATCCGGGTTGATACTGACGGTGACAGGCACCTCTTCGCCCGTGAGAGCATGAACATAACACCGGGCGCCGGGCGATATCTGCCCGGCTATCTCCCGTACAGCCCGGTACGATTCCCACGGCAGGTGGCCCATCGCTGCAATCTCGCTTTCAGAAAGTCTCAACAGGGGGATGGCATCAAGGATACCGGCAAGCCGGGCAGAGCAGTCATGATCGATTGCTTTCCGGTCAATATACGCTGCAACTGCCCCGGTTTTTTCGATCATCGACCGGATCATCGCCTCATCGAGCGTGGCAATCTCGCGGGTATGGGCGATATGGCCAAATGCACCCCGCGAAGAGAGCGCGATCTCTGTTTCCCGGGTCGCGTAATGGGTGCCGCCAAAACCGATCAGCGGGATACCGTTTGCAGGTGTTGCACCGAGCACCGCTTCTGCCACGGCCTGACCCGCGGCCGGATCCGACCATTCCTTTTCCGTGCTCCCGATCTCGACAAAGAACGAGGGGTGGGATACATCAGTCGGCCCGTGATGTGTCACCTCGTATGAAACCCGGTACCCCTCAGGGCAGTGCCGAGCGAGCGCCCGCAGGGTCGCCTGCATCATCACCGGCGCTGCCGGGGCAAGGGTGCGGGACGACCCCCCCAGTGCCGCCTCACCATAATTTCCGGTCACGTGAACGGTAAGGACCGGTACCGGGTTAACACTGGAATGCCGGGACAGGAAAATGACGAGATCGGCATCGATCCCTGCATCCACCCGCTCTGCATGGATTAGCCTGCCTTCCACCTCAAAAAATTCATAGCTGCGACCCTGCCTGGCTCCGGAGTCCTCCCGTTCAGACAGGTACTGTTCGATATGGTGCCTGATGTTTTTTCCCGCCATGTCCTGACGTGAATTGATCAGAGCGACCTTCATAGATCCCGTATACGCTGTATTCATGAAATAAGGCTTCGAAATCGTGCAGGATACGTAAACACTATGATGAAGTACACAGCACATTGTTACCATGGATACCGCAAAAATTGAGAAGGCTTTCAAAGAGGCAGGCATCGAAAAGGTACTTACCTGCCCGCAGGCATTTGCGATTGCAGAGAAGCACAAGATACCCAAGATGGAGATCAGCGAGTACTGCAACTCACATGCGATCAAGATTCGCGGCTGCCAGCTGGGCTGCTTCAAATGAGTCTTTTTTTACAGGTTGTTTCAGTTTCTGAGGCCATCGATGTGGTGCGGCGCCTTGCCGTTTTGTCCGGGACAGAAAACGTCCCCCATACCGACGCATTCCACCGGGTGCTCGCACAGGATGTTCTCGCAGATCTGGACATCCCGGGATTTACCCGGTCGGTTGTGGACGGGTATGCAGTGCGGGCGGCAGATACTACCGGCGCGAGTGATGGGATACCCTCAATGCTCACCTTCCGGGGCAGGGTTGCAATGGGCACCGCCCCGGATCAGCCGATCGGGCCGGGGGAGTGCCTCTATGTGCCGACAGGCGGGATTCTGCCGGAGGGCGCAGACGCGATGGTGATGATCGAGAATACCGAACTGTTCGGCGATGATGTGCTGGTGAAAAAACCGGCCGCCCACGGGGAGAATGTTCTTTTTTTTAATGAGGACTTTTCCCGTGGGGAGGTGGCGCTTGAAAAAGGCCGCCGCTTATCGGAACAGGACATGGGCGTTCTTGCTGCAGTCGGGTGCACCAGTGTTCCCGTCGCCCGGATGCCCCGGGTCGGGATCCTGTCGACCGGCAATGAGCTGGTCCCGGTAGAAGAAATCCCCAAAACCGGGCAGGTGCGGGACGTCAATACGTACGTGATCACGTCATTTGTCCGTGAACACGGGTGCATACCGGTCAGCTACGGTATCATCAGGGACAACCGGGACGTGTTCCGGACGACACTTCTCAAGGCAGCAAAAGAGTGCGACGCAGTGCTGATCTCCGGGGGGAGTTCAAAAGATGACCGGGATATGGCCGCCGCGATCATCGCAGAGCAGGGAGAGGTGCTGATCCACGGTGTCGCCATCGCGCCGGGAAAACCCACCATCATCGGGCGGTGTGGTACCGTCCCGGTTATCGGGCTTCCCGGCCATCCCGCTTCGGCATTCATTGTGCTGTTCATCATCGGACGGCACCTGCTCGATGGCATGACCGGACTGGCCGATACCGGCGTCCGGACCGTGCAGGCAAAGCTGGCGCTCAATGTGCCGTCGGCTAAAGGACGGGAAGATTATATCCGGGTTTCCTGTAAAAACGGGGTTGCTACACCACTCTTTGGCAAATCGGGACTGCTCAACACGCTCGTGCGAAGCAATGGCGTTGTCCGGGTGCCGGCAGGGAGCGAAGGACTGGAAACCGGCGAGATCGTGGATGTAATCCTATGGTAAAACGGTATTTAAATGTCGTTTCACTGGACATGGCACGTGACCTGCTCCGGACCGGGTTTCCCCATATACCTTCACGTGAACGGATCCCTCTTGAAAAAGCCGCAGGCAGGGTAACCGCTGAACCGATCTTTGCCCGGTATTCGGTTCCCGAAGTCCATCTTGCCGCGATGGACGGGATCGCCGTCGTGAGTGCCGATACATCAGACGCAGGCGAACAGCATCCGGTCACCCTTTCGCGGGCAGCCCGGGTCAATACGGGCAATGTTGTCGCGCCGGAATTCGATGCGGTGATCATGATTGAAGACGTGCATATCGATGACGGCCGGTTCACGATCCGCAAAGCCGCCCCGCCATGGCAGCATGTCCGCCCTGCCGGTGAAGATATCGGGGAATCCGAGATGGCACTCCCGTCACGGCACCGGGTGCGCCCCTCAGAACTGGGGGCACTTGCCGCATACGGTGTCACCGATCTTGAGGTCATCACCGTGAAGACCGGGCTCATCCCGACGGGGAGCGAACTGGTCCCGCACGGCACCCACCCGCAGCCCGGCCAGGTTGTGGAGAGCAACACCGTGATGGCCGCGGCGATGCTCGACGAGATTGGTGCAACCTGCAGGAGATACCCGATGGTAAAAGACGACCCGGTGCTGATCCGCGAAGCACTGGAACGGGCGGTGGCAGAAAACGATGTCGTTATCATCTCTGCCGGGTCATCGGCAGGCACCCGTGATTATACCGCAGATATCATAGCCGAACTCGGTGAAGTGCTCATCCACGGCATCGCGATAAAGCCGGGAAAGCCGGCGATCATCGGCAGGGTAAAGAACAAACCGGTCATCGGGATGCCGGGATACCCGCTCTCCGCGCTGACCATCCTGCGGGAACTGGTTATTCCCCTGATGGGACAGTACGGTCTTCCGGTTCCCGCGCCGGAGCATATCGAGGCACAGATCACCCGCACAACCCACAAGGACGTGGGAAGCGACGAGTTTATTCTCTGTTCTCTTGGAAAAATCGGCACCCGCTGGGTCGTCTCACCCCAGTCACGGGGTGCCGGTGTCCAGATGAGCGCAGTGCGGGCAAACGCATTCCTTCAAATCCCGTCCGCAAGCGAAGGGTATGAGGCAGGACAACCGGTCCCTGCCACGCTGACCGTGCCACGGGCTGATGCAGAAAAGGCGCTGCTTGTCACCGGGAGCCATGACCCGGTCCTCGATTACCTCGCCGACATGCTCCAGAAAAAAGGAGTGAGCCTCCATTCCACGCACGTGGGGAGCATGGGCGGCATTATGGCGCTCCAGAAGGACGAGTGCCATGCGGCGCCGACCCACCTTTTGGCAGACGACGGCAGTTACAACATTCCCTTCCTCGAAAAGATCCTTCCCGGGGAAGAGGTAGTCCTGATATGCGTCGCAGAACGCGTGCAGGGTATTGCCTCCCGTAACGGGATCACGCTTGGCGATCTGCCGCATCACACGTTTATCAACCGGCAACGAGGATCGGGCACCCGGATGCTACTGGATTATGAACTCAGGAAAAACGGGATTGATCCCCAGTGTATCCGGGGGTATGAACGCGAAGTGACCACGCATCTTGCCGTAGCACTTGCCGTAAAGTCAAACGAGGTGGACGCCGGCATGTGCGTGTACAGTGCGGCACATGCACTCGGGCTCCAGTTCGTCCCGGTGGCATCCGAGCGGTATGAGATCGCCATCCGCAAAAAACATCTTGCCGATCCCCGGGTGATAGCACTAACTGAAGCGATCACGTCGCTGGAATTTGCAGAAATTCTGCACCGGCTTGGCGGCTATGATACTAAAGAGACCGGTGTGCGGCGCGAATTGCCTTAAGAACCGCGTCCTGTGGGGTTGCACACTGGCTGCACCCCTTCAATATCCCACGTTTTTATCCCAAATACCGGGCGCTGCATCTTAAGGGCGATCGCAATTTCAGACAGCGTGCCATGGCTCCCGCCAATCGCAATCACCGCATCTGCTGACTGGACAATAACCACATTCCGTGCGTGGCCAAGACCGGTCCGTATGACCGTATCCAGAAACGGGTTCCCGTTGCCGGTACCCGGCAGAATCCCCACGGTTTGCCCACCCTGTTCACGGGCGCCTTTGCATGCGGCTTCCATCACGCCCCCCAGCCCGCCGCAGACCAGCGTTTCATGGTTCTGTGCAATGAGCCGCCCAATTTCCTCTGCAGTGGCGTACTCTTCCGGTGTCGCATCAGCGGCGCCGATGACCGCAATCTGTGCCGTTTACTCCACCCCGCCGTCCCGGTTGATCACCATCAGCCGCAGTTCGGTCATCTCCTCGATTGCGTACCGCGGACCTTCCCGCCCGATCCCCGAACCCTTCACCCCACCATAGGGCATCTGGTCCACCCGGAACGTGGGAATATCGTTAACCTGCACACCGCCGACTTCCATCTGTTCAAACACCCGCATCGCACGGTTGATGTTCTGCGTGAAGATGCCGACCTGCAACCCATAGTCACCGGCATCTGCCATCTTCACTGCTTCTGAAAAGTCGTCGTAGGGTGTAACGGAAATGACCGGGGCAAACATCTCTTCCCGGTTCACCCGCATCTCCGGCGTCGTATCGGTAAGCACCGTGGGGGCAAACATCGTCCCTTCCAGCGTCCCTCCGGTCAGGCACCGGGCACCCTGTGCAATTGCTTCCCGCACTTTTGCATAGGCCTGCTCTGCCTTTACCCGGTCAAGCATGGGCCCGATATCAGTTGCCGGGTCCCGGGGATCGCCTAGTTTCAGATCAGTTATCGCGGCAAGGATCAGCGCAAGGGCCCGTTCATAGATCGGCCGGTGCAGGAATACCCGCTGCACCGAGATGCAGACCTGCCCGGCGTTGATAAATCCTCCTGCGGCAATCCTTTTTGCGGCATATTCGAGGTTTGCATCCTCATGCACGATCACTGCCGCATTCCCGCCCAGTTCCAGCCCGACTTTTTTTCTGCCGGCAATTTCCCGCAGGTGCCAGCCGACCGCACAGCTGCCGGTAAACGAGAGAAACGCAATCCGCGGGTCCCGGACAAGTTGCTCTGCCCGGCCGCCGGGGCAGGGCACTACGCTGATCGCATCCGGGGGCAGCCCGGCATCAAGTGCCATCTCTCCCAGCAGGAGACTGGATACCGGAGTTGCTGATGCCGGCTTGAGGATAATAGAGTTTCCCGCGGCAATCGCGGGAGCCAGTTTGTGGCATGCGAGGTTGAGCGGGAAATTAAAGGGAACGATGCCCAGCACCGGGCCGAGCGGAAACCGCCGGAGATACCCGGTCCTGCCCGTGGTGTCTTCGCTCCAGTCAAGCGGGATGATCTCGCCGTAGATCCGCTTTGATTCCTCTGCCGCAGTCCGTACGGTCATCTCGGCACGGGCGACCTCATTGGTGGCAAACTTTTGTGTTTTGCCGCCCTCCATCACCATGACATCCACAAGTTCGTTCGCCCGGGCATGGATTTCCCCGGCAAGATTTTCAAGGATCCGGAAGCGGGCATGGCTCGGGAGTGCCCGGGTCTGTGAAAATCCCCTGACAGCGGCAGCAACCGATTCCTTTAACTCGACATTTCCTGCCATGCAGACTTCTGCATACACGTCCCCGGTATACGGGAACCGGACTTTTGCAATCTCGGCTGTCTCTTTAAAGACACCACCAATCAGGAGCGGGTAAGGTTTCATGTCCGATCAGTCCATTTTCTGGTAGTATGGCGGGATGGTTCTCCCGTGATTTTTTTATGAGTTTGTCACTCTATACCAGCATACCCCGGTCATCCATAAAGAACTGCCGGTGCAGGTCACGATAATTACTTTGTTTAGTGGCACACACCTTTCTACACCATTAACCGGGTTGTCTTAAAACAAAAGAGGGGTTTTGTGAAGGAAGTTACCGCGAATTTTGACGCGAAAAGCATCGAGCGTGTGGTGCAGGAATACTGGCACACTCACGATACGTACCAGGCAGTCAGGCAGCACCGCAGTGCAGGAAAAGCCTTTTTCTTTGTTGACGGGCCGCCCTACACCACAGGCACCATTCATCTCGGGACGGCATGGAACAAGATCCTCAAGGATTCCATCCTCCGCTACCACCGGATGAACGGCAAAAACGTAATCGACCGTGCCGGGTATGATATGCACGGTCTGCCGATTGAAGTAAAAGTGGAGCAGCAGCTGGGTTTTAAATCCAAAAAAGACATCGAAACGTTCGGCATCCAGAAGTTCATCGACAAGTGCCGAGAGTTTGCCATAGAGAACAAAAAACTCATGGACGTCCAGTTCGAGAGTCTCGGGGTCTGGCTCGATTTCAAAAACGCGTACCAGACCGTAAAACCCGAATATATTGAGGCGGCATGGTGGACGCTTGCCCGGGCACAGGAAAAGGGTATGCTCGAACGCGGGTACCGGGTTGTGAACTGGTGCCCCCGGTGCGAGACGGCGATCGCGGACGCGGAAGTGGAATACTGGGACGAGACTGACCCCTCGGTCTTTGTGAAGTTCCCGATCCGGGGAAAACAAAACGAATATCTGGTCATCTGGACGACAACCCCGTGGACCCTGCCCGGCAAACGTCGCCGTGGCTGTGGCAAAGGATTTTGTATACGCCCGGGTCCATGCGACAAAAAACGGCAAAGAGGAATATTTCTGGATTGCTGAACCCCTCGTCAAGTCAGTCCTGAAAAAAGGCCGTTACCAGGAATACAAGGCTCTTGAAACAAAGAAGGGTTCGGAACTGGTGGGATGGATGTACGATTCCCCGCTAGCCGCACAGGTGCCGCTCCAGAACGATATCGCCCACAAAGTGGTCTTAGCGGATTTTGTCGCGATGGAAAACACCGGCATGGTGCATATTGCCCCGGGTCACGGGTGGGATGACTACGTGCTCGGGACAAAAGAGGGGCTTGCGATTGTCTGCCCGGTGGACGGTGCAGGAAAATTCCGCGAAGAGGCGGGGATTTTTGCCGGCCAGTATGTCAGGGACGCTAACCAGAACGTGCTCGATGCGCTGGGCGACCACCTGCTCGCACAGGAAAAAGTGGTCCACCGGTACGGCCACTGCTGGCGCTGCAAGACGCCGATCATCTTCCGGGCAACATCGCAGTGGTTCTTAAAAGCATCCGAGATGCGGGATCTCATGCTCCACGAGGTCGAGAAGGTCACCTGGTATCCCGGAATGGGCCGGCAGTGCACGGTTCTACGACTGGATCAAGGAGGCACGCGACTGGTGCATCTCCCGGCAGCGGTACTGGGGTATCCCGATCCCGGTCTGGGTCTGTTCTAAATGCGACACGTACCGGGTCATCGGCACCATCAAAGAGCTGGAAGATGCAAGCGGCAAACCGCTTCCTGACCCGCACCGCCCGTTCGTGGACGACATAAAGATCCCGTGTAGCTGCGGCGGCGAGATGAAACGGGTTGAGGATATCTTCGATGTCTGGTTTGATTCTGCCGTCGCGTCATGGGCAACACTCGGCTTCCCGGGGAAAACCGCAGACTTTGAGAAACTCTGGCCGGCGGACTTCATCACTGAAGGACAGGACCAGACCCGGGGCTGGTTCTACTCGCAGCTGGGCGCCAGCACGATTGCGTTTGGCAGGGCACCGTACAAGAGCGTCTGCATGCACGGGTTTGCCCTCGATGCAGAGGGCAAGAAGATGTCAAAGAGCCTCGGGAATGTTGTTTCTCCCGAAGAGGTCATCGCAAAGGTCGGCGTTGATGTGCTCCGGCTCTACGTGCTCTCCTCATCAGCCCCATGGGATGACCTGAAGTTCAACTGGGATGGTGTTGCGACGATCAACCGTGCGGCAAACATCCTCTGGAACGTGTACCGGTTCCCGATGCCGTACATGATCCTCGATAAATTCGAGCCGGCGTCGAAAGACCGGCGTCTGGGACGATGTATTTGTCCGGGCAAACCTGTTCAAAATGCCCGACGAGGACCGGTTCATCATCTCCCGGATAAACACGGTCGCCGGCATCGTCGATGCGGCAATGAAAGAGTGCCAGCTCCACCGTGCCACCCGCGAGCTCACGAACTTTATTTTAGAAGACCTCTCGCGCTGGTATGTCCAGCTCGTCCGCCCCCGCATGTGGCTTGAAGGCGAATCGGAGCAGAAACAGTTTGCCTACGAGACGATCTACTATGTGATGCGCCGTCTTATCGGGCTCCTTGCCCCGTTCTGCCCGCACATCACCGAGGAGATCTACCAGAACCTCAAGTGTGCCGGCGATCCGGCAAGCGTGCATATGCTTGACTGGTTTGTTCCCGAGCCCGCTCTCATCAACGCGGAACTTGAACATGCAACTGAACTTGTCCGCTCGTTTGACGACGCGGTGCAGAACGCCCGGCAGGCAGGCAAACGAAAACTCCGCTGGCCGGTAAATGAAGTGGTCGTAGTGACCGATACAGAGCCGGTCAAAGATGCAGTCGCCCGCCTCAATGCGATCTGCATGGACCGGGCAAACGCCCGGCAGGTCAAGGTCGTCATGGGACGCTGGGACCGGGTCGGCTGGCATGCGGAGCCGGTGATGAAGGCGCTCGGCCCCGCGTTTGGCAGGGATGCACCCAAAGCAAAAGCTGCAATCGAGAAGGCGGATGGCAACCGGCTGAAGAGCGAGACCGATGCCGGGCGCACGGTCACCCTTGTTGAAGGAGACCATCATTTTGAGATCAGTGCGGCACAGGTAACCTTCACCGAGAAACTCCCGGCCGAAGTATTCTCCGCTCCCATGACAGATGCGACCGTGTACGTCGATGTGGCACTTACACCGGACCTTGAAGCGGAAGGGTACGCCCGTGAAGTGATACGGCGTATCCAGGAGATGCGCCGGCAGCTCGATCTTGCGGTCGAGGACTTTATTGTCGTTGATGTCGGTATCGCCGACAAGCGGATCTGCGATCTCGTCAGCTCTGGCTGGAACACCGGGATTGCAGAAGAAGTCCGGGCAAAGAAACTCTCGCTCCACAACCTGACCGAACCGGCAGCACCTGCATATCAGCTCGTCAAGGAGTGGGATGTCGAAGGCATCGCGATGACGATTGGTATCTCACGGGCAGAAAATTAAATTCTTTAAAAACGCCTGTCCTTCCGGCGTCGTAAAAAGGGGGAGGTCGCGATTGGTGGTGACGGTACTTCTTTTTACTATCACCGCTTCTTTTGTCTTCGGGTTGTAGCCTTCCTTTTCCGTCTCAGTTTTGCAGACCAGCACGCCCCGGCGCTGCCATGCCGTCGTTTTTGCAAGGTTGACGCCCCGCTGGTGCATCATCTCGTGCAATTCCTTTGCCGGCCTGCCCTTGAGCCGGGCAGCGGCGGCAGTTGCGCTCATTCCTTCGGAGATCAGCGCCTGCTGGCAGTACGCGTTGATATGGTTGCGCCACGCTTCGTCCTGCCGGTTGGCCATGTACTCGATCGCCGATTCCGGCGTTGCCTGCACAATCCGGGCGTCAAACGACAACGGCTCACGGGTGCCCAGTGCAAGCGTCAGGGCACTTGCGGCATACGACGCCGCCACCGAATCGATCTTTTCTACCCGCCCGGAGAACGGGAGTTGCGCCAGGTACAGGCTGATCTCATCCGAGAAGGTGTACGCAAACACCGGTGAAAGCCCGCTTTCCCCGACCAGCGCCCGGCAGACAGCCACCATCGCTTCGTTGAACCGGTCATCAAAGGGTTTTGCAAACGCAAGGACTTTGGTCAGACGGTGAAATGCCCGGCCATCGAGACGGACAAAAACCGGGGGGATCGTGGTGATAGTTGAAAAAATTTCCCGGTTTTCCATATCAGGATCCTGTACGGGAGAAAAGAAAAACGGCGTGGGCTCCCGCTCCACGCGTGTACCATATTGATTTACTGCTCGTCGAACGAGCCGCCCTGGGTAAATGCCCCGGGGAGATGACGGATAAGGACAATGTCGTCGATGGCGCTGATGATCCGGTACGGGATCTTTAATCCCTTGTAGTTCTTGAGCTCGAAGAGCTGGTCGTTCACTTTCCCGACGACAATGGCATCGATCTTCTTTGCGTCCACATCAATGACCACATCTTCGACTTCACCGATGAACATTCCCTTGTCCGTGTAAATCTGCAGCCCGAATAAATCTGTAATCTGGGTTTCCATCGTTATCAGATGAAAGTATATACCATATGGGTTAAAAAGATAACCTTACTTTATGGACGGGTCATTTCGGATCGGACGGATTTTTGGCATACCTATCCTGATCCATTACACATTTTTGCTCGTAATCCCGCTGTTTGCCTGGATTATCGGCAGCCAGATCACGCTCACGACGGACATGCTCAAAGATCTCTTCGCGGTGCCCATCGACACCAGCCTGATTACGGCAGGCTACATGCCATGGATCCTGGGAACCGTCGTGGCGCTGGGGCTCTTTTTTGGTGTGCTCGTCCACGAGCTCGCCCATTCGCTTGTGGCCCGGACAAAAGGCCTCAAGATGCAGAGCATCACGCTCCTGATGTTTGGCGGTGTCGCCCAGATGGACGAGGGTGTCCCGGACCCGAAAGTCGAGCCTGCCCATGGCACTTGCCGGGCCGATCATGAGCCTGATCTTCGGCGTCGTCTGCTGCGGGCTCGTCTACCTTGCGCCGCAGATTACGACCGATCCGGCGCGGGCGGGTGTCTTTGTCTTTGTGTTCGGGTATCTTGGCGTCCTCAATATCATCCTGTTCGGCTTCAACCTGCTGCCGGCGTTTCCCATGGACGGCGGCAGGGTGCTGAGGGCAATCCTTGCAAAGCGGATGCCGCTGCACCGGGCAACCCGTATCGCGGCAAATGTCGGCAGGGGGTTTGCGATCATCTTCGGTCTTGTCGGCCTGTTCTTCTTCTCCCCGTTCCTGATCCTGATCGCGCTCTTCATCTACATCGGGGCGAGCATGGAATCAACGGCAGTCCAGTACAATTTCCTCCTGCAGGATATGACCGTGGGGAGCATGATGAGTTCCCCGGTCATTACCGTTCCCTCAAACCTCCCGCTCGCAAAGGTTGTCGATATGATGTATGCAAGCAAGCACCTCGGGTTCCCGGTGATCGAACGGGATTCACTGGTCGGGATGGTCACGCTCGTGGATGTCAACCGGACGTCGCCTATCGACCGCGAGGCGATGCAGGTAAAAGATATCATGAGCCGTGACCCGATCACGCTTCCCCCCACCGCACCGCTGGTGGACGCACTGCGGATAATGTCGGTCAAGAATATCGGCAGGATCCCGGTCGTGCAGGACGACAGGATTGTCGGGATCGTAACCCGCACCGATATCCTGAAAGTGACCGAATTAAAAAAGATCTGATCTTTTTTTCGGGGGTTTATTCCCGTGAAAAATCCATCAGCGAATCGATGGCTGAACTTCCCGCAATCTTCCGGTATGCCCCGATATCCTTAAACGGCCGTTTCGCGATGACTGCGGCCACTTTTTTCTTACCGATGCCCGGAAGCCACCGGAGTGCCGGTGCCGGGAGCGTGTTGATCTTCACCGGCACCGGCAGTGCCGTGATCGATCGCATACCCCAGTCCACGACCACCGCAGACAGCACCATCCGGACGGGGAGGTTTAACGGTATTCCGACGAGGATCGGGTACGAGCCCGGCTGCCGGCCAAACGAGAGGTCCCCGGAAACCTCAATCCGCACATCGTCAAGCACCGTCCCCACCGGAAACACCCGCTGGAGCATCGGATAGTCAAACTTCTGCCGGACATGCTCCTTGAACTCTCTGAACCGCCGGTCGTACTTCCCGAGCGTGTTGTTCGTATACGCGGGCGTGCCTTCAAACGGCATCACCTGCCGGATATTCACGCGCCGGACAAGGAGCCCGGCATCAAGCACTCTTGTGAGGAACTGCTCGTTTTTTTCGTACGTTGATTCCGTTTCGCCCGCCAGACCGCAGACAAAGTTCAGGCCCGGCAGAAGTTCGGGGATCCCGTCCTTTCGTATTCCGCCCAGTTCATTCACGATTTCGATTGCCCGGAACACCTCGTCTGCCTGTGCCTTGAGGTTGTTTGCCGCGACAACGGCAGGATCGGCAGTCTCCATGCCAAACGCGGCAACGTCGCCGGGCGTGTGGTGCCGGATGATCGCCGCGAGCGCTTCACGGCTCTTTTCTTCGTGGCGTGCGATGGTCGCCGGGTTCGTGTTGTCGATATGGAGTGTTTTTAATTCCGGCGCAGCGGAACGGATCGGCCGAGAAAAGTTTTTCCAGTAAATCCGGGCGGGGTGCCGGGTATTCTCCGGCACCGGCGCCATACGCAAGGATGTCCGGCTGCCGCCCGACCCGGAAGTGCCGGGCCCCGTGTCCATAGAGCGCTGCAACTTCAGCGGCGATTGCCCCGATGCCCCGGTATTTCGGCAGGCCATAGAACGGTTCCGTGCAGAACGAGCAGCCGCCGGTTGCCCCGTGCGAACACCCCCGGGCAGTCTCCAGTTCGCACATCACGTACGGGTAATCCGGGTGCCGGGTGATGATCCCGCTTCCCGCGATACTCCACGGATCGGTTCGGGCGTAGTCAAGCATTCCCCTGGGTTCATTGCCGGAAAGGTATTCGTCAAGCGCCACGGCAGGTTCCCCGACAAGGAGGGCATCAAACCCGGAGATCTCCTGCTGTTTTGCCTTTTGTTCCACCCTCATGTGCATACCCGAAACCGATGGGCCCGCCGACCAGTTTTTTTGGGCCCCGTATCATGTGACCGGTCTGCTGGATCTCGGTGAGCGTGGCAGGAGTCCCGCCAAGATATTTTCCCGGCACCGTGACACCTGCGATCATGACGAGCAACTCCGCACGGGACAGTTCATTGATCCATTTCGGGTCAGTACGAAGCTGGTCGATGGTGAGATAGTGTACCAGAAACCCATGTGCCAGAAGTGCCCCTGCCACCGTCCGGATGTACGGCGACACGTAGGGCGGGACACCAAGGCACGCGGGTTCATCCACGTACCCGTCAAGGATATAGGCGTCAGCAGGCATGACCGATCAGCGCAAGGAGTTTTCGCGCCCAGAAAAGTTTTCCCCGTTTGAGCGGGTCCACGTTTTTGTCATCAAGGTCAAAGCCGACAAGGGTGATCTTTTCTGCGCCAAGCGCGTCAGCGGCAAAGACCGCCCGGTCACCGTCGGTGAACCCGCCGAAGTTGTGGATATGCGGGAGCGGGGTGCTCTGGGTTGTCGCAACCACCGGGCCTCTGAACCGCGGGACCCAGTGTTTAAGGAGCGGCATATTGTCGCCATGCGCATGGACGACCACGATTGTCCCTGCATCGTTCATGTCGATAAGTCGGTCGGTTGCGCCATCCAGATCGGTAAAGACCGCATCCGGGCGGATGCCGTTCTCTGCGAGAACATCCGCAGCGGCATCGGCAGCAAAGATTACACCGGTAATCCGCGCCAGCTCTTTTTTCAGGCAGGGAGCATTGCCGCAGACCGTGACATCGTTGCCCTTCGTGAGCGCTTTGAGCGAAATCAGGTCATCGCGGGTGACAAGCGTCGCAAGCAGCCGGGCTGCGGTTTCGTCATCTTCCCGCGAGAACCCGAAATAGTCGAGGATTTCGAGGTAGTGCGGTTCCCACTGGTCAAAGTGCATTCTTTTTGTCCTCGTTCTCGAGGCCGACAAGGTTCTTGAATTTCTGGAGGATCGGCTCGATGATGATGCCAAGGAGCTCGTCCTTGTTTGCCACGTTCCCGAAATAGTGGAGCGGGAGGGTGGCTGCGGCCATGTTCGGGTGACCGCCCGCGTCGCCCATGTCGCCAAACGCTTCCGCGAGTGCATTACCGATATGGAGCCGGATGTCCCGGTTGCGTGCCGAGATCACGATGGAGGTATCGGTAATGCCATACACCAGCGCCGTGTTCACCCCTTCAAGGGTGATGAGGAGGTCGGCTGCCTGCGGGAGGGCGTCGCGGTTCATAACAAACCCGACGTTTGAGAACAGGTACCCGCTCTGGATCTTCCGGTACTGTATCGCTTTTCCCATCACGTCAAGGGTCTCCTGCGACATCGACGGCGACATGATCTTGTCAAGCAGGTCGGCGTCCGTAAGCGGCAGGAGGAACCCCGCGTACCCGAGATCCGCCGGGGTGACGTTGCGCTTGAACTCCCGGGTATCGGTCCTGATACCGTAGAGGAGTGCCGTTGCCACCCGCTTGTCCACCGGGATGTCGAGCTCCTGCAGGTACTGGGTGAGGATGCTTGCCGTCGCGCCGATACCGGGCCGGATATCCACAAAATTGCTCGGCGTGGCGAGGTGTTTTGCGTCCTTGTGGTGATCGATGACAATGTTGAACCGGGTCTGCGGCGACACATCGTTATTTGCGCCGGGCGCCGGGCAGTCGACAAGGGCGAGGTAGGTGCAGCTCTGGAGCACTTCGGGGGTCAGGTGCTCCATCTTGATATCGAGCAGGTTGACAAAGGTCCGGTTTTCCTGGTGTCCGATGTTGCCTTCATAAAAAATCCGGGTGGTGAGCGTTTTTGGGTTTGCGTGCCGGGCGATTTCGGCAAGCGCCATCGCACTGGCAATCGCGTCCGGGTCAGGGTTCTTGTGCGTGACGATGCCCAGTGTGCCGTCCCAGCCGGCGAGAAGCGTGAATAACCGTTGCGAGATCCGGTTTGCGTGCTGTTTTTTGACCTGGTAGATGGCTGCCCGGGCGACGACTTCCTGCGGGTAGATGACAAAATCCGCGCCGGACAGGGTAAGTTTTTCCGCACTTACCGGATCGATCGCCCGTGCGATTACCTGGGCAAGGGGATACCGTTTTTTTATCGTGAGAACTGCCGCGAGGTTTGCTGCCGCATCACCGGTCATCACAAATGCGATCTCAAAGGGGGGCAGGCCCACGAGCATATCCGGCGCGGTGACGTCCCGGACATAGGCATCGGATTTCTGGTCGCGGAGGTGGCGGACACGGGTTTCGTCTTTGTCGACCACAATCACGCGCTCATGTTCCTTGTCGAGCTCAAGAATGATGTTGTAACCGTTCGTTCCGCAGCCAAAAATGCAGTATTTTATCGGTTCTGCTGATTCAAATACGCCGGTTTCAGGCATGTTACCAAAGATGTACCACTCTGTGCGTATTAAGTGATTCTGCCTTGTTGTTTTCCAAAACCTTTATTCAGCAATATCAACCACATTAGTAGGCTAAGTGGGTCTGTAGCTTAGTTCGGCATAGCGGCGGACTCTTAATCCGCAGGTCAAGGGTTCAAATCCCTTCAGGCCCGTTTTCTTTTCGATTGTTTTTCTCAATACGGGAGTCTATCTTTCACCGGAACTCAAACGCACCCATACCAAGGTTGCCCCAGTACCAGCTCTGGTGGATAATCGTTCCCTTTGCATCCGGCCCGGCTGCACCAAGCGCTGTAAAGAGCGGCATGAAATGGTCGGGATAATACTGGGCGTGGATGGCCGATGGTGCGAGCTCACGGTAGCCGATCAGGCTCTTTTTGTCACCGGACGTCACTGCCCGGTTCAGCCACTCGTTGAACGCGATCGCCCAGATCTCAGTCGGAAGTCCTTCACCCAGTGCAACCGTCGGGTCACCAAGCGGGTGAACCGCACCTCCGCTGCCGATGATGAGCACGCCTTC
>CAVYJD010000015.1:0-109581 GCA_963768785.1 uncultured Methanoregulaceae archaeon
TGAACCATCGTATTGCTATCTCGGCTGGATTGACGCGCCGTTCGGCGCTTGGCCGTAGAATGCAATGGCATCGTCGATTCGCCTCGTCGCCAGACGCGTTCCCGAGATTGTAGGCGTAACCGCCTCAGGCTTGATCGCAAGCGCGATTGAAAGGCCTCGATCGCCTCATTGTCGCGGCACGATTTCCGATAGAGGACGCCCAACTGGTTGCTGTAATCCGCCTGATAAGGGTTAATCGCTGGCGCAGCGCCTGGAACTCTCGTATTGCATCATCGGTCATCCCCGCCTCGGAGTATTCGTTTGCGACCTTCGCCCGCATGAAATCGACCTGGGCGCCCGAGATTGAGGTCAGTGCCAGCTCCCTTCCGCAGCCGCTTTTATTCCCCCGCGCGAGTTGATACCTGTCGCCAGCGGAAGTAATAATCCGACGCTGTTTCCTGCTGCAGAATCCGCTTGAAGATACCTCTGATCGTCAATGCCCTGAAGCTCATAGAGGCCCAAGACGCCAGCTCCCTGAATCCGGCTCGCCCAGGCCAAACTATGATCCCCGACCGACCTGCATCCTTTGCATGGGGCCGAACCTTCGATCGGGCGTGAAACCGAAGAAGCAGGCGTCGTGCGATCCGCAAATCTGCTTGATCTTGGGCTGCTGCCCGACGTCCCTGAAACCGGCGAACGATTTCAGTGCTATGGCAGTATCCCCGAAGGCGTCGTAAAGCGAGACGTCGGTGCGCAGTCCTTCCACGGATTGAAGATACAGCGAGGAGAGGCCACTCTGAGTTTTCCCCCTTGGCAAGGCGCACACGGGCGGCAGCGGCCCGAGCAGGTTCCGACCATAGTTATATGTCAGGAAGTCCGCAGAACGGTCATTGGGCTGGTAGTTGGCGAGCGTTCCGACCGCCATGGTACAACAATGGCTGCGACGGCAACTCGCGGCACTTTCGGAACGATGGCGCAAGAGCCTGCGGCAAAGAGCAGGAGGAACACCAAATATGAGGGATAGCCAAAGCCCGTCGCCTGAAGCGGCACGACATTCATGAATTGGATGTAGAAGACGTTCAAGGCGATCGCCAGACGCCGCAGCGGCGATCAGAGTCCGATTCCGCCTGAGCGACCACAGCCCCCAAGAGGCGATGACGAGAAAACTGGTGTAGCCGCGCCGTATTGAAAGTGAAAAGTCCGATGATGGACTCGATCTCTTTGCCTGGGCTTTCATAGAAAGTGGTGAGCATCGCCTTGCCTCGGTGTTCTGTCGGCCCGACGTGGTATATGACGCCCCGAAGCGTGTCCGGGGCGCTTAAGTTCATCGCTGGATTAGTTACGTCCCGGATACGGCACATAAGCGTAGCAAGAAGCCCAAAGATGAGCAGCATCAGACAGATGAATATCACCTTCGGACTTCTAATGCTGACCCGCTGAAAGAGCAGGCATACGAATTGCCGAGCGATCATGACCAGCGAGAACGTGATTGCCGAGCGACAGACCGAAGATGAACGAGCGCAATAGAGCCACCTTACGTCGCGGCCCGTGAGAAGCCCGCCAGACGTAGGCCAGAACTGAGAGCGAGAGGAGATAGAGGATATAGACTTCGGCGTCCGACGACTGCCACCAGATGGTAGCCGAAATGGGCAACAGCAAGGCTGCCGCAGCCGCAGGGAATACTCGTCCCGAGAGCGTATGAACCGTCAGAAAGAGCAGCATCGACGCGAGGACGGCGCAGACCGCCGACAGAAGGTCCACGCGCAATACTCTGCCGGCTCCCGAGCGCCCAGGAACCCAATGTTCGCCCAAATAGCGAATAAACAGGGTAGCCCGGATTGTGCGCAATGCCCAGCGACCAGGCTGAAGTGATGAGTCTGCCGCTGTCGCCCGTGTGAACCGACGGCGAAAGCGTGGAAAGAAAGAATAAGAAACGCCAGGCAGGCTACGAGGAACAGAGTGAGTGGCGCGAGACAGCCCCTCTGATGTTTGTAGGGGCAGGCCCCCGTGCTGCCCTCGACCACCCGACGTTCACACCGGAGGCGCGGCCTTATGGCAGGCCCCCGTGCCTGCCCTCAACCACCCGACGTTCACCCGGAGGGCACGGGCCTATGGCAGGCCCCCGTGCGTGCCCTCGATCGAAGGGACGTTTCAGAAGGGCGGGCACGGGGACCCGCCCTTACAGGAGTCATTCTGAAGGCCATTGCTCGTCGGGCTGTGGTTTCATTCAACCTTAAACATCACCGCCGTTGCAGTCGCCACAGAAGGCTCGTCTTCGCTGCGCCTCGGCCTTCACCTCGACCAGACGGCCCCGCTGCGGGGCCAGGCTTCGCGGAACTCCAGCTGTTGCCCCACCATCGCCGGTTTGATGTATCGGACGTCAAGGCTCCCTGTTACGGCCCGGATGCCAAGATTGTGCACCAACTTCGCCGCGACCTCATCCAGGGCCACAGCCGTTATCCCGCCGTGAACGATGCCGGCCCAGCCCTCGTGGTTCTTGGCGCGCGAATGAGTCCAGGCTGTTTCGCCGTCGCCTGAATACTCAAACGACAGGTGAAGCCCCAGCGGGTTCTTCTCCCCGCACGCAAAACAGTTGTTGTCGTCCGTAACTTTGACCAATCGATCCTCTGAAATCATCCATTTTTGAGCTCGCCTTGATGTCAATATAACTACGGCGGAGAAACTGTCAACGATGACAATGACTTTCGGCTGTGCGGCGGATTTGCGTCCTGAAATCTGTTGTTGTCTGCGTTGGTGGAGGGGCTAGTGTATTTGGCAGCAGACTTCTCCATCATCTCAGCTCGCAGGGCTACGTCGGCAGAACGGGAGTGTTAGCAGAGTCTCGAAGGCATATCGGTAACGATGTGTTCCAAGCATGGACAGGAAGTGGTGCGAGGTGTGAGAGCAATCCCCGTCAAACACCAGTCGATACGCCCGCTGGCGGATAGTTACGCCGGTTGGTGCCTCACGCAACGGCTATTCCGGTTGTCCGCGATACGCTCGGCTGTCAGTGCGTCAGCCCCTTCGATCATCAGTCGTCCTACCTCCGTGGAAATCGACCTCGACTCGCTCCGTGGGGTTTGACCTTTGACCCGCGCTTCCTGATACATTCTCTTACGGGGCGACTCCCTTTCGTGATTGCCTCACGTTGCAGTCTCAGGGACAAGATAACACGGGGCCCCGTATGGAACCCTTGTTCGTGA
Source organism: uncultured Methanoregulaceae archaeon (assembly GCA_963768785.1). GTDB lineage: Archaea > Halobacteriota > Methanomicrobia > Methanomicrobiales > Methanospirillaceae > Methanoregula. The sequence goes on from CAVYJD010000015.1 coordinate 3,183, forward strand.
ATTATCCGGGTTAATGAAGATCATTCTCGACATCACGTTAGATCCTGCAGTATCCTTATTGTGATGCGTTCCGCTTTGTAGTCATAATCTCGAAAAGGTTTCTGAGGGCTTTCATAAGATGCCGGATGCTTGGAGGGATTAACCGGCGACTCGCGCTCCAGTTTGGCGCCCCGCTAACGCGGACGGGAGGCGGTTTGCATCGGCGTCGGTTCTACAGGCCCTTCGAAGGAATCTATTGCTCAATGCGACCTTCTGTGAGTTATCGCGTGGTGTCAGAAAAACCCTTGAGGCCGCTGCTTCTCATAGATGACGATATTGTATCTTCTTCAGAAGCTGAGGGAGGTTCCTTGAGGCAATTGGATACACGGTGGGACCCGCTCAATCACGCAAGGAAGCGCTGCGATTGCTGGCAGACAAACGCCATGCGCTGGTCATAACTGATCTATCGATGCCGGGAATTAAAGGCCTCTCGATATTTGAGGAGATAAGGAAAGCGGACCCATTTGTGCCTGTAATCATCATAACTGGGCACGGTTCCGCCCATGAGGCAGCCTTACTCCCCCCTCGGAAAGGATACCTGCCTTGAGGACCAAATCGATTGCTGTTTCCTGGGTGATCATAAACCGCGTCATATCAGGATCGGTTATGGTGATGAACCCGTCTTCAAGAATTTGTTTTTTAAATAAAGGAATAACCGAACCACTTGTACCAACGACATTGCCAAACCGGCAGCAGGAAAAAATCGTGGTCCTGGCACCATAGTCATTGGCAGCAATGATCAGTTTTTCTGCAAGTAGTTTCGTAGTCCCCATCGTGTTGGATGGGTTCGCCGCTTTATCGGAACTGGTGAAGATCACTTTTTGAACATTCTGGTTGATTGCAGCCTGGATAACATTGGTAGTCCCATTGATATTGGTTTCCACCGCGTCGAGAGGATTGTATTCGCATTCAAGGACATGCTTGTATGATGCGGCATGGATAACAATATCGATATTCTTAAACGCGTAGTGAAGACGGTCGAGATTCTTGATATCTCCTAAAAGAAACCGGATCGTATCTCCGCAATTCTTTCCATATTTCTGACGAAGGTTGAACAGGCCGTTTTCATTGATATCAAAAAGGGCGATGGTTTTGGGGTTATACGCGAGCAGTCTTTCACACAGCGCCTGTCCTACGCTTCCGGCACCACCGGTGATTAAAATACGTTTATTTTGATAAAAATCTTCAGGAGATTTACTCATATTTTATCTTTACCTTATTGAGTAGATTGAGTAAAAATCCTTTCTCACACATACGATTATAAGCACACTGAATACATCGATTTTTAGGCATTCAGTTAAACGCAAAGAAATAAGATTCGGGAACTCGTTAAGCGATTGAATGAAAAAACATCGCTCGGTTTCATGTATAAACCGGAAATTAACTCCAGACAATCAATAAGAGACTGGGTATCTTACAGCATTCAAAGAAATAGATTAAAATTTTCTGAAATCCTGTTTGCAATACATTTTTTTAATAAGAAAAAACCATCAACATGGTATCACTGTGATGCGGAATGAAAAATACACCAGATACTATCTTTTAAAAATAAAATTGCATTGATAATTCCAACACGTAATCGGCCGGAATTACTTATTAAACTGCTAAACACGATAAAACTGCAATGTGTTAAACCCGATCAAGTGATTATTGTTGATGGGAGTGATAACCCAGTTAAACCAATATTGAATCATTTTTCTTTGAAGGGATAACGTATGTGCATGTTTTTCCACCATCGCTGACAACCCAGCGGAACCAGGGAATAAGGCACTTGAATCCGGACATCACTCTTGCAGGCTACCTTGACGACGATATAGAACTTAAACCCGATGCAATTGAAGAGATGCTTGCATTCTGGGAAAATTGTCCCGAGGATATTGCGGGAGCTGCATTTAATATTGTAAATAATCCGCCACGTAATCACCTGACAAAAGCGATTACCCGGTTTTTTATGATTACCGGAAAAATTCCAGGTAAAGTATTACCTTCGGGATTTTGTACGGTTGAGGTTCCTTTGACAAAAGATGTCGAAAGTGAGTGGTTATGTGGTGGTGCCACCATCTGGAGACGAAATATTCTTGATAATTACAAATATGACGAATGGTATAAAGGTTGGGCGTATCATGAGGATGTAGAATTCAGTTATCGGGTCAGTAAAAAATATCGCATGATAGTTCTTTACAAAGCAAAAGTCGACCACAATCCACCCCCATACAACAAATCAAAAAATAAAATATTTGGAAAGATGGCAGTAATCAACCGGTATTATTTTGTTAAAAAGAACCCGGAATTGTCAATTCCTCTTTTTTATTGGGCTACAGTTGGAGAAGTGTTGTTGAATAGTTTAAGCAGTGTACAAGAGAGAAACACAGCTGGATTTGAACGCGCTCTTGGCAATATTGAGGGGTTGGTTGATATAATGTTAGGAAAAGTTCACCAGATCGATGCAAATTTCAGGAAATAAATATCATGAAATCCACCGAGGTACTCTTCACGTGAAATTATGTTTTATTGCTGACGGCCGCAGCATCCATACCCAGCGCTGGGTGGAATATTTCGCACAACGGGGACATGAAGTCCACCTGATCACCTACGATCCGATGGACCGCTCTATTCCCGGGGTAACCGAATATGTCCTCACCTCGTCGCTGGAAAAATCTCTACCTTTCCTTCATACCCCGTCATATCGCAATAAAAAGACTCGTAAAAAAAATTAGACCGGATCTCATCCACGCTCACTTTATTGCAAAATACGGCTTTCATCTGCCTGATCTGAAGTTTCATCCAGCGATTGTTTCCGCATGGGGCGATGATGTCCTTATTCTTCCCAAAAAAGAGCTGGTTAATCCATAGGTATACAAAAAAAGTGCTGGAATCGGTGGATCTCATCTATGCAGTTTCCCATAACATCGGAAATCATATTGTCGGTGATTTCAACATTCCGGAAACAAAGGTCCGCTATCTCCCGTTTGGTATTGATACCGATCTGTTCTCACCACCAACCGGATACCAGAAAAGAGGGAACTCGATACCATTGAGATCTTCTCCAACCGCGGATTCTTCCCGGTCTATGATAATGATACCCTTATCCGGGGATTTGCACTCGCGTATCAGAAGAATCCGCATCTCAGGCTCACTCTCAAAGGCGATGGGCCGCTGGAGCAGTCGGTCCGGGAACTGGTAACAGCCCTAGGTTTATCGGAAGTTGTCACGTTCAGGAAAAAAACAGATTATTCTGAAGTTCCAAATGACTATCGGGACGCGGATATCTTTATCACAACATCAATCTCGGATGGGACGCCTGTTTCCCTGCTTGAGGCAATGGCAAGTGGTCTGCCCTGCATCGCCACTTCGGTTGGGGGAATTCCGGAATGGATCGAGGATAAGAAATCCGGGCTTCTTATCCCTCCGGGTTCACCGGAAAGCGTTGCAGAAAGTATTCTCACACTTGCCACAGATCCTGCATTCTGTACTCAACTGGGAAATGCAGCGCGCAAAACCGTTGTTGAACGTGGCCAGTGGAACACCCTGATGGCACAGGCAGAGAAAGATTATCAGGCACTCATCAAAACATATAGACAGGACAGATCATGAAATGGCAGGACAAACGGGTGCTGGTGACCGGCGCCGGAGGTTTTATCGGCAGCCACCTTGTCGATGAGTTACTCAACAAAGGTGCAGAGGTCACCGCGTTCGTGCATTACAATGCCCGGAATGACTGGGGGATGCTCGAAGGGCGATATAACGATAAAACCCCCAACCTTAACGTGATAGCCGGTGATGTCACTGATTCCCTGTTTGTGAAAAAGGCAGTCTCCGAAAAAGAGTACGTATTCCATCTCGCCGCACTCATCGGCATCCCGTATTCCTATGTTGCACCGGAGTCCTACATCAACACCAATATCAAAGGCACCCTCAATATCATGCAGGCATGCCTTGATGCCAATGTAGACCGCGTGGTGCACACATCGACAAGTGAAGTATACGGCACTGCACAATACACACCAATAGATGAGAAGCACCCGCTTCAGGGACAGTCCCCGTACTCTGCAAGCAAAATCGGTGCAGACAAAATTGCAGAATCATTTTACTGCTCATTCGGGCTACCGGTCACAACCATCCGCCCGTTCAACACGTTTGGACCCCGCCAGTCCACCCGGGCGGTTATCCCGACAATCATTACGCAGGCACTCACCTCCAATTCCATCAAACTTGGATCACTTACCCCGGTCCGTGATCTCACCTATGTAGCAGACACCGTCCAGGGATTCATCAAATTTGCCGAGAGTAAAAAAACAGTCGGAAAAACCGTCAACACCGGTTCCGGTCGGGGAGTGACTATCGGTGAACTTGCGGACACTCATCATCAGACAAGTAAACCCGGATGCCACAATAATCTGCGAGAAAGAACGTATCCGCCCTGATAAGAGTGAAGTCATGCAACTTCTCTGTGACAACCGGTGTGCAAAGGATCTTGCAGGCTGGGAACCTCAGTATTCACTCGAAGACGGACTTTCCCTCACGATTGACTGGATGAAGGAGCATATTTCATCCTACAAGGCAGGACTCTATACGGTTTAGGAGGTATTCATGCAGGCAATTATTCTGGCAGGGGGAAAGGGACGAAGGCTGCTTCCCTACACAACCGTGCTTCCAAAACCCCTGATGCCGATTGGCGATTATCCCATTATCGAAGTAATCCTCAGGCAACTCAAACGGTGTGGTTTTAACAAGATTTCTATCTCAACGGGATATCTCCATGAGTTGATTCATGCGTATCTGGACAGCAACAAAACGCTTGGACTCAAAATAACTTATTCTCACGAAGAAACCCCCCTTGGCACCATCGGCCCGCTTCGCCTTATAGAAAATCTCGAGGATACATTTCTCGTGATGAATGGCGATATCCTTACCGATCTCGATTACCGAAAACTCATTGAATCACATAAAAAACGTGGAGCCATCGCAACCGTTGCAACATACCAAAGGGATGCGAATATTGATTTCGGTGTTCTTGAACAAAATTCGGAGCATAAGATTATCGCATTCCGGGAAAAACCCACCTATCATTTCGATGTCAGCATGGGTGTGTATGTTTTTTCTAAAAAAATTCTCGATTATGTTCCCGCTGACACTCCCTTCGGGTTTGATCAACTGATGTATGCCCTGATAGCAAAGAATGAGGACGTGTACAGTTATCCCCATACCGGTTACTGGCTCGATATCGGCAGACCGGATGATTATGCACGCTCAATTGAAGAATTTGAACGATATAAAGATCGATTCCTCCCATGAAGGTTCTCATAACCGGTGCCTCCGGGTTTACCGGAACCCATATGATCGAGTTCCTGTCCACACAGGAAAATATCAGATTGCCGGACTTGCAAGAAAGAAACCGGCACAGGTTTCCGGCGCACACAATATATCCTGGGTTAAAGGAGATATTCTCAACCCTGATAAAATTGTTGAAACTATCTCTGCCATCAATCCCGATGCGGTTATCCATCTTGCGGGACTGAACCGGGGTTCTCTTCAGGAACTGCAAAAGACAAACGTAACAGGAACACAAAATATTCTCGATGCCGCACTCAAGGATAAATCCGGATTGTCGCATCCTTGTGATCAGTTCTTCTGCGGTCTATGGATACGCAGGAAAGACACCGATTGCTGAAGACCAGATTTTAAAACCACTGTCAGAGTACGGTGTCAGCAAGGCAGCTCAGGATACTCTGTGCCAGATGTATCATAAAACCAAAGGGTGTCAGGTTGCAGTCGCGCGACCATTTAATCTGTCGGCCCTTATCAACCAGATTCTTTTGTATGCGGAAGAATTGTGCAACAGGTAATCGAAATTGAACAAGGGAAAAGAGCATGTCTTGATCTTCTTGAAATCCAGTCCTGCCGGGATTTTATTGATGTAAGGGATGTCGTGAAAGCATACTGGATGCTGATTAGCCATACAAAATTCAGGGAAGATTGTGCTGGAAAAGCATTCAATATCGGTTCAGGAAAAACGTATGCTATCTCCACGGTGATCGATCTGTTGAAAGAAATTACCGGAAAGGAGTTAAAATTGCATCTTCCGGCAACTTCACCACGTATTGCTATACCTTCGCAAATGAGTGATAATACCCGGATTCATCGCATTACTGGCTGGAATCCTCAAATTTCATTAAAAGAGTCATTGTCGGACATGCTGGATGCAGCACGAAAAGATCTGTAAACCAAAAAAACGTTATAATGATGTCACACCAGACCAAAACTCATAAAAACGTGAATATTTCCCAGAATAACTAAGTCTGCACCAATCGTTATCAATAACCGGTTGATACTTAATCCGTTGAATAATTTTTCTCCAAGTTACGAGACTATTCATGCCAAATTTATATCACTCCCATCTCACTCATCCTCTCCGGCAAATACTTCTTCGTCACAAAATCCAGCCCCCGCGCCGCAAACGCCTGCTGTTCAGACTTCAGCCCCATCTCCAGCTGCAAATTGATCTGCTTCCTCCAGTAATCCGTCGCAAACCGTGGGATCAGTCAGCTCCGCGTTCAAAGCCTCAACATCCTTCTCAGATAATTTGTCCGACGGCAGATTATAATCCCGGATATCGCTGGGCTGCAACCCGATGAACTGCGCTTTTGGCGTCGCGAGCAACTCGGACATATGCGCACTCTTGATCGCACCGTACGCCACTGAAGCGTAAATCCGGTATGACCACGGGTCACCATCCGTAAACACAAGGATCGGAAGATTCCAGGTCGAGCTGATCTTGTTGAGCATCCGCCGCGTGGAGCGAGCCGGCTGCCCCTTGAGGTGGAGAAGGATCGCGTTGTACTCCTCATCAAACCCGTTTTCGATCAGACGGTCATACATACCACCGGTCTCCATCGCGATGACAAACTTCGCATCGTGATCGACAAATTCGATCGTTTCCACATTGTTCGGGATGGAATAGCCGGCCGCACCCACATCATCCTGGCAGTGAATCGTCTTCATGCCGCGCCGGGTCTGCTCCCGGATCCGCATCGGGCCATAGATACTCGCACCGTCCTCTTCCGGGCGGAGGTGGAACCCTTCACGCGGGACTTCAGTAAGGATTTCCAGGTCTTCGACAAGGAAGTTGCTCTCGTCCTGCGCACCGAACTTTGCACGCTTCCAGCCCTCGGAGATATAGTACATTTCCCTGAGTGTTGACGACCGGTTTTCGATCAGCTGTTGTTTCACAAACCCGATCACGTATGCCATTTTTAACAGGTGTGTCGCGCTCTTCGCAGTTGCTGCGGTACGCAGGCTCTCCTTGTCCCCGTACTTCCAGACCTCGCTCGCGTCGTCATACTCGATATTGTATTTTGTCCGCGTAGGAAGCGATATTGAGGGGATCTCCCCTGCATACATCTGGTCATACCATGCCGATGCAATGCCAAGCAGCGCCTTCATGGAACGTTTATCCAGTTCCTCTTTAGACATCGAGATCCACCACCATCTTCTTGTTGTCCTCTACCCCGCGAATGTCGAGCATGCCGCCACCTTTGCCGGTATAAGACACGCGCCAGACGGTTTGTTTGGGAATTGCCATCTTCCAGACTTTTGTAAACTGCCCATCCATCTCGCTCACAAATGACGGTTTTGGATCTGCATCTGCGGCATTGTCAGCAGAGATATCATAGATGGATACGTCCACATCCTGGCCGGTGTAATTGTTCAGTTCAAGGGTGATCCGCCCATCATGTGTCCATTTTTTTGCGATCAGTTTTCGCATCAGTTTGCCTTCTATAGGTGTGGTGTCGACAAGGGGTTTCTCGACAATCTCACTGACTTTTGCCGCGATTTCCGGGATAATCGCACAGACGGCACGTGCACGGTCTTCAGCAAGTTTGTTCCGGTCCCTGCGCGAGAGAAACGTCTTGAGTTCGCGGCCGAGATCCTGAAGCGCAAGCACGATCTCTTTTTCTATCTCCGGAATACTCGCAATTGCGTCCTTGCTCTCGCTGGTGAACGGGACATTGGTCGATGCGACGTGGACGAGGATCAGGACAGGGCCCAACGGAAGTCCCTGCTGGGAAATGTTGTAGGATTTCCAGTTCACGTTTGTCACGCAGCCGGTGATCGCACAGGCGCCCTGCTGGTACATGAGCGGAACCCGGTTGGCAAACCGGAGGATGATCGCATTTCCCTCTGCGGGAAGTTTTCCGCCATAGCCAATCGCTGCTTCAACCACAAACGGGTGGCCGGAGAAGACCGAACTTGGCCGGGTGCGTGCCGACACAAAATCCATCTGGAACTCCTTGTCGAGCCCGCGCCGGATCAGGTCCTCACCAATCGGGGACAGGCACTGGGTTGTCGGTGGAGCAGGTACCGCAACAGACTGCATAGCTGCAAGCAGAGATTTTAATTGTTCAGCAGAAAGCCCGCTTGCTTTCAGGGTTCCTTTCAGCCCTGCCTGGTCGCACATATCCTGCGCAATCTTTTTCCCGACCCGGGAAAATCCAGCGACAAGGAAATCCAGTAATTTTGCGTCGCTTGCGGCAGCCATCCGTTTGAGCTGCCCGAACTCAATGCCATGCGGGTGCGGTTGGATCGCAACCGGGCAGGCAATGATCTCCTGGCTCACCCGCTCAAAGGTGAACGCCTCATCATCAAGTTCCACCCGGAACCGTGCGTGGGGATTTACCACCGAGGTATACTTGAGGTATTCGAGGAGTTTCTTCTTCGCCGACATCGTGCTTTTGAACTCGATCTGCACCCGGGTTCCATGAATACGGTCCCATTCAAACGGCTGCTGCGAGATGATGTCGGGTTCGTTTGTTTCAATTTTTATCTGGATCTCGAATTTGTGCGCGGAATCTTTTGCGCCCGTGCGCGAGATGACAATCGTGGGAAGGCCGCTGGTCAGCTGCGCGTAGAGCACCGCTGCCGATATCCCGATACCCTGCTGGCCCCGGGTCTGGCGGATCTGGTGAAACCGCGAGCCGTAGAGGAGTTTGCCAAAGACATAAGGCACCTGCGCCGGGACGATACCGGGACCGTTGTCTTCGACAATAATCCGGAAAATATCGTTGCCGGTTTTTTTGATGCTGATGTAAATATCGGGAAGCACCTGCGCCTCCTCGCAGGCATCGAGCGCGTTATCCACGGCTTCCTTGATCGTGGTGATAACGCCACGGGTTGGTGAATCAAATCCCAGCAGGTGTTTGTTCTTCTCGAAAAATTCCGCGACGCTGATGCTGCGCTGTTGTTTGGCAAGCTCGTCAGCGAGCACCATACGCTTTCACCTCGGCAAGCGCCGCGGCAAGGTCAACCGTTTTCTGTTCGGCTGAATGCAGGTTCTTGAGCGTAACATCGCCGGACTCTGCCTCGCGCTGGCCGATCACAACCGCAAAATCCGCAGTCTTTGATGCATGGGCAAGCTGGGCGCCAAGTCCGCGTTCCATGAGGTCCTGCTCGGTCCGTATGCCTTCGGCACGGAATGCACGCGCAACTTCGAGTGCACGCGCACGCCCTTCACTCGTGCAGACAATACCTACAATCGTGTCTTTGGGATGCTGGACATCGCCCAGCGACACCATGACCCGGTCAAACCCGATCGCAAACCCGCAGGACGCCACATCGTCACCGCCAAACAGGTGGGCAAGACGATATGCACCGCCGCCAAGGATCTGGTTCTCGGTTCCAAGGTTCTGGGCAAATCCTTCAAAGACCATACCGGTGTAATAATCCAGTCCCCGGGCAATACCAAAATTCAAACTGTACCGGACCCCTGCGGCATCAAGAAGTGCAATTGTCTGTTCAATGCGCTCCTTCTCCGGGATTGTTCCTGCGATCCCGAACGCTTCGGGTAGCGTCCGGCACCCGATAAGTGCCGTGAGTGATTCTGCAAGATCGGCTTTCCCCATGTCGGATAACGTCAGGTCAAGCCCCGCAAAATCCTTCTTGTCGAGGTGTGCCATCACCCGTCGCTGTGCCTCAGGCTCAAGACTTTTTAAGAGATTCTTCATGAACGACAGATGCCCGACTTTGAGGTCATAGGTCACACCGGTGGCGTTGAGCTGCTCTGCCGCGAGCATGATGATCTCGGCATCCGCAATTGCGGTATCCGCACCAATCAGCTCCACGCCAAACTGCCAGAACTGGCGGTACCGTCCTTTCTGAGGGCGCTCGTACCGGAAACAGTCGGCGAAGTAACACCAGCGGAGGGGTTTTGGCGCCACTTTTGCTTCGTTGATGTACATCCGGATCACCGCGGCGGTGATCTCGGGGCGCAGTGCTAGCTTCCGGCCTCCCTTGTCCTCAAAGACGTACATCTCCTGCATGATCCCTTCACCGGAACGGGTAGTAAAGAGTTCAAGGTCCTCAAACTCGGGAGTGCAGACCTCACGGTACCCGAACCGGCGTGCGACTTCGCGCAGGGTGCGTTCCACACAGCGCCGTGATTCCATCTCATCCGGTAAAAAATCCCGTGTCCCTCTCGGTTTCTGGAGCATGTTAAAAATCCCTTAATGGTATTAATCGTCACAACCATTATTTCTTATTCGCCCGTGACCGCGGAATGCTGCCAAGGAAACGCACGGGCCAGGGTTCATTTCCCCAGATTTTTTCGCGCACGATCCGTCCCTGCAGGTAGAGCGCGGCAAGGATAAGTCCAAGACCCACCAGTTCAAGATTTGCCAGGCAGCACAATACTGCAACGGTACCAACGGCGCCATACAACACGCCATGGTACGCTGCTTTCCGGTACCGGGTAAACCTGTCCGAAAGAAGATGCGCGCGTCGCGGAGCCAGAGAAAGATGACGACAGCCGCGCCGAAAACCGCGACATACGTGAGGTACGACATAAGAATGAACTAACTTATAATACGCCTCCCATATCTGTATTATCACATCTATGCATGCAAATCCGATGCTTTCAACCGTACTCGAGCGGTACAAAAACGGTGAGTGTTCGCTTGACGATGCAGCCCAGGAGATCGAAGGCCTGCGCATCGAACAGGTAGAGGATTTTGCCTGCCTCGATCTCGGACGGGCGGTGCGGTGCGGGATGCCCGAAGTAGTGCTGGGAGAAGGAAAAGAGCCGGCACATCTTGCCGAGATCGCATTCCGGCATGCAGATGCGACCGGGCGCTGTATTGTTACCCGCGTGAACCCGGAACAGATAGCGGTTCTCCAGACCCGCTGTGACGGGACCGGTGTGACCGTTGAGCACCGCGAGATGGCACACGTTCTCATTCTTTCAAAAAGCAGCGCCCCGAAAAAAACCGGCGGGATTGTTGCAATCATTACCGCGGGTACATCGGATATCCGGGTCGCAGAAGAAGCAAAAATCATCGCTGAAGAGATGGGGTGTGAAGTCCGGTCCGCGTATGATGTCGGTGCGGCAGGCATTCACCGCTTGTTCCCGGCGTTGAAACCCCTGCTCGATGCAGATGTATTCATCGTCTGCGCCGGCCGGGAGGGGACACTTCCTTCCGTTGTCGCAGGCCTCGTTGATAAACCCGTACTTGGCGTTCCGGTCAGCACCGGTTACGGGTATATGGGAGAAGGGCTGGCAGCGCTTGCAAGTATGCTCCAGTCGTGCTCAGTGATTGCAGTTGTCAATATCGATGCGGGATTTACCGCAGGGGCGTTTGCCGCCCGTATCGCACAGGCAGGAGCAAAAAAATTATGAAACGTGGATTTTATATCGGCAGGTTCCAGCCCTACCATAACGGGCACCAGTCAGTGCTGGAACGCATAGCGGCTGAAGCAGATGAGATTATTATCGGGGTCGGCAGCGCGCAGCTCTCCCATACGCGTGACAATCCTTTTACTTCCGGTGAGCGCGTGCTGATGATCACACGGGCCCTGTCTTCACTTGGCTGTCCCTTTTACGTGATCCCGATTGAAGATGTCCAGAGAAATGCACTCTGGGCTGCACATGTCCGTTCCATGACACCGCCATTCGACTGCTGTTATTCGTCAAATCCGCTTGTTGTGCGGCTCTTTAAAGAAGCCGGCATTGAAGTCCAGTCACCTGCGATGTACGAACGGGAACGCCACAGCGGAACGGAAATCCGCCGCCGTATGCTCACCAGCGAGCCATGGGAGAGCCTTGTGCCCGACGCAGTAACCCGGGTAATCAGCGAGATCGACGGGGTTGAACGGCTCCGCCAGATTACCATGGATGACCAGTAAACCAGCGGTGGCTTTTTATGAAGTGTCAATCTCCGATTGTGGAATTCATGAGGTGATATATGTTAAAATTTCTCAAAGGTATCCTTGGATCACAGGAAAAGATGCCGGTTTCCATTGCCTTTGAAGACATTCCGTCGAGGCTGGATGAACGTGAACAGCATCTTCTGGCAACATTGCACAAGGAGACTGAAGCACCGGTGAACAAAATCCGGAATGCCACTGCCAGTCTCCAGCTGATCGTGAATAACTTAAACGGTGCCGAACAGGACCCTGATACCCACCCGAAAATAAAGAGTATTGCAAAAAATTCGCTTCCCTTGTTTTTAAAAGCGATGAACTCCTCGCTCTCAAAGGAATTACCCGAGGATATCCATGAATTCTATGCCTGCGCGGTTGAAAATCTCAAAGGTTGTCTTAATGCAGTACGCGGGCAGGGAAGATACCTGCAGGTAGCATTCCCCGAAGAAATGAAAGCCACAAAAACCGGGATTGATGTCATCGGGCACGAGATTAATGTCATAACCGGTTCTCTTTCCCGGTTCAAAGAGGAAATTTCCAATATAGACGGTGCCAGAAAAACATACACCGCACTCGTTGAGATTAACCATGACCTGAAAAAATCCTTCGAACGGGAGAGCCGTACCAGGAAGCGGATCCAGGAGATCATTGACCGGGATTTAGAAATCGGGACTGAGCTTCAGCAATTGTCTGAAGATCCGTCAGTCCATGCTGCTGAAGAACAAAAAACACTGCTTGCAGAGAAGGAAAAACAGCGTGAAGAGTACATGAAGATCTATGCGTCACTGTCGATGAACGCATCCCATGTTCTCAGGAAAGCCGAAAAAATTGCCAACCGTAAACATCTCACTGCGGATGTGCACACTCTCAAAAAAACCATGGAACTCCTCTCGAACGATGATGTTGCACAAAGTTCTGAGATCACCGCCTCCCTTGAAAAGTCCTGCCCGATCGCACAGAAGATGATCAATGACGGGGAAATTGCGGTGAAAAACAAGGAAGAACGGGCGATATTTACTGATACGGACCAATTCTGTGCAAAACTTGCAACGGCAAGCACAAAATATCATGAACTGTCTTCAGAATGCCAGGAACTGGCATGTGCTCTTGCATCCAATCCTGCCATTGTGCGGATGCAGTCACTTGAACGTGAACGCGCACAGATCACCACGATGCGTGCCCACGAAGAGCAGGCTTGCAAGGAACTTCTCTTGTGGCGGGAAAAAACAAGGGAGTCCGTGCCTCAGCTGATGGAGTGAACTCACAAAAAAATTGGGGGAGATACTAGGGGATACTGTGCAAATTCAGGTTAGCAACCAGATACCGGTAGGAGGGTAGCTCCAAAGGCATGCAAAGTGTTCAGGATGAGTCATGATTCTCATCATCCTGAAAGGTAAACATTTCCTCAACATTTTCAATAAGCCAGTGCAGTTTATCATCAGTAATATCTTCAGGGATAATATTGTTCATTGGTCTGACACCAATTGTCACTCGTTCCCGATTTTCTGTTTTTTTTTTAAGAGCGCTGCCGAAAACGCTTCTTTGTTAATGATCCATATCAACAAAGTCCGCAAGATCGCTCTGCCCGGCGGGATAGATATCCAGCCAGCCATAGCGATCATGCAACATTTGTTCTATGACATCACTGAAGGTCATGTTGCCACGCTTGAGCGTAAGCAAAGCCTCATACACTTCGGGATCGATACGTATCGAACGCCCCTCGCCTGCACGAGGCATAATTACCACTTTGTGGTAACAGTATAAAAACATTTCTTATAATGCGAGATATACTTTCTCTGGTGAATGAAACTTTTTCTCTTATTTCGGCGTTTAAATCGCATTGGGCCTGAATTTTTTTTAAAGAAACTGCTCTGGAGAAATCATTTGATCTTTTTTTGTTACGCTCTTGGGCACTAAAACCTCAGCCGCTGTGGCACCCCCCGGTTGCGATAATGCTGTTGTATTACCTCTTCTGGCATCATCACACTGTGCCTCGTCCCCCGCAGGGTTCTGGTAGCACAAGAGGGGGCTGCGTAGCAAGAAAGAGGTTCTCTCCAGTGTCAAAAAAACTAAAAAAAACGTTTACTGGATTTTCAAAAAAGAGAACGTGGAGTAATCAGTATAGGCAAATTCCGGTTCGTCTCCATGACACCCTCCCACCCGGAATAATGTCGGGACATCAAGAGGAATAGACGCCGTGACAAGGTTCATGGCCGGTTTGGATTTCGAACCGGCTGGAACAAATTCAACTGGAACTTCCTGAATTCCCTGGAGAGTTTTCCGGCAACAGATATGCGAGTGCTGGTGACCGCAGACCATATGGGTAAGATTCCGTACGGCAAGCGCCTCAAATGCCATTGGTGCAGTATAGTGATAACCGGTAAATGAATCCCCGGATGTATGGGATAGTCGTTGCCAGCATTTCAGTCGCAGGGTCTGGGACCCGAGATCGAGCGGCCCCCCGTGGACAAACAACATGCCCTTTTCTGTCCATTCCATCGGGATCTCACGAAACATCGCGAGCAGCGGTGAATCCCGCAGCTGCTCGTGGCGGTTTGTACTTTCCTCATCACTTCCGGAAACCATAATTCCATTCAGGAACGCATGGTCGTGATTCCCCATCAGGGACACAAGCCGGTATTCCTGTGCAAGTAACGTGATACATTCAATTGCCTCTTCCGGATGGTTGCCCCGATGGAGGACATCCCCAAGATTTATGAGAGTATCAACTGGTCCGAAGGTTTCAGAAAACGCCGGGGTGCGGATACAGGAAGCAAGCGCGGCAAGCGCGTCTGCATCTGCATGCACATCAGAAAAAATCACTGCGCCCATAACGGTAAGAGATTTATTGGTACTTTGTTCTGATATAAACACGTCATGTGATTGGAAAAAAATTTCCTTTGCGGGGAGATACGTTCATGTCGGATTTACACATACGTACTATTCACAGATATCAGGCTGCCTGCACCCATTTCCAAAGGCATTCTTATAAGACAAAATGCCATCTGGATCGTGAACCGGTGTAAAAACGTACATTGATGGAGGATCAACATCACATGGAACAGTTTCTTAAAACCTTTATTGAACGAATCCGCCCGCATTTCCAGGGTATTCCGGAAAAAACCGCACATCAAATTGCCTCGGCATTCCTCACCTTCAAGTTCGGGATCTATACAAATACGATAGAGGAATGTTCGACTGTCCTTCCCCTTATCAGAAGCGGTGGCGGCAACGATTCGCTTAAAAAAGCCCTCATGATTGTCAAAGCCAATGCCGAAGATCTTACTAATTCACAGGTCACCGCAGATCTTTCAATCAGGTTTTCGGAAAGTGAACGTGCATTTCTTGCCATCAGCCTTCCTGAGGATAAAATTGAAGATCCTGGTACACTGGAACTCGATAATGCACTCATCCTGATGTATGGTGTGGCGATAATCACGTCTCCCGATGATGAGCAGGCACTTGAAGAGCACCGGAAGTATATCATTAAGATCCTGAGTAACTACAAGAGAGCGCTGGGGATTGTATAAATAAATTCAGCATTTCCCGTTCATCACATTTTTTAATAATGAATTCAATCGTAAACGACGACTAGTTACGGATTACTTTATTAAAAAATCTCTGTTGGGCACTGAAGAAATCCAAAATTGAATTGCCATAACGCTCCTCAAGGGCTCCGGTAATCCTTACTTTCGCCCCCGCCGCTGCGGCATCCCCCGGTTGCGATAGTGCAGTATAACCTGTTCTCGGCATCCTCGCACTGCGCCCCGTCCCCTTGGGGGACTGGTGGCGCAAAAGGGGGGGGCTGCGTAGCAGGAAAGAGGTTTTCAACAGAGCCTAAAAAAAGGATTATTTTACAAACTGTCCATGCTGATCCCGGTAAAGTCCTGCGCAACAGACTGGATATCCTTCACACCAAATGCGGTCTGCACCTGCGAGAGTTCAAGCTGGTTTGCAGCATCGCACATGTAGTCGAGGATGTCAACGGACAGTTCCTTTTGGATCTTGCTCTTCCGCAGCTGATCGACAAGTGCCGTCATCTTTTCGGGAGGTTCCATGCGGAGTTTCGCAAGGCTCATGACACACATGTAAATGCGGGTCAGGTTCCGGTCGGTCCCGGTGATACAGTCAAAGAAATTCCGAATCACCTGTGCCTGGTATATCTCTCCACCCATGAATCCACCTCCTACCGTTATTTTTCTTCTCGGTAAATCTCCTGTTCACATTATCTATGTATAAACTTTGTGGGAGAAAGGCTCTTTTTGACCAGAAAAAGAGAGATTTTAGGGGCTATTTTCAAAAAGAGCGGCAGGATTGTCTGACAATTGGATGACAAACGTCAGACCACGTCGATTCCTGCCCCTACTTCGCGGCACTCACGATCTTGATAATATCCCCGTCTTTTAACACATGGTTCTCCTTGATGCGCATTTTCGTCCGGGCGTCGATCGCATATAAAAATCCCTTGCCGATATCGGTATGGACCTGGAATGCCAGATCATGCGGGGTCGATCCTTTTTTCATGAGGAAGGCATCCGGAAGGACATCCCCCTGCTTGTTGCAGAAATGGGTTTCATCCTCTACAGGATACACGACAATCCGGTCGAGAAGTTCAAAGACGGACCGGTTAATCGCCTGCTGGACACCGGTGCCGCCGTTCTGTTTCATGACACCGGCAATCTTTGTGAGCCCGGCTTTCTGGGGAGCAGATAACGTGACACCCTCTGCCACCCGGAATTCAGGATCACCCGGGAGATAGGTGATGACATGTGCCGCTGCGGCATTCCTGAGCGCAAGTTCCGATGCCGCGCTTGCAAACGCAACCTTTGCTTCCGCAAGTTTTGCCCGCAACGCTTCCGGCGCCTCATCGACTTTATTCCCGACAACGATCATCGGTTTGGAAATTTTTACGATTTCTGCGCAGAACGGGACAAGATCTTCCATGTTTGCGTGGACAAGATCGATCTTAAGCAGCATCTCCGCATCGCGGATATCTTCCGGTGTGATCCCAAGACCGGTGAATACTTCGGAAATTCCCTGGTGAATGGAATACGTCTTGACCGAAGCCTGGCGGGAAAGCCGTGACCAGTGCTTGTCAAGGATGCCATATACCCACATCGTCATCTCGTAGCCAAGGAATTTGACATCCTCGGCAGGGTCGTGGTTGCCTGCACCCACCGGGTTTCCTTCGCTGTCAGTGCCACCGCTTGCATCTACAATATGCAGGATCGCATCTGCCTGACGGAGGTGATCGAGGAACTGGTTGCCCAGGCCCTTGCCCTTGTGCGCGTCCGGTACGAGTCCTGCGACATCGATTAAGTTGACCGCGACAAACCGGTTCCCGTCCACACAGTGCCCGCAGGTAAGGTGAAGGTCATGGCATGGGCACTTCGTCCGCACGTACGCAACACCAAAATTTGGATTGACCGTTGTAAAAGGATAATTAGCAATTTCAGCGTTTGCCATAGTCGCCGCCTTGAAAAAGGTCGACTTTCCGCAGTTTGGCTTTCCTGCAAGAGCTAGGGTGATCATGTCAGTTCCTCTTTAATATTTATGAAAATTTTTAAATTGCAATTGTTTGATAAGAATCTGACAAAGTTTTTCATGGCTGCTTATTAAAATGTACTTATGACGTTTACCGCAAAAACATCATATTATTTTGATAAGCCCGGGAAAGTAAACACCAAGGATTCGGCCCGTTTTGCCGTTGAACGGGCACAGGAATTACAGATTAAAACAATTGTTGTCGCAAGCAGCTCGGGGGAAACGGCACAGGTTTTTTTTAATACCATAAAAGGCACCGGTATCCAGCTTATCATCGTTACCCATGTCGTAGGATTCACAAAGCCCGGCGAATGGGAGTTCTCACAGGAGATTGCAGCGCACCTCAAAAAAGAGGGAGTGAAAATTGTTACCGGCACCCACGCGCTTTCAGGACTTGAACGTGCACTCTCGCGGTCCTCCAAGGTTGGCGGGGGATCACGCACCGAGGCGATCGCAGAGGCACTCCGCCGCATTGTCGCGGTTGGCTTAAAAGTCGCGGTTGAATGCGTGCTGATCGCCGCAGACCAGGGTGCAATCGGTGTGGAAGACGAAGTGATTGCCGTTGGCGGCACTGCCAGCGGTTCGGACACGGTCTGTGTGATCCGTCCGGCGCATACGGCAAACTTCTTCGATCTTCAGGTGCGGGAAATTGTTGCCATGCCGCGGGTCAGGTAATCATGGCACTTGAAGAGTTGAAAGAAGCGGTACGGTGCGTTGGTCAGATGCACGCGCTCTGGATTTCCGGAATTATTGCAGGTCTGCTTGCCGGCGCACTCTGGATTCTGTTCAGTCTCTCTGGAACATTTTTTGCCGGCCGGTTGTTCGTTATCTCGGGACTTGTCATGATCCTGTTTGTTGCCGGCGAGCTATGCAATAATCCACTCTGGTGAGAAAAGTGCCGGAACCCTGCTCTCAAAAGGAGCACAATATTATTTCCGGGTGCTGCTGCCCCTGCTGGTCATTGCATTTGCAACACTGCTTGTTTTTGTACTCATTGTCATTACCGCAACCTTTGCAACGGGGGGAACCCCGGATATGCTGGTGCTTGCCATGACTTCGATCTTCATTATGATCCCCACGTTCTTTCTTACCTTTTTTTCTGATGCTGCGGCAGTCTTTGAAGATGCACGGGTGTTTGATTCCATCCGGCGCAGCATTGACCTCACAGTCACCCATGCGGGCGAGGTGATCGCATTTTATGTGGTATGTGCCATCCTCTGCTTTGTGGATTTTTTCCTGTGCTCTGTAATCTGGGAAGCACTTTTGTACAGTCAACTCCAGCCAATTACCACATATAACGAGACGCAACTTGCAGCAATAACCCCATCAGAACTCGCCCGGATGATTGGCCCGGACGGGATGTGGGTTACCGCCGTCATGATCTTTATCGGGATTGCCCTCATCCTCCCGGTTCTTCTGGCATATAAAGGAATTTTTTTCAAAAAGATTGCCGGGAGCCCGGTCCCGGTTCGGGAAACCACTGGAGAATATGACAGTAAAGGGCGCTGGTATAAGTACTGATTTTTATTTTTTTGGATGTGGTTCCAGTTTAATGACTGAAAAATATGCTCTGTAGAAATAATCATTTGATCTTTTTTGTGACGCTCTTGGGGGCTAAAGCCCCTGCCACTTTGGCACCCCCGGTTGCGATAGTTTAGTATTACCTGTTCTGGCATCATCACCCTTGAGCCCCGTCCCCAATGGGGGACTGATGGCGCAAGAGGGGGGCTTCGCCGTATGAAAGAGGTTTTCTCCAGAGCAGAAAAATAAATTTTTCGTTAAGTGATAATCACTTGTTTTGAGCCACTAATAAGGGGATGAGACTCCTCCCAGAAATGATGACCGAGGCCATCCCAAGAAGGGACGCCCCCATGGCGGATGAGGGACTAGAACACTCCTCAAAAAATCATATTTGCCCCGCAGTGTCTTTTAAGGGGATCTGGTGCAGGGAAACATCACAAAACGGTTTTCATAGTTTCGGTGTGAACCCCATGCGGTTCAAGCCCGTTTCAACAGAACCATATGTCGTAAAAACATCTACCAGATTTTTGTCGTCCGTCAGACCGGTTAATGGACTGCAAGATAAAGTGCCATAGCAAAGAGTCCGCCACCGATGGTTGCAACCAGGTTGGTACCGGCATTGCCCAGAAAACCCCGGTTCTCAAGCGTCGCTCCGACAAGACTGTCAATGTTTGTCCCGACAAAACCCGCAATCGTGCAGACGACAACCATCCACGGGGAGATAACGTTGAGTGCCAGTGCAACAAGCGATACCAGAAAACCACCAAGAAGGGCAACCAGTTCTCCAATAGGAGTCACTCCGCCATTTGTGCCTATGGGAACTTTTTTAAGCGTCGTGATCATGAAGGGTATTCCTCCCGTCACACCGATTTCGCTTGCCATTGTATCCGCTGCTGCAGTCGCCACGCAGCCGACATACATGACAATAAAGACTGGTTGAACAAAGACGCCATAGAGCACCGCTGCCGCCGCGGCAATAATCCCGTTTGCAAAAACATTGCGATATCCCCGTGCCCCGCTCTGCCCCTGTTCCACACCAATCCGCTTTTTATATTCAAACTTGTACCGGGTGCAGACCGAACCGAGGATAAAAAACGCAAGCATGATGATAAACCAGCGGGCATCGGCAAAGACCATAAGCGTAATCCCGATAAGTGCTGCAGAGAACAATCCCGAAAGGTCAGCGGTCTTGAACCGGAATGCAAAATACCCGAAGGCAAATGCAATAAGTATAGCCATTATCAGGATCTGGAGATTTGCCTTGTAATTCAGCTCCTTTATCAGGTACATGGTCATCGCGATGCCAATTCCCTCAAGGACAAGAGAGTCTTCGTATTTTAAGAGGATCACTTTTAAGAGTACCGCAGCGATGATGCCGAAAACCAGCATAAGCATCGCTTTTTCATTGAGATACACCATCACAAGCATTCCCGCCCACGCAGTCGAGATCACATAATAGAGATAGGTATTGAGATCGTCAGCGCCGGACTGGAAGACCAGTTCACCCAGCGCGAGCATTGCAAGTGTGGTTGCAAGAACAAAAAATGGCAGAAGCCCGACCCCATAAAGCCCGGCAAGGATACAGAAGGTATACGTAAGATAGGTTGTATTAAAAAACCGCATGAGGATCAGGGAGTACAGGATGATGATAAGTGCCATCAGCCATGGGGGTTGGATATAAGGGCCAACAAGAATTGCCCCCCCACAGAGTGCCGCAGCGTACCCCAAGCCCCGCTGTTTTTCCATTGGTTTAGCTATGTGCTGTCACATGACAAGAGTCTTATCGTTGTGTATATGGCTGTCAGCCACGGTTGATGTGACCGTTTTTTTGTGATTATGATACGATCACTATATTTTATTTAACGACTAACCCTTTGCGGAATGGTACCCTCTGATCAGCTGCCAAAAAACTATGATTTTGCCGTGGTGGAGGAGCGCTGGCGGAATAGCTGGCGCGATGAGGACCACTACTTTGATCCTGACTCGGACAAACCACAGTTCGTGATCGATACACCCCCGCCCTACCCGACCGGCAATTTCCATATCGGCAATGCATTGAACTGGTGTTATATCGACTTTTTTGCCCGCTACAAACGGATGAAAGGCTATAATGTGATGTTCCCACAAGGGTGGGACTGCCACGGGCTTCCCACGGAAGTGAAAGTAGAGGAACTCAACCATATCACCAAAAACGATGTGTCCCGTGAAGAGTTCCGGAAGATGTGCCGGGATCTCACGTTAAAAAATATCGAGCAGATGCGCCTCACGCTCCGTCGCATGGCATTTTCCACGGACTGGAGCAACGAATACATCACGATGATGCCGAAATATTACTCAAAAACCCAGCTCTCGTTTTTGAGGATGCTCAAATCCGGCTATATCTACCAGAGCGAGCACCCGGTAAACTACTGCACCCGGTGTGAGACGGCGATCGCATTTGCAGAAGTTGCCTACGAAGACCGCGAGACCCAGCTCAACTATTTTGATTTCGATGGCGTGGAGATCGCAACTACCCGCCCTGAGCTCCTCGCTGCCTGTGTTGCCGTTGCGGTTCACCCTGGAGACGAACGGTATCATGCTCTCAAAGGAAAGACCATGACCGTGCCGCTCTTTGGCCATCAGGTCCCGGTCGTGCAGGACGATGCAGTTGATCCGGCGTTTGGTTCCGGTGCGGTGATGATCTGTACCTTTGGGGACAAGCAGGATGTCCACTGGTGGAAACAACATAAGCTTGCACTGAGAAAGGCAATCGATCGCCAGGGTAAAATGTCCGAGATTGCCGGCAAATATAAAGGAATGAATACAACGGAATGCCGAAAAGCGATCCTTTCCGATATGAAATCGGCAAATATCCTCCACAAACAGGAAAAACTCGAGCAGCGTGTCGGTACCTGCTGGCGCTGTAAAACACCGATCGAGATCCTCTCCGAACGGCAATGGTTTGTCAAAATCCGGCAGAACGAAATACTGGATGCCGCACGCCAGATCAAGTGGTATCCGGAACATATGTTTTTGCGGATGGAAAACTGGATCACGCAGATGGAGTGGGACTGGTGCATCTCCCGTCAGCGGGTGTTTGCCACACCGATACCGGTCTGGTCCTGTAAACAATGCGGCGAGATTGTGATACCGGATGAGAAAGATCTTCCCTGCGATCCCACGCTGACACTGCCAAAGCACCCGTGCCCGAAGTGCGGCAGTACCGAGTTTGCCGGAGAACAGGACGTGCTTGATACGTGGATGGATTCCTCAATCAGCGTCCTCAACGTTACCGGCTGGGACGGCAGCGGAAAACCAAAAATTTTCCCGGCGCAGATCCGCCCGCAGGGCCACGATATTATCCGGACATGGGCATTCTACTCCATTTTACGGTCAGTCGCACTGACCGGCAGTAAACCGTGGGATGAGATTGTCGTCAATGGCATGGTTCTTGGCGAAGATGGTTTCAAGATGAGCAAGAGCCGGGGCAACGTGATCGTGCCCGAAGAGCTTGTCGGAAAATATGGTGCAGATGCCCTCAGGCAATGGGCTGCCACCGGCGCTGCGATGGGCTCAGATATTATGTTTAGCTGGAACGATGTGGTAGCGGCATCCCGGTTCCAGACCAAAATGTGGAATATCGCGCGATATGCCCTGATCCAGCTGGAAAAAGAAGGACTTGACAAGAATGCACCGGTTACGGCTCTTGCCGATCGCTGGCTGCTGGCCCGGCTCTCGGATACGATACAGGCAGTTACGGATGCACTTGACCATTACCAGTTCGACATCGCGTTAAAGGCAATCCGTGAATTTGCATGGGACGTGCTTGCCGACAACTATATCGAGCTCTCCAAAGGCCGGTTATATGCAAACGATGCATCGCGCCGGAGCGCCTGTCTTGTGCTCCATACTGCATACGACGCACTCTGCCGGATGCTCGCACCGTTCACTCCCTACTTTGCCGAGGAATGTTACTCGTATCTTGGCAGTGGAAGCGTTCACAAACAGTCATGGGTTTCCTTCACCTATGACGATGATGCAGCCCGCGCAGAAGGAAACCTGCTCGTGAAGGTAGTCGCAGAAGTCCGCAAGTACAAGCACGACTCAGGTCTTGCCCTTAATGCACCTATCGGGAAAGTCACCGTCTACGCACCTCACACGGTAAACGACGAAGGTGATACCGGACGTACCCTCAATGCGGATGTTCACTGGCGTACGGACATGGCAAAACTCGACCGGGTGATCACGGATATAGACTTTAACCGCTCGGTCATCGGACCCACGTTCCGCAAACAGGCGCAGGAGTTCATGAACGCGATCAAGGCGCTCTCACCCGAAGAACTGGCTCACCCGCCAAAAACGATCAACCTTGACGGAGCGGATGTGGCAATTCCGGACAATGCATTTACCCCGAAGTATTCCTATATGGAAGAAGGGTCAAAAGTGGATGTCATCACGGTCGACGATGTGATCGTGACGATTGCAAAGTAAACCGGATCGCCTGTGCGACAAACGCCGCCATCTCATCTTTATCTTTTTTGGCGTCAACGATGACAAACCGGGAGGGTTCGGCCCGGGCATATTCAAGATAGTTATTCTGGACTTTTTCAAGGATCTCGCGCCGCTCGAAATGTTCCCGCCCATTCTTTTCGGAGAGCCGGAGAAGTGCGTCATCAATAGGTATGACCAGCAGGAACGTTTTGTCCGGGACAATCGACCAGCCGTTGTGCATCGCCTTGAGCCATGCGAGGGGATCGGGGATTATTTTCTCAAGGGTGACTGACTGGTAGGCGTACCGGCTGTCTGTGTACCGATCGGAAATGACGAGCCGGTCATCCGCCAGCGCTGGACGTATTATCTTTGCAAGATGGGCAGCATGATCCGCAACAAACAGCGTAGCTTCTGTGATCGGGTCGATCTGTTCGGCAATCGCCCGGCGTACAGAATCGCCTACCCATGTTGCACCCGGTTCTCTGGTGAAGATTGGATCGAGATCGGCCAACTGTTCTTTGAGCGCTGACAGCAGGGTACTCTTGCCGCTCCCGTCAATTCCTTCTATCGTTATTAACAACAGGTTCCCCTCCGGATCCAAGCGAGCGGAACTGCACCCTTGTGTAAAGCGGTCGCAATAATTGCACCGTCAAAGCCCGCTCCGCTGATTGCTTCGAGATCGCCAATTGTTGCAACGCCGCCGCCATAGAATAATCGGCCGTCATAGGCAGACCTCCAGGTATGAAGGGTCACCAGATCAATGCCGTTTTGTGTTCCGACCGCACCGAGGTTCAGCAGGATACACCCCTCAAAATCCGCGTCCTGAACGGATGTGAGCATGTCAACAGGATCAACACCAGATGGGAGGACCTGCCCGTCTTTCACATCAATACTCAACAAGCCCCCATGATATTGCTGCAGATCGGCTCCCCCGGTTTCCGTGCCGACAATATTTGTTATATGCTCACCGGTCAGCATGTCACCGGGAAAACGGCACCCCCGGTCAACGTAGCAGCGGTCAACAAGCCTCGCACAATCCCTGATAATCTCATCATGGGAACCGGTGCCTTCGATGCGATCGAGATCTGCGATATACAGGTACCGGGGCGCGATCGAACGGATAAAACCTACCGGTTCTGCCGTCGGAGAACAGCCCCAGTCCAGCGGTTTATATGTCGCACGTTCGCCCTTTTGGCCATGTACGACCAAATTGCGCCGCAAATCCATCGCAAGCACCAGTTCCATGGGTATAGCAATCACTATTAGGATAAAAGATCATTAAACTTTATGCAATTGTTGGTCAGCCCCAGCAGCATTGACGAAGCAAAAATCTCGATAGCCGCTGATATTATCGATGTAAAAAAACCTTCTGAGGGCTCACTTGGTGCAAATTTTCCCTGGGTGATCCGCGAGATCAAGGAATTTTGTAAAAAACCGGTGAGTGCGGCAATTGGCGATTTTTCGTATAAGCCGGGCGGTGCTGCACTGACCGCGTACGGCGCCGCCTGTGCAGGTGCAGACTACGTGAAGATTGGGCTGGCTTTCAACGGAAACGAGAAGGCCCGGGACGTCATTTCTGCCGTTGTAAAGGCGGTCAAGGACGAATTCCCGGAAAAGTTTGTTGTAATCGCCGGTTACTCGGATTATGAACGGATGAAATCAATCCCCCCCTTTGACATGGCCCCGATCGCAGCAGAGTGCGGTGCCGATTTTGCGATGGTTGACACAGGAGTAAAAGATGGCAGGAGCACGTTTTCCTTCATGGATGAAGAAGTGCTCCGCTCGTTTACCCAAACCAACAAAAATCTCGGACTGGGCACTGCACTTGCGGGATCGCTGAAGTTTGAAGATATCGACGCATTGAAACGAATCGACCCGGATATTATCGGAGTGCGGGGGATGGTCTGCGGGGGCGACCGGAACACGACCATCCGTGAAGACCTTGTCATGACCGCACTTGCCAGGATCAGGTGACGTATGTTTACAAAAAAACTTGATGTCCCACTTTCCCTTACCTTTGACGATGTGCTCCTCGAACCACAGGCTTCGTGGATTGAGCCGGCCGAGGCTGACACCCGTTCAAAATTTTCTAAAAATATCAACCTGAACATCCCACTTGTGTCTGCTGCGATGGATACAGTGACCGAGTCAACGATGGCGATTGCACTCGCACGGGAAGGAGGAATCGGGGTTATCCACCGTAATATGACTCCCGAGCGCGAACTCCAGGAGCTCATCTTTGTCAAGCAGGCAGAAGAGCTTATCGAGCGCGACGTGCTCTACGTTGAAGAAGGGGCAACTGTCTCCGATGCCGAGCGGCTGATGAACCAGTACAGTATCGGCGGTGTGCCGGTTGTCGATAAGGGAAAGATCATCGGGATTGTTTCACGGCGTGATGTGCGGGCGATCGTATCCCGGCAGGGCGGAGAGAGCATCAAAACGATCATGACCAGAAAGCCCATCACCGCAGAAGAGGACATCACCGGTGAAAAAGCGCTTGAAGTCATGTACACCAATAAAGTCGAGCGCCTCCCCGTTGTCGATAAAAAGGGGAAACTGATCGGTATCATCACGATGCAGGACATTCTTGAAAAACGGCAGTACCCAAACGCGACCCGCGATGCAAAAGGGAATCTCCGGGTTGCCGCAGCGGTCGGACCTTTTGATTTTGCCCGGGCAACGCTTTTGGATGAGAACGGAGCCGATGCGTTGATTGTGGACTGCGCCCACGGGCACAACATGAAAGTAGTCGCGGCGGTTAAAGACATCAAAGGCAGTGTCCGTGCAGATGTTATTGCCGGTAATATCGCGACAACTCAGGCAGCAGAAGCCCTGCTTGAAGCAAATGTCGACGGGATCAAGGTTGGTATCGGACCCGGTTCAATCTGCACTACCCGTATCGTCGCAGGAACCGGGGTCCCGCAGGTCACAGCAATCGCTAACGTGGCAGATGTAATGGGCCCGGCGGGTGTACCGATCATCGCTGACGGGGGCGTCCGCTATTCCGGGGATGTGGCAAAAGCAATTGCCGCCGGAGCTGACACGGTAATGCTGGGCAGCATGTTTGCCGGCACTGATGAGGCGCCGGGAAAAGTGATCACCATCAAGGGTCGGCGCTACAAACAGTACCGTGGGATGGGCTCACTAGGGGTCATGAGCAGTGGCCAGTCCAGCGACCGGTATTTCCAGAAGAAAGATATCGGTTCTACAAAGTTCGTGCCCGAAGGCGTCGAAGGCGTAACACCGTATGTTGGTCATGTCGGCGAAGTGATCTACCAGTTGGTGGGCGGGCTGAAATCTGCAATGGGCTACTCGGGTTCCCTGACCCTCGCAGAAATGCACACAAAGGCAAAGTTTGTCCGGATTACAAACGCAGGGATGACCGAGAGCCATCCCCACAATATCCTCATTACCGATGAAGCGCCGAACTACCGGCTCTTTGAATAATTTTTTTTTTTTAGTAGTTTTGTCCTGATACGGATAGATGCAGGTGATTATGGCATCTTAAAAACTGGCTCTGGAGAAAACCTATTTCATAACCCGCAGCCCCCCTCTTGCGCCACCAGTCCCCCAAGGGGGACGGGGCTCAAGGGCGATGATGCCAGAACAGGTAATACTAAATTATCGCAACCGGGGGGTGCCACAGCGGTGGGGGCGAAGGCAAGGATTGCCGGAGCCCTTGAGGAGCGTTATGGCAATTCAATTGAGGATTTCCCCCGTGCCAGAAAACTGGTAACTTTTAAAAATCGGGGGTAACAGTATATTTTTTACATCCGCCTTGAAGAAGGATGTATGGAATCAAAATAGCATATCAACCAAAAAGAACAATCCCGGTTTTTGATAAAACATCCCCCGTATTTTCTGGGGAATTGCCATTAAAAAATAAAAAAATCGTGAATCTTCAGGTGCCTTTGCACACCATCTGCTTGGTCCGGAACCGGTTACGAACCTTGTCGCTGAAAAATTTTCCGACCGCTGCAGAACTCATCAGATCGGCATATACTTTGGATGGGACACCCGAGTACTGGTAAATAAGTCCTGAATGGAATTCTATCTCCATATTTTTTAAATTGTCATCGTATCCCACAGATCGCAGGATGCATGATTTAACAGGTTGTCTCTCCATATTCCATCTCCAATAGTAATAGGTTCGCAACACAGTTAATGATTGTTAATGAATAAAAAGGCAATATTATTTTTTTTAAATGGTTGTTCCATAAAAATCGATACAGACAACCGGACACAATGTTCTCATGTATATGAGTATCCGGTTAAACAGACATTCTTATCACGAATTGATCGATATCTAATAAATCATAATGGGCACATAATGGAGATCGGGGTTAAAAAATGGCCTTGGAGAAAATTTTAATTTTTACCGTTTTTTCGGCTCTGTAGAAATCATTGTTTTTTATTTTAGGCACTCTTAGAAATCTGGGGTATCTGAATTTCTTGCCCCCGCCACATTGCATTCTCATGTTGTGGTAGATCCTCGAAAGATTAGTGAAAAACCTAAAAATAAGAATGGAATACCGGGGGTCAAGGGGATGCTCCCCTTGGGGTGCCTCCCCCTCTGGGGGAGTGAGGGGGTCACACTCATAACTTACATAAGAGTTTTTTTTAAATTGAATGATTACAGGTTTTCTACAGAGTCGTTTTTTCTTTAAATGTGTCAGATTGCGAGCACTGTAGAACACCTCTTTCATACTTCGCAGCCCTTCCTCTTGCGCCACCAGAACCCCGAGGGGGACGGGGCTCAAGGGCAATGATGCCAGAACTAAACTATCGCAACCGGGGGGTGCCACAGCGGCGGGGGCGAAGGCAGGGATTACCGGTGCCCTCGAAGAGCGTTAGTGCAATGCATTTAGGAGTTCTCCAAGGCCAAAAAAATATTATTATTTTAAATACCAAAAAAACTAACATTTAGTAAGTATGCATGATGTGGAAGAGGTCTCCCGGCTGCTGGATATTCTCGGAAACCGGAACCGGAGACGAATCATCGAACTGCTGCGTCAGAAGCCTTGTTTTGTCACGGAGATCTCGGATACACTGACCCTCTCGCCAAAAGCGGTGATCGAGCATCTCCAGATGATGGAACGGGAGATGATCCTGTCCTGCCAGATCGATGAGCGCCGAAGAAAATACTACTATCTGGCAAACGACATCCTCGTGGATGTCAGCCTGCAGCGCATGCAGAGTACCATGGTCATGCGGGAGCAGGCGGAGCAGGATGCGAAGGGTGAGCAGCTCCGCCAGTCCATCGCGATGTTCGGGCAGATGATCCGTGCGCAGGACCAGCTCCTCAGCACGCTTGAGAACCTTGGCCACGATATCGAAACAAAATTTAATGACATTGCCCGCAACCACAAGGATTTATTCAGGGGCGAACGAGAATTTACTGTACTCATTGCACTTTCCCATGAGTCCCTGACATTTGCCGAACTGGCAGATGCGACAATGTGTCCACCGGATGAACTTGCAGAAATCCTGAAACGATTTGAAAAGAACGGTATCGTGAAGCGGGTGAAAGATCAGTACACCCTGTAAAAAGAGGAAATGATGCAGAATAATCCCAACAATCCCTATGATGAGGTCTTCAACAACCTGGCAAAAATTGTTGATGAACTTGTCAGGAATATGCCGGAAGCGCAGCATGCCCGTGTTATTGGATATACCATCGTCACGCGCCATCCATCCGGAGATCCGGCTGGTTTTGGGACTGCCGGTGATAATGACAGCGGGGAAGTGCCATACGAAGTGATGGAAAATGACAGCCATATTTTCGTGACCGCTGAACTGCCTCCCGACCCGGTAAACGCCCCGTATGCAGACATCCAGTCGGAGTTGGTGCGCATCTGCATTGATAACCGCATAACGGTGATCAATTTAAGCCAGCGGATAGATGTTATCCATAGCACCTACCGGGTACATCGGGGCGTCATGGATATCACCCTCAGAAAAGTGCCACAATACTAAACCATTTTTTTAATTCGCGAAAAATTATGCCAGTTTCCAGACACCAACATCGCTACCGTTAAATTCAATCCTGACCACGGTGTTGTCAGGTGTCAGGGAATCCGGCACTTCATAGATCAGGTACCCGTCGATAGCGTTGCTCTGGCCAGGGTAGAGAAACGCATACTGCGTTCCATGCGAATACCCGAAATCTTCAACATATTCTGATCCCGTGAGGGTGGTCAGGTACTGCATCTCAGTGATTTTAGTTATTGAGACCTCGTTTTTAATTGATTTGACCGGCAGGCTGTGACCTGCATAGATCGGGTATTCTGTTCCGCCATAAAGAAGATGGATGTTATCAGTAGTTGGAGGCCAGACCCGGGTCTTGCCATTATTGACCATATCGATGAAAATAAAAAGGAACTTGTATCCGTCATCGGCTTTCTGGGTATAGTAGTGATTATCAAAATTATTGTGCCACTGGTAGCTGTCATTAATCCAGTACCGGTATACCGTACATTCGCTTATCACATCCCCGCTCCCAAATGTTAAGGGCTGTTTAAGTTTTAGTGCATCGGGATACAGACTGGCAGATGTTGTTGGAGCCGGAGTTGTCACCGGTGATCCCGGTGTCTCCATGATGGACCTAGGGGTTACTGGAGATGCTCCGGATACCGTAGATGACGCCCCGACTGCTCCATGGCTTCCCCCGTAATGCGGCAGAACAAGAAACACAATCGCGGCGGCAATGACCAGTATCACAACAATCCCGGCAAGGAGCAGCACCTGACTTTTTTTCCTGCCAGCACCTGCCAAAGCCGGAAATACTTGGAGGGATGGTTGTGAACCAGCGGGTGGCTGCGATGGCGACACAGGCGCAATGTCCGAAACGTCAGGAGCAACCTCACTCCCGCATTGCTCGCAGAATTTTACCTCATCTGATAATTCGGCCCCACACGAATTGCAGAACTTTTTTCCCATGAAATGTACGATCGACCTGCGGCGATAAAAAAGGTATGGGCATTAAACTGTGTCACAAATAGAGAGAATGGAGTAATGTGGACGCTTATGGGACTACCGGTGTTTCAGAGGAATCACATACCAGGTCCAGTTTCGTGATCCGGATCCGGCCACCATTGCATCCCTTATCTACGTGGTCTGGTTCCGATACAGGGATTCCCTTTACGGGAGGGCATTGGGGGTTGGTACCGGTGGCGGAGGAAGGACAGGAGGGGCTTGTGTCACCTGCGGGGTAGTGAGCAGAGGTGGAGGTGTCCCTGGCGCGAGAGTCGATGTTGTGACCGGAGATGCTGGTTGAACGCATGCGGTTATAACCACAAAGAGGATAGCCAGGAGAATGACCATAACCGGAGCGATCTTCATACGTTATCCTCCCAGTTCACAGGTAAATACCTGATCCACTCAACGATTGGCAGGTATTTTTGAGGCGCAAAAAAGGATAGTCTTTTAAAAAAACAGTAACCCGCAAGTCAAGACAAAAAAATTAAACCCTGACCGGAATATCCGCATGTATCCAGTCAGTAACCGATTTTTTCCCGGATTTATACTCGTGGAACTGCCGGAGGGAAACCGTTAGATCACGCGTGAAAGCAAAATAGCCAATCTGTGTTGTCCGACAGAGTTTCATCGCCATATCCATCAGTCCCCGGGGATCCGGACGTGCCTCGCCAAGCCAGATATGGAAAATATTCCCACCATCAACAATCGGGAAGAAGACGTGTTCGATCTCCATGCGTTTGGTCAACGGGACATCCGCGCCCGGTGCGACATGGGTGCCGTTCGTGTAATAGATTGGCAGATCCCGGGTCTTGCCCAGTCCTTCAAGTCCATACTCAATATCGCCTTTGATCACTTTTGCCGCAAAATCATGATATCGCTTATCAATCAGATCGGCGACGGCAAACCGCTGCCCGGTCGTCTCTGCCGGAGTCCGGGCAAGAGCAACCGTCATATTATTTTTCCGTGAAAGCTCACGTGCATAGATCTCCATCTCGGTCATCGCCCGGATGGCAAGCTTGAACGCTGCTTTTGATTCATGCAGCTGCTGACCGGTATGGTGCTGCACCATCTCGTTGACACCAACGACGCCGATTGTATACACCAGTCCTTCAAGGTCCACGGCAATTGCCCCCCGGTCCGAGGTGTTGGGATCCTTGGGGCGCTGCATTGCAAACGGCATCCGCCCGGCAGCCCGGATATTGTCCATCCAGCGGCGTTTGATCTTGAAGAGTTCGATCGCCACATCCATGAGCGCACGGAGTTCCGCAAAGAGGCGGTTATCATCACCTTCGGCTTTATACGCCGCACGGGGACAATTCACCGAGACGACCTGCCACGAACCCATCGAGAAGTGCTTGCCATCCTCAAACAGGAGTTTTTTATCAAAATCCGAGTCCTCGTCTGCGACTGCGGAGAACTGGTAGGCGCAGCACTGGTAACAGGAAATTCCTTTACCGGCACCACGGTATGCGGGCAGCTGGTTGTCATAGTAGGGTGTGCCGAATTTTGATGCGAGCTCAAAGGTCATGAGATAGAGATCATTGTAGGTGGGAAGATCCGGGTTTTTCCGGTTGAAATCTTCCCGCTCGGTCATGAAATCCGGCTCAATGGAGATCTTCCGGTTTGGGAAAATTGAACGGTTTGCCCCAGTAATCCCCTTCAAGCATTACTTCCATGAGGGCTTTGAAGAGAAGCCGGACTTCCCGCTCGAACTCGCCATACGTCCGTTTGGGCGCCGATGTGCCGTCCCAGACTTTTCCTTTATAGACGCAGGGTTTATCGCGCCAGAGATTCGGGACCCCCGGGGAGAGCTGCACGGACGAGAACACCAGCTGTCCTCCCCGGGCAACCATCATCTGGGTCATCTCGTAGACGAACATCTGCATGTTCTGCTTGATCTCGTTGTATGCCATGCCCTCCATGAACGGTGAGAGGAACGTGAGGAAATTATAGTACCCCTGCCCGCCGGCAAAATTTGTCTGGGCGCTTCCCAGCGCTTTTACGGCATGAAGGATGGCGACCTCGGCACGTTTGGCCGGGCAGGCAACTGATGCCTTGGTCCCGTTCCCATCCGGCATCAGGCCATAATAGAAGAAATATCGGAGATCCCAGTCCTGGCAGAACGGGCGGGTACCAAAATACTCCAGATCGTGGATGTGCATCTCACCGGAAAGGTGATGGTCCGCAAGTTCCGGGGGAGCTGGAGCAGGTACTGCTCTTTTGAGATTTTATCGGCTTTTTTCTTGTGGGAGGTCTCTGCATTTTCCTGCAGGTTTGCATTATCATGCGATTCAAATCCTTTCCCGACATCAATCTGGTGCGCATCATACACCGGGGTACCCACACGGGTGCAGACATTCCGGTACTGGATCATTCCTCTTTCAAGGAGCGTGATGTTGACGATCTCGCGGATCAGTGGCCCGGACAGGGACTTCAAGCCGAGGTTCTTAATCCGGGTCTCCACATCGAACGCAATCTCCTGCGCGGTTGCCACATCTGCGCCCTCGTAGCCATAAAACGTTTCTACGAGTTTTGTTTCCTGAACGATCTGGCGGACAATCCGATCGCGGTCCCATTCGATAATATGCCCGTCTGATGTGCGGACTGAGGGGAGGACTGGGACAGTAAGCCCGTCAAAGGTTAACTGCTGGGTCTCCCGACGCGCCATTATCCACCTTTGGCGATCTTTGTAATCTGCTCACCATTCAGTTTGCCGCCGGGAAACAGGTCGGCGGACGTGTAAAAATCATCATTTATCTGCAGTACCCGGAGCCTCATTCACAAAAACACCATTGACCCGGAGCTCGGTCAATGACTCGGCAGTTGACAGATCGCGCACCGTGTAAGGATACCCGGCCTTTTTCAAAAAATCCTTTAAAAGTTCGCAATGCGGGCAGTTTTCCAACGTATAGACAATCAACTGCGTAGTATTCGGCATAAAAAGACACCCTCTTGTTATCTATGCAATACGCATTTTGGAGATAAAAAAATCTTGGTTTGTGACCCGCTTATGAGGATCTCCAGAAATATCGATTACCATTAGTACATGAATGAATGAATAGTACCGTAATGGTCAGGGCGTTTGTGGCACTTGAACTATCTGGCGAAATAAAAGAGCAGCTCAAAGCGGCGCAGGAAAACTTGCGCGGATGCCATGCACGCCTCACGTTTGTTGACCCGGCACTCATTCATATTACCGTGAAGTTCCTTGGTGAAATTGACGACCGGATCATCCCGAACATTTCTGCTGCACTTCAGCGCGTCCGGTTTGAAGCGTTTCCGGTCACTGCGGGCAGGGTAACGGTCAATAATCCCCGTCATCCCCGCACCGTCTGGGCGGTCATTGAGGACCAGGGAAAATGCCGGCAGATCTTTTCCGGGGTGGAAGAAGTGCTTGAGCCGCTTGGGTTTGCAAAGGAAACCCGCCCGTTTACACCGCATGCGACGGTAGCGCGGGTGAGGACTGAAGATCCCTCCCTGCTCGCATGCCTTGACCTGCTCAAAGACCGGACATATGGTATGTGCACGATTTCCGGTCTTAAACTCAAAAAAAGCACCCTCACATCAAAAGGTCCGATCTATGAAGATCTTATGGAGGTTACATGGTAAGCCGGCTGTCCCTTGAAGAAGAAGTACTTGCATCTGATCTCCGTCCGACGTCCGAAGAGCGCGATTATATCTGGAGCGTTGCGGAAAAGTTACTTACCGCCATACGTGAAAGCAAAAAGGCAGATGGCATGGTCGTGGGTTCGATTGCCCGTAATACGTGGGTCAAAGGAGATCGCGACCTTGATGTATTTTTGCTCTTCTCCCCGGAAATGTCCCGCGATGCGCTGGAAACCGAGGGGCTCTCCCTCGCACGGAAAATCGCCAGCCAATTCACCAAAGCCGTCCGTGAGAAATATGCCGAACACCCGTATATCAACGCGTGTATTGATTCGGTGGATGTCGATCTGGTGCCCTGCTATAAGGTAGATAGTGCAGAACGGATCCAGAGCGCGGTTGATCGCACTCCGTTTCATACCCGGTACATAACAGATAAAATCAACGGGCTTATCGATGACGTGCTGCTGCTGAAGCGGTTTACAAAAGCCGGGGGGATTTATGGGTCAGACCAGATGACCGAGGGGTTCTCAGGCTACCTCTGCGAGCTGCTGGTTCTGCATTACGGGGGATTTTATCCTCTCATCGCAGCGGCCGCAGAATGGCGTCCGCATATCGTGATCGATATTGAACATCATGTGGCAAAAGCGTTTGATGAGCCGCTTGTTGTCATCGATCCGGTGGACCCGAAAAGAAATGTGGCTGCGGCAGTGTCCCTTGACCGTATGGTGGAGTTTGTGGAACTTGCACGGGGTTACCTGAACGCCCCGTCGCCAGCATATTTCGCGCTCCCCACACCGCAGATCATCTCCCGTGAGGAACTGGGAACCCTGCTTGAACAGCGGGGAACCAGTCTCTTTGCGATCACGTTTGCCACACCGCCCTACATCGAAGAAATTGTTGTCCCGCAGTTGAAGCGCAGGTACTGCTGCAATTCGTGAACACCTTGAGCGGGCAGGTTTCCTGGTGCACCATGCCCATTATATGATGATGCCGGACCGGTGCATGCTTCTCTTTGAGCTGCTCATCGAAGAACTCCCTGCTATCCGCAGGCACCAGGGGCCGCCGATATGGAACGCGGTAAACGCGCTCAGGTTCCGGGAAAAACACGTTTCGTCGCACACTCCCGGGCCCTATATTGAGGACGGACGGTATGAGATGGAAGTCCCACGGGAATGGACCCGGGCTGCCGATCTTCTCACATCGCCTTCACTCCTGGACATAAGTCTGAGCCGGCATGTACGCCAGTCACTTGAAAAAGACTGGACGGTGCGCTATGGTGAAGACTGTTGGGAACCGGAATTTGCTCCATTCATCGCGGCGTTCTTCAACCGCTGCTCTCCGCTTGTCAGGATACTTAAGAGGGGATAAAAATGATAGGTGTTGTTCCAGATATTTTTTCTCGTAGATATCATTAAATGACAATCCTTCGTTTTAACGAGAAAAATCCTGACAAAATTAAAAAAAAATTATTGAAAAAAGGACAGGTTGCGGTCACCCGCCAGCTTGTATTATAAACTGCTGTTTCCTTTTTCCCCGGTCCTCACCCGGACGGCTTCCTCGACCGGGATCACAAAAATCCTGCCATCCCCGACCTTGCCCGTTCGGGCTGAAGCGATAATAATTTCAATGATTTTATCCACCGCTTCATCGGGAACGACCATCTCTAGTTTCATTTTGGGGAGCAGATCGACCACGTATTCCGCCCCGCGGTACTCCTGTTTTACCCCGCGCTGCAGTCCCCGCCCCTCCACTTCGCTCACCGTCATTGAACCATAACCTGCAGCATCAAGCGCCGCTTTAACGCTCTCAAACATCTCGCACCGGATCATTGCCTCAACCATTTTCACAAAAAATACTCCTGCAGGATAATCAGACCTATTCTCGCTCGCAAAAACACGTTTATACCCGACAACTGATAAAAATTCCGTTATTAAAAAGAGTTATGCGGAATTTTTCCGTATTTTTGCACTACCAAGTTTTTCGATAGCAGCGACATCGACATCATGTCCAAGAACAAGGGCATGAGCCTGCACCGCATGCTCAACAAACCCTTTGCCGGTTGGCGTGCGGATGACAAGCGTCGTATATCCGGCAGGACTCCCGATTGCTCCTGCAGAGATATCTGCATTGACCGCGGTCAGATCTGTGCAGACATGACAACCGCCCCGTATACAGGATTCAAGTTCCGCGAGCGGAACGGTGAGGTGACTCCCGTCCTGTTTCGTGATATCGAGTTTTCCCTTGACATCGAGTTTGCGGATCTGGTAGGGTTCCAGCTTATAGTGCTGGTGAAGTTTTCCTTGTACGAGAAGGGAATAATCAAAGGTTTCAGTGCAGAAAAGCCCGATAACCAGACGTATTGCCGTTCCATACGGCTTGAGCAGATCATTATCACTCTCCCGCATTCGTGTAAGTGCCTGAACAACACAGGGCACACCAACCACGGCGATCTTCCGGTACTTTTTCTCAATTACGGCTTGTTTGAGCGCCGCAAGCAGCGGCACCCACCAGCTGTACCGGCTGCCCGCCTCGTGGATGAGCATATCAGAGCGTGTAATGACCACCGATGACGGTCTGAGTGTCCAGCGATCTTCAGTGACCGTGACAACTGCATCAAGGAAACCGTCATCCAGCGCCTGCGCCAGAATCGCGGTGACGGCACCGCCGCTCTGGCGGTGCGGGACATCCATGGTGGTCTGTCCGGTTACAATCTCAAGATATGCCCCGAGCGGTTCTTTGGGTTGCGTGCCGACCCGGGGGCAGACCGCATAACAGGCACCGCACGGAACCGAGTCCGTTTCCTGCTTACAGTAACCGTTGCTTTTTGGAGATACCACCATCTCCCCATTATCAAAGGAGAGCGAATCTGCCGGGCAGACGGCAACACAGGCGCCGCATCCCGAACATATACCGGTATCCCAGACCTCTTTTTTCAAATCGAGATAACTTTTTGCTGCCATCGCCATCACTCCCAGGTATATTTACTCGCAAACGGACGGGCACTCGACGCCGCGATCCGGGAATATCCTGCTGACAGGAGCGGGGCCGGATCGATCCCGAACGACTTTGCGAAATCCCCGATGATTGGGGTTATCATCGTCATCTCTTCGGCAGTCGCCGGTAGCTGCCGTGCGCCAACCCCAAGGTATTTCTCGTCCACTTTCCCGCGGACAAAGATCTCGCCGCCATGGATGCCGCTCCCGACACCGCGCTCTGCCACCGGTACCTGCCCGTTCATGCCAAGGACAATCAGCAGGCCACCGGCCATATACTCACCAAGGAATGCACGTGCAGAACCGCCGACCACAAGGATTGGGCGCTTCTCCATGTACTGTTTCATGTGGATGCCGCCCCGGTACCCGATGTTGTCCCGGACATAGACCCGGCCGCCCCGCATACTGTGGGCGGTCGCATCCCCGGCGCTCCCGTGGATAATCACTTTTCCCTGGTTCATCGTGTTGCCCGGCGCATGGTCAGCGTTTCCGTTGACAATAACGGTCGGACCGCTCATGAACATTGCGAGGTCGCCGCCCGGGACACCGTTTATCGTGATCGTCACATCATCGCCCCGAAGCCCATCACCAATAAACCGCTGGCCGAGCACGTTATCGATCACGATCTCTTTTACGCCATCGCAGATGGCTTTCCTGATCTGCTGGTTGAGGGGGGTATAGTGCACGTTTTTTGCGTCGATGTGCATTACGGCCATCTTCATGCCCCCACGGTCTTTACGTCCAGCACTTTAAGCAGACCTTCGTCAAGCATGTAGCCCCGGAGCCGGTCGCGGTTGCCCCGCAGGCTCTCGATACTGTTGATACCGGCCGCGCCCATGAGCTCTGCAATCTCATCGGTCCACGCGTGGATAAGATTTGCAACCTGCACGGAGTTTGTCTCCGGGTCAAGCCGTTTGGTGAGTTCCGGTTTCTGCGTTGCGATCCCCCATGCACAGGTTCCCCGGTTGCAGGTACCGCAGACACGGCAGCCCATCGCAACAAGCGCCGAGGTCCCGATGTAGACCGCATCGGCGCCGAGGCAGATGATCTTCGCGATATCGGCGCTCTGCCGGATCCCGCCGCTCGCGATGATCGAAACCTCGTTCCTGATTCCCTGTTTGCGGAGTTTTTCATCGACACTTGCGACTGCCGCTTCAACCGGAATGCCTACATGGTCACGGAATACCCGGGGGGCAGCTCCTGTCCCGCCACGGAACCCGTCAATGACGACGGCATCGGCTCCCGAGCGTGCGATACCGGCTGCGATCGCAGCCGAGTTATGCACCGCTGCGATCTTTACAAAGACCGGTTTCTTCCACTCGGTCGCCTCCTTGAGGCTGTGCACGAGCTGCTTTAAGTCCTCGATACTGTAGATATCGTGATGGGGTGCAGGGCTGATCGCGTCGCTCCCTTCAGGGATCATCCGGGTGCAGGACACATCTGCACAGACTTTTTCGCCCGGAAGGTGGCCACCGATGCCCGGTTTTGCACCCTGGCCAATCTTAATCTCTATTGCCGCCCCGCGTTCGAGATAGTTAATATCGACCCCAAACCGGCCCGATGCGACCTGCACGATCATATGGCTCTGGTAAGGGTAGAGAGATTCATGGAGGCCGCCTTCCCCGGTCCCCATGAAAGTCCCCATTTTTGTGACGGCTTTTGCAAGCGCGGTCTGGGCATTGAGGCTGATTGCGCCGTAACTCATGTGGCCGATCATGATCGGCGTCTCAATTTTCAGGTTCGGGGCGAGTTTGGTGAGGAGTTCCGTGTCGCCGTTTTTATGTTCCTTTACGGAAAGTGCCGCAGGCTTTTTCCCGATGTAGGTCCGGAGCTCCATGGGCTCCCGGAGCGGGTCTATCGAAGGGTTTGTCACCTGGCAGGCATCAAGGACGAGCCGGTCAAAGATCATCGGGTAAGGGAGGACGTTCCCCATCCCGGCAACGATGATCTTGCCGGTCTTTGCCTGGTTGAAGACCGCCTCGCGGATCTCGCGGGTCCAGACCGGGTGGCTCCGGTAATCCGTTGGTTTCTCGTAGATACTGATCGCGTCGCGGGGGCAGAAAGCAATGCAGCGGTGGCAGGCTACGCAGTTCCGTGAGTTGACAACGATCTTGTCACCTTCTCTCCTGAACACACCATACGAGCAGTTCTCGATACAGCGGCCGCAGTTCATGCACTTCTCAGTGTCGAGTTCAACCTTGAACCGAAGCGGGGTGCTGCCGATGCTCATGCGATGACCCTCCCGATCACGGGCTCACCGGCCTTGGGCATGCGGACATCCCCGATCTCCGGTTCGATGCGCCGGATTGCCGCTTCTTCGCTTGAGATGTAGAGCCGGTCCTTGTGTTCTCCGGTCACAAGCGGGCGCAGTTTGATCCGGTCGGTGAATCCCATGAGGCTGTCTGATGTTGCAACACAGATCGCAAACGGGCCGTTCATGAGCGCAGGACCGTACGTAAGCCGGAGCGCCCGATTCAGTTCCTGCTCTTTTTCGGGCATGGCGTCGATCTCGTCCCAGAATGGTGGGGCAAGGGCACGCACCGCCAGTTTCTGAGAAAGACCGTGCTTGCGAACCAGCAGGTCAACAAGGTAGGCGACGACTTCCGTATCAGTGTACATTGTGCACTCATACCCGTAGCTTTCGATGTAGCGACGATTGGTACCGTATGAAGTGATCTCCCCGTTGTGAACGACACTCCAGTCAAGGAGGTTGAAAGGATGCGCCCCGCCCCACCAGCCGGCCGTATTTGTAGGATACCGGTTGTGGGCGAGCCAGAGGTATCCCTTATAATCCTGGATCCGGTACAGGTTGGCAACCTGCTCCGGCCATCCTGATGCCTTGAACACTCCCATATTCTTTCCCGAGGAGAAGATCAGGCTGCCATTGTGTGCGGTATTCACCCGCATGACAATATCGGTGACGATATCATCGGCGGTAGTGCCGGGTTTTGGAGTATTGCTGGTATCCGGTGTGAAAAAAAAACGCCATGGTGTGTGGACTTTTTTTATCCCTGCCTCGAACGTAGGGATCTCTTCTTCATGGACGATCGTTCCCTTTGACTCGAGTTCCTGCACAAGGGCCGGCTTGTTCTCAGCAATACTGTCAAAGAAAACATGGAGGGCATATGCATCTGCAAATTCCGGGTAAATGCCGTACGCTGCATACCCGGCCCCTTCGCCGTTTCCCCGCTCGTCCATCATCGCAAGTGATTCGCGTATCCTGCCGCCGTCCATACACTGGCGGCGTTTGTCAATGACACCAATAATTCCACACATTTTTTATCACAATCGGGATGTCTGGTTAGGATTTGTTGCCTGATCCCGGCTGGCTCCTGTTCCAGCGGGAAATTGAAACGTATAGTACTGGAGCGTTCTCCGACTTGAATGTAAGCATTCTTTTCACAAGAGTTAGTTCAGAAAATATAAATGTAATTGGTTGGAAACTTAGTTCCATTATGTCAGCGGACGTATCCAAGTTGCTCAAGAAAATTGAGGCGGATAACGTAAAATTTATCCGGCTTCAGTTTACCGATGTGCCCGGCATGCCAAAGAATGCCGCGATCCCGGCTGCCCAGGCCGAGAAATCGTTGACAGAAGGTACCTGGTTTGACGGATCCTCCATTGAAGGGTTTACCCGGATCGAAGAATCAGATATGCTTCTCAAGGCAGACCCGGCATCGTATGCGATTATTCCCTGGAGGCCCCAGGAAGGAAAAGTAGCACGGTTTATGAGTGACGTGTACACCTACGGGAATAAGCCTTTTGAGGGTGACCCCCGGTATGTGTTAAAGAAAGTCATGGCCGATGCGGCAAAGATGGGATATACCTTCAACACCGGTCCCGAACTCGAATTTTTCCTGTTCAACCTTGTTGACGGCAAGCCGACTACGCAGTTTGTAGACCAGGGCTGTTATTTTGATCTGTCCCCCCAGGACAAGGCAGAAGACGTCCGCCGTGAGATCGTGCTCTCGCTTACCAGCATGGGCTTTGAGATCGAGATGTCCCACCACGAGGTTGCCGCTAGCCAGCACGAGATCGATTTCAAGTACGCAGATGCCGTTACGACCGCAGACAGGGTCATGACGTTCAAGTTTGCGACAAAGGCGATTGCGCTCAAGTATGGCCTGCACGCATCGTTCATGGCAAAGCCGCTTGCCGGCATCAACGGGAGCGGTATGCATACCCACGGGTCACTGGCAAAGAACGGTAAGAATGCATTCTTCGATGCAAACGCTCCTGACGGCCTTTCAGATGTCGCACTCTACTATATCGGGGGTCTCTTAAAGCACGCAAAGGCTATCACCCGGGTCGCAAACCCGACGATCAACTCCTACAAGCGTCTCGTCCCCGGTTACGAAGCTCCCTGCTATATTTCGTGGAGCACCACGAACCGGTCTGCTCTTATCCGGGTGCCTGCTGCCCGCGGTAACAGCACCCGTGCCGAGTTCCGCAGTCCGGACCCGATGTGCAACCCATATCTTACGTTCGCCTGCATGCTCGCCGCAGGTCTTGACGGTGTGAAAAACAAGATCATGCCGCCCGAATCGACTAATACCAACATCTATCACCTGAGCGCAAAAGAGCGCAAGAAGATGAAGATCGATATGCTGCCCGGAAGCCTTGCGGAGTCGCAGGAATACCTCATGAAGGACAAGGTGCTTTGTGATGCTCTCGGCAGCCATATCGTCGAGACCCTCGCCCATATTGCTGAAGCCGAGACCGATGCATTCCGTCTTGCAGTACACCCGTGGGAGCTGGACAGGTACCTTGCAACCTACTAATACCTCAAAAATTTTTTAATTTTTCGTGTCGACAATGTTCGGACTTTTAATCCGGTAACCATCCGTCGGCCATTCTGAACCGATCGTATCACGTGGCAGGACAATCCGTTGTCTACTAGTGTATACCGAAAGCATTCGCAAATTAAGGATGTGAATGCAGGGAAATATCGGAAAAAATGGCCGCCATAAGATAAGATTCCACAGGTGAACTACATGGCTTTGGATACCGGCGTTACGTGCTGGCTGATGGTCTCAGCAATTCTTGTTATGCTGATGACCCCGGGGGTCGGCCTCTTTTATGGCGGGCTCGTACGAAAGAAGAATTTTATTTCGATGATTGCACTCTCGCTGGTCACTCTCGCGCTGGTGAGTATACAATGGGTCCTGTTCGGGTATTCCCTTGCGTTCGGCCACGATATCGGAGGTTTTATTGGTAACCTCCAGTATCTTGGACTCAACGGCGTGAGTGCAGATGCAGGAACCGGTTCTTATCCTCCGCTTATTTTTATGATGTTCCAGTTGTTTTTTGCGTCAGTGACAATCGCAATTGTGACTTCTGCAGTAGCCGAGAGGATCAAACTCTCATCATTCATTGTGTTCATCATCATATGGCTCACCGTTGTCTATTGCCCTCTTGCACACTGGGCTTGGGGTGGTGGCTGGGCATCACAAATGGGCCTCATCGATTTTGCCGGAGGTGACAGTCGTCGAGATCTGTTCAGGTTTTGCGGCGCTGGCTCTGGCCCTTGTAATCGGAAAGCGTGCCGGTTTTGGAGAACATTCCATTGAACCACATAATATTCCGGTTGCCCTTATGGGTGCTGCACTTCTCTGGGTGGGCTGGTTCGGGTTCAATGCAGGAAGCGCCCTTGCTGTGAACAGCAGTGCAGCAATTGCTTTTGTTACAACAAACACTGCTGCGGCGGCAGGAGCTCTTGCATGGATGTTTGCCAGCTGGCACCATGGCAAGCCAAGTTCCCTTGGGATGGTTTCCGGGGCGATTGCCGGGATGGTCGCCATCACGCCGGGAGCCGGGTTTGTCAGCCCGCTTGTCGCAATTCTTATCGGGGCAGTTGCCGGGGTTCTTTGTTATTGGATGATGCTGTTACGCATACGCAAAAAATGCGATGAAAGTCTTGATGCCTGGGCAATCCACGGGATGGGGGGACTCTGGGGAACGCTGGCAACCGGTATCTTTGCCACAGCAGCACTCTGTGGTTTTTCCGGGCTTCTTGAAGGCAACGTTCACCAGTTTGTCGCAAATGCGATTGGGGCGTTTGCCGCGATGATCTATGCATTTGTCATCACCTATGTAATTGCAGTCATTTTAGACCGGGCAATAGGTTTGAGAGTGAGCGAGGATGAAGAGTATGTCGGTCTTGATATCTCCCAGCACGGGGAACGTGCGTAAACCTGATAAATAATTTTTAAAATTTAAAAGGCGTTATCTAAAAAAAAAACGTACTGCATTGCAGTTTTTTCTCACAATTTCTTAAACTCTTTTGATACCCGTAAAAATTCCACAAAGGATTTATGCAATTTCATCCGCGAGTTTTCATAAATATTTTGTTACTAACTCAAAATAAGGCTTATTTGAGCCCCGTTGACAATGTAATACAAAAAACTTTATAAATGTAGGAATGGAACTTCCTTCTAGTAATTGTACAAATTTTACTTATAAATGGAACCGAACATGCCCAACATACCTTACATAGGAAGCAATTCCCCGGACTTTCCATCCGGCATTAATATCAGGTAGGGATCATGTTCGATTTCATCATAGTATCAGATGCAATGGAATATATGCATGGTAATATATTTCAGAGCACTCAATGTTACAAAATTATTACAGGTGAGTTATAATGGCTATTGATTCTGGAGCAACAGCATGGATTCTCGCTTCAACGGCGCTTGTTATGATTATGACGCCAGGAGTCGGGTTTTTCTATGGCGGACTGGTTCGAAGAAAAACTTCATCTCGATGATCACCCTGTCATTCGTCGCGTTTGCACTTGTCAGCATCCAGTGGGTGCTGCTCGGGTACTCGCTTGCGTTTGGTACAGATGTAGGAGGGTTCATCGGGAACCTGAATTACCTGGGCCTCAATGGTGTCGGTATGGACGCGGGCCCGTACAGTGCTGCAATACCGGGACTCCTTTACATGGTATTCCAGCTGGTGTTTGCAACCGTTACGATGGCAATTGTCACATCAGGTATCGCTGAACGGGTCAAATTCTCTGCATTCATCATCTTTGCCCTTCTCTGGACGACGATCGTGTACGATCCCCTCGCCCACTGGGTCTGGGGTGGCGGATGGGCAGCACAGTTTGGTTCGATCGACTTTGCCGGCGGAACGGTCGTTCACATCAGTTCAGGGTTTGCCGCTCTTGCACTCGCTCTCGTGATCGGCA
This sequence comes from uncultured Methanoregulaceae archaeon, assembly GCA_963768785.1. Classification (GTDB taxonomy): domain Archaea; phylum Halobacteriota; class Methanomicrobia; order Methanomicrobiales; family Methanospirillaceae; genus Methanoregula. The sequence goes on from CAVYJD010000015.1 coordinate 47,718, forward strand.
AACGGGTCGGGTTTGGCAAGTATGCCCTTGAACCGGCAAATATCCCGATGACCATCCTTGGTGCAGCACTCCTCTGGTTCGGCTGGTTTGGCTTTAACTCGGGAAGTGCGCTTGCAGCGAATGGACTTGCAGCAAGTGCATTTGTGACGACAAACACCGCGGCAGCAGCAGGTGCAATCGCCTGGCTTCTTGCTAGTTGGGTACATGGAAAACCAGGCTGGCTTGGATTTGTCAGTGGAGCAGTCGCCGGGCTGGTTGCAATCACGCCGGGTGCCGGGTATGTTACCCCCATGGCATCGATCCTCATCGGTGCAATCGCCGGTATAGTCTGCTACAGTATTATGCTCTGGCGGATCAGGAAAGGTCTTGATGAAAGCCTTGATGCATGGGCTGTACACGGCATGGGCGGGCTCTGGGGAGCACTCGCCACCGGTATCTTTGCAGCTGCCGCTGTAAACGGAGCATCGGGTCTCCTTGAAGGCAATGTTCACCAGTTCATCGCAAATGCAACAGGTGCATTCGCTGCGCTTATCTACGCGTTTGTCATAACCTATATCCTCGCAATCATTATCGACAAAACCGTTGGACTGCGTGTCACGGAAGAGGAAGAATATGTCGGCCTTGATATCTCCCAGCACGGGGAACGGGCATAAAGCAGGTGATCTACTATGAAAATGGTAAAAGCAATCATTAAACCGGAACGGTTTGAGTTTGTGAAAAAAGCTCTGGAAGACAAAGGATTTGTCAGCATGACGGTTGTCGAGGTCAAAGGCCGCGGTGAACAGAAGGGAATTACCCTTGAGTACCGTGGGGGCCTGATGACCGTCGATCTCCTGCCAAAGATCCAGGCTCGAGATTGTCGTGCGGGACAGCGCACTCGATGACCTGATCACCATCATAACGGATGCCTCCCGGACAGGAAAAATCGGCGATGGCAAGATCTTCGTTATGCCTGTTGAAAAATCAATTCGCATTCGTACCGGGGAGATGGAAACCTAAAACAACCCTCCCGCAAGAGGATGAACACATGGTCTGGTTATCACCAGCCATTTTTTATTACACACTAACACAAAAGAAACGTCCAACCGGAAGTATACCTGATTTTGGCCACCATCACGACCAAAATATTTTTTATTCAAATTCCAGAAGGCTTCGCAATTTTTTTTCGATATGCGGCGATATATGAAAATGTCCGGGCAGCGTAAATGCACCGGTATCCCGCATAATCGATTCTTCTATATCCTCATCTGAAATCCCGTGCTGGTGGTGGTTTACTATTTCATGGAAGAATACATTTTTCCCGCCGGGAATAATCCGGCACAACACATTGGTGTTTTCGCCTGCCCGGATATAGTAGTAGGACATCCCGACCTGGGAATTCCGGTACTGTTCGAGTTGTGCAAGGATCGCCGAGTATTCCGGTAGACTCGTCCGGCATAATATACCGGGGCAATGGTTCGGCACTGCATACAGGTTTTGATGTTGGCATATCTCATTTCCCCTCTCCACTCTTATCCATGGCATGCTGGTTTGACACATGGATAACAGTACGAGAGCAATATCGTTCCTAGTTATATATATTTTTCCATAACCCCGATAAAATGCGAGTGTAAGGATCATCACGCAAAAAAAGCAGATTGTTATTTACTATGCAAAACACAGATTTATAAACAAATATGATCCCCTGGCTGAATACCAATTTTAAAAATTTTAAACCAACCGCAGCCATCGCACTCAATGCCACGCGGCACATGAACCGGGTCGAACGGAAGAAACTTTTTTCACCGGATATTGAACCGATGCGAACCGCAGAGGGGCGGTGGTTTGAGGCCATTGTCTATGAAATGTTTCTTGAAATATCACAAAAATACAGCCATATCAAATACCTCGCACGAAAAGGTGCCGATGCACCTCATACCCGGGACCAGGCACAACTCGGGCAGAACGGAATTTTTTATTCGAGATCCGGAGATATCACGATCCGCGGAAACGGTCAGGATCTCGCTGAGTTTGACCTGCTGCTCGTGGATTCCGAAAACCGGGTCGCATTTGGGGAAGTTGTCACCTCCCCGGCGGACTTAAAAGAGTTTGAAGTTGAGATCGCATTTAAAAAGAGACTGCTCGGGTATTTGTACGACCAGGAACATGTCCCGTTCCTGCTCATCTCATCATTTGACATTTCGAATTATTCCGTGGTCAAACGGCTTGCAAAAGACAAGGATAACGCGATCATCCATACCAGTTCCTGCGAGCAGATCAAAAAACTGGTCAAACATTACCGGCCGCGTATCCTGTATACCAATCCTGACCACCACCCCAAATTGATCCGGGCAACGGACATTGCGTTCAAGAGGTCATTTGATTACAAAAAATATCATGACGAGATGAAAGTGCATATTCTTTCGGAGATTTCACGGAATACCGGTGTTAAAAATTACGAGCCGCCAACAGAAACAACGGCAATTGTGAAAAAAATTCTCTTCGGCTCCTGTTACCCGCAGGCAGTCAAGGCAGTCTGTGAACGGTACGGGCTTTCGGTGCGGGGTAAACGGGTAGAGTTTACAGAATTCGGCAAATATTTCTCAAGCGCTATTATCGCCATGGACCTGCCCGGTCATGAACTGATCATCTATCTCAGGTCCCGCCAGAAACGTGAGTACCTCAAGATGGTCCAGGTTAAGGACGGACATTTCAAATTCGAGCGACCGACTCCTTCCCGGGTCGGTTTTTTCATCTGGCTTGAATCGATTACGCCAACACTCGGTGTCGGGATTACGCTTGAGATCCTCGACGCGTTCTCGCTCAAAGATTTGGGGAGAAAATAACACCAATCCAACGAGCAAGAACACGTATTGGATACCTACACGAAAATATCTGACAAAATGGCGCATCATCACATATATTCTAACAAACTCTCCTACATGGCGATAGTGTGTTTATAGTGCAGTAAAAGCGAGTAACAAATGAGTATTTTTCGTATCCAATCCGGAGAGATGCGGTGAAATACCAGATAAAAAAAATTTCTTTTAGGAAAAGACATGAATGCAATTCATTTTCACAATCCGAAAGAGATCATAGGGACTGCCATGATTACAATGCTATCCCGGTTCACAATTTCCGGTAATACATCCCTTCCCTGCCAGCAGATTCCCCGGAAACCATCCCCCTCACATCGATCAGCACCGGATGATCGTTCATCAGCCCCCGGATCTTCTCCACCGGCATCACCTTGAACTGCGAATGCGCCACCGCGATGATCACCGCATCAACCTTAACATCCAGCCGGGGGAGTGGTTTTGCGCCAAACCGCTCGATCACTGCATCGGGAAGCAGTGGATCGTAGCCATACACATCCACTTTGAACTCCTTGAGTTCGTGGACAATCTCTTCCACCGGGGACTCCCGGGTATCCGGCACATCTTCTTTGTAGGTAAGTCCCATGATCAGGACTTTGGAGCCCTTGATCACTTTCCCTACTTCATTGAGCCCCTTGATGGCCAGATCCGCTACATGCTTTGGCATCGAGTCATTGATGGCCCGCCCGGCAAGGATTACCTGCGGGTGATACCCGATCTCTTCGGCCTTCATCACAAGATAGTACGGATCAACCGGGATGCAGTGGCCGCCCACGAGCCCCGGGCGGTACGGGTGGAAGTTCCATTTGGTCCCGGCAGCATCGAGCACGGCCTGGGTATCGAGGCCCATGCGCTCAAAGATAAGGGCCAGCTCGTTCATCAGGGCGATGTTCAGATCGCGCTGGATGTTCTCGATGACCTTTGCGGCTTCTGCGGTTTTAATATTGGGCGCCCGGTAGACTTTGGTGACATGGCTGTAAAGCTCGACGAGCCGGTCGGTCGTCTTTTCATCCATGCCGGAAACGATCTTCGTGATTTTATCAAGCGTATGGGCATCATCGTTGGGGTTGATACGTTCGGGGGAGTAGCCGACAAAAAAATCCTTCCCGCATACGAGACCGGATTCCCGCTCAAGAATGGGGATAACAATCTCTTCGGTAACACCGGGATATACCGTAGACTCAAGAACAACAATCGCATTCCGCTTTAAGTTCCTGCCAACGGTTGCGGTTGCCGATCTGACCGGCCCGAGATCCGGGTCTTTTGCTTTTGTCACCGGTGTCGGAACGCAGATCATCACAAAATCCGCTTCTCTGAGTGCGGCAGGATCGGTTGTTGCCCGGACTTTTGATCCGGCTGCAGCAAGCGACTCAACTTTACGCACGATCGATATCAAATCCAATCGTCGGGACATGTTCGGCAAATGCCTCTGCAAGGGGCGTCCCGACATACCCGAGCCCCACAACACAAACCGTCTGGCCCTTTACTGGTTTTTGTACCATGCAATCGTCTCCTCAAGACCGGTGGTGACCGTATATTCCGGTGCATATCCGAATGCTTTTTGCGCTGCAGAAATATCTGCAAGCGAATCATGGATATCCCCGGATCGCGGGGATTCATAGGTGAGCGGCAATGCCTCACCAAGCGAATCCATGATTGTCCGCGCGAGATTGGTTAGCGTAATGCGGTTCCCGTAGGCAACATTAAACACACCCTGTGCATCGCTCTCCATCGCCCGGATGTTTGCCTGCACGACATCTTTCACAAACGTAAAGTCACGGGTCTGGGATCCATCCCCATAAATTACTGGGGATTCGTGGCGCAGGATTTTTGTAATAAATTTCGGGATCACGGCAGAATATTCAGAGTTTGGATCCTGCCGTGGTCCGAACACATTGAAATACCGCAGCGATACCGTGTTCATTCCATACAGATCACAAAAGACCTTCAGGTAATATTCACCGGTCATTTTTGTTATCGCATACGGGGACAGAGGATTTGGCACCATATCCTCCCGTTTTGGGAGTGTCGGGGTATCCCCATAGACGGATGAGGACGATGCATAGACAATCTTTTTTACTCCACATTTCTGAGCGGCAACCAGAACATTCAGGGTTCCGGTCACATTTGCTTCATTTGAGGCCAGAGGATCTTTAACCGATCGCGGAACTGAAGTGATTGCCGCTTCATGAAATATGCCGTCTGCATCTTTGCAGGTTTTTAAAAGATGTGCCTGGTCGGTCACACTCCCGTTCACAAAAGTTACCGTTGGCACATCCACCAGATGCCGGATATTTTCCATCCTGCCGGAAAAAAGGTTGTCAAGAATAACGACCTCATCGCCACGACTGGCAAGTGCCTCGGCAATATGGGAGCCGATAAACCCTGCTCCCCCCGTTACAACAAACCGCATTCTGTCAAATCCTCATACGAATGGAATGGACACGTTTTCGATCCATCGGTATGCATATCAACTATTCATTGTGTTTTGAAACATTAAAACACCGGTTTATCCGGATTGGGATTATTTGGATTATGAAGTAAGAAAAGTAATCCAGAACCGTTCTCATGAAATGATACCTCAATTGTGAATTGCATATTAATAAAAAAAATAGGTCCTGTTGAAACACTCACAGAGAACCATACAGTCGATCTTGGATGCTCGTTCGCATATCGTGCTTTTTGCTGCCGCCACTTGGGCATCACCCACAAGTTTTTACTAACTATCAGAAGGTTGATGAAAATCACGGAACACGAGGGGGGTCAAGGGGATGCTCCCCTTGGGCTGCCTCCCCCATTGGGGGAGAGAGGGGGTCACCCTCATAATTGTTAGAGATAATACGCAAATGATGAAAAAAAGGTTTCAAAAAAACAAAAAAATATCCGGGAAAATTTCCCGGAAATGCAAATGTCTCCCTTCCCCCCAGACGTTAATCGAGCAGAACACCTATTGCCTCATCGTACCGGGCACTCATGACATAGTCGATGCCCGGAAACCTCTGCGGCTTCCGGCGTAAGTGCCATCAGATCACCCCGGGTGATTGTCGACAGGTTGAAATTCCTGCTGCCGGCCATGATCTGCTGGAGACCGGTCTTAAACTTCTGCGTGTAGGTGTAAATACCGACGGCACCCATCGGGATCTCTTGCATGCGGGAGCCGAACTTCTCCTTGAGCTCCTCGTAGCAGACAAAGATCTCTTCGACGTTGTTGCCGTACTTGGAGACCGACTTTGGCAGTTCGCCATCCTTGATCCACTTCGCAATGTTCTTCCCCACCATGCCGGGGATCATGAGCCCGCGTCCCATGCAGACGGCTTTGAAATAGGGACTGCCCATTGCAAGTGCCTTGAATACGCCGGGTTCGTCAGAGAATCCGCCAGCCATCGCAAGGTCCGGAACGCGGTGGCCCTGCTGCTCCAGTTTCCGGCAGAAATCATACGCGAGTGACTGGAGATAGAACGTCGGGATACCCCATTCGTTCATCATCGGCCACGGGCTCATGCCGGTTCCGCCGGGTGCACCGTCAATAGTCAGCAGGTCAATTTTGGCATCGGAACTGAAACGGAGCGCCATCGCCAGTTCGACCATGGAGTAGGCGCCGGTCTTTAACGTCACGCGCTTGAACCCGATGTCACGGAGCCGGTCGATCTCGTCCATGAACCCTTCTCTGGTGATAAAACCCAGACGGGAATGCCGCTCGAATTCCCTGATTGCTCCGGCCTTGTAGGCAGCCTGATTTTCTTTTAAGGTCGGATCCGGAAGAACGATGAAACCGCGCTTCTTCAGCTCGATTGCACTCTCAAGCGAACTGACCTTGATCTCACCGCCGATAGACTTGGCACCCTGTCCCCACTTGAGCTCGATCGTGTCCAGGTTGTGTCTGCTTGCGACATACTCAGCGGTTCCAAGCCGGGTGTCTTCAACATTCATCTGGACGAGGATCTCCCCGTAACCGTCATTGAATTTCCGGTACGTGGTGATGCGGCGGTCCATTTCCGGAGATTCGGTCACTTTTCCCTGGTTGTCGAGTCTCAGACCGGGGTCGACACCACAGACATTTTCCCCACAGACAAGCGTGATGCCGGAGATAGCAGCGCCGACTGCGAAATGTTCCCAGTTTGCCCGTGCAATTTCCGTTGAGCCCAGCGCCCCGGTAAAGATCGGGAGACGCATCTTTACTTTTTTATCCCACCCGTATTCAGTCACGGTATCCACGGCAGAGAAGACCGCGGTGTCCGGGCCAGCTTCGGTGCCTTCGGGAAGGCCGCGTGCACCGACCGCATATCCCTGTATGTTTAGATGGGAATAGTCAATCGGGTAGTTCTTGTCGGCACCAGCCGTGATCTCGCCAAACGGACCGGGATAGAGAACTTCCCGGCCCCGAAACGAGGATAACCAGATCTCACAGCTGCCCCTGCATCCGTCCATGCACCGGGTGCAGATGCCCGAACATGGGACGACACTCCGGGAACGGTTCACGGTTCCCGTGGCTTCATTTGCATTTGGTTGTCTAAGATTCACAAATACTCTCCGGAAAGATAAGGATTTCTCATAAAAAATTGATCAGATGGTGATGATCTCGTACGCACTGTTCCCCATACCAAGCGATTCTGCGTACCGGATCTGCTGTTTCCCGTCGGTATTTGCCCGCATGCCGGTAAACTTGTCCTCGCCTTTATGACGGTGGGTGGCCAGCAGCGAATCGGCAAATCCCGGCTGCTGGTTGACCAGGTCAAAACTTGCCGCATCGATCGCCACCGGATCTAATGAGGCCAGGATCCCGATATCCGGCACAATCGAGGCATCGCTCCACGGGACACAGTCACAGTCCGGCGTGATCCGGGTCAGGAAATTGATGTAGCCGACCCTTCCCTTTTTTCCCTGCAGCGCCCCATACGCATGCTCGACCAGCCTTTCGACAAAGAGGGGGATCTCGGTTTCCCAGTTGATGTCAATCGCATGCTCGGGGCAAACGGTCATGCATTCAAAACACCCGATACAGAGCGTATGATTGATCGTGGATTTCTTTCTTGCCAGTTTTATGGCAGACTTCGGGCATACCTTCACGCATTTCCCGCAGCCGATACACCGGTCTTTCATTACGAACGGGCGTGCCTGGTGCTGCGCCCGTTTACCCTCGGGAGGTGCACAACCCATCGCAAGATTTTTTATCGCGCCGCCAAACCCGGCAACCTCGTGCCCCTTGAAATGGCTCATCACGATCATGCTGTCGGCTGCGGCAATGTCGCCGGCAATGGAAACCGTATCGAAATGTTTCTGCCCGATGGGCACCCGGGCAACATTTTTCCCGCACAAGCCATCTGCAATGATGACCGGTGCACCGACCACGGCGTAATCAAACCCGTGAAGGATAGCAGTGGTGATATGATCGACGGCATTTGACCGGCTCCCCAGATACAACGTGTTGGAATCCGTCACAAACGGCAGTGCTCCGGCACTTTTGATCTTTTCTACCACCTGGCGCACAAACACCGGGTTGATGTAGGAATCATTCCCCAGTTCGCCAAAATGCAGTTTGACTGCCGTGCGGTCATGGTGACGTATACAGGATCCAAAACCTGCTGCATCAAAGAGCCGCTGCACCTTTACGACGGTGCTCTCCTTATCGGAACGGGCCCGCAGGCTTGCAAAATAGACAGGACTTTTCATACCATCAGATCTCCGCAGATGTTCTCAAATATACCGGATTGTCCTATGCTCCTATATATTGTCACACGATCAGACGAGGAAATCTATCTTTCACAGCGGTTCATTCCACGTATCGCCAGACAATTCGGGAACTATTCGGGTATAATAACGGGAATTTCCTGCGGTCATCAAAAAATCAGTACCGGAAAATATGAAAAAACACTGAACTGGAACACGACCGTAAAAAAGAGAGGGGGTGGTTATTCCCGCTTTCCAAGCTGGTGATCGAGACAGAAGAGGTGCCCGGGCACATCTCCGACGATGTTTATCTGGGCGAGAATCGCGCTTGCATTCTCCTCTTCTTCCACCTGCTCTTTCACAAACCACTGGAGCATCTCAAACGAGGCGTGATCTTTTTCCTTTACCGCCAGCTCAACGAGGGCATTGATCATACCGGTGACTTTCTGCTCGTGGGCATATACTTCCTCAAAGACCTTTCCTGCCGACGCCCACTTTGTTTTTGTGGCTTCAAGAGCGCCAAGCGAGATTTTACCGCCCCGGGCAATAATAAAATCATAGAATTTCAGCGCATGGCCCTGCTCTTCCTTTGCCTGGACCCGCAGCCATTTGGCAAATCCTTTCAGGTTGGCTGACTCGCAATATGCAGACATCCCCAGATACAGGTAAGCCGAGTAGAGTTCCCGGTTGATCTGCTTGTTGATCGCATCTTCCATGGTCTTTGATATCATCTCAATAACCTCTGTTACGGCTTGATGTTGATTTGTTCTTTAATAAGGATTTCGTAGCCGGTAAAAAAAATTTTATCCTGACTGCTGATCGCGGCAGGGAGCCCGGTAAAAAAGAAAAATATCTCCTACCTGCTTTTGACCGGAATGACCCGGGCACGATATTCTCAACCAGCAGAAACCAGAAGGGCACCAGGGAATTTTCTCTTGGGAAAGAGCAGGTGACGCCGCAAGCAGGTGCGGGATGCGGTTATGCGTCGCGTCCACGCAATTTATGGCGTTTGAACAGAATACGTGAGTACCAGGGGAGTCATCTGCCGTTTGAATGCCAGCAGTGCGGAGAATGCTGCAGCCATCTTGGCCTGGTGCATATCATACAGGAAGACTACGGAGAGTACCGGTACCTGGTCAGAAACCAGTACACGGGTGAAAAAACCGAAGTGATCATCGATCCGGACAAACACGATCTCTTTCTCGACCGGAGTATTTTCATTACGCGACCAGAGGCATGCCCGTTTTTCCGGTTTGATGACCTGTCAGCGAAAGGATACTGCACGGTACATCTCACGCGTCCGGAAATCTGCCGGGACTATGGCTGCTGGCGGATGCTGATTCTTGATGCCGGAGGAAAACGGGCCGGGCGGATCATGTGCCAGCGCCATCTCGCCAGTGATGATGAACGGCTGACCCGGCTTTTTGAAGAGCGAATCAATGATCTGGTCGAACCTGATGATGCGGTCTGGGATGAAACCGTCCTCTCGATCCTGCGGCAGGCCGGGTATACGGTGCTGACATAACCGCACCGAAAAAAAACCATTAAAAGTACGCTGGATATATCCCCATCGCACACCCATTTTGACTTAAAAGGCGTTGTCGTTGGCATTTACATGTCAGCAGTGCGGGGAGTGCTGCAGCTCCATGGGGGAGATCATCGGCATCCGTGAGGAGATCCGCCCCTTTACCTTCCGGATCTGGTACATGGTCACCGGTGAAGAGCGGGAGGTCACGGTCGATGTCGACAAGCGGGATCTGTTTCTTTCTCACGATATCACAAAAATCCGGCCCATGGCCTGCCCGTTTTTACGATCGTTGCCTTGGGGAAAGTTTGCATGTTCGGTGCATGAATCCCGCCCGGATCTGTGCCGCCAGTACGCCTGTTTTCGTATTCTCGTCTGCGATTCTGCCGGGAAACCACGGGGAAAGGTGAGGGAGGGAGGCCGCTGTTTTTCAACCATGGATGCAGCCCTCCATGATCTCTGGCACCGGGAAATTGACGGAGTTGAGATACCTGAGGAAAATCACTGGGAAGAGCATGTAGCGCGGGTTCTCACCCGCGAGGGATACCGGGTTGTCCGGTAAGTAAGAAAACGGGATTAAACACCGGTAATCCCTGCCATGTCATAAAAAGTGCACAATGTCCGGGGATCGTCTTTCCCGTTTCACGCAGGTTGCCCCCTTTCCTTACCGGGATCAATTATTCATAAACGAGATTCCGTGAGCAGATATGCCGTCAGGAAATGGCAGGGAAGATATCCATCCTGATGCGGTCATATCACAAAATAGCGATTTGGGTGAAAACAATAAACGCCGGTTTCCTAGTTAAAAAGAGAGCCGGATCAGGATCCAACGAGGATCGGACTGCGCTTTTTGACGACGGTCGGCTGAACCGGCTCTTTTGCCTCGATAACTTTGGGTACGCGTCGCCGGGGTTTTTTGGTTTCACCTTTCTCCGGAACAGGTGCTGCCGCATCACTTTTCAGGATAGCCAATATCTCTTTACTGACCTGCAGGTGCTCCTTCATCAGGGCAGTCATCTCAGCCATGATCCTGTTCTGCGCCGCAACCAGGGAGTCAAGGTTCTGAGCGGTGCCGGTTGCAAGAGGCAACGGGGACTCCGCTTCCTGCCGCTTCCGCATAAATTCACTGCGGCGCTTCCAGATCCTGCTGATGCTCTCGATACCTTTGCGTTTCGTGGGGAACGCCTTCAGGTACCGCTCGTAAAATTCATGGCTGTCATTACACTGGATGACGAGGTCAATCTCGGCTTCGTCAATTTTCTGGTGTATCCGCGTCTGAGTCGCTGCCATATCTGTCTCGTTTCCTCTGTTACCTGACGGATAAAATAATTGTGATATTGCATTCACGCTCAAGGCACATAAGGAATTCTCCCGGTCCGTGAGCGTGCAGCAGGGCACGGGTTCCGTCTGGCAATCCACGTGAAGGATACAGTGTTCGTTCACCCCAATCAAAGAGTGTAGCGGGATTTCCCCGCACCACCCGTTGATTTCGTTCAGATCGAAACATCCACACCACCGGTCTCCTGTTCTTCACAGCAGGACTTAATTGCCGCAATAAATGCAGGGCCATAGGTCTTCAGTTTGAATTCCCCGACACCTGACACGCACCCGAACTGTGCCCGGTCACACGGGCGGGAAGAGGCCATCTCGAGGAGACTCCGGTCCGGGAAAATGACATAGGGGGGAACACAGTTCTGGTCAGCGATAGATTTACGCAGGGATTTCAGGCGCTCTAAGAGGTCTGCGTCCTCGCTCCTTGAAACATGACGGGAGGTTTTGGAAATGCGTGTTGAAGTGTTCATATCCGGAACCGGCAGCATGACGTGACAATTCCCGTTCAGTAACTCCTCACTTTTCCTGCCAACCCCGATAACCGGGTAGGTGTCGCCCGTCCGCTCAAGGTATCCCTGCAGGACGAGATCGTTAATCCATGTCCGGTACTGGGCTTTGCTGTATTTTTTCCCGGCGCCAAACAGCGGAAGTGCGTCCAGACGGTACTTTTGGATCCTGACATTTTCAGAACCCCGCAGGACATCGGCAATGATCTCAATCCCGAACCTTGACGGCAACTGGCGGACGCACCCGGCAATCAGTTTTGCCACGGCAGTACCGTCCATCCGGTCCGGCGGATGATCGCAGTTGTCGCAGGACCCGCACTGCTCAACGGGATAATCCTCACCAAAATAGGTGAGCAGGAATTTCCGGCGGCAGCCGGTAGTTTCGCAAAATGCGGTCATATCCCGCAGTTTGCCAAGCGCGATGCCCGGATGTTGTCCGGAATTGTCATCATGTTCAAGCATGGCGCGGATGCGGGCACAATCTCCCCGGCTATAGAAGAGGACACAATCGCTGTCCAGACCATCCCGTCCGGCACGCCCGGTTTCCTGGTAATAGGACTCAAGTGTTTTGGGCAGATCGTAATGCACAACAAACCGGACGTCAGGTTTGTTTATACCCATACCAAAAGCGACGGTGGCACAGACAATGGGTATGTTGTCATGAATAAACGCCTCCTGCACTGTTTCACGGACCTGTTTTGGGAGCCCCGCATGGTACGCGGCGGCAGTGTACCCGTGTTTTTTCAGTTCCCCGGCCAGATCTTCTGTCTCCTGCTTGCTCATGCAGTAGATGATACCGGAATCGTGCCGGTGCTGGCTTAAGAAGTTCAGGAGCAGAACGAGCGGGTTTTTCTTCGGGATGACCCGGTACTTCAGGTTCCTGCGGTCAAAACTGCCAATGTATTCGTGTGCGTTGGATAAACCGAGCTGCAGGCAGATATCCTTTCGGACTTCGGGAATTGCCGTCGCGGTCAATGCAACGACAGGGACACCGGGAAAGTGCTTTTTTAGTGCGGCCAGCTGCCGGTATTCGGGCCGGAAGTTATGACCCCATTCCGAGATGCAGTGCGCTTCATCAATGGCGACAAGCCGGACAGGACACTGTTTGAGGATTTTTAGAAAATGCTCCTGCATGCACTTCTCCGGGGAGATAAACAGGAGCCGGAGAGTGCCGTCAAGAATCTCACGCTCGATCCGGCTTCTTTCACGGGGATCCAGTGAACTGTTGCAGGCGGCTGCGGGTATTCCCCGGGCAACCAGATCATCGACCTGGTCTTTCATGAGCGAGATCAGCGGGGAGATGACGATCGTCAGCCCGCCAAGAACCAGTGCGGGCAACTGGTAACAGAGCGACTTTCCGCTCCCGGTAGCCATGATTGCAAGGGTGTCCTGCCCGTCAAGAAGAGAGGTAATAATGTCACGCTGGTGCGGTAAAAATGACCCATAGCCCCAGTATTTTTTTAAGAGATCGTCGCAGGTACGCATTAAATTCCTCACACCCGTGATAGCACGAATATCCGTGGTGAATGGTGTATTGGATCCCTATAAAAAGCCCGTTCCGTGCACCGTGAAGGTAATCAGGGGGTCTGTTCGTTTTTCCGCGGGGTCTGTTCAGGTAAACAAACGAAGTTTTCCAGGTAAAAGTGGGTTCTGAAAGAGAGACCGGGGCTGCCACGCACAGCACCCACTACCGACAATCTACCACACAATTTTTACTCGATACTCGCAAGCCTTTGTTCGAGGACGTCAATCCCCTTCTTGATATCTTCAAGGTTCTTTCCACCCGTGAGGATAATTTTTCCTGAAGAGAAGATCAGAACGACGATCCTGGGGTCTTTGATCCGGTACACGAGCCCGGGGAACTGTTCGGGTTCGTATTCGATATTTTCAACATTGAGGATAACGGTTAACCTTGTTGAGATTGATGTATTTACCGAGATTGTAGGAACAGACCATATTGGTGATCGCAACTTTAGGCTCTTTGAGGGGTTCGATACCCGCCTCTTTTAACGATTTGACGATGATAGCAAGTCCGTCGGTAAGCGCCTTCTGGTTACGGGCGCCGGTGAGCACTATCTTGCCCGACGAAAAGATCAGGGACGCCATCTTGGGATCCGCGATACGATATACTGCACCGGGGAACCGTTTCTTATGGAGTTCGCAGTTCTCGACCTTATTTGACAACTCAACAAGATCAATGGACTCTGCGATGACACCGGATGCAACGATGTTTTCAATCTTCAAGGATTCGTACTTTTTATCAGCCATCTTCTCTACTCTATGACTTTCTTCGAATCATAAGACTAATGGATAACCTTTATGGCATGTCTTCGTGTGCCTCTTTGGCGGCATCGTTCCTGAACACACGTTTGAACGGGGCTGCATGACGTAGGATGGAGGGCTGGCTTTGTATAAGGGAAACGCCCCCCGGCGGACCATGTCAACGACGTTTACACGGGGGTCACGCTCCCGATGAAAAACTACCCTGTCGAAGGTACGTATCGGAGAAAAGCAGGAAAATTCTGATAGAAGTATCACGTTGAATCGGAAACATCTGTCCACCCGGACGGAGTTTTTTTTGATCGATGTTCCTGAACCGGCGGGGAGGAGGCATTGCCGGAGGCCCCGGGAGCATTAAAACCAATAGTCAATATGCTATTTTCAAAAAGAGGCTACATAAATAATCAGGCACTAAAAGAGCGTTTTATCAAAAAAAACATTGGTTAAAAAACAGAATGCTGATATCCCATCGTCAAAAAAAAATGGCTTATTTCTCAAACGCGAAATCTACCCGGTATCCCTGTGTACATTCACCGTCAAGCACGGTCTCGAATGTGGTCGTCGCTCCCGCTCCCACCGAGCCGACATAGATCGATCGCGAATCCCGGATAGTGCCGGTATTGGTATTTACCAGGTTGAAATTCAACCGGGTGGTATCTGCAGTGACATTGCCGGCATTATAGACATAACCAGTAACGCGTTCATAACATCCCAACGTCGGCGACCATTCATCCGTATAGGCATAATGTGTATGAAGTGCCCCTTCTGAACGATCAGTTACCGCAGGACTGTTTACGCACCCACAGCACGCGACAAAGGTTACCACCAGCACGAGTGCCACTGCAGAGAGTTTCATGACTACCACGTTTCTTTATACCACGATATATATTCAATCCACAACAGTCATAAAAAAAAGGATCTGTCAGGAATATCCGGATACTGACAGTACCTCATGAACAGGACAGGGAATAAAAAAACGATGGGATGCCATGCGGGTACTGCATTATGGGATTTTGCAGGATTAAAAACACAGGGGGTTTTGTTATCCGGTTTAATACAAATTAAAAACTAAAAATGCAAAAAAAATGGGAGATTTACCTGAGCACGCAGATTGACTGGGGTGCATGAACCATGAGGGCCAGGCTCTCGTAGATCTGGAACTCAAGGAGATCCCCGACAGGCCCGTTGTACCCGAGCACCATATCCTGGCCAATCGCAACAGACACGTACTGTTTTCCCGATGCCAGCAGGATCCCGCCTTTCTTTAAGTTGGGGGCTTTCACGACGCCATCGGTGACAATCGAACGGATATGATCGAGCTCGGTACCTGCACCCTGCGGATACCGGCGCAGGAGAAGATTGAACATCGACGGGGCTAATGCCATGCTGTAGGGACCATGGAACCCGACCTCGTCAAGTTTTGTTACCGCATCGATAATCTGGTCTGCGGCAGTACCGACTTTTTCCCATTTGGACAGGCTGTAGGAACCTGCACCTTCCACGTTCATAAGTCCCGGGATACCGGGAAGCCCGGAAAGGAGGATCTGGTCTTCTTTTGCAGCGCAGTCCATTGCAGCGCAGGCAACCGGTGCGGTATCGAGGAACAGGTGATCCCGTTCAAATGCCGCAAGATCCCGTTTGGCAAGGCTGAAATCGGTCCGGATCATCGTTACCGGAACAGATGCACTGCCCGTGATCCCGTCATCGATTACATAATCCCCAAGGGAAATGGACTTGAGGCCCAACCCGTACGGGCCTTCAATCGGGAGTATTCTGCGGCCGACAAACTGGCTTTTTGCGGATTCCACCATAACCGTGTCGAGAAGGTTCCAGGTTTCCGCTGCAATGGGCGCATCCCCGCGCCCGAGATATTTGTTTTCCATGGTTTACATCTCCTGAATTTATTTCAATGATCCAATTGTCGTTTCCTGCTGTACCGGTCCGGAGCCCTGTGCTGCCGGCGCAATTTTTGCCGCCATCGTATCGACTTCAAGGGTTCCTTTCTTGAGGAATTCATCCTCATTGCCGGTGAGGATTGCCATAAGCCGCATCAGTTCCCCCACGTGGACCCGCTCTTCATCGGCGATATCCACAAGGACGGCCTTTGCAAGAGGGTTATCGGTTGCATCGGCATGGGCCATATAAAGATGAATTGCTTCGAGTTCTCCGGCAATATCAAGACGGACTGCCCGCACAAGTTCCTCGTGCGTCATTTTGCGGTCCGGGTACTATTCCACTGAAAGGATTGACAAATTCTGGCATAATATACTCCGGTTAGCCAATAGTAAACCTTAAAAATATAAATATTCCTGCCATGGTGACAGCACAAAATTGCCGTGATTTCCCGTAGGGGAACCAGAATACGCCGGGTTTTGGATAGCCGCCAGTTTTTGCCCGCAAAAAATAATTTCTCTCATCGTTGCAACACCGGGTGTATTTGCTATTTTCCCGGACGGGATGACCGTTTATTCTCCCCCAGAGCCTTCTTTTTTCGCAGCAGCCGGTTATACGTAATGGCAAACCGGTGTGCCTCATCGCGGATCTCTTCAATGAAACGGAGGGCAATGCTTTTTTTATCGAGACGCAGGGGAAGCACTTCATGCGGGACAAAAATCTCCTCCTCCCGTTTTGCAATTGCAATAACAGGAAGATCAAGACCAAGTTCACCCAGTGATTCAGTCGCGGACGAGAGCTGCCCTTTACCGCCATCGACAATGACAAGATCGGGAAAAGACTCATGTTCATCGATGAGCCGCTGGTACCGTCGCTTCACCACTTCGGCAATTGATGCAAAATCATCAATCCCTTCGACCGTCTTTATCCGGAACCGGCGATAGTTGCTCTTGTCCGGCTTACCGTCACGGAACTGCACCATCGATCCAACCATTGCCGTGCCGGAGATATG
Organism: uncultured Methanoregulaceae archaeon; assembly: GCA_963768785.1. Classification (GTDB taxonomy): domain Archaea; phylum Halobacteriota; class Methanomicrobia; order Methanomicrobiales; family Methanospirillaceae; genus Methanoregula. The sequence goes on from CAVYJD010000015.1 coordinate 64,788, forward strand.
GGAGATATCAAAACACTCGATCACCGCAGGTGGACAGGGGAGGTGGAGTGCGGTGCCAAGCTCGGCTCCTTTCAGGACATCGCGGAAGAACGCAATTTCGAGATTTTTGAGCGCAAGGTCGAGCAACTGCTTCTTTTCGCCACGCTGCGGAAAGATCACCTCGACATGCCGGCCTTTTTTCTGCGAAAGGAAACCGGCAAGGGCAGGATCGGTTTCATGGTCAAGGATCAACTCCGCCGGAGGTTCACGCTCTGAATAGTACTGCACTAAAAACTCGTCAAAAAAATCCTCCACGGAGTCGAAGGTAAACTCCTGCTTGTTCGAGAGCGATCCATGTTCGACATTGAACACGACAAGGTATACCTGCCCGTCACTCACCCGGCAGGCGATCACATCCTGGTCATATTCCCGCCGTCGTTCGACCGTCTGGCGGTCAGCAAGGTGCCCGATTGCAGCAATCTCGTTTCTCAGTTCAAGCGCCCGCTCATAGTCCTCCGCACGGGAATGCTCCGCCATCTCCTGCCGGAGCCGGTCCAGCAGTTCACCGCTTTTCCCCTTGAGGAGAAGCGTAGCCTTTTTCACGTTCTCGTCATACTCCTGCGGGCTGAGCGTGCCGGTACAGGGTGCGCTGCAGGACTGCATGTGGCGGCGGAGGCACGGGCGTTTCGGGATCTTTTTGCAGGTCCGCAGGTGAAATGTTTTCTTTACCACGTTCAGGACATGATCGCGTTCGGCGGCGGACACAAACGGCCCGAAAAAGGTCCCTTCCCCCGTTGTTTGCCGGGCGATCACCAGCCGGGGGAATTCCTCGCTGGTCAGTTTGATCCAGGCGTACCGCTTTGCATCTTTTAAGTCGATATTGTATTTCGGCTGGTGCTTTTTTATCAGCGTATTTTCGAGCAGGAACGCTTCGGTCTCGGTATTGGTGATGACAACGTCAACCGATGCGATGTGTTCGACAAGGCTCCGGGTCTTCGGGTCATGGTCTTTTTTGGAAAAATAACTCGATACCCGCTTTTTGAGGTTCTTTGCTTTCCCCACGTAAATGATGGTGCCGCCGGTATCCGCATACAGGTAGCAGCCGGGATTTTCAGGGAGCGTGGCGGGATCGATCATGGATTAATAGCGTATCAGAGTGCCGGAACATAAGGAAGAGGGATAGGGTAACAGAATGCCCGCATCGGATTTTACCAGAGGTCGCACCTCTTAAAAATTCCCCCGGTAAATAAGTCGCCGCACCGGAGACGAATGTCAGGAAGGGGAGATTATTTTAAAAATTTCCCCTTTGATGGTCACAAATAATGTGCAAAAAAGATTTCCTACTCTCTTCCCGCCAGCATCGGTTTCAGGTACTGTCCCGTGAAACTTGCTGCGACATTTGCCACCGCTTCCGGTGTCCCGGTTGCCACGATCTCGCCGCCGGCATCCCCACCTTCCGGCCCGATATCAAGAATATAATCCGCCGATTTAATCACGTCAAGGTTGTGCTCAATCACGACCACCGTGTTGCCCTTTTCCACCAGATCGTCAAGCACCTTGATCAGTTTCTTGGTATCGTCAAAGTGAAGACCGGTCGTCGGCTCGTCGAGCAGGTACAGGGTTTTCCCGGTCGCACGTTTCGCCAGCTCACGGGTGAGTTTGATCCGCTGTGCCTCGCCGCCGGAAAGCGTTGTCGCGCTCTGCCCGAGCTTGACGTAATCGAGCCCGACCCGGGAGAGCATCTCGATCTTGCTTTTGATCGACGGGATATTTTCAAACAATGCAAGCGCTTCCTCGACGCTCATATCCAGCACATCGGCAATCGATTTGCCCTTGTATTTCACTTCCAGCGTTTCCCGGTTATACCGCTTGCCCTTGCATTCCTCGCATTCGATATAGACATCCGGCAGGAAATTCATCTCGATGCGGATCAAACCGTCTCCCTCGCACGCCTCGCACCGCCCGCCTTTGAGGTTAAACGAGAACCGCCCGGGTTTGAACCCCCGCATCTTTGCCTCTTTGGTTTCAGCAAAGATCTGCCGGATCTCATCAAAGACCTTGGTATAGGTTGCGGGGTTGGACCGGGGCGTCCTGCCGATAGGGCTCTGGTCGATGACGATCACCTTGTCAATCTCCAGATCAAAATCGATGCCGTCATGGGCACCGGCCTGTTCCCGGGACTCATGCAGCTTTTTCATCATCCCCTTATACAGCGTGTCGTAGATGAGCGTTGACTTGCCGCTGCCCGAAACACCGGTGACAACGGTGAAAAGGCCGATCGGGATTTTTGCCGTGATGTTTTTTAAGTTGTTTTCCCGGCACCCGCGTATTTTGATATATTTTTGCGCTTTCCGCCGTTTTTCCGGGATCCCGATCGATTTTACACCGGAGAGGTACTGGCCGGTGAGGGATTTTTTGTTCTTCTCGATCTGCTTTGGCGTCCCCTCCGCCACAATCGCACCGCCATGAAGCCCGGCACCGGGCCCGATATCGATCACGTGATCGGCACTGCGGATCATATCCTCATCATGCTCAACGACGATCAGCGTGTTCCCGATATCACGGAGCGTCCGGAGCGTCTCGATCAGTTTCCGGTTGTCCCGCTGGTGCAGCCCGATAGATGGCTCGTCAAGCACGTAGAGCACCCCCATCAGGTTAGAGCCGATCTGGGTGGCAAGCCGGATCCGCTGTGCTTCCCCGCCGGAGAGGGTACCGGCATTCCGCGAGAGCGTGAGGTAGCCGAGCCCGACTTTTTCAAGGAATTCCAGCCGGGACCGGATCTCCTTGATGATCTGCCGGGCGATCTCCACTTCCTTGTCCGTTAATTTCAGCTCGGCGAAGAACCGGATACTCCCGCTCACCGACAGATCCGTCACGTCAATAATCGATTTCCCGTTAATCCGGACAGCAAGCACCTTGTCCTTGAGCCGCTGCCCCTTGCATTTCGGGCAGGGAAATACCCGCATGTAACCTTCCAGTTCCCGTTTGCGCCAGTCGGACTGCGTCTGGCTGTAGAGACGGGCAGTCTGGGGCAGGAGCCCTTCCCATTCGCCGTTGTGCGACCATTGGGCATCCCCGTTTTTCATGCTCATCGAGAAATGCATCCGTTCATCCGAACCAAACATCAGCGCATTGTACTGCCGTTCGGTCAGGTCCTTGATCGGCGTAAGAGGGCTAAACCCGAAATGTTTTGCAACCGTCGCAAGGTACTGGCCCCGGAATCCGTCCATCGGGTTCCGGTACGGGGCAACCGCACCATCCGCGAGGCACCGGGTCTTGTCCGGGATGATGAGATCCGCGTCAAACTCCATCTTGACGCCAAGCCCGTGGCAGTCCTCGCAGGCACCAAACGGGCTGTTGAACGAGAACATCCGCGGCTGGAGTTCCTCGAATGCAAGCCCGCAGACCGGGCATGCCATGAGAGAAGAGTAGGTGGATTCCTTCCCCGCTTCATCGACGACGAGCACGAGCCCTTCGGATTTTTTAAGCGTGTTCTCAACCGCTTCGGTAAGTCGCGACCGGTCAGATGCGTCCAGCCGGTCGATCACGATCTCGATATCCTGTTTTTTGTACCGGTCGAGCGCGATCTCCTCATCGGTGCGGATGATCTTCCCGTTTACCCGCACCCGGGCAAACCCCTCTTTGTTCAGGTCTTTTAACAGCTGCTGGTACGTGCCCTTCTTCTGCCGGACAATGGGAGAAAGGATGGTTACCATGCCGGGGTGTTCTACAGCGATCTGGTCGGCGATCCGGTCCGGGGTCTGGGAGGCGATGGGGATATTGTGCTCGGGACAATAGGGAGTCCCGATCCGGGCGAACAGGAGACGGAGATAATCGTAGATCTCGGTGGTCGTCCCGACCGTCGACCGGGGATTTTTTGACGTGGTCTTCTGCTCAATCGAAATTGCCGGAGAAAGCCCTTCGATGCTGTCCACATCCGGCTTGTGCATCAGCCCGAGGAACTGGCGGGCGTACGTGGAGAGCGATTCAACATACCGCCGCTGTCCTTCTGCATACAGGGTGTCAAACGCGAGCGTCGATTTCCCGGAGCCGGATACACCGGTAATCACGACAAGCTTGTCGCGGGGGATCTCCACATTGATATTTTTCAGGTTGTGCTGGCGGGCACCTTTGATAATGATGTTTTTCATTTTACGTGCGGTACAGATTGGCGCCGGTATTTATAGAAGTGAGGATTGGGGATGGTGAAAGTGTTTGGGGGAAATTTACATAGTGAAGTTAAAAAAAAAAGTAATTTATTTTTTAAATCTAAAATATATAATATGAAAATTGATCACTATTCATGGATGGATTCCTTCAAACATGGCTTCAAAGATTTGAATTAAGGAATATTATCCTTGTTATTTACAGCATTACGGCTTTTACCTTGATTTGGTCACTAAAGTTTGTTCCAGATATCGAAAATTATAATTTAAAAATAGTTTGTGTAATTGCGTCTATTTTTTTCGTATTTGTTTTTACATTTTGTTTTGTGGAGTGGATGCTCAAACTTCAAACATTTGATGAAAGCATTTACATTGCCTGTCTCTGGATTTTTTGTATTTCTGTGATAATTACGGTCATTATTCGAGATATAAATACAATTGTTGCCAGTGCTACGATATTGTTAGTAATAATTACTGCATTCAGTATTAAGAAAACGAATGAAATTGCTCAAAGGCAATTAAAACTTCAAAATGATCCAATTATCAGTTTAAGTATAAAAGAGAACGAAGAAAATGTTCAAATAATCGATCTAGTCGTCGAAAATGTTGGAAATGGAATCGCAAAAAATATTCAATTTGAAGTTTATCCTCACGGATTTATCACACTCTCCGGGGATCCATTAGAGAACCTATACTTTTTTCAAAGAGGGATACAACTCATGCCTTCCAAACAGAAATATGTTGTCCACTTAGTGAATTTTGCTCAGAAAATTCGAGAGATTAGAGAGCGAAATCATATTCCACTTTCCGATAATCAACTTTCTACTTCCGAAGCACAAAACTTCCGTCGAACTGTAAGAGCGGAGTCAGAATTGAGATTTTCGGTGTACTTCGAAAATAATGAGGGTGCGCAAAATCGCACACAGTTCAATTTTAATTTATGCATTTTTTGGGGGTTAAGATTCCCACAACGACAGTATAGATAAAAAAAACCCTTCTTTTCAATTTAACCCTCCTACCCCCCCAGCCCTCTTGACTTTCGCCTCCCAATAGCGTACATTAGCGTTTTACAGCGCCACGCAAAATGCCCCGTTTGGCCTGAATCGCAGGGAAATTGCGTATCCGGAAAAAGTGTGTAAAAGTGTACCGTTTTTTGCAAAAATTGATCGAAAAAAGGGTGAACAGAGCCCGATACGGCCCCGGATCGCCCCTCCGGAGATGCCTTTCCCGGAGGGGTGCAAAAAAGGGTTTACTCCCCGTCTTCCGACGGAGATCCGGTTCCGTCGGCGGCGGTCCCGGACAGGTCCACGGTCTCCAGGGGGAGTAATTCACGGGGGATATACTTGCCATCGGCCCGGACTTCAACCACCGAATCGTGCCGGACCAGGAAGAACTGCCATTCCCCGGACGGGGACCGGGCCCAGAACTCCCGGGCGGTTACGCTGGTCAGGGCCACGCGGTGAAGGCTCGCGATCTCCCGCTGGTATTTACACAGGACCTCCAGGGGATACGTGAACGAGGTCTGCGAACGCTTCACCTTCACGAACACGACCCGGAACGGTTCGATGATGAGGAAATCGAATGCACGGCTCCGCCTGCCGGATACATTCTCCACGCAGCCGCGCCGGCCTGGCGATCTCCATCGCTTCAGCAAGTGCACTGAGCGGACGCCTGCCCCGGGTCATGATGCGCCCCCGTTTCCCTGCCGGTCATCTTCAAGGTCTTCGAGCCGGCAGCCAAGGTCATTGATCCTGAGAAAGATCTCCTTGTTCATCCGGTCCTGCCGCTCCATTAAGGAGCAGATGAGGTCGCGGGTTGTGGCCTCGAACTTCACGTACGGGATCTCGGGATCCATTCCGTAGATGTCTTCGTGCGTCCGGCGCCGGCGTACGCTTTTTGGTTCCGGCGGCCGCCCGATGTGCTGCCCCTTCAGGGCAGTGGCTCGTTCAACGAGCCGCGGCGCGGGACTTTTACGGAGCGCCATCCGTTGTTCCTGAACTTCCGGGGATTCCGTCCCGGTTCCCGGTTCGCCGGACCCGACAGGGCCCGGCTGGTTCTCGTTGTTGGTGGAATTTTTTTCTGTCGTGTTGATACCTCCATTTTCCTTGGGGTTCATCAGAACCGGAAAAGACGGCGGGGTTCTCATGGACTCCTCCGGTGTCGCAGGGGTTACGCAGACATACCAGCATGGAATGCAGAAGGTGATGGGTCTGGCTGAATAAATTTCAAAAACGGAAAACCGGCGAGTTTAAATGACTTGTAAGGCTGTCGGGACCCGGTACGGGCAGAACCGGGTGAGCAAAAAACGGGGTACCATTTCCCCACAGCCAATCAAAACCCCGAATCTAAATACTTCACCGTGAAAATATTGTTATACACAGGAGGACATCACATGCCCGTTGTAATCATCAGGATGAAAAAAGGCAGTACTACCGACCAGAAACGCAGGATTGTCAAAGAGTTCACCAACACCCTTGTATCTACGCTCAATGTCGACCCGGAAATCGTTACGATCATGATCGATGAACATGAACTCGAAAATATCGGGAAAGCCGGGAAGCTCCGGTGCGACTAAAACGCGACTATCACCTTTTTTTATTGGAGCTGCATCGAATGCCGGGGCTTTCCAGGAATGTCTGGAGCGAAAAATAATAATTTCCTGTTAAAAATTGTTCGTATATGAGGAGGAGATCTTTTACCTTCCCCACAAGCACCTGGGGGCCTACGGTAGCCTTCTCCCGGTCTTGCGCTCCTCATACGAGATTTGGGCACTTCTCCCCGGTGTAAGTTCTTCCTTGTCCTGCTCTGCACTCTGGAAACGTTCTTCGAGCGGGATCCGGGCGCTCCTCCCTTCAGAAAGAGTCCGGTCTTCATCGCGGGAGCTCTGGAAGCGCTCCTCCAGAGAGATCCGGCTGCTCCCACCCTGGTTAAGTTTTTCGCCATCCGGCTGTGCACTCTGCCAGCGTTCCTCAAACGGGATCCCGCCGCTCCGGTCGCGTGCCGCAGGGTTGCCGGTTGGTGTGCGCCGGGAGGCAGAATCCCCTTCAGGGATGAAATCGATACCGGCATCCGGGGAATCGCCGGCCTGCATCGCAGGACGCCGGCCTTGTGGCCCGGTTGAACGATCATCGGGGCGCAGGACAGGCCGTACCGGGGAACGCGAAGCGGTAATCCCGCCGGCCGTCCGGCATCATCAGACGTATGTCGTGGACCGGTGTAGGCGAACCTGCTCCGGCCGGGTTCCGCCGCTGGCGTGCCCCGGATTTTTGCCACCTGTTCGTCAATCTCGGCTTCTGATTCACGGGCGCTCTTTTCCGTAAACATCAGGAACTGGAGAAACGCTTCCGGCTCCCGGAACAGCGACGTATCAATGCCTTCAAACACCAGTGTCCGCTCAACATCGCCATACCAGCCGCCCCTGCGGAGAAGTACCGTGTCACTTCCGGATGCAAACACAAAGACCCGCTCGATCTCGCCGTTGCGGCCATAGGCAGTTTCGGCAATACCATTGGGTTCAAACGTGTAGGTCTTCCCGACTGCCCCATAGTCACCACCCTCCCGCATGACAATCTGCCGGCCGCCATTCTCGTACCGGAATGTCCGGGGCGGTTGTCCAAACGAAAATGCCTCTTCAAGCATCCCGTAATTGTCAAAGACAAACCGACGGAGAACTTTGTCCTGCCGGCTGATGTCACGCTCCGTCATCATGTTTGAGGATGGATCGAACAGGTAAAGTCGTTTGAGACCCCGTCTGCCATCGAGAACCCGTATCCCCTCACGGGTATACTGGTAGATCCGGCTCACCGGTCCACCACGCATTCCGGCAAATTCCGTAATGACCGCGTCTGTCATGTCAGTCGTTCCTCTTTAGTCCTGTGCTATTTTTTAACGTTACTAACTGCGGGATAAAATACTTTGTTCTCCTTGAATTGCTGCGGAAAATCACAAAACCCTGTGCAGGCTATCCGGATTTGAACTCTGACTCTGCGGAGCCTGACAGGAAAATGCCGCTTGAATGCGCAGTTATCGCTTGGGATAAATCTCCGGACACAGTGTTTTCCGGTGCACAAAAACGCTTACGTTCGCTGTGCTCTGTCACGCCCAACGATTACCTCCGGATACCGGTAGAGCTGTCGCAGCACTTCGGGCAGGTGAAGAGTAAACTTCATTCATTTACGCGGCACACACTATTACTGAAATGGAAAACGATAGTACCGGAACAGAACCCGTTCCACAACCTGAATCCGAACCGGTGTGTATACGGCAGGACACCGGGAAAACCCTTCACCTGGCAAAGTGGCTGACCCGATTCTGGGCATGGCTCATTGACGTTATTCTCATTATTCTCTTCTTGAATATCGTGCGCGGCATACTGGAACCCATATGGACCATCCACTTCCTCTGGGACTGGCAGCACTGGGGGCTCTTTGAGATCGGTTTCGAGACCGTCTTTTTCTTCCTCTACTGGACGATAACCGAGAGTTACAAAGGCCAGTCAATCGGCAAGATGGTGATGAATATCCGGGTAGTGAACCGTGACGGGACAAAAATCCATTACGGTGCGGCCGCCGTGGAAAGTTTCGGCAAGGCATTTCTCCTGCCGTTTGACTGCCTGATTGGATGGCTGGGCATGTCAGGCACAAAACTCCGGGTGTTTAACCGGATCTCAAATACCATTGTCATCAATACCGACTACAAGGAGCCTGAAGGTATCCTCTACATAAAAGATCACGAGTAGTCCGGAAGCACGACAGGATCAAACAATTTTTATCGTTTTATATCACTCCCCTTTTTTTATGAGAGCCACGGTCATTCCCGCTGGTTTCTTTGTTCACGGGCATTCCCGTTGCAAAGATGTGCGGCATCATGTTCACCGCACAAAAATACCCTCTTACCTGCACCTGAATCTCAAAACGGTTTTGGGCTGAATAGGGAGGCCATGCACAGAAACACCGTCGTATGATGACAAACGATACAGATGAATCCGGTACGATAGACAATGAAGCCCGGCTGGCGTATTATCTCGCACGACTCGCTGATGAAAATCCGGGCAACCGGTGGAATGCAGCAATCTCCCTTGGCCGGCTTGGGGATGCAAGAGGTGTCGAACCGCTGATTTCTGCGCTTGCCGATGAGGATGACCGGGTCCGGCTCAAGGCAATCTGGGCACTGGGTGCAATTGGCGATCCCCGGGCAACCGCACCCCTTCGCTCACTGTACCGCACGGCAGATGACGAGACGCAGGACATCATCCGGGAGGCGCTCGAAGCAATCCAACAGAACGCCGGTGGGCAATAAACAGGCAGCAGGAAAAATGAGAGGCCCACCTGCATTTGTCCATGCCCATGTTCCCACCGGCCAAAAAAACAGGTTTATTAGGTCATGCCGTTGCATTTCAGTACAGGAAAGAGACATGCAGGACATAGAATCATCATATAAAAAAGTGGACGGGAAGATCCTCATCGAGATCAAACTCACCTCCATTGCCCAGCTCTTCAACTCCTTTGATCCTGCACCGTTTCGTGAAAAAGAACTCGATGCTGACGCGGAGAAATATATTGTCGACACTATCGACGATTTCCCCTCAAAGACCCAGTTCAGGATGGCAATCTACCTGCCACCGGAACTCGCTTCCAGCGAGCAGGCAAAAAAGATTGTCCCTGCAGGTACATAATCACTTCCAGTACCGGATGCTTGTTACCGAACGCCGGCTTCGCAGACGGATAAAATACGGCAGATTTACCCTGGTTCTTGGCCTTTCATTTTTATTCGTCAGCCTGATTGCCGGCCAGTATCTCCTGAGCATCAGTAATTCGGTAATCCTCCAGGTGATCGCAGATGCTCTCATGATCACCGGTTGGGCTGCAATGTGGGAGCCGGTCACGGTTCTTCTCTATGAACTCTGGCCAATCATCAAAAAGAAGAGACTTTACGAGAAGATCAGCACCATAGAGGTCGATATCCTCCCGTTACCCGCATAATCTTAACGGGGAAAGAGATATCTAAAAAACACTCGCAGAAATTTTTGCCGTCACACGTTGTACGGGATAAGCACCCGTTTCCGCGAAAAAGACCATAAAAAATTCGGATTTTGCCAGAATTCCTCTCCGGAAATAAATCACGACAACATGAAAAATTACAATTCTTTCTGCCCGAGTTTCTGTTCCAGCTGTGCCCGACAGGTATCGCAGAGCATTTTCTTTTTCCCGTCCAGCTCGTCCAGTGTGTCAGGGCGGAACATGATACATTCCCGGTCTTCACAGTGGGCAAGACCCAGCAGGTGTCCTACCTCATGCGCACCTTCTTTTGTCGTCCGGTCAATCAGGTCGTCATCGTTTTCCAAAAGACCGTAATATTCATTGGAGAGCCGGGCTGTGGAGACAACGGCAGCCCCGACAGATTCCCGGGCAAGACCAAAAACAAAACTGTGGCCGGGATTGAACAGGTCCTGGTTGAGAACAAGCAGGACCGGGTCCGTGAGATCATGCCGGTGCTTGTATGCTGCCAGGTGGTCCAGCTGTGCCTGTGCATCAACCTGTTTTCGCACATCCACGTATCCCATGATACGCACGGGATTTTCTTCAACACGCGCAGGGACTCCGATGATCGCCGCGATATTGCGGGCAACCGGCACCTGCAGACCTGCAGGAGACAGCCGATCCCAAAAAATATGGATATGCATCGCTTTATTCTATTGGATGGGCGGCTATAAACATATTGAGAAAAGTATCGGCGCGTATGTTGCCGCACATTACCAGCAATGCCAGTCGAGATCGGCATTGGACAGAACACGGATGCCGCCCGGGTTCTTGTTGATGCGGGCATCAGGGTCCGGGCAACGGATATCAGAAATTTCCCGCAGCCGGACTGGCTGACTTTTTTTGTTGATGATATTTTCGCCCCGGATAGTGCGCGATATACCGGCGCAGATGTTATTTATGCAATCCGCCCGGCAGAGGAAATGATCCCTCCTCTTATCGCACTCGCAGAGCACCTGGACTGCGACCTGATTGTCTACCACCTCGGCTTTGAACTGTTCGGGAACGGGGGGGAGCGCATCGATTGTGGCGTCACCCTCCACCGGTATTACCGTTGTCAGAACCCGTCAAAGAGCGTAGACTGACTATGAGACGATGATTTCTTTTCAGCGGACTTTTCCAGCGACGGTTGTGCCACGGGTTCCGGAACAGGCTCCGGCAGGGGTTGTTCTTCCACGGCCGCCATGGGCTTTTTTGCTTTTGCCTTTTTCTGTTGTTCCTTCTCCCGCTCGCGTTCCTCAAGGACGATGGCTTTTACGATCGCCTGGGAACGCTCTTTGTCATTGAGGAAAAAGTTCAGCTGGTCGGCATCAAACTGCAGCTCGCGGGCATAGGTTTCCGGATCATGTTCTACCAGAAGCGAGATGGTGCCCAGGTACTTCTCGCGCAGGGTGTTCTGCGGGAGGTGCATGGTACCGGCAACTTTGGCAAGCACCATCGCCCGGATTGCTTTTTGTTTCTTTGCCGTTGACATCTTCTGCCAGCGTTCGGGAGGCATGATCCGGGTATGGATACCGCACCCGCCAGCCGCATCAGCAACGCCAAGCAGCATGATCGCCGTGGCATATCGCCAGAGCATGTGGTACTGGCGCCGGTAGGTATAGCCAAGGTACTCATCCGCCCGGGAGAGGTGCCGGTATGCCTGCTCCACAGAGTCCGGATCGGGGATGAGGTGAACGCTTCCTTCCACCCACTGCTCGATATTCTCCGGGGTGTCGTCAACATCCCACGAAAGCCTCATAATATCCTCATCGGGCGCCTTGCCAAACAGCGCGGAGACCAGCGAGAAGATCGAGACACGTTCATCCTTCTGTGAAGTATGCACCTGCTCGTCACTGATATTATCCCGCCCGATCGCTGCCGCGTAGAGCATATTCACGGCTGATCGCACATCGCCGTCCGCACTTTCCGCGATCTCGTGGATCGCCGACTCATCACAGGTAATCTTCTCTGCCGAGCAGATGAATTTCAGGCGGGGCGCGATCGAACGTGCCGGAAGAGCCCGGAACTGGACAGGTTCGCAGCGGAGCCGGATTTCCGGGGAAAGCCCATAGAGATCGTTTGCGATGAGGACGATCGGCTGGCGGGAATTTTTTATGCATTCGATGATCGCTTTTGCACCGCCGCGATCGGCAGTTCCCTGCAGGTTGTCTGCCTCATCCATGATAATCAGCTTGCGTGACGACCCGGTCAGGCTCGCGGTCTGGCTGCCGGCACCGGCGATCCGCTCAATCACTGCGGCAGTCCGCTGATCACTTGCATTGAGCTCAATGACATCCCATGACATGTCAGAAGCAAGCGCGTAAGCACTCGATGTCTTGCCGATGCCGGGCTTGCCGTACAATATAAGCGGTTTTGACCTGCTTGTCCAGTTTTTTGCCCAATCCGCCATCTGGCGGACTGCCGTCGTGTTGCCGACGATTTCCTGCAGGTGTACGGGACGATATTTTTCTGCCCAGTCCATACCAACACGTTGACCCTGTATCAAATAAATTATCTCTGATGACGCTAAAATACCCTAACGACATATTATCAGTATATACTTTAAGGTGACAAGCGTGGTTCACAGCTGCTCCACAGAGGCGATTGCAAAAGTCGTCCGGGAATACGAAGGCGTAAAGCGGAAACATGCCATCGGGGAGATGGTGAAGGGATTAGTGATAGATGCCCCCCATGTCGTCGCTTCATTTGGTGAAGACGCAGCGGTGATCGAGCATAACGGTGAAGCGCTTCTTCTTGCGGCTGACGGTATCTGGAGCAGGCTCATGGAGGCAGATCCCTATTGGGCTGGATACTGCTCGGTGCTCGTCAATATTCATGATATTGCCGCAATGGGGGGAAAGCCCATTGCGATGGTTGATGTTTTCTCGATGTCAAAAAACACCGAGATCCTCGGACTGGTGGTAAAAGGAATGCATGATGCGTCCGCCCAGTTCGGCGTCCCGATTGTTGGCGGCCACCTGCATCCCGATGCTCCTTACAGCGTGATCGATGTTTCCATTCTTGGTTCTGCCCGGCTGGACTCGGTCATTTACAGTAACCGGGCACAGACGGGCGATCGGGTGGTTGCCGCAATCGATATCACCGGAAGGGTCCACCCGTCCTGTGCGCTCAACTGGGACTCGGTGACGATGAAATCTCCCGCGGTTGTGCGGGCGCAGATCGCACTGCTGGAAGAGATCGGAAAGGATCACCTGGTCACTTCGGGTAAAGATATCAGCAACCCGGGCATCATCGGCACGATCGGGATGCTCCTCGAAGTAAGCGGGAAGGGTGCAGAGATTGATCTCGGGTTGATCCCCAAACCCGACCTTGCGGCAAACAACATGACCTTTGAGCAGTGGGTGAAAATGTACCCGGGCATGGGTTTTGTCCTGACGGTGCAGGAAAAGCATGTCACCGATGTGATCCAGCGGTTTCTGCGCGTGGGGATGTGCGCAAAGGCGATAGGAACGGTGAATGACTCCCGTAAACTCAGTATCTGTTATGAGGGTCACGAATCAGAAGTCTTTGACTTTATCGACAACGGGATTATGCACCTGCGTTATGGGGACATGCAATGTCCGCAGCAGTAAAACGGATTGGCATCGGCATCGGGGGAGATCCCGAAAAAGTGATCGCGAGTGCCGGCCCGGTGAAAGGGGCGTTTGAGGTTATCGGTTACTGCCGGCCCGGTACGGTGAAACCCGGGTCTGCATTGAGGGGTGTTGTTCTCAGTGAACACGCTGAACCGGAACATGGCTCTTGTGTCTGACCTGATGACCGGTAAAATTGATGCGGCAGTCCGGGGCACGCTTCCCGCCAACGCGACGTTGAAGGCATTAAAAACTGCAGCGGGTGTCGATCACCTGGAACGTATTGCACTTCTTGAAACGGCACACGGGAAAAAATTCCTGCTCTCCCCGGTCGGGGTAGACGAAGGATGGACCGTGCAGGACAAACTGGAACTGGTCAGGAAAGGCCGGATCATCGCACAGAAATTCGGCCTTTCCGGGCGTGTCGGCATCCTTTCCGGGGGCAGGATTGGAGATGTCGGACGACATGAGATGGTTGATCGCAGTCTTGCCGATGCTGAACTTGTGGCACGGCTTGGCGATGCAACGCACTACGAGATCCTCATTGAAGACGCCGTGGAAACCTGCGGGCTCATTATCGCTCCGGACGGGATTTCCGGTAACTTAATCTTCCGTACGCTCGCCTTTTTGGGAGCCGGGCACGGACATGGCGCGCCCGTAGTAAATATCCCCAGAATTTTTGTGGATACCTCGCGCGCCTCACCGGATTACACCAATGCGCTAATGCTCGCTGCATCATTGTTGGAATAATTTTAGAGCCCTTAAAGAGCCCCTTTTTTAAAAATGTTTGTTTTAAAAGGTTTTAAAAATATTCTGCGACATTCTGAAGCGCATTTTGTCTGAACGTTGCAGCAATCCCTCCGATATCGTAATGAAGGGTAAAATGAAGGATTTTCCCAAAAAGTATTTATATATTTCAATATACTTTCTCTTTGAGGTAAGAAACATGGCAGATTTACCAATCGCCGCAGTTGTAAGGATTGCAAAGAAGAACGGAGCCGAAAGAGTGGGCAGCGATGCAGCTGAGGCACTTGTCATCAAGGCGGAGAAATATATCGCCCAGCTGACCAAGGAAGCCAACAAGCTTGCAGAGCATGCCGGCAGAAAGACCATCAAGAAAGAAGACGTTGACCTGGCAGCAAAGCCCTAAAATTCAACTCTTTTTTCTCTTACGATCCGGTTATCGACAGAAACTCTTTTCATAATACCGGATCAGGCTCGATAAAATTACTACTACGATACAACCAGTAACCGTTGATGGACTTTTTTGGTTTCGCCGCACGTTTATTTGGGTACGTTGAAGGATAAATTCAGTTCTTAGTATTGTTTCTCATTTCAGGTCGTTTAAAAAAACCAGCATGAAATCAACTGGTTTCACACGAGAGTATTAAAAAAATTTTTGTAAGGTCAGATAATTGATTTCATTGATGGGGGCATCATAGCCGGATAAATTCGATTTTCATGGCTCGGGTGTGAACATCAGGGTTCATGCCCGCGTTGCACACTCTACTCAATCTTGCTTCCGCTCGTAAACAACCGGCTCGCCATCCACCCGGTTCGCATGGTCGTCAAGCAGGCGTTTTATCTCGTCGTACACTTTTCCCTTGTCCTTTGCCCCGGTAAAGAGAATCCTCGTGCCGTCAATATCGTCCTTGAGGTACGCCGCCTCGTCATACACGATCAGCATGATCTGGTCATCCGGCCCGAAGAGATGCTCCTCGCTGTCCCCTTTCATGTACCGTTCGCGCTGCTCCTTTGTCGGCGCCGCATACTTGTTGTCGTACCGGAAAACACCCGTAAGAATCACCACACTATTGTATCGTAAGGAAGATCGGGAGGCAGGTTATTCCTCCCCTCACACAAACGATGGCCTTCACACCGGCAGACCTGTCTTTCCCGGTTCAGAATGTTCCCTTCGTGCTGGGGATACCTTTGTTTTTGCCACTCATAGCCATCGCGTCCCCAAGCGCAATGCCAAATGCCTTGAATACCGCTTCGCACTTGTGGTGGTCGTTTTTCCCGGAGAAGGTGATGTGAGCGGTGATACCCGCATGCGAGCAGAGGGAGAAGAAGAAATGCTCGAACAGGTCAACGGGAATAGTGCCAAGCATTTTGTTGCCAAATGCGCCGGTATAGACCAGATACCCCCGTCCCCCGCAGTCAAGGGCTACCTGTGCAACCGATTCGTCCATCGGGATAATGGCGTGGGCAAACCGTCTGATCCCTTTTCCTTCGCCAAGGGATTGTTTTACCGCATCGCCAATGACGATGCCAATATCCTCAATCGTGTGGTGGCAGTCTACACTCAGATCCCCTTTGGCAATACAGGTGACATCAAAACCCCCGTGTTTTGTCATCGCGGTAAGCATGTGATCAAAAAACGGAATACCGCTCTCTACCGATACATTTCCCCTCCCGTCAGGATCGAGGGTGAGGGTGATGCTGGTCTCTTTTGTTGTACGAACAATCTTAGCTTTCCTCATCGAGATTCCTCCAGTGCTTCCTTGAGTGTTATCTTCCCGCTGTAGAGTGCTGAACCAAGCACAGCAGCAGATGCCCCGGCTGCCCGGAGCCCGGCAACATCCGGCGGCCGGAAACCCCTCCCGCGACGACTACGGGAACATGTACATGATCAATGAGCCGCTTGACCGGTTCAAACCTGACACCCATTTGCAGGCCTTCCACATCGACATTGGTATAGAGCAGGGAGCCGGCACCGAGTTCTTCAAATTTCTGAGCCCAGAGAAGATAATCGCCGGCAGTCTCCTGCCAGCCGTGAATTGCCACCTGCCCGTTTTTCGCGTCCACGCCGGCCATCACCCGCTCACTGCCATATTCGTCGGCAAGGATCCGTATGCTCTCCGGCTGTTGTATGGCAAGCGTGGACATGATGATCCGGGAAACACCGGTATTGAGCCAGCGGATGCCATCGTCCACCGAGCGGATACCTCCGCCCAGCTCAATCTCCACACCCGTAGTTTTAATCAGCGAGCGGATAAGGTCAGCGTTGTGAGCTGCTTCTCCGAATGCGCCATCAAGGTTCACGACATGCAGCGCATCAGCGCCAAGGTCAATCCAGCGGGTGGCGCAGGAGAGCGGATCACCATAGGCGGTAGCACTCTCCCGTTTTCCCTGCACCAGCTGGACACACCGTCCACCGAGAATGTCAACCGCAGGAAAAATTCTCATACAAAATCAGCGGATCATCCGTTGGATGGACATGACCAGAATATCGCGTGCGCCCGCCCGTTTGAGGGCATTGATCAGTGCATATACCCGCTCTTCATTGACAACCGCATGGACAGCGACAAGATCTTCAGATGATGCCACGTCCATCACGGTTGGCCCTGAAAGCCCCGGAAGCACACTTTTAACCGCCTCAAGCGACGCACGTTTGACGTTCATCATCAGGTAGCACTGCCCACGGGCCCGGATGACGCTTTCAAGAGCAAGGCGGATCTCACCAATCTTCTCCTTTTTTGTTGCGAGGGAATTGCGGTTGGCAATCAGGTGCGTGGATGTTACGAGCACGTCGTCAATCACCCGGAGCCGGTTTGTTTTGAGCGTGTTACCAGAACTGGACAGGTCAACAATCGCATCCGCGATGCCAAGATGCGGGGTCGCTTCGCAGGCGCCGCCGACAAGGACAATATTCACCGGGATATGTTTACTGGCAAAATACCGCTTGGTAATCACCGGGAATTCTGTGGCGATCTTTGCCCCTTTGAGCTGGTGGACAGACGTGATCTCTGAATCGTCAAGGACCGCAAGCACGAGCGTCGCTTTCCCAAACTGGAGATCAAGGAGTTCCTCAACATCAGATTCCCGCTCGGTTACCATGTCATGCCCGGTAATCCCAAGATCGGCGGCACCGGTTGCTACGTATTCGGGGATATCGACCGGGCGGGCAAACAGGATCTCCACATGGGGATCGAGCGTGCGGGTGATCAGCCGGCGTTCACTCAGATCCGGCAGGTGGAGCCCGCTTTTTTCCATCAGATCCATGATCGGTGCTGCGATCCGCCCTTTGTTGGGGATCGCAAGCCTGACCATGCCGGAAAAAGAGGGGGTTTCACTAGGTTTTTTACGCGGTGCCGGTTTTTTTGTGGCCTTAGTATCAGAAGGTCTTGAGCTCACCGCGGATTACCTTCTCTGTGATGCTGGTGACATTGGCAAGATTTTCATTGACAATTCCATAGATTTCTGCGTTAATGTCTTTTAAGTGTACCCCACATTTTGGCAGGACCTGGACGCTTGCGACCAGCGGGAGGTCAATGGGCTTACCAATCTGGGAAAGCAGCCGGACATACATCTCCTCAATACCGTCAACCTTAGTAACACATTCCTGTGCAATCTGGGTCGAGAGCAGGTTGTAGATTTTGCCGATGTGGTTGATCGGGTTTTTACCGCTCGTCGCTTCCATGCTCATCGGGCGGTTGGGGGTAATAAGGCCGTTGCACCGGTTCCCACGGCCAACAGATCCATCGTCGCCCATCTCGGCGGATGTGCCGGTGACGGTCAAAAAGACACTCTTCTTTTTGATGTCGTCCGCAGTGTTGACATGGACGGCAACCTTGCGCTTGGTGCTCTTCTTTGCAACCGCCGTGATCTGCTCCTGCAGGAGCGTCATGTACTCCTGGTACTCTTTGATATCCGCACAATATTTGTCGACAATTGCACAGGCAATCGTGAGGGTAATAGTGTCCTTGTCACGCAGTCCCATGATCTTGATGTCCTGCCCGATGGCAGGGTACTTTTTGCGGAGTTTTACATCGATGAAGTCTGCAGCGTTCCTGATGATCGTTTCGACATCGGAGAACGGCGCATGCCCGACACCAAACGAGGTGTCGTTTGACCGTGGCACCTTGCCCTGGCAGGGTTTGAACACATCCCGTAAATCAGTAGATCCGGTACCGAGCCGGGAGTCGATGGTTACATCGCGGCTCAGGTTGAGTTCGGGCAGGATTTTGTGAAGGTAAGTATGTGCAGCGTCAACGGCAATCGCATCCGTTGCGATGGTGACGCCATTGAACTGTTTTGTCGCCCGCCCGTCCAGCAGGACATAAATCGGGCGGATCATCCTGCCGCCGCCAAACTTCGGGGATGATTCACCGGCAACAACTTCACCCTGGTCGGTATTGTGGTGCAGCACGACGCCAAATTCTTCAAGATATGCTTTGCAGAGGGCCTGGCTGATCGACTCTGCAATACCGTCTGCAAGACTGTCAGGGTGTCCCAGACACTTGCGCTCGACAAGTTCAATCCGCTGTTTTTCAAGGGGTATTTGATCTAGTGCTTCAATCTGAATATTTCTCTTCATTGAATTCCTCGGCATTCTCCGTTATCGTACTAATAAAAGCGACTGGATTTCATATAACAATTTCTTTTTTTAAGTAAAAAAGAAGTATCGATGCGAATTTTTTAAAAATAACGGCACATACTGCTGCGGTTGCCGTCAGCGCCTCAGGAATTTATGCAGGATCGTCATATCGCTGTCTTTCGGTGCCTTTTTTACCGGAGGTTTTTTGGGGGGCTCATCCATCTCGTCCTCATCCTCAATGACCTCTACCTTGGGAAACCGCCGCATACGGGGATTTGTATCATTAGCGCGGGGATTGGTCACCGGTGCCGGGGCAGGCGCAGCTGCCGGGGCAGATTTCGGGTGGCCCAGTTTTGTCCCGCACCCCGGGCAGAAATTTGCCGAGGTGGGAAGCTTTTTCCCACAGGAATGGCAGAACTGGGGCACGTCACTGTTTTCCTCGTGCGCAATCGGGCGGTGAGATCGGGCGGGTTGTTTCTCCGGAATAAACTCGATAATGGTTTCCGGCTCTTCTTCAGGTTCCGGTTCAGGAGTCCTGGCCGGCCCCACTGCCGGTTTTCTGACCGGTTGCACTCCCGGCTGGCGGACGGGCTGAAGCGGGCTTTTCATCGCATTTTTCATCGCTGAATGCACTTCGGTTTTTCTTATCGGTTGCTGTTCGGCCCTGCCGGTTGGCGGGATCTCACGGACAAACGTGACCGGGCGGACGGCCTTTTTTTCCGGTTCATCAATGGTTTTGACCTGGGTTCGCCGGACAGGTTTTACCGGTTCCGGCTCCTCGTACTCCTCTTCGGGCTCTGGCTCCGGCTCACGGTAGGTCGTAAGAAGCCGTTTTACCGGGGGTTGTTTTTCATGATCTTTTGTCGGCTTTCTTGTGGGATGCAGTTCCTGCCGTGGGGCAGGTTTTGGGGCACGGACCGGTTCTTCGAACTCTTCAGCTGCTTCTGGTTCTTCTTCATCCACGACATCACGGGCGCGGGATACTTTCCCGGATGCCCGTTTAGAGGGTTTTTCCGGTTCAGCCTGTTCGTGCAGCAGTCCCACCCAGTCGTCAACCTCGCTCGTGCGGTCCATCCCGTTCTGGGTAAAGACCAGTTTCATTGTCTTTACCTCATCATCTACGGATTTGATGGAGAGTACCAGCACGGGGTCAGAGTTTTCAGAAACTTCCACGATACTGCCGACAATCGTATCCCGGGGGATATCCTTTGCAGTCACCTTGATCTTTTTTTCCTGCGTATCAATCAGGAAAACACGCCGGTCTGTAAGGTACCCGTGAAAGGAGAATTTTTTCACCGAAATATTGAGTGAACCGATGAGCACCTGCTCACCCGGCTCAAGGACAGCAGAAAGCCCGCCTTCCTCTTCCTCTTCTGCGGTATCTTCAGCAGCAGGCCGGGAGGGTTTAACAGGTTTTTGCACAGCGCCTCTTCCTGGCGTATCCGGTTTTCCCCGTGCTGCGCCCTGAACCTTTTCCGCACGCTGGGCTATAGTGCCGCCACAGTAGCCGCAGACTTCGACATTGTCCCGGATATTCATCCCGCAATGAGGGCATTTCTTCATCGGTGATCTCCCTTAAACGATTTTAAAGAGTAGGTAAATATAATGTTCTCATCTGATATGAAAAATTCTCTGATCCGTTTTTCTTTGTTTATTCCTTTGATGGGGAAGATAGAGGATAGCGTTTTCTTAGGTATTCTGCACAGGCATCCATTTCCGCACCATCATCGGGTGTATGGATGAAGAAGGCAGACGTGCTCTTGTACGCGCTCAGGAGGGCATTGATCCGGCACGCGGTTTCATCACCGTCCACAAAGCACATATCCGGGGTGATCCGTCCAAAGGTTTCATCGATCAGCACCTGAAGGGAGGTGTGGCAGGCACCGGGATAGCAAAGCCGTCCCTGAACAATAACCAGAACGACACCCTGCTGACGGGCACGCGATTCTTCCGCTACCCGGAATGTGCAGGTACTCTTCATCACCAAAACGGTTCAGAAAACTACGATAAAGAGGATCGGCGCGCTGCCGGAGTTCGGCAACAAACCGCCCCAAAGGGAGGATAAGATTTTTTGCATAGTTCTGTTCAACAGCAGACTTGAGAGAGGAGAACACCGGGGTGGACAGGACGTCTGCAACGATTCTCGTGGATTTCGCAAAAACGTCTCGCTTTACCCCGGTCAGGTATTGCAGGGAAACGGGTTTGAAATAGAGTGTTTTTGTCCCATACGGGACCATGATTGATCCATCTTTCATGGCAGGAAATGAGACGGGAGCGCCGTCAATCGCAACGGAGTTGGCACTTTTTTTGGGGGATTTGATGAGGGGCAGAGGGGAGCGTTTCGATACGCTCGAAGTGGTCGCTCTCTTTGCAGGGACTGCCTGTGACATGACAGCCCAGTCATCGGAAGACCGGCAGGTGTTCAGGAGGGATCGCCAGCGCGGGTCAGCGATCCGGGCAATTGACACGAGCCGGAACTGGTCTTTTTCCGGGATGAATTTCGCTCCGCAATGGGTGCAGTCGTAATAAAAATCTGTTGGGGGGATACCATAGAGCCGCTTCCCGACAATAGTCTGGAGAATACCGGTTTTACAGACCGGACATTTCCCCAGCCACGCGGTGTCAGCCTGGGGCGCTGCGGACGTGGATGCCGCATTAAAATGCTGGGGCAGGGGTGCTGCGGTATGCCATGAAAACGCCGGGGTGAGCCGGATGCCCCGGGTCCGGCTGTGATTCGTGCGATCGAGAACTTCTGTGGATTCAGCTATACCCGCCTCAATCAGAACACTGGCAACCACTGACGCTACAGCGCTTTCGGGATTGTCGAGGCGTTGTTCAAGGCACCCGGCAAGATCATCTTTTGTTGATGTGCCGCCAGCATTTGCTACCCGTACCGGAAGTGTTTTTGTCGGTTCTGCATTGAGGCACTCCAGTGCGATGCCAACGAGCGCAGTCGTGACAGTAATAGTGTTTTTTACAAAAGGAACCGGTTCAACACGCCGGCTGATGGTTTCGCATGCCAGAGCATGGAGCTCTGACGGGATAGGGAAGAACTGGGGGGTTGCCATGATATGTCCACGCTGTTCTCATTAGTTGGAGAGGAAACAGGATAAACTGTTGGTGACCGGCGTGGCAGATAATTGCAATTTCCCGGATTATTCCCAGTTCCGGGTTTATACCGTGAAGAGCAATCTAGTTTTCACTCACGCCTGATACCGGCAAAATCCGGATGAATAAACGACAGGAAACCTGCATGCGCGGAAAAATTCAAAAAGTAATACAAAGTTGACTGTGATTTTTTTATCAGTATAAGGAGGGAGCCCACCCTGATGGGTCGCTTTAGGTGTCTTGTCGACCCCTCGCTGGGCAAGGGGTTTGATTGGGACATGACAGGTACTTTCGAGATGCGCAAAAGTGGACCTGAAACAGCGGCGCGGAGC
Source organism: uncultured Methanoregulaceae archaeon (assembly GCA_963768785.1). Classification (GTDB taxonomy): domain Archaea; phylum Halobacteriota; class Methanomicrobia; order Methanomicrobiales; family Methanospirillaceae; genus Methanoregula. Next base: position 87,306 of record CAVYJD010000015.1, read on the forward strand.
GCCGTTCTCTTACCAGGATTAACTATATTTCACATCCACTTTGATCTTCCAAAGTGCCGTGCAAAGGGCCTTATTAACCCCCCCAAATCCATGCCAGAATTACTTCAGACCATTCCGAAACTGTTTCAGGCTGCCCGGCTTATGGACTTTTGGTAGGGAATGGGGGGAGTTCATCGTGTAGGAGGCGGTTTGGGGAACCGACCCGGTTCCTCCATTATCTTGTAACTTTCAAACCCCTCGAAAATTCACAGTGTATTGTGTGTTATTAAAAAAGAGAGCGACGATTAGCAGCTCCGGAACAATCCCCGCACCATCTCCGGGATCTCGGATACCCGCGCCGCTACCGGGACACCTGCTTTTTTGAGCCGGGCGATCTTTGAGCGGGCATCGCCTTCGCCGCCTTCAACTATCGCACCTGCATGACCCATGCGCTTATCCGGGGGTGCGGATATCCCGGCAATATAGGATACAATCGGGAGGTCGGTGGATTTTGCACCTTCCTCTTCGAGATTTCCTCCCACTTCCCCGATTAAAACGACGGCCTTTGTCTGGGGATCATTCTCGAACAGTTCCAGCACATCCACAAATGTCTGGCCAATCACGGGATCGCCGCCGATTCCGACAACCGTGCTCTGCCCGATACCGGCACGGGTCAGTTCGTCCACAACTTCATAGGTTAGGGTGCCACTCCGGGAGATCACGCCAACATTTCCCCGCGAGAACAGTCCTGATGGCATAATCCCCATCTTTACCTCACCGGGCGATAGCAGGCCCGGGACAATTCGGGCCAATCACCCTGGCACCCTTCCATCTTTGCATAGGCAATTGCCTTCATCGCAGTCATGCACGGGAATATGCTCGGTGATGGCAACAATCGTCCGGATACCGGCATGGGCCTCTTCCATGATCGCGTCAGCCGCTGCTGCCGCGGGAACAAAAATCACGCTTGCGGATATATCGTGATCCCGCATTGCTTCTTTGACCGTGTTATAAACCGGTACTCCGTGAACTTCCCTGCCGCCTTTTCCGGGAGTTACACCGGCGACGACGCCCCTGCCGCCAACCTGCTGTGCATAGGCATTCATCAGGCCGATGTGAAACTCGCCCTGCTTTCCCGTGGCGCCCTGGACAAGGATACCGGTTTTCTTATCTCCGTAGATCATGCAGTCACCTGCACAGCCTTTTTGACCACAAGATCCATCGTATCCAGCATTTCGTAGCCTTTCTCGGAGAGCATCTTTCGCCCCGCCGCTTCGTTGGTGCCGGCGAGCCGGACAATCACTTTCTGGCGGATGCCTGCATCGATGATGCCTTTTGCCACTTCGTCACATTTCGTGATGCCGCCAAGCAGGTTCACCACAATGACCTTCACCGAGGGCACACTGGCAACCAGCCGGACGGCATGCATCACACGCTCGCTCTCCGCGCCACCGCCGACATCCAGGAAATTAGCCGCTTTGCCGCCATAGAACTCAATCAAATCCAGGGTCGCCATGGTCAGCCCGGCACCGTTCCCGATGACGCCAATATTACCATTAAGTTCGACATAGGAGAACCCGTGGGTTTCTGCCTCACGTTCGCGCTCGCTTAAATCCCGGTTGACCGTCACACCCTGGCGCCCGAGTGCGTTGTCGTCAACAATGAATTTTGCATCCGCGGCATACACGCCCTGCGGGGTGATGACCAGCGGGTTGATCTCCGCAAGGAGCGCATCCTTGTCGCAGAACGCATGGTAGAGCTTGTTGATAACCTGCCCCACTTCTTTTGGTGCACTGCCAGTCAGTTCCCGGAGCATGAACGGGGGAAGATCCCGCATGAGCGGATTTGCCACAACTTTTCGGATCGCTTCGGGATGTTCCTTTGCCGTGATCTCGATCTCAACACCACCGGCATCTGAAAAAAGGATGAGCGGCTGCTTGCTTGACCGGTCAACCGTGATGGAGAGATAATACTCATGCTGGATTTCGAGACGCTGTTCGATGAGGATCTCACGGACAGGAAGGCCTTTGATGGATTTATTGAAAAGTTCCTGTGCAAGGGAAACCACATTCTGCGGGTTTGCCATCATAATGCCGCCGGCTTTGCCTCGTCCGCCAACATCCACCTGTGCCTTTAAGACGATCCGCTCACCCAGTGCATCCAGGTGTGAAGGAATTTCATCGGCAGAACGGATGAGAAATCCCGCGGGCACTGCGATCCCAAACTCCTTTACGACGTTTTTTGCTTCATGTTCCACAAGTTTCATGATGAATTTTTCTCCTTCACAAGATCGATCCCGAGTTTCATTGCTTTCTGGTTGAGTGATTCTGTCCCTTTGGGAACGGAATCAAGAATGGCCTTCTCAAGTGCCGTTTCGCTGACAACATGCGTCAACCCGACAAGCGCCCCGAGCATGACAATATTTGCAACAATAGGTTTCCCAAGCGTCTGCTTTGCCTGTTCAGTAGCCGGGATTTCATAACAGGTGCAGTCCGGACGCGAATGGACGAGCGTTGAATCGACAAGCATCACTGCTTCAGGCTGTGCCTGGGCGCCATATTTCTCAAATCCCTCCTGCGACATGATCACGTAGATGTCGGGTATTGTTACCTTGGGAAACAGGATCGGATCGTCGTCAATGATCACTGCGCTCATTGATGCTCCGCCCCGGGCTTCCGGGCCGTACACTTGTGTCTGCACCGCGAACTTGCTGTCGTACATCACCGCGGCCCTCCCCAGGATCACCGCGGAGAGGATGATCCCCTGTCCTCCAAAGCCGGAGAACCGTACTGCCCGCCTCATGGTTTTCTCCCCATTGCCGGCCGGTTGCGACGGATAAGATCCCCGACAACGTACATATCTTCAGGCACCACTTCGCCCTGTTCAATCAGCCGGTCACGCTTTACCTTCATCAGGGAATGCGCCTTTAAGTATTCGACCTGGTCGGCGACCTGTTTGAATTTGTTCCGTCGCCCGAAATTCGTCGGGCATTGAGTCATCGCCTCGATAAAGGAGAATCCGGGTGTTTCAAGCCCGGTTTTTATGGCTTTTTCCAGTTCCCGAACATGGTACGATGTCCAGCGGGCAACGTAATTTGCCCCGGCAGCGATAGCCAGATCGCACAGGTCAAATGCCGGCTCCGTGCACCCGAATGGCGTGGTCGTGGAAAAACACCCCTTTGGGGTTGTCGGGCTCCCCTGCCCGCCGGTCATACCGTAGATCTGGTTGTTCATGCAGACCACCGTCATATCGATGTTCCGCCGGCAGGCATGGATAAAGTGATTTCCTCCAATCGCAGCAAGATCGCCGTCACCGGTAAAGACGACGACATTGAGGGCAGGATTTGCCATCTTGACACCGGTGGCAAAGGCAAGCGCACGCCCATGAGTGGTATGCAGGGAATCAGTGACGATGTAACCGGGCGCACGGGAAGAACACCCGATGCCGGATACAAAGACGGTGTCCTCTTTTGTCCATCCCATCTGGTCAACCGCACCCAGCGTGCAGTTGATAATCGTGCCATTGCCACAACCGGCACAGTAGATATGCGGCAACCGGTCCTGCCGGAACCAATCCTCCATGCTCATGGTGATTCTGCCTCCAGCACGGCAGCCAGTTCGGCTGGTGTGTGCAATTCTCCGCCAAGTTTTGGAACACTTGTCACCGGAACATCGACGTGACGCTCTATCTCGCGGGCCATCTGGCCGAGGTTCAGTTCAGGTACGATAAACCGTCGGGCATGCCGGAAGAGTGCAAGTGCATGATCGGGGAATGGCCAGACAACACGGAGGCGCAGGAACCCGATGGAATTATCCGGGTGGTCAAAAAGCACCTGCTGGACGGTACGGACAGGAGCGCCATAGGCAATAAAGACCTGTTCTGCATCCGGGTTGATCACATCAAAGTCCGCAATCTTTGTCCGTGCGGATTCAACTTTGTCCACCAGCCGGTTTACCAGCGCCGAATGCAGGCCGGGGTTTGTCGCACACGGGTATCCCCGCTCATCGTGGGTGAGCCCGGTTACATGCGTCCCGTACCCTTTGCCGAACTGGGGGAACCCCGGAATGAGATCGCTCTCCGCTTTGAAAGGCAGCGTTCCGGGGATGTATTCTTTCCGGCCGGTATGCGGGACTGAATCCGGAACAATGATGCGTTCCCGCATATGGCCGACAATCTCATCCGCCATAAGAAAAACCGGCACCCGGTACTGGTCTGCAAGGTTGAATGCAGAAACAGTAAGGTCGTACATCTCCTGCACGCTTGCAGGACAGAGCGCGATGATGGAGTAATCGCCCTGCGATCCAAACCGGCACTGCATCATATCGCCCTGTGCTGCCATTGTCGGCTGGCCGGTTGATGGCCCGCCCCGCTGCACGTTCACGACGACGCAGGGAGTTTCCGTCATGGCCGCATACCCGATATTTTCCATCATCAGGGAAAAGCCCGGGCCACTGGTTGCCGTCATTGCCCGGGCGCCCGTCCATGAAGCCCCGATCACCGAAGCGATGCTTGCAAGTTCATCCTCCATCTGGATGAACACACCACCCCGCTTGGGGAGTTTTGCCGCCATATGTTCGGCTACTTCCGTTGATGGCGTGATGGGATAGCCGCCAAAAAAAGTGCACTTTGCTGCCAGTGCACCCTCCGCACAGGCAATATTTCCCTGCCAGAATTCAATCCGCGTCAATATTCAATCGCCACCTTTTTTGGTTCATATGGCTTTTCTTCAACCCAGTGAATTGCCTGGTCCGGACAAGTGAGCTGGCAGACGCCACAGAGCGTGCGGCCATACAGTTTCTGGAGCCGGCAGTTGGTGCAGCGTTCGGGCCGATCAAGTTCAGGAATGACAATTCCCTTGCGGTTTGGTCGTTTTCCTTCCTTAAAGATGTGGTACGGGCACACTTTTGTACACAGGTTGCACCCCTTGCACCGGTTTTCGTCGATGGCGAGTCTCATGTACCGCGTCCTATCGTATAATGTAGCAGGTGAGCTGAAAAAAACCTATTCTTTATGTGCATTCGTCCATGTTCCCGTAATTATGATGTGTACTGCTCAAATGCTCTGGCTGCGTTTGTTTTTACCGCTTCAAAGATATCATTTCCCCGGGCATCAATACCCACAACGAGCGGGAGCCGGTCAAGTTCAATCACCCATACGGCTTCAGCCATGCCAAGTTCAGCGAAGTGTACGCCACGAAGGGTCATATGGGATGCGGCAAGGGCAGCACAACCACCGGTGAAGGCCAGATAGACACCTCTCCCTTTGAGCTGTTCACGCACGAGGCTCCCCATTCCCCCTTTGCCAATCAACGCCCGGACACCCTTGTCAAGCAGGAAACCGGAGAGGTTGTTCAGCCGGGCTGATGTCGTCGGGCCGGCTGCAAGGATGCGGTCTCCCTGCACCACCGGGCCGCAATGGTAGATCACCGCACCCTCCGGATCAAACGGGATTCCCGTTTCCTGCATGTGCAGGTGTGCCTCATCCCGGGCGGTGTAGACAATACCGGAGAGTTCGACATGATCTCCCGCGTGAAGCAAAAGGACTTCATCTCCAAGAGGTGTCCGCAACTGCACGACCGGGCCGGTCATAGTTTCACCTCCACAGTTGCCCTCCGGCATGCCCAGCACTGGACATTCACCGCCACCGGCAGGGATGCCGTATGGCAACCGGCAGTCTTTACTTTGACCGCAAGCGCGGTTGTGCTCCCGCCAAGTCCCATGGGGCCGATACCCAGACGGTTTACCGCATCGCAGAGCTGCTGTTCAAATGCATTCATCCGGTCAATGGGCAGCAGGAGAGATTCTTTTGCAAGCGCTGCAGCGCCATCGAAGGTTCCCCCGATACCTACACCGAGGACAACAGGCGGGCAGGGTTTTCCCCCGGCAAGGAGCATGGTCTCGACAACGACCTTCTCGATCTGGTCTTTTTCAGACGGGAGCAGCATCACAATCCGCGACACGTTCTCTGCACCCGCACCCTTGGGAAGAACCGTCACGGTGAACTGCTCACCGGGCACGATATGGATTGCCGGCATCCCCTCACCAGTATTATCGCCGGAGTTTTTCCGGGTGATCGGATCGACAACGTTCGGGCGTAACGGCACTTCACGCGTGGCTTTTTGTATGCCCTCGCGAACGGCCTCATACAATGATTCCGAGAAACCGATATTTTCCGGGAGGGTGAGATAGACCACCGGGACACCGGTGTCCTGGCAAAGCGGCAGACCGAGTCGTTCTGCTTCACGGATATTTTTTAAGATATTTACAAATTCACCCTGAGCAACAGGATCGCCTTCATCCGCTGCCGCCCGCGAGATCACCCGCTTTACATCCGGAGGTAGATAGATGATGGCCTGCTGCATCGCCGTAAATGTTGCTTCCGCAAGCGCCGCACAGACTTTTTTGTCAGACACGGTCTGCATTCATGTATACTTGAGCGGCAGGGATTATTATATTCCTGTCTGGTTGTGATTACAGACCGTGGATAAAATCAGGGAATCTGCGTCCGGATAATTCACTGGACACAACTAAAAAAACGTATAAAAAAGGTACGATGGGTAAGATTAGTGGGCTTTGCCACCCTTTGCCGGCTTTCCACCCTTGTGGTCCCCGGCTTTTGCATCTGCACCTTTTGCGGCGGGTTCGGCACCCTTTGCGGGTTCCGCACCTTTGTGCTCGGCACCCTTGTGTACGCCTTTTGCATCTGCACCCTTTGCGGCTGGCTCAGCTGCTGCCTCTGCCTCAACAACCGGCTTTGCTGCTTCGGTGATCTTGTCTCCGGCGAACTTGGGCGCTGCAACGATCTTCCCGCTTACCTTGATCGTGTGGACTTTCAGGTGGGAGGGGCTCGGGAGTTTGTGGGCACCATTGCGCATCGCTTCCTTTACCTTGTCCAGGTACTGGGGGGTGGTAAATACCGTCATGATGAGCTGGCCGGATGCAACACGTGCTGCGGTGCCGACTGCTTTCCCAAACGCAAGGCGCATACCTTCAGAAACACGGTCTGCACCGGCGCCGGTTGCCTGCTTGTTCTCACGCAGGATATGGTGCGGAAAGACGCGGACCTTGAAATGGAAATTCATCCTGCCGACATCCTTGAGAAGTTTACGATTGATCGAGATACGGCATGCCTCCAGCGCACTGTGCCGTATCTGGCAGGTCTCTTCTACGACCAGATCAATTTCTGTGGGGAATTCCTGAGACAGGTTTCCCATTTCGAACTGAACAATCTTATTTCCGGGAACCCCGCCCATATATTCACGTCGTGTATAGGCCTTTTTTGCAAGATTCCTGTACATCCTTGCCGGTTTTCTTACCATCGCGTCCTACTCCTGTGATATAATAGTAAAAGCGGGCACGATAAACCCTGAATGGTCAGGGAAACCGTGCCGGTACGCTTCACAAACTGCTTTAATAAAATGGAGATATGGCGTATTAAACCTTACTGGAGATGGCATTTCTGGTTGATAAGGTCAAGTACATATCTTCTGACTTTGGCAAATTCCACGCTGGTCCGGTCACGGGGCCGGGGCTGGTCGATTTTAATGATATCGCAGATGCGCCCGGGCCGGGGCGTTAAAACGACGATCCGGTCTGCCAGAAAGACCGCTTCATCGACACTGTGGGTCACAAACAGGATCGTCTTTTTTGTTTTCTGCCAGATATCCAGCAGTTCATGCTGGAGCATGTTGCGCGTCTGGGCGTCAAGAGCGCCAAACGGTTCATCCATTAACAGCACCGTGGGTTCCACGGCAAGCGCCCGGACGACGGCAACACGCTGGCGCATGCCTCCTGAAAGCTCATAGGGATAATGGGCGCCAAACTCAGTAAGCCCGGCCAGAGTAAGATATTTCTTAACGATCTGTTCCTGCCGATCTTTTGGCACATGGTTAAGTTCAAGCCCGAATGCAATATTCTCATGAACCGTGCGCCACGGGTACAGGGAATAATCCTGGAATATCATGCCAAGTTTCTGGTTGGGGCGGTCAATCATCGTCCCATCGATATTGACCGTGCCGGTATCGGGATGTTCAAGACCGGCAATGATCCGGAGAAGCGTGGTTTTTCCACAGCCGGAAGGCCCGAGGATGCAGATAAATTCTGAATTTTCAATATTAAGGCTGATATCCTCAAGTGTCCTGACAGTGCCCTGCCCATTTTTTATAAACTGCTTGGTGAGATGCTCGACTTTCAGGGTCATCGCTCCATCTCCCTCCATACAAATAACCGGCGATCGACAACTTTGAACAGGTAATCAAACCCAATGCCGATAATGCCGATCACGATCATCCCGGCAATAATCACCGGTACCTGCCCCCAGTTATAGGACGACATGATGAGGTACCCGAGCCCTGAATTTGTACCTGGCATCATCTCCGCGGCAACCACGCACATCCACGAGATCCCAAATCCAACCCGCAGTCCCGTCCAGATTGTCGGAGCAGCGCCGGGAAGAATAACACGCGACAGGATCTGGTGCTCCTTTGCACCAAGGATCTCGGCAGATTCAATCCACGTCTTTTTTACACCCTTTACCCCGTCAAGGGTGTTTAAAAGTATGGGGAAAAATGCACCCATTCCGATGATGAATACCATCGATAAAAGACCAATCTTGAACCATGCAAGGGCAAGCGGAACCCATGCAAGCGGCGGGATGGGACGCAGGAGCTGCATAACCGAATCAAAGAGTTCATGAAGTATCTCTGATCTTCCCATGCCGATCCCCAGAGGAATGGCGATTACCACGGCAACAAGGAATCCGGAAATGACCCGCTCAAGACTGATTATGGCATTATCCACAAGGTTGCCATTGCCAAGGATGTCAGCAGTGGGATGAAGAAGAACGGCAATTACCGATTCCAGACGGGGAAGGATAAAAGGGTTGTTCACCGCGATGGCGATGACTTCCCACCCGATAATAATCGCTGCAGGAATGATAAATTTCAGAATGGATCGCCAGTGGAGCGATCGGAAATTGAGATCAAAGCCGTTCATGAAGCAGAAGTCCCTATATACGTTTACCAACAGGCACTAAAAAAAGAATGTGCGGAGATTTTTTGCTTCTTCCAGACATCAGGACGTTTCTGCAAAGGTGATGTTGCTGTCCTTTAACGCGTACTGGAGCATGACATCCTGAATAGATCCCTTTCCGGGTGCTGCAATCTTGAGCGGTTTACCTTCTGCGGAGCGCTGCTGTGCCCAGGCAACAAAACTCTTCCAGTCAGACACCGGTGCATCTGGTGACACCACCAGGCCGGAACCCTCAGTATTGATGGGGTTGATGATCTTGACGGGTATGCCTTTATCGATTGCCGATACGGTTGGCGGTACACCCACGTATCCCATCTGGACAATATCGGTAGATGCCATCTGCATAACCTGCGGGCCTGCATCCCCGCCGATGAGTTTGAAGGTTGCAACCGTGACCCCGTTGACGATCAGGTCTGCCGTGTCAGGCCGGGTCTGGGTCAGGTCATGGGGTTTGAGAGCGACACCGTACGTGTCATTAAAATACTGCCATTTCTTGAGCGCGATGTGCAGGGCAGCAGAGTGCATGTCACCGTTTAAGTAGCCAATCGCGAGCTGTTTTGTCTCTTTGGCCGGAGTCTTCAGGGTACCGGCAGCAAGTTGCGCTTTTGCATTTTGGTACGGGCCAAAGTCAAACAGCATTGAATCAAGCTGGTCCGGCGTCGCATTTTTCAATCCACTGGTAATGTACCCGAGCTGGATCTCGGTATTGACAAATTTCTTTGTCCCGTTTATCCATTGCGGAGAGGGATCGGTTGTATACCTGACGGTCGGGAACGCTTCATTGAGCACGTCAACGGAAGATACCGTGACGTTCCCGTACGTGAAATTTCCCCCACCGACAAGGAAATCCGCTTCAATATCAGCAGCTTCGGACGGGTGAGCGTTGATATATGAACTCGATGCCTGGGTCAGGGCACTTATCGCTGTCACGAGGTCAGGATTTTCTGCCAGCAGATCATCGCGGGCAAAGAGAATACAGCACGGGTGGTTGACATTGCTCTCATCCGGAGGGAGCTGCCCGGAATAGGAAACCAGTTTTGCGATACCGCTTTTTGTACCAATTGAAACAAACGGTTGCCATGCGATATACCCGTCAATCTGGTGGGTTGCAAGGAGCATCGGCATGGGCCCGACACCTTTGCTGTAAAGAATACCAACATTGGTCTGGGAGGTGGATGTTGAAGTCGTGGCGGATGCCGTGCCTGATGGCTGGGTGCACCCCGCGGTCAGCAGTATAAGCGCGATTGCAATGAGTGCAAGCGCCGTCAATGGGATAGTTTTCATGCCGGAAACGTTGTATTGGCACTATAAAAAAATGTCCAATATGACCACTAAATATAGTTTTTTGTCCTAAAAATGGCGATATTCGTATACATTAGAGATAAAAATTTGTAAACTTTGTTTGGGATCCTTTTTCATAAATCGTACCATTTTTTTCCATTTGTAGAAATGTTTAATTAAAATTATCATTATTGTAGTAATTATATGCCACAATCCGATCCTATCAACCGGATCATGCGCGCCGCTCTCATCTCAGATGAGGAATTTGTCACTACGTTAAATGATCTCCTCAAGAACGATCTGCGCATCAGTGTGAGGGAGTTATCCGATGCCAGCGGGATCGCACAGAGTTCGCTCTATAAAATCCTCTACGGCAAACGTTCACCCAATCTTTCCACCCTTCGTGCAATTGTCAAGGGACTGCGGCAGTTCTACCATATCGGCAATGAGAACTTCATCGGATTGATTGCTGCACGCCCGGTGCTTGAAAGTGTTGAGGAGCGTGTTGCGGATATTGATGGTCACCATATGCGTGTCCGTGAATATCCTGTCCATACCATGGAAGATGCAATCGTTGCGGCAGTGCGTGCCGAGCGGGAAGGGGCGATTGCGATAGTCTGCGCTCCTATTGTTTCAAGCATCATCGAACAACTCGTGCATGTCCCGGTAGCAACCATCATCCCGCGCGAATCCGTGCAGCGGGCGATCGAACTTGCCGCCAGAAAGGCGTGGATTTAATCATTTGCGCAATCAAAATAAAGAGTACAAAAGAGGATGGTGAACGTATGCGAACAGACGTAGTGAGACTGGGACGCCTTTCCGGAGAGCGGGACGGGGAGATGATGCGGTTTCTCTCATCAATGCATGCAGACCGCTGTATCGCGGATGCTGATGTGCTGGTGGATATCGCCCACGTCCTGATGCTCGACAAGCAGAAGATCAACGAGCGCGAGATCACAAAACAACTCCTGCCCGCATTGCTTGAGTTGTATGATGAAGGGTTGCCCGAAGAAGTGTTTGATGACCGGTTTGAAGATGTGCATGCCGGAATAGAATCGCTCATTATCGAAGCATTAGGTCCTGAAGCAGGCGGGCGTATGCATATCGGGCGCTCGCGTAACGATGAAGTCGCTACCTGTATCCGGCTCAAACTGCGCGAAGACCTGCTCAAGCAGATGTCTGCAATCCTGAAAGTCCGGGAAGTGCTCGTGGCTATTGCCGAGAAGAACATGGAATCTTCCATGCCCGGGTTTACCCATATGCAGCACGCCCAGCCCACCACCCTTGCCCATCATCTCCTTGCATACGAACAGGCATTCTCGCGGGATTTTGACCGGTTGCGTGATGCCTTTACCCGGGTCAACCGCTCCCCGCTTGGCGCCGCTGCCTTTGCATCCACCGGGTATCCCATCAACCGCGAGCTGACCGCAGAACTGCTCGGGTTTGACGGGCTTATTGTCAATACAATGGACGCGGTGGCAACCCGTGATTTTACTCTTGAAACGCTCAGCAGCCTCACCATCCTCATGACAAACGTGAGCAGGCTCTGCGAGGAACTCGTAATCTGGAGCACATCGTTTGTGAAATTTGTTACGCTTGACGATGCATTCTGTTCGACGTCCTCCATTATGCCGCAGAAAAAGAACCCGGACACGGCCGAGATCATGCGGGCAAAGACCGGTTCGGCATTCGGCGCATACACGAGCGCCGTTTTAATCGTCAAAGGCCTTCCCATGAGTTATAACCGGGACCTGCAGGAACTTACCCCCCATCTCTGGCGCGGGATGCGGGATGCAAAAGAGAGCCTGCGACTCCTCGTGGATATGCTTTCGAGCGCGACCTTTGAAACAGAACGGATGAAAGAAGAGGCAGGAAAAGGATTCTCGACTGCGACAGAACTCGCAGATACCCTCGTGCGGAATCATGGCCTCCCGTTCCGTACCGCACATTCCATTGTCGGGAGAGCCGTCCAGAAAGGCAGCCTCTCACTTGAAACGCTTGAGGAGGCGGCAAAAGAAGTTGCACCGGATATTTCCTTATCGGGAAAAGGACTGACCCAGGAAAAGATCAACGAAGCGCTGGATGTCAATTATTCCCTCTCCATCCGCCGGTCTCCCGGTGGCCCGTCACCATTTGCAACGAAGATTGCAGTCGGGGATTGCAAAAAGCAGCTCGATGCCGATTCGTTATTTATTGACGGGACGCTTGCAAAACTATCCAAAGCAAAAGAGGATCTGATTGGCGATGCACGGAGGCTGGTAGCATAAGCCCGCACTTCACGTCAGGAGATATTGTTGCGTGTTCCTATGCCGGGAAAACTCGTCAGGGTACCTACATCACGGAACGCGATGGGATGGCAGTTGTCAAACTTACCAGTGGTTATAATATCGGTGTCCTTCCCGGCACCTGTATACTGGTGTCACCCGCTGTCGCAACAGCAGCACGATCCGTACCGGTTCACCAGGATCCAAAGCTGCCCGAACTGTCGATTGTCTCAACCGGCGGTACAATAGCAAGCCGCATCGATTACCGCACCGGTGCCGTCACCAGCCAGTTCGATGCAGATGACATCCTGATCGCGATCCCGGCACTCGCCGGTATTGCACGTTACCGCACGAAACAGTTGTACACCATCCTTTCTGAGAATATGACCCCTGCCATCTGGCAGGAACTCGCCCGTGCCGTGTACGCAGAGATCAAAAGCGGCGTTGAGGGAGTTATTGTCACCCATGGCACGGATACGATGGCATACAGTGCAGCCGCACTCAGTTTTATGCTCGACACTCCTGTTCCGGTAGTGTTTGTCGGTTCACAGCGATCGGCAGATCGGCCGTCAAGCGACAATGCGATGAATGCAGTCTGTGCCGCAAGCGCGGCAAAGAGCGATCTTGGCGAAGTAGTCGTGGTGATGCATGCTTCGACAAACGATGATACCTGTGCAATCCACCGGGGACCCGGGTGAGGAAGATGCATACTTCGCGAAGGGATGCGTTCCGAAGCATGGGTATCACCCCCATCGGGACGGTGGATTATACAACACGGACTGTCGCGCTGAAAGCTGAAGCCGTGAAGCGGGGAGCCCGCCCCCTTGCATTACATGACACGCTTGAACCCCGGTGTGGGCTTGTCCAGTTCTATCCCGGTATGTCCCCGGAACTCCTGAAGGCGTATGAAGGGTACAAAGGGCTGGTGCTTGCAGGCACCGGTCTCGGGCATGTCAGCACCACACTCATCCCGCAGGTGAAAAAACTCATCGATGCGGGAACTCTTGTGGTGATGACATCGCAATGCATGAACGGCAGGGTCTGTGACCGGGTATACGATACCGGCCGCGATCTTCTCGCGGCAGGAGTCATCGAAGGCGGCGATATGTTAGCGGAAGTGGCGCTCGTCAAGATGATGTGGGTTTTGGGGAATGAAAACGACCCGGTAAAAGCGGCGACAATGATGGCAACCGATCTCAAAGGCGAATGCATGCGGAGGAGTTTCCATGGATTATAAGACCGTGGGACTTACCGCAGGGATCGAGATCCACCAGCAGCTGGATACCAAAGAGAAACTCTTCTGCCATTGCCCGACCACGCTCCGTGATACCGCTGAGCATTCCGGAGAATTTTTCCGGTACCTGCGGGCAACCGAGAGCGAAATGGGCGAGATCGACCGGGCAGCACAGGAGGAGATGAAAAGCATTCGCCGGTTCCAGTATTTCACCTACGATACGACCTGTCTTGTCGAAAACGACGAGGAGCCACCGGCACCGCTGAATGATGAGGCGCTCGGCATCTGCCTGACACTTGCAAAGATGTTCTCCATGACACCGGTCCCGCAGGTGCATACCATGCGCAAGCTGGTGATCGACGGCTCTAATACGAGCGGGTTTCAGCGCACTGCACTCGTCGCACTCAACGGGACACTTCCAAACGGCGGCGAGATCGAGACCATCTGTTTAGAGGAAGAGGCGGCACAACGGGTAAAAGATGAGTGCTTCTCGCTTGACCGTCTCGGCATTCCCCTTGTCGAGATCACGACATCGCCCTGCATGCATACCCCGGAAGAAGTCCAGCAGATGGCCGAATACATCGGCATGGTCCTGCGCTCCACGGGAAAGGTCAAACGTGGTCTTGGAACCATCCGTCAGGATGTGAACATTTCCATAGCAGGTGGCGCCCGTGTGGAGATTAAAGGTGTGCAGGACCTTGACCTGATTGCCGAAGTAGTCCGGCGCGAAGTGCAGCGGCAGCAGAACCTTATCTCGCTGCGGGACACCCTTGTGGCGAGAGGGGCATGTGTGGATGCTGGCGCAGTCCAGCCGGTTACGGATCTTTTCAGGGAGACCAAATCAGCCATCTTAAAGAAGGCTAAGAAGATTTACGCGATCAGGCTCCCCGGGTTTGCCGGGCTGGTGGGTAAAGAGATCCAGCCGGACCGCCGTCTCGGGAGCGAGATGTCCGATTACGCGAAGAAATGCGGCGTGGGCGGGATCTTCCATACCGATGAATTACCGGCGTACGGGATCACTTCAGAAGAGGTCATACGCCTCCGGGAACACATGAACGCAGGAGAGAACGACTGCGTTATTCTTGTTTCCGGCGCAAGCGACAAGCAGGCCACCTGCGTATGTGAGCAGGTCCTGTTCCGGGCAAACCTGGCAATCTCTGGTACACCAGTTCCCGAAGAAACGCGCAAGATGCTTGAAACCGGGAGCACCGCATACATGCGCCCGCTTCCCGGTGCAGCCCGCATGTATCCCGAAACGGATGTGCTGCCGGTCCGGATTGATGATGCACGGTGGGAAACAACGAAGGTTCCGGAACTTTTGACCGTCACCTCCGAACGGTTTGCCCATGATTTTGGTCTTGACCCCACCCTTGCACGCCAGATGGCATTTTCGGAGCGCCGGCCCCTCTTTGAGCGTGCCATCTCTGAAGGCCTTAAAGCAACAATCACGGCAAGAACGCTGCTTGCGACGATCAAGGAGATCCACCGCGAAGGCGTCAATACAGATACCCTGTCCGATGATGCGATCCTTGCCATCCTCCATACGGTTGAGAAGGGAAACGCAGCCAAAGAAGCGATCCCGGATCTCCTCCGGCTGGTCGCATCGGGGAGTACGGTGGATGCCGCCATCCAGAAACTTGCCCCGACCGTTTCCCGCGAAGAACTTGAGTCCGTCATCAGGAAGATTGTCACCGACCGGGCGGCATTCATCGCCGAAAAACAGAAAGCCGCCCTTGGCCCCCTCATGGGTGTGGTGATGGCAGAAGTCCGGGGCTCGGTGGATGGAAAAGTGGTCAGCGAGATTTTAAGAAAGGAACTGGATAAGGCGCTGGGCAAAAAGTAAAGGAACGGTCTTGCATCCTCTTTTTTTATAAAAAATTCATCCAGTTCATCAACGCCACAAAAACCTGCCCCAACCTTTATGAGCGAAAGAACAGAATTAGATAAGGAGTTTAATTATGGGCAAGACAGGCACAACCATCTGGGCACAGATAAAAGGCGTAAAAGGACAGATCAGGCTCGTCCCGAAAAGCGAAGGCGACCTCAAGACCCCCGGTCCAAACCAGCGGTTCAAGGCAAGCGTGAATCTCAAAGAAGATGGACCAGGAAGCCGCAGAGATGAAGGGACGCGGCGGCGGTCAGAGACGTGGCGGACGCGGCGGCAGGCGCGGCGGCGACCGTTCCGGTGGCTCCGGCATGAACGAGTCCACGGCAAGCCCACTCATCCGCAGGCGCATGCGCAGGGCTAAAGTCACTGCCCTTGGCACGAAGGCCAAATCCGCACGGTAAAAATAACCAGACGCCCGTGATGGTAGGAAGTCCGGGGGGTTTTCTAAAAACCCCGGCAGATCTTTTTGGTGCAGATGCGTCCGGAACGTGGCGTTCAATTGAACAATCATAACTATCTTTTATTGACAACGACTATGGTGAGTATGGATCTTCCAACCGCAGTGAAGAGTTACCAGTTCGGTGAACGCGCAAAATCCGAACTGATTGTATCCGCCCAGTTGGTTCAGGCACTCGCAGGTTTTTCCGAACAGGAAAAAGGCGGCGGAAAACGGATGCTGCTCCTGCTCATGGAACAGGTGCGAAGCGAACTCCAGTTTGCTGCACGGAGCACCGGCAGGATAGAATTCCAAAAATCGATTGATGCTTTAAACGAAGCCATTTCGCTTGTCGAGAGCAACAATCCCGACCAGGCATCTGAAAAAATCGCCGTGGCAATCAGTGCATCCACAACCGCCGCACAGGAAGCATGGCAGGTTCTGTCAGAACATGGACTCCTCTGAATTTTTTGGATTTTTAACCAGCCGGTCGTCAGTGCGGAGCTATGACAGCACACCGGTAAAAAAAGAGGATATTGATTATATACTCTCCTGCGCAAGTACCGCGCCAAGCGCCGGGAATCTTGAGGCATGGGACGTTGTGGTTGTCACCGATGAAGATACACGATTAAACCTTGCTGATGCCGGGTTTTGCCAGGAACACCTTGCAAACGCCCCGGTACTTCTCGTGATCTGCGCAAACTATGTGCGTTCCATGTCCAGGTACGGTGAACGGGGCATCCTGTATGCAGTTCAGGACGCCACCATCGCCAGTACCTACATGATGCTTGCCGCCCAGGCCCGTGGTTTGCATTCCTGCTGGACAGGTGCATTTGACGAGGAAGAAGTAAAGTCAGCCCTCGGGCTTCCCCAGCATATCCGCCCGCTGGTGCTGCTTGCTCTTGGCTATGGCCATCCGCCATCGGTGCTGACAGAACGGATGGCACCAGAAGAGCATATTCACCACGATGCGTGGTAAACGGAGGAAAAAACGTGCCGGATTATGTAGTAACGCTGGAATCTGCGTGGTATTTAAAAGACGTAAAATCGCTTGACGATGCAATAGGGATCGCTATCAGTGAGGCAGGAAAACGCCTCAACCCCTCGGCCAAGTATGTTGAAGTCGAAGCAGGTATGCTCACCTGCCCGTTCTGTGAAGAGACGCTGTCCAGTGCGATTGTCGTGGCAGATACGGCACTTGTCGGCCTTGTCCTTGAAATGAAAGTATTCAGGGCTGAATCAAAGGAACATGCAGAGCGGATCGCCAAATCAACCATCGGTAAAGCGCTCCGGGAAATCCCCTTAAAACTGCTGGACGTGCAGGAATTATGATCCACGTCGTCGGACATACCGCTGTCGATCATATCTCCCATGTACATCACCTTCCCGAGCGGAATTGTTCGACACACATCACCGATCGCCAGGTCTTTTTTGGCGGCGGTGCGGCAAATATCGCCGCAGGAATCGCAACACTGGGTGAGGCAGTCACCCTGATATCCTGTGTCGGCAGCGATTTTGCCGGCGGGGATTACGATCGGTGGATGCACAGGATTGGCATCAGGCAGCAATTTTTTGTTGTACCCGATACCCATACCCCGACCGCATTCATGTTTACCGATGACGACGGCGACCAGATGACATTTTTTGAATGGGGGGCTTCAAAGAAGTTTGCCGAAGCAGAAGCACCTGCACTTCCTCTTGTCCACATGGCGACAGCGGATCCGGAGTTTAACTGCCGGGTGGCAGAGAAGAGTGAGTTTGTTTCATTCGATCCCGGGCAGGATGTGTTCTGGTATACAAAAGAACAACTGGAATCCATCATCGGCAATGCTGACATTCTCTTTGCGAACCAGCACGAAGTCCAGCAGATGTGCAAGACGATGGGTATCACCAAAGAAGCGCTTCTTGCACAGGTTGATATCGCGATATTTACGATGAGCGGGGATGGCAGTACCCTGTATACGAAAGGTACCCCGCATTTTATACCTGTTGTCCCGGTGACCCTTGCCGATCCTACCGGTGCCGGTGATGCGTACCGTGCCGGTTTTCTTTCTGCGTATGTCCGTGGCTATTCTGAACTTACCTGCTGTCGTATCGGAACCGTGACTGCATCCTATGTTGTCGAGCATCCCGGCTGCCAGACTCATCTGCCCACCTGGGAACAGATGCTTGAACGGTACAAACAACCATTCGGGAGCCTTGAAACACCTCTTACCGGTCGGTAGATCTGATGAGCTGGGCAGCGCTGACTTCCGGTGGCAAGGACTCAATTTTGTCCTGCCAGAAAGCACTCGATGCGAATAAACAGGTAAAATATCTTGTCACGGTGCGCCCAAAGAACCGTGAATCCTATATGTTCCATTCCGCTAACCTCGATGCAGTCCCGGTTATCGCAGATGTTGCGGGAATGGAGTACGTAGAGATTCTGACGCACGGAAAAAAAGAGGAAGAACTCGCGGATCTTGAGCGCGGGCTTGCGGCACTCGATATTGAGGGGGTAACAGCAGGAGCGGTTGCATCCATATACCAGGCAGAGCGGGTGAAAGCGATTACGGATCGGTTGGGAATCGAATTGTTTACTCCGCTCTGGCACATGGATACGGAACAACTGCTGCGGGAAGTAGCTGACCGCATGGATGCCCGTATTGTTGTCACTGCAGCAGAAGGACTGGACGAGAGTTTTCTTGGCGCCCGCATTGATGAATCCCTCATCACCCGGCTCAAAACCATTGCCGGGCGGCACCGGATAAATCTTGCCGGGGAAGGGGGAGAATACGAGAGCCTTACGCTCAATGCACCTTTTTATTCACGCCCGGTGAACTATACAACACAGGAGATCCGTTCCAGCGCCGATCGCCATGAACTGGTCCTTGGAGGGTTTTATTAGATGGCTACGCAGGGTGACGTAAAACTGGGGCAACTTACCAAATACCTCTTTACCGCACCCTCATGGCCCCGGTCACTTTTCCTGATTATTCTTCTGGGTTTTATTATTGATGGGGCAAGCGCCCGGGCATGGCTCCACCTTCCTGCATCAGGAAGTCTCCCGTTTTTTGGATCGTTCCCGTTTTTTGGTACGCTTGCATTCACGATTCCGGCAATTGCGGCTTTTGTGCTGACAAAACCGATCATCGGGTATTCCGGTAAAAAGATGACCTGGAACCGCTCAGCGCTGCTCGCCCTGAGCTGTACAGTCTTTGCCGTTATTATCACCCTCTCCTCACTTGCCATAAATATTACCCTTCTGCCCCTGTTCTACGCAATATCGCTGGGATTTATCTTTGGCCTGCGGCTGCTTGTCCTTGTTGCAATCGCCGACTATCGCGTCCCGCGAATGATCATCCCTGCAATTACGCAAAGCTTCATGGGAATTATCACGGGTATGTTCCTCTTCTCGCCGGGTTTTTTTTCCCCGATCTTTGCTGCATTTGCGCTTGTTCTCCTGTTTGTATTCGGGGTAGGATTTGTTATCCTGATCTGGCTGATTGAACGGCCACTGCAACGGGCATTTAAGATCCGGGGACTTGCGTTTATCAATGCGTTTATCGCCCACATGACAGACGGGTCAAAGGGCATGGAGGAGTTCTTCAGGGAAATTGGCGAAGAGATCTATGTCCCGCAGGTCAATATCTTCTTTAAACGGGAACATAAAACGCCGGTATTGTTTACCGTGCCAAACCTTCATCCCGGCCCGATGGGGGAAATCGGGGGGGGCAACCTGCCAAAGATCCTTCACGACCACCTCAAAGAAGAGACATTTGTTGCGCACGGGTGTGCCACGCACGACTTCAACCTCGTATCGGAGAGTGAGATCACAAAAATTATTGACGCAATCGAACGGTCTAAAAAGGACCTGGCCTACACCGATCTGGCAGGAGAGTCTAAACGACTTTCTGTCGGTTCCGTCAAGATTATCTTCCAGCGCTTTGGCGATTCGGTACTGATGGTCACCACGCGGTCGCCGCAAAAGACAGAAGATCTCGATTTCTCTATTGGTATGTCAATTATGGCGGAAGGTCACCGCTGGTTCCGGCATGTCGCTTTTGTTGACGGCCACAACTGCATGACCGATCTCACCTCCCCGGTGCTCCAGGCAACGCTCACTGCTACCGAGTACCAGCGGGCAGCAATGCAGGCAATGGAATCCTGCCAAACGGTAGAACTCCACCCGTTCAAGATTGGATCGTCACACAAGCAGATCCCGTTCACCCGCGAAGATGGATTCGGCGATCTGGGTGTGCAGGCACTGGTTATTGAAGTCGGGGGGCAGCGCACGGCCTACGTACTGATTGATGGCAACAATATCGCTGCAGGAGTCCGGGAAATACTTTTAGAGAAGATCCTGACAATCGTTGACGCTGCGGAAGTGATGACAACTGATTCCCACGTTGTCAACACCATCACCGGGTAAAAATCCCGTCGGCATGGCAACACCGGTAGATGAGTTTCTCCCGATCGTCATGCAGGCCGTTTCAGATGCGATCAATGACCTCTCCCCGGCAGAATCCGGGGCAACGACGGCATTCTGTGAAGGGGTGGTCGTCTTTGGCTCAAACAGGATTTCCCAGCTGGCAAGTACCGTAAACGCGATGCTGGTCTTTGTCGCCCCCCTCTCGCTTGCGATGCTCCTGCTTGCATTCCTGCTCTCCCTCATCGCCTACACGGTAATGGCTTGACAAAACGACGGCAGGATCATCCGAATTTTCATGATTAATCATTCTTTTTTCGTTCCGGGCGATAATTACCGAAAGATATATTCGTCAGCATAAGGATAGTTCAGAATCAGGGACAGGAGGATCACAACTTTACACAAGGAGATTGTAAGTCAAAGGCAGTTTGTACAGCAGATGAACTATCAAAGGGGAACAGGTGATTGAATTTTATTCAGTTACATACAGCGTCACCCACTGGATCGGTATTGATCTCAACACGACGGGCCATGTGGCGGTCGTCGCCGACCCAAAAAGCGGGAAAGTTCTGAAACTGGGGAAAAACACACACTATGTCCGTAGTCATTCATCAAAAAACTGCACAAAACTCTGGAAAGAAGGAAAACTCTGGAAACTGAAAAAAATCAAGAGCCGTGAACAGAAATCGTTCAAAGCGGCACTCAACAAAATTTCCCGACAGATCGTGTCCTTTGCCGAGTCTCTCGGTTCAGGAATCAAATTCGAAAAGCTCTTTTCCCATAATTATTCATACCGTAACAAAACATGGCGGGTTGTTTGAATTCTCATTTGAGAACGGATCGTTTTTTACGCTCCAGCGGCTGGTCGAACGGCGTGCGCATGACCGGGGAATTCCTGTGCTCTACGTGAACCCGGCATTTACTTCAAAGCGGTGCAGCCGGTGTGGTGCATATGGCAGGCGATCACGGAAACAGTTTGAATGCCCCCATTGCGGGTATGTCGCCCATGCCGATGTCAATGCGGCATTCAATATTGCCGTCCGATCAACCCGTTGTGTCGAAAGTACCGTGTCGCTAAACGGGGAACTCCATTATATGTACGCATCGAAAAAGCAGATACTCAGCCAGGTTCAGGAAACAGAGAGCACGCACCCCGTGCTGTTGACAAGTATGACGACACCATTACCTGAAGAGAACCTGCTCGCGGTTCTGGAATAATTTTCTTTTTTTTGATTTGCCAATGTTTAAACAGGGGATTTGATTATTGCACAATTCCCGAAGCATTTTTATCGAAGGGGTTCGTGCGCATCGCCAGTGAGAAAAGATACGGGTAATGCTTTTTTAAGTGCTGCATGTACGTCAGCCACTCCACAACCAGCAGACTGTTTACCCGGTTGATATCCCCGGAAAGATGATCATAATCTGAAGGGGGAAGATTGGTGAGATGATCGCGTGCATCCAGTTCCTCGGCAAGATGAAAAACCGCCCGTATAAGGGGGGTGAAACGGTCGTGTTCGCGTATCTGCGGGTTTCCAAACAGGGAGAGCAGGAACCCCCGCTTACTGGAGAGGAATTCATGAAGGTTGTCCAAAGAAACATCCCGGCTGTCGATCCTGCTTTCATAATGCCGGAGCGTGTCCAGTGCCTGCGTGAAATCTTCAGGTGACCAGTTATTGGATACCAAAAGTGCAGACCGTATTTTTTCAACACCGGGATCGTGGACACTGAACTGTTTGAGAAGATTGGTGCCAACTTCA
>CAVYJD010000016.1:0-215216 GCA_963768785.1 uncultured Methanoregulaceae archaeon
CTTCTTCATCTCTTCGCGGGCCAGGCGCAGGAATTTCAGGGCAACATCAATGCCATACCGGATGATGATGGTAGAGAGGGAATCCACGACAATTCTGCCGCCAATCATCTGGGGGATGTACATCTCCGGGTGAAGCTCGCTTGCGTCCACCATGCCGACATCCACATCCCCGTCATTCATCAGGTAGGTGCCCTCTTCATTCCCGTCTTTCCAGAACTGCATCGCCGCAAGATCGACGCCGGCAAGCGGCGTCCCGTATATCATGACAAGACTTCCTTGCGGGTATCCCCCGTCAAGAAGCAGGTTGAGCCCAACAATGCCGGTCGTTCGCTTTTTTGGCCTCCCGCTGGTCGGGACGTCCATTATGCGGCTTTTCGTGTCCACTTACGGATGCACCGGCTAATATTATTTGATGCGGATTTAAAAGGTTTGTGGGAATTTTATGGGTTTGTCGCAGAATTTACCCTGATTTCCGGCATTATACGGCACCGCTGCCAAATGTTTCCCGCAATGTCCGGCGCAGCAGCTTCCACCCGTGCACCCGGGGCAGTGATGGCACAATCACCAGTTTCCGGGGGATCTTATACCCGGCAAGGTGATCCCGGCAGAAACTTTCCAGCTGACCTTCTGTCAGGATACATCCCTCTTTGAGAACAACAGCAGCTACCGGGACTTCACCTTTTCGTTCGTCTGGGATACCAAATACTGCAACATCGGCAACGGACGGGTGCTGAACGATCACATTCTCCACTTCTGTCGGATAGACTTTCCAGCCGGACATAATGATCATGTCTTTTTTCCGGTCGGTAATGTAGAGGATCCCCTCTTCATCGAGATACCCGACATCACCGGTCAAAAACCAGCCATCATCCCGGAACACGGATTTTGTGGCGTCCGGCAGGTTCCAGTATCCTTTTGCCACGGAAGGCCCGCGAAGTGCAATCTCCCCGTGCTCTCCAAACGACAGATCCTTTGTTGGGTCATCGACATCAACAATTTTTACTTCCGTGTAACCAACCGCGACACCGACACTCCGGTACTCTTTTGTCAGGTGGGGGTATTCGGGCAGCGTGGTCGTGCCCGATCCAATGACAATCGTCTCGGAGAGCCCGTACGAGTTTGCAACGGGGATGTGATACCGGAGATCGAACGCTGCCCAGACTGAAGGCAATAGGTTCCCGCCTCCCGAGATGATCACCCGGGCATGAGAAAGCCGCTGTTCGGTGCCGGGCGGACTGTGGACAAGCGAATGGATGACCGGGGGCATGCCGGGCAAGGACCGTGATCTGGTATTTCTCCGCGAGTGCCAGGTACTGGTCGAGATCGAAACGCTCCATCATGACATAGGTGCCTCCGGCGCGGAGCACGGCAATCCCCCATGAAAGCCCGACATGTCCCATCGGGTAGATGCCCAGGTAGGTATCATCGGGACGGAGCCGGAGGGCTTCGCGCTCGGCATCGAGCGCCGTCATCCAGTTGCCATGGGTGAGCATCGCCCCTTTGGGTTTGCCGGTGGTTCCGGCCGTATACTGGAGGTGGCAGAGATCATCCATCGACGCAGTTCGTCGCCCGCATGGTCACGGGTGCCGGGGGAAATGAGTCCCATGCAACAGATCCCGCACACGAACCGCTGGTGCAGATGCAGTGAACGAGCGTGGGAGCACGCGAACCGGATATCCTCAACGACACCAGCACCCTGTGCATCGGTGATTATGGCACAGGCACCGGCATCGTTGATCGCATGGAGGAGTTCTTCACCCCGGTACACGCTGTTCGTCGGGACTGCAACGGCGCCAATCCGCCAGATGGCAAAATAGCTGATCAGGTATTCAGGAGAACTTTCAAGATAGATGCAGACCCGGTCGCCCTTTTTTACGCCCAGCGCGGACAGCCCCAGCCCAACCCGGTTCATCTCGGTCCGGAGTTTTCCATAGCTGTAGGTTTCGTTCCGGCTGGGGCAGATGAAAGCGATCTTTGCTTCAGGAACACTTTTTGCATCGAGAAGAGTAGTGACGTTGGACATCCTTGCACCGGGATTTAATGATGATAAATTATGGACGTCGGTGTATATAGGTGTGCATTATTCGGCTACGTGACATTTGCTGTGAAGCAGGGCAAGATATTTGTTGTACCTGTCCTGTAAGATAAGACGTGATAGGTATGACAGACGAATCACCAAAAGAGACTCCCCAGCACCCGATTCGGCAGGGCAGACCACGGTTTCATCATGACCGGCAACGCCCTGCGCAGGCAGAGCAGCCCTCGGCACAGGATCCAAAGACCGGCCTGGATGATGATGATACGGCAGAGGAGCGGGCCACCTCCCGCCAGCACGGATCCCATCGCGGAAGGCCACCGAAAAAGGTCTATGAAGAGTGGGCAAGCGATCCCTACTGCGAATAGCGGTGCCGGGGTTAGGCACACGCCGTATCAGGCACAATAATCCAGATTTTTTTTCTAACGTACCTGGCTGGCGCCATACGTTTTAAAACGGGAAATTTTAAAAAAAAGGGATTACTGGTATTCCGGCGGCTGAACCTGTTTTGGGAGCCCGCCTTTGAAGTGCGCCTGTATCTTTGCATAATACTGGCGGAGGTTCTCGTTCATGGTCGGGTGCACCTTCTGCTGCGCTGCTTCAAAGTGCCGCTGGGACACGGTTGATACCCCTTCCCGCAGGGCAAGCATTCCGGCTTCACGGCAGAGAGCTTCAAGGTCAGAGCCAACAAAACCATCGGATATTTTTGCAAATGTCAACGCAAGCGCGTCCCGTGCCGGATCAGCAATGGTGAGTTTCTTCTCGCTCATCAGCTCGATAAGGCGCTTCCTTCCCGTGCACCCGTTGAGAGCCCCACTGCGCCTTCAGTCTTGGGAACAACCGTCGCCCGTATCTCATCTGGGGAGATTTGTTTGTCCGTTCCCCACGTTTCAATAATCTCGGCCAAATTCCTCGCGTACTGCAGGATCTGATTCCTCGGTCGTACCTGCGAGGATTTGGTTCATTCTCAAGAGCGGAGCCTTCAAGCGGCATGAAACGGGTATGGATGGAGAAGATCTTTTTCCGGTCTTCCAGCGTCGGTTCCCCGATGTAGACCAGCCGGTCAAACCGCCCGGCCCGCAACAGTGCCGGATCAACAATATCCGGGCGGTTTGTCGCGCCCATGACGACAACATCTTTGAGTTCTTCAAGCCCGTCCATCTCGGTCAGGATCTGGTTGAGCACGTTGTCAATTACATGTGAATCGCTCGATGTCCCCCGTGCAGGGGCAAGGGCATCCATCTCGTCGAAAAAGATAATCGACGGCGCAACCTGCCGGGCTTTTTTGAAGATCTCGCGCACTGCCCGCTCGCTTTCGCCGACCCACTTCGACAGCAGTCTGGGGGCCCCGGATGGGGATAAAATTTGCCCCGCTCTCGCTTGCGACCGCTTTTGCGATCAGGGTTTTTCCCGTCCCCGGCGGACCATAGAGCAGGATACCGTGCGGGGGTTCAATACCGAGGTCTTCAAATTTCTCGCGGTGGGTGAGCGGGAATTCGATCGCTTCGCGAATCTCGGTCTTTGCCGATTCAAGACCCCCGACATTCTCCCATTTTACGTGCGAGACCTCGAGCATCACTTCGCGCATGGCACTTGGTCCCACATCTCTCTGGGCACTCCTGAAGTCGCTTGCAAGCACCTTTAACGAGTCGAGCACGTCCTGCGGGATCTCTTCTGCGTCAAGGTCAAGGTTTGGCAGGTACCGGCGCAATGCACGGATTGCTGCTTCCCGGGCGAGTGCCGCAAGGTCCGCACCAACAAACCCGTGGGTCTGCTGGGCGAGAATGTTCAGGCTGACATCTTCGGCAAGCGGCATCCCCCGGGTGTGGATCTTTAAAATCTCGATTCGGTCTGGTTCTCCCGGCACACCGATCTCAATTTCCCGGTCAAACCGGCCGGGCTGGCGCAGGGCGGCATCGATCGCATCGACACGGTTTGTCGCACCAATAACAACAACCTGTCCCCGCTCTTCAAGGCCGTCCATCATCGTGAGAAGCTGTGCGACAACACGCCGCTCGACTTCCCCGGTCACTTCTTCGCGCCGGGGGGCGATTGAATCCAGTTCATCGATAAAGATAATCGACGGCGCATTTTCCCGCGCCTCTTCAAAGACTTCGCGGAGACGCTGTTCGCTCTCGCCATAATATTTCGAGATGACCTCAGGCCCTGCAATTGAGATGAAATGGGCGCCGCTCTCGCTTGCGACCGCTTTTGCGATCAGGGTCTTTCCCGTCCCCGGCGGACCATAGAGCAGGACACCCTTGGGTGGCTCGATACCCAGTTTCTGGAAGAGTTCCGGGTGACGCAGGGGAAGTTCGATGGTCTCACGGAGCCGCTGGAGCTCATCTTTTAATCCACCAATGTCCTCGTAGGAGAACCTCTTGACTCCTTCAAACCCGGCAGCTGGTTTATCGGAAAATTCTATTGCGGTGTTCTTGGTGATGATCACCGCTTCTTCGGGCTCGATCTCCACGACTTTGAACGCGACAATCTGGGGCTGGATAAAGGGGAGCCCGAGCATAATCGGTATGGAGTCGTTTTTTACCACCGGAAAGTCGATGAGACCGTTTAAGACGTGTGGGTTGTTTGCAATCGGGATCTTCTTTGGCATGTCCTCGGGAGGGGCAAGCACCACGCGCTTTGCCTCTATCTCATCCGTGATAGTCGTAACTTTTACCGTGTCACCGATGCTCACGCCCGCGTTGATCCGTGTAAAATTATCGATGCGGATCTTGCGCTGGTTCCAGTCCTCGACAAGAGCCCGCCAGACTTTTGCGACCGTACGGCGCTTCCCCTCAATCACCACGAGATCGCCGGGGGAGATTTTTAAAAGAAGCATCGTCTCAGGATCGAGCCGTGCCTTTCCGCCACCCTGATCGCCCGGATACGCGGAATCCACCCTCAATTGAACTTCAGGCATTACCTTAAAGGTCATATACGCAGGGATTTATAAGTACTGTAACTTTATGCGAGTCCTTATTTTCGATCCGTTCCACGGCGCGGCAGGCGACATGATTACCGGGGCACTGATTGGTTGCGGTGCCAATCGGGAGATCGTTACCCGGGCAATGGAGGCGGTCGTTGCCACACCCACCATCAGCCGTGTACATCGGGCAGGCATCGGTGCGATACGGGTAGAGACCCATGCTCCGGTTACCCACCGGACATTTTCAGAGGTGATGACCCGGCTGGATGCAGCTCGCGGAGCGGTACCGCCAGAAGCCCTTGCGCAGGCACGGCGTGTCTTTGAGCGGATACAACATGCAGAAGAGCAGGTTCATGGCGGGCATGCGCATTTCCATGAAGTGGGGGCGGATGATGCAATTGCCGACGTGATTGGTGCATGCACAGCGCTGCATACGCTGCATGTTGATGGGGTCGTGATCCACCCGATAGCCGTCGGAAGCGGAACAATAAGCGGTTCCCACGGCACCGTCCCTGTTCCTGCGCCAGCAACCGTTGCCCTCCTCACTGAAAGCAGGCTTCCAGCTATTGCGGGGACTGGTGAAGGCGAACTCTGCACACCCACCGGGGCAGCACTGCTTGCAGAGTTTTCCACGGTTCGTCCCCCAGCGTTCTCTGGTTTTAGAATTCTTTCAGCAGGATATGGCGCCGGTACCCGCGATCCACCTCATACTCCGAACGTCATAAGGGCGATGGTCGTGGAAGCAACCAGCGACCAAATGCCTGAACGGGTGGACGATTCTGTTGACGTGCTTGAAACAAATGTCGATGATGTGAGTGGCGAAGTGATAGCCCATGCAATAACACGGTTCATGGACGCTGGTGCCCGAGACGCGAGCGCAATCCCAATCATCATGAAAAAAGGGCGCCCGGGATTCCTGATCCGGGTGGTATGCCTTCCCGACACCAGTATGCAGATGGCTGAACTGATGGCACGCGAGCTTGGCACGCTGGGCATCCGCTGTATCCCTTTTGTTCACCGGTTCATCGCAGATCGCACGGTGGAGCAGGTCGATGTTGAAATTGCCGGGCAAAAAAGAACAGTGCCGATTAAATGCGGGTGGATGCACGGCAGCGTCTATACCTTGAAAGCAGAGTTCGATCCGGCGCGGGACTGGGCAGCGGATCTGGATATGCCGGTACGCGATGTAATTCAGGCAATCGAAGAAGCCGGGTGGAAATCCTGCCGGGCCGGCATATTTCAGAGGAAAGTATCATGAGTGCCGACCGTCGCACCACCGGAAACCCGGCCTTTGACCGGCTTCTCGGAGGGGGACTTGAATCCAGGACAATCTGCCAGATCTATGGCGGACCAGCGAGCGGGAAAAGCACCCTGTGCATGATTGCTACCGTGGCGTCGTTACGGGCGGGGCGATCGGTTGTCTTCATTGATTCCGAAGGTTTCTCAATCGAGCGGTTCCGGCAGATTGCCGGGAGTGATACGGATTCGGTTGCTGACCGGTTATTCCTCTTCGAACCCATCGATTTTGAGCAGCAGGGCTCCATGATTGCAGAAGCCGATAAGATCCTTAAGACAGACAAAACAGGTCTTCTCGTGATGGACTCTGCAACAGCGCTCTACCGTACGGATCTTGAAAAAGGGAGGGACGCGATGCAGATGCTCACGAGGCAGATAATCCACCTGCTCGGGTATGCAAAACGATACGATATCCCGGTCATGGTAACGAACCAGGTGTATATGGACACGGTAAAAAACACCTATGCAGGCCTTGGGGGAACGGCGCTTGAGCATATCTCCAAATCAATCGTCCGCCTTGACCGTCTTGATACACCCGGTATGCGGCGGGCAACACTCATCAAACACCGCTCCCGCCCGGAAGGAGCATCGTTTGATTTTGAGATTGTCGAGGACGGCATTAGGATACCGGGATAATTTTTTTTATCCGGTTAAGGTTTTTTAAAATCCGTCCGGTAAAATCTTAACCATTATATCTTCATATACCGATATTATCCGGCCAATGGTTCTACGTCCCGCGATAACTGCGCAGATCAAGGAACTCCTCAAGGAACATCCGCAGGGTCTGAGTATTACCGATATTGTCGATGTGGTCAATATCAACCGGAACACCGCCGGGCGATACCTCGAAAGTCTCCTTGTTTCCGGACAGGTCGAAATGCGGCATTTCGGCATGGCGAAGATCTACACCCTGTCTCACCGGGTCCCTGTCTCGGCAGTCCTCTCCATTTCATCTGAACTTATCCTGCAGCTGGACACGAGCCTGAGGGTTATCTATGCAAACGGGCCGTTTCTTTCGTTCCTTGACACCAGTGCACAGGACCTGTTCGGAAAAAATATCGAATATTCCCCGCTGGTGACGGTTTTCAATGATATTTTTTGTCCTTTTGTTGACAACATAAAACAGGGGATTGCAGGGGAGGAATGGACCGGGGAACTCGCACTGAACCAACGGCGGATCTTCTTTTCGTGCCATATTGCACCAACGGTTTTTGATGACGGGCACAAAGGAGTGTCCGTCATTCTTGAGGATATCACCTGGAGAAAAGAGAATGAGGCCCGTATACAGGAAAGCGAGGCACGGTACCGGCTGCTCGCTGAGTCGTCAAATGACCTGATTTTTATGATCGGCAGGGATGACCGGGTCGAATATGTCAACAGATTTGCTGCCAGCCTGATCGGGATAGATCCTGCTGATATTATCGGGCAGCCCCGATCCATGCTGTTCCACGGCGATCAGGCACTCCACCAGGGTGAACAGCTGCAAAAAGTCATCACATTAGGCACCCCCATTAGGAGCGAAGGGGCGATCGCTGTGAACGGAGAGGTGCGGTGGTTTGACCATTTTCTCGCTCCGGTTCCTGACGGCAACGGGGGGATACTGTCAGTCTTTGGGGTATCGCGTGACATCACGGCCCGTAAAAGCGCAGAAGACGCCTTAATTCAAAGCGAAGAGCGGTTCCGGAGAATATTTGAGGATGGTCCCCTTGGTATGGCATTGGTGGACACAGATTTCCGGTTTGTCGTTGTCAACCGGAAATTCTGCCAGCTGCTTGGATACACCCTGGAGGAACTCAAGGAAAAAACCTTCATGAATATCACACACCCTGATAATGTCAAGCGTGATGTTGTGGAAGTCCACAAGATCTATGCCGGGGAGATCGATGTTTACCGGACGGAGAAACGTTATCTGACAAAGAATGGATCGGTGTTGTGGGCTTTTGTCACCATCACACCAGTCCGGGGTGCGGACAATAAAATCCATTCTACGATTGCCCTTATCGAAGATATCAGCGAACGTAAGAATATCGAGAAGAAACTGAGCGAGAGTGAACAGGAATACCGGCTGCTCGCAGAATATTCCCTTGATATTATCAACCGCCAGGCACCGGACACTACGCTCATATATGTCTCACCATCTGTTACAGCAACTCTCGGGTACAGTCAACAGGAATTTCTGGGCAGGAAAGTGATGGATCTTGTACATCCCGATGATTTAGGTATCGTACAGGATTTTATGATCCGAATTTCACGTGGCGAAACAAACCGGGATACGCTCATATTACGGGTACTACACAAAGACGGCGGGTATGTCTGGTTTGAATCGGTTATCCATGCGATCCGCGATCCGGCGACGGGAAATGTGCGGGAGTTCTATAATGTCTCGCGTGACATTACTGCAAGAATGCAGGCAGAGCGTGAGCGGCACGAGATAAAAGAGATTTGAGGCATGGTTCAATCCCTGAACGGAGAGCCAAAAACGCTGACCGGGCCCCTCCCCGACTTCGGATAATCTGGGAAAATTATCAGGATTGCAGCAAAAAAACGTGTTTTTAGATTTGCAGGCTGTCCCGCGAGCGTCCCCCAGACTCTGCCTATGCGATCATTCCCTGCTCATTTTAACGTCATACCAGCGGTCAGTACGATATAACGCCGGTAAATACCGTCTCCGCCGGTCCTTCCATGCGGACAGGTTCCTGTGTATAAATGACAAGGGGGCCCCCGCTGGTCTCGACTTTGACTACATTTCCGGTATATCCCCGTTTATGGGAGATAATGGCAGATGCCGTTGCCCCGGTCCCGCAGGAAAGGGTTTCGTCTTCCACGCCGCGCTCAAATGTCCGGATACGGATGCTGTTATCGCCGGTTTTCTGGACGAAATTCACATTGGCACCATGGGGAAAAGATGCATGATTGCGAATAGACGGAGCAACTTTCGTAATATCGATACTGTCAACATCATCGACAAAAATCACCGCGTGGGGAACACCGGTGTTTACCGCATACACATCAAATGTTCCGATATGCTCCCGGTAATCCCCATCGCCGGTTGCGGGAATGCCTTTCCGGTCAAATTCCGGCGGTGACATCGTGATCGTCGCAGTAAATTCATCGTCTTTATAGCCGAGGGTAACACGCATGGCTCCCGCGAGTGTTTCAATGGTGCAGGAATCATTCACGTAGCCAGTATCGAATGCATATTTTGCAAGGCAGCGGATACCATTGCCGCACATCTCCGCCTCGCTCCCGTCCGGCTGGATGATCCGCATTTTCAGATCGCAGGTACCAGATTTCAAAAGAAACAAAATCCCGTCTGCACCGATGCCAAAACGGCGATCACAGTAACAGGTGGCAAACTGTATTTTCATATCATCCGGGATGACGGTTTTCTCATATTCGTCGATGACGACAAAATCGTTCCCGTTGCCGTGTAATTTGGTAAAGGGTATCTCCATGGTAATGCTTCCGTGCCTGGTTATACTGCTCTACAATACTTGCATGCAGCAGATTTCATAATGATCGTTTTTTGTCCATTCTGCTGTGCCGGGGATCTTACTCCTCATGCCTTCCGTTCATCTCTAATGAAGAATGGAATTCCTCGATACCCCAGCCAAGGTATTCTTTGATAATGACATATGCCATCTGCGGCGGAATCGCTCCTTCTTCAGTGACGATCAGGTCGATATATTCCGCCGGGGTGACATCAAATGCGGGATTTTGTCACGGTCACGTAGGGCAGCGTCCGTGCAATTTCATCCGGCAGCACCTCGTTTCCCGGGCGCTCCTCAATCCGGATAAGCTCACCAAGCAGCGTACGGGGCGCAAATTTGTAGGTTTCTGCAGCGACTACCACATTCACCCGGGCTTCGTGTGCAGCATGTGCCACCTGTGCTGTCCCGATCTTGTTGACAACAGCACCATTTACCGTCACGGCATCGGCTCCCACCATCACCAGATCGACATCGTTGATAACTGACCTGACGGCGGAATCCACGATAAACATCGTTTTTATCCCTGCGTCGTTGAGCGTCCTTATGGTTACAAGCCCCTGGTTGCGTGGTCGCACTTCCGTTGCATAGACGGATATCTCCTTTCCTTCACGGTGCGCCTCGATGATACAGGAAAGGGCCGCTTCCGAATTGCAGTGCGTGAGGATAACATCTCCATCACGGATGTGCCGGGCCCCGATCCGGGCGATCCGTTCCACAGCATGCTGCGATGAGGAAATAAACGCATCAGCCCGTGAGATCACCCCTGCCTTTGCTTCCTCCACAGTTTTTGCGTCGTCGATTCCGGCCATGACAATATGTACAGCATTCGGGAGGGATACAGCAGTTGGACGCGTGGCGATCAGCGTAGCGGCTGCCCGTTCCATTTCCTGTTCGAATACTGCCAGAGAAAGATCACCGACAGAGAGGGCATGGTCACGAAGTGCTTCTGCGGCAGCCCGGGCAATCCTGCCAGCTCCACGGATTTCCATGCTCTTTATCTTGTCTGCAGTTTCAGTAACGATCATTAAGCTTCATTGATTCAATGGAAAGAATAGCACATAGAGTTTATTACCGGGTGTGATGATGACAGTCGCCGTAGTTTTTGATAGCGCCGGAACCCTCCTGAATACCTACCGTGTTGCAAAAGATGTCTGTAATAAAAAACTTCTTCCCGGTATTGAGACCACCACGCTCACTTTCAGCTGTCCGGATCGGGTCCTGCTTGTCCTTCCGGTTCATTCTGAAGATGTCATGAAGGCATCGCCCGATATGCTCCTCTCGGAATACCTCGTAGACCGCAATATCGCCTTTGGAGTCAGCTGCACGCGGAAGATTATCACTGCCGAAGCCATCGGGGATGTGCTCTACGCTGATACCCGGGCATGCGTGGGCGATCTGCAGGAATGTATCCGCAATGTCTGGTCGATCTGCCGTGCGGAGAGCATGGTTACAATGAACAGCGGTGCAATTGTCAACATGGAGCAGAACGCGATCGAATTCTGCATTACAGCAGGGGGATGGCCGTTTGAGGGGGCAAAAGAGACTATCAGCACGCTCCACCGCATCGGTGTCCCGACGTTTATTGCGTCCGGTGACCGGTCAACCAAACTTGAGCGGATGGCAGACCATCTCGGCATTCCCCGTGACAGGGTATACGGTGTCGCAACGCCCTCAGTAAAAGCACAGATTGTCTGCGATCTTCAGCAGGAATACGATAAAGTCCTGATGGTCGGTGACGGCATCAACGACCTGTGCGCACTGGAGAAAGCAGATATTGCAGTCCTCACCATACAGCAGCCCGGCGATCGTCCCGAAAGTCTTTACCGGGCGGCTGACTACGTGGTCAACCGGGTAGGTGACGTGATCCCGATTGTGCAGGGGTTGCTTTCACCACTTAAAAAAACACTATCGTGACTAAGCATAGTACTGCATATAAAAGATAATATGACACGAGTACCACATAGGGTATAAGAGAATTATGAAGGCTCCATTGATCACAGTCGAAAACCTCTGCATGGATTTTGACGAAACAAAAGTACTCAAAAATATCTCTTTTGAAATTGCCGAGGGGGAGATACTGGGGATTATCGGGAGAAGTGGTGCCGGTAAGACCGTGCTGATGCATCTCATGCGCGGGATAGAGCAGCCGCCGACAAGCGGCAGTATTATCTACCATGTGGCTGCCTGCAATGCCTGCGAGTTTCTGGATGTCGGAAGTGCTGCGGGCAAACCCTGTCCTCACTGCAGTGGAACATTATCCGCCATGAATATCGATCTCTGGAATGAGAGCGACGAAATGCTGAAGCGCCGGCTGATGCGAAGAACGGCCATCATGTTCCAGCGCACATTTGCCTTGTACGGCGATGACCGGGTGATCGAAAATGTCCTTCATGCACTCGACGATATCAATTATCCCGCTGACAAAGCGATCAACCGTGCGGCAGACCTGATTGACCAGGTACGGCTCTCCCATCGCATGATGCATATCGCCCGCGACCTTTCCGGAGGGGAAAAACAACGTGTGGTGCTTGCCCGGCAGATGGCAAAAGAGCCGTTCATGCTCTTTGCCGATGAACCTACCGGTACACTTGATCCTGAAACGGCCCGGCTCGTCCACCAGATGCTGAACACGGCGGCGCAGTCCAGCAATATGGGCATGGTTGTCACCTCGCACTTTTCACAGGTGATTGAAGACGTCGCCGACCGTGCGATACTGCTTGTAGAGGGCGCAATTGCAAAGATGGGTACGCCAAAAGACGTCATCGATGAATTTATGCTGGGGTATGATGACAGCGAAACGTTCGAACACTCCGCTCTTGGTGAAAAAGTAGTATCTGCACGCGATCTGACCAAGCGGTACATATCGGTAGACCGGGGGGTCGTCAAGGCAGTCAACGGTGTCAATTTTGATGTGTACACCAAGGAAATTTTTGGCATTATCGGGAAAAGCGGGGCGGGGAAAACAACGCTTTCACGGATCATTGCCGGTATCATTGAGCCGACAAGCGGGGAGATCAATATCAGGATCGGGGAGGAATGGGTCGATATGACCAAGCCCGGTATTGACCAGCGGGGACGCGCAAAGGAGTACATCGGCCTCCTGCACCAGGAATACGATCTCTATCCCCACCGGACCGTGCTTGACAATCTCACCGATGCGATCGGACTCGAATTCCCCAAAGAGCTGGCGATGCGCAAAGCGGTGATCACGCTGAAAATGGCAGGGTTTACCGAGGAAAAAAGCAAGGAGATCCTCGACCGCATGCCCGGGCATCTCTCTGAGGGGGAACGCCACCGTGTCGCTCTCGCTCAGGTCCTCATCAGGGAACCGCGTATCGTAATCCTAGATGAACCGACTGGTACAATGGACCCGATCACAAAAGTGGATGTGAAACATTCGATCATGCATTCCCGCGAAGAGATGGATGAGACGTTTATCGTCGTCTCGCATGACATGGAGTTTGTCCGGGATACCTGTGATCGCATTGCCCTGATGCGGGGCGGCAAGATCATCGAGATAGGGCCGACAGCCGAAGTTCTTGCACACCTGACAGAGGAAGAAAAAAAGGTCATGAGCCAGCCTGCCGCGTGAGGTACGCGATGATCAGTGTTCACCTTAACGGCGAGAAACATGATCTTGCTGATGGCAGCACGCTGGGATCTCTTCTGGAAGGGCACCCGGAAAAATATTGCGTTGCAGTAATCCGCCCTGCAACAAAAGAACAGGCACAGACCGGGTATTACGTAATTAGTACTAGTGCCGGTGATATCACCCTTGAACTTGCTGGAGATGCTGCACCGGTTCTCGAATCACCGGATCTGGCTGCTGCACTCAATCTCCACTGGACAGATCGGTATTCTGCGGCATTTGGACCTTTTCCCTCGGCAATCCATCCCTCCCGCAAACCCCATCTTTATGATCGCGGAGAGGTGATTTTGGGGTGCGGGGGATATGATCCTGCCCGTTCATACCTGATCTTTTCCAAAAGCCGGCATTCGTCCGATCATGGTGCTGATGTTACTGGTGGCGTTATCGGCCGCATTGTAAGTGGCAGGGCGGTGCTGGACCGTTTTGCAACCGGCGATCGTATCACTAAAATTGAACCGGTGATCAGCTGGGCAGATACAAGCCGGTCGTTTACCACCACAGACCGGGGAATTGTTCTTGAGGACGGTATGCAGGTAGTAACCACCGTCAGCGTGATAGCACAAGGGTATGCACCTGACCATGTCACCGTTGAAGCGGCAGGGAGCGTCGAGCATATGCTCATTGCACTTGAGTCCGGAACATTTCACGTCGGCAGGGCAACAAGCACGCATATCCTTGATCCTGTCCTTACCGGCACCATGGTTCCGGCGCAATACAAACGCCCCCGAAGGGAGGGAACGGTTACCGTGCGCACCTCGGGACCGTCTGTTGGCGGGCTGTATATGTACCGGGCGGACGTGCCCAGTGTCCCGTCGCACAGTGTTGTCGGGCAGGTTGTACATGGCATAGAACTGGTCAAACTCGCAAAGGACAATGATATTTTCTCGGTAAACGTCCAGCCGGAGCGTATCGATCTGCTGGGTCTTCCCCTGAAGCAGGCAAAGGAGATCACCAGACTACGGGGTATCACGCTGAAACTGGATACCGATGCAGATGACCGGATTGTGGTATCGCAGGAGCCGGGCACTACCCTTGACATGCTCCATGAGGGTCTGGTTACGATTACGACTGCCCCGTATGCGAAGGTGATCGATATTGAGCCTGACGATGCATCGGCACCGGTAAGCTGCGATATCTTCCGCAGGCTTACCGGGCTCAAGCAGCACGATGCGGGTATGATGCCGGCATTTTTTACGTTTGATGATGTGTATCTCTTCAAACCGGAGATCCCCACCGAGATCAAGATCATCCCGGAGAACGCGCCGGTAGATGAAGCACCGGCAAACGCTCTTGCAATCACCAATGATTCGCGAAAAGGTGCTGGTCTTGTAGGAGTCCGGTTATCGGCAAGCAGGGAGTTTGGCCCAACTTCAGAGCCCTTTGAGGGGACCAATATCATCGGGCGCGTGATCGATACCGATAAACTCAAAGCCGTAAAAGAGCGGCAGATGGTCTATATCAGGGAGGTAAAGAAATGACGGACTATGTTCCTGATTTTGTCGGCATGGTGACAAAATATGTTATTGTGGAATCAATGACCGTGACACCAGCGGATATGGCCGTCCGCGCCTACGAGATTGCACAGGGCATTATGATAAAAGAGACCTGTTTTGGTCTTGTCATCATGGGAAAGGAAGACGACGTGAACCGGATTATCACCGAGATCCGCAAGATGGATCCCGATCATATTTTTGTAAAAGACCGGGGATTTCCACCGGGGGATGCCCGACGGTGCCGGGCGACGCTTGGCGGTGCACGCCCCGGTTTCCATGGTATAGAATATGAGATGACCATCCTCCCTTATGTATCCCACGCACTTGAAGAACTCGCCCACCGGGATGCAAAGACCGTTCCCGCACCTGAGAGTACCCTCACAGGAAAAAAACTCGATATCTCAACACTGAAAAAAATGATCGATATACAGGAGCCCTGACATGGCAAAAATTTTTATTTATCCTGCAACGAGCCTGATTCTTTCTGACTTGGTAACCCGCTTCGGGCACAAGCCGCTTGGTTCTGCCATTGCAGTCCGCGAACGGGTCCAGACACCGGGGCTTGAATCTGCTCCGCTCCAGATCACACCGGAAGATCCAAAGAAAGGTCTCCGGTGGGCAGCTGTTGAAGTTCCCAGCGGTGTACGGGGGCGTATGTCCCTGTACGGGCCGATGATTGAGGAATGTGACGCGGCGATTATCATCAACGATGCTGACCTTGCATTCGGGTGCATGGGATGCGCCCGGACAAATGAGCTGATCAAATTCCTTATCCGCCAGAAAGATATCCCGAAACTTGACCTGAATTACCCCCAGAATGAAGATGATGGCGTGAAATTTGTTGCTGCGATCAAACGGTTCCTGTCTGAACTGGGAGAAAAATCATGACCGTGCCGGTGCGGATTGCCCAACTCTCCTGCGGGCCGGATTATTCCGGGGTGCAGCAGGAGATCAACGATGCCGCAAAATCAGTTAACGGGGAGATCTTTTTCCCGGATATCGCACTCAAAGATATCATGCAGGACTTTTCTGAGTTCGGGCTTGACGTGCGAAGTGCTGACCTGAAACTTGCCATCGCCCGGGCAAAGGCACTTGTTGATGGGCGAGTGGAAGCCGATGCGGTGTTTATTGCCACCTGCTTCCGGTGTGCGGAAGCAGCTATCGTAAGAAACGAACTCCGCCGGTATATTCACGAGCACTCAAAACTCCCGGTCGTCAGTTATTCGTTTACCGAACGTACGACCTCTGGAACGCTCCTGACAAGAATGGAAGCGCTTACAACGATAGCCCGTCGCCGTGCTCTGCTCGCCCGTGAAACCCAGCAGGGAATTACGCTCGGCCTTGACTCCGGGTCGGCAACGACAAAAGCGGTCGTAATGAAAGACAACAAAATCATCGGTACCGGCTGGCAGCCCACGACTGAAGTCATCAAAAGCGCAAATGAGGTTATCGCTCATGCCCTGCAGGAAGCAGGTATCACCCGTGATGAGATACAGGCAGTCGGCACTACCGGGTACGGCCGGTTCCTTGTTGGTAACGAGATCAAGGCAGACCTCATCCAGGAAGAACTGACCGTCAACTCAAAAGGTGCGGTGTATCTGGCAAACCGCCAGCATGGTCCGGCGACAGTTATTGATATCGGGGGTATGGACAACAAGGCGATATCGGTAATGGACGGCATTCCCGGAACGTTTACCATGGGCGGTATCTGTGCCGGTGCAAGCGGGCGGTTCCTTGAGATGACCGCCAAGCGCCTCGGGGTGGATATCACCGAACTCGGGCCACTCGCGATGAAAGGCATGGGCGCCCAGGTGCCCATGAACAGTTACTGCATTGTGTTCGGGACACAGAGCCTTGTTAATGCTCTTGCCGCCGGCAGCAGCCGTGAGGATGTCGCAGCAGCTGCCTGCCACAGCGTTGCCGAGCAGGTTTTTGAGCAGCAACTGCAGGAAGTGGACATCAAGGAGCCGGTGATTATGGTCGGCGGGACATCCCTTATTGAAGGGCTGGTCCGGGCGATGGGCGAACTGCTGAAAGTGGAGATTGTTGTACCGCCCTATTCCCAGTATATCGGCGCTGTCGGATCGGCGCTGCTGGCTTCAGGGTTTATCAAGGACGATTAGATGCCTGCGATTGAGTACTTTGAAGTAGAATGCACAGAACCCCTCGGCGGGGAGTACTACAAGCAGATCACAAACGATGTGCTCCTTGACCATAACCTGCTCCGGGTGATGCACAAACTGCATGTGTTTATCGACCCGAAGATACCCCTGTTTATTGCCGTCGGTGTCGTCAAAAAAGTTACCACACTCGTCCGTGTTCGGGATATCGCGAACGTGAACCCGCTGGAAGGCAAGATTACCCTCTCGATCTCTGATGAGACCTATCTTGCGCCGATGCTCAAGATTTTCTGGGAGCGGTTTGGCAAAGACCATGTTGAACAACCTGACCGGTTCACGGTAATACTCTATGGGATTTCAGTCGATCCCAAAGAGATCGAGGAGACCATCATTGCCAATCCCAGCGAGGCGCTGTATAAAGACCTCATCTATGCACTGCGCTGTATCGCTCCTGAAGGGTTCCGCGTCCGAAAAGAAACGTATGGGAATGAAAAATTCTCCTTTGTGGCAAGCGAGGATACCCTGACAGAAAATATGGACGCCCGTATCAAAGAGAAGTTCGCGCTGATGGGGGAAACACCATGATCCTTGTTCCCATCACCTACCGGGGCGGCATCTACCGGCATAACGAAATCATTGACCTGATCGAAGACCTCGGCGGTTATATCGTCCAGAAACACCTGATTGCACAGGAAGTTGTCCTCCAGTGTTTTGTGCCAAAAGACGATGTCGAGCTGATCCGGGCAGTGGGAAAACCGCTTACCGGGGATGTGATTGATTCCCCGCTTGTCGGTACCGAAATTGCCGTTGTCATCCCCAGCCTTGAGATCCACCACCTCCCTCATCCGGCCTGTGATATTGCCGAATACGTGAGAAGGCTTGGCGCAAAGAGCAACATGATCGGCATGGCGCGGGGTGTGGGCAAACGCATTGCCGGCATCAATGATGAGGAACGGGACGTCATCAACGAGCATGATATTGCCGTTTATGTGCTGGGCAATTTTGAAACCTGCATTGAGTACAAGATGCAGATCATCCGGAGGGGTGTTGAGGTGCCGATTGTGCTCTGCGGGGCTCCGAATAAGGAGGCACTCCAGAAGATCATTAATCCGCCTGTTGAGGGGTATGTCGGGAATGTCGGCAGGTTCATGCACCGGACAAAAGAATCCGATGAACTTGCCAAACTCGATGAGATCGTTGCCGAGATCACCCGCGTGCTTGAGAAAAAGCGGGAAGAGATTGCAAAGGATCCGCTCTCGGTTTCGCCCGCCCGGCTGATGGACGTAATCCGCGAGCAGGTTCCAGCCATTTACGAAGTGACATCTCCCACGCCGCTCACGGTGCAGATGTCCGGACTCCGGGTGAAACTCCCCTATGACACCTATGCGAGCGTTCTCCGCAAAATTGAGATTGAAGACGGGATCACGATCGGCGATGTGGCAGATATCCTGCCCTCCCGCATGCGGGACTATATCATTATCCGGATCCGTCTCTTCTCAGAAACAAACATGGTGATATGATGGGGAAAAAAACAAAACTCGAATTTGAGGAACGGCTTGCGCAGATCGTCTCACAGGGTGCAGATGTCACAGCAGAACAGTGGATGAAGGTGATCGAAGAGGAATACGGGAGAGTGCCACTCATCTTCAAGAGGATGGGCGAGCGTCCCGAAGTTCTTATCTCCCATCTCCTTTATAAAGGCACCGTCGCAGAAACCAGCCCCCTCGACCCCAAGTACGTGGAACTTATCAGTATGGCAGTAGGTGCAGCGCTGAAATGCCCGCACTGTACCGGCTACCACATGCTGGCGGCAATGAAGATGGGGGCCACCCGTGATGAGATCCTTGAGGTGATCCTGCTTGCCGGTATGATCTCGAACTCTTCGGTGCTTGCAAATGCGTACCGCATCGTTGATGATAAGATGGAAAAGTGCATCCCATGTGAAGTGAAAGGGGTTGCCAAGAAAAAAGCCCCGAAACGAAAAACTCCGTCAAAGTCCTGACACGGACATAGTTGCTCATTAAAAACGCCCATCCACCTTTTTAATCATACAGGGACTATTTTTACCAATATGTGTGGGATCGCAGGGCAGTACCGTTACCAAAGCGGAGTTCGGACACGGATCTCCTTACGCAGATGTCCAGTCGCCTCACCCACCGGGGACCGGATGGCGAAGGTGCCCACATCAGCGGGAACGTCGGCCTTGTTCACCGCCGGCTTGCTATCATCGACCTCTCTTCTGATGCCCTCCAGCCGATGACTAATGAAGACGGGTCACTCTGGCTGGTATTTAACGGAGAGATCTACAATTTTATCGAAATTCGGGAGGAACTTCTCCAGAAAGGACACCGGTTCCATTCCCATTCAGACAGCGAGGTCATCCTGCACGCATACGAGGAATGGGGTGCCGGTTGCCTCACACATTTCAACGGCATGTGGGCGTTTGCTATTTGGGATGAGAAAAAACAGGAATTGTTCTGCTCCCGCGACCGGTTTGGTATTAAGCCATTTTATTATACCGAGGTTAATGGCTCGTTTCTCTTTGCATCAGAAATCAAGGCACTGCTTTCCCATCCGTATCCACCCCGCAATAAAGGGATTACGATCCCTGTTTTTTTATGTATTTTTTGAAATAGTTCATCGCTGATTTTGAATCACGGGTGCTTCCACTTACCAGGCACTGGGCTCCGTTTCCAATAAGATCTGATCTGCCAGCGGTAGTGAGCCCTTCTGTGACAAAACCCCGGTTTCGTTCTTCCCGGTACTGCAGCAGCGCCCGCTGGATCTTCTTTTCCTGCCCTTTTGGCACATGAACCGGCTCCATCGTAAACGGGTTTAATCCGGTATAATACATACAGGTTGAAACACTCATTGGGGTGGGTGTGAAATCCTGAACCTGCTCGGTGTAGAGGTGATGATCGCGAATATATTCCGCAAGCTCGATCATATCGGCAAGCGTACAACCAGGATGCCCTGACATGAAATAGGGAACGAGATACTGCCGTTTTTGTTTGCCCTTCTGCAATACCTCAAATTGTTCCAGGAACCGGTCAAAGACAGCGCGGTTCGGTTTGTTCATCACCTCCGTTACGTTTTTGCTGATATGCTCCGGAGCAACCTTGAGATGCCCGGAAACATGATGCTCGCAGAGGAGGGGGAGATAGCCGGAATCATCTGCAAGCGCGAGATCATACCGGATACCGGAACCGATAAACACTTTTTTAACGCCCGGGATTTTACGGACTGCTTCCAGGAGTTCACACAGGTGCCGGTGACTCGTGTGCAGGTTCCGGCAGGCAGAAGAGCAGTGTTTGTCCGGACATGCTCCTGTCGTTTCCCAATTGTCACAGGAGAGAGAGAACATGTTTGCAGTCGGTCCCCCGATATCCTGCACGATGCCCTTGAATGCCGGCATTTTTGTCATCCTTGTCACTTCGCGGACGATAGAGGGAATGCTTCGGCTCTGGATGATCCGTCCCTGGTGGTGGGTCAGCGCACAGAACGAACAGCCCCCGAAACACCCGCGGTGACTGGTCACGGAAAACTGTACCGGTTCCAGCGCGGGGATCAGGTTGTGTATAGGATGGGATGAGCATACCGGGAAAAGGGCAGTTCGTAGATATGGTCAAGTTCGGCCGTTTGTAGGGGGCGGGCGGGTGAATTCTGGATAATCACTGTTTTTGGATGGACCTGTGCAACAGGTTTTCCCCGCACCGGGTCCTGTTCCCTGTAGTGGAGCGCAAATGCCCTGGCATATGCCTGTTTATCCTGCGATACTTCGGTAAACCCGGGGATTTCAATGATCCCATCGGGCCGGTTGGCGCGCCACGCGGCAAGATCCATGGTGTAAGCCGTGCCACGTATATCCCGCAACGAGCGGATATCCTCTCCTTTACCCATTCGTTGCGCGATCTCTACGATCTGCCGTTCTCCCATGCCAAATACCAGTAGGTCTGCCGGGGCATCGGCAAGGATTGCCTGCCTGACCCGGTCCTGCCAGTAATCGTAGTGGGCAAACCTCCGCAGACTTGCCTCGATGCCACCGATAACAATAGGGGTAT
The DNA here is from genome assembly GCA_963768785.1 of uncultured Methanoregulaceae archaeon. Classification (GTDB taxonomy): domain Archaea; phylum Halobacteriota; class Methanomicrobia; order Methanomicrobiales; family Methanospirillaceae; genus Methanoregula. The sequence continues at coordinate 21,072 of CAVYJD010000016.1, forward strand.
CAGGAAAGAATCTCGTGAACCCGGTTTGTATAGACGATGGTCGCACGGTCAGGTCGTTTAAGCACACCACCGGGCGAATAGACATCGTCACTGCGCCGCTTAAGGTTCGGGGTGAAGTTGTTGACCATCGAGTCAACATTGCCGGAAGATATGCCAAAAAACAACCGTGGTTTTCCTAGGACGGTAAAATCATTCGTTGTCCTCCAGTCCGGCTGGGCGATGATACCCACGGTAGAACCCGGCGTCCCACAATACCCGGCCGAGAAGAGCAATGCCAAACGAGGGATGATCGACGTATGCATCACCGGTGATCAGGATAATATCGAACTGGCTGATACCCAGTTTTTTCCCTTCTTTTGGGGACATGGGAAGAAACAGCGGCTGGCGGGTCATAACAGGTAAACAATAGATATGGGGGTCAGAAAATGACAGGTATCAGGTTGGCGGGCGGCGGGTCAGGTCCCGTATGATATCTGCAAGTCCACCGGGAAGGTCATCAGAGTCCTCTTTTTTTTCTTTAACGTTGGTTTCAGGAACTTTTTCGGAAATATCCTGAACTGGGTTTTGTTCGGAAGATTCAGTGCCCGTATCTGCTTTCGGGAGATTTACCTGCATTTTTTCATCAAAGGTTCGGCGGATTTTAAGACCGGTAAACTCTAAGAATAACGGCTTCGACAAGAAGATATGTCGTCGCCTTTTCCCGCAGGCAGCCGGTCAGCGCGTGGCCGGCACGACCGACAGATGTGTGGTAATGGATAGAAGGTCCCTTATCCCCGGGGTAGATCGTGGCAATGCCAAAGGTCTCCCATCCTCCGTCGAATATAACATAATGGGGTTCGGGGGGAATAACCGGTTTTTCCGGGCCGGTGACCATCCTACCGTTCCGAAGAGCCCCAAGAAAAAGGATTGAACCAGCATGAATTTCCTTATCCGAAACAAATTTTTGTATTTCGGCTAAAAAATCCTCACCGTCATCGATCCTCACGACAAAGACTCTGCCGAGCTGACCTTCGGAATATTGCATGTATTCAAGCTTCCTTTTTAATATTCATATGGTTTGTGTGAATTTATAGCTCCTGCCATCACGCGGAAAACCGATTAAAGGTTTTCTTAATTTTGGCGAAAGGAAATGCGGGGGTTATCTCCACCGGTGCTCCGCCCCCGCCAAATCCACCAACGTTACGAGCAGCAGCGCCACCAGTCCGGTAACGATCGTGCCAATGACAAGACCGGAGATCTGTCTGTCTTCACTCAAGACAATGCCCCGTTAAAACTCGATCTTCGGGGGGGTCTGGATTGCTTCTTCGAACTGGAGGTATTCAAGTTTGGTAAGGTGGATCAGGTGCCCGACGATATTGGAGGGGATTGTGTCCATCATGGTGTTGAACTCCTGCGATATGTTGTTGTAGGTGTACCGCTGGCGTCCAATCTCCTCTTCAAGACCCTTAACTGAGTCCATGAGCGAGGTCACGGTCTGGGAGGTCTTGAGGTCCGGGTAATTTTCTGCAACAGCGAGCAGCCGGCCGAATATTGAACGAGACTCAGCCTCAACCTTGTTCAAATCGCCCGGCCCTGCGGTTGCAACACTTGCCCGCATGGCGGTGACACTCTCAAAGGTCTCCTTTTCAAACTTTGCGTAGCTCTTGACAGCCCCGAGGAGCTGGTCGATCATATCCAGCCGCTTTTTCATTGCTACACGTATTTGTCCGAGTGTCGCTTCAGATGAATTTTTCAGGCTGTAAAAACGGTTGTAGATACCGACAAACCAGAAGATCAGCACAATGATAACGATGGCGACAACGGCCAGTACGATCCATCCAATAATACTTTCAAACATAATTCTCAGTGTAATAATTATCCGGGTACTACATAATATTTGATGCAACAATTTCCGACTTCAGCGTACTGGAAAAAAGGAAGGAATCAGGATATGATAAGGGATCCCACGACCCGGAGTTTTCCTCCTTCGAGGTAGTGAAGCACAACATGGGCATTGGGGGGATATACCAGTTCTTTATCCAGTGTCAGGGTGAGTTCCGGCATGCGCCAGTCACCTGATACAGACACTTTTGTAAGACGCGAGGGCAGGAACTGCATCCAGTGACCAACATAGAGCACCATATCTTCCTTCAACGGTGCCGGCCAGTACTTGACCAGCTGTGCTTTTCCGGTAATGCTCATTGAACTTTTTATTGAGGGGTCGCTTGTCAGCACATAGCCCCGGTCGAGATCTTCTGATTCGATGTTTTTCAGGGCAAGTCCAATGCGATCTCCGGCAGATGCGATATCAGCATCATCATCGTGTTTCTGTATGGAGCGGACCTGGGCGATTTTTGTAGTCGGGAGCACCTTTAAGGAATCGTGTTTTTTGATTGTCCCGTGAGCAACTGATCCAAGGACAACGATTCCGACACCCTTGACATTGAAGTGATGATCGATGGGAACCGTGCCATTGCTCCCGGACTCTTTTGCTTTCTGGTGGGCGGTCAATTTTACTGCGATTTCCAGCAGTTTTTCGCGGAGACCGAGCGTATCGTTCTCGATTACTTCATAATGTTCCAGAACGGTGCCTTTGATGAGGGGCGCGATCTGGTCAAGGGAAAGATAATTCTTGAAAATGATGTACCCGTTGGCTTTTCCGGCGCACTGGAGCATCAGGACGGTTTCCCCGAATGTTGCATTGATCTCCTCGACCACGAGTACGACGCGATCTGCAAGTGAGATGGTATAGAACAGTGAGGAGAGTTTTTCCGGATATCGTGTGGGTTCGATGAATGTGACGGTCGCTTCTCCTTTTTTCAGGTTATAAAAAGTGATGTCGCTGGTTGTCCCTTTTTTTCCCAAGGCATCGGCATAACCGTTGGGAGCGAGGATGGCGACGGTGATGTTGGACATGCCTGAATACTATAGCGATGATGAGTATTAGGATTTAGGGTTAAATTATAAAGTAAAAGTTTAAGTATTTCGAGTATCACAAAAAATAATTATCCAGCAGAAGACAATTGTGAGAGCACATGAAAGGTAGTATTAAAATTTTGAGTCTCATTGGAATTGTTCTTTTTTTCATTATCCTCTCCCGTATCAATCTTGGTGCCCTCGTTGATATTTTCACCAAAACAAATGTAGCATTTCTTTTTCTTGCATTGCTGCTAAATTGTGTTACAATTGTCTTAAAATCATTAAAATGGAAAATTATAGTAAATTCTGTCAAACCTGTTTTTTCATTTAAAGAGAGCGTAATAGCATTTTTTGTAGGTTTTTCTTTTTCTACAATAACACCAGCGAAAATTGGTGATTTCATCAAAGTATTATACGTAACAGACGAAAATTGCAGCCTCGGAAAATCGCTTTCTACAATCGTAATTGATCGTTTGATAGATATTATCCTATTAGTTTCCATCGCCCTTGTGGGAATATATGGTTTTTCGGTTCTTTATCACGTCGAGATCCTCTCAACAAGTAACTATTTTTCTCATTATATGTGGCATATCTGCAGGGATTTATATTATTCTTAATAAAAAAGTTCTATCTGCACTGCTCAAACCGTTTTTCAATCTTGTAGTCCCACAACAATTGAAGAGTAAAATCACACTGTATTATAATGATTTTTTCACTGGATTGTTCGTATTTTATTATGACCGAAGAAGATTTTTTTCCAGTGTCAGTATCGGACTTCTTTCCTGGATCCCCCCATTTATCTACGGTTATATTCTTGCGTTATCTATTGGAATTGATGTTGGAATCTTCTTTTTTGTCCTTGTGATCCCTATCATCAGTCTGCTTGATCTCCTGCCAATTAGTATTTCCGGTATCGGAACACGTGATATTGCTCTCATTTTCCTCTTCGGTTTGAAAAGCATATCTGCTGAACAGGCTGTTGCATTCTCACTCCTCTATCTGTTCATGAGTTACTGGCTGATTGCTCTAATTGGGGTAGGAGTTTATCTAAAATATCCAATAGAAATACCAAAGGAATTTACTTAAATGACATCGATTTTTCGAGCAATAATCCCGACGGTATATGCATAATATTGTTTGCCGGGAAACTTTCTTTCTAACTGGCCAATTTTTTCTCTCACTCTTAACGGAAGGATTTCACGATCATTTGTAGCCATCGGTGGAAGTGCCTGAAGTCCGAAAATTTTTTCTACTTTCATTCCTGCCCGATTTATTGCCTGTTCAAGACGGGCGGGTGAATAATTTTCTTCATAGCCAAATTCAAAATTTTTCAACATTACAGCAACATGTTTTCCTGTCATGTACCAAAAGCAAAGAGTGTTTGGAACAATAATAATAACTTTTCCAGAGGGTTTTGTTATTCGTGCCATTTCCTTAATTGCTTCAACGTTATGCGGATCCCTGAAATGTTCGATGACTCCTGAATTATAGACAAGATCAAATGTATTATTCCGAAAAGGGATATTGAAAATACTCCCTAACACAGGATTTTTGCAACTATTCTGTGCCAGTGACAATGCGGCCCGTGAAATGTCAAGTCCAAAGGTTTCATGCCTATCAGATAACAGGGTAAGTGTCTGACCTGTTCCACATCCAGGCTCAAGAATTTTGGAGTGGGGAGGAAGATCCTTTTCAATATTCCTCATGAAATCAAGATATTTGAGACTATAATCACTGGTAATTAGTTTTTTTGTCCAGACTTTTTCCCAGATCTCTTCATCCATAGGTTCATTCACACCAGAATGGTGAACATATTAGACGCTCTGGTATATCCCCTTTATGAACAATATGACGACGATACCATCAAGAAGATTCATTGTTGCAATTACCGAGAGTTTTAAACTATCCGTGTGTAGATTATATGGAGCATTCGATGATCTCAATAATTTTTCCTCTGTTTAACGAGAGAGAAAATGTGATTCACTATAATCAGGATCTTTTTCCAGTAATTGATGCCATCGGGAAACGATTCGGAGAGTCCTTCGAATTTATTTTTGTAGATGACGGCAGCGGTGACGATACTGTTGAAAAAATAGAAGAAATGTGCGCCAAACGATCGGATATAAAAATTCTCCCGGCACAAAAGATCAAGGTATGGGAAATGCAATAAAAACGGGCCTTGATTCCTGTAATAGCGATATTGTAATCACCATGGATGCTGATTTAACGTTCAGACCAGTTGATGTGGCAAAACTTATTGAAAAATACCGGGAAACACATGCAGATTGCATATCCGGTTCACCATATCTTGAAAGAGGTTTAATGGAAGATGTCGCACCGTTCAGATTGCTGATGAGCAAAACAATAAATTACATGTATCACTTACTTCTGGGAAGTCGCATAACCTGCGTCAGCCCTATTTTCCGCTTATATAAACTGAATGTCCTTCGCGAGATGAATATTTCAAGTAAAAATTTTGAGATTAATGCCGAAATTATTTCAAAAATGATAATTAATGGGAAACTAGTAATCGAAGTCCCGGTTCCATTATTAAAAAGAAAGTATGGCGAGTCAAAAATCAACGTAGTAAAAGAGATGAAAAATTATATTTTTCTTCTTTATAAAATTTTCAAAACCAAATATCTTTACAGGGAATGGGTATAATCAGCGTTATCGATCAGCGTTGATCACCAAGCAACAAACAAGATGATTTTTCCAAATCCATATGAACTTATATTTAGAATGCTTTCGAATACCAGTTTAGATGTTTGCAATAATTCTTGGCACCCGCCCCGAGATCATCAAGATGTCGCCGATTATCAGATCGTGCGAAAGGAAGGGTGTGGATTATTTTGTGCTCCATACCGGTCAACACTACTCGGTACGAAATGGACCGGGTTTTTTTTGAGGATCTGGAACTGCCTGAACCCGACTATAACCTTGATGTGGGTTCAAAAAGCCATGCGGTGCAGACTGGCCTGATCATGGCCGGGATCGAGAAGATCCTCCAGAAAGAGAGGCCGGAGGTGGTGCTCGTGCAGGGAGACACGAACACCGTCCTTGCAGGAACACTGGCTGCATCCAAGTGTTCTGTCCGCGAGGGTTCTTTGCAGCCTATTAACGTCGGGCATGTTGAGGCGGGACTTAGGAGTTTCGACCGGTCGATGCCCGAAGAAGTAAACCGGATCGTTGCGGATCATCTCTCCCGTTACCTTTTTGCCCCAACAGAAAAGGCACGGGAATATCTCCTGCATGAAGGAATTACAGACAATAAGATTTTTGTCACGGGTAACACGATTGTAGACGCAGTCCAACAGAACCTTGTCCTGTCGAAGAAAAACACAGATACCCTCATGGACCTTGGACTAACACCCGAGGGATATTTTCTTGTTACACTCCATCGGCAGGAAAATGTCGATAATAAGAAGCGACTGAAAGGGATCCTTGAGGGGCTTACCCGGATCCACGAAGAGAGTGGGATGCCGCTTGTCTTCCCCGTCCACCCCAGGACTGAGAAGATGATTACTTCGTTTGGGCTAAAACTCAAAGGGTTCCAGATGATTAAGCCCCTCGGATTTCTGGAGTTTCTTCAGATCGAGTCTCAAGCCCGGCTCGTTCTGACCGATTCCGGCGGTGTGCAGGAGGAAACCTGTATCCTCAATGTCCCCTGCGTGACCTTACGCGAGTCCACAGAGAGGCCGGAGACCGTCGATACAGGAGCGAACCTTATTGCAGGTGTTGACCCGGCCACCATCGTCAATGCTGCAGAGCGGATGCTTGCACTATCCCGCTCATGGAAGAACCCGTTCGGAGATGGTAAGGCCGGCGAACGGATTATCGAGATCCTTAATACGGCTTAAAGAGCGGAAATTCTGTTTTTTATTCCAGACCTTCGTAAACGAACACTTAAAAAAAGATTATTTTTTTGGGGCCGGTTTTCCAATCTTCGAGAGCAACCCACCCTTCGGGCGGATAATAGCATAAACAAGCACCAGAAGGGCAAAGTACTGCAGCGTGAAGAAGACAAGTGTCATGTACCAGTCGGTGGATCCTGTCGGATTTGTGTACTCGAGGTTTGTGTAGAAACTGCCAAACATCAGTGGGAACTCGATGTAGGCAAAGACCTGTACGATATAGAAGAGGACGATTTTGTAGATATCATCCACAACCAGAAGACAAAGGAACGGGGTGAACCATACAATATACTGGGGACTGTGGAATTTGGTAAAAAAAATTGCCGCGATAAAGGCACAGAGCAGCGTTTTCAGGAGTGTGACCGGGCGCTTCTCGGTATCCCTGTAAGCATTATAAAGAAGATACAGCAGGGCAATTCCCATCAGCCCGTACATCATCAGAGAAACCTTCTCCGGTGAAATCCCGATATGCCAGACATCATTGAACCAGGAGTAAAGCGTGTACGTCGCGGTGTTCACGTACACACCCACACTTGTCCCGGTGGCAAACAGGTAGGTTTTGATAGCCTCGGGACGTATCACGAGCACCGGGAGGAGGAGGACAAGCGAGAGCGGAACCATCACTTTGAAAACAGCAATGATCTCGTCTTTGAGCGAGGCCTTTTTGCTATTGTAAAGGATCAGAAACGGGAATGCAATCGCAGGGAAGATTTTAGCAAAGAAACCAAGGCCGGCTGCGATATAACCCTTCATGTTCAGTTCATAGATTGTAAAGAGTACCGCAAGCATCAACATGCAGGTCGGGAGACGCATCGTACTTGGTCAGGACAAAGTAGGAAGTTGAGAAGGCTGTCGCATATATAAGTCCCGCAAGGAACGCGGTTTTCGAATTATGGATTTTCAGGGCAATAAAGTAGATGCATAGCAAGGTGACGATATCGCAGACCACCATAAGAAATTGGAACGTGTATACAAACCCCATTGCGTTCTGGAATGCAAGGGGCCGGGACCAAGGCGATTGTGATCGGTACAAACAGCAGAATCGGGTAATCGAAACTATAATTCACATAGGGCAACTGACCTTGGACAAGTGAGATCCCATGCTCAAGATAGAACTCCAGATCAAAATAGTCAATAAACGAGTGAAATATCCCCGGTGTCACGAGAAGGACAAGGAATTTTATAATGAGGGATATGGCAATGAGATAGAGGATATGACGTTTTACCATCTGAGAATCAACATTTTCGAAGGTTACATTGAGAAAATTCCACGATTTGTTTCCTTTTCTTAATTTCATTTCAGAAGAGATACGCTCATTTTTATTGTTCTTGCTCATGACCTGCCTCCACGTCTTGTCACATCAGATGTTTTTCTATGAATCTTATCTACAAATAACCTTAGGCTTTTAGTTCGTCAGTAAATACCCAAACCCTACGGTCATTTCCATCCCCACGTCACCCGCCGGTTCACCCAAAAATTCCATGCAAACGCGACAAGGATACCAAGAATGTTTGCAAATCGATAATCAACTCCGATGAAGGTTGCGAGAAGATTTAGAATTAAAAAATTAATGGCAAGCTCCCCCAATGGACACAACCTGAAACGAGAGGAGGCGTTGCCACCAGTATGATAGGGCATGCTGACGGTTAGATCTAAATGTCCAGACATCGTTCCAGATAAAATTGCTCACGATTGAGAGTTCAATGGCAAAAACACTCGCAATAGGCAGAGAGACATGAACATATTCCTTGAGATAAATGAGAATTCCTTCATTAACTATAATACCCGATATCCCCACAATTCCAAATTTAAAAAGTTTCATCCATTCTTGCCAGACAACACTCTCGTGATGGCCCCAGGAAAAACGTTAATTATCAAAACACTGTTCTGCGTCCTCAATTATTGTCCGTCCTTTAAGTTTGCTCGAACCAATCTCTCGATCAACGAATTCAAATGGGATCTCCTTTAAGTTCTTCCAATTTCCCTTTCCCAGAACTTCAAGTAGAATTTTATATCCTCTCGGTTTGAGCGGGGCATTTTCAACAACGCTCTTTCTGACCGCGAAAAAACCACTGACCGGATCAGAGACATCAGGGAAAAGCAGACGTCCCAGAAATGTTGCACCTAGCGAAATAATCCTTCGTTTGAGAGGCCATTTTTTTATACCGCCTCCTTCCATGTAACGGCTTCCGATAACCAGATCATTTCCGGCTCGGATCTCTTCAAGCATTTTTGGTATAAGTGCCGGGGGGTGGGAAAAATCCGCATCGATAACAAGAAATATATCTGAATCCGCGTGACGGAATCCTTCAACGACGGATTGGGAAAGGCCGTGATCTTCCAGACGGACGATAAGATTCAGGTTTTCTTTGTTTTCTTCAAATCATTGACAATCTCGATCGTCCCGTCAGGTGAGTTATCATCCACGACAAGGATCTCGCCATGTATACCCTGCCGCGTAAAGACTGCATCAACTTCTGAAATAATATTTTGAATATTTGCCTCTTCATTAAAGGTCGGGATGATCACGGTTAGGTCATACATGGTGGCACAAACAATCCCATTTAGTTCACTGGTGAAAATGTAAATCCCCGTATTTTGCCCGAGGAACTTTGTGTTATTTTTTAGCCAGGCTAATGCATCTCCGTGAGGATTTGCCGCACTAATATCCCCGGTAACAATGAAAAACATGGTATTGTTTCCTTTACCGGCATATACTTTTTCAAGATCCTGACTCGTGGTAGCCCCATATTCAAACGTCTTGTCCGATGTATTGGAATAGTAATAATCAAATGGTTGGGATATATAGCCTGGAACAAGAACGACAACATCTCCGGGATTGGTCATCTGTTGGATCGATCCCGCGAACCCTCGCCAGTCGTCTTTAGAATACCCTGAATAATAATTCATGAGAGTGGGGACACTGAGTAACGCAGAGTATAACAATTATCCCATATACTACCGCCCTATGATTCACAAGTGAATAAAAAATTTTGTAGGAGATCGCTATCCCGATAAAAAAGATGATGCTAAAAAAGATCAGGTAGCGGGGGATCATCGGCATCTTAAACGACAGGATGAAACTGATGACAAACGTGAGACCAGTAAGAGTGACAAGAAAGATCCCTTTTTTTTTATCGATCAGAAATGCCTGGATTATCCCAATCACAAAAAGTGCCAGAAAGATGAACATCGCAATTGAATTAAAAAACCGGAGAGCTGCCGGAACGTTTCAGTGATGATTCCCAGTCCCTGGATACCAAAGGTGGGTGCAGACGAGGTCCGGGAAATGAAAAGATGGATGGTTCAAGAATGAGTGGGAGACAGAGAACAAGGAATACGATTGCCCCGAGAATAAGCATTTTCAGATTCTGGAGACCGCGGAACCGGGAAATCTGAATCAGCAGATACAGGAATAGGGCCGCAATAATTACGAATGCATAGAAATGTGACCAGAATGCGAGTGCAGAAAATACACCAAATAGTGTCCAGTTTATGAGATCATTTTTTTTCTGGGCTCTGAAATAAAAGACCATTGCAAATGCAACGAAAAAGAGCATCATGGAATATGCCCGGGCTTCCTGCGAGTAATAGATTAAAAATGGTGAGATGGCAAACGCTGCCGCTGCAATGATCCCGACATTCCGGTCGATAAATTCCTTACCAATGAAATACACCAGCGGGATGGTCAGTATTCCAAGAAGTGCGGGTATGAATCGTAAGAGTACTTCATTGTTCCCAATCTGAAGCATGAGATGCTCCATCCAGTAAAAGAGCGGCGGGTTGAACTCTCCACCTGCAGTTGCCTGCCAAATGTCGGCCAGGGATTTCACCGAAATTGTATAGGTTGATGCTTCATCGAGCCAGAGAGAGTTGAATCCGAGATTATATAACCGTAAAAAAAGACCAATAACGGTTGCGATGAGCAGGACCTGCATGTACCTGCTTGCACCAAGTACTGATTGAATATTTTCAAAGGTGAGATCTTTAAAGGAGTTTACCGGGATCTGATAACCATTATCCAGATCACATTCGAGACTGCTTTTTTGTTGTTTGCCCGCTGCCCGCCTTCTTTTTTCTTTGCCATGACAATCAATACTATTACGTAATGATTCGGATATAGCTTACCGGTTTCCGAATTGAAGAGAATTGAATTTTCGCGGTTTTCTTTTCATTCATATTGATTTTCAACAGCGAAGAGAATCCGGATCCTTATCCAATGTTGCATCGAGTGCTGCCAGAAGTTCTTTTTTCCCAATTGCCACGACTGCAGATTGCTCGAGCATCAGATTGACACGCTCCTGCATCCCTACCATGCGGAAATCCGTCCTCAGAGCAATCACCGGTTTCCCAAGTGCCGTCGCGTACCCCATCTCCCATGCAGTCCCTGAATCCGCATCAGCCCCATCAATTATCGCAACAACGATATCAGCATCATAAAGTGCCTGTTTATTGTGCTCATATATACGGGTATGCTCACACGTTTCCCGTACTGCACAATCATCCCCGATATCCTGGGGCAGGTATACTTCAAACAGATGCTGCCGGAGCATTTCAGCAATCCCTTTATTATATTCCCGTTCTGATTCTGAAAATAGCGGGGCTGCAAGATATATTCTGAACTTCGCAAACTCTGCAACATCGATTGCCCGAATCCCGGGAAACCGTGCAAGGAATACACCACGCCCATTCCTTTTCGGTAGTTCATCCCCATCGCTCCCATAATACGTGCTGGTCACACCGCAGGTTGGGGATGAGTTGACGCCCAGAATGCACAGGGGCGTACCACGCGTTTCAATGATTTTTTTCACTTGGCACTCAAGCTCATCGAGCAACCGGATAAACTCTGGTGTATTGAGTCGTTCCAGAAATGTGCCGGGCTCGCGATCCGCCCCTAAATAGATCGTTTCGGGACAGGGTAATGGTACCATTTCGATCCCAAACGTGGTACACCGGTCAATACTACGCTTGAAAAGATCATAATCTGACGGTTTTGTGATGCCCTTTGCACGGAGTGCCGGGTTGAGAATGCAGGAGCAACAGAGCACATACATTATTTAGAGTGTGTGCACGCACAGATAATCAATGATACCGCTCTACGCGTATCGTGATAACAGCTGTGACCCTCGTAAATGTACGGTTAAAAAACTTGAGCGGGCAGGTTACCTGAAAATTTTCAATAAGATCTCGCAGATTCCTCGCAATACTCTGCTCCTTGATCCTACTGCCGAGCAAGCCCTCTCCCCGGCAGACAAAGAGGTTAAGTCGATTACGGCACTGGACTGTTCGTGGGTAGTTCTCGATACCGGCCAAATCAGTTCCTGGAGAATCCGCAGGGCTCTACCCTTCCTGATGGCAACCAACCCGGTTAATTTTGGGAAACCCTCTATGCTGTCTTCCATCGAAGCACTTGCCGCATCATTGTATATCCTGGGAGAACCTGATCGGGCGGAAAAAATTCTTGGCTGTGTCGGGTGGGGTATCCGGTTCCTAGAAGTAAATAAAGAGCCCCTTGAACTATATGCAGGGGCAAAGGATAGTACGGAAGTTGTGAAAATTCAGGCAATGTATTTATAAAAAATCCTGATATCTGATCTGCCAGGGTTTAGTTCCTCAAAATTTGAGCCTTTTACGGTTCTTACTTATTTCCTGTCGAGCCTGACATTCTCTAGAAAGAGTGCAGTGTCCTTTGGGATTTGCCTTTTGCACGTTCATCAACAACAGGCAACATTTATCACGTTTGCATCACACATTCTCGCTGTATGATCAAGGTTGCCATCAATGGATACGGCACCATCGGAAAGCGTGTTGCCGATGCAGTTGCTGCCCAGAAGGACATGAAGGTAATCGGGGTATCCAAGACCCGCCCGAACGCCGAGGCATTCATCGCAAAACAGCGGGGTTACCCGCTCTACATCGCAGACATTTCCAAAAAATCTGCTTTTGAAAAAGTGGGATTAGCCGTTGCCGGTTCAGTTGAGGACATGTGCAAAGCCGCAGACATTATTGTAGATGCAACCCCCGGAGGGATCGGAGCTGCAAACAAATCCCTCTATGAAAAACTGGGGAAAAAAGCGCTCTGGCAGGGTGGGGAGGACCATGAAATCGCCGGTTTTTCTTTTAATTCTTCATGTAACTATAATGGCGCCATCGGGCGACAGTTTGTCCGTGTCGTATCCTGCAACACTACTGGTCTTTGCAGGATCATCCATGAAATTGATAAGGAGTATGGTGTTGCGCACGTTCACGCCATCATGGTCAGGCGTGGATCGGATCCCGGGGAGATTAAGAAGGGGCCGATCGATGCTGTTGTCCTTGACCCGGTAACGGTCCCAAGCCATCACGGGCCTGATCTCCAGACCGTTCTCCCTCACATATCTATCACGACAATGGCAATGATCGTGCCGACAACCATGATGCACATGCATGCAATCAGGATCACAACGAAAAAAGACGTAAACCGCGACAAAGTGAGCGAACTCATCAGACAACACCCCCGTATGGGTCTGGTAAAGAAAAGTGCCGGAATTAAAAGCACGGCAGAGCTCAAGGAGTTTGCCATGGATCTCGGACGGCAGCGAGCGGATCTCTATGAGAACTGCATCTTTGAAGACTCTATTTATGCAAATAAAAACGAGCTCTGTTTTTTCCAGGCAATCCACCAGGAAGCAGATGTCGTTGTTGAAAACGTCGATGCGATCACGCGCAATGACCGGTCTCTGCAAGGATGGGCCGACATCCATCAAGATGACCAACGACGCTCTTGGTTTTATTCCAATCCAGAATAACCATTAACTCCGATCATCACCCATTCTTTTTAATGGACGCGTACGAACGGGTTACCCGGAATACTGTTGAGATTGTCACCGAAGACGATCTCCGCGCTCTCATCTCAAAACCTGTAAAAAAGGTTTATGCAGGGTATGAACCCAGTGGCGAGATCCATCTTGGTCACCTGGTCACCATCAATAAACTCGTTGACCTCCAGGAAGCAGGGTTTGAAGTCGTTGTGCTGCTTGCAGACCTTCATGCTTTTCTCAACCGGAAAGGGACGATGGAACGGGTGGGGGAACTTGCCGAATATAACCGCCGCTGTTTTGAAGGGCTCGGTTTAAAGAACGTAAAGTATGTGCTGGGATCGGATCTCCAGCTGAGCCGGGATTATGAACTGCTTGTGCTCCAGCTCTCCCAGCAGATTACCCTCGCCCGTGCGACCCGGAGCATGGACGAGGTGGGCAGGCAGATGGATCACCCGACCGTTTCGCAGATGATCTACCCGATCATGCAGATGGCAGATATCGCCATGCTGGGGGTGGATGCAGCGGTCGGCGGAATAGACCAGCGCAAGATCCACATGCTCGCCCGCGAACACCTCGTGAATTTCGGGTACAAGGCACCTGTCTGTATCCATACACCCATCTTAAACGGGCTTGACGGGAAAAAGATGTCCTCCTCGCAGGGCAACTATATTTCCGTCGCTGACAGTGAAGATGACATTAAAAAGAAATGCCAGAAAGCGTTCTGCCCACCGGAGATTGCAGAAAACCCGGTGCTCCAGATCTTCCAGCACCACATTTTCCCCCGGATTGGAGAGATCACCATCACCCGCCCGGAAAAATTCGGCGGGAACCGGACGTTCGCCAGTTACGCAGAACTGGAAACTGCATATAGCACAGGTGGCGTGCACCCGGCAGACCTCAAAAAGGCTTGTGGAGAGGCACTGGCAGAAGTCCTCGCTCCGGTGCGCGAGTATATACACTAACACAGGAATATTACCTCATAAATGCCGGGGATTTATCGTTGAGTCTTGAAGAAAAAGAGGATGTATTTGATAAGCGGCTTGAGGAAATGGGCATCCGCATCAAAGATGCCAACAACCTCAAGGTCAAGGATAATGTCTTTGACGAAGTTACTTACCTTGCCCTCTACAAACTTGCCCACAAGAAATGGTTTACGGCGATAGGTGGCTCTATCAGCACGGGAAAGGAAGCCAATGTGTTCTATGGCGAACGGGAAGATGAGGCCATCGCCATCAAGATCTACCGGATCCAGTCTGCAAATTTTACTACGATGAGCTGGTACATCACTGGCGATCGCCGGTTTTCCCAGGTGAAGAAATCAAGAAAAGACCTGATCTTTGCCTGGACACGAAAGGAGTTTTCAAATCTTGTGCGGGCACGGGATGCCGGTATTCCGGTACCTGAACCACTTGTCTGGGACAGGAATATTCTCATCATGTCATTTCTTGGGGAGGGGGAGTGCCCGTTTCCCCAGCTGCGGAACTGCGGAGATCCACGAACCCGCGGAAATTTATGAGATTCTCCTGACCTACATCGATATCCTCTATAAAAAAGCAGAGATTGTGCATGGTGATCTCAGCGAGTTCAATATATTGTACGGAGATAAACCCTACATCATCGATATGGGTCAGTCAGTAACCCGGGACCATCCCCGTGCACTCCAGTTCCTGATGCGGGACATCCGTAACATTAACAGGTTCTTTAAGAAACGCTGTGATATTAAAACTGAATATGATGTGTTCAATGCCATTACCGGACTGCATGCCGCTGAACCATGATAAAGATTGACCGCATAGTATGTGTACCACCAGAACATAAAAAATATAAAAATTATTAAAAAGAGGGTAAAAATGATTCAGGAAGTAAAAATTGCAACCAGCAGGGTGGGTGTGCTGATCGGAAAAGGCGGCGCCACCAAAAAAGAGCTTGAGACCAAAACCCACACTACCATCACCATCGATAGTAAGGAGGGTCTGGTTAAAGTAGAGGGAACAGATGAACATACCGTTTCTCTTTTGAGAGCGGTTGAGATCATCAGCGCGATCAATTGTGGATTTTCACCGGAACGTGCGTTTGAGATGATCGAGGATGAGGATCTTATCCTTGATATCATCGATCTCTCCCGCGTTGCGGACAACCCACAGAAACTCGACCGGCTCCGCGGGAGGATTATCGGAAAAGACGGGCGTGCACGAGAGCAGATCGAAAATATGACCGAGGTTGATCTCTCGGTATTCGGTCATACCGTCGCGCTGATCGGGTACCCGGAGCAGATGAAGATTGCGCGGGCTGCTATCGATATGCTGGTTGAAGGTGTTCCTCACGAGAGTGTGTTCGCATTTTTAGACCGGAAAAAGAAAGAGGCCAAACAGGACATGATCAGTTACTATTACTGATATGTCCCTTCAAGTGGAATCGATAACAATTACTTATCCTGCGTTTGAACAGGTTTGGAGAGAAGGATGGGGCGGTTGAACGCAGGATTCTGGATCTGCGATAATCAGTTTGAATGAAAAAACGTGCATGAACAGGTTCGATATGCAGATTTCCGATATTGCCATTCCTGACCCTCTTAAAAAGATCTATACGAATTCGGGCATTACCGAACTCTACCCGCCCCAGGCAGCCTGCATCGAAAAAGGGATGCTTGACGGCAAAAATCTTCTTGTATCTATCCCCACCGCCAGCGGAAAAACGCTTGTCGCGGAAATGGCGATGCACTGCCATATCGCACGCGGAGGAAAGTGCCTGTATATTGTTCCGCTCAAAGCCCTTGCAAGCGAGAAATATGAGGAGTTCAATAATAAGGGTGTAAAAGTAGGGATCTCGACAGGAGACCTTGACCGGCGCGATGACTCTCTGGGTAAAAATGATATTATCGTTGCCACGAGCGAAAAAGTAGACTCTCTTCTCCGTAATAGCACCCGGTGGATCACTGATATCACATTACTGGTTGTTGATGAAGTCCACCTGATTGATTCACCGGACCGGGGTCCCACGCTCGAGATGGTGATCGCAAAGATGCGGTACCGGAACCCGTCGATGCAGGTAATCGGACTCTCGGCAACCATTGGAAACCCCAAAACCCTCGCCGGGTGGCTCGACGCTGAACTCGTGACCAGTTTGTGGCGCCCGGTTGACCTCCGGCAGGGTGTATTTTGTGATAACCGGATTATTTTCAATGAGGGTGAACGCCCCGTTAAACAGGTATCAAAAAATTATGATGATCTCAATCTCTGCCTTGATACAATCGCAGAAGGGGGTCAGTGCCTTGTTTTTGTTTCATCGCGCCGGAACGCGGAGGCGTTTGCCAAGCGGGGTGCCGCGGCGATCAAGAGCGACGATCCTGCGCTCGCTGAATATGCCGAACGCTTACTGTCAGGTGCTGATACGGAGATGGGTAAAACACTCGCTGCCTGCGTTGCAAAAGGCGCCGCATTCCATCACGCCGGATTGAGCCGCAACGAACGCTCAGTCGTTGAAGAGGGGTTCCGCAAAGGCCTGATTAAATGCATCTCTTCGACACCGACCCTTGCAGCAGGGCTGAACCTGCCGGCACGACGGGTCATTATCCGCGACTACCTGCGCTTTACTGCTGGTGAAGGGATGCAGCCCATCCCGGTAAGTGAATACCACCAGATGGCAGGACGGGCAGGCAGGCCCCGGCTCGATCCCTACGGCGAAGCGGTGCTGATCGCAAAAGATGAAAATCAGGTCAGGGAATTATTCGATTGTTATATTGAGGCCCCAGCCGAAGAAGTCCATTCCCATATTGCAGAAGAAACTGCACTCTACACGCATGTACTCTCTCTTGTCGCTTCTGGTTTCGCACGGACGAGGGATGAGCTTGCGTCATTCATGAACCGGACTTTCTATGTACATGAGCATAAACAGGGTCGGCTCATGAACCGGGTGGTGGAGGGCGCTTTAGCATTCCTGGTCAGCGCTGAAATGGTCGTCGAGGTTGGCGAACATCTCGGTTCCACGGAATTTGGCACTCTTGTCTCCCGGCTGTATATTGATCCGCGAAGTGCAGCACTTGTTGTCAGAACACTTACGGGACGGACACGAATATTCGGATCTGGGATTGATCCAGCTGATCTGCAGCACGCCGGATATGCCCAAACTCTATGTCCGGAACAGCGATCTTGCCGCGCTCTCCCGCATGCTGGAAGATCATGTCGAAGAACTCTGGCTCCCGGTTCCTGAAGACGAAGACGAGTGTGAGTCATATTACCGGGCGTTAAAAACCGCCATGCTCCTCTCGGACTGGACTGATGAAATGCCGGATGCAAAAATATGTGAGCGGTATTCGGTTGGTCCGGGAGATATCTATGGAATGGTGGAAAGCATCAACTGGCTGCTGCATGCCAGTTCCGAGCTCGGGCGAATGTTTGCACCAAAAATGCACCAGCAGATCCGGGACTGTGAAATCTGCATGAAGAACGGTATCCGTCGTGAACTTCTGCCCCTTGTCAGGTTACGAGGAATCGGGCGTGTACGTGCCCGTCGCCTCTTTAATAACGGGATAACTACTCCTGATGCGATACGGGATCACGGTATTGAGCAGATCACAAAAATCCTCGGAGCGGGTATCGCCGAGCAGATTTTTAGCCAGTTAAAACCAAAGAAGAACGTTATGGAAGCCCCGGAAATTCCTGAAGGCGTTCATACGGGACAATCAAAATTATTTCATTTCGGGTGACCTATGGAAGACCTGCAAGAACCCTGCGAAATCCGTATTGCCGAATTCACCGTACAGGATCAGGCAGGATTTCTTGCAGTCATCCGGGATATTGCCCGATTGCATAAAACCCATATCGTCTGTTTTGATACAGAAAAGATGGCCGGACAGCTAGCATGCAAAAATGGCCATATGTCGTGCAGAGCGATCATGTGCCCAAGGGATCTCCGGTATCCAATTCGTTTGAGATGGAGGCGCTTGTTGTATGCCGCCGGGTCCCGGCAGTGCACGGTGGCAGTGTCATGGGGAATTCATGACGGTTTTAATACCGCGTATGTCTGTTGCTGTCCACCCTGCGATGCAGTCTGGAGCGATCTTTCAGAGCATATGCAGTTTATAGATACCTATCCGGGAAAATGAGCCCGGAGAATTAGCCCGTCTCATGACATTGTATGGAATCACTTCAGAAGAACTGGATGCTGCTGGTGGAATGATCGAATTGTCGATCTCGTCCTTGAACGCGTGGCCCTGCTTGAAGTATACAAGTAAATCACAGGGCAGGTAATTGTGTGGATTCCTAAAAACTGAAAGGAAGTTTTGAGTGATAACTCTTGCTTGAATTCCGGGCATTTTTTTTAACCATCGAATCTTCTTGAAAATTTTTATTTATACTCGCATACGTTCTTCCTTACTTCAAATGATACATCAAACACGAATCTCAAAAAGGGAGTCCACTGAGTCCATGCCAAAAAAGGGTTGTTTATGAGAGAAAGGGATGTTGTCCGGGCCAAAAAAATTATTATTTCCCCGCATGCGAGAGAATGTGCATGATTTCCGGAACAATAAGCTCTTTTGTTGCAAGTGTTACCGCCGGTGTTGAGCCGGGAATGCAGAAAATTGCCTTTCCCTCAATCACGCCAGCAAGTGCCCGGGACAACATCGTTGATGTTCCAATCTCTTCATAACTTTTCATTCGAAACAACTCGCCAAATCCATCGATTTTTTTCTCAAGCAGTGGTGCGACTGCTTCAATCGTGCAATCATCGTGAGTTAGCCCCGTGCCCCCATTCAGAATAATACAATTGGCATCTTTTAAGGCCAGGCTGACTTCTGCCCGGATTGCGTCAATGCGATCAGTAACAATTGCATAGTGATGTGTCGGTATGTGGGCAGCAGCAAGGATTTCCCGAATAGCTTTCCCACTGGTGTCGGTGTCTGGTGTGCGGGTCGTGGAAACAGTGATCACTGCAGCATGGATAGTGATATCGTTCACGTGTTCCTTTTTCATACTAGTAAAAATGAGTTTATTGTTCATTAAGAGTGGCAAATATCTTCAACCAGTTTAAAACACCTGCCACTTTTGAATTGTGTGTCTGGCATCTTCAGACCGGGTATTGTGATGGTATTCCTTTTTAATTTTGTCTAATTTTTCAATAGATTTTCAGCAAAAATTTAGATTTATGGTCTGCCCATATCACTGTATTTGTGCATATTGGCTTGATGAAAGTATAAAATAATAAATTAAAGGTAAATGGGCTCTGTAGAGATCCTAGAGATAATCATGCAGTCGCAATTAGAGGATTTTTTTATACATCATGTTTCCACTTCCGCCGCTTATGAATCATCCGATAGTTTCGATAATCACCAGAAGGTTGATAATAAACCTCAACAAAAGAAGGGAGTCAACGGACTGCTCCCCTTTTGGGAGGTCACCCTCCTAATTGGAGCGACTAAGGGAATGATGAAAAAAGGATTTCAACAGAGCCGCAATGTTATTTTAATCTTAAATTGTGGTTTTAACGAGGTTTTGAACAAAGTTGAAACCGAATTACAAAGAAGATTGTCAACAAATTTTTGAATTGCCCGGTATTTTTCCTCCTTTCTGATTTTGGATTTTATAATGGGGGAAACCCCTTTGTTTCTACTGGAATGTTAATATTTTCTGGTTCTGGAATTTCTTCTGTTTACCTG
Organism: uncultured Methanoregulaceae archaeon; assembly: GCA_963768785.1. Classification (GTDB taxonomy): domain Archaea; phylum Halobacteriota; class Methanomicrobia; order Methanomicrobiales; family Methanospirillaceae; genus Methanoregula. Next base: position 41,340 of record CAVYJD010000016.1, read on the forward strand.
TTTGTGATTTTGTCACATTTGACTAAAAGCAGAATATTATAACAGTTAGTTTATATAAGAGCAAAACCAAATATCAAATAGCTGTTTTTTTTATTAATTTTTTTAATTGGTAAGCAATTCTTTCATCTCTCCACTGGAAACAAAGGGGTCCCCCCACATAAGTCAAAAACTCACTCTAAAATTTGAAAATCTGGCGTTATTCACATCGGAATTTGAAAACAATCTTTAAAAAACGCACATATAAATAAAAAAATGGTAATCTTTTGATTTGACGTTTGATTTTAAAATAAACGATTAATCAAAGCGTTTCCAATGGAAGACGCGGGGTTTATAAACAAGATAAAACGATCGCTTTTTTAATGTCTGCACACTAAGAATCAGATCCACAGTGTCACCATGCCCGAAACAGAAGAATCCTCAACTGGATTATTTATAAAATATCTATCCAATAACCGGATATTCAGGGATCGTGAAGTGCTCCGGCACTCCTACCGCCCCCTGATTCTGCCTCATCGTACCCCTCAGGTAGATACCATTGCCTCGATTCTTGCGCCATCCCTCAGGAACGAAACGCCTTCAAATATCCTTATTTATGGGAAAACGGGAACAGGAAAAACCGCTTGTGTCAGGTATGTTGGTTATGAACTGGAGAAAGCCAGCAGCAAAATGGGGCCCCTTTGCAGAATTGTCCACCTGAATTGCGAAGTTATCGATACCCAGTACCGGGTTCTGGCACAGATTGCAAAATGCCTGGATCCGGTTGATGATGTTGCCAGTGACAAAACCCGCACACACATCCCGATGACCGGGTGGCCGACCGATCAAGTATATGCCGAACTGAAAAATCAGCTCGAATCGGGCGGCGGCGTTTTGGTCATCGTGCTCGATGAAATTGACAAACTGGTGAAGAAAAGCGGTGATGATACCCTCTATAACCTCACCCGTATTAATTCTGATCTGAAAAATTCCAAGGTCAGCATCATCGGCATCTCTAACGATTTGAGCTTTAAGGATTTCCTCGATCCCCGTGTTCTCTCATCCCTTTCGGAGGAAGAAATTGTTTTCCCACCGTACAATGCTCCCCAGCTGGTAGACATTCTCTCCCAGCGGTCAGCTGCCGCGTTCCTTGAAGGGGCGATTGCAGAAGGTGTGATCCCGCTCTGTTCTGCCCTTGCCGCCCAGGAACATGGTGATGCCCGTCGCGCACTGGATCTCCTGAGAATTTCCGGTGAACTTGCTGACCGGGACGAGTCAAAACAGGTCACCGAAGATCATGTGAAGCAGGCTCAGGCGAAGATCGAGACAGACAGCATGATCGAATGCATTGCGACACTTCCCACGCAGAGCAAGCTCATCCTCTTTTCCATGCTGACGCTGGAGCAACTGGGACAGAATATCTTTACGAGCGGGGAAGTCTCACGTGTATATCAGGATATCGCACCAAGTATCGAACTTGATGTCCTTACCCACCGGCGAATCACCGATCTCATCTCGGAGCTCAACATGCTGGGGGTTATCAACACCCGTGTCGTCAGCCGTGGCCGCTACGGGCGGACAAAAGAGATGTGGTTTGATAACAACACCGGAAAAATCCGCGATGTTGTTCTCAAGGATCCGCGGTTGAACGGATTAAAGGATCTTGACGTAAATCAGATGGCTGCAAAGTGGTTAAAAACGTGGTTCAGGTGACAAGGAATGGATGATAAGGATCTCGAACTCCTCCACATTCTGGAGGACAACAGCCGGCTCTCTGCACAGGAAATTGCCTCAATGACCAACCTCGCTCTTGCTGAAGTTGAAGCACGGATCCATGCGCTGGAAGCAGCAAAAGTTATCCGCAAATATTCAACGGTCATCAACTGGGAGAAAGCAGGCAACGGGGAGGTTCTTGCCATTATTGAACTGAAAGTAAGCCCTGAACGGGACTTTGGATACGACCGGATTGCAGAACGGCTCTCCCGTTTTCGTCAGGTCAGAACTTTACGCCTGATGACCGGTACCTATGACCTGCAGTTGCTTGTCAGTGGGAAAAATATGCAGGATGTATCACGGTTTGTGTCAGAACACGTAGCCCCGATGGACCGGATTCGGGAAACGGCGACGCACATCATCATGAAGTCGTACAAGGAAAATGGCAATACGCTCTTTGAGCAGCCGGAATCAGAACGCCTTCCGTTTTCATTTTAAGGTGAGGTAATGCGTAACTTTATTTCAACGCGTGCAAATGAGATTCCGCCCTCCGGGATCAGGAAATTTTTCGATCTGGTCCTTACCATGAAGGACGTCCTCTCCCTCGGTGTCGGGGAGCCCGATTTCAGGACACCCTGGAATATCTGCGAATCCAGTATTTACTCGATTGAGCAGGGCGGGACCCACTACTCCTCAAACCGGGGAATCCAACCGCTCCGTGACATCCTGTCCTCCCATCTCAAGAAACAGTACAACCTGTCGTATGACAGTAATGACGAAATGATCATCACCAGCGGTGTATCGGAGGCGCTCGATATCGCCATCAGGGCCATCGTCAATCCGGGTGATGAGGTATTGATTGCCCAGCCCAGTTACGTATCATATGGACCCTGTGTCACCCTCGCCGGTGGAATCCCTGTGCCAGTTGAGTGTACGGAAAAGGATCATTTCAAACTGAATCCTGATGCGCTCCTTGAAAAGATCACCAGAAAATCAAAAGCGCTTATCATCAATTTCCCGAACAATCCAACGGGGGCTGTCATGAACCGGGCGGATCTGGCAGCCATTGCCGATATCGTCACCGACCACGATCTCGTGCTTATCAGTGACGAAGTATACTCTGAGCTCACGTATGATGGTGGACACATCTCAACGGCAACCATCGGCGATCTCCGGGAGCGGACGATTACCCTGAACGGGTTCTCCAAGGCATATGCAATGACCGGGTGGCGTGTCGGGTATCTCTGCGCTCCAAAAGACCTCTGCGATGCAGCGCTGAAAATACACCAGTACGTGATGCTCTGCGCCCCGGTCATGGGACAAATCGGGGCGCTTGAAGCGCTCAGGTCTGCTGAGGAAGACAAGAACAGCATGGTAAATGAATACCGGCTCCGGCGCAACATGTTTGTTACCGGTCTGAACCGGATCGGGCTCTCGTGCCATGTTCCTGAGGGCGCATTCTATGCGTTTCCGTCAGTGAAAGGTACAGGGCTCTCAGATGTGGAATTTGCCGAGCGACTCCTCAGGGAACAACGGGTAGCTGTCGTGCCGGGCAGTGTTTTTGGCGTGGGCGGGGATTATCACCTCCGCTGTGCTTATGCGGTGTCCAGAAAAGAGCTCAACGAAGCGCTCAACCGGATGGAATCCTTCCTGAACGGGCTTTGAATCCGGTTAAATATCCCAAACAAATCCCTTTTTTACCGCTCATTTCACCTGCGCCGGAGTAAGGGGGATACTTTATTGCTCATTTCGACCTACACTACTTGATATTTCAATGAGCTGTACAATTATCGTTGGTGGATTTTTTGGGGATGAAGGGAAGGGCAAAGTCGTCGCCCACATTGCCCACAAGGATAAGCCCGTAATTATCTCCCGCGGCGGTGTAGGTCCGAATGCCGGACATACCGTTGTAGTCGGAGATCAGACCTATGGTGTCCGCATGGTCCCGTCTGGTTTTGTGTATAAAAAAGCAAAACTCTGTATCGGAAGCGGCGTTCTTGTTGATCCCCGCGTTCTCGAGCACGAGGTGGAAATGCTCGGTGTCAGGGGCCGGGTTTTCGTCGATAAACGCTGTGGTATTATCACAGAAGATCATATTGCCCGGGACAAGAGCAGCACCCATCTCTCAAAAAAGATAGGGAGTACCGGATCCGGGTGTGGACCTGCCAATTCCGATCGGGTAATGCGGGTCTCTCCGCAGGCAAAGGATGTACCTGAGCTTGCAGAATATCTGCTTGATGTTCCTCTTGCGATCAATGATGCCTTAAAGAAAGACAAAACCGTTCTTCTCGAAGGTACGCAAGGATTTGGCATCTCGCTTTATTACGGAACTTACCCCTTTGTTACCAGCAAAGATACCTCTGCCTCGCAGATCGCCGCGGACAATGGTGTCGGCCCGACAAAAATTGATGATGTGATTGTTGTCTTCAAGGCATACCCGACCCGGGTTGGTGAAGGGCCATTCTCCACAGAAATGACAACGGCGAAATCCGATGCAATGGGCATCCATGAATTCGGGACCGTTACCCACCGGCAGCGGAGGGTTGGTGGCTGGGATGGCGACATGGCGCGTTACTCTGCCATGATCAACGGGTGCACGCAGGCAGCAATCACCGGCATTGATAATATAGACAAGGCCTGTTTTGGCGTCACGGACTACAACAAACTTACCAAAAAAGCGCTCGCCTTTTTAAAACAGGCTGAAGATGACATTGGCAGCCCCATCACGCTGATCTCAACCGGGCCCGAGATGTCGCAGATCATTGATATAAGGGACGAACAGTAATGAAACGCAAACTCATGGACATCCTCTGCTGCCCGGTGTGCAAAGGCGATCTTGAACTCAGGGTGGACAGCGAGGATGAAAAAGAGATCCTTGAAGGCGGCCTCTTCTGTGCCGCATGCCGTGTTGATTACCCCATCCATGAAGGTATCCCCAACCTTCTCCCGCAAACCACCAAAGAGTAACCGGTGATACCATGACCCTCCCGTTGCCATTCACTGCACTGGCTGTTACGGGGGAACTTGTGGATGAGACGGATGTTCTCATCTATCTCAACCGGTCAGGGATAAACTCCATTGAGGTACCACCCGAAAACGCACATGTTCTGATGGGTGGCGCACTCAGGGTAAAATTTTTGAACCGTGGCGCCCCCATTCACATCACGACAACGTCTTCAAATGCCGGTATGTTTACCGAATTTTTTCATGAGAATATGTACGTTGTTGATGAGAAGAACCTCATAATTCCCCTCAAGAGGGAATCACCCCCTGGGTTTTTTGATATCGATATTATTGCAGGCTATGGCGTAATGAAAGCCTCAATTCGCGTGGAAGTAAATGTGAAGCCTTCCCGCGGTGAACCAGAGCCGCAAAAGGAAGCGCCACCGCAGCCGGTTGCCCATGGCAGGCCCCATCTTTTAATGGTGATAATGGGTATTGCCCTCATCCTGTACAGTTCATGGTATTATACGAATCTTGAAATCCTCAACAGCGTTGCATTCATTACGCTCATTGTTGGTGTACTATACGTATGGTACCGCCAGAAGTAGCGCTTGCTGCATTTGCACTTTTTGCAGCGCTCGTAATTGACAGGGTTATTGGCGATCCCCATTCTGCATATCACCCGGTAGCACTTCTTGGGAGGTTTATTGGCTGGTGGGGAAAACCGGCGCTCTATTCTGGAAGAGTTCAGCGCGGAGCTGGAGTTTTTTTCTGGGCCATAACAGTCTTCCTGTTTACCCTGCCGTTTTTCCTGTTTGCACATTTTGCACCCTGGTGGCTGTTCCTCTGCGGTGCCCCGTTTCTTCTCAAGGGTTGTTTTGCTTGGCGGTCTCTTGAAGAACACACGCGTGCAGTTGTATCTGCACTGGAATCCGGTGTGACAAGTGCCCGGGAACAGGTGAAAATGCTGGTATCCCGGGATACGGCAGAACTCGATCCTGTCCATATCCGCTCTGCTGCGTATGAATCCATGACCGAAAACCTCACTGACAGCATCATCTCCCCGCTGTTTTATTTTTCACTATTCGGGCTTGCTGGGGCGGCATTTTTCCGGGCGGTGAATACGATGGACGCGATGCTCGGTTACCGCGACGAACGAATCCGTCTCGGGTGGTGCTCTGCCCGGATGGACGATATCTTAAATTTCATTCCCGCCCGGATTACCGTGCTCTTCCTTCTTGTGTATTTCATGTTCCGAGGGACTGCACGCAGGGCATGGCAGGTGATGCGCCATGACGGGAAGAGGCGTCCGGGATTTAACGGCGGCATCGTGATGGGAGTTATGGCCGGTGGGTGCGATATCCGGTTTGAAAAACCGGGGGTTTATACAATCGGAAACGGTGAACGTTCGCTCAAAGAAGCCGGTGCTGATATCCTGCGGGCAGTCCGTGCCGTTACAATCATGTTTGCAATCTTTGGGTGTGGTACTCTGATTTTATTGGCATGGTTGATCAATAGTACCTGCATATGAAGACAGGGCAGAAGAAAGACCAGCGCATAACAAAGAAGCCCAGCTCCCCGGATCATAACCTTTTGAATCTGGCAGAACTGAGATTTGGCACTGAGCTTCTCAAGCGCGGCTTTGCATCCATGCAGAAGGGTGGCGTAATCATGGACGTAGTGAATGCTGAGCAGGCGATGATTGCCGAGAGCGCCGGCGCCGTTGCAGTTATGTCGCTTGAGCGTGTCCCATCCGATATCCGGAAAATGGGTGGTGTCGCCCGCATGGCTGACCCGGAAAAGGTCGCAGAGATTATCGATTCGGTCACTATCCCCGTCATGGGGAAAGTAAGGATCGGCCATTTTGTCGAGGCGCAGGTGCTCGAGGTGCTGGGCGTCGATATGATCGATGAGAGCGAAGTGCTGACACCGGCAGATGAACAATACCATATCGACAAGAAACAGTTCAAAGTCCCCTTCGTCTGCGGAGCACGGGATCTCGGCGAGGCGCTGCGCCGGATTAATGAAGGTGCAGCTATGATCCGGACCAAGGGAGAAGCAGGGACCGGAAACGTTGTCGAAGCGGTGCGCCACATGCGTTCAATCATGGGGCAGATCCGAACAATAAAAGGAATGGACCGGCAGGAACAGATTGACTATGCCCGAGAAATTGAAGCCCCTGCAGAACTGGTCATTGAATGTGCCCAGCGGGGCCGGCTGCCAACCGTTAATTTCTCTGCAGGCGGCATCGCGACACCCTGCGATGCGGCGCTGATGATGCAGCTTGGTGCCGACGGAGTCTTTGTCGGGTCCGGCATTTTCAAGTCATCGAACCCTGAACTGATGGCAAAGGCAATCGTGGAAGCGGTCAACCATTTTAACGATCCAACCGTGATTGCAAAGGTTAGCCGGGGTCTTGGTGAAGCAATGCCGGGCCTCGATGTCCACACCCTCAGGGAAGATGAGGTGCTCCAGTACCGTGGAACGTAAAATAGGCGTGCTTGCACTCCAGGGAGATGTGAGCGAGCATATCGACGCGTTCAGGAGTGCCCTTAATGAGCGCGGGTATGGTTCATCATCAGTCGTTGTGGAAGTACGCAGACCTGCCGATCTTGCAGGATGCCAGGCTCTTGCGATTCCGGGCGGGGAATCCACGACTATTTCCCGCTTGATTGAAAAGAACCAACTCAATGAGCCGATCCGTACGTTTTCCGGTGGTATTTTTGCGACCTGCGCCGGTATGGTGCTGATGGCAACCCATGTAGACGATCCCCGTGTTCACCCGCTGGGGCTTATCGGTATGACGGTCAACCGGAACGCGTTTGGGCGCCAGCGGGAATCATTTGAAGCAGATATTCCCATTAAAGGTCTTGACGGCGGCCCGTTTCATGCTGTTTTTATCCGGGCACCAGTGGTAACAAAAGTTGCTTCGAACGTCACTGTTCTTGCCCGGCTGGATCAGGGGATTGTCGCCGTTGAAAAAGGAAAGCATATGGCCCTTGCCTTCCACCCGGAACTCGGCGGAGATACACGACTGCACGAACGGTTTTTACAAAAGTGTGGGATCTAATCCACCCTGGTGTGGAGGATGAAAACGTCATCTGCTACCACATCCTTTTTTGGCGCTCTTATGGATTTTCACGGGATTGGTACGGTTACAATGTGTAAAATCTGCTTTCCGGAAGAACAGTTTATTACACTATATATAGCACGTACCTTTATGACTATCAGAAAAGCCCGCCGGAAACAAGCTGAAAAACCGTTTCATGAACTCGTGACTGATCTGCTTTTCTCAGCGATGGCGAACCATGAGGATTTTATTGTTACCTATGAGATCAATCCAGCCACCGGAAAAAAAGAAATTCATGCCATGGTGGGAAAACTGATGAACCCCGATATGCTTGCAACACTCAAAAACGAATGTGATCAGCAGCTTGTGGATGGGGGCAGGCACCACATCCGGAACATGGAATAACACCAGAGAATTTTTTAAGGGTCTATCCGATTTTTGTCAACCGGGTTATTGTCTGGGATTCGGTCAATCCTCCCATCGCTTTGAAATACGCTTTCAAATGCCCGGATTCCAAGTGTTTTTTCAGGCACTCCCCGTCTTTTTCAGGTTTCCAGAAAAACAAATGTTGCGGGGTCATCCACTTCCTGGAACAACTCGTAACGAATGCATCCCTCATCGGTAGAAATGGCTAGGTGTATGATCTTTTTCCATCTCGGTTTGAGCCTGCTTAATGGCATCAGGTTTTGTCTTAATCCGGGCGATAATTGCAATTTGTGATATTGCCATCCTTGGTGAATGAATCTTTTTTATGGTTACATACGGTTTGCGGTCATCGGACAAAAACCGCAATTTTTTGTGCAAAAACGCGTTAGAGATCACTGCTTTTCATGAATCAATCTTTCTTCATTGCCTCAGTTTTCAGATCCTTAGGCATCAGCTCTATTGCGTACCGCAGCGCAGTGCGGGGCATCACACCCTTGTGTTTCATGACGTAATCAAAGACCACCGTCTGGTGCTTCCGGCTCGCCTCCTTGAGCAGCCATCCATAGCCTTTCTGCACCATGGCGTCTTTATCTGTCAGCAGCAAATCAGCGATTCCAATCGCGTCGTTAAGGAACTCACCGTGTTTTGCCGGGATAATGAGTGAGACTGCCGCCGCCCTCCGCATCCAGCGGTTCTCTGACTGGGTCCATCGTTTGAGTTCATCCACCGATTCCGGGTATTTCTGAATAAATTCCCCCATTGTATGGTTGCAGAAGCCGTCGCACGCGGCCCAGTTTGTGATATAGGTATCGATCCAGTGCCTGAACAGGGTAAGGTCTTTTTTCTCGTACCGTTCAGAAAGCAGGTGAGCCCAGCTGGAGACGACAAAGGCCTCCTCAAGGATGCCCGATTGATACAGATCTTCACAAAGAATGAAGATCTCCTGCTTATCGCGGGATTTTACCTCTTTCCAGTACTTTTTTGCAATAGCAACGACTGCTGCTGTTTTAATCCCGTAACATGCGATCTCTTCCCTGAAGAAATGCCGGGCTTTTTGCTGGAAGGCGGGATCAGCATGATCTTTAAGATCTTCCCTGATGCTGGTGATGACCGGATCCATGATACATCATGGGGATGTGCGGGTGATAAGGGATGTGGCATGCAGAGAATGATGGTACATGGTGGGAACCCTGATTTGCTGCCATCGACTCACTCGTCCTGTGCTGAAGGATAGTACGTACCGGCTGCTGGGAGAAGCACACAGGGAATGTGTTGAGTGCCGGAAAGAATCTGATGGAGAACTCACTAAAAGTACCATTAAATGACGGTGAATAATGACAACCATTCTTGTTGATCAGGATCTCTGCACCCGATGCGGGATCTGCTCAATTGTTTGCCCTGCGGGTATCGTTGACCCGGCAGATGAGAATATTCTCCCGGTAGTGACCGATACAAAGTCAGGCATGTGCATCCGGTGCGGCCACTGCGAAGTATCCTGCCCTTCGCAGGCTCTCCTCTTAAATTACCTGCCTGATGAGAAAGTTGCATTTCCGGCAAATGTTGGATCCCTCCCTCCTGAAGATCTCGGCATCTACATAAAGAAACGCCGGTCCGTTCGTCATTTCACGAAAGAACCCGTACCAAAAGAGAAGATCCTGAAGATCCTTGATATTGCCCGGTATGCAGCGTCCGGTGGCAACGGGCAACCGGTGCAATGGCGTATTGTGTACGATCCTGAAGAAGTCCACCGGCTTGCTTCTCTGACGGTTGACTGGATGAAAACCCTGAAAAACAGCAGCCATCCCATGAGCGGATATATTCCGTCGCTGATTGCAGCATGGGAAGCGGGAAATGATCCCATCTGCCGCGGGGCACCGCACCTTGTAATCGCCCATATCCCCACAGGCAACCCGGTTGCTACCGTAGATGCCTTTATTGCCCTGACACATTTCGATATCACTGCACCCGCTTTTGGCATCGGTACCTGCTGGGCAGGATTCCTCTCAATGGCTGCCACCACATATGAGCCTCTTCAGAGAGCACTTACACTGCCCACGGGACGCACATTTGCCTACAGCCTGATGTTTGGCCACCCGCAGTACAAGGTTTACGGGATCCCCCGGCGCAATCCGGTACAGGTGACATGGAAATAGGATTTGTCGACATAACCAGAATGTGAATTCGTATGAAACTCCTTGCAATCAACGGAAGCCCGAGAAAGAAATGGAATACGGCAATGCTGCTTGAACATGCCCTGAACGGTGCCGCATCAAAAGGGGCAACGACAGAACTCATCCACCTCTACGATCTTGATTTCAAGGGCTGCACCAGCTGCTTTGCATGCAAGCTGAAAGGTGGAAAGAGTTATGGGAAATGTGCAGTACAGGATGGGCTGACTCCCCTGCTTGAGGAGATACCAGAAGTGGATGGTTTAATCCTCGGCTCCCCCATCTATTTCGGTACGGTGACCGGTATGATGCGCTGCTTTATGGAGCGGTTGCTCTTCCCTTATCTCGCATATACCAGTCCTCCGTCTTCCCTATTTGAGAGGAAGATCCCTGCCGCGTTCATCTACACGATGAATGTCTCCGAACAGCAGATGAAGGATTTTCACTATACTGTACATACCGGTCTGAATGAAAGTATCCTTAACCGAACGTTCGGTCACTCCGAATCCCTCTTTTCATTTGAGACGCTCCAGTTTGAGGATTATAACAAGGTGGTCTTTAATTATTTCAACCCGGCGGAGAGGAAAGAACGGCGCAGGACAGTCTTCCCGGAGGATTGCAGGCGGGCGTTTGAACTGGGAGAACGGTTCGGACAGGCTGGATAAGACGTCCACGTGAGATATACCTTGGAAACATGGATGCGACGCGAACTGGTTAAAAATTATAGACGTGTTTGAAATACTTCAATGGCGAAAGGCTGCACGGTATTCATGCCATAATCTGATCTCCCCTTGTTTTCCGTCCACCAAACATATGCTGTTTACGCATCAATCGCGCTCACTGTGGCAGGACCGGACCCCCCCGCTGCCAGAGAGGTTCACAAATACGTGGATATATTGTGTCTAAAGCTGGGATTATTGTTTATGGCCCAATCCACAGTTCCAGACAAACCTGACCCTCCATTAAGGACAGACCCGAAAATCATGGTTCTCACCTTTGTCTTCTTGACGTTCGCATTCTCATCCATCTTCTGGTATCTGACTTCTCAGACCCCATTGGTCGCTTCGAATGCGACCATGTTAACCGTCTATGCAGTCGGCGCCATGTGGGGTCCGGCACTTGCAGCGGTTGTAACCCGACTTATCTTCCAACACAACTTTAAGGGCTTTGGTGTAAGGATGGGAAAACCGGCCTGGTTTGCGGTGGGGATCTTTCTTCCTATAGCCTCCGGTCTCCTAATGTTCGGTTCCGCATGGCTCTCTGGTATTGCACCATTCAATACAGAAAAGATTGCCATCATTTTTTCTGTTACCTTCATTCCTGCATTCCTGTGCGCAATCGTTTTCAACTGCTTTGCCGCGGCGGGGGAGGAGTTCGGCTGGCGGGGATTTCTCGTACCGGAACTTGCACGTTGCTACAGTTTCACGCAACTTGCGCTTATATCGGGAGCGATTTGGACTGTATGGCACTTCCCGATGATGTTTTTTGGCGGCTATCATGGAGCCAGCTCGATATGGTAATCTCTTGCCGTTTTCATACCATCCGTGATGGGTGCCGGCCTCATCCTTGCATGGCTCAGGCTCGCATCTGGGAGCGTATGGGTTGCGGTGCTCTTCCACGGGTTCTGGAACTACTTCATCCAGGTGTTTTATCCTTTACTGACCGTGAAAACCGATGCAGGAAATATGATGCTGGGGGAGTTCGGTTGGTTTGTCGCGATTTTTTATGTCGCCCTCGCCCTTGTGTTCTGGCACTTCCGGGATCGGTTGCCGAATCTGCCGGCTGAAAGCGTATGAAGGAGAAATTTCTAAAAAAAAAATATAAGATGCGAGGGGCATGATCAGACAATGTACAAGTCAATTATCGCACCGCCTCCGCAATATCAGCAGTTGATTTATGATGAATCGTATACATGACAAGAATATGCGTTGCCATATGCATATTTATTGGGATATCGATCAAGGACGTTGCAAATCCCGCTTCAGCACGAAATGCCAGAATTTTACCCAAAACAGTCCGGGATTTCCCAGTTGTTTTTTTTAATTGTTTGATAAAATATGCGAGTGTATAACATTTTATATAAAAATTCTTGTATCTCCCACAATAGATTTTATTGGCATATTCGCATTGATTTGCCATTTGAGATTAAATATGCCCGATTTATCGCGGAACAAAATCGGTTGCTATTTATTCAGTATCATCAAAATCTCTCGTAACGCTTGAGGAGAAGAGTATGTCAACTGTCCTGTATGTCGATGACGAACCCGCTCTTCTCGAAATCGGGAAAGTGTTTCTTGAACGATCAGGACGATACCAAATCGACACCGCGACTTCTGTTGAAGAAGCGCTTGGAAAAATCCGCTGTCAACGCTATGATGGTATCATCTCCGATTATCAGATGCCATTAAGGGATGGCATTGACTTTCTCCATGATCTCCGTATGCACCACCCGGACCTTCCGTTCATTCTTTTTACGGGCAGGGGCAGGGAAGATATTGCTATTGAAGCATTGAACAACGGTGCCGACTTCTATGTGCAGAAAGGTGGGGAGGCAAAATCGCAGTTTGTTGAACTTGAACACAAGCTTGATGTCACCATCAACCGGAAACGGACACAGGACGAGCTTGCGGAATCCCGGCAGAGAATGACCGGGCTTATAAATTCCCTTCCTGATGCAACGTTTGCCATCGACCAGAAAAACCGGGTAATTGCATGGAACAAAACAATGGAACTTCTGACGGGAATATCTTCGTCCGCGATCCTGGGCACCCATGATTATGTGGATGTTCTTTCCACGTATAATGAAAAAAGACCAATTCTTGTAGACCTGATCCTCAAAAAAGATCCCACGCTTGAAAAAAAATATCCCGGCCTGAACCGGAACGATGATAAGTTTAACTCTGAGCTGTACAGTCCGGGTGTCTACCAGGGAAAGGGGGCCCATCTATGGCTTATTGCATCCCCGCTGTACGATGCCGCAGGTAAAGTAATCGGCGCTATTGAATCTATCCGTGACATTACATCTCACAAAGACGCCGAAGAGAATCTCAGGCGCACCCATGAAGAACTGAATGCGGCGTATGAGCAACTGACCGCAACCGAGGAAGAGCTGCGCCAGAATTACGATGAACTGAGCAAAAGCCAGCAGGAGCTCCGCGAGAGCAAAGAGCGGTATGAGGATGTAGTTGAGGATCAGACTGAGTTTATCTGTCGGTTTTCTCCTGACGGCAAACTCACGTTTGTCAATGATGCATATTGCCGGTATTTTGGCCTGAAACGTGAAGCATGTCTGGGACTGGCTCATCAGGTGGTTATGCCACCGGAAGACGCACACCGGATGAAGGAGCATCTGCTCTCATTGCTCCCGGAAACACCCGTCGCGGCAATCGAACACCGTATTATCATGCCCTCTGGGGAGATAAGATGGCAGCGCTGGAATGATCGGGCAATCTTTGACAACAAGGGGCAGATCCGTGAATACCAGTCAGTTGGCAGGGATATTACCGATCGCAAAGACACTGAAGAGAATACTCAGGCGCACCCATGAAGAACTGAATGCGGCGTATGAGCAACTGACCGCAACCGAAGAAGAGCTGCGCCAGAACTATGATGAATTGGATAAAAGCCAGCAGGAGCTCCGCGAGAGCAAAGAGCGGTATGAGGATGTAGTTGAGGATCAGACCGAATTTATCTGTCGGTTTTCTCCCAATGGGGTCCACCGGTTTGTCAATGGGGCATACTGCCGGTATTTTGGGAAACAAAGGGATGAAATTATCGGCAGACATTTTATTCCGGAGATTCCCAAAGAGGATCTCCCACGTATCCATGCCCATTTTGCTGCCATAACCCCGGATCACCCGGTACAGACAATTGAGCATCGCATCCGTATGCCCGACGGTGAAATCCGGTGGCAGCAGTGGTCCGACCGGGGAATCTTTGATAAAACGGGGGCAGTGACTGAGTACCAGTCAGTTGGCAGGGATATTACCGATCGCCGGTTTACAGACCAGGCACTGCAGGAAGCAAATAAGAAACTCAACCTGTTGTCTGGCATCACCCGGCATGATATCCTAAACCAACTGACCGCACTCCAGGCATATCTTGATTTTATCGATGAAAAAAATGCTGACCCCGAAATCAAAACGCTTCTGAAAAAGGCAGCAGAAACCGGAAAAATTATTCAAAGCCAGATCTCGTTTACCCAGATGTACCAGGACATCGGCTTGCAGGCACCAGGGTGGCAGAACATCTGTGTTTCTGCACGGAGCGCGTGCCGGGACGGACGGTTTCAGAACGTTACGATCGATACACTCCTGACCGGCATGGATGTTTTTTCCGATTCGCTCTTTAATATGGTCTTTCATAATCTCTTTGAAAATGCTGTTATGCACGGGGAAAATGAGATCCGGATACATGTCAGCGGAGAGATGACGGATTCGGGTTTTGTCCTTACTATTGAGGATAACGGTAAGGGTATCCCTGATATCCATAAAGAAAAAATTTTTGAGAAAGGGTTTGGTACCAATACGGGTCTTGGATTGTTTTTTGTTCAAGAAGTGCTGTCAATGACCGGTATGACCATCAAAGAGACGGGAGAACCCGGCAAGGGAGCCCGATTTGAGATTCATATTCCCAAAGGGATGTTCAGGAAGGTTTCCTGACCGGATCCTGTTTTTTTATTCCCCGGCAGCAAAATATATGAGACCACACATGCGAGTTGAATGAGAGTGTATGGAGGTTTTTTAATAATGGCTACCGATCCCGTCTGTTTTGCCATAGTTGATGAGGAAACTGCCCGGTTTAAAAGCACATACCGGGACCATGAATACCACTTCTGCTGCAATTACTGCAAAAAACAATTCGATGAAAACCCAAAGAGATATCAGCCGGCTTGCATGTGATATGGATATTGACTTAGGATCATCGTGCTGAGCTGCGCTTTCATACCTGCCATGTGATGGAGTTGATTCGATCCCTTGACACCGTAGCATTTCAATTATTTACCGAAAGCCCGGATTGTTTTCTGCAGCCATTTCCTGCCATTTCAGGAAACCGTTGTTAAAATAAATGGTATTCCGGGCAGGAAAAAGAAATAACCAGCACATCCATCTAAACTGCCTATATCATACTTAAGGAGAATTTTATGTCGGAACAACAGACAATTACTGCGACTCTTTCCACTGATGAACGATTCAGCCTTTTTTCCGGGGCTCTCACAAAAACCGGTCTTAATGCGGTTCTCTCAGGATCCGGGCCGTTCACTGTCTGTGCACCAACCAATGAAGCATTCCGGCGCTTGTCCCCGGGCGCGTTTGACGTGCTTATGCAGGATCCTGAAGGACAGATGACACGTGTATTGCAGTACCACATACTCTTTGGCATGCTTGTCCAGCGAGATCTCAAAAAACTGAATTTTCCCAAAACACGATTGGGCACTACGGTCGAGATCAACGAGCGGACTGGAATTGTCGTGATTAATGCTGCAGAAGTAATAATACCCGACATTCTTTGCTCAAATGGCGTGATTCATGGCATTGATGCCGTACTGATTCCTGAATAAGTTTCCATTTTGTGGCAGATCTGTCAGGACGCCCACTTTACTTTTTGGATGCAATATCCTCACAACCCACCTGTTTTTGACCTTCCATATCAGGATAGTTGCTGCACACAAAGCCAAACGCGATCCAGAAAATGGCTACAAAGGTATTCCGGACAAGTGCAGAAGATCAGCGAAAAAAAAGAAATGTGGTATTACTTTAGATAAACAGCGGTGCGAGCACGAGCGAGAGCGTCGCAAGCAGCTTGATGAGCACGTGCAGTGATGGGCCGGCGGTGTCCTTGAACGGGTCGCCGAGGGTGTCACCAATAACGGCTGCCTTGTGGGCATCGCTGCCTTTGCCACCATGTGCACCGGATTCGATGTATTTCTTTGCGTTATCCCATGCACCACCACCGTTGTTTAAGATAAGGGCGAGAAGGATACCGGTGATAGTCCCGACGAGGAGGAACCCTGCGAGCGCCTCGTACTTCATGGTAACACCAATGAAGATTGGGAATGCTACCGCAAGAACACCGGGGATAACCATGTTTTTGAGTGCGCCAAGGGTCGTGATGTCGATCACGCGGGCGTAATCGGGTTTCTTGGTGCCTGCCATGATTGCCGGGTCTTTAAACTGGATCCGCACTTCCTCAATGACGTACTGTGCGGTCTTGGAAACTGCCCGGATGGCAAATCCTGCAAACAGGAAGATGAGCATCGCGCCGAGCAAGGCACCGACAAAAACCGGGACGGTTGCCATGTTGACATCGTTAAATGGCTTACCGATGAGCCGGGAAATATCGTTCATGAAGGCGTTGAACAGCAGGAAGACCGCGAGTGCAGCACTGCCGATTGCATATCCTTTTGTGAGCGCCTTTGTAGTATTGCCTGCTGAATCAAGAGCGTCCATCCTCTTGCGGACTGATTCTGGCGCCTGGCTCATCTCAACGATACCTCCGGCATTGTCTGCGATCGGGCCAAAGGAGTCCATTGCGAGGACGTAAGCACAGACCATGAGCATACCGATGGTCGCTGCAGCGGTACCATAGAGGCCGCCAAATGCCACACCACTCATCGTACCAAACCAGTATGAAACAAGCAGGGAAATACCGATCAGGATCGCCGGAATTGCGGTAGTTTCAAGGGCGACCGAGAAACCGGTGATGACGTTTGTTGCCGGCCCTGTTTCAGAAGCGTTGGCAATTTCTTGCACGGGGCGGTAGTGGTGATCGGTGTAATACATCGTCACCCGCAGGAAAAGCACCGATAATACGATACCAACGAGTCCTGCGTAGAAGAACCAGACGTTGCCCAGTAGCCACATCGTGCCGACATAGAAGAGGACAGCGGCAACGATTGCGGTGATGTAATATCCACGGTTCATTGCGTCCATCGGATTCGCATCTTCTTTTCCACGGACGGACAGGATACCAATCATGCTGGCGATAAGTCCGAACGCACACATCACGAGCGGGAACAGGATACCGTTGACACCAAAGACCGGGAACATCGCAACACCGAGGATCATCGCACCGATGTTCTCTGCTGCAGTCGATTCGAACAGGTCAGCGCCGCGACCGGCACAGTCTCCGACGTTGTCTCCTACAAGGTCTGCGATGGTTGCCGGGTTGCGGACATCATCTTCGGGAATACCTGCCTCGACTTTGCCGACAAGGTCTGCACCGACATCTGCGGCCTTTGTGTAGATCCCGCCACCCAGCTGGGCAAAGAGCGCGACAAACGATGCACCAAAACCAAAGCCGACGATGATGAACGGGGTGACATGCGGGTCTGCTCCAAGTGCGTAGTAGGTAAGTGAGACACCAAGGAGTGACATGGCCGTGATGATAAGACCGGAAACTGCGCCGCCCCTGAACGAAACGTCCAGAGCTTTTGCCGCACTTGTCTGTGCAGCTGCTGCCGTGCGGACATTTGCACGGACGGCAACGGACATGCCAATCACACCGGCAAGGGCACTACAGGACGCACCGACAAGGTACGCTAATGCCGTATCGATGGCAAGGCCCTGCTCTCCGGTAAAGAAGTATACAGCAAAGATTACCACGGCAAGCACCAGTGCCAGTATGGCGATGGTCGAATACTGTCGTTTGATGAATGCTTCTGCACCCACACGGATTGCATCGGCAACCTCGCGCATCTTGGGAGTGCCTTCATCCTGGGACAGGACACTCTTCGCGAGAATAGCCGCGAGGATAAGTGCGATAACGCTTACAACAATTACTACTGCGAGTTCAATCATTCCTAAACCTCCTGCTATGTTGTTTAGATCCGATTACAGGCTATTGTCCGTTTCTATTGCACGAACAATACCGCTGAAACAGGCTCCACAGCAAACATATCAGGTATAACAATTGGCATGTCAGCAGCGTGCTGCTTATATGACCCACAGGGAGGCGCACATGGTTCTTTGGACACGAATGCCCAGAAATGTCCATAACTCATCCCTAGAGATCATTAGTGCATTTTTTAACCATTAAACATTTAGCATGGCCGGATGCCTGTACATAAGAACATTACCTGAGGCAATCCTGCCGGGGCGGGATATATGCGCCAACAAATTGTGATAGCCTCCCTAAAAAAGCGGTGAAGGAATGAAGATCCGTGAACAATTCAATATGATTAATAATGAAAAATACGCATATTCCCTAAAAAGGGAGGATAGCGAGTGCAGCTTTTACTATTTCTCATTCTGTTTCCACTCATCTGCGCACTTTTCATGCTGTTGGTGCGGAGTGACCTGGAACGAAACTGGATTGTAAAACTGTCCGCACTGGGTATTGGTGTGGTAACGGTTTTACTTCTTGTAAGCCTGTTTGACAAAGGGACGCTCTATTATTCCATCGCCGCAGAACCTGTAAGCCTTCTCATGTTCTGTCTTGAGCTTATCATTGCAGTCTTCATCCTGTATCTTGGTATAAAATACCGGAATTATCTGGTTGTTGCGCTGATACTTGTGCAGTCTGCAGTCATGGTCTGGTTTGAAACGGCGTATGCCCATGCGGCAGATGTGACGTTCCCCCTTTTTATCGACCAGCTCTCGATTATCATGGCGCTCATCATCGGGATTATCGGGTGCCTGATCTGCGTGTATTCTCTCGGGTACATGAAAGATTTCCACGAGCACCATAAGGAGATGAAGGATAATCGCAACATCTTTTTTTTCGTCATGTTTGTGTTTATCTCCGCGATGTTTGGGCTGGTATTCTCAAACAACCTGCTCTGGGTATACTTTTTCTGGGAAATAACAACGCTGTGTTCGTTCCTCCTGATCGGGTACACGAAGACCGAAGAAGCAACACAAAATGCGTTCACCGCACTCTGGATGAACCTGCTTGGCGGTATCGCATTTGCCATCGCGCTCGTTTACCTTGCATCGCAGGCTGGCGGGGTATTGGGACTTGACCAGGTACTGGCGTCCGGGCAGGCAATGGTTCTTATCCCGGCAACCCTGATTGGGTTTGCAGGATTGACAAAGGCTGCACAGATGCCATTTTCCTCATGGCTGGTCAAGGCAATGGTAGCACCGACGCCCGTTTCTGCACTCCTTCATTCAAGCACCATGGTAAAAGCGGGGGTCTATATCCTCATCCGTCTTGCACCGGTCTTTGCCATGACCTTTACCGGCTACCTGCTGGCGATGGTTGGCGCACTCACCTTCCTCATTGCATCAGGTATTGCCATTTCGCAGAGCAACGCGAAAAAAGTACTCGCGTATTCGACTATCGCAAACCTTGGTCTTGTGGTTGCCTGTGCGGGTATCGGCACCTATGAGGCAATATGGGCGGCGATTCTGCTGATCATCTTCCACGCGATTTCAAAGTCGCTCCTGTTCCTTGCAGTGGGTACCGTGGAACACAAAATCAAGAGCCGCGACATCGAGGACATGAACGGGCTCATCGTTCGTATGCCAAAGATTGCTGCGATGATCGTAATTGGTATTGCCGGCATGTTCCTTGCCCCGTTTGGTATGCTTATCTCCAAATGGGCGGCGATCCAGGCATTCATCGATGCACCATACGGTTTTGTTTTTGTGATTATTCTCGCATTTGGCAGTGCTTTAACCCTTTTCTTCTGGGCAAAGTGGATGGGAAAGCTGCTTGCCGTCTCCCGGCCTCAGGAGGATCTGGAGAAGAATATTGATGTAACCATCTGGACGGCGCTGATCTCGCTTGCCGGCCTTACGGTCATTACGTGTTTCATCTTCCCGTTGATCTCGATAAAACTGATCGAGCCGTTCCTGCTTGCAAATTATGGTTCGGTGACACGGCTTTCGCAGGATAACGTCATTATTATGGTGATGATGCTCTTTTTGATCGTTATCCTCCCCCTGAGCATCATTCTGCCCCAGCGGAGGCACAAGCAGTTGTCTCCCTATATGTGCGGAATGACCACGAATGCGGATCAGTCCTATTCCGGATCAATCGGCCTGAAACGGGATTCAAAACTCTCCAACTATTATCTGACGTCATGGTTTGGTGAGGTAAAACTCCAGACATTGGGTGTGTATCTCTGTACCGGACTTATCGCCGTCATGTTTTTGGCGGGGACGTACGCGGGGTTGATCGTATGATCGCTCTCGTCAATGCAGTCGTGTTTATCCTGCTTGCACCGGTTATCGGTGGGCTGGTTGCCGGTATTGACCGGAAGATCTCCGCTCACATGCAGGGCAGGGTAGGGCCACCAATACTCCAGCCATTCTACGATGTGGGAAAACTCTTTGAGAAAGAGCGGACCGTGGCGAATGAAACGCAGATCTTCTACGTGATCAGCTACTTTGTCTTCATGATCTTTACCGGGGCGCTCTTCTTTGGCGGCGGGGATATCCTGCTCGTGATCTTCGCCCTCACCCTTGCACAAGTGTTTCTTGTCCTTGGTGCGTACTCGGCAAACTCCCCCTACAGCCACATCGGCGCAGAACGGGAACTGATCCAGATCATGGCGTATGAGCCGATGGTTATTATCGCTGCAGTGGGCATGTATGTCGTCACGAAAAGTTTCTCCGTAGGGACAATTGCCGGATTTACGCAGCCCCTTGTCCTGTTCATACCGGGCATTTTTGCAGGGTTCATTTACATCCTGACAATCAAGCTCCGCAAGTCACCGTTTGATATCTCGACGTCCCACCATGCCCACCAGGAGATTGTCAAAGGGGTGACCACGGAATTTTCCGGACCAACCCTGGGGCTCATTGAGATCACCCACTGGTACGAAGTGGTGTTCCTGCTCGGGTTTGTGTACCTGTTCTTTGCGTTCAACCCGGTGATTGGTGTGATCGCCGTCATCCTCGTCTACCTGCTTGAACTGCTCATCGACAATGCGAGCGCACGGGTGAAGTGGCAGCTGGTCATGAAGAGACTCGTGGGCGATTGCCGCAATCATGGGTATCGTAAATCTTGCAGCACTCTATTATCTGGGAGTGGTGTAACATGACCTATCTTTCAAAATCTCCATGGATCCTTCATTACGATGCGACGAGCTGCAATGGCTGCGATATTGAAGTGCTTGCCAGCCTGACACCGATGTACGATGTCGAGCGGTTCGGAATTCTCAATACCGGCAACCCAAAACACGCGGATATCTTTGTTATCACCGGCTCGGTAAACGAGCAGAACCGGGCGGTGGTCCGGAACCTCTATGAACAGATGCCCAACCCCAAGGTGGTTGTTGCCGTCGGTATCTGTGCATGTTCCGGGGGTGTCTTCCGCGAGTGCTACAATGTGATGGGCGGAATTGACAAAGTAATACCGGTCGATGTTTATGTCCCCGGGTGTGCAGCCCGCCCCGAATCAATCATCGATGGCATTGTAACGGCCCTTGGCATTCTTGAAGAAAAACGGTTGGGACGTTCGACAAGCGTTGCAGAACAACCGGCAGAAGTCTCCAAAGGAGGTGAGGCACAGTGACAATCGAGGAGCAGACTATCATCCCCATCGAGATAACCGAGCTTGTTTCCCGGGCTCAGAAGATGAAAAATGAAGGAAACCGGCTGGTCCAGATCGGGTGTACAGGCGTTGAAGAAGGCTATGAAATCAATTATTCCTTTGATAAAGACTACAAATTCCAGAACCTTCGGATCCTGGTCAAACAGGACACGGTCGTGCCCAGCATCAGCGGGGTCTATTGGGGTGCATTCATCTATGAAAATGAAATCCATGACCTCTTCGGCATCACAATTTCAGGAATGAATATCGATTTCAAAGGAACGCTGTATACGACCATGGTCAAGTACCCGTTCTCGGTCCCGACATTCAAGGAGGACAACCCATGTCAAAACAAATAATTGTCCCGTTTGGTCCCCAGCACCCGGTTCTGCCTGAACCGATCCACCTTGATCTCGTGCTCGAAGATGAGATGGTTGTAGAGGCACTCCCGTCGATTGGCTACGTGCACCGGGGTCTTGAAAAACTCGTTGAAAAACGGGAGTTTACTGAATATACCTTCATCGCTGAACGCATCTGCGGTATCTGCAGTTTTATCCATAGCCTGACGTATGTGCAGGGCGTTGAGCAGATCATGGGTATCGAAGTTCCGGAGCGGGCGCATTACCTGCGGACGATCTGGTCTGAATACTCACGACTTCACTCACATCTGCTCTGGCTGGGGTGTTTTGCCGATGGCATGGGTTTTGAAAACCTCTTCATGAACTCATGGAGGATCCGTGAGCATATCCTCGACGAACTGGAAGCAACAACCGGTGGCCGGGTGATCCAGAGCGCCTGCAAAGTCGGGGGTGTCAGGAAAGACATTTCCGGCGAACAGACTGGAGGGGATGATTGCCCGCATCCAGGATATCAGGAAAGATCTTCGTAACATCACCAGCGTTTTCCTTGAGGACAGTTCGGTCAAACACCGGTTGAAGAACGTGGGCGTGCTCTCGAAAGCTGATGCCTATGACCTCGGTGCTTCCGGACCCACCCTGAGAGGAAGTGGGGTCGCTATTGACCTTCGGGAAACCGGGTATGCGGCCTATGGCAAACTTAATTTCAAACCCGCGGTTGCCTATGGAGGCGACTGTTATTCCCGCTGCGATGTGAGGATCCAGGAGCTCTTCACTTCAATTGATATCATCGAGCAGGCGGCAAAAAAGATCCCTGAAGGTCCCATTGAGGTCAAATTCACGGGCGCACCTAATGGCGAGTACTTCTCGCGATCTGAACAACCCCGGGGTGAATTAGTTCATTATATCAAAGGCAACGGGAAGAAGAACCTTGTACGATCCCGTGTAAGGACGCCGACATTTACGAACATCCCCCCTCTCGTGAAAATGCTCGCCGGCTGCCAGCTCGCCGATGTCCCCATTATTGTACTGTCGATTGACCCCTGTATCAGCTGCACGGAGAGGTGATATCCACATGGCAATTCTAAAGATGGCGGTAACCGTCATTAAAAGTGTATTATCCACGCCGGCGACCCTGATGTACCCGGTCCGTCCGGCAAAACGGACTCCGGTGACCCGGGGGCATATCGTGATCGACCCGGAACGATGCATCACCTGCCGTTTGTGCCAGCGCAAATGTCCGACCGGGGCGATATGCGTTGAGGTCAAGGAAAAGACCTGGCAGATCGACCGGATGCGGTGCGTGATCTGCAACTCATGTGGCGATGTCTGCCCGACAAAATGCCTCAGCATGGATCCGGCCTACCCACCGGCGCTGACGGCACGTGGCGGGATCTATAAGGTCACGGTTGCAGGGCCAAAGAAGAAGGAACCTGCCCCGGCTGCGGGAACTGATGCAGCACAGCCGGCCAAGGAATAATCCTTCAAATCTTTTTTATAAAAACGTAAACGTTTCCGGCACCAGGGTCTGGAGATCGACCATCACTGCTTGTGCGGGGGTGGGATTGACATTCATCTGCTTCTGGAACGCGGTCTGGGACTGCCAGGTACCTGCGTTAATCCCGAGCACCCCCCGGTACTGGGTCAGCCCCCGGATATGTACATGCCCGGTATGCAGGATTTCCGGTATTGGATCAATAATAAGCCGGTCGGTTCTCCCTGCGGCAATCGGTGTCCTCCGCCCGTATGCCGGTGCGAGATGCCTGCGCTGGAGCATCTCCTGCATCATCAGGCCGCTCTGGTCATAGGATGCACCCGGGATAAGCCCGATCATGTCGTCGATCGAGCGCCCGTGATACATTAATACCCGGACACCCTGCAGGTTCACGAGCGCCGGGTTTTCGACCAGCATACAGTTCTCGGGGAATTTTTTTGTGAATGATTCGGGGATGACCGGCTGGGGTTCAGCACCCCGCACAACATCGTGGTTTCCGGGAGAAACAATGATCTTGATGCGGTGCGGGAGTTTGCTGATCATCTCGCCAAAGACGTCGTACTGCTCGTAGATGTTCTTGATGGTGAGCTCCTGTTCCTGTCCCGGGAAAATACCGATCCCGTCCACGAGATCGCCGGCGATCAGGAGGTATGAAGCTCCCGAATCAGCCAGCCAGTCGGAAAAACGGTTCCAGCATTCTTCAAGGAAGGTATTGCTGCCGACATGCACATCCGAGATGAATACTGCTTTACCCGGCGTTTCGCTCTTAAACGGGGTATTATCGACCCGGATATCCGGGCGGTACATCTGGTCGGCAAAAAAGAGACGACCATCGCTGGAGAGTTTGCCCTTAACTCCGATGACCTCGTCGGGGATCAGACGTTTTGCATCTTCGAAGATCGGGCGGTCTTTGCGAAACAGCACAGAAATGTTTGCGGAGACATCTTCGAGTTCGGCGATACGGTGGTCGTTTTTTGTGGCTTTAACTTCCGTGACCATGCCGATAACCGTGCACTCCTCCTGACGGTACCGGGGCGAACGGATGAGCGCTTCAATAGGGATTGTCCCGCACCGGTTCCGGATCATCGCCCCCAGCCGGTTGAACCGGTCCCGGAAATAGTACAGGTAGTCTGCTGTGCCATTTACGCTCCCGGATGTCCCCGGGCTGCCGCTGATAATTTCCACTGATGGGTCAGTAAGAAATCGCATCCCGTCCCGGGTCGCGTTTATGCCCGGTATGTGCTTTGCGGAGACGACAATGGTGTCCCCGGGAACTTTCTCGATAATACGGTCAACCAAGTTCAGGTCATCCTGTTCCTGTATATACCGGACCACGTCAGGATGCACCTGCAGCTTCGTCTCTAAAAACCTGAGCGTGATCTGCCGTGCATCTAGCATAGTACTCATAGTGTGTTGTTCAAGGAAAAATAGGATATTATCCTGCCAGACAAACCAGTACGAAATCCGATTGGACAAAACCTGCCACTGGTGTTTATTGTATGGGGAAGAACAATTATATACATAATTTCCGGCATAAAAAAATCCTGCAATTATGGATTTTTTAAGGAATACCCGACATGTACGATATCATCCAGATGTTCATCCTTGGTCTGGTCATCGGACTTACCGGCGCTCTTGCACCGGGTCCAACCCTTGTGGCGACCATCAACACCTCCCTTTCCGGAGGATGGACAAGCGGCCCGAAAATTATGATCGGCCACATGATCGCAGAAACGGTCATCTTTTTCCTGATCGTCCTTGGCCTTGCCACACTTGCCCTGCCCTATATGACAGCAGTTGCGCTTATAGGGGGAATATCGCTTATCCTGTTTGGCGTGCTGACGCTCATTGGGATGAGGCAAGCAACATTACAGAACCCGGGTGGGGCACCAGCAGTTGGCAATCCGTATCTTGCCGGTCTTGTCACGAGTGCGGCAAACCCCTATTTCTGGATATGGTGGTTAACGATTGGCAGTGCGATGGTGATCGCCGGATTGCAGGGCGGGCTTGTGCTTGCCGGGGTCTTTATGGCAGGACACTGGTGCGCGGATCTTGGGTGGTACACGATTGTGTCAACAGGAATTTCCCGGGGCCGGACGGTCCTGTCTGATATGACATACCGGTTGGTCATGGGGGCATGCGGGATCTTTCTTGTGCTGTTTGGCGCGTATTACTTGTCCGGCGTGTTCCTGCCGCACTAATCCGGAACTGTCGGGGCATCATATAATGAGTGTCTATCCAGATTTTTTGACCCGACGCCTATCACCATCGCACCACATGGTTAATTATGAACGATTAGAGACTATACTTAAAAATCCAACAAAGAGCGCGGTAAACGATGGTAGATAGCAACACCGGCGGGGACATCCGCACACTGGTCAACCGGTTCAGGACAAGTGAGCACTGGGCAGCGTCCCTTGCACGGGACATCCTCTGGATGGCGGCGATTGTCGGGGGAATCGCGCTCGCCTTGTATCTGGTATGTGGTACATGGCCTGCAGTTGTCACCATCGAGTCCGGCAGCATGGAGCCCCACATGAACATCGGCGACCTTGTCGTGGTCGTAGCACCTGACCGGTTTGGCCCCCTCCAGACATGGGAGGACGGGAAAATCTCCGGCTACAAGAAATTCGGGGATTATGGTGATGTCATCATCTATCGCCCGGACGGCATCACCGATTTCTGGGCATCAATTGGCGTGCTTCCTCTCTCTAAACAGCACCCGATCATTCACCGTGCGATGGTCTGGGTGGATGCCGGACAACCGCAACCCTCATTTTTGAATATGTATCGCGGGGCAATGACGCCAACTGATTATGTTCCGCTCGAGACCAGCAACATCACGGTTGACGGGTACCAGGTTCTCTATACCGGCACAACAATCCCCAGCAGTAACCTGACACCCAGTTCCAAGGACATTGTCATCCGTACGACAAACGAGAGTTACATCATTCCTTCCGAGTACGTATCGAATAATACCGGGTATATCCGTATGACTGATACGATTGCTCCGCATGGGGGGTACATCTCCAAGGGAGACAACAATGCGGCAAGTGACCAGGGATATCTTTCCGTTCCCGGTGTGGACTGAGATCGAGCCCTCACAGAAAGACTGGGTTATAGGTAAGGCGCTGTTTACCATACCTCTGGTGGGGCTGTTACCTCTCCATATCTGGGAAGTAATTATTGTCCTTATTGTTGCGATGCTGATCTATGAGTGGTATATCCGCAGCAAAGCAGAGCGTGAAGGGAAAAAGCCTGGCAAATCCTCGAAAGTATCCTGCCAGAAGAAAAAAGGGCGTGGCAAATGACCGTAACGGACCTGCCAAAACTTCTGGACGATGTGAAAAACGGGCACCGGTTGACGGATGAGGAAGCTGTCTCCCTGATGAATATCAGGAATCGCGACGTTTTTTTGATCGCGTCTGCGGCTGACGAAATGCGGGAAAAGAAGGTCGGGGATACGGTCACTTACGTCAAAAACCAGAACCTGCATGTGACCAACATCTGCAAGAACCTCTGCGGGTTCTGCGGGTTTGGTAAGAGGGAGGGTGATGTGGGAGCATACTGCAATGATATTGAAACGACCCGGGCCGGGGCACGACTCGCGAAAAGCCGGGGTGTGACCGAGATCTGTTTTTTGAGCGGTGTCCATCCCAAGTTCACGGTCGATACGTACGTGAACCTGCTGACCTGCGTGCACGAGGTTGCGCCGGAGATCCACCTGCATGCATTCAGCCCGGATGAAATTTCCTACGCCGCAGCACAGAGCCATATTACTCCCGAAGAAGTCCTTTCACGCCTGCGGGATGCCGGGCTTGGCACCCTCCAGGGAACCGCCGCCGAAATTCTCGTTGATTCGGTGCGGAAAGTGATCTGCCCGAAAAAACTTTCAACGGCTGAATGGGTGAGTATTATCAAAACGGCGCACCGGATGGGCATTTTAACCTCCGCGACTATCATGTACGGCTCCTATGAAACCGCCCGCGACCGGGTGGAACATCTCTCCATTATCCGGGCATTGCAGGACGAGACGCATGGTTTTACTGAATTTATCCCGATGTCGTATATTCATACGAACACCCCCCTGTACCAGAAGGGGATAGGACGACCGGGGGCAACGGGAAGAGAAGACCTTCTGATGATTGCGGTATCCCGCCTTTATCTTGACAATTTCAACCATGTCCAGGTATCATGGGGAAAACTCGGGCTGAAGATGACCCAGCTTGCGCTCCTGTGCGGGGGCGATGATCTTGCCGGCACGATGTATACCGATGATGTGTCTGTTGATGCGGGGGCAAGTGATGCGAGTTTTCTTGACCCGGTGGTTATGGAGCGGCTGGTGGCGGATCTGGATCGGAAGTTGAGGCAGCGGACGACCGTTTACGAGATGGTGTGAAGATCAACTCATAGCGGTTTTTAAAAAAAAATCTGGCATATGTGAATAAACACCACTCTTCAAAAGAGTAGTGATTGGAATGTTGAACCGTAATTTTCGTCTGATTAATGTATTCTTTTTAGATCAATCTGGTATGGAACAAAAAAAAGCGTGAGAATCCTAACGCATCGAAAGTATACAATTGCATTACCCCTCTTGCAAGGTTTTTTGTTTAAATTTTTTCATGATAAAGTTCCTGAGTTTTTTTAATCGGACCTCTCTTTCCTGGGCCGTATCAGTAATGCGATAAAATCAGGTACGTTTCTCATTAATTATGATCTATTAAACCGATTCCTGCAGCGGTCTGCAGTTGTTCGCATCTCCAAAACGTTAATCGTCCTGCATCCATATACACCAAAGTATGCCGGATGCCCAAGGACTCTGTGACAGTGCAATCGAACTCGACCGTGCCATGGAACTCCTCAAGGAACAGGAACGGATCTGTCGGGAACTTGGGAATAATGACGGACTGCAGCGATCCCTAGGCAACCAAGCGGGCATTCACCAGAACCGGGGTGAACTCGACCGTGCCATGGAACTCCTCAAGGAACAGGAACGGATCTGTCGGGAAATCGGAAATGATGACGGACTGCAGCGATCCCTAGGCAACCAGGCCCTTATTCACCAGAGTCGTGGCGAACTCGACCGTGCCATGGAACTCCACCAGGAGGAGGAACGGATCTGTCGGGAAATTGGAAATGATGACGGACTGCAGCGATCCCTAGGCAACCAGGCCCTTATTCACCAGAGTCGTGGCGAACTCGACCGTGCCATGGAACTCCATCAAGAAAAAGAACGAATCTGTCGGGAAATCGGAAA
Organism: uncultured Methanoregulaceae archaeon; assembly: GCA_963768785.1. Classification (GTDB taxonomy): domain Archaea; phylum Halobacteriota; class Methanomicrobia; order Methanomicrobiales; family Methanospirillaceae; genus Methanoregula. The sequence goes on from CAVYJD010000016.1 coordinate 70,225, forward strand.
TGATGACGGACTGCAGCGATCCCTAGGCAACCAGGCCCTCATCTACAAAGCGAAAGGCGAACTCGACTGTGCCATGGAACTCCTCAAAGAACGGGAACGGATCTGTCGGGAAATCGGAAATGATGACGGACTGCAGCGATCCCTAGGCAACCAGACTCTTATCCAACAGAGCCGGGATCTTGAACGCAATCGTGCGGAACTCGAGAACGTCAGACACCAGCTCCATGAAGAGATTGAACGCCGCACTTCTCTGGATGTCCGGTGCGATGAACTTACCTGGGAGAGGGATCAGACTGAAAAGGCATTAAACGCTCAGGCAAATGAACTCGAGCAGACTCAAGAGTGCCCTTGCTGCAGAGAAAAACCGGGCGGTAGTTGCCGAACAGGAAGTCAAGTCAGTGCTCCAGAACAAGAGCCAATCCGAGCAGGATCTCCAGCACATGCTCCATGATCTCACGGAAATCGCTAAACAGCAGGCACAGGAAAATCTTCGACTTGTTGATGATTTGAACTCAGAACAGTCGCAGCGGACTGATGTCGAACACCAACTTGAAGTGCTCCGGCAGGAGGTTGAAGAAAAGGAGATCGCACTTGTTGCGGAAAAGGAAAGCATACAGGAGTATTGCGATGCCCTGCAGCAGAAATTCGATGCACTAACCGAGTCATTTAGTGCATTACTTCTGGAGGAGACAACCACTGCAACAGAAGAGGAGAAGCGTCAGCGCCTTTTAGCGGAAAATAACCTAAAAGAGATCATTAGTGCCAAAGATGAAGAACTGCAGTCCCTTCATTTGGAACATGCCAAGCTCAGCGAGGAGTTAGAGGCTCACAGGAAAGAGCTGGCCACGGTTGTCCAGGAGCGGGAAACTGCAAAGAGCATTCAGAAGAACCTTGAGGATGAACTGGCCGCCGCGGTGCTTGGGCTGGAAGAATCAGACAAACTTGCGCGTTCGATCTCTTCTGAGCGGGATCGGCTCAGCGAAGAACTCGGAAACGAACAGCACGTGCGGCGCAGTGTGGAAAATAACTTAAAAGAGATCATTAGTGCCAAAGATGAGGAACTGCAGTCCCTTCATTTGGAACATGCCAAGCTCAGCGAGGAGTTAGAGGCTCACAGGAAAGAGCTGGCCATGGTTGTCCAGGAGCGGGAAACTGCAAAGAGCATTCAGAAGAACCTTGAGGATGAACTGGCCGCCGCGGTGCTTGGGCTGGAAGAATCAGACAAACTTGCGCGTTCGATCTCTTCTGAGCGGGATCGGCTCAGCGAAGAACTCGGAAACGAACAGCACGTGCGGCGCAGTGTGGAGGAATCGCTTAACCAAGTGGTACAGGCAAAAGAGAAAATCGAGAAGAACCTGCGCGCGGTCTCCAAAAAGAAGGCCAACGAGAAAACCAGTCAGCAGACAAAGATCCAGAATCTTAAAGGCGAGATTGAGAAAATGCTCGTCCACCAGAAATCTCTTGAATCGATGCTTGTCGCAGCTGAAAAAGAACTTGCGGAGAAGGAGGCCGCATTGCAGTCACTCTCCGGCAAATTTGAACAGGCGATTTCGCAGCTCGAAGCAGAAACCGTGAAGTGGCATGCAACCGAGAAGGTGATAAAGGAAATCCGGCAAGAGAGCATCCCGAAAAAACCAGTTTCCCCTGCCCTCATCAGTGAAGAATCTTTGGCTGAAGGCTCGGAAATCAAAGTCAAGGAACCCGATCTATCGGGTGGTCCCGATTCCGGCCAGCAGCCGGCAGTTGACTTGACAGCGAGCTCGCCTGCCGATCAGGTTTTGGTTTATGATGAGCCATCAGTTCCTCTGGATGATAAACCAAAGGAGATAGAGATTGTAGAGGACAGGTACCTGTTGAGGATCTAAATACGGAGCCACACAAGGTTGACCTCCCTGTTCTATCGGATGCGGCACCGGCTGATAGCGATAAGGCACAAAGCGATACGTACGCAGAGAGCGGTCCTGCAGAGACGGGTCTTGAGATCTCTTCTGGTGACAAGTGGGAAGAAGAACCCCGCGTTACAAGGCCAAGTGATGATGATCGCGTGATGGAACTCCACAAAGAGAAGGAACAGATCTGCCGGGAACTCGGGAATAAAGACGGACTCCAGCGATCTCTGGGCAACCAGGCACTCATTCACCAGAACCGGGGCGAGCTCGATCTTGCCATGGAACTCCTCAAAGAACAGGAACGGATCTGCCGGGAAACCGGGAACAAAGATGGACTCCAGCGATCTTTAGGCAACCAGGCACTCATTCACCGGGATTTGGGTGAACCCGATCTTGCCATGGAACTCCTCAAAGAGGAAGAACGAATCTGTCGGGAACTCGGGAACAAAGACGGACTCCAGCGATCTTTAGGTAACCAGGCACTCATTCACCGGGATTTGGGTGAACCCGATCTTGCCATGGAACTTCACAAAGAGAAGGAACGGATCTGCCGGGAAATCGAAAATAAAAAAGGGATTGTATTATCACTTGTAAATCAGGCAGGTATACTTGTATATGACAGGCAGGATCCTGCGGCAGCTTTACCGCTGTTGGAGGAAGCGTATCAGATTGCAGTATTGTCTGGTTTTGAAAGTCTTGTCAAACAGTTAAGCGGTTATATCGATAAAGTCCAGAAAATGAACGTAGATCCTGAAAATCAAAAATTAACGTCTGAGATTCTCGATTAATCTTGCTCAACCCTCTTTTTTGACGCACTAAAAAAATTCACATCCGGTCCAGCGCTTGGCGCCCGGTCATCCCGGTCTTAATCCCACGTCCCATAGCCGATCGGTTGGCTTCCTTGACAATGCCGGTGAGGATATCATCGACATTGACAATTGATGGGCCTGATGATGGGCGGACTCTTGCGGCGGGAAAACTGAACGAGTCAAGCGCCGCCACGTCAAAGGCGCCGCACCCTACCATTCCGATGTCGGTTATTACGGCAACGAGATTTGCCGGGCCGAGTGGTATGACATATCCCTTCGCATCTTTATTCGTCAGTTTGACCGTGACCTGCTCCATAACTCTCCTTAATGAGATTGTTGGTGCAGGTGTGTAATAATCATGTGGGATATCGAGACGATAGGTTTACGTTGAGTATGACACACAATAGCACGGTGAGATCATAGCTGATACATATCTATGAACCCGTCATTACGCTCCCTGCTATCCGATGTTAAGGAAGGTCACCGGCTCAGTGAAGCCGAAGCACTCGTTCTCTTTAAAACACAAAACCGTGATGTCTGGGATATTGCGGCTGTCGCAGACCAAAAACGGGAACGCATTGTTGGAAACGTAGTGACGTATGTCCGCAACCAGAACATCAATGTCACCAACCTGTGCGTCAACTCCTGCGGGTTCTGCGGTTTTTCAAAAAAGCCCGGCGATGAGGGGATTTATTTCCATAACCGGGACACGATCCAGGAAAAAGCGGCGCTCGCAAAATCACGGGGGGTTTCTGAGATCTGCACCGTCAGCGGACTTCACCCGGATTTTACCGCCCAATCGTATATTGACATCTACCGGTGGATCACCGAAGCGGCACCGGGGGTTCATCTCCATGCCAGCAATCCCATGGAAGTCGCGTATGGCGCCAGAAAAAGCGGCATGTCCACCCGGGATGTCCTTGTCGCGATGAAAGACGCAGGGCTCTGCTCGCTCTGCGGGACAGCAGCAGAGATCCTCGTCGATCCGGTCAGGAAAACAATCTGTCCCCAGAAAATAACAACTGACGAATGGGTGCGGATCATTACAGAGGCGCACCATATGGGCATCCCATCGACTGCGACAATTATGTACGGCCACTGCGAGAGCGATGCTGACCGGGTCCGCCATCTCGCTATTCTCCGCGAAATTCAGGATGAGACCCATGGATTTACCGAGTTTGTGCCGCTTTCGTTCATCCACATGAATACCCCTATTTATAAGAGCGGGAAGGCGCGGGCAGGTGCAACGGGCAGGGAGGATCTCCTCATGGTTGCTGTTGCCCGCCTCTTTCTGGACAATTTTAAAAATATCCAGGTCTCGTGGGTTAAAGAAGGGATCAAGATGGCGCAGCTGGGACTCCTTGCCGGTGCCAATGACCTCGGGGGGACGATGTTTGAAGAGAGCATCTCAAAAGGTGCCGGAGCAACCAACACCGATTATCTTGACCCGGCAGAAATGCAGCGCGTCGCAGAAGATTGCGGCAGGACATTGCGGCGCCGGACAACGCTCTATGACCTGTGCTGATTTTTTATCAGATCCGAATACGAATTTTCAGAGCCGGGACTTGCACGTGCCGGTAGTACTTGGACCGATATCGAACAAATGACAGGAAAAAAAGGCTGGGAAATTAAACCCTTTCAATCGTGATGGGGTTTGAGCAGGCGCACGATCTTATCGCCGATCTTCTGCGCTTTTTCTACCGCCTCGGCATCATTGAGCACAGAACCCTCCTCGTATCCTGTCCCTTTCACCGAACCAAGAGATGCAAACTCGTGGGTACTCAGGAACCCTTCCAGCGTCTGGATCGTGCGGTTCGCACCTTTTGAAGCCTGTACAGCGACCGCGATCCCTTTTCGCCCTGATAACTTGCGGTCATGGTAGAGCGAATAGGTGCGGTCGATGAAGTTTTTCACGTGTCCGCAGACATCGAAATAATAGGTCGGCGAACCGATGATAAGCACTTCAGAGTCAAGCACGTTCTGGACGATCTCGCCCCAGGCATCGTTTTCAATCACGCACCACTTTTTCTCTTTGCATTTCTCGCAACCGGTGCATGCCGAAATTTTCTTTCCGGCAAGGGAGATAAATTCAGTTTCAATTCCGGCGTCCTCACAGCGTTTGAGAATGACCTTGATGAGCTGAGCCGTGTTGCCATTCTTTCGCATGCTTCCTGATATCCCGAGCACCTTCATATGTTACCCTTAACTTCCGGGATAATGAGCGTTTTGATGTCCGGGATGAGATCCAGCACCTCAAACGCAGCGATGATCTCCTCTATAGGATTATGGCTCCGGTACAGGAGATGAGAATCACAGGAACAGTCACTACAGCCAAAACCGGGAATCCCTTTGCCGCCAAGCGTGGATGCAAGCCGGCATTCGAGGCGTTGTATGGTCGGAGCGCTTACGGTGTATTCGAGCACAAAACGTGGATTGGTTAAGAGATAATCCACATGCCATTTCGGTCGTTTATTGCGCTCTGTTGCGAGCCTGCAGTGGCGCGTAAGGCGTGCAAGCCCCCCGCTGCCAAGGGCAGAACCAACATAGCAATGCCAGCCCTCGGAAAATCGCAATGGCCCGAGCGCCCCAATTGGTGCGGTGGAGGCTGGATTTTTGAGTACCAGACAATAAATTCCCTTATCCATATCCGCTCTTTATAAGTTCCCGGGCTGCCGCGATATGGCGCTTTCCCCCGCATTCGACCGGCTCACCATGACCGGGATAGAGCCCTTCGACATCGAGCACCCCGAGACGGTCAAGCGATTTTGCGAGTGCCTGTCGGCTGCCCCCGGGGAAATCATAGCGCCCGAAACAGCCGTCAGCAAACACCGTGTCGCCGCTGATCAGCACTTTGTCCGGCTCCGAGAACAGGCAGCAGCTTCCCCGGGTATGGCCCGGCGTGTGCAGCACCTTAAGCCCGCCAATTATATCACCATCATTGAGTATAATGTCAGGGACAATCCCGGGCGATCGGGCACCAAAATGCATCGATAGACTGAGGGCATCTTCAATGAGCCCTGAAGCGTCGTCCTTATGGATTGCGACTTTTGCCCGGCACATATGCGCGATCTCTTTTACATGAGCCGTGTGATCAAAGTGGCAGTGGGTAAGAACGATAGTATCGATGGTGTCCTTATACGGAATAATTGCCATCGGCAGGACTCCCGCATCGACAAGAACCGTGCCGAAAATATAGGAGTTCGCAAAAGCCGCCTGCTCGGGAATCCACCTGACCTTCATGCACACTAATAAGGCATCCCGGCAGATGGTTCTTATGGATTTGCTCATCCGCAGGTGTGCCCGCATGATACCGGAAGAAGTAAAAGCGTTGGCACGAGCGGAAGGCATGGAGCCGGCAAAAATTGCCCGGGGCATTGCTGCCGGAAGAATAGTGATCCCGTCAAACCCGAAGCGGACGCACGTGCTCAGTGCGGTCGGCGAAGGATGTCTTGTCAAAATCAACGTGAATATCGGGACATCCGGTTCCCGGTGCGATCCGGCGCTCGAGATGGAGAAAGGAAAAGCGGCGCTGGCAAACGGTGCAGATGCCCTCATGGACCTCTCAACCGGCGGGGATCTGGTCGCGATACGCAAGAACATCCTGTCACTTGACACGACGGTCGGGACGGTGCCTGTCTATGAAGCAGTCCGGCGGGCGGGTAACGCGATCGATGTGGATGCAGATCTCCTGTTCCGGGTGATCCGGGAACATTGCGAACAGGGTGTGGATTTCCTGACCCTCCACTGCGGCGTGAACCTGCAGGCGCTTGCAGCGCTTAAATCTGACCCGCGAATGATGGGTGTTGTCAGCCGGGGTGGATCATTCCACTGTGCGATGATGATGAAGCGGGAAGAGGAAAACCCGCTCTACGCAGAGTTTGATTACCTGATGGAGATCCTCGCAGAACATGATGTTACCGTAAGTCTCGGGGACGGGATGCGCCCGGGTTGTTTGCAGGATGCAGAGAAACTCGCAAAGTCGGTCGAATACATGACGCTCGGGGCGCTTGCGCAACGGGCGCATGAGAAAGGTGTCCAGCGGATGATCGAAGGGCCGGGTCATATGCCCCTCGATCAAGTGGGGTATAACGTGCGGATGATCAAGGAGATCACCGACCATGCACCGCTCTACCTGCTCGGGCCGACTTGTCACCGATATTGCCCCGGGCTACGATCATGTGGTCGCGGCAATCGGCGGGGCGACTGCCTGCCAGAACGGCGCGGATTTCCTCTGCATGGTTTCGCCAAGCGAGCACCTTGCCCTCCCGGACGTTGCAGACATCATCGAGGGGACCCGGGTTGCAAAGATTGCCGCCCATATAGGGGACACCACCCGCCGCCCGGAAGGATTCCGGATGGACCGCGAGGTGCAGATGGCGGATGCCCGGCACCGGCTGGACTGGGATGAGCAGTTCCGGCTGGCGCTCTACGGGGATAACGCAAAGAAGATCCACGAACGGGACGGGGAGACGGATACCTGCTCGATGTGCGGGGATCTCTGTGCGGTGAAGATGGTCAATGAACTGTTCGGGACGGGGAGACCGGAAAAGAAGGCAAAGAATCTGGTGAAGAAGCTGGCACGACGGGAAAGGGAACGAGAAAGAAATAATCTTTGTGTTCTTTAGGATAGAACTCGTCTTTTTTTGATGCTTAAGGATTAATGTTGAATTATTCGGGAGTTTTGTTGTCTCCCGGGCTGTCTCTCTCCAGCCATTTCCAGAGGGGCTCGTAGATGATGGTGCCTGTATTGCCAAACCAGTCCTCTTCTGCTACCCGCTCTTCCGTTTCAGTCAGGACGCGGGAGCTGGTTGCACCGGAGCTCGTGTCCCGCTTTGATGAGTGCCCTGATTTCCCGGTCTTTTGTGGCCGGGGACGTGATATCCGTGCAGACCTGGATGAGCTCCGCGATCCTGTTATCTTTTTGGATCACAAAATCCACTTCTTCCTGTTGCACATTTTTCCAGGTATAGCAGGTAAGAGCGCCGTTCATCTCATGTCGTTTCAGGGAGATTGCAACAAGGTTTTCATAGAGCCGTCCGCGATTCTCTGAGAAGTTTGCAGATTTTGCCTGAATGAACCCGTTATCGATACAGTAACATTTCCTGTTTGCCGTGATCTGCTCTTTTACCTTGAACGAGAACCTCGGGACTGAGAAGAAGAGGAATGTCTGTTCAAGGTAGCCCAGGTATTTCTTGACGGTATGGACGCTCCGGCTGCGGGTGATCTTCGCAAGTGTAGTGTAGGAATATTCGCTTGCGACATTGGAGACGAGATACATTGCCAGATCTTCGATAGCGGGGATGGAGCGGATGCGGTACCGTTTTACGATATCCTTGTAAACGATGGCGTCAAAAAGGGTGGAGAGGTATTCTTTTCCTCCGATATCTTTCAGGATCACTTCGGGAAATCCACCATTTTTCACGTACTGGGCGAGCATCGCCTGTTTTTCCAAAGTCGTGACGAGTTCGCCACGGGTGCGCAGGACTTCCTTAAACGAAAAGGAAAAGAGCGTGGTCTGGAGGTATCGTCCGGTCAGATGCGTAGCAAGTTCCGAGCCTGAGGAGTTGGGAGTTGCTGCCGGTGAGAAGGAGACGGTAACCCTCCCGCTGGAGCCGGTTGACAAAGAGTTCCCAGTTTGGCAGGTTCTGGATTTCGTCAAGGAAGAGAACTTCCGGTGCGCCGAACACCTCTTTTACTGCCGCGATGATCTCGTCGCCCTCCCGTGCTGCAAGCCGTTCGTCATCGAAGTTCACGTAACCGAATTTTCCATCCGGCGGCAGCTGGTGCATGGCGAAAAATGATTTTCCTGCCCTTCGTGGCCCCGAGATCACCCGGATCAAGTTGTCCGATTTCCTGCTGATCTCTGCATCCCGCTCTATGTACCGTTCTTTGAGCCTACTCTCGATCTCGCGCCGCTGGGTAATCAGTGCATCGGTTACTGTCATACGCTGTCCTTAGATCCATTAAAGTGCACAATTACAGATTTAATTGTGCACTACATTCTCAACAGAACAATCCAGACTAAGAGGCAAGCAGACACCCCCCACCCCCTCCCAAATTTTTTCTTATCGCAACTCAGAGCTCGCCAAATTTTTTTCAAACCCAACTCAGCCCGGTCCAAATTTTTTCCGATCGCGTACCCGGTTCGGGCCGGAAAAATCTCTGGTGACACCCTCCCAAAAACGACCTCTCACGTCTGAAGAGGCCTCCGGAAATGAGAGTCAGCCGCTTCAAAAATAGTTTGATCGCGACTCAGACTCCTCCAAATTTTTTCAAACCCGACTCAGCTCGGTCCGGATTTTTTTCAATCGCAACTCAGCTCGCGTTGAAAAAAAATTTGGCGCGGTCCCGGTCGGGCCGGAAAATATTTTGGCCGTACGACCCAATCAGCTGGCTGGCCCGGGCCGTCCGCGAGGCCGGAATTCTGCGGGCCCGGACATAAGGTACGCACCACCGCAGGGCCCCACACGTACCGGATTGGTGCGTTATGAGTACAGTAACCGGAAAAGATGGTGCAGTGTGTGGGTAAATCCAGTTCTTGACATATTATTTCCCAGCGCTCTTCCCTTCAAAAGCGTCAAGGACTTGCTTCTCTGTAAGATCAATGGTCTCGGCGATGGGGAGCGTCCAGCCGAGAATGTGATCGATAACTGCATTTCCCCTGATCTCCAACCGAATTCCACCCTTTTCTACGATGGTGACGAGTGCCTCGAGAAGCGCGACGTCGTACGAGGTTACCGGGACGATAATATCGGTGGCTCCGTTTGCGGGTATCTCGACCCCGGCTGCGTTCCCCGAAGCGATCTCTTTCTCGCGTTCCCCTTCATGAAAATAAATGGTAAACGGCAGCTCCCTCAGGGTTGCGCTGACGGGATTGGAATTCTGGACCTTAATCTTCACTTCAAGGTCAAGGGAGGTGAAATGGATAGCATGGATCTCCACCTGTTCGAGAGTAACGATCGGCTCCTTCAATTCGGGCATAGTTCTTGGTAAGACTATCCTGCCTATAAGTTTGATTGAGTCGCTCTCATATTTCATATCCCGAAGATCCTGCTCCATCAGGATCAAAACAGCAGGAACCAATCCCTCACTCATATCTGAAGAAATTGATACCAGCCTGATGGTTAGTGGCCTCGCGAATTTCTTCGGGGATGTGTCAGGGATTTGCGAAGCCTTCTGAAAAACTGCTCTTCAACAGAATATGACGAAGCCAGAGATCCACTGGCCTAATCTTCTTTTTGATTACGATTTCCCGACAGGGAATCAGTAATCTGCCTGGTCGTCAGCTGGATTGACTTCGTGAACGGGACGGTCTTGCAGGCAACAATGCAATCGATGACCGCTGTTCCCCGCACAGTCACCTCAATTCCCCCTTGTGCAACAAATGATGTTACTGCCCGGATGATTCCCGCGTTGTGTACCGTAACCGGGATGGTGAGGTCAGTATTGCCGCTGCCCTGAATCTTTACACTCCCGGCATTCCCGGTCGCAACCTGCTTCTCCCTCTCATGTGCGTTGCAGAGAATCGTAAAGGGGAGGTCTCGGATGGTTACGCCGAATATGTTGGGGTTTGTTACCCTGAGAACCACTTCAAGATCAATGGAACTGAGTGAGAGCGTGCGGACTTTCACTCCTTCAAGCGTGATACCCGGTTCCTTCCATAACGTCATTCATCAACCATGGGATGGCGGCACAAAATAAATCTCCCGACAACGCGCGTGTTCAGGTCCGGGTCCTGCCTCTCGCAACCAAAATGAAGATTCCGACCGCGGTTCCTTGTGCAGGAACCCTCGGTCAGGATTGCAATCAGGGTCGAAAAGACACAAACTTATCCAGGTGCCTGGTTATTCGGTATTCCTGAGTGCATCAATGGGATCCATGTTGGATGCCCTCCAGGCAGGGTATACCCCGGAGATAACACAGACAACTACACCGATGAACATGGCAACCGGGACGTACATGATACTTCCCGGCTGGAAGAAATACGCCGTTGTTCCCATCATTGCCTCCACTACGGTATATCCTATTGCTATACTGCAGATCCCTCCGATACCAGCACCAAGAAGTCCGAGTATAAATGCTTCATACAGGAACATCCGGCGCACCTCTCCGCGTTCAGTGCCAATCGAGATAAGGATACCAATCTCCTCTATCCGTTCGCTTACGGACATCATCATCACGTTAAAGATACTTACGGCAGCAACGACAAGAGAGATCCCGCCGATTGCCATAATGAACGTCGTTACGGTACTCAATGCTGATGTTTCTGTCGCAAGCTGTGAGGTGGCATCCCGAATCCGGATTGACGGGGTTTTCGAATTTGTGTTAATCTTTGCGTTAATGGCGTTCTCTATGTCGCCCATGTTGTCGATGTCGTTGACTATGACATTGACCTGCGTCCACTCATTTTGCCCGCCATATTGTTGGGTATACCATTTACTCTGTACAACGATTCCGTTATCGGTTGAAACGCCATCAGCAACGGTACCCCGTGCATTAAGGACGCCTTCAATGCGAAGCTCGGCCGGGATGCCGATGAGATCGATCCAATCCTGATACGATCTCCGACTTTGAGGTTAAAATTTTCAGCAATACTTGCGCCCACCAGAACACCGTTTACCCCAATGTTGGTAGTTCCATTTCCATACGACTGGTTAAGGGAGAGGAACTTGGGAATATCACCAGGGTCGAGACCATATACCGAACCCCTGCCGGGGATTGAATTGATCGTAAACTGACTATTGGTTGAATAAATAGGAATTACTGTGCCGTTTGATCCCACAATCGAGTTGATCTTCGTTAGTTCACTTTTGGTCACCCCGGTAGGTTCGGAGGAAACGGCCCTGGTCCCGACCGGCCCCATCCTGACAGAATCTGCCGATATGACGACGGTATTTATGCTGGATGAGAGTTGATCTTTTACTTCCAGTTGCATGTTGGTGCCAAGCATTCCCATGGAGGCGATAGCGACAACACCAATCACAATGCCGATAGCGGCGAGCATTGAGCGCAGGAAATCCAGCCGGACGCTCCTGACCGAGAGGTCGAAGAAAATATCTCTCATGATGCCTCCGTGACCCTGCGGTCATCAAACCGCAGAGTGTGGTGGGCATAACCGGCAATCCGGGGACTATGCGTCACAAATATAACGCTCTTTATAACTTCGCACAGATGGGACAGGATATTTCTGATAGTGATGAACTCATGTTCATGGATATTGTGTAAACCATGATCGGGCGCAGTAACAACTCCGCTCTCCATATGATATGTTTGTGTCATATCAGCACACTGGATAAGAAGGATACCGGGCATATCCGTCCCATCACTGCTGTTTTTTCAGTTTTGCAGAGAGCCATTTCCGCTTTGTCCACAGGACGATACCAATCACAACGATGATACCTCCTGCGATAAGTGGATAGAATGAACTGATGCCGCCGCCTCTGCCGCTGGTTATTCCTCCAAACATGCTGTTGCTACTGCTGCTTCGTCCTCCCCCGGTGGTGCCGCGACCGCTCCCCCCGTAACTGCCGCTCATTGAGGAACCGGCTGAAGTTCTTGAACTGCTGATGGATGAATTCGCGGATCCAAATGACGATGAAAGATCGAGTGTCTTTGTAAGACTAAAATCATCGCCATCTGAATCCTTCCAGATGATAATCACCGGGATCGCTGATAGATCACTGCTGGTAAATGTTACTTCAAACGTACCGGAATCGTCAGAGGCAATACTGCCAATGGCATATACCGGATAGGTTCCCACGCCTTTTGCGGGAGGACCGACGGTAACCACTACGCCCTCCGCGTTGGTAATTCCGGCATTGGTGATGTCACCGGTAATGTCGTAATTCGAGCCTGATGCCGCAAGAACAACATTGTTGAGAATGGGCACTGCTGCCGTTTTGTCCACACCAATTGTTATCGGGAGCGTGACATTGACGCTATGGTCATTGTCACCATTCTGGTACGTAACAGAGAACGTGACATTTGATTCCTGGTGGGGGGTAATTACAAAATTAACATCCGATGAACTACCCCCATCAAGTGATTGAACGAGGGCCTGTTTTGGGCTCACATCTACGCCAATTCCTTCACCTGTAACCAGAATATTTTTTACTCCGGCGCCGCGGCAATTCTCAAGCGTCAGCGTCACGTTTTGTGGTGTTGAAAGAATAAATGGTGAGGGCTTATCTGTTATAACAGCCTCCAGCGGATCCGAACTCACCTTTATTGGTATCGGGTAATGAATTGGATTGCCACCTACGCTGCCTATGGTAAACAATGCGTATGAGGTTCCATCTGGGGGATTTGCGGTAACTTCAAAGGAATATGTCGCCGTTGAGCGGCACCGATATATGTCGTTGTACCCCAATCCTCCTGCTGCACCACATGCAGATTTTTGCCAATAAAGCGGATCCGATAACCCAATTGCTGATGTTCCGGCATTTGTCAGAGCAATTGTAATCGTTCCCTCTTCATAAGGGAAGAAAACGCCCGGGTCCATCGTGATGTTTGATACCGTGACAAGAGCCGAATTATCGATTGCCGTGCTGGTTGACGTATCGGTCCTGCTTGATGTTGAACTGGAACTGCTCGTTGTTGAACTGCCGGAACCAGAAGCGGCATAAGCTGTTGATACAACGAGCAACAGCAGGATTAAACTAAAAATTCCAACTCGTCTCTTCATAAAATCATCCATATGTTATCAGGAAATGGTAATGTAATATATGTTTTACTTAATGTCATTTAAATCATACGCTCCTCCAATAAATAATAAAACTCCCGGAGAGACATCCGGTATATACCGATGATTATGAATCTGGATAACGAGTCAGTGCGCTTGCCATGTCCCTTGGAGCGGACTATTATGGCGTAGCCGATCTTTCATCGGCAAGGAATTCATCAGGGCGCAGGGAGGGGAGACGGGTCGCACACTACCCACGGGCAATTGCGATCGGCATGATTTTGCAGGACAGCATCATCAACCTCCTGCCGGATAAGGACAAGGCCGGGGCGATACTGTACCGGCATACCACATATGACGTGGTTAACCTTGCCCTCGACCAGATCGCGCTCCGTGTGGCAAATGTTCTCCAGAAAGAGGGCTTTTCTGTTTTCTCCGTCCCTGCATCCAAACGGACCGATGATGAACACATCTGCGGGGTCTTCTCCCAGAAACTGGCCGCGCACCTCGCGGGATTGGGTTGGATAGGGAAGAGCTGCCTGCTCGTCACACCCGATCACGGGCCCCGTGTCCGCTGGGTCAGTATCCTTACCGATGCTCCCCTCACTCCGACAGGTTCCGCTATGGAATCCCGGTGCGGTAAATGTTCCGCATGCGTGGAGATCTGCCCGAAACAGGCGTTTACCGGACGGGTGTTCAGCGAGGATGAACCACGCGAAACCCGGTTCGATGCAGCGGCCTGCGATGCGTACTTCAGGGAGATGGAGCGTTCTCAGGGAATCGCGGTCTGCGGGCTCTGTCTGTATATCTGCCCGCATGGCAGAAAAACGGGATCCGGGAAAAAGGAATAAGTCCAAATACGTTTTTTTTTAAAATCGGTTGTAAAAAAGACTGTGAGAATTCTAATCACGTGAGTTTCAGTATCCTGATCGCCAGCCACGCAGCATTCTCACCATTGTCCACACCCACGCAGGCTACGGGAACACCTTTTGGCATCTGGGCTATCGAGAGGAGCGCATCCATGCCATTCAGCGTCCCGCTCACCGGGACACCAATAACCGGTTTGTCTGACCTTGATGCAATGACCCCGGGGAGGGCTGCGGAAAGACCGGCAATCGCGATGAAAATTTTCGCGTCGCTTGCCTTGATATACGCATCCAGCTTGTCGGGGTCGCGATGAGCTGAGATAATCTGGGCATCATAGGATATCTTGTTCTCGTCAAGGACCTTTCTGACCTTGTCGGTAATTTTTGCATCGGATGCAGATCCTGAAATTATAGCCACGTCTGCCATTTTGCCATCCAAACTTATATCCTGTCTATATAAATATAGTATGGGCAGATCCACATGGAAAAAGAACCACTCCTGATGCTGCCGGGCCCGGTGCCGATGCCGGAACGGGTCAGGTATGCAATGATGCGTCAGGCGATCAACCACCGCAGTGCTGAATTTGGTGCCGTCTATGCCGACAGCGTGCGGGTGTTAAAGACCGTCTTTGGAACAGCAAACGACCTTTTTGTTATCAGCGGGTCCGGGACAGCCGGGATGGAAGCCGCCGTCGCCAATTTCGGGCGGGACAAGGAGATTGCCTGTATCGTCAATGGAAAATTCGGCGAACGGCTCTATAAGATCAGCCAGCGCTACGGAAAGGCACATGAGATTGCATCAGCGTGGGGAACACCGGTCAATCTTGCAGCTCTTGAAGAGCAGCTTAAGGCAGGCGCCGAGATCGTGACGCTCGTCCACAATGAAACCTCCGCGGGGATCAAGAACCCGGCGCAGGAAATCGGGAAGCTTGCCCACAAGTACGATGCGCTCTTTGTGATGGACGGGATCACGTCCATCGGCGGAGACCTCGTTGAAGCTGACAAGTGGGGTGTCGATATCGCCATTGTCGGCTCCCAGAAGTGTCTTGCCGCGCCGGCAGGGCTTGCTGCAATTTCGGTGAGCAGCAGGGCATGGGAACGGCTCTCGAAAAATCCACCCTACTACCTCGACCTTGCCGCATACCGCAAGAGTGCATCAGGCAAACCGATGGAGACACCATACACGCCGGCAGTTCCGCTCTTTCTTGCCCTGCGCGAAGCCTGCCTGCTTATTGAAGAAGAAGGGCTCGCAAACCGGATCGCTCGCCACCAGAAGATGTCTGCCGCCGTGCGGGCAGCAGCAAAGGCATGGGGCCTTTCGCTCTTCCCGAAACTCGATGCACACCACGAATATTCCACCACGGTTACCGCGGTATCCTATCCTGACGGCATCAAGGATGACGAAATGCGGGCGATCATCAAAAAGATGGGCATCGTCATCGCCGGTGGACAGGATCATCTAAAGGGTAAGATCTTCCGAATCGGGAGCATGGGTGCCGTCGGCGCCCCGGAGATCCTTGCAACGCTTGCCGCAACCCAGTATGCATTGAAAAAGCTGGGCTTCAAGACGCAGGGTGATGGTGTGCAGGCCGCCGCAGAGGTGCTTGGATGAGAGTGGGTGTTGCCGACACCACCTTCTCACGCGTTAACATGGGAGCGATCGCTCTCGACGAATTAAAGAAGCACGCGAGCGTCGCGACCGAACGGGTGACCGTGCCGGGGATCAAGGACCTTCCGGTCGCCTGCAAGAAACTCATCGAAGAGAGAAAATGCGATATCGTGATGGCTCTGGGGATGCCCGGCGGCAAGGAGAAAGACCGGCTTTGCGCCCACGAAGCATCGCAGGGGCTCATCGCCTGCCAGCTGATGACAAACACCCACATTATCGAAGTGTTTGTCCACGAAGACGAGGCAAAGGATGGCAAGGAACTTGCATGGCTTGCGGAGCAGCGCACCCGGGAGCATGCGGTCAATACAATCAAACTGATCCTGTATCCAAAGGAACTTGAAAAAGAGGCCGGCACCGGCCAGCGGCAGGGATTTGAGGATGCGGGGCCGGCCCGCAGGTAGATAACGAGCGTACGGATTTATCTGGATCGATAAAAAAGAGTTGATCAATTATGTGTGATACAAAACCGATAAAACTGGGATTTGTTGTGGCGGAATTTAACCGCGACATCACGTACATGATGGAGATTGAAGGCAGGGAACACGCCGCATTTCTTGGCGCCGAAGTGACGGACTGCATCTACGTGCCAGGCGCGTACGACATGCCGCTTGCGATCAAGAAGATGCTTGCTGCCGGTAAAGTCGATGCTGTGGTGACGATCGGCTGCGTGATTGAAGGTGCAACCGGTCATGACGCGATTGTCGTGCAGCACGCGTCACGGAAGATCATCGATCTCTCCCTTGAATATGGCAAGCCGGTAACGCTTGGCATCTCGGGGCCCGGCATGACACGCCTTGAAGCGAACGAGCGTATCGATTACGCGAAACGTGCCGTTGAATCAGCCATCAAGCTTGTCCAGCGATTGAAATGAGGTCGCTTTCGGAAAAAATCGCGGCGGTTGCTCCTTCGGCAACCCTTGCAATATCCGATCAGGCAAAGAGGATGCAGCGCGAGGGGATCGATGTCATCAGCCTGTCTATTGGCGAGCCGGACTTTGCTACACCCCGCCATATCACGGACGCCTGCATCGAAGCGCTGAACCGGGGCGAGACGCACTATGCACCAAGCAACGGCATCCCGGACCTTCTCTCGGCGATCAGCGATAAGATCACCAGAGAGAACCACTTCCCCTGTAAACCCGATCAGGTGATTGTTGCCTGCGGCGCGAAGGACGCAATCTATGAAGGGATGGAGGCCGTTCTTAACCCGGGCGATGAGGTGATCATGCTCACACCTGCATGGGTGTCGTATGAGCCGTGCGTCCAGATTGCCGGGGGAAAAACCGTCAAGCACGCGATTAACCCCAAAACCTTCCAGCTCGACGATTCCCTGCTTGACCGGGTGAACGCCCGGACCAAGATGATCGTTGTCAATTCTCCGTCAAATCCGACGGGTGCTGTTTTTGATACAAAATCGATGAAACTTGTTGCAGATCTGTGCGAGGACTACGATATCTACGCGATGTCTGATGAGATCTACGAAAAGATGGTGTACGGCAAAGAGCATATCTCGCTTGCGAGTATCGGTGATATGGCGCAACGGACGATCACTATCAACGGGTTTTCAAAGGCGTATGCGATGACCGGCTGGCGTCTCGGGTATGCGGTGGCACCGGTTGAGATCATCCGGCAGATGTCCAAGGTGCAGCAGCACTCGGTTTCTCAGGCGACGACATTTGCTATGTGGGGTGCAGTTGCGGCACTCAAAGGCGATCAGCACTGTGTTGAAGAGATGCGCCTGGAGTTTGACCGCCGGAGAAAATATATCATATCAGAACTTGCCCTTATGGGATACCAGACAGCACCTGCGGACGGGGCGTTCTACGCATTTGTAAAAGTGGACGGCGACGATATGGAGATTGCCACCCGCTGGCTTGAGCAGGGCCATGTGGCAGGGACGCCCGGCAGTGCGTTCTATGCTCCGGGCTGGATCCGGCTTTCCTATGCGACATCGATGGAGAAATTAAAAGAGGCGATGGGAAGGATCCGAAGGCTGGGGAAGCAGTAGGATCAATAAGTGACTAAAAACGATTTTTTTAAGACAGTATCGCAAAACGGGGCCGGTTGATCACTTTTTACCGCCCGCCCGCTCCTTTTTCCACCATATCTTCGCAAACGTTGAATCCCCGGAGATGACGACTTCACTTCCCTCCTCCCGGATCAGCGGCGTGATATATGCTGTCAGCACCCGCTCCTGTTCCGGCGTTTTCGCGTTGAAACGTTTCTTGAAAAATGCCAGCATCTCATCACGGGTAGAGAACCGGTACTCTTTACGGAGCGGCAGGATCTCGACGTTTGCATAAATCCCCATCTGGCAGAGCACATTCCAGAGGCAGTCGGCTTTTGGCCCGGGATAGTATGTGCTCCCGTGTAGCGATTGCCAGAGATCGCCATACATCCGTTCCCAGAACGGCGAGTCCATGAACCAGTACAGATACACGTACTGACTGGCAACCGCGTTCATCTTTTACCAGAGATTCGCGGATATCTTCCATCGTCAGCGAGAGCGAAGCGATGACGATATCATAGGGTGCCTTAAGATCGCGTGCGGGTTCGATATCCTCCCACCGTGACTGGATGGTCCTGATGTTCGTGATATGATTTTTTGCCGCATGTTCATTCAGGATACCTATCATCCCGGCACCGGGTTCTATCGCGGTGACTTCTTTAACCAGCGGTGAAAGCGGGAGGGCAAGCGTCCCCGGCCCGGCACCGATATCCAGGACCCGGGAATTTTTCGAGATATCCAGCCCGGCAATGGTCATTTTCACCCGCTCGTCGTATTCGCTCTTTGCGTTGGCATCATAGCGCTGTGCGTTTTCGCGCTTGCTCCAGTCATGGGAGGGATCATCGAAGATGCGGGCGGCTTCGTGCCGGCGCTGCCGTGCCTTCCAGACTTCGTTCCAGTCAATATCTTCACCAGTCATCGGCGGGGCAGGACACATAGCATAACGTATCTCCGGTACCGGTTAAAATATTTCCCTAATTCTGTGCTGGCAAAAAAGAATAAAGATTATTCGTGTCGTAAGGCATCGATGGGGCTTAAGTTCGCCGCACGCCATGCCGGGTAGAGCCCGCAGAGCAGGGAGATAATAATGCCGAAACTGACACCATAGACAATGCTGACAAGACTTGAGGGCACGAACAGGTATTTTGTTGTATGCAGCATCAGGCTGCTCACCGCGTACCCCCCAATAAGGCTCAATGCACCGCCGATCAGGCTGCCTACACCGCCAAGGATGAGCGCTTCGTAGATGAACATCGACATCACTTCTTTTTTCTGCGCACCGATACTGCGCATGATACCGATCTCCTTGATCCGTTCGGTAACCGACATCATCATGATGTTGAGGATGGATACCCCGGCGACGATCATCGAAATCCCCCCGATCGCCGAGACAAATGTTGTAATCTGGCCAAATGTCTGGAAGATCGTTTCCATGGTCTTTCTGGTATCCATTACATCGACGATCTTATCGCGCTTGTTCATCTGTTTTTCAATCGCCGCTGTTACCACGGGGAGATCATCGAGATTATTCACTTTCACGACGACCTTATCGTAATCGTCGCGGTCGTACGCATTGTCAAACCAGTCTTTGGTCACGACAATCGCAGAATCTGTGCTGACATCAAATGCCATCCCCCTTGCTTCGATGATACCGGTCACCCGCAGCGTTCCCTTGTCGCCATCAGGGCCAATTGAGATCCGTGAACCGACCTTGACGTTGTTGTCGATGGCAAATTGCGATCCTACAAGGCACCCGGAATTTGCCCGGCTGTATCCGCCTGCTTGTAATTTCAGGAGATCCGGCACATCTTCAGGATTGATGCCATAGACCGCCGCGACAATATCATCCTGACCAACACCCAGTTTCATCCGGTCGGATGTCTGGAGAATGGGTATTGCCACATTTGGCGCAGAAACACGTTTGATCTGCTGGAAATTCTGCTCGGAAATCTTGAGATTTGCAGCACTTACCCCCCCTCCTCCGCCAAACACGTTCCCGCCGCCGACATGGGGGGTGACGATTACACTGTCGCCCACGGACCTGAGACTGTCGGTGACTGCAAGCACCATACTGTTCCCGAGAATACCCATCGTGGCAATTGCAACCACACCGATAACGATCCCCAGCATCGCAAGAAACGAGCGGAGCATGTGGAGCCGGGTATTTCTTTTCGCGATCTCCCAGAAGATCATTCCACGATTCTCCCATCCGCGATCCGGATTGTCCGCTGTGAGTACTCGGCTATATGCGGATCATGGGTGACCATGATGATTGTCGTCCCTTTCCGGTTTAATTCGGTCATCAGGTCCATGATGCCGGCACCTGTCTTTGAATCGAGGTTGCCGGTCGGTTCATCACAGAGAAGGATGTCAGGATTGTTCACGAGCGCCCGGGCAACGGCGACACGCTGCTGCTGCCCACCTGAGAGTTCAGTAGGGGTATGGGTAAAGAGCGAGTCCTCTAACTGGACCGCCCGGAGCACTTCGCACCCCCTCTCGGGGTCTACCATCTTCTGTGATTTGAGCATCATGGGAAATGTTACGTTCTCGATAATGTTCAACAGCGGAAAGAGGTTGAAATACTGGAAAATAAACCCAATCCGGTCCCTGCGGAGATTGGTAAGTTCGTAATCCGACATGTCGCCGGTCCGGTTGCCGCTGATGTAAATATCCCCGGAGGTAGGGGTGTCAAGACATCCCATCAGGTTCAGGAGCGTGGATTTCCCCGAACCCGATGGCCCCATCACCGATATGAACTCCCCCCGGTTCACCTGGAATGACACCTTGTTGAGTGCGATGACATCGCCGGCAGGGAGCGGGTATACCTTGACGACGTCCGAGAACACCATCACGGGGTTTTCGTCCATGGCACCGTTCACTGTTTCTTCCTTCGCAGGTACAGGAACCAACCCCCGGCAAAGACGCCAAGAATAATTACTACTGCAATAATGGGGATGATCGGCAGACTGCTGTTTTGGCTGTTTGCTGACAGCGACGGGATTGTTACATCAATGACTGAGGTGATGAGATTGCCATCAGCATCCTTAAATGACATCTGGAGCGGAACGGTTGTTGCGTTCGCCGCAGAGAACGTCACTTCAAAGCTGCCAAAATCGTCCGGTTTGAGGGCGCCTACGACATAATTCCGGTAGGGATCCTGCGGTACTGCCGGATCAAGGGAGGTGACGGTGACCGAGTTGGCGGTTTCAAGGCCGGCGTTTGTCACATCGCCCGTGACGTGGTAGAGCCCGGTGTCTGTTTTCACCACGATATTGCTGATAACCGGGTGGGCTTCTTTTTTGTCGGTGCCAAAGTTCAGCGGAAGATCCGTGGTTACGGTATGGAGGTTGTCACCGTTGTTATACTGGAGGGAGAGGGTAAGGGTGGATGCCTGTTCCGGCGTAATTGCCACATCTATCGACTGGTTGCTGCCAGAAGCCATAGTCCCGATAAAAAATTTTGATGGCGTCGCGGTGATGCCAGGACCAGACGCTTCAAGGATGACGTTTTTTACCTCATTATTCCGGGGGTTTGCTACCTGGACGGTAATGGTTTTCTTACTCCCCTCCGAGAATGTGTCGGGTTTATCGATGACGGTCAGGACAAGAGGTGTGCTGTCAATTTTTACGATGGTTTTTTGCCACAGGCTGTCCGCATCACGGAAACTCAAAGAGAACATGGGATAATACGTTCCGTCGGGTGCATCGGCTTTGACACTGAACGTAAATGTCTGTGTCTGACCCGGGCCGATTGTGGCAGAGTTATCATAAGTCCCGCTTATCAGCCTGAAGTCTGAGAGCGGATCCACGAATGTTGCGTGATTGACGACAATGCCCTGGTCGGTGTTCCCGTTCGTCACGTCAAACGTCACGGTACCAGTATCTCCGGAAAAGAATGCTGCCGGGTCATAGGTTACCGCAGACACGTACACTTTCCCGGAGGCAACAATAGATTCGGGTGTGGTATATGCGCTGACCACACCCGTGCATACCAACAGGCAGACGGTGACCAGAACAATCAGAAACAGGTTCTTCATTCAGACTCCTGCCATCGAATATACGATGTAGAGCACGTACACAAACACCGGTGCACCTACACAGATAGCAGCATCCCTCATGGAGAGCATACGGGCATGTTTCATCCCAAAAATCCAGCAGTTTGCGCTCCAGAGAAGGAACACGATCGAGATAACTGCGGTGATCTGGATCAGTTCCATCATGGCAGGATCGTGCATCAGGGCCTTTGCGGCCACGGTTATTAATGTGGGATCATTCAGGGCGGCTGAGGTTAGTTGGGGCACAACGATCTTAGGAAGGTACTGCAATAAAACGATCAGCGTGATAAGCGAACCAATGATTTGCGGCAGGAACCCATAGCCAACAACTTCAAGACACCGTTTGTAGCTGCCGGTTCCTTTGAAGATTTTGGAAATGATATAGAACACTCCTGCCCAGATCGGCCAGAACAGAACCGCTCCAAACAAGGCACCTGCAACTGCAGTGATCGTAACGATTGTATCCATGCCGGGCATGAGACCGGCCAGCATACGACCGGTTAAACCGCTTACCAGATACCCGTATATCGCTCCGATAATTGCCCCGGTAAGCACAATGAGTGCAGGTAGTTTGAAACTCTCTTTTTCGGTCATCAGGTTCCCAAAGAATGCATCAGGATTTATCAGAATATCCAGAATCGAATTTTTCATTGTATCGCCTCACGCAAAGTAATTATCTCATTCGTCATTTTAATTATAAAACTCATTAGAACTTATCGATACGCTCATAATATGTTTTTGAGCAAAAACCTCAAAAAACCTACAATGAACAGCGATCTTTTTTGATATTTTCCCAAATCGGGAGGATATTTCCTGCACAGATCTTGCGGAGGGATGATATCCGGATTTTTTGAATCTGGCGTACAAATTGTCTCTTTTAAAATGCACAATTAAAATCACCATTACGCAAAATTGTTCCACAATGTATATATTTATACACAGCAATGATTACGTATGCACACAAAAATCCTCCTCGATGAGGAGCAGATACCAAAAAAGTGGTATAATATCCAGGCGGATCTGGCGACCCCTCTCGATCCCCCGCTCCACCCACAGACAAAAAAACCGGTGGTGCCAGCGGATCTCGCCCCGATCTTTCCCATGGAGTTGATCAAACAGGAGGTTTCCCGTGACCGGTATATCGACATACCGGATGAGGTACGGGATGTCCTTAGGTTGTTCCGGCCAAGCCCGCTGTTCCGGGCACACCGGCTGGAGAAATTCTTAAAAACCCCGGCAAAAATCTACTACAAGTGGGAAGGGGGCAGTCCCTCAGGAAGCCACAAGACAAACACTTCGGTGCCTCAGGCGTATTACAACATGAAAGAGGGCATCGAGCGCATCGCCACGGAAACCGGGGCTGGTCAATGGGGATCAGCGCTCTCCTTTGCCACAAAAATTTTTGATCTCGAGTGCACGGTATACATGGTCAGGACAAGTTACGAACAGAAACCGTACCGGAAGATCATGATGCAGGTATACGGGGCGGAGTGCTTATCAAGCCCCACGACACGGACGCAATCCGGGCGGGCGATGCTCGAAAAAGACCCTGATACACCCGGAAGCCTCGGCATTGCGATCTCTGAAGCGGTGGAGGATGCTGCAACCCATGACAACACCCATTACTCGTTAGGCTCCGTGCTGAACCATGTCTGTCTCCACCAGACGATCATCGGACTCGAGGCAAAGGAGCAGCTTGCGATGGTTGAAGAGTATCCGGATGTCGTGATTGGGTGTGTTGGCGGCGGGTCCAATTTTGCCGGCATCTCATTTCCGTTTGCCGGGGACAAAATTACCGGAAAACATCCCGATGTGCGGATTCTTGGTGCTGAACCGGCTGCCTGCCCAAGCCTGACCAAAGGGCTGTACGCGTATGATTTCGGGGATGTGGCAGGATTAACCCCCTTAATGAAGATGTTTACGCTCGGCCATGATTTTATCCCGGCGGCAATCCATGCCGGAGGGCTCCGCTACCACGGGGATTCCCCCATCGTCTCAAAACTTGTTCATGAAAAGGTAATGGAAGCCGTTGCGTACCACCAGAATGAAGTCTTTGAGGCTGCGCAGACGTTTGCCCGCACAGAGGGAATCATTGTCGCACCGGAATCCGCTCATGCCGTCAAGGCGGCGATCGATGAAGCGCTCATCTGCAAAAAGACCGGGGAAGCAAAGACGATCCTCTTCAATAACTCCGGCCACGGCAATTTCGACATGAGCTCGTACGATGCGTTCTATCAGGGAAAACTGGTGGACTATGAATACCCGGCGGAACTGGTAAAGGAAGCACTTGCCCGCCTGCCTGTAATCCCGTAAACCCTCTTTTTTCATGAAGCGCATTGGCCTGATCGTGAATCCCGTTGCTGGTATGGGTGGATCTGTCGGGCTCAAAGGTACCGATGGCACATCAGAAGAAGCACGTAACCGGGGAGCGGTGCCGCGATCTCCCGGGCGGGCAAAAATTACGCTCGACCACGTAAAAAAAACCGGCGACCTGTTTTTTTTAACCTGTTCCGGTGCAATGGGAGAAGATATCCTCAAAGAAGCCGGTATCACCGATTACCGGCTCGTGTATGAATATCAGGGCCAAAGCTCTGCACAGGACACAAAAAAAGCAGCCCGGAGTATGGTAGAACAAGGTTGTGACTTGATCCTGTTCTGCGGCGGTGATGGCACAGCTCGTGATATTTTTGATGTAGTGGAAAGGAGGGTTCCCCTGCTGGGTATCCCTGCCGGAGTAAAGATGTACTCCGCGGTTTTTGCGGTCAACCCGGAAATTGCTGCAGAACTAACTCATGACGATACGTCAATCGTTCTGCGCGATGCCGAGATTCTGGATGTCAATGAGGATGCCTATCGTGCGGGTGAATTAAAAACCCGTCTGTATGGGATTGCACGGGTTCCGGCACTTCCGGGAAAAACGCAGCATGCAAAACTGGTTTTTGAGGAGGCGGATGAAGAGCAAGCCAAGGATGAGATTGCGAGGTTCATGGGCGAAGTGATAAAGCCGGATACCCTGTATATCCTTGGCGCCGGGACAACCACGGAAGCCGTTGCCCGCCACGTGGGTGTCGAAAAAACCCTTCTTGGGGTTGACGTGATACAAAACGGAACACTTGTTGCCCGGGATGCCGATGAAAAAACCCTTCTCCGTCTTATCGAAAGAGAAAATGATGTGCGTGTCATTGTCAGCCCCATCGGTGCACAGGGATTTATTTTTGGGAGGGGTAACCAGCAGATCAGCGCCGGTGTGCTTAAAAAAATCGGTTTATCCGGTGTCATTGTTGTTGCGACGCCGCACAAACTGCGTGACACACCG
Source organism: uncultured Methanoregulaceae archaeon (assembly GCA_963768785.1). Taxonomy (GTDB): domain Archaea; phylum Halobacteriota; class Methanomicrobia; order Methanomicrobiales; family Methanospirillaceae; genus Methanoregula. Next base: position 95,516 of record CAVYJD010000016.1, read on the forward strand.
CTGCTCTATATAGATACCGGTGATCCCATCCTTGACACAGCATTTGGAGACAGCATACAGGTAATATCAGGGTACCGGATTGCACAAAGAAAGGCAATTTTCCACCACGGTACGTGCGTCACATAAATGAACTATAAAAAAATCTTTTTTATAGTGCCCTTGGTGGTTTCAGGATAAGTGCGGCAATACCTATACCGATAATGGCGAGGACCAGCACGCAGGGAAAAACACCTATAAGTTTCCTCGAAAAAAAGTTTTATGAGGGGTATTCGGAAGTTGCACCAACCAAAAATGGTGCTTATTCATCCAGCGTTGAGACGTCACCGGGATCAATGCCCATTTCTTTGGCCTTGAGCACCCGCCGCATGATCTTACCGCTTCTTGTTTTGGGGAGTTTATCTACGTACTCGATCTCGTGGGGCACTGCGATGGGGCCAAGCGTCTTGCGTACATGGGAGATCAGGTCCTGTGTCAGTTTCTCGCTTGGCTTGACTCCAAGTTTCAGGATCACAAATGCCTTGATCGAATTGCCTTTAATAGGCTCAGGTTTTCCAATAACTGCCGACTCTGCAACTGCATGGTGGGACACAAGCGCGCTTTCCACCTCAGCAGTACCGATGTTATGCCCGGAAACGATGATGATGTCATCCGATCTCCCGAGCACCATAATGTATCCGTCGTTGCCTTTTACTGCAAGGTCCCCGGCCATATAGCAGTCCTTGATTGTGTACCAGTAGTTCCGGTATCGCTCATCGTTTTTGTAAACCGTGCGAAACATTGCCGGCCATGGCTCTTTGATGACAAGGAACCCCATGGTTCCTGCAGGTACCGGGGTTCCGGTCTTATCCACCACATCTGCCACCACGCCCGGGATCGCTTTTCCGGCGAATCCCGGTCGCATGCGCTCACCAATAATCGTGGTGATCATCTGCATGCCGGTTTCTGTCTGCCACCACGTATCCACAATGGGGCACCGCTCCTTTCCGATCTCCTTGTAATACCATTCAAACGCTTCCGGGTTCAGGGGTTCTCCTACAGACCCGATAATGCGCAACGAACTGAGATCATATTTTTGCGGCCACTGGGTACCTAGTTTCATGAACATACGTATCGCGGTTGGAGCGGTATAGAAAATGTTGATCTTCTGTTCTTCGATCAGTTTCCACCAGACACCTGGATCCGGGAAATCAGCAGTAATCTCCGTCAGAAATACAGTAGCGCCTGCGGCTAGTGGTCCATAGATAATATAACTGTGACCGGTGATCCAGCCGGGATCAGCAGAACACCAGTAGATATCCTCATCTTTGATGTCAAAAACCGCTTTGCTGGTATAATACGTTCCCACCATGTATCCGGCACAAGTGTGAACAACTCCTTTGGGTGTTCCGGTGGAACCGCTGGTGTAGAGGATGAAGAGCGGGTCTTCTGCATCCATTACTTCCGGCGGGCATTCCCTTTGGGCACCATTCATAATCTCATAGAAATCCAGCTCGAAATCCGGGTGAATAACCACCGGGGGTTCCCTGCGCCTGCTGTGAATGATGATATGTTCTACGCTCGGAGCGTTGTCAATTGCTTCCTGTACAATGGTGATGAGGGGTATCGCTTTACCCCGGCGGATGGAGATATCCGAAGTGATGACAATTTTAGCCTCTGCATCACGGATCCGCATGTTCAATGCGGTAGCTCCAAACCCGGCAAACACGACGCTGTGCACGGCACCAATCCGGGCGCATGCGAGCATGGCTATGATCTGCTCGGGAATCATGGGCATATAGATACAGACAACATCACCTTTTGTTACGCCCAGTTTTTTGAGGGCGTTTGCAAACCGCATCACTTCGCTTAACAACCGCTGGTAAGTATATACCCGCTCTGCACCTCCTTCGCCCCGCCAAATCAGGGCAACTTTGTTGCGCCTGTTGTTTTTAACGTGCCGGTCAAGGCAGTTGGCGGTGATGTTGAGTTTGGCATTTACAAACCATTTTGCATACGGGTAATTCCATTCACGAACCGTGTCCCAGGGACGGATCCATTCAAGATCCTGGGCAACGTCGTTCCAGAACGCCACCGGATCGGCAAGGAACCGATCATAAGCTTTCTGGTAATCGCCTATCCATGAATCCCGCTTGTATTCCGCAGCCGGCGTGTAGTACTTTGCATTCTCAACCAGTCTGACATCAAAGTCTTCAGTCATGCCTCCCCCAAAATTTTACATTATTAATCATGGCAGTGCTATATAATAAATTTGGGCGGTTGAATAATTTGAAAAATATCAAGTCCGATAATTAATCAGGGCTCCGAAAAGATCCTCATCAGCAGGGAAAAATACAAGAAATCGACCGGATCTAAAAAATGCATAAAATAAGAAGAAGAATTATCTAGCGGTGTATTTCAATACACTAGTAATGCTGGATAAAGTAAAGGGGTGTATGCTTGGTGCAGCGGTGGGGGATGCACTGGGTATGCCAAACGAAAGTACGACGCCCAGTATAAACAAGATGCGGTACGGGTACCGGAAAGCGTACAAAGGTCATCCCAATGAGGGATTGAAACCCGGCCAGTATACCGATGATACCCAGATAATGCTCCTGATTGCAACACTTCTTGCTGACGGGCGGTTCACGGATGAGCGATATGCAGAAGCATTAAAAGAGTTTTATGTACGCGATTCGATCCGGTTCCCGGACAGTTCGGTGTCCGTTGCGTGCGATCACCTTATTAATAACTCGCACAAGCAGAGCGGGGTAAAATCCACAACTGCCGGGTGCCTTCCTGTATCTGTCCCGTTTGCCCTGTCCTACCCGGATCTTAACGAGGCATGCGAACGGGCAGTCCGGGCAGCAAATATCACGCATACCCACCCGGCTGCCCATGCTGCAGTGTCGACATTTGTCTCCCTTATCTATCACTCCCTGCATGACAGCGCAAACCCCATTGAACTGGCGCAGCAGAAAGCCGCAAATGAAGATGAAGTCCTTGGAGGCAGAATACGAAATGCACTGCTCCTTGAAAAAGAAGGAATGGACACAGAAACCGCTCTTTTGAAAATCGGCAACGATGTCTCACTTTTCCAGACCCTCCCCATCACATTCTTTTTGATCCAGCGATATACCAATCCTGCCGATCTCCTGACCGTCGCGGCAAACACCGGGGGCAACACGGACACCATCGCGTTTCTCTGCGGGGCATACCTTGGTGCAAGCAAAGGCATGGGTGCAATCCCGGCCGATCTTCTTGATGGCCTTGAAGACCGGCAGCGGATTGAACTGATCGCCCAGCGCCTGTTCAGCATTTACAACCGGAAGCTGGACGCAAAATAGATTTTATGTTTTTCACATGCGATAAGATTGTTACTGGAATCCAATTTACTCTGACTTTTACAGAATTTAATTGATTATACTGAAATTTTCCTGCATTCGCCCAATAAAGGTTAAGTTTCGACAACTGAATATTTGTTTATGAAAGTTGCGATTATCGGAGCGTCCGGGTATGCCGGTGGGGAGCTGATCCGACTCCTGTACCAGCACTCTTCCGCGGAGGTTGTCACTGCTACGTCTCGCAAACTGGCAGGCACGCCGCTTGACCAGATCCATCCCCATCTCAAAGGGTTCACGAACCTCAAATTTGAGAACCCGCAGACGGATGCGATCGATGCAGATGTTGCATTTCTTGCCGTCCCGCATACTGCGGCAATGACCTATGCCGGTGCACTGCTGTCCCGGGGGATCAAAGTTGTCGATCTCAGTGCCGATTACCGTCTGCCAAAAGATATTTACGAAAAAACCTACGGTGTCACCCATACGGATTATTTCCCTGCACCGTATGGTATCCCCGAGCTCCACCGCAAGGAATGTATGAATGCCAAATTTGTCGCAAACCCTGGCTGTTTCCCCACCGGTGCAACGCTTGCCGCAGCTCCCCTGGCAAAATATGCCCACACAGTCATCTACGACTCAAAAACCGGGGTAAGCGGTGCCGGTGACAACCCTTCAGCAACAACCCACTACCCAAATGTCGGTGACAATGTCGGACCATACAAGCTGACTACCCACCGGCATCTTGCGGAGATGAAACAGGAACTTGCCAGTCTCGGATCTGCCGCACGGTGCTATTTCACACCCCATCTCGTACCGGTAAACCGGGGCATCCTGACGACTGCTCATATCCTGCTCAATGAGCCGATGGAAACAAAAGAGGTCGAGAAACTGTACCATGACTATTACAAAAATGAATATTTTGTCCGGTACCAGAAACCGATGCTCTCTGCAGTACGCGGCAGCAACTTCTGCGATCTGATGGTGGAAAGTGAAGGATTGCGGGTTGTTGCTGTATCGGCGATTGACAATCTCGTGAAAGGTGCGAGCGGGCAGGCAATCCAGAACATGAACCTGATGTGCGGATTTAAAGAAACCGACGGTCTTATGGCTGCCGGTATGCTACCGTAGGTGATCAGATATGCTCGTTTCAGAAACAATGACAAAAAATCTCATTACATGCTCCGTCACTACACCGCTCCGTGAAGCAGTCGGTCTGTTGCGTCTTCACCATATCGGCGGGCTTCCAGTGATGGATGGCGATGAACTTGCAGGCATTCTCACAGAATCAGATGTCATCGCACAGCTCCAGACAGAGCGGATATCTGACGATCTCTGGCTTCCTTCACCGCTTGAGATAATCGAAGTCCCGATCAGGGAATATGTCAACTGGGAAAAAACCAAACATGCACTGCGCAATATCGGTGACACACCGGTAAAGAAAGTGATGACGCACCGGGTGATCACGGCAACGGAGGATATGGACATCGAACAGGCAGCGGCGCTGATGCTTAAAGAGGGAATTGCCCGGCTTCCGGTTGTGAGAGGAAAACTACTTGTGGGTATTCTCACGCGGGCAGATATTGTCCAGGCACTGGGATCTATCGTACACAAAGGAAAATGAAGGACTGAACGCATGAAGATGAAAAGTATCTGTGCCATAGAAGGTGTGACTGCATACGGCATGAAGGAAGGCAAATTCGGGCTTGCCCTGATCCGTGCAAGCGGAACGGCAGCCGGTGTCTTTACCAAAAACCTCACGCGGGCAGCACCCAATGAGCTGATGCGAAAGCAGATCAAAAAAGGAGCGCTCGATGCCGTCATTGTCAACAGCGGGTGTGCTAATGCCTATACCGGTAAGAAAGGCTATGACGATGCCGTTGCCATGACGGAATTTGCCGGGTCTGCGCTTGGGGTGGAAGCATCCCGTGTCGGTGTAGCAAGCACCGGCGTGATCGGACGCTACGTTGATCTTCCACTCATCCGACGCCAGTGTGCTGCGACCGCGTTAAAACTTGGTCGAACCGCTGAAACTGAAGCACTCACTGCGCAGGCAATCATGACCACCGACACGTTCCAGAAGCATGCGCTTGTCCAGAAAGAAACGTTCAGCGTCGGGGGTATCGCGAAGGGAAGCGGTATGATTGCACCGAACATGGGAACTATGCTTGCGTTTATCTACACTGATGCAGAGATAGCGGCAAAACCGCTCGCCGCTGCGCTGAAACAGGCAACCCGGCGGTCATTCAACCGGGTAGTCGTGGATGGCGATACCAGCACCAATGATATGGCGCTCTGCACGGCAACCGGCGAAGCTGGTGCAGTAAACCCGGACGAATTTTCTGCAGCACTTGAGGAATGCTGCAAAAACCTTGCTATCCAGATCGCAATGGACGGGGAAGGTGCGACAAAATTAATCGAGATGACCGTCCGCGGTGCGCCAAAAGAGGAGGCAGCAGCCAAAGTCGCGCGGACAATCATAGAGTCACCGCTGGTGAAAACTGCGGTGTATGGCGAGGATCCGAACTGGGGGCGGGTCGTGGCAGCAGCCGGGCGTGCGGGTGTAAAATTTGATCCAAATGCCTGCTCCCTGTGGATCAGTGACGGCAAATACCGGTATCCTCTGGTCAAATCCGGGGAAATTATTGCGGATCTCAAAAAGGCAAAAGAGGCAATGCACGGCAAAAAAGTCATCTTTGATTTGGATCTTGCTGCCGGGGAAGCAGAAGCAACCGCATGGGGCTGTGATCTTACCGAGAAATATGTCGAGATCAACGGGAGGTATACCACATGATGAAGCGTGAGGACGTCCTCATGGAAGCCCTTCCCTATATCCAGCAGTTCCATGGCAAGACGATTGTCATAAAACTCGGCGGGCATGCGATGGTGGACCCGGTCGTCCTTGAGAATGCCATCCGGGATGCGGTACTCCTGCATTACGTTGGGATCCACGTTGTGCTCGTTCATGGGGGCGGGCCTGAAATCTCCGAGAAGATGAAGGCACTCGGCAAGGAATCCGTGTTTGTCGGAGGACTCCGGGTCACCGATCAGGAAACTCTTGAGATTGCCCAGATGGTACTCGTTGGCAAGATCAACAAAGGCATCATCTCCTTAATTGCAAAATGCGGTGCACGGGGAGTCGGGTTATCGGGAAGCGACGGGAACCTGATCATCGCCCGGAAGATGGATCTCCAGAAAGTGACAGATGAGGGAGTGGAAAAGGAAGTGGATCTTGGTCATGTCGGAGAGATCGAATGGGTTGATCCAGACTCTTCTTAACACCCTGCTTGACCGGGACTATATCCCTGTCATATCCCCTATTGCAATAGACCGGTTTGGGGGGAGTCTGAACATCAATGCTGACACGGCAGCAGGAGATATTGCAGTAGCACTCAAGGCGTTCAAACTGATCAACATGACCGATGTCGATGGCGTAATGGATGCCAAACGCACGCAGGTGTACCGGAAACTGACCATCAAAGAAGCCCACGCGATGCTTAAATCCGGTGCGATCGGGGAAGGCATGATCCCAAAAGTGTCGTCGGTCATCAAAGCAGTAGAAAACGGTGTCACCTATGCGCATATCATCAACGGGAACGTGGAGCACAACCTGATCCTTGAGTTGTTCACCCGCGAAGGTGTAGGCACCATGATCTCCCTAAAATAATTTTTTTCTTTTTACCCCGCCAATCTTTTTAAATCAATATACTTTCAATAAAAGATCAGGAGTACCAGATGGATAAAATCCTGAAAATTTGTGCAGTTTTGATTATTGTCGTGGTCATCGGTTGCCTGGCAGCATTTGCCGGGGGTTTCCTGAACCAGAGCCCGTCTGAAACGTCAGGAGTCACTGCCATCCCTGCAGGAAATCTGACGGTCTATTTTTTTTATGGCGAAGAGTGCCCGCATTGTCATGTCGTGATGCCGTTTATTATTAACCTGACAAAAAAATATCCCGATGTCAATTTCCAGATTCTTGAAACCTGGCATAACCAGACAAATCAGGAAATCTCGGTTGAAATGAATAAAGAGGCAGGCATCTCTAATCCGGGCGTTCCCGAAGTGTTCATCGGAAAGACGGTGCTTATCGGTGAACGTGATATTCCTGACAAACTTGAAGGATTGATCATCGAACAATTAAAAAAAAAGTAAATGAGACCGGGCCTTCACAAACTCTCTCCCCCTCATCTTCTGAAATCAGGGCAAACCAGTCGGGACGTATTACCGGGTATTTTTTTTACGGTGACGGATGCACCCATTGTGATACCATAAAACCGTATCTTGCAGATGTCCAGTTACGCTATCCATTCCTCAATCTCCAGATGCTTGAGGTATATCATAACAGCACAAACCAACAGGCATTCTCTCACATGGCTCAGGCATTTGGCATCACCAGCCCCGGTGTGCCCACACTTTTTATCGGCTCGCATGCGCTCGTTGGCGAAGGGAAGATCCGCGACGAACTTGAGCCGGCAATTCTTGAACAGCAGCAGGGGTTGGCGCCGTCCAGCCCGGTAAATGGTACTGCTTCAGGGAACTGTCCCGGTGCAGCAAATACCTTAACACTACCGCTCATCATTTCCTGCGCCCTGATCGATAGTATCAACCCATGTGCTTTCTCCGTGCTGATCATCCTGCTGTTGTCAATTGTGTCGCTCCAGAGCCGTAGACAGGTGCTGATGGTTGGGAGCACCTATATTGCGGCGGTCTTTTGCTTCTATCTCCTCTCGGGTATTGGCATATTCTCCTTTGTCCATGTATCCGGGATATCGTCCCTGATCGCGGCGATTGCAGCGATCCTTGCCATCGTTCTCGGGCTCGTTAATGTGATCGATACCCTCCGCAACAACCAGGGGTTCATCCTTGCGATTCCCGAATCCAAAAAACCGCTTATTGACCGGTACATCAAAGTGGCAACCCTGCCTGCTGCATTTGTTCTTGGGGTTCTTGTGGGAATCTTTGAATTGCCCTGTACGGGCGGCATTTATCTTGCGATTCTCGGTCTCATGAGCAACAGCCTCACACTCTCACAGGGATTGCCATATCTTATCCTGTACAATTTCATCTTTATTCTCCCATTGATCCTGATCCTGCTGGTGATTGTGTTTGGTCTGCCTCCGGAGCGGATAAACGTGTGGAGACTAAAAAACCGCAGGATGCTCCGACTGGCAATCGGTGTCTCAATGATACTTGTTGGTATCATTATCCTTGCAAGCCCGGTGTTTTCGTAAAACATGGGCAGGATACTAATTTTTTTTCGTGCAAAAAAAGACTGATCGACCCGACGTTAAAAAAATACAGGATATTACCGGCTGGTTTTCCTTGACGGAGGTTTTTTTCCCATGACGACATGCTGTTGTTTTTCGTTCATCGCGATCAGCGTTTCAAAGATGGTCTTTACCGGGACCGGATCAATTCCTTTCTCCCGTGCAACCTGCATCACGTATGCAAGAACATCGTTTTTCCGCTGGTGGTCATGAACCGAAAGGCCATCCTCCTGCTTGATTGCTGCAATTTTTCCGGCAAGCGTCTGCCGGTGTGCGATGAGCTGGATGATCTCTTCATCAATATGCGTGATCTCCGCCCTGACTTCCTCTAAAGACATATACAAGTACTGGGCAGGAAAAAGGGATAAACATGATGAACCTGGTGCACCCTCTAAAAAGAGATATGCAAGAACCACCCTATCTGATCCAGTGATCTCATGCTGGAACGTATCTCCCGCCGCGAAGAGGCGGATCTCTTTATTGCATGGCTGGCAATAGCCCTCTCGTTTACGATTATATTTATCTCTCCCGGGGGGCTTCTCAATTTCAATAACCGGGTCGATGCAGTGACCGCGCTCATCTATTTTGGAATATCCCTTGTAACGGTCGGTATCGGGTTTATTCTTCACGAGATGGCACACAAGTTTACCGCGATCAAATTCGGGTACTGGGCGGAATTCCGCAAGGACAACATGATGCTCGTGGTGGCGGTTGCTCTGGCCTCGCTTGTCGGTTTTGTGTTTGCCGCACCTGGCGCAACCGTGATCTACAATAATTCAATTGATGGCAGGGGGATCAGCCGTGAAGAGAACGGAAAGATCTCTGCGGCCGGGCCGATCACGAACCTTGTTCTGTGTATCCCTTTTGCCGGGATGCTTCTCTACGGGTTGTCTGTGAGCGGTTCTGTGATGAATCTCTTCACGTTAGTCGGCATGATCGGGCTTCAGGTAAATGCGATGATTGCAGCCTTCAACATGCTTCCCATCAGCGTTCTTGATGGCAGAAAGGTGTTTGCATGGAACAAAGGTGTTTTTGCAGTTATGATAGTCGCCGCGTTCGGGATACTCATTGCCACTTTCTATCCTTTCACCCTCTGATTTTTTTACAGACAATCCTGTTTTTAAAAACAGATCTTTTTTAGTCGGTCGCCTTCTGTTCAGAATCGGTTAATTTCAATTTTTCCAGCACCTCTACGACTTTTTGGCCTTTGAGAAACGCATCGTTTATTGCAGTCGGGTGATTTTTGATACCGCCATACTGGTCCATATTGTTGGCGATAATGTTATCGTAATATTCAAAGCCGACCCCGTTGAAAAGTGCCGTGACCATGGGAAAAGCCCCATCAAACACATGATCCCATGATTGCCCGGCAGTTGAGATGAATAATGCTTTATGGCGTTTGATATGGTCGTCGGTGAAGAAGAGGGTTTTTAATATAAATTTACGTGCCCAGAGATATTGTGCCCTGTCGATCAGCCCTTTGAGTTCCGCGGTAATGCCCATGCTATAGATGGGGGAAGCGACGGCGATGATGTCTGCGGCAAGAATTTTATTAAAAATCACGATTGCAGCGTCATTGACTACACATTCTCCGGTTTTATGGCAGGCATTACACCCTCTGCAGGGAGAATACTGGTATTCCTTGAGCACAATCTTCTCAACAGTTGCACCTGCTGCTTTTGCGCCGTCAAGAAATGCGTCGAGCAGCGTTTCTGTATTGCCATGACGGTGAGGACTGCCAGAGATGCCAAGGACGGTGATAGTCACGCATGCTCACCCGCAGCCAGCCGTTTCCTGAGATCAGCAATCACGTCTCTCCCGAGTTTTTCGGCATCTGCCTTTGCTGTGGGATGCTTTTCAATTGCCCCCATTTCATCGACATTATTGATCATAAGGTACCTGATATCTGCATCTTTTATGTCGATAACATGGTAGAAGCATTTGACTGACGGGACTGCCGCATCAAACACATATGGCCAGTCCTGTCCCGCGGTTGACAGGAACACACCGAGGCGCTTTCCTTTCCGTTCAGGGGGAACTATCGGGAGTTTGAGCACATATTTTCGGGATCTGAATACCTGTGCCCGGTCTACCAGCGCCTTTACCTGCGACGCAAGTCCCATACAAAAAATCGGGGATGAGAGGACAATACAATCCGCCTCGACAATTTTGTCATGGTAGATGTCCATGCCATCGCGCTGGATGCATTTGTTCAGCGTTTCGCATGCGTTGCAGCCACGACATGGATTAATGTCTGCGTCGGTGAGTGCGACTTTTTCCACCACCACATCCGGCTCCGCGCTCATAGACGCGAGCACCCAGTCAAGGAGTGTCTCTGAATTGCCATACCGGCGCGGGCTGCCTGCAAACGCGAGGACTTTAATGGGCATAAATGATGCTTGGCGATATGGGGTGAAAAAAGATTGGTTTGGGTGCAAAAGGGTATTTCTCCAGCAGGAATTTTTTTCGTTATATACCGGATATTCGTGGCAACCCCCTGTTACCTGTTGACAGGGGGCATCGAAAACCATGAATGATGAACGAGATGCCTTTGTTTTCTTAAAAATAAAGAAGGCTTGCAAACCCGTGCCTGCGAGCCTTCTACCCCTCCACATTGCGGGTCTTTGTGGCCCAGGTGCCAAAATCGCGAGTCACATGTACATGTGACAGTTTGATGTACATCCAACTATCAGATGTACATCAAACAAAAACCGGTTTGTCTCCGTCGGACGACCGGACCTGATGGGGTAGAGGGACCTCCATGAACATGAATGGGGTGGCAGGTTATTTCTCAATGAACAGGCAGAGGCCCCACACAAGCGAATCGGGGCCCGGTTCCGTAATATGTGGGTAGCGGCCGGGAATTGAACGCCGGTTCGAATAAGGAGTACATGACTTATTTTAATTGTTGGACTTTGAGTCTCGTCTGGAACCCGAATTCATGAAGATTCCTTGCCTCCATCACATTGATTCCCGTGTTCTTGCATATCGAACATATTCTCCAAAACACAACTCTCATGTGATATGGTTGGTAATATTCATGAATGGGAACTACCGGTAGCAGGAACATGGAGGCGGGACTGGGACTCCTTATTGTCTCTATTTCGCTTGCCACGTTTATGTCGGGCCTTGATGGCACGATCGTTAATATTGCCCTGCCTACGATTTCCGAATCGTTTAATCTCTCTTCGAGCACGGTCAGCTGGGTTGCTACGTCATATCTGCTGGTGATGGCAGGCTGTGTGCTGGTCTTTGGGAAGATCTCCGATATGATCGGGTTTAAGAAAGTCTTCCTCTCCGGCTTTGCCATCTTTACTCTTGGATCGTTTGCCTGTGGCATTTTACCGGGAATTATTGGCGGGTTCCTGTCCCTTATTGGTTCACGGGTACTTCAGGCCGTCGGTGGTGCGATGATCACGGCAATAGCTCCTGCAATGATTACTGCCTATATCCCGATGGAACAAAAAGGAAAGGCAATGGGCATTGTCATGACGTTTGCCGCACTCGGCACCGCCCTTGGTCCGACCATTGGCGGCGCCCTGACCCAGTATCTTTCATGGCACTGGATATTTTTCATCAATGTGCCGGTGGGAATCTTCGCGGTCATTTTAGGGGCAAAGGTCATTCCTGAAGCGGTCGGGCGGGAGAAATTGACCGGCTTTGACCGGATCGGTGCCGGGCTGGTATTTGTAGGGCTGGCCGCGCTCCTTTTCGTCGTGTCAGACGGTGCAACTCTTGGCTGGCTCTCACCGGCAATTCTGAGTCTTGCCGTTGTTGCCGTAGTAACTCTGGCCTGGTTTGTCGTGCACGAACTCAAAGCGACCGATCCGCTGCTCGATCTCGGTCTTTTCCGGAACAGGAATTTCCTTGTGACGAATTCTCTCCTTTTTTTGGTCTTTTTTAGTTTTGCGGGAATTAACTATCTCCTGCCATTCTACCTGAAGTATGTCCGCAGTTATGACACATCCTCCGCAGGATTGATCATGACCTCTCTCTCGTTTGCCATGATGGGTGCCGGCATCCTTTCGGGAATGCTGTACAACCGGCTGGGGCCCCGGCTGCTTTGCATTTCTGCCGCCATCCCCCTGACAATCGGGTACTTCATGATGACCCGTCTTCATACGGATACTTCTGCAGGGTTTGTGGTTACGAGCCTTGCGCTGATAGGCTTTGGTCTTGGCCTGATGATCACACCTGTTTCAAATATGATTATGAATTCGGTCGCAAAATCAAAACAGGGGATGATCTCAAGCCTCACCAGCCTCGAACGATTTGCACCACTCACCCTCGGTATTGCGGCCTTTAACCTGATCTTTATTCAGGGAATTGTGGCAATCGCAGCGAGCCATGACGTTACCCAATCAGCCCCGGTCGATATTCAACTCAAAGTCCTTTCGGCAGGTTTTGACTTTGCATTCCTTCTGTCGTTTATCCTTGGAATTGTTATTCTCGTTCTTGCAATCATTGCAAAGGCAGAGATCCACCCGGATTATCTCAACCAGCCCGGTAATAATGGTCCGGGAATAATCTAAAAATGCTTTTTTTCTGGTCGACATAACTTTTTAGCACCACGAGATTAGGTTTCACATGCCTATTCATTCGGTAGCACGCCCGTCGTATCGGTTCGGGAGTTATGCGGTTCTGCCTCCCTAATCACTCTTCACAGGAGCAAAAAATAAAAAAAAGAGATTTTCCCGGGCGGTAAACTCCGGCATTTTATACTTTTTTAAAGCACAGGTACCAGTCTTTGCACTCGTACCCCTCACTTAATCGCTTGTCCATCTCGGCAGCAGTCTTTGGGGCAGCCACAACCACCTTGTCGCCCGGCTGCCAATTAGCGGGCGTGGACACCTTGTTCTTGTCTGTCATCTGAAGCGCTTTGACAAGTCGGATAACCTCTGGCATGAACCGACCGTTCTGCAATGGGTAATAGATCATCGCCCGCATAATCCCTTTATCATCGATAAAGAATACGCATCTTACTGCTGCGGTCGAGCCTCTGGCTGGGGTGGATCATACCATATTTTTTTGACACCTTCATGTTCAGGTCGGCAATCACCGGAAATGGAACGGCTACACCCATTTTCTCCTTGATGTTGCGCAGCCAGGCGAGGTGCGCCGATATGCTGTCCACCGAAAGTCCAATCAATTTGACATTGAGTGCTGCAAGTTCATCATGGATCGCGGCAAATGCCATAAACTCGGTCGTGCAGACCGGAGTAAAATCAGCAGGGTGGGAGAACAGCACTACCCATTTTCCTTTCAGGTCAGAAAGTTTGATGGGACCTTGTGTAGTCTCCGCTTCGAAGTCCGGTGCAGGTTCCCCGAGCGCTGGAAAACTGATACAGGTCTCTTCTTCCATGGAATTTTTCCTCCTTACTTCATCACATCATCCATCTGTGCCTTGCCGTATACGTATGCGGGCATTCCCGAGAGCAGGAAGGTCACCCGGAGTGCCTCCTCGATCTCTTCCTTGGTGACCCCGAGGTTAGCGGCACCGGCAAGCTGGGCACGAACAGCGTGCTGGTCACGGAGTGCGGCGGCAATCGCAATTGCTATTAGCTTCTTTGTCTTCCGCGACAATTTCCCGTCATCCCAGATATGCTTCTCAAACCGCATCACGAGCTGGTACATCTCCGGCTCTTTTACCGTCAGCTCCTTGAAGAATTTCGGCACTTTCCCAATCTTCTTCTCAAGGTCTTTAAGGTCTTTTGCCGTATTCTTTTTCCCGGTCCCTTTCTTCATAACAGTCACTTTTTTTACCATAATCAATCACTCTCCAGTTGCATTGGTTCGCCGCAGCAGACCAGTTCCCCGCCGCCGGCTTCTTTCACGATAACGACATTTCCGCAGATCTCGCATTTAAAGACCTGTCCTTCTTTTGACACGTTTACCATAATGAAAACGATCCCCCGTAAGTACCGGCAACAGAATGGTAAAGCCATGCCTCTGCCGGTTAATCATGTGCACGAAATCGTGTGGCGTGCTCCACCAGTATTCGAATGGCAGTACGGCAGGTGAAAAATGGGTTGTTACTGGTTGCTTTTACCGCGTTTTGGCGGATGTTTTGCATCTTCCGGTGTCTTGATATCCGGGCGGATGTGGGTCATGGGGAAGCACTGGTATTCTTCGCAGGAACAGGACGGACATTTACGGAGATCCTGCTCGCTCTTGTCTAGAGTCAATTCCTTGCCGCAGTCAATACAGACGTATTTTCCCGGGCCAACCTTCTGTCCTGCTGAATATGTCTTTTGTTCGGTCAGAAAAATCACCAAACTTCTCATTCACGTCAAAGATATTTATCAGTTGTGTTGATACCCGTTAAATTGTCCCTGTATCCCTTACGATCTGACGGTGATTTTTAAGAAAAACTATAATGCGGTTTTCACCCTAGTCCTAGTATGCCCAAAAAAATTATCGGGATCCTCGGGAGTCCCCTGAATGAGGGAAATACCGCACAGTTACTGGATAGAGCGCTCAAAGGGGCATCAGATGCCGGTTGTACGGTTGAAAAAATCTCTGTCAACAGCCTTGATTTCCAGCCCTGCATGGAGATGATGTTCTGTAAGGATCACGAGACCTGCATACTAGATGATGATATGCAGCAGATGTACCAGAAATTTAAGGAGACTGATGGCATCATCATTGCCACACCGATCATGACAATGGGCATTCCGGGCAGGCTCAAATCGTTCATGGACCGGTTCCAGGTTTTTTTCATGGCAAAATACGTCAGGAACAAGCCTTTTTTCACCAGGGAACAAAAATCAGAGAGGAATGGTCTTTTTATCTGCATTTCCGGCATGGATATTCCCGAGGTTTTTGTCGGTGCGAAAATGACCGTGCGGGCGTTTTTTGATATCATCGATTGCCAGTTTCATGACGAACTGCTGATTAATGGGATGGACACTATTGTGGATATCAAAACACGACCGGACCTCCTTAACGCAGCGTATAAAAAAGGATACCTGCTGGGAACAACATCTGATGCCATGACGCACCAACCGGCAAAGTAGGTTTCCCCGCTTCTGGATCAGGAACCTGGTATCCATGCAAAATCAGGATAGGCATATCGCGCGTATACATCCCCATCAGACCAGTCCGCGCTCCTTCATACTCAAAAACCCTTTTTTCGTGATAATGATATGATCCAATAACTGGATGCCAAGCAGGGTGCCGGCTTCCTGGATCTGGCGAGTGATGGCAATATCCTGGCTGCTGGGGTCAAGGGAACCTGAAGGATGGTTGTGGACACAGATGATCGATGCGGCCCGGTCGGTAATGGCGTCGGCATACACTTCCCGGGGATGAACAAGGCTGTGATTTAACAGGCCAACTGTTATCGTGCGGCTATTGAGCACTTCTCCTGCACCGTTGAGCGTGATACAGACAAAATGCTCCTGTTTTCGGTCGCGAAGCCACGTGACGACCGGAATGATATCTTCAGGTTTTAAGATCTTTGCCGGTGCATCATCGGTCCTGAAATACCGGCGTCCCAGCTCAAAACATGCCATGATTTGGGACGCTTTTGTCGGACCGATACCTTCAATCTCCTGCAAATCCTCATAACGGATGGCTGTTTTTTTGTCATTGAGAATATGCGATATGTCCCTTGCGATCTCCCGGACATCCTTATTTTTTACCCCCCTTCCGATGATGGCCTCAATAAGCTCGGTGTCAGAAAGTGCCCTTGCACCTTTAACCGCAATTTTTTCCCGGGGGCGGTCCAGTTCAGGAACCTCTTTCATTTTTTTCATGGCAAACTCCTGTATCGTTACCGCACAAAAACCGGAATGCGTACGTATGCGTGGGTTTTGGGGCATCGATAAATCCTTGCTTTTTATTGTGGGCAGAAATTGCGATTGTTTTTAGTTGGGCGCGGATCGTAAGATCCTGCCCCATGAAGAATCTTTAAGTAACTCCTCTCCATACCTTACGATTATGGCAACCAAAGAGAATGCAATGGAAGCATTTGCCGGCGAATCTCAGGCAAACCGGAAATATCAGGCGTTTTCAGAAAAAGCGGCTGATGAGGGATTCAAAAACATCGCTACGCTCTATAAGGCTGCTTCTGAAGCAGAAGCGATCCATGCAAAAAAACTCCTGAAGGTCCTTACTGCTATCGGCCCGACCGAGAAAAATCTTGAGGCAAGCATCGAAGGTGAAACACATGAGTATACCTCGATGTACCCGGGTTTTGTCAAGCAGGCAGAAACAGAAAGCAAGAGCGATGCGGTGCTGGCGTTCACGTTTGCGATGAAAGCCGAGCAGGTGCATGCAAACCTCTACAAAAAAGCCCTCGCTGCATTAAAAGCAGGACACGATCTTGGGCGTGAAAAAATATTCCTCTGCCCGGTTTGTGGCAATATTGAGATCGGTATTGTGCCGGAAAAATGCCCGATATGTGGTGTTTTTGGCAAACAGTTCCGGGAAATCACTCTATAATTTTTCCTCCTTTTGGGTTTCGGATTCACCTATCCTGTTTTTTCTCCGCTTGTGGAGCCAGATGATCACTATGATGATAGCGATCAGGGTTGCCCATGACGCCGAGTAAATGACAATAATGGGATTTTCAAGAATCGTCTGTGACACGAAAGGTGGTGTCTGGATAACACTGGATTCAAACTGGAGGCTGACCTGTGCCGGGAAACGGCTTAGCCCGTCAAAATAATGCACGCGCACGGTGGCATTTCCGGTCGGAACAATCCCTCGTGAAGGCGAGTTATAGACATTTGGGAATGCAACTGTTCTCGCAATCTTCTGGTTTCCCTCAGCGATCTCCACATACCAGGCATCCGGCAAATTCTGTGAGTAGGCATCCGTTGCACTGACCGTGAGCGTGGAGCCTTGCGGAACATGCACCTGCCAGACGGCCTCGTCCGTTATGTTCATAAAACGAACATCCCGTGTTTCCTGTTGGCCGCTGTCCAAGGTAATCGTGCCGGATAACGGCATACAGGTTTCCGGGGCTGCGACTGTTCGTGGGGATTTCTCTGGAACGCCCGGCTCAGTTGGGCAGCGGAACTTATCGTCAAGCACTTCCCCATAGGTCAGCGCGCGGTTGTAAATCCTGACTTCATCGAGCCCCCCCGAAAGGTACTGAGGGCAGTCAGGAGAGGGTGTCGTGGCATCTCCCGCATCAGCCCCCAGCATCACGTAATTGTTTGAGCTATAGTGGATTGTGCCGGTCACATTCTGCTGGGTGAGTAAGATCCCATCGAGATAGACTTTGGAGGTTGTCCCGTCGTAAGATCCGGTCAGGTAATGCCACGTCTTCAATGAGATACTATCATGCTGGATCGGGAGGGACACATCCCCTGCATTGTCAAGATTGATCGTCCACCACAGATCCTGGCCATCTGCAAATGCGAGCCGGTAACCCCCGTCATGGTAGCTGGATATGAGTACCTGCGGATCGTAGGAGTTCACGTAAAACCAGCAGGAAACCGTTATTGCATTTTTCGGGTGGTTATTTGAACTAAAGGGGATCTCCACGTAATTGTCAATCCCGTTGAATAAGAGCGCCCGTCCACAACCCCCGTTTTCGATACGGGTAGCGCCATATATCGTGCCGGTGCTTCCATGGCCGGATGCATCAAGCGCGTAAATCCCGCTCCCTTCATTGAAATTGAGATATACCACGGGATCGATAGAAACAGATGTGGTATCGGTGATCGCCAGAACACCGCTGACAAGGATCAGCAGTGCAAGACAACATGTTCCTGCCATGTACCATCCAGCGCGTGTCTTCATGATGCGGTCCTGCTCTCCTTTGTTAATGGTGTATGTGGTCTTGGCTAAAAAGAAAGTTGCGATGAACCCTTTTCCAGAGTGTGGTGATAATCACATACCTTTATAGTACGCTAAATCCTTTTCGAATTGATGAGTAAAGTCACCGTATATTCGACAAAAAATTGTCCCTACTGTCGCATGGCCAAGGCATTTTTGGAAAAGCAGGGTGTAGTGTACGAAAACATCGATGTCGGTGAAGATGCTGGCGCGGCACAAAAAATGATTGCCCTTTCCGGCCAGCGGGGCGTTCCGGTTATCGTTGTTGATGATGAAGTCATCGTCGGGTTTGATTCCCGCCGGCTCAATGAACTGTTTGGTTCTGCGGCATCCGATGAACAATATGATGTAATTATTGTCGGTGCCGGGCCTGCCGGGCTTACAGCTGGTGTCTATTGCGCCCGCAAACTGCTCAAAACGATCATTATCAGTGAAAACATCGGTGGTCAGGCAACTGAGTCGTGGGCAATTGAGAATTACATGGGGTACCGGATGGTAACCGGCGAAGACCTGATGAAGAAATTTGAGGAACAGGTCCGGACCCTTGATATCCGGCTTGAACTGGATCAGGTTACCGGTATTGCAAAAGAAGACGACCTCTTTGTCGTAAAAACGGTTTCCGGCCTCACGCTCAGGTCAAAGAGCCTTATCCTGACACAGGGTAAACAGCCGCGCAAGCTTGGCGTGCCAAAAGAGGAGGAGTACCTGGGGCGCGGTCTCTCTATCTGCTCAACCTGCGACGGTCCACTGTACAAAGGAAAGAGAATCGCGGTTGTCGGTGGTGGAAACTCCGCACTTCAGACTGCAGTGGAAATGAGTAGTATTGCTGAATCGGTGAGCCTGGTAGTCCGCTCCACAATACGGGCGGATCCGGGATACCTGAAAAATCTTGAAGCAAAGAAAAATATTACCGTACACCTGCATTCGCACATCACGGCACTTCACGGTGACAAGTTCCTTTCCGGCATTACCTTGAAAAGTGAAGATGGTACTGAGCAGATGCTTGATGTCGAGGGTGTTTTCATCGAGATCGGGTGGCTCCCAAACACGGCAATGCTGGATAGTCTTGTTGAATTAAACGATAAAAAAGAGATTATTGTGGATCTCAACTGTCATACGAGCACGAAGGGTATATTTGCAGCCGGAGATGTCACTTCAGTGAAAAGCAAACAGATTATCATCGCGTCTGGCGACGGGGCAAAAGCCGCACTGGAAGCATTTGAGTTCCTCACGCAGCAGTAGATCGTTTCTTTTCATACGCCAGAAAAAACGGGACTGGTGGCGCCACTATCAGATTTGATGGGGGGCATTCTTTTTTCTGTCCTTTTCCTGGTACCCTTCGAGAAGAACCGTTGTGATATTTTTGACGGGCTTATCCGTGTGCCCGGCAATATGGAATTCACAGAACGGGCATGATGAAATAACCAGTTCGGCACCGGTTTTTTGGATCTCTTCGCCCCGGCGTTTTCCAAGAGCCGCCGCCTCTTCCGGCAGACCGGATTTCACACCGCCACCGGATCCGCAACAGATGGATGGCATTTCAACCAGATCGACCACCTGCCGGATCAACTCCCGTGGCTGTTCACGAACTCCCTGGCCCCGCAACAGGTGGCAGGGATCATGGTACGTGGCTTTTACCGGCAGTCGTGCCGGTGGCTCAATCCCGTATTTTGTGAGCACCTCATTGATGTCCATGACGGTAAATGGGGTGGTGTAATCGTTTTTCAGCGTGGAACCGCATCCTGCGCACATAGTCATGACCGTGTTTATCCCGCGGGAAGAAAATACCTCAATATTTTTGGATTTCAGCGCGTCAAGAAACGCGAGCTGTCCGGTCCGGATGAGCGGAGAACCACAGCAGATCTGGTCATGCGGGATTATAACCCGGATACCATTGCGCCTCAGTACTTCCATCGCGTCAAAGGCGGCTTTTGGAAGGCGCATATTGTACATGCACCCGACAAAGAACCCTACGGTGGCTTTTACCGGCCCATAGGGCTCCAGCACATCGCCAACCTGTTCAAGAAACGTGGGTTCAATACGCGTGACACTTCTGCCAGTGGCTTTCACCAGAGCTGCCACTTCCTGGTGCCGGGGGAGTGTGAAACCGCGTTTGTTTGCAAGTGCCCGGAGTTTTTCAATCGCTTTACCCGGGATTTCGATTCCCTTGGGACAGACTTTTGCACATGCCTGGCACGATGTGCAGGTAAAGAGCCCGTCTTTTATTGCATCCGGAACCCGATCACCGCAGTCACGGGGGTCAAGAGCAAGCCGCATTTCCTGGCGCATTGCCGTAGGGCCGGCAAATGAGGTCACATCCATGGCCGGACAGACCGATACGCAGGCAAGACATTCGATGCAGTCCCGCAGGGGTTTTATCGTATCGATCTCTGTTTTTGTAGGAATGACACGTTCCAGACAGGGTTGTAAAGCAGCGATGGCTTCCAGTTTTGGCAGAAGATCCACAACGAGGTCTTTTTTGACCGGGAGGTTCAGCGGTTCGATGATACTATTGTTCTTCGCCTCTTCCATGCATGCGAGCACGGGTTCACCGTTCACCCGGATGGCACAGCTGCCACACTGACCGGATCCACAACAGTACCGGTAAGAAAGCGTAGGATCGCACTCGTTGTGGATGGCGTGGAGTACATGGAGCACGCGGGCACCGTCATGCACCTGCACGGTATACGTTTCCAGATGTGATGCGGTATCGTGTTCAGGATCATATCTCCGCACCTTTACCGTTATTTCATTCATAGCCGGACCTCGATCTTCTGGATGCCTTCACGGTGTTGCGAGATGTACGTATGGCTGAAGGGCGAATGCTGGGCGTCCCATTCCTGGCTGATATCCACCCGTACATGGGCTCCCCGGGATTCAGGGCGCAGGAGTGCGCACCGGCAGATCAGCGATGCAGTCAGGCACATATTCTGGAGAATAGCACATTCCGCCAGATTTTGTGGTGATTTGGCATAAAGAGCGGCATGAGAGAGACGATTGACGATTTCAAGCGTCTTTTTGATATCAGTCTCGTTCCGGAATATCCCGGCTCCCTGCCACATCGTCAGTTCAAGTTCTTTTCTTACCCGTGCGGGGTTTTCTGTCCCATTGAGGAACACATTGAGATGCTGTTGGGTGTTCTCAACCTGTGCGGGATCGATCTTTGTCTGCTTTTTCCCGGATTTTCCTGCATATTCACCGGCGCGTTTGCCAAAGACCTGTGTTTCAGCGAGAGCATTTCCCCCGAGCCGGTTAGCGCCATGCACCCCCCCGGAGACCTCCCCGCATGCAAACAATCCCGGAATGGACGTCCTGCATTCCGGCGTGATCCGCAGGCCTCCCATGATATGATGCGCTGTTGGGGCAACTTCCATCGCTTTTTCCCGGATGTCTACACCGAATTTGAGGAACTGCTCAAGCATGACCGGAAGCCGGGACTCGATCTGTTCACGCGGGAGGTGCGTGACGTCAAGATAAACCCCGCCATGTTCTGTCCCTCTCCCTTTGAGGATTTCCGTGGCAATCGCACGGGCGACCACGTCACGGGTGGAGAGCTCCATCCGCTCGGGGTCATACCGTTTCATGAACCGCTCGCCAAGGGAATTTTTCAGGATGCCCCCCTCTCCCCGCACGGCCTCTGTCACCAGCCGTCCCCGTGCATCATAGGGAAACACTGCACCAGTCGGGTGGAACTGTACCAGTTCCATATCGATCAGTTCAGCACCGGCACGGTACCCGATTGCATATCCGTCACCCGTTCCGCTGGACGAGTTTGTGGAGATATCATAGACTTTAGTCCCCCCACCGGTTGCAAGGATGGTGCTGTCCGCTTTTAGAAGAACCATCGCACCTTTCTCATCAAGGGCCATCGCTCCGATCACCCGGTTTCCATCTTTTAAGAGATCGATAACGGTCATTTCCTGAAGAGTCGTAACCTTACAGGTATCAAGGCGCTCGACAAGCGTGGTCATCATCTCATGGCC
This sequence comes from uncultured Methanoregulaceae archaeon, assembly GCA_963768785.1. Lineage (GTDB taxonomy): Archaea > Halobacteriota > Methanomicrobia > Methanomicrobiales > Methanospirillaceae > Methanoregula. The sequence goes on from CAVYJD010000016.1 coordinate 117,872, forward strand.
GGTACGGTCTCCCGCATAGCAGGTTCTTGGAAACCGCTGCCCCCCGAACGGTCGCTGGGCAACTTCATTGTTATCGGTAAAATCAAAGACAGCACCCCACTGGATCAGATCGTTCATCCGGTCAGGAGACTCATGCACCAGAATTTTTACGAGTTCGGGATCGTTGAGATATGCCCCGCCTTTGAGCGTATCCTCAAAATGGATTTCGCACGAATCCTCTTTGCGCAGGACAGCGTTTAAACCTCCTTCGGCCATCGTGGTGCATCCTCCTTTTCCCACGATTGTTTTTGAGATAAGCACGGTTTCCCCGTAACCTGATGCCTCAATAGCCGCACGCACTCCTGCCCCGCCGCTTCCGATAACCAGCACGTGGCAGTCAACCACGTCTTCTGCATGCATCTTATTATTCTGTGCGTCGTATAGTTACATAAATAAATGGTACATGCAAGTGTGGGAACACAAATGAGATTGTTGATGAAATTTGGCGGGACATCAGTTGCTGATGCGCAGTGTATCAAACGTGTCGTTGATATTCTTATAAAACATCGTGAGGCTGGCGATGAACTGGCAGTTGTCGTTTCTGCCCAGCGGGGCGTGACTGATCAGCTCATTGAGATTGCCAGTGCTCTTCCAACTGCTAAAGACAGCTCGGCTGTTGTGCCCCTGATCCAGTCTCTGGGGAAACGGCATATGACCACGCTTGAAGGTGCTGCGCCCGATTATGTTGCCGAAGTAGGGGCGACGATCGATGAACAACTCATCAGCCTCCAGAGCATCCTTTTTGCCGTATACAACCTGCGGGAGCTCACCCCCCGTTCAAAAGACTACATCATCTCGTACGGTGAGCGAATGCTCGCCCCGATCGTTGGTGCCGCTCTTCGCCAGCATGGCATCCCCTCTACCGTAATGGACGGGTGCGAAGCCGGTATCCTTACCACACCCCAGCATGGTGAATCTACTGCACTTCCTGAAAGTGATGCACTCATTAAAAAACGGGTGGGGACACGTCTGGCCAGAGAAGTTCCGGTTATCATGGGGTTCATGGGCTGTACAAAAGAAGGCATAATCACCACCCTTGGACGAAGCGGATCTGACTATTCCGCATCGATCATTGGCGCCGGAATTGACGCAGATGAGATATGGATATGGACAGATGTCGATGGCATTATGACATCTGATCCCCGGGTGATTAATGATGCACGAGTGATGAAGAGCCTCTCGTACATCGAGGTTATGGAGCTCTCCTACTTCGGGGCAAAGGTCATGCACCCCCGCTCGATCGATCCGGCGATGAGAAAAAACATCCTTGTCCGGGTAAAAAATACGTTCAATCCCTCCCATCCCGGAACAATGATTGTCAGGAACGGGCATCGTGACAGCCGGGTGGTCAAGGCCCTTACGTATATTGAGAAAGTTGGCTCCATCAACATCAATGGCGCCCAGATGATCGGCAGGCCCGGCGTAGCAAAGGCGATCTTCTCAGCACTTGCCGACAACGAAGTGAACGTGATGATGATATCACAGGGGTCAAGTGAGGCCAACATCTCGCTCATCGTTGACGAATCCCATCTCTCCACCGCAGTGGATGCACTGGCATTTTTGGTTGAGCAGGGTATTGTGCGCGAGGTAACCCATAACCATGATGTCTGTGCAGTGGCGGTGGTCGGCGCAGGTATGGCCGGTGCTGCCGGGACCGGAGGCAGGATCTTTACCGCTCTTGGCCGTGAAGGAGTAAACGTGATGATGATATCACAGGGGTCAAGTGAGGCCAACATCTCGTTTGTTGTCAGACAGGAGGACGGTCCGCGTGCGGTTCGGGTACTCCACGATGAGTTCCGTCTTTCGGAGGAATGTGATGACTGAAAATGCCTACCGTGATGCGGGAGTCGATATTGATCTTGAGGCAACCGCGATCAAATCACTGATAAAAAACCTGAGTTACCGGCGGAAAGGCAGGCATAAGATGCTCGGGAATGTCGGGCATTTTGCCGGTCTTATTGATTTCGGGGAGCAGGTGCTGGCACTCACTACCGATGGCGTCGGGACAAAGATGCTTGTTGCCGATCATCTTCAGGACTGGTCTACGGTTGGGATCGACTGCATCGCGATGAATGTCAACGATCTCTACGTCATGAACGTGGAACCGGTTGCGTTTGTGGATTATATCGCAACAGACCGGCTTTCCGTTGAAAAGATGGCGCAGATCGGTCTTGGGTTAAACGAAGGTGCCCGTCAGGCAAATATCGATATTGTTGGTGGCGAAACCGCATCGCTTCGCGGACTTGTGAACGGGCTCGATCTTGCCGGCACCTGTATGGGCGTCCAGATAAAGGATGCAATCATCACGGGAGAAAAAATACGGCCCGGTGATAAAATCGTAGGCGTGCCCTCAACCGGTGTTCATAGCAACGGACTATCCCTTGCCCGTAATGTGGTAGAGAAATATGCAGATTATGATGCAAAGCTCAGCAACGGAAAGACGCTTGGCCGCGAACTTCTCACACCGACCAGGATTTACCACGAAAGCCTTAATGTCGCAGCATCCTGCACCATACATGGCATGTGTCATGTGACTGGTGGAGGGCTGATCAACTTTAAACGGCTGAGTCCCTTTGGGTTCCGGTTTGATAACCCGATAAAACCCCCGGAGATCTTTACCTGGATCAGGGAAACCGGAAACATCTCTCCCGTTGAAATGTACCGGACATTTAATATGGGCATGGGATATGCCTATGTCGTTCCGGAATACGGGGCAGATGCGGTGATAAAGGCGGTACCGGGTGCTCAGGTTGTCGGAGAAGTTATCGAAAAACCCGGGGCATGGCTTGGGGATATCGAAATTACCTGAAAATAAAAATTATTCAGGCTCTTCCTGAAACGCCGTTTTTTTGGCGGTATCTGATATGAGCGCACTGTTTCCCAGAGGATCCTGCAAGATGATGGTGATGGGAAATGTTCCTGCCCGTACCAACGCGATGTCTGCAAGAATGGCGCACGCGTTCTCTTTTTCGGCCTCATTTCCCCACGCAAGAGCCCCCTTGACCACCTGCTCAACCCGGTCAAGCACACCATCAACATTGCTGATAAACCCCTGGCATGCGGGACCCGGATCGATTCGTACTCCCAACTCCGGAATCTCGATGAGACTGGTCGTGCTCCGGACAACGCGAATGTCCAAATCATCGCGCGTGGTTACCGGCATCTCATAGCGCACCGGCTCAGAAGATTTCAGGATCTGGGTATCCACGTAGCGGAAACCGCAGGATGGGCATATGGCAGAAATAATAAGAATGTCTGAAAAAAAAGGAATATTTTCCGTCTGATACAGATATTCTATTTCAGTATTGCAGGATGGACACGGACCTGAAACGACCTGTCGCACTTATGCCCCACCGATCTTGTCGCGCGAGATCTTCACCGACATTGGTGTGAGAACAACATATCGCTGGTCACCAAGGCCGATGATATCCCCGTTTACATCTTTTGCGACTTCTTTGAGGTCTTTAAGGACGCGCTCGTAGGAAATCTTGTCCATTTTAAGGCGTGAGATGTCGACAATGACAATATTCCCGTTGTAAACCTCATCCTTGACCCTGGGGGTATCTTTAAGATCGGCGATCGTCGCGATCTTTACGAGAAGAGCCGGGGCAGAACCCCCATGTTCCTCATACGAGGTGAGATCGAGTTCCATGTAATCATCGTCCGTGCTTGCGGAACTCTTTCCAAGAAGTGTGTCTATGATCTTAACCATAAAAAAACTGTATGGTGAAAGTTATTTAATAGTATCTATTTGAAGAGGGTCTGGCAGTAATTTGGTCTCAATAAAGAGCCGGAACGGGAATTTTTATCCCGTTTTTATCGTTTTTTAGTGGTTTACAATTCCAGGTCCCACAATTCATCCCCGACGTGATGAACATTTTTGCACATCTTTCCCGATGTATTTTCAAGAATTGCAGCACCATCAAAGAGGGCTACCCCGATTGCAAGTGGTTTGCCATGCCGCTCATCCACGATCTGGACGGGTTCTTTTGCCTTTACGTCCTCTGAAACCCCCACTATTCCCGGGCGCATAACATCTGCACCATTGACCACATACGGAATAGCGCCGGCATCCACCCTTACCCTGCGCTCCATGAACGGGATTTGAACTGCACCTTTGAGTGTGGGAAATACCCAGTCCCCGGTATCCATCAGGAGTGGTTTTTTGTTCACCAGGTAAATCGCAATGTCCGAGTTGGTTTCAAGAATTTCAATCATGTCGGCATGGAAGAGCAAAGAAGACGGCCCTATCTGGAGAGATAAGCGTTCAAGCAGATCCTGCGCCTGGCTTTTACGGATTGAATGCCGTTTTTTTACGATAATTTTCTTCATCGTTTCTGCTTTACATTCATCGTTCCGGTATGAAAAAATTTGCCACACGAAAAAAGGTTAATACCAGATACTTCGTACATATCAGCAGGCAGACCCGGGAAAACAAAATCATCGTTTGAGTGTCCCGGTTACCGATCTACGGTATGTTTAAGTAGAGTGCTCACGCACATATATTACTCCAGAGCGATGGTAACACAGGGTATTTGTATGACCAAAAGACCGTTGGATATTTTGGATCTGGTGTTGAACCGCCAGCCCGTTATTGTATCTCTCAAGGGCGGGAGAGAAATCAGGGGAGTTCTTCAGGGATATGATGTTCATATGAACCTTGTTCTTGACAAAGCAGAGGAAGTTGAAAACGGACAGGTTCAGAAGGTGGGCACACTGATCGTCCGTGGAGATAATGTAATCTATATCTCGCCATCACTGGAATCTTAGGTGAATTAACATGACAAAAGGCACTCCATCAATGGGTAAGAGAAACAAGAAAACTCATATCGCCTGCCGGCGGTGTGGGAAGATCTCGTATCACGCCCAGAAAAAAGTCTGCTCTGCCTGTGGTTTTGGCAGAAGTACGAAACTGGTCAGCAATAAGTGGAATACCAAAAGACCAAAAATCCCAACGCATTAGAGATTTATCATGTGTGGTATCGTTGGCATCGTCGATGCTGGCGGTGTTTCCATCCAACTGTATTATGCCCTGTACGCGCTCCAGCATCGTGGCCAGGAAAGCGCCGGAATCTCAACATTTGACGGCACAAATCTCTGCAAATTCAAGGGGCAGGGGCTTGTTGCCGATGTTTTTTCTCCTCCTGTTTTAAAAGATCTTAAAGGGACTGCCGGTATCGGCCATGTCCGTTATCCGACGACGGGTGCCAACCTTCCGGAAAATATTCAGCCTCTTAATTTCCAGTTCAAGGATCATTTTATTTCGATCGCACATAACGGAAATCTTGTCAATACCTGTGAACTCCGCGATGAATATGAAAAGGCGGGGCAGATTTTTATAACCACGACGGATACCGAGATCATTGCAAAGATCCTTATCGACGAGATCGATGAATCCGGATGTGTTGAGGATGCCGTGCGCCAATGTATGCGCAGGATGCAGGGCTCATACTCGGTCGTCATCATGATTGATGGCATAATCTATGCGTTCCGCGATCCGCTGGGAATCAAGCCGTTCTGCCTCGGCAAACTCGATCAGGGATATATTGTGGCATCAGAGAGTGTTGCTGTAGATGCACTGGGTGGCAGGGTTCTTACGGGATATCAAACCCGGGGAACTTATCCAGATGGATGCAGGACGGTGTCCGGTGCACCCAGATCGCTGTTGCCGGAAAGCGCGCCCACTGTATTTTTGAATACATTTATTTTGCCCGGGCAGATGCGGTGATGGATGGCGTCCTTGTCTATGATGTACGGCGGACAATCGGGCAGAAACTCTTTGAAGAGGACCCGGTGAAGGCTGATTCGGTATGCTCGGTTCCTGACTCCGGTACAGCCTATGCAATCGGGTATGCGGAGCGTTCAAAAATTCCGTTTGTCGAAAGCCTGATGAAGAACCGGTACATGGGGCGGACATTTATCATGCCAACCCAGAAGGAGCGTGAACGGGCAGTCCGGATCAAGCTCAACCCGATTCCTGCCCACCTGAAAAACAAATCTGTCGTGCTCGTGGATGACAGTATTGTGCGGGGCACCACTTCAAAGAGAATCATCGAAATGATGCGTGATGCAGGAGCTCGCGAGGTTCACATGAGAATTGGATCCCCTGCGATAAAAGCGCCATGCTACCTTGGCGTGGATATGCCTACCAGAAAAGAACTTATTGCAAGTGATAAAATCCAGGATGAAGTCAGGCACAGTATTACGGCGACTTCACTTCACCATATCTCTCTTGACGCATTGGTTGAGGCGATTGGATTTTCCCGCGATGATCTCTGTACCGGTTGCCTCACCGGATGCTACCCCCTTCCGATAAACGGAGAGACAGCAAATCCGCGACAGGTTAGCTTTATTGACGGGACGTACCAGTCAAAACTAGAATCGTTTGAATCCGGGGCATCGTAATATTCCCAGGATTTTTTTCATAAAAAATCAATATTTTGCGGAACTATACTCGTGTAGCCACTGATATGCCCGTTAAACTACAGAAATAGGGTGCAAAAACCGTATAAAAATCGGAACCGGATCCGTGAAAAGAAGTAGCGAGGGATGGATTTGAACCATCGATCTACGGGTTATGAGCCCGTCGGGATATCCTGACTACCCTACCTCGCTGCACAGTCAGGGTAATACTATTGTCGGCAGGCGCTGATATACTTTACTCACTTGCATATTACTGTCCTGTTCGCTACATTCAATTAGCAGTGCTGGTATACTGGAAACTATGGACGATGAAGAACTCAAGACGCTCCGGATAAAACGGATGCAGGAACTTAAAGAGAAAATGGATCAGGCAGGAACAACCGGGCAGGTCATCGAGATCAACCAGTCACATTTTGCGGATATCCTGGCCAGTCACCCTGCCCTTGTTATTGATTTCTGGGCAGACTGGTGTGGTCCCTGCAAGCGGGTCGCTCCCGCCATTGAGGAGCTCGCACAGGAATTTGCCGGAAAGGTCACATTCGGCAAATGTAATACCGATCAAAACCAGCAGATTGCGATGCAGTTGAATATATCGGCAATTCCGAATATTGTTCTCTTCTCGCACGGCAAGATGGTAGACCGGATTATCGGCGCCTACCCAAAAGAAGCAATACGGGAGAAGGTCATTCGGAATTTCCCCCAATGACAGGACTATTAACAAAAAATAAAAAAAGGGCAGATTATTCAGTTGTATCCCGCTCATTAATTTTTGCAACCATAATAAAATCGTTCAGGGTGAGCCCCCCCGCCGCATAAGTATAAAACGACACCGTCACAAATCGCCCCTCTTTCATGGCGATATCCGGGATATGGCCTTCCTGCGTGGACAGCGAGAGAACATCATTGACAAATTCGATGGATCGGCCACTGTCGTTAAACGTGAATGTCCGTGTGAGATGCCCGTTATCCAGTGACCATCCGGGTACTTCCTTTAAAAGTTCAAAAGTGTCCTTTCTGGTTATGGGTGGGGACCCGGGCTTATAGGTTGAGCATTTTTTCTGCGCGAGTTCCATGGTTATTTCTCGTTTCTCTGACCAAAAAAAAGTATCTCCGGTCTGGATGTACTATGTATCCCGTTCCCGGGCCCTATATTCACTTTACCTTTATGCAGGAACCTCTGCAGGGTTCGACTGCTGTCGGGATGATTGCCACTGCAGGACAACCATGATTATCATTGATATCGGCAGGGCGATAACAATCGGATCGACAACTGACCAGGGAAGTGACAGGAGCGTAGCCTTGTTAAAGAGTAACTGGCAGATGCCAAGCGATTTAGCTTCTGCGGTATGGACAAATGCGGTCCAGAAAAACCAGATCACTGCGCCTGAGATCATACTGCACAAAGCAGCCTTCGTTGACGGAGTTTTCGCGTAAACTCCAATAGCAAATGCCGGAAGGAATGCAGCGGCGCATAATCCCATGAACATTGCAGTCGCCCGTGCGATGATACTGACAGGCAAGGCGAATGCAAGGAGGGTGCTCAGGATCATCATCACAATTATGCCGTACTGGTTATGACGGAGGGAGAGAGCGCACGCTCTCCCCCTGCCCCAGAGATCGCAGGTTATGGCAGTACCCATCGCATGATACAGTGCACTCAATGTTGACATGGCTGCCGAGAGCAGGGTGAGCATGAAGATGATGACGAAAATGTCAGGCATCGCCTGGTTAATAAAAAGCGGCATGATGGCATCGACATTTCCACCGGCAGCATTAAGGGCTATCGTGCCGGACGTCTGGAAAAAATACACATTTGTCAGGGCGCCGACCGTGAACGCGACCCCAGTCATCATCAGGATAAACGGACCGCCAACCAGTACTGCCCTGTTTAAGGACTTGTTGTCTTTTGCCGTCATGAACCGCACCACCAGCTGCGGTTGCGCGAGAACGCCGATACCAACCCCCAGAACAATTGTTGTGATGAGCGTAAGCCATATCGGAGATCCAAATGATGGCATAGTGGTCCAGCCGGTCATTCCCTGATCTGCAAGCGCTTTTGGAACAAGATTGGCCATATTTGTCAGTGCGGTATTACCGGCAGAGATCCCGCCAACAGCGACATAGGTCAGCACAAGCAGCAGGCTCATGCCTATCAACATGATGATCCCCTGGAATGCATCATTATACATCACGGCAATGATACCTCCGAAGATTACATAGACTGCAGTAATTACGGCGAATAACAGGAGCGATACGGTATACGAAATGTTGAGCGTCGGTTCGATAAACCGCGCCCCTCCGATAAGAATTGCAGCAGTATACAGTGGCATAGATACTACGATGACAAACCCGCTGATGTACTGCAGGAGCGGGGATTTGTAGATTTTGCACATCAAATCAGGAAACGTGACCGCACGAACCCGCTGGCCTATTTCCCGGGTTTTTTTCCCGAACAGGACGAACGCGAGGAGGATGCCGACACCGATGTTTAAAACCGTGAGCCAGATGAGCCCCATCCCAAGATTTGCAGCCTGCCCGCCAAAACCGATGATCGCGGATGTGGAGATAAATGTCGCACCATAGGAAAGCGCGATAATTACCGGGTGACTGGACCTGCCGGCGACAAGATAATCTTCGGAATTTTTTGTCTTTTTATATCCCAGGTACCCGATTATCAGGATCGCTGCAAGATAAATAAGAACCAGAACGGTCATTGTGAGTGGATTAACTGCCATCTGGCTTACCCTCCTCATTCCAGTACAGGTACCCGTATACGATACATGCGAGTGTCAGGCCGATGGCCAGACCATAGCCAATCAATATCCATATGTCAGAAATTCCAAGAATCATACAAAACCTCTGGTAAACTCTTAATCACTACGATTCAGGGGAACCGGGAGAATACCTGGTTCCCTATCTAAAAGCGAATGCGAAGCATGGGCACGAGAAAATACCGGTTGTGGAAGCCCATGATGATAACATTGTTTACCGGAAATTTCTTTGAGGATATTTGCATATAATTGTTTGCAAAATAAAATTGCGCTCATCTTAGAAAACGTCAATCCCGCCCAAAAGACCATAAGACGTCCGGCATAATGCTCTTGTACGAACGTGTCATCAGTATTCTCTCTCCTGCACGAATCCCTCCAGCATGGTGCTGAACCAGCGGCTGGGCTGGGATGAGCTGCGGGAAGTCCAGGAGCGATCGTACAGAGCAGTAACCGGGGGAAGTGATATGCTTATTCTTGCCCCAACAGCCGGGGGAAAATCTGAAGCGGCGCTGATCCCCATTATGGATGATATTTTAAAAAATGGCAGACCCGGGATCACCTGCCTGTACATCTCCCCATTAAAGGCGCTTATTAATGATCAGGAAGAGCGGTTTTCTGCATTCTGCGTCCCGACCGGTGTGTCAATACAAAAATGGCATGGGGATGTTCCCAAGGGTGATCGGCGGTGGAAGGATGGTGAACCGCCGCATTTCCTGATGATCACCCCGGAATCACTTGAAGTTCTCCTGCAGGAGACAAAATTATGCACCGATCTCAAAAACCTCCGGTATGTTATTATCGATGAGCTCCATGCGTTTGTTGAATCAGAGCGGGGTGTGCACTTAAAAATCCTCCTTGACCGGCTTGACCAGATTACCCGGCATCCCATCCAGCGCATCGGACTTTCGGCAACTAGCCGGAAACCCCGACGAGATCCTTGAATGGCTCTCTGATAACCGGTGGGATAAGGAAATTGTCGAGGTAGTGTCCCCACCAAAAAAGAAGGAATTCCTGTTTGTTGTGGAGGAAGAAGAAGAGAAACGGGCTGATGCGCTGGTTCGTATCGTTGCCGGAAGAAAGGCTCTGGTGTTTGTCAACAGCCGCAGCATCGCGGAGAGAATCATGAAATCGGTGGGCGGGCGTGTCAGGAACCTGCATATTCATCATTCATCACTGTCGCTGTCTCTCCGAAAAACTGCTGAAGATGCATTCCATAGGGATGAGGGTGCCTGTATTATCTGCACAAGTACGCTTGAACTGGGAATCGATATCGGGGATCTTGACGTTGTGGTACAAATTGGCCCCCCAGGCTCGGTGTCATCATTTCTCCAGCGGATGGGAAGAAGTGGCCGGAGAGGACAGTCCGCGTTTGTTGCATGGATCCTCGCAAGCCCCGGTGATCTGCTCTGCAGCTGTGCGATCCTGGAGTGTGCCATGCAAAAGGATGTCGAACATCTCCAACCGCTGGTAAAACCGTATAATGTTTTACTCCAGCAATTGTTTCTGCGTCTCTTCCACACCTCCCGCATCAGCAGGAAAAAACTCATCAGCGAACTATATTCCCATCCGGCTTTTTCTGCGGTTCCAGTGGATATGTTCGAAGAAATTGTTTGCCATCTTATTACGGAAGGGTATCTTGCTCTTGATGGGGACATGGTCATGCTGGGAACCAAGGCAGAGCAGGAGTTCGGGAGATCAAACTGGAAAGATCTTGTACTCGGTCATCAGCGGCAGCGGAGAGTACCGTGCTGTCACTCCTGATGGAGATTTTGTGGGGAAACTGGATGCACGATTTGTCAACAGCCCGGATTCAGGAGAATTCTCTCTTGGAGGCCAAAGCTGGTCGATGGTGAAGTGTGATGATGGGAATAAGATAGTCGTTGTCGTCCCCCATGCGAGTGAAAAATCCCGTGTTTTCTGGTCAGGTGGTGAGGAACAGGGGTATTCTACCCTGATATGCCAAGCCGTCCAGCGGATTATTGCCCGGAGGGATACGTTACTCCCGCTGGGAAGCGAAGAAAAAGCACTGCTCAAGAGATCGTTTTTACCTTTTCCTGAAGGTATTGGAGAGCAGGGTATCTATGTCTGTCAGGACCCGGGCACGCGGGGAGCAACTGTTGTCGTGTACTCTTTTTTTGGCAGTCCGTTTAACCATGTCCTCAGCAGCCTCATCAGAAAAGTTCTTGGGGGACGTGTTCATGTCCGGTATGACGATTTCAGGATACTTGTGCACCGGGCAGGAAAAGAGAATGAGTCACAGAACATTGCAGATGCTCTCCAAAAAATTCCTGCGCTCTCCCGTACCGAGATTGGATTGATCCTCCCTCTTCCGTCCCATGAGAACTGGAAATTTGCCCGTGCTCTACCGGTTAGTGTTTTTAAGGATATGATCCTGTCCGATTATTACCATGCAGAGTCGCTGCAGGAAATTATCAGACAGGTGCCGGTTAGAGTGATTGTTGAGCCGGATCCAGGTAAAAATTCCCCTTTGTCCTGAAGCCACTTCTCTCTCGCCCTGATGTTCCGTATTGCCCGGTATATGAGACCGTGACTATCTCCGGCAGGTTTCCGGCACATAATCTTATGGGGACACAGAGGTTACCTGAGTCTATGAAAAAATTCATCCCACTATTTACGGTCATTATTCTTCTGCTGCTGGTCTGTGGCTGTTCACAACCACAATCCCAATCACAACTACAACAGGGAACGTCCGTTTCCCCCACAACAACAACTCATGTGACGACTTTCGTCCAACAGGAAACACCCACGACCGTTACTGCTGCGCCTACAAAGACTGCTTCAGTATCAGCGAATACGATTGTCATTCAGAATATGGCGTATGACCCCACAACGCTGACTGTCACTGCCGGTTCAATTGTCCGGTGGGTGAACAAGGACGATGTCCCGCATACGGTCACCTTCACAAAAAAGTCGGGTATTTCATGCGGAACAGGTATAATCACCCCGAGCCAGTCCTGCTCGGCAAAATTCGATAGTCCCGGGACATATGATTACTCCTGTGCTATCCATCCGTCTATGCATGGGACGATCATCGTGCAGTAAATAACACGTTTTTTTAAACCGCCCTTATAAAAAAATTGTTTGTTCAATAAGTACGGCAATGGCAATCCATTTGGTTGGAATTAAAAAATCAAGATCATACCGGTAAATCAGAATCCTGCAATTCGGAGAAGAGCCCCAACAAGAATCCCGAACATTGAGGTGGATGCTGAAAGGAGTCCGAGAAGAATATACCCGGCAATGATCCCAATTTTAATAGGGATATAGGTCTGGTTCAGATTGAGTCTTCTTACCGTACGAAACGAACGAGCCTCTCCAGAAATGGGTGGTTTGTTTTTTCTTATCCGGATCATAGCCCTGCCTCCCCTGTTTCAATAGGATTCCGATCAAACCTGAGTTATCAGAATTATTTTATTGATAGATAATGATGTACTTGGTTCAGGTCGTATTTATTCATTATCACCTTTTTAATTGATGTCTCAATCTTCAAATTATAAGCATTTTTATAAAAATATATAATTGCATCCAATCTGTACTAAATTAGATAAAAACGATAGCTGTTTATACGCCGAGGGGGAGATTTGAACTCCCGAGGCGCAAAGCGCCAGTAGCTTTCGAGGCTACCGCCTTTCCGGACTAGACTACCTCGGCACCCGGTTCAGATATTTTTCACATCAATTCCACTAATAGTTATCTGAAGAACTTTCGCATGTTCTGATCGGGCTCGATGTTGTTGGTTATAAGTTTTATGCCCGAGTTGCGATTTTAAAGTATTACAGGTGACAAAAAAAGTGTCGGGCACACTCTGGAAAAAAAATTTTATGTTATTTACATACCCGGTGGCATACGGGGTTTTGACTGGGTGATCATCATATCATCGACACGGATAAGCATGATCGCCGTTTCAGATGCACTCTGGATTGACTGGCGCTTTGACCGGAGTGGTTCAAGAACCCCTTCAGCAAGCATATCCACAACGGCTCCTGTGTAGACATTGAGCCCGGCATTCTTCTTGCCCTTTGCATGGGCATTCTTGAGTTCGACAAGTTTGTCGATGGGGTTATATCCGGAATTCTCTGCAAGAGTCCGGGGAATGGTCTCATATGCTGCGGCATAGGCCTCGATTGCGAGCTGAACTCTACCTCCGACAGATTCTGCATAATTCCTGATCTTCATGAGAAGCTCCGTTTCGACAGCCCCGCCACCGACAACATAGGTGCCGTCTTCAATGGCATCCATGACAACCCGGGTGCCGTCAACAACCGCCCGCTCCAGTTCATCGAGCAGGTAGTCGCTGGAGCCCCTGAGGAGGATAGTGATGGTTTTTGGGTTCTTGCATCCGGAGATGCGGGTAATGTCCACGTCACTATCTTCTTCGACCGTTTCGGCAATTCCCAAATCTTTTGCCGTCAGATCTTCGGGCTTGTTGACGATGTTTGCATGGAGTGCACGTGCAGCATACTTCAAGTCATTCTCAGGAACATCCTCAATTGCATATACGCCGTGCTTTGCAAGGAAAAACTGAACGGCATCGGCAATACCTTTCTGGCAGAAGAGGACATTTGCCCCGCTGTTGATCACGGCATCGGCAAGTTTCTTGAGTGCTTCGCGCTCCTGCTCGCCGAATGCGGTGATCTGTTCAGCATCTGTAATCTTGATTTTTGCCTTCACCTGGGTTTTTGTGATCTCCATGGGCATCGCAACGAGTGCGACTTTTGCTTTTGAGACCTTGCGGGGCATACCCTCGTTCACTCGCTTTTTATCGATGACTACGCCGCGGATTAGTTCCGCGTCATCCATCGACTTCCCCTTCTGCTTCTTGATCATGACGTCGTCTTCATCAACAAGGAAGTTGCCATTTACTTTTTCTGCAACTGTCATGACTGCATCGACAATGATACCATCGAGTTTTCCTTTCACGGATTCGATGGATTTACCGGTTATTGCCGTGTCTGCAATCTTCAGGAGGGTTTTGCGATCGTCATGGCTTACTTTAAACGAAAGCCCTTTTGTGATCTCAAGGGCTTTTTCCATGCCCATCCGGTATCCTTGTGCGATAACCGTCGGGTGGATTCCCTGTTCGAGCAGATCTTCAGCCCGCTCCATCAGTGCGCCGACAATAACCACTGCGGTGGTGGTGCCATCCCCGACTTCATCATCCTGCGTTTTTGCAACCTCGATGACCATCTTCGCACCGGGGTGCTGGACTGAGATCTCCGAGAGAATCGTCGCGCCATCGTTTGTGATGACGATATCGCCAACAGAGCCGACAAGCATCTTGTCCATTCCCCGTGGACCAAGGGTTGTCCTTACCGCTCCGGCGATAGCTTTTGCCGCCATAATATTCGAGCGCTGGGCGTCCTTCCCGCGATTACGCTCGACATTATTTCTTAAAATAACAATTGGTTGACCTTCTAACATATTTGATCCTCCGATGCTGTAAAAGGTGGAATTGAACTTCTATATAAATTGATCTCTTTTTTTAAATCTAAAAAGAAATATGATTAATCAATCCGGGATATTTTAAAGAGCGAATAAACTGGTACTCCTTCAACATCTGTTATACCGCGCTTATCAAAGATTACCCAGATAGCAACCGGTGTCGCGCCATGCTTTTTTACATATTTCACAACTTCCATCATCGTTTTTCCTGACGTAATAACATCATCAACGATGATACATCTCTCCCCGGCGACTGATGCAAAATTACCACTGATAGATCCGATCGGGTGTTCGCTCGCGTTCTGTTTTGCCGGGTGATAGATGGCAAGTTTTGCATTTTCCTGAACGGCAATAAGTGTCGCAAGCGGAATCCCGGACAGTGCAATCCCGACGATAACTCCAGCCGGGGAAATCTTCTCCCCGTTCTGCGAGATATAGTAACGGTTTAACAGCATCAATGCAGTCTCTTCCAGTAAGGGTGCCTGGCAGCTCACGGCAGACCAATCGATATGAACATCTTTTGGTGCAGTGGAGCCTTTTACCTGGGTGAGCAGCCACGTAACCGTTTCCATGGAAAGTGAGAGCTCATCCGCAATCTGGCCCGGGCTATGTCCCTCCGAGAGGAGCATCTTAGCCCGCATGATCAGATCGTCAAGAGAAGACATGGTCAAAAGGTCTGTCGTTATCTATTTAAGTTTTCGTTTAATTTTTGAACCACAGACCGGGCATTCCCCGTCGCTTTTGAAATATCTGCCGCAACCGCTGCACCGGTATTTCCAGACAATTTTTTTTGCAGTTCGCTGCTGGATTGGATGCACAGGAACATCCAGTTCCATCGCAACATTCTGGATGGCAAAATCATCCGTGTAGATAACCGCATCCAGATCGAGGGCGAGCGCAATTATCTCGGTATCCGTATCAGAAATAACTCCGGTGTCGCGTGTACGTTTTGCAGCTTCACTAACCTGCCGGATGCTCTCCGGTTGCGGTGCGAGAACCTGAAGTCCGGATGAAGCATATTTTTCAAATCGGCATTTTGTGGGGAGATCAACAAGTTCTCTCACGACCAGCGGTGTCGTAAACAGCTCACCGGAAACCGGAAAATCGAGAAAAAAAACGGTAGAATCAAGGACGCATTTCATCAAGCAAATCCCCCATCTCTAAAAAATGAAAATCCCGGTTTTACCATTATTCCCTGGAAAGTGCCGTGGCAACCAATCCAGCGGCAGAAATTTTGCTGCATCCCCGTTCAATGGTATCACTGCAGATAATGTCCCTGATACCATGTGCTTTCAGGTGGGTATAGGCACCACCAATAAGCACCCCGTGAACACAGGATGCATACACATCTTTTGCTCCCTGTTGATAGAGCATACCTGCGGCAGTTGCGATCGTTCCCCCGGTGGATATGATATCATCAACAATGACCACCGATCGTGAAGCGGCGCATAACTTTTTCGGTGCCATCTTTACTTCAACCCCGCTTAACCGGGTCTTTTCCAGGTGGTCATAATCCCACCCGCCGGCTGTCGCCACATCCCGGGCAAATGCCAGTGCCCCATCGTCAGGGGCAAGGATGAGCGGATCAGGGATATCTGCATGACTGATATATTCTCCCATTTCCCGTGCAAGGGAGAGATTTGTTGTCGGGGCATCAAAATATTTCAGAACCTCGGGTTCATGTATGTTGACGGTAATGCATGATTCAACTCCCCGTCCTAATACCTGTGCAATGGCACGGGCGCTGATGGGCTCTCCCTTTTTAAACCGTTTATCCTGCCGTGCATATCCCATATACGGAATGACCAGCCGGTTAATTGAGCTGTCACAGGCATCAATCAGGAGGAGCAGCTGGACGAATGCATCGTTGTCTACAATGCTCCCCACAATTATAGTCTCGTCATCCAGATCTCCAGCAGCAAGGTAATGTTCGCCATCGGGAAACCGTGAAAATTTTACATCAACAACCGGTATTTTGAGGGTCTCGGCGATACGGGAAGCAAGAATCTGGGATTTTTCTGTGCTGATCACTCTCATGATAATGTTCCTTTACCAATCAAAGGGATAAAATTCATCTCTGCCATAGTATACATCCTTTTGTTTTGTAATATTATGCATTGTTTTTTTAAAATTTTACGACTGAAGGCACGGGTCGGTGCAATCAGCTGAAAGTACTTAAACTATTATGCGTCAAATTATATGGATACCGAAGGGTGAAAAAGAGGTAAAATCTCCAATGGAAAACGCAGAACAGCCCGTAGAGACAATCGACGAAGTGAAGACAGAAGCCCCCGCAAATCCGCCAGCTCCGGAACCTGAAGTTCCCGGAGCGTCTTCACAGATCGAAGTGCCTGCCAAACTGATCGATCAGGTGATTGGTCAGGAGCATGCAGTCGAAGTCATCAGGAAAGCGGCAATACAGCGCCGGCATGTCATGATGATCGGCAGCCCGGGAACCGGAAAGTCCATGCTTGCAAAAGCAATGGCTGAGCTCCTGCCAAAAGAGGAATTATTGGATATCATGGTCTATCCCAATTCCGATGATCCCAATAATCCTGTCATTCGGACTGTAGCCGGCGGTCGGGGCAAACAGATTGTTGCTGCCCATAAAGCCGAAGCAAAAAAGAAGATACAGTTCAGGAACACGCTCCTGATGATACTGGTGATCGGCATCATCGGCTATGCCTTCCTTACCTACCAGTGGCTGATGGGAATTATCGCCGCAGCGTTTGTTTTTATGGCACTGCGCTATACGACACCCCGCGAAGAAGCGATGGTCCCAAAACTGCTCGTTTCAAATGATACAAAGGCCGCCGCTCCGTTTATTGACGGTACTGGCTCGCATGCCGGAGCGCTCCTGGGCGATGTGAGACACGATCCCTTCCAGAGCGGCGGACTGGAAACCCCGGCACATGACCGTGTCGAGGCAGGAGCAATCCACCGCTCAAACGGTGGTGTTCTGTTTATCGATGAGATTAATACGCTGGATCCCCACTCCCAGCAGAACCTGCTTACTGCACTCCAGGAAGGAGAATTCCCTATCACCGGCCAGAGTGAACGGTCAAGCGGCGCAATGGTCCGTACTGAACCGGTGCCCTGCAAATTTGTGATGGTGGCAGCAGGAAATCTTGATGCGATCCAGGGTATGCACCCGGCATTGCGGTCACGTATCCGTGGATACGGGTATGAAGTCTACATGTCAGAGAGCATGGAAGATACTCCGGAAAACCGGGAAAAATATATCCGGTTCATCGCCCAGGAAGTGAAAAATGATGGCAAGATCCCGCACTTTGACCCCGGTGCAATCGATGAAATCATCCGGGAAGCACGGCGGCGCTCGAACCGCAAAGGACACCTTACCCTGAAGTTGCGGGATATGGGCGGCCTGATCCGTGTTGCCGGGGATATTGCGCGGCAGGAAGGCGCTGCATTGACTACTGCCGCCCACGTGACTGCGGCAAAGCTGACCGCACGGTCAATTGAAGACCAGGTATCGGATGAATATATCCGCAGGAGCCGGGAATACGAACTGACGGTTATTGACGGCACCCGCATCGGTCGTGTAAACGGGCTTGCGGTCATGGGAACCGACTCCGGATCCGTTCTTCCCATCATGGCAGAAGTCACCCCTGCACAGGGTGCAAGCGGTACCGTCATTGCGACGGGTATGTTAAAGGAAATCGCACAGGAATCCATTAAAAACGTCAGTGCGATCCTGAAGAAATTTACCGGAAAAGATGTGAGAAATATCGATATCCACATCCAGTTCATCGGAACATATGGCGGTGTTGAAGGGGATTCTGCATCGATCAGTGTCGCAACCGCAGTTATCAGTGCGATCGAAGGCATCCCGGTCAGGCAGGACATTGCCATGACCGGCTCCCTCTCGGTGCGGGGAGATGTCCTGCCGGTGGGCGGGGTCACGTTCAAGATTGAAGCAGCGGCAAAAGCCGGTATCAAGACCGTCCTCATCCCGCGGACAAATATCAATGATGTCCTCATTGAAGAGCGATACAAATCCCTTGTAACCGTCATCCCTGTCGATACTATCGATGAAGTGCTCAAACATGCGCTTGTCCCGGAGGATGCAGAAGGGTTCCTTATCAAGCTCAAAAAAATGGCGATGCGATCGACCGCAATGGTTGCAGAAACACCGGCACTCAACCAGACTGTGGCATGAATATCATGCCAGAACCGCCCGGTACCCGGTATTATGATCTCCGTCATATCACCGGCCAGCATACCCATATCGATATTGACAATGGGATTGTGGAATCAGCCGGGACTTCATTTTTTAATAAAGGCGTGATCCGTGTCCTTGGCCCCCGTGGGTGGGGCATAGTCCAGATTGATAATTACACTCCCGGCTCCGGGAAAGAATTTGAGAACCTTCTCAACGATGCCACCAAACTTGCCCAAATCACGGAACAACCGGTGATTCTTGGGGATGTTTGCCACGGGATGCTCCCGACAGTCCCGGTTAAGGAGGACTGCCGTTCAATCAGCATCGAAGAAAAATCTGCACTCCTGTCAGAGATCGAACGTTCGGCACACAACCCCCTTGTGGTAAACCGGCGGGCGAATTATACCGAGAAAATTGAGCAAATCCATTTTCTGGACAGTTCCGGCAATGAATATTCATATGAAATGTGCCGGTCAGGATTTTCCGTTATGGCCGTTGCTTCACGGAATGGTATTATACAGATGGGCCAGGAGCGTGATCATACCATTCATGGTTTCAATCTCCGCCATCAGGCAGAGAAAGGCAAGAAAGCGGCAGATGTGGCAGTCGCGCTTCTTGATGCAGGTGCGGTAAAAGGTGGGAAGATGCATGCCGTTCTCGATCCCGAACTTGCTGGTGTGTTTGCCCATGAAGCCGTAGGACATGCCAGTGAAGGTGACCTGATCCAAGAAGGAAACTCAGTTCTCAAAGGCAGGACCGGGCAGAAAATTGCGAACGACCAGCTCACCATCGTTGATGATCCCGGTATCCACGAGTTCGGGTTTGATCCGGTGGATGCGGAAGGCGTGGCAGTCGGCCGCACCGAGATCATCAAACAGGGTGTCATCAACGCGTTTCTCCATAACCGTGAAACTATGGCTGCAGTTGGCAACGGTGTTGCCGGGCATGCACGGGCGATGGCTGGCGAACCCCCCCTTGTGCGGATGAGCAATACCTTCATTGAAGCAGGGGATGCAAGCGATGAGGAAATTTTTGCCGAATGCAAGAAGGGGATTTTCCTTAAAGGCTCCCGGGGGGGGCAGGTCGATCCGGGCAGGGGCGTATTCCAGTTCAACGCGGAGTACGGGTACCTGATCGAGAATGGCGAATGCACAAAAATGATCCGGGACGTCTCCCTATCGGGAGAGATCCTGACAACTCTTCACGGGATTGCCTTGTGCGGGAAGAATCGGAGGATGAATCCGGGATATTGTGGAAAAGGCGGACAGAGCGTTCCGGTAAGTGACGGAGCACCCCATGTCCTGTTGTGCGATGCGGTGGTGGGTGGCAGTGGACTGGATT
This sequence comes from uncultured Methanoregulaceae archaeon, assembly GCA_963768785.1. Taxonomy (GTDB): domain Archaea; phylum Halobacteriota; class Methanomicrobia; order Methanomicrobiales; family Methanospirillaceae; genus Methanoregula. Next base: position 138,092 of record CAVYJD010000016.1, read on the forward strand.
GAAACACTCCTCAAAGAGGGAGCAAAAAAAGTTGACGAGCTGGAAGTTTACTACGGCAGTGGCACATCGGTATCAGCCAGTCTGAAACAAAAAAAGATCAGTCTTGCCATATCGTCAAAAGAGTGCGGGTTGTGTATCCGCACCATCCGCCAGGGTAGGATCGGCGCATCGTATACCAACAATCCTGACCAGTGGAGTGCCTGTCTGGATGCGGCTGTTGCCAGCGGGAATCTTGCCACTCCCCAGACCTGGGACGGTCTCCCAAAACCCTCCCCGGTTCCACCTGGTGATCTCTCGTTTGATCCCGACCTCAGGCTCGACCCTGCCTGTGCACAGCAGTTTCTTATAACGATGCTTGAAAGTGCAGCAGCGCACCCTGCGGAAGTTACTTCAGGTTCATCCGATCTTTCGTCAGGAAACCTTACGTTTGCAAATTCGCAGGGTGTTTATTATACTCACCGGAGTACCGGGGTGTCCGTCTCTCTTGAAGCGATCAGCGGGCAGTCTACCGGGTATGAATTTGATCATGCGGCATTCATCGATGATCTGGATCCGGAAAAAGTTGGTGAACAGGCGACATTTTTTGCATCCCGGTCTGCCGGTGGTGCAGATATCCCTACAGGGGATTATGATATTATCCTCTCCCCTCTTGCCTATGCAGATCTCCTTTCAAATGTCTTTGTTCCCGCACTAAACGGGCGGAATGTCCATATGGGGCGCTCAAAACTTGCCGATGCACTGGGGACGATGGTGACGACTCCCGGGCTCTGTATGTATGACAACCCACATATTCCCCGGGAAGAAGGGAGTGCATGGTGGGATGCAGAAGGAACACCTACGCGAAGAGTCGATTTCATCAGGGACGGGATGCTTGAAGCGTTTGCCTATGATCTCAAAACCGCGTATCGTTTCGGGAAAACATCGACGGGAAGTGCGGTGCGGGGCGGATTTGCCGGACTTCCCTCGATTGGTCATTACAATTTCACGGTTGACGGAAAACGGGAGAACATCGCTGATGAGCGTGCCATCTATGTGCACAGTGTTGTCGGTGCCCATACAGCAAACCCCATGAGCGGGGACTTCTCGGTGGAATTATCCAATCCGATCTGGATGGAGGGTGGGGATTTCCAGGATTCCATAAAAAGCGCGATGCTCTCAGGGAATGTGTTTGAACTCCACAAAAATATCGTTGGATTAAGTAAAGAGAGCAGATCCATTGGGTCTTACATTCTCCCGTCGATCAAAATTACTAATCAGCATATCATTGGTAAATAAATAATAACCACTTTTTCGTAGATGGGCACGAGCCTTTACTCAGCCTCTTCTATAATCTTAATTTTTCCTGTTTTTGCGATTTTCATTCAATCTCTCCAATGACGGCAATGTGAAAAACCGGATAAAAAAAGGTAGGGAGATGCCCCGCTTCAATATCTCTTCTTAGCGGAGATCACCAGGGAAAGCACCGCGGCAACAGCGATAGCTCCAATTGCCATGACCGGTGGAAGCGGGGAACTGGTGGAAGTCTTTCCGCTCACGGTAACGAAATCGTTCTGGACCGCAGTTTTCGTGCCGGCTGAATATTTCACTGTGAGGGTGACCGTATAAGTGCCGGGGTTCACATAGGTATAGGACGGGAACTCATCAGTGCTTGTTCCGCCGTCCCCGAAATCCCAGGAGAATCCTTCCGGGGAACCCGGGGTATCAGCGCTGAACATCACGGTAAGGGGGGCTGAACCAGACGTAGCGGGCCCGGTGATTGAGATATCGGGCAGTTCGGTATCCTGTATTGGGGTCAGGCTTAACGTTGGTGTCTGTACTGCGACCGTTTCCTCGCTTGTAATGACCGTTTCAGATCCCGTAGCAGTATTCTCGCCAACGGTGTTTGTCGCGGTAAGCGAGACCGTATAGGTGCCGGGATTTGAGTAGATATGGGAAGGATTTTCCTCAGGTACTCGTTCCGCCGTCCCCGAAATCCCATATCCATGACACAGGTGAGTTAGTCGATGTATCGGTGAACTGGACTGACAGCGGAGCTGTACCTGACACGGGACTCGCGGTGAATGCCGCTACAGGAGCCGAACTTCCCATGACGATATACGCGGCTTGGGTTGTTTCATTCTGGCCCAATGAGTTTCCTTCCGTCAATGTCACTGAGTATGTTCCATTATTCACGTAGGTATTGGTTGGATTCTCCAGAGTGCTTGTATTGCCATCCCCGAAATCCCAGATCCATGTTGCCGGGTTTCCGGTCGATTCGTCCGTGAACTGCACGGTAAGGGGTGCTGTGCCGGATGTCGGTGAAGCTGAAAAGAGCGGTAAGGGGATGGTCGTTGCTGCAGCAGCAAAGCTGTATTTGTCACCATCTGCTATCACAGATGTGCCACTGGATGTTGTGACGATGACATCAACCTGCCCTAGGGTTGAACTGGCCGGAGTAGTTGCAGTAATTACTGAATCGCTGACAACAGTGAACGTTGCTGCAGTACCGCCAATGGTTACGGCGGTCGCACCGGTGAAACCCGATCCGGTAATGGTTATGGGGGTGCTGACGGATACTGTACCGTATGTCGGTGAGATGGCAGTCACGATTGGGATTGTAGTCGCTGTTGGTACAGAATAGATATATTGATCATCGGATCCTGTCGCGGAGATACCGCTTGGCGTTGTAATGGTGATGTCAACCGTCCCGGCTGAACCCGCTGGTGAAGTTGCTGTGATCTGCGTATCGGTGTTGACCGTGTAGGACGCTGCGTTTGCACTCCCGAATTTTACTGTCGTAGCCCCGGTAAAACCTGACCCGGTAATGATTACTGACGTCCCTCCGGCAGTCGTACCCGATGCAGGTGAAATGCTGTCCACTTCCGGGGCCGGTGCTATATACATGAATTTGTCAGCAGCTCCTGTTGCAGATGAACCTCCAGACGTGGTGACCGTAATATCTACGGTCCCGGTCCCTGCCGGCGAAGTTGTTGTAATCTGTGTACCGGTGTTAGTCGATATGGCTGCTGCTGCGCTGCCAAAGCTTACAGCAGTCGCGCCTGTAAAACCTGACCCGTAAATAGTTACCGAAGTACCCCCGATAGTGGTGCCGGATGACGGTGAGATGCTGGTGACAATCGGGAGTGTGGCAACAGTAGTGGAAACTGTTGGTACAGTCGTTACGGTGGTGGTTGTCGCAACGGTAGTCGGCACCGCAGTTGTAACGGTTGTCACAGGAGTGGTTACCGTTATTGTGGGCACCGTAGTTACAATAGTCGTGGCAACGGTCGTAGGGATTGTCGTTGGTACTGTGGTGGGTATAGTTGTTGCTACTGTTGAATTTCCATCCGCAGCTGCTGGGAAGGTGATACATCCGATGATTACAATGGTCAGACAGAAAACCAGAAAAAAAGTTTTAAGAGTCATACACTTTCCTGCCAGTGATACCTGTATATCTCACTGTCCGGGTGGAGTATTACCGGAGGGAGTGTTTCTGCTATTCATGGCGGTATTCTGTCCGCTCCCCTGCCATGTGCCATTCCTTGCTCCACTGGCAGGCATCCCGAGTGCGGCCCTGAGCTGGTCCACGGTTATCGTGGTACCTGATGCCGCAGATAACTGGGTTGCAGCGGTCGTGAGGTTGAAATGAGCACCCTGGGCGGGAGTCAGGGCAGAGGTAAGATCACTCTCGGATACCCCGAGGGTCTGCGCTGCTGCCGCAAGCCGGGTTTCATTTGTCAGGAAATTTCCCCCCGTGTTCTGGTGATTCGCATTCGCCCCTGCCGGTGCAGCGGAGCTGCCGCCATGAGGAGGTACACTGTTTCCGGAGGTATCGGTAGGGGACACTACCGCTGTTAACTTGCTGGAATTATCGGAAGAAGTCTGGGTGCATCCAGCGACTATAATGCTCATTATAAGAAGCACCACGGCAATAATGCCGATACAGCCGCAGCTTTTAAGATATTTTAGTTCCTGAATCATCATGGGGTATCACATTCGCTTAAGGAAAACATTTCCAGAAATAGACGGTTAGATCTCCTGGCTTTCTGGTCTTTACGTTTTATTGTAAAGTATATTTAACATTTTGTTATAAATAACCTTCCTTTTTATCAATTATTTTTTACAATATTTATCCACGTTTACCACATCGCATCATGATTTCCCCAGTTGTTTCATGAGTTTGTGACCTTTTTTCGCGTATCAACCCACCCATTTTTCAAGAGGAATGCACTACAGATTTTCGTTTGTTCTTTGTCGCATCAGAAAAGGGAGGGCGGATCAGCAGAGAAACTGCAACCAGATATCTCCTGTCAATGGGGTGATCCCGATTGAGCACACATGTGCATATAAAACGAATCTCGCTTTTAAGAGGCAACCATATAAACAATCACTGGCAAAATACAGTCATGAATTCAGCTTTTTCCCTTCATAAATACGGGTAACGCGGGAATGACTTGAGTGAATAAAAGTGTTCAATCGTAACAGGTGGTAACTAATAATGAGTTCAGTTCTTATTGCGATCCTTATTATTATCGCGATCCTCGTCATTGCGTATTATCTGGTTAAAAAACTCGCGCTGCTCGTGGTCAATGCGGTTCTCGGCCTCCTGTTCCTGTTCTGCCTGAATTTTTTGCACGTGATGGGATGGATAGGAAAGCCAGATCTGGGATACAGCCTTGCCACCATCCTGATCTGTGCAATCGGCGGGCTTCCCGGTGTGCTTATTCTCGTGCTGCTCAATATCTTCGGAATTACTGTATAAAACCCTCTCGCGTTTTTTATAATTTGATGGAGAGATCAAAACGCCAGATATATACCTTCTGCCGGATACCAAAACATACAAAATCACGGGATAACCAGATGTTCGGAGTTCTCTAATCTCAAAGAAGGTTATGATCGATAAGGAGGGCCAATAAAAAAGAGGTGAATGGACATTTTTTAGTTCGTGCATTTTGTGGGCACATGCCACGTTCACGCACTCAATGGTAGGAAAAAGGGGGGGGAGGTATCCCCTACTCCCCGGCCAATAATGTTCCCAGAGGAGATCTACCCCCTATTGATATACGGAACATTGGATATTCCCACAGGTATTTATTGCGGCTCGGTATGGTGGAAGTGAACTGGGAACACGGTGAACAGACCAAATGCACAAGCAGGACATGTGTGCCGGTATGGGAACGTGATAAAAAAAATAAAAAAATCAGAACACGTTGGCTTCAGAATACACCATAACCTGGTCCTGCTCGATCTCATAGGGTTTAATCTCACGGGAATGAGCCGACATCCGCATTTTTACAACTTCCAGCGCCAGGTGGACATCGGTGAGATCGCTTGGCCTGACATAACGCAGCAGGATCACAGTATCGGCGAGATATTCAATGAGACCATGCCTGCTCGAGAACATATTATCCATGTGGGTCTCCGATGTCATCATAATGGTGCATTGCTTGTCCCGCAACCCCTCTACAAACCGGTACATCTCCTGACGTCGTGCGGCATCGGTTTCGAACAGATCTTCAAACAGTGAGATAGGATCAATGACCACCCGGCTGGCATGCACCTCGCTGATCAGGTTCGGGAGCTCGTTTTTTATCCGGTTGTTTGCCAGGTTGAAATCGGTTGGGTCGAGTTTGATAACATACAGGGACTTGTTCAGGTATTGGTCTATATCCCAGCCTTTCTGTTTCATGTAGGTGACAATCCGTTCTTCCCTCTCCTCGAGACTGATATAAATGACGTTCTCTCCTTTTTGCAATCCGTCCCAGACAAACATAAGGGAAAAGGTGGTTTTTCCGGTACCATAGGTGCCGATAATGGAACAGATACTCCCGGGAATAAGACCCCCCCCGAGCATATCATCAAGTCCGGAGATGCCGACTTTCACCCGTTCATCACTCATATGATCACCCGTATGTTGCTTACGTCAAACCCGCTTGTTGTGGATATACGGACCGCAAATTTTACCAGGTCCTGCTCTTCAAGGTGGGGCATAACCCCCCTGAATTTCTCAAAATACATTACCCGCTGCCGCCGCGCTCCCGCGCTCTCCTCCCACTTGAACAGCAGCACGGCATCGACAATATCTGCAAGTTCCCTTTCTTGTGCAGAATCAAGGATTCCTTTGCTGAGCAGGAGATACGCAGTAATATTCCGCTGTTTTGAGACTCTCTGGATCCCTCGGAGAATACCGGTCAGATCCTGCCAGAGATCGGGTATGGTTGTCTGGGTTGCAATATCGGTAATGGAATCCAGAATAACAATACTGTCATTTTCTGCCGAATTAAAAATCGTCGACAGCCGGACAAATATACTTTCCCGGTCCGATCGTTTCTGCAACCGGGACAGGGTATCACTTTGACTATACCAGTCGTCAGGAACGATGCTGTGATCAAAATACAGATCAGAAAGGTCATCGAATTGAATCGTACTAACTGCATCCGTAAGTCCCTCAACATGAAATGACTGTACAATTTCATGCATTACGTCTTCTTTTATACGGGTGAACGTTACATAATGGATATTTTTTGGTAACAGCAATCCTGGTTGTGCTTCCTCCTTCATAATTCCAAGGGTATTTACGATGGAACTATACATAAACTCGTAATTGCCTGCACCGATCTCTCCTAAAAGAAGGATAACTGATCCCGAAGGAACACCCCCTTCAAGGATTGGATCAAGCGAGGCTATCCCGGTTGGCATTCGCTGTTGTTTGGCTTGCTGCATCAGACACCCTCATAAAAACAATAAAAAGACATTCGCAAATGAACTATCTTTGAAACAATGATAAAGATATCTGTCCATTTCTACGGAGATATCTAAATAAAAAGTGGTCTGATCCCGTGAGAAAAATCACTTAGCGTGTCTGTCTGCAGGAACATCAACCGGAACTAATCTACTATCCTGGACACACATATCTGAATAAATTAATATGGAGTGTAATCCCAGTGTATAAAAAGACCAGTATGGCAATATAACGGCAGGTTGACCTGTTCAAAATACTGATCGTGTAAAACACTATATATATAATCTCCCCCGAACTATAACCGGGGAAAGAATCCTCGTCTGGTGTGAGGAACGCGTGATATGAGTCTATCTGATTTTTTTTCGTCCCTTCGAAAATCTCCACAAAAAAAAGAGCTGGAGACGGCGGCAACCGAGCTTTTTAAGCCAGAGTCAACGTCCGATGATCTCATGGCAGAACAATCCAAAAAAACCGTGCCGAATCCAGTAACTCCCGCACCGGAACGCACGGAACCAAAAAAACCCGATAACACGTATCGCCATTATCTGAAACTAATACGCAGGAAAAAGAGATCCAGCATTGAAGAATACGATTTTGAGAAAAACGGGACACTTGTTGAGGGAGAAGTCCCAGAAGGGCATGAACTAAGCGATCAGTACTGGATAGATGAAGGGCGGGCATTAGTCTATATCACGCTCAATAAGAAAACAAACCAGAATGAATACATCCTTTTTGAACCAAGCCTCTCGGAATTTGAATACGAGCTGCTTGAACGACTGTACGCGGATCTTCGAGATGTTTTGATCCTGACTTCTTCCGAGATCAGAAAAGATCGGAAAACAATCCTTTTTGAAAAAATGTATCGTCTGTTTGATGAGTATGGGCTCACTCTTGAAAATTCCACGATCTACAAAATCCAGTACTATATGGTCCGCAACTTTATCGGGTGGTCAAGACTCGATCCCCTGATGAAAGATATCCATATTGAAGATATCTCCTGTGATGGTACCGGAATTCCTCTGTTCCTCTATCACCGGAAATACCGCAATATCAAGACAAATATCCGCTTTGAATATGATGTACTGAATTCTCTAGCTATCACTCTTGCCCAGCGATCCGGTAAGCATATTTCCACGGGATCACCTATGCTTGATGCAACATTACCGGATGGATCGCGGCTTCAGTTGACACTGGGTACAGAAGTGACCACGCGGGGGACATCGTTTACCATACGGAAATTCCGGGAAGAACCATACTCCCCAATCGAACTTATGGAGTATGGCACGTTCAGCGCAGATCAGCTGGTATATTTCTGGCTTGCTATTGAAAATAACAAAAGCTTCATCTTTATTGGCGGGACCGCATCTGGAAAGACCACGTCATTAAATGCAGTCTCTCTTTTTATTCCTCCGGTTTCAAAAGTCGTAAGCATCGAAGACACCCGGGAAATCACGCTCTTCCATGACAATTGGATTGCGAGTGTGACCCGTGATTCCATGACTGAAGGCGGCAATGCGATCACGATGTTTGATCTTCTCAAATCAGCGATGCGCCAGCGCCCCGAATATATTCTTGTTGGTGAAGTGCGGGGGCCTGAGGCACAGACGCTTTTCCAGGCAATGAACACCGGGCATACAACCTTTTCTACAATGCATGCGGGAAGTGTCGACGCGGCTATTCACCGTCTGGAGAGTGAACCGCTCAACGTTCCGCGAAACATGGTTCAGGCACTCAACATCATCAGCGTTCAGGGGCTTATCTATCGGGGAACTGAAAGGGTGCGTCGCGTTCAGGAAATTGTGGAAATAGCCGGTATTGATCCAGCGACCGGCAACTTGCGGGTCAACAATGTCTTCATGTATGATCCGATTCATGACAGGTTCGCTTACACCGGCAGATCGCAGGTCTTTAACGATATTGCAGAAAAACGCGGTTGGACTCGTGATCAGCTCGATGTTGAGATCAACGTCCGGAAAAAAGTACTTGAAGAAATGCTGAAACAAGGCATCAGCGACTATGTCTCCTCGGCTTCGATCTTCCACATGTTTAATATCGACCGGGAGCGGGTACTCTCCAATCTCTCCGATCTTGCCCGGGTAATGAAATGACCATAAACCGGTACGTAAGAAAATGGATCAAACGTGACCCGTTACGCTACCAGAGTCTCCATGCCGATTTAGTATCAGCACGCGAAGGGGTGACGCTTGACCAGTACTTGTGGCGTTCCATAAAAATCTCTCTTTTAAGTGGTGTTCTTTTTGCAATTCTTGGGTACTTTGTCGGAAAATTTTTCACGTTCCAGTTTGAGTTGGGTAACGGCGGCATTTACAATGTATTCTATCTTCAGCTCCCCGATTTTATCGCAAATATCTCTATCGGAGCATATGTCGAATTGATCGCTGTTGTAATCTCGTTTATCTTTGGAACCTACATCGCCTACGCACTTCTCCTCAAACTCCCCCAAATTGAGAAGAAAAACCGCGAGATTAAAATTAACCTGACCCTCCACAACGCCGTCGCATATATGTACGCTATGAGACGTGGCGGTGCGGAGATGATGACCATCTTCCGCTCCATATCAGATCGATCCAACATTTATGGGGAGGTTGCTCTTGAGTTCCGGCAGATCGTGCGCGATGCGGACTTTTTTGGATATGACGTGATGACCGCAATCCGCCACCTCTCAGAAACCACGCCATCAGAGAAGATGAAAGATTTTCTTGAGGATCTTGTGTCCGTTATCGAAAGCGGGGGAAATATGTCGGAATTTCTTGCCATGCGGGTCCGGCTGTATCAGGAAGAAGCCCGGTTTGAGCAGAAACAGTTCCTCAATCTCCTCTCGATGGTTGCGGAATCGTATGTTACACTCTTTGTTGCAGGCCCGCTTTTTTTGATAATTATTATGGTGATAATGGGGATGATGGGCGGATCGGCAGTCATTCAGCTTGCGGTGATCGTGTATGCGATCATTCCCATCGGCTCGGTTATTTTTATTTTACTGATAGATCTGATCTCGGTTAAATCGGAGAAGACGGAACGGTATGAACGATCCATTCTGCTCAACACCTATGCTGATGTAAGGATTGTCAAAAAAGCCGGTGAAGATCCCCTGTTTGGCCAGTTAAAAAAATACGACCGGGTAAGGACACTCTTCCATCACCTCAAACACCCGCTGGAGAGTTTTGTCAGCAATGCGGGATACACGCTGTATGTTACCGTTCCGCTTGCGATTATTTACGTCGTGGTCATGTTAATGCGTTTACCCTATTACGCGAATGTTGAAACTTTCATTAATGTCGTGGACGATCATCTGATCATCGCCCTGCTGATTATCCTCATTCCCTATGCGGTTTTCTATGAGATCTGGGCGAGAAAAGTGCTTGGTATCCAGGCATTGATCCCGGATTTCTTAGAGCGGATGGCAGGAATTAATCAGGTAGGTCTGACCATCGCCCAGGCAATCTCGATCATGGTAAATACCAATCTTGGTCTTTTGAGTTATGAAATCAAACGAATCAAGCGTGATATGGACTGGGGCGCAAATTTCACCGAAGCGCTGATACGGTTTGAGGAACGCATCAGCACTCCCGCCATTGCCAGAACAGTTACACTCATCACAAAAGCAAGCGAGATGAGCGGGCAGATTGGAGAAGTGCTCACTATTGCTGCAAGCGACGCGAAGATGAGTGAAACGCTCAAGAAGGAACGCCTTGGAGAGATGTTCATCTACACGGCGATTGTCTATCTCTCCTTCCTTGTATTCCTTTTTGTCGTGGGTGTGTTAAGTACGCAGTTTCTTCCGGTGCTCGCCCACATCGGAACATCCGGGCTCCCGACATCAGGTCCTCTCTCTGGTCTGGGGTCGATCCCCATAGAAACATTCAACCGGCTCCTTTACCATGCGTGCCTGGTTCAGGCAATCTTTTCGGGGATCATTGCAGGACAGCTGGGTGAATCCTCACTTTCCGCAGGAGTGAAGCATTCCTGTGTTCTTTTAATCATTGCCCTTGTGACGTTTAACTTCGTCATTGCCTAAAAACAACGAGAATCATCGGTTGAGAAACAAATAAATAATGACATGAAGATGTTGTGATGAGGTGATGTGGATATGTGTAGTGTTGGCGGACCTACCGATATTGATCTCCCGCCCGACCGTGTGACGGGCAAAGATTATCGCTGCAAAGAATGCGGTGAGAGGTTCAAAGGTATCGGAAAACGGCCCATGTGCCCCAGCTGCCAGTCAGAACAAGTAACTGAGATATGAACGTTTCACTGGCAGACGATTTGCTGCTGATTAGTGGAAAAGACACTTTTTTGCTCGCAGGAGTTATCAAAGACCGGTTTCCCCTCTGCATTGAAACCATGCAGGATGAATATTGCCAAGGTGTGAGCCCGGGCGATGTGGTGGTGGTTTCCGCACCGGAAGGCGGACCGGTTGAACCTGCGATAATGCTGCTTGAACTTATCAGGAAATATCATATACCCCTGCTCGTGCTGCCAAAAGATCATCCGGGATCGAAACGGATCTCATATGTCGTTTCCGTTGGCCCGTCAATTCTTACCAACTGCACGATCTGCCGGGGAACTCATCCGGAACAGCACCTTGTGTGCTCGGCCGGGGAACTATCAGGTATAAGTCTCACGGGGACACCCGACGGGATCACACTGTCATCCCTGCCACTGATGATCACTCTGAAACGGATAAAAAACGGATCAATGCCGGTGGTTTTTACATAATTCATATCAATTTATTTTTCTTTTTTGAATGAACCTAACTGCAAAAGATCATAAATAACAATACATATATGGTTTTTTTCACCAATTATTGTATTGCCGTGAGAGGAGGGTTGGATGAAAACTGAGGTCTTAAGAGACATCAAAAAAACAGAAGAAGATTACCAATCGGTGATCAGTGCCGCTCAGGATGAGAAGAAGCGCAAACATTCTCAAGCTGAGCTGGAATCGGATAACCTGATTACAAAAGCGCAGAGCAATGCTGAACAGTACAAGAAGCTGAAACTGGAAGAAGCACGGCAACAGGCAGCACTTAAACACGCTGAAATCATGAACGCGGGCAATCAGCGTGCAGCGGCACTGAAAGTGAAAGGTTCAGGCAACCTTTCAAAAGCGGTGCAACTGCTGGTTTCGCGGTTTAAGGAGCAGCTGCATGTTAACGCCTGAACAGATGAGCCGGCTGCTGATTGTTGCATCGCGGGATCAGATGGGTCCGGTTATTGCCGAGCTCTATCGCCGTCATCTGTTTCATATCGAGGAATTTGTAGACCAGGGGAGTGCAGACTATGAAGGTTTTAAGATTGGCACCCCTCTGACCGGTGCGAGTGAGGCATCAACGGATCTGGTCAAAGTCCGTGCAATCGGTAATGTATTCTCTCTCCACAGTGACGATGTGGAACCAAAGGAGAAACAACAGAAAGCCGAACTTAAGGCAAAAATCGAACGCGATCTGCCCGGACTTGAACACGAAGTTGAGATATTATCCGGCAAGCGCTCAAAACTTGAAGCAAAAGCAAAAGAGTACGAGCAGAAGATCACGGAGATCACGCCGTTCACCGTTATTCCTGTCGACCTCGATCTTTACCGGGGGTACCGGGGCTTTAGTGTTTTTGCCGGGTTTGTGACGCATGAAGTTGCACTGAACGTTCCTTGTGAGATCAGTATCACGAAAGGAAAAGACCGGAATTTTCTTGTTGTTGTTATCCAGAATGAGAACAAAAGTACCGTTGAAAAGGCGTTGCAGGAAGCGGGCTACCAGTCCATTTCTCTTCCGGACGAATCCGGATCGCCACAGGCACGTATCGAATTCTACACCGGAGAGATCAATCTTATCAAAAAAGAGATTGATGAGATTAACCGGAACCTGAACGAGCTCAAACAGAAGAACACCGAGTTTCTTGCCGCATGTGAAGAGATCCTGAAAGCCGAGGTAGAGCGGACTGAAGCACCGCTCCGGTTTGCCACGACACAGGAAACCTTTGTAGCCGAGGGCTGGGTTCCCTCAACTGCCGTTGCAGATGTCAGTGCAGAACTGGAGAAGATTACCGGTGGGAAAATCTTTGTCACAGAACTGCCCATAGACCTCGAACATGACGCGGTTCCGGTAGAGTATAACAATCCGTCGTTTGCAAAACCGACACAGATGCTTATGGACGTCTATTCACGCCCGAAATACACCGAAATCGATCCAACGCTGATGGTTTCCATTGTGTTTCCCCTCTTCTTTGGGTTGATTCTTGGTGATGTCGGGTATGGCTTGCTGCTCCTGGTGTTGGCGCTGGGGCTCCGTAAGATCTTCAAAGGTGAAGAGGGCCGGCAGCTCCTTACGGTATTGCGCAATGCAAGTATCTCGACTATCATCTTTGGGTTGTTATTCAGCGAGTTTCTTGGTTTTGAACTACCCTGGTCTCCGATTATCTTCTCCCGCCACTTAAACATTGGCGGTGAAGCAGGAGCAGCAGGGCCGGCGATTCCCGAACTGATGATAATGTCGATCTGGATCGGCATCCTGCATATCACGCTCGGGCGTGTCCTTGGTATGATCAATCATGCACGCCAGGATCATGGGGAACACCGCATAAAGGCAGTTTTGGCCAATTTCGGCTGGATTGCTGTGATGTGGGGAATTCTCATTGCGATCTGGTCGATGTTCGCATTGCCATATATGCCCGATCTTTCCGGGTTCCCGGTGATTGCAGCCGGGCTGAAACTGAGTACCGTTATCGGCGCAGTCCTTATTGTCGTCGGGGTTATCTGTATTGCCCGCGACTCTGTGCTTGAGATTGTTGAAATCCCGACGATTATTTCGCACGTGCTTTCCTATGCTCGTATCGTCGCGGTCGGGCTCTCATCCGTTGCAATTGCCATGGTGGTCAATTATATGGCGATCGGGATGTTCATCGAGCCTCAGTTAAAAAATCTTTCAATTGTTGGAATTTTCATCATACTTGTCGGTGTGCTTGTGTTTCTGATCGGGCACGCACTGAACGTAGCGCTTGGCATTCTGGGTGGCGGACTCCACTCGATCCGTTTGCACTACGTTGAATTCTTCACCAAATTCTATAAGGGTGGAGGAAAGAAGTACAGTCCATTTGGAATGAACAGAAGATTTACGGAGGATTAAATTATGGCAGCAGATGTTGTAGCAGCATTGGATGTTAACTCAAGCATAGCAGCAATTCAGGCATCGCAGATGGGAATGAAGGCACTCGGCGCAGGTATCGCCGTTGGTCTTACTGGTATCGGAACCGGGCTTGCCGAAATGGGTATCGGATCTGCCGCTGTTGGTGCAGTCGCAGAAAACAAAGATATGTTCGGTCTCGCACTTCTCTTCACCGTCATTCCTGAAACCATCGTCATCTTCGGTCTGGTCGTCGGTCTCCTTCTGTTATTCTAATTAAGGAGCAGACAATGGGACTGGAAGCCGTTGTTGAAGAAATCAGGGAAAAAGGCAAAAAAGAAGCAGAAGCGATACGTGCAGAGTCAAAGCAGGACGTAGATAAAATTCTTGCAGCATCAAACAAGCGTGTGGAAGAAATCAAACTTGCAGCAGATGCGGAATCCACCAAGCACACGGCCTATATTGTTGCCCAGGAAATTTCTGCAGCTAACCTGCTGGTCAAGCGTGAGATCCTGAATACCCAGAAAGCACTTCTGGACAAGGTGTACGAATCTACGCGGGAAGAAATTGGCCGGCTCCCTGAAAGCTTCCATCGCGAAGCCATTAAAAAACTCCTCACTGAAGCAAAAAAGGAGATCTCCAAAGGCCAGATCTACTGCAATTCACGTGATATAGCAGCAGCAAAGGCTGTTATTACCGAGAATCCTGATTTTTCAGGATTTAAACTCGGGAATCCGGTAGATATTGATGGCGGGATCCTTGTCGAAAGTGAAGGAGCTGATTTGCAGATTGACTATAGTTACCGCACATTCCTGGCAAAGGTGTGGGAATCCGGGTTAAAGGATGCATCCGATATCCTGTTCGGATAAGGGGGCATGGCTGCTATGAGCACTGTCTCAGCACCGTACATTTATGTATGCACCCGCATGAGGGTGAGAAAAGCCTCCCTTATTCCCCGCGAGGAATACCAGCGGATGCTCAACATGAGCCTTCCTGAAATCACCCGTATCATCGAAGAAACTGCATACAAGCAGGAGATCGATGAACTCGGGACAATCTTCAAGGGTATTGATCTTATTGAAGTTGCACTTTCCTGGAACCTCGCAAAGGAATACCAGAAGATCCAGGAGATCACTCCGGGCACATTAAAACAGTTTACCCGGGCGTATCTCCGTCGCTGGGATATTCAGAATGTCCTTACGATTCTCCGTGGCAAATTCCAAGGTGAAAAAGCGGGGAAGATCAAGGAGATCCTGATACCTGCAGGCAGTCTCGATCGGGTTATGCTTGATCGCATGCTGGCAGAGGACAGCACGGACAGGATCATCGATTCGCTTAAAGGACACCGGATGTATCCCGTTGTAGCCCGCGAATACCCTGTGGCTAAGGAGAGTGGATCGTTCTCGCATATGGAGAACGAATTATACAAGCAGTTCTATGGAGAGATCATCGCCGATGCGGAAAGCGGCATCAAGGGCGGGGATCTGTTCCTTGACTATATCCGTCTGGATATCAACATCAAAAATGTAAAAACCCTTTTCAGGCTCCGTGTTGATGGATCGGACACGGACGCCCGCGAAATGTATATCCCGGGTGGTGATCTGTCCGCGGCAGATTTCGCCGCATTGAATGCAATACGGGAGCAGGGTGAGTTTGTTGATATGCTCAAAGCCAGGATACGGTCAAAGCCAATTCTTTTGCTCCTTGACGAAATGAAAGGTGACGCCTCGGTGCACCGTGATATGGAAGTCCGGCTGACACGAGTGCAGCTGGAACAGATGGAGAGGCTCTCAAAACGCCACCCGTTTTCCATTCACCCCATTCTTGTCTATCTGGAGAAGAAGAAGTACGAAGTGTTCAACCTGCGTGCCCTTGCGCGGGGAAAAGAATCCAAACTCCCCTCGGAAACGATTGGGGAATACCTGGTGATGTAAATGGAGATTGCAGTTATTGGCAACAGCGAGTTTATTCTCGGTTTCAGGCTTGCGGGCATTCGTAAAACCTACACGGCTGAGACGGATGAAAAACTCAGCGAGTGCATCACCAGTGTCCTCCAGGATGGGCAGGTTGGCATTCTTGTCCTCAACAGCAGCGACATGGATAAAATTCCCCGCAGGCTTCGTGTCACCCTGGACAACTCGGTGAAGCCGACTGTTATTGCGATCGGCGGTGAAGAGAGTGGCATGTCAATGAGAGAGAAAATCAAGAGATCGGTGGGTGTTGATCTGTGGAAGTGAAAAACGAAAAAACAAAAATCGTAAAACAAGGGGTTCTGAAAAGAATCGCCGGCCCTGTCGTTACGGCAGTCAATCTTGACGCCCACATGTACGATGTGGTGAAGGTCGGCAAAGAAGCGCTGATGGGAGAAGTCATCAAAATCCAGGGTGATAACGTCATCATCCAGGTATACGAAGATACGTCGGGTATCAGACCCGGTGAGCCGGTGATAAATACCGGACTTTCGCTCGCGGTCGAGCTGGGTCCCGGGCTTCTGACCAGTATTTATGATGGTATTCAGCGTCCCCTTGAAGTACTCGTAGCAAAGATGGGTAATTTTATTGAGCGCGGGGTATCTGCTCCCGGCCTTTCCCATGACAAGAAATGGACATTCAAGCCGCTCGTGAAAGCCGGAGACAAAGTTGAGGCAGGTTCAATCATCGGCGAGGTTCAGGAAACCAACATTGTCCATAAAATCATGGTCCCCCCCAACGCAAAATCCGGCGTTGTAAAGACGATCAAGAGCGGGGATTTTACCATCGATGAGACGGTATGCGTTCTCGATGATGGCAGGGAATACCCGATGATCCAGCGCTGGCCGGTCCGTGTTCCCCGCCCGGTGAAAGAGAAGATGAACCCGACCATTCCGCTGATCACCGGTCAGCGAATCCTTGATGGGCTCTTCCCGATTGCAAAAGGCGGTACCGCTGCAATTCCCGGACCCTTCGGGAGCGGAAAGACCGTTACCCAGCAACAGCTGGCCAAGTGGTCGGATGCAGAAATTGTGGTCTACATCGGCTGCGGTGAACGTGGCAATGAAATGACCGAAGTGCTGACTGAGTTCCCGCACCTTGAGGATCCAAAATCCGGAAAGCCCCTCATGGAGCGGACGGTGCTTATTGCCAACACATCCAACATGCCGGTTGCTGCCCGTGAAGCATCCGTGTACACCGGTATCACGATTGCCGAGTACTTCCGTGATATGGGATACGACGTTTCCCTGATGGCAGACTCGACATCCCGCTGGGCAGAAGCGATGCGTGAAATCTCATCGCGTCTTGAAGAGATGCCCGGAGAAGAAGGATACCCGGCATACCTTGCAGCTCGGCTCTCGGAATTCTACGAGCGTGCTGGCCTTGTCAAGACCCTTAACGGTGCACGTGGTTCGGTTTCGGTTATCGGAGCAGTTTCGCCACCCGGTGGTGACTTCTCAGAACCCGTCACGCAGAACACCCTGCGTATCGTCAAGGTGTTCTGGGCACTGGATGCAAAGCTCTCCCAGCGCCGTCACTTCCCCGCTATCAACTGGCTGAACTCATACTCCCTGTATCTTGACAGTCTTCATGACTGGTACGACAAGGAAGTTTCTCCTGACTGGAACCAGATCCGGTCATGGGCAATGGGTGTCCTCCAGAAGGAAGCGGAACTGCAGGAAATTGTGCAGCTGGTCGGTTCCGATGCATTGCCTGAGGCAGAACAGGTAACAATCGAAGTTGCCCGTATGATCCGTGAGATCTTTCTCCAGCAGAATGCATACGACGCAGTTGACACGTTCTGCGACATGAAAAAGCAGTACGACATGATGAAGGCAATCCGTCTCTACTCCGATCTCTCTTATGCAGCCCAGGCCGCTGGCGTGAGCCCGGCACAGATTATCGGTATCAAGTCCAAGAACGAGCTGCCGCAGATCAAGTTCATCAAGGACTATAAACCCGAACTTGCGAAGATCGAGAAGGAAATGGATGCGGAATTCAGTGCACTGAGGTCGGCAGCATGAAGGAATACAGGACGATCAACAAAATTGCCGGGCCGCTTGTCTTTGTTGAGAAGACCGAGCCGATTGGCTACGGCGAACTCGTGAACATTGTCCTTGCCGACGGTTCAATGAAGCGTGGGCAGGTTCTGGATACCAGCGACGAACTTGTCGTCGTGCAGATCTTTGAGACGACTGCCGGTATCGGCAGGGACAGCGGAGTCCGGTTCACTGGCGAAACCATCAAGATGCCTGTTGGCCGGGAGATGCTCGGGCGTATCCTGTCTGGTGGCGGTAAGCCAATCGACGGCGGCCCGGAAATTGTTCCGGAAAAACGCCTTGACATTACCGGTGCGGCAATCAATCCCTATGCACGCAACAATCCCTCAGACTTTCATCCAGACGGGTATTTCAACGATCGACGGGACAAACACTCTCGTCCGTGGTCAGAAGCTCCCGATCTTCTCGGGTGCCGGTCTCCCGCACAACAACATTGCTCTCCAGATTGCCCGTCAGGCAAAAGTGCCCGGCTCAACCGAAGGGTTCGCAGTGGTCTTTGCGGCAATGGGTATCACCAAGGAAGAGGCAAATGCGTTCATGCAGGACTTCGAACGCACGGGCGCTCTTGAGCGTGCCGTCGTGTTCCTGAACCTTGCAGATGACCCGGCGGTCGAGCGTATCATTACCCCGCGGCTGGCACTGACCACCGCAGAGTACCTGGCGTTCGAACTGGGTATGCACGTGCTTGTCATCCTGACGGATATGACCAACTATTGTGAAGCGCTCCGCCAGATTGGTGCTGCCCGTGAAGAAGTGCCCGGGCGCCGTGGCTACCCGGGTTACATGTATACCGATCTCGCGTGTCTCTACGAGCGTGCCGGTATCATCAAGGGGCAGAAAGGTTCCGTGACACAGATCCCGATCCTGACCATGCCCGGTGATGATATCACCCACCCGATCCCCGACCTGACCGGTTATATCACCGAAGGCCAGATCGTGGTCTCCCGTGAGCTGCACCGCAAGGGTATCTACCCGCCGATCAACGTGCTTCCCTCCCTTTCCCGGTTAATGAACCTCGGTATCGGTAAGGGGCACACCCGTGAGGACCACAAGAAAGTCTCCGACCAGATGTACGCTGCATACGCGGAAGGTAACGATCTTCGTGGGCTCGTTGCAATCGTCGGTAAGGATGCACTGTCCGAACGTGACCGTATGTTCCTTGAATTTGCCGACCTCTTCGAGAACCGGTTTGTCCGGCAGGGACTCGATGAGGACCGGACGATTGAAGACACGTTAAACATCGGTTGGGAACTGCTCTCGACACTGCCAGTTGAGCAGCTCGTCCGTATTGACCGTGAGCTGATCCAGAAGTACCACCCGAAATTCAGAACTGGTGCAAAGAAGGAGTAAAAAGTCCATGGCGCTGCGTGATATCAAGCCAACCCGCTCAGAACTGATCAACCTCAAAAGGAAGATCCAGCTCTCCGAGCGTGGCTATAAGATCCTCAAGATGAAGCGCGATGGATTGATTCTTGAATTTTTTAAGGTGCTTGCGGATGCAAAGGACAGCCGTGGCGGACTTTTGAAAAAATATCAGCGTGCCGTCGAAATGATGGCCGTTGCAAACACCGTTGAAGGTGCAATTGGTGTCAAAGCCGCCGCATTCTCGGTCAAAGAAGTGCCCCAGATCACCTTAAAAAGCAAAAACATCATGGGTGTTGTTGTTCCCGAGATCGAATCATCGAAGGTAAAAAAGACCCTTGTTGAACGCGGGTATGGTGTGCTCGGCACATCACCGGTAATCGATGAAACTGCGTCAGCCTTTGAAGATCTCGTTGAGTCAATCATTGAGAGCGCTGAGATCGAAACAACGATGAAACGCCTGCTTGATGAGATCGAGAAGACCAAACGGCGGGTCAATGCCCTTGAGTACAAGGTTATACCTGAGCTTACTGCCGCCCGGGATTTCATCAAGATGCGCCTTGATGAAATGGAGCGTGAAGAACTCTTCCGGATGAAACGGATTAAAGCCCGGAGTACCTCGTAAGTTTGGGGTGGGGCACATGCCGATCGGAACCATAAAAGAACTGGGATGTAGTGGCAAGACGGTTCTCCTCCGTCTTGACTTAAACTCCCCCATTGATCCCGCATCCCATCTTATTTTAGACGATAAGCGGTTCCGCGAACATCTGCCAACCATCCGCGCTCTTTCTGACAGCCGGGTTGTTATTGTCACCCACCAGAGCAGGCCCGGTAAAAAAGATTTCACTACGCTTGAAGCCCATGCTGAGAAACTTGAGCAGCTTTCAGGAAAACCGGTCACGTATATCGACAGCATCTTTGACCGGCATGCCCGGGAAGCCGTTCACGCGATGAAACCTGGGGATGTCCTGATGCTTGAGAATGTCCGGTTCAGCGCTGAAGAAAATCTCACGTTAAAGCCAGAAGAGGCAAAGAAGACTCATCTTGTCAAAAAGTTGTCCGCAATGGCTGATTTCTTTGTAAATGATGCGTTTGGCACCGCCCACCGGTCTCAACCAACCGTCGTTGGATTACCCATGGTGATGCGATCTGCGGCAGGGCTGCTTATGGAAAAGGAAGTATCCACCCTCTCGAAAGTATTTTCCGGGGCGCCCCGTCCGGTATGCATGGTGCTTGGCGGCACGAAAGTTGATGATTCCATCGAAGTTGCCGCCCATGTCCTTGAGAATGGTATTGCAGATCAGGTCATTGTCATCGGTGTTGTAGCAAATGTCTTTTTGATCGCAGCCGGGTATGATATCGGAAAACCTTCCACCCAGCTGATTGCACAACTGAAATATGAACCGGAGATCGAAAAGGCAAAGGAGATCCTCGCACGATATAAGGACAGGGTTTTGATGCCTGAGTCTGTCGCGGTGAGACAGGATAACCGGCGGGTGGAGTACCCGATCTCGAAGATCCCGCCCGATGCACCGGTCCTTGATCTTGGCATGGATGCTCTTGGTACGTTAAAACAGGCCTTGAAAAAATCCGGCACGGTCGTCTTCAACGGCCCCGCCGGAGTGTTTGAGGAAGCAGATTTTGCTACCGGCACCTATGAACTGCTGAGAGCGGCATCAAAAGTTGAATTTTCTGTTGTTGGTGGTGGGCATACGGCTGCCGTCATTGAAAAGCTTGGCATTGAAAAAGATTTCACCCATATTTCCACCGGTGGGGGTGCCTGCATCGAATTCCTGACCGGGAAAAAACTTCCGGCCGTGGAAGCGCTGGAACAGTCAAAACAGTTATTCGGGTAATAACCTCTATCTTAAAAAACATTCATCGTGGAACGCTTTTTATTCGTAAACGATTCTGTCAAAAAGTGAAGGGGCGGTTAGAATTGTTTAAAAAAGTTAGTTACAATGGGCCCTGAGTGGATCGGTTTGTGATGTTTTTCTGGTTTTTTTGTTTCGCAGACCGCCCGTACACCCGTGACTTTTTCCAGGTGAATCAGGGCGGAGTCGATATCTGCCTGGCGTTCAATCTCACCGATTGCGTTTCTTCTCCGTTTTATTGTGCTTAAGACTGCTACAGAAAAGATGAGTGCCGTCAGCATGAAAAGACAGACTGAGAACAGTGTTGTTATTCCCAGAATAAATGTAATCCGGCTTTCCTGAAGAACTGCCCAGACCCCGGGAAAGAAGAGTGCCCAGAGCATAACAACAGCCAGTTTTGTTGATTCCACGGGGCTTGCAAAGCTCCGCTCCCGCTGGTCTTCTTTACCGGTTGGACAGGCGTCGATCATTTTTCCCAACGCGAGCAGCGCGACGCTGCACATGATAAGGAATACGGCAGCTATGCCGAGAAGGAAGAGAAGTAGTTCATTCATCCTGACGACCTCACGATATTCTCCTATTACCTGCCGCGCCATAAAAAGTATTCCATATGGATTACATAAGGGATGCAACTGAAAATAATGGATTACTTATGGAATATCACAAGTTTATTTATACGATTTTAACCCATGTATTTAGGAATGGTGGACAAGATAGCGGCGATTCGCGGGGAACGTGTGGCAATATCCTACAAAATGCCCCCCAATATCTATGAGAAGGTCAATAAACTCGTGTATGAGGAAAAGAAGTTCTCAACGGTCTCCGATTGTATCACACAAGCTTTATTATCTTTCGTCGATAATCACCACGATATGGGGCAGTTCAAAGAGTATTTTAAGGACTATATGGCCTCAGAGGAGGGTAGGGAAGTCATGAAAATGATGATGAAAGAAGTGCTCATGGATGTGCTCTCCACCCAAAAAATCGATACAAAAGAGCGCAAAAGTAACCCATAGGTAATCTCCTTCCACCCCCCCTCTTATTATTTCTTGAGCCACGCGCATTTTTTTATCCCTCCCCGTACAAGGTTACACCAGATGCAGATCCGGATTATTGCAGTCGGGAAAATTAAAGAACGTTTTTTGCAGGAGGGGATTTTTGAGTTCGAGAAACGTCTCCGTCCGTATGCAAAACTGCAGATTGTTGAGCTCACCGATGAGAAACATCCGGCATCTGCCACACCATCCATTGAAAAAGTTGCCAGAGAAAAAGAAGGGGACCGGATCTGCGCTGCTATTCCTGACAGCTCGTTTGTTGTGGGGCTTGATGTGAAAGGGCTCAGCTGGTCAAGCGAAGATCTGGCCGGTGCCTTCAGGGAATGGGAACTCGCCGGGAAGAGCACGATTACATTTGTGATCGGCGGGGATCTCGGGCTCTCCCCCTCTGTCCTGTCCCGGTGCGATCTTTGCCTCTCGCTGTCGAAGATGACTTTTACCCACCCGATGGCCCGGTTCCTGCTGCTTGAACAGATCTACCGGGCATTCCGGATTCTTCGGGGCGAACCGTACCATAAATGAGGGGGATGGGCTTTTTGATGGGGGGTAGTGGGCTACCTCCCCTCATCATCTTTTTTCAGAACTGCTGCCCGGTTTACGAAGAATAACCGGGTCTCAACCAGCCGGAGCCCGGCTTCCTGTGCCAGCGTAAGATTGTTCCGGAATTCATTCCCCGGTACGATGAGCGGGGGCTCCGAGTAAAAGAGCAGGCCACCGGGCACGAGCAAAGATGAGATTTCATGGAACAGCTTTTTTGCATCAGGGACTTCGTGAACGACAAAAATAGCAAAAGCGACATCGACCTGACCGTCTCGTTCCGATGAGAGGGCGAGGGAGTCATATCCGCACCGGTGAGTCCTGATCCGTGGCAACAGGCCCTCCGGTTCCAGTCTCTTGCGAAGGATAGTGAGCATCTCCTCCTGCACATCCGCAGCGATTACGGAGCCGTTCTCGCCAGCCTTCTTTGCGAACTCACGGGTGAAAAAGCCCGGGCCACACCCAAAATCAAGGACCCGGTTGCCGGGTTTCACGTACCGGTCTGCAAGACGGTCAGGGCGATATAGGAAGCGCCGGAGACGGGTATCGAGATGTGCGGCATTTTTTGCAGAAAAAATGTGATGGGGAGGTCTGGAGGAGGTCATAATTATGATATTGGAAAAAGAGAGGGATATTGATTTTGGGATAATACGGTTCCCTGTTAATTTCACGTTGCCAGCCTTATCACAAATCAGTAGATACCAATTAGATCCCTCGGGAAATCTTCGCGGCGCTATTACACACAAATCAGAACAAAAAAAGCATGGATTATTGGGCAATTTCAACCGGAACCCGGTTTCTGCCCGTGTTCTGTTCCGACAGTTTCGTCGCTTCCTTCTTCGCCTTCTGCCAGTTTCTTCATTGAGGGGAAGAGGATGACTTCCTTGATGGAATTATTATTTGTCAGCAGCATCACGAGACGGTCGATCCCGATCCCGACGCCACCGGTAGGCGGCATGCCATACCCGAGCGCGTTGATGAAATCGTAATCGATCATCTGGGCTTCGAGGTCTCCAAGACGGCGTTTCTCGTCCTGCGCTTCGAAGCGCTCCTTCTGGTCGACCGGATCGTTAAGCTCGGAAAACCCGTTTGCCACTTCCATGCCGTAAATGAAGAGCTCGAAGCGTTCAGTAAACCCTTCCTTCTCGCGGTGCCGTTTTGCAAGCGGTGAGTTCTCGACAGGGAAATCGTAAATGAATGTTGGCTGGATCAGTTTCTCCTCGACCATTCCTTCAAAGAAATGGATAAGGTACTCCCGCTGCGATGAAGGTTTGTCCGGGTTTTCAAGTTTATTTTCCCGTGCAAGTTTCCGGAGTTCTTCTACGGTATGGGTAAAGATATCGATACCGGTGTATTCCTTAACTGCATCAGCCATGGTAAGTTTCTTCCACGGCTTTTCAAAATTGAGCGTGACATCCTCAAACGGGATTTCGGTTTTACCATGGATTGCAAGCACGATGGACGAGATGAAATCCTCGGTCAGTGCCATCATGTCGCGGAAATCATGGTATGCCCAGTAGATCTCCACCATCGTGAACTCCGGGTTATGGTGGGTATCAATATCCTCGTTGCGGAAGTTCCGTGCGATCTCAAAGACTTTCTCAAATCCCCCGACAACAAGCCGCTTGAGATAGAGTTCAGGGAGCGATCCGCAGGAACAACTTCTGGTCAAGGCAGTTGTGGAATGACGTGAACGGCCGGGCATTTGCCCCGCCATACACCGGCTGGAGGATAGGAGTTTCAAACTCTAAGAATTCCCGCTCGTCGAGGAACCTGCGGATGAGCGAGATGATCCGGCTCCTGTTCCTGAATGTCTGCCGGCTCTCGTCATTGACGATCAGATCGACATACCGCTGGCGGTACCGTTTTTCGATATCCTTTAAACCGTGGAACTTTTCCGGCAGTGGGCAGACTGCTTTGCACAACAGGGTGATGGTGTCCACCCAGACCGTGATCTCTCCCAGTTTGGTACGGAACACATGGCCCGTGACACCGACAAAATCCCCCCGTTCGACATACTGGTTAAAAAAATCAAACTGTGCGTCGCCGATATCGTTCTTGCGGATATAGAGCTGGATCTTGTCGGTGCCATCGCCCAGATCGGCAAACAGTGTCTTTCCGTGGTTCCTGATAATATACAGGCGCCCTGCAGTGGATACGGAATCCACACTTTTCTCGTGGGTAATATCCGCAAAACGGGACTTGATCTCCTGAATTGTATTCTTCCGGTCAAACGTGTGCGGGTAGGGCATAACGCCATTTTCCCGCAGTGCACGGACTTTATCGAGTCGGGTTTCGTCAAATGCAACAATTTCAGAAGGATCAGTCATTGGTATGCTCCGGGGGATATCAGATAATCTGTAACATTGTACTTCGGTTTCAATCGTAATAATACCTACAGAATTTACGGGAACCTGGTATTTTCTCTCAAGAAGAAAAAAAGAGAAATAAACGATATCACTATTGTAATCGTTTGCCGGCAACCATTTACGGCCCGTTTCTTTTTTTGAGGATCTCTGACGTATATTTTGCTAGGCCATACACTCCATCCGTGGATGGGTGCACCTCAATGAACTCCTCAAAATCATGAACGGTAATATGGCGCTGCATGAGAAATGCCATGTATCCCGCGATCAGCCCCCCACCAGGCCCTGCTGCACACATACCGGTGATCTCACCGGAATCCGCGTCAGCCATAATTTTTGCAAGCCCGGTATCGCCGGACGGGACCGACCAGAACGTCCCCGGCCCGGCCGGCCGGGGATCGCGAGGGATGCGCTCTCCGCTCCTCCCGCACCACAGAACGCCAGTTCATGGGTGAGGTTAATCGACTGGGGAATGAACCGGTAATCCATGCGACGGTCCATTCCGAGGATGTTATCTGCCGCAACAATGCCTTCGTGTCTTGCAACCGGCGTGAGGTATGGGGGGCCGGTCACATCTCCTGCGGCATATACCCCGGGAACACTGGTCTGCATCCGGTCATTGACCATCAGTTCTCCTAACGGGCCTTTTTTTACACCGGTGATCATGTCAGAATTGGGGAGGAGTCCGGCAGCGATCATAATGGCATCTGCATCAACCGTCTCGCGAACATCTCCTGATGCAAATTCCACGGCTTCTGCCCGCGAACTTCCCTGAATCGCCTTCACGCCAGCATTTTCACGGATTTTCACACCGGAAAGTTCCTTTACTGCAATTTTATAGAGATGCCGGTCAATATTTTTTAAAAATGCACTTCGGCTCAATACCGTCACGTTGCTCCCGAAGCTGCTGAAGATATAGGCGAATTCAGCAGCCATCACGCCGCCCCCGATGATAACCATCTTTTCCGGCAGGCTTTTCATCGCAGGCAGCGTGTGGGGAGTGTAGACTCCCGGGAGCGTAATGCCATCAACAGCAGGAATTTGCGGGTGGGAGCCGGTAGCTGCAATAACTGCTTCAGCTGTTACCTGATCATCACCAATATAAACATACGGGCCGTCAATTCGCCCGGCTTTTCCATACACGATATCGACCCCGGCGGTCCGGGTTTCCTGGTCAAGAATTGATGCGATCTTTTGCTGGATCGCGTGCATTTCTGTTAAAAGATGAGGAAAATTAATGCGGGGAACCCCATCCATGATCCCGAGATGAGTAAACATGCGTGCCGAACTGACCATGCGTGCAGTATCGTTCAGGGCACAGACGGGCATACACCCAAAATGGAGGCATTGCCCGCCAATCCCCCCGGATTCGACGAGCGTTACCTTTTTTCCTGCGGATGCAAGCCGTATTGACGCAATTCTCCCGGCAGGACCCCCGCCAAGAACAACGATCATGTCTTTTGCCGGGTTTTTTTAGAAGACTTCTACGCCTTCATCCATGGGTTCTGAGAGCAGCTCACCGGTAAATGCATTAACTTCGACAATCTTTTTGCCCCGGATCTGCCAGACAGGGACGTAAACCTGTTTAGTCTCGACGGTGATATTCTTCCGGTCCGGTTTGAGGGTCTTTTCTTCGTAGAAGATTGCATCGCCTTTCTCCTGCTTGATCCGGACTTTCTGGGTGAGGCGCTCAGTGAGCTCGTTGACCATACGCTCTGACGCTTCTTCCTTTGCGATGTGGGAATCTGAGACTTCTGCACCAGCAGGGATCTCCGATTCAACCGCCTGTTTTCCGTCAAGGTCCAGTTTTATCCCGTTGATCGCATTGATGGCGCCCCATCCCTCTGCATCAAAGGGAATACGCCGCTCTTTATATACCTGCTCGCCGCTGCTGGTATAGTGGAAAAGATAGTAGGGGATAAACCGAAGTTTTGCCGCGCCCTGGATCCCCGCCGTGCGGATTGCTGCCTGTTCTGTCAGTTTGACCGGGAAATGCAAAAGGGAGATGCCTGACGACTCCTCCTCAACCGGTGCGGCAGCCTGTGCAGCTGCTGCAGCGGCGGCTTTTTTGCCTTTTGTGGGGGTAAGGTCAAGGGACAGCTCGCGGCTGACAATATCTGCAAGCACCGCTTCCCCCGTGTACCGGACAAACTCATCGATGCCCCACTGGATGCAGTTCTCGGTGACCGTGTCTTTTTCAAGCGTGAACAAAAGTTTCTTGCAGGTCATCTCGTGATCATCGACCATGAGGCTGTAGTTGGTCTTGTCGAACTGTTTGATCAGGTCGCTGTCATTTGAACAGAGTACCAGGAGGCAGGTGCCATCACGGACCGCAGAGAGGTCAAGGGGTTCGTCAACCTCTTCAACCTCAAAACGAGCAGCTTCAAGAATGAGCCTCATCGCATTCTTGGCTTTTTCCCGCATATCGTGTTCCATCATACATAAATTGCCATGGTCTTATAGAACAATTTTTCTATTGCAATATCCGAGATTACTACAATGACCCGTCCTCTCAAATTTGTTAATCACAGTATCGAGGATTACGCGATGCAGGTTACGTTCAATCCTGCGGAAGGGACGGGAACGGTCGTGTATAACCTTTCCCTGATCAAAAACGAGGACTATGAATACGCAGTCGCGATCTTAAAAGATGCCTATAAAACCGGTGTCAGCGTCAGCGGGATGGTGAAGTTTTACCCGTCAGGAGAAAAAATATCCGGGTTTGCCGTCCCAAAGGATTGTACTGCAATCTGTACAATCTGCAGTATCACGTTCGACGGGGTGCTCATAAGGCGGGGAGTTCCGTTAAACCCGATCGGTGGCGGGGTGGTCGAGATCGAGAACCGGACTCCTATACGGTTTACGCATATCATCCACTATGAATACACCACTATCGACCCCCTGCAGGTCCTCATCTCCCAAAAGATCACGTCGGTCAATAATGTGATGAGGAAAGGGAGCGGGAACATACTGGCAAACATCCGGGAGTTCCACATGGAGGCCGAACCACTTGTCGGGATGGTGCTTGACGAGCTGGCAACCAGCGCCATCATGGGAATCCTTGAGGTGGGGATGCCCAATGTCCCCCTGCTTGGTGTGCCGGTAAGCCCGCAGTACGTGGGGATTGCAGCGGTGGGCGGGACAAACCCGATGGCCGCCATCCGGGAAGGGGGGCGATGGGTGAACACGCAGGCGATGAAAGGCATGATGGATATCAGTGAAATGGTGGAGATCCGGGATTTCTGATTCCCGAACGATATCCCTTTTTTACCATGACTTTATGGCGCATTATGCGGTTCTCTCTCCAGTGCCGGATAATGATCGCACAATTATATCAAAATCCGATAAAACTGTGTATGGCTCTGATTATACCGGATACCAATCGGGTTGTGGGTGGTTTTTGCCTGCCATCACTTTATAGGATGCAATATAAATCTGTTACAACAACAGCGACAAGTGAGACCTTATGAAATATCGCAGCGTGATGATCATCCTCCTTGTAGTAACTGCCTGCTGCAGTATGCCGGTCATGGGGGCCACAAAATATTTCGGGGGAAGCCCCCAGATGACCGCATATGTATCTGGTCTGAATGAGTTTGCTCCTGGTGATGATGCTACAATCAGTATAACTCTCCAAAACAGTGGTACAACCGAGATAAAATTTACCAATTCCGGAGTCCTCCAGCCGGATGATTTACCGACGACCGCCAAACTGTTAACCGTGGGGCTCGGCTCGGGAAACGCACCGATCATTATCAAGTCCGATCCCCAGATTATCGGTGATGTGGCAAGCCCTGGCACGATAACCGTCCCGATCCAAGTAAAGATTCTTTCAAATGCAACGATCGGACAGTACCAGATCCCGCTTACCCTCCAGTACCAATATCTCAAGGTGCAGGATCAGCGGGTAAGTGGCGTCCTCCAGTTCCTCTATAACAATGTGACCGATACCCTCCCAATAACGATCAATATCAAACCCCACGTGAAGATCGCCGTGATGGATGCAGTGGCAGAAAACCTCAATGTCGGCACGGAAGGCTACCTGAACCTGACCATCAAAAATATCGGATCTGATGACGGGAAGAAGGCGACGGTGACAATTACCCGAAACGACAACAGCCTGGTTATCCCGACAGATTCAAGCGTCTATGTAGGGGATTTCCCGCTCGATGGCGTGATCACCTGCCAGTACAAAGTTGCCGCATCCAACAGTGCAGAGCAGCAGACCTATCCGGTCGATGTGACGGTCACCTACGAGAACGCGGAAGGCGATGTGGTGACCTCTTCACCGGTGACGGTAGGCGTGCCGGTCGGTGGTAAGATCAGTTTTGCGGCAATCTCCCCGGTAGAGGTCGTGTATCCCGGCCAGGCCACGGTCCTGGAAGTGGTCTATGAGAATACCGGGACAAGTACTGCATATAACGCACAAGCCCGGCTCAACGTGGTTGACCCGTTCACGAGCACTGATAATGGTGCGTTCCTCGGTACCCTGAAACCCGGTGAACGGACAACAGCCCGCTTCGCGATACAAACCGATTCGCAGGCAGCGGCGAAAACCTATGCACTTGATACTGAAATCCGGTACCGTGACGCACTTGACAACAGCCAGATCTCCGATATGTTCAAGACCCCGGTGCAGGTTGTGGCAAAACCACAGTCTGTTTCCGTTACGCAGGTGCTGCCGGTCGTTGTCCTGATCATTGCTGTCCTGATCGGTGCCGGCTATTATCTGTTCGTTGTGAGAAAGAAGAAGTGATGCCCGGATGGGAAGGGGAACTTCCTCCACCAGCGGTACGAACAGTTGAGGACATGTACCCGGTTCTTGCCGAACCGGTATGCAAGGAGAGCGGGGCTCTCTATTTTATGTACCGGGATCTGTCCAAATCCGATGCGGACCGCACATGGCTCCGCTCTCACCAACTCCGGTATGATCTTACGGTAATTCCCCCCCGGAATCTCTGCGGGGAATTTGTCAAGACAAAAGGGCACTACCATCCACGGAACGCTGCCGGTTCGGGATACCCTGAGATCTATGAGGTGCTTGAAGGCACCGCATGGTATCTCCTCCAGTCACGGATGCTTGACGATATCGTGCTTGTTGAGGCACAGACCGGGGATTTGGTGATCATTCCCCCGGAATACGGGCATGTTTCCATCAACCCTGCATCTGATGAGACTCTTGTTATGGCAAATATCGTTTCAACCGGGTTTGAGAGTGAGTATCGCAAGTATGAAACGCATCACGGCGCTGCATATTATGCGATGAGTTCAGGAGATCTCATAAAAAATCCCTATTACCCGAAGGTGCCCCCTGTCCGGAGAATGGGGGCAACATGTGGGAAAGGGATATACCGGTTCTGTTCCGGCCCCCTGTATGACCTCATCGGCAACGAGGATGCACTTGACTTCCTCAACCACCCGGAAAACTACCGTGCCGTTTTTAGTGTTCTGCTAAAAGACTAGGTGCAGGCAGGTGCTTGTGCGCACTCTTTTTTACCAGGGCGAGCACCTTTTCTTCCATTGGTGTTGTCGCCGTCAACTCACGTTTCTCCAGTGACCTCAGAGACTGGTCGATCATCGCATATGAGAGACCAATTTCTTCTTCATCACTCTGGCCTTCCCATAAACCGGCGGAGGGTGTTTTGGTTATGATGGGCTCCGGGATCCCCATTTCCCGGGCCATTTCGTAGACCTGTGTCTTATACAGGTGCACGAGGGGTTGAAAATCTGCGGCATTGTCCCCGTACTTGGTGCAGTAACCGAGCATGTACTCGCTCCGGTTTGATGTACCACACACAAGCCGGTGGTCACGGTTCGCATGGTAATACAATACGGTCATCCGGATTCGTGCCATCAGGTTGCCGAGCAGGTACCGGGATTCCGCAAATTCCGGCATGGTCTTAAACGCAGCAAGCATCGGTTCGATTGATATGACGCGGTGTTTCATTCCCAGCTGTGTGCAGAGGGCTGCGGCATCCTCTTTGTCAGCCGGGTTACTGACGGCAGATGGTAGAGAGAGTGCAAGCACCTTGTCGGCGCCGATTGCGCGACAGCAAAACGCTGCCGCAACGGCAGAGTCCACGCCGCCGCTTAATCCAATTACAATTCCCGTACACCCGCTGTTCCAGTAGGCATACCGGATCATCTGTTCGACCTGCCCCATCCTGCAACCCAGTTCTTCGGACAAAGATAATGCTCCCTTATGATAGTAAGCGGACAAATTTTTTCAACTGTTCGGTGTTCCCCACCGCGATCACGGCATCCCCGGTAAACAGCCGTTCATTATCCCCGGGTGAAACAATAATCCGGTTTGCTGCTTCAATGCCGATAATGCGTACACCGGTGTCTATGCCCGCACTCCTTACGGTGTGATCGGTAGGATGCCTGATATGCTTGAGCACCACCATCTCACCGTCGGGCAGGTTGAGCAGGATTGTGACGATATCCTCAAGGACAATCCTGCCAATGGTCTGACCCCCGATCATGGGCAGAAGTGCGACATAATCTGCCCCGGCACGGTAGAGCTTGTCAACAGAGCCAGGCTCGTTTGCCCGTGCGAGGATGCGTATGCCCAAGTTGAGATTGCGGGCCATCAGGGTGGTAAAAATATTTACATCATCGTCATTTAATGCGACGATGCAGAACTGGGCAGATTCAATCCGGGCTTGTTTGAGGATCTGCTCGTCCTCGGCATTTCCCACAACCTGGTTTACTTCATACCTGCGGCCATCAACGACCGTGCAGGCAATTTTTGACGCCAGCATCTCATCATATGCCGCAGAGCCAACATCTCCAAACCCGGCGATAACCGCATGCCCGATTGCCTTGATGTCAATCTCCAGATCTTCATGGACCGATCTCTCGATATCACCGGCCCTGCCAAACAGGAAGAGTGATGTCGTGGTATCGATCACTTCGTCTGGATTTGGATGTGAAATGAATGTTCCGGATTTCCAGATAAACAGAACATGGATGCCATACCGCTCAAAAAGGCGCAGGTCGGCGAGCGTTTTTCCCACCGCCCTGCTGCCGGACATAACCGGAATATGGATCAGCCTGAGTTCCTTTTCCGGGCTGATGTCCCGGTTAATGCTTAACCGGTCAAGCCCTGGGATTTCCGGGGCGGTATCACCGGTGGGATTCAGGACCGCATGCCGTGCAAGAATACGGCCGGTTGCATGTTTTGGGGAGAGGACGTATTCTGCGCCGGCATACCGCAGGTATCGGTCAAAAGAAATCTTGTCGACAACCGAGATGATTTGAGCTTTTGTGATCTCCCGTATCCCAAGGATGATGCTTGCCGTTGTCCTCTCGTTTTCGCAGATAATTACGAACTCAGCGTTTTTGACACATGCCTGTTCCCACGTCTGCGGATCATCGTAATCACCCCAGATAACATACGCGTGCCTCCGGTTCTTTTTTGCCAGTTCCCGTGCAGTATTTTCATCCTTTTCCACGAGCAGGATATCCTTATCGGAAATCATCAGGCTCTCGACAAGCGCCCGCGAGAGTTCCCCGTTCCCGATAATCACGGTATGCCCGAACAGCTCATGGGGCGTGTTGCGTGGCGGCGCAGAGCGGAGAACCGAGACAAGGTAGGGCGTGAGGAGGAGGGGAATCACCATGAAGATCATGATCACGCCGGTAAACATCATGATGGTTGAAAACAGCATCATGGTCTCGTTATGGAAAGGCAATAAATCCCCATACCCGGTAGTCGTGATCGTCTCCACGACGAACATAAACGATTGCGCCCAGTTGACCGGTTTGTTTTCAAGCACCGGGTAAAACGTGTGAAATACGAGTGTATATACGGTGATCAGGAGCATGAACAGGACAAAATACAAAAAAACCCGCATTTCAGCCGAAGTGTGAATGATCCGCCAGATAATGCTCTTTTTCGTGGTCATGTATAGTGGTCTCCTTCAAACTCCCCAAGAATCCGGCAGTTCCCGCAGATGCCTGCAGTGCAGGGTTCCCCGCAATCAGGGCACGCCTCTACCCCGTTTATATGTCCGCTGCCTGCAATCACCAGATTTTCTTTGAGGTTGATCAATGCATACCTGGTTGCCGGGTGGTTGTGATCATATGCTTCCAGCATCATTTTCAAAGTATCGTGCAGGGAGTCCTGTTGGGGAGAATCAAATGCCGGTGTATTTTTCCCCCCTTGCAGTTCCGCATACATCTGCACCTCCGCTTTTGGCACCTGCATGAACGGAGCGATTGCCGGTAAAAATTCCCGTGGTGTCCGGTGCGGCACGATCATCTGCTCCACGGCTCCGGTCACCACCTGCTCCAGTACATCCAGTGCCCGGTCATCGAGCGTGAGCCCGTATGCGATCCTGGTACATCCATGGTCACGGGCAATCCGGTGGAGCAGGGTGCGACAGAGTACCTTCCGGTATTGCCGGGAAACTAACGGGCCTTTTTCCTGCGTGATCTCGTCAATAGTGACGCCAAACGCCTCTTTAAATGATCCCACATGGCAGGGCACACCTTCTGATTCTGCCATCTTCACTGCTTGTGCCGTGGCCGGGTTGCTGGCCGCTCCTTCGTCAATTGTGATTGCCGAAATCCGGACGTCGCGGCGCTGTGCAGTAAGTTTTTTCAAAAAAATAAGGAGCGCATATCCCTGATCATTCCCGGAAAGTGCGATGGCAATATGATCACCGGAACACATCCCCTTGTGCGACCGGATTTCCCGCTTTGCCTTTACCTCTACATCCGCAATAAAATGCTCACGGCACAGGTGCTGTCCGGAGTACTTCTGGCAGAAAATTGCCTCCTTTCCGCACTTGTCGCACCGCATGAACGTTATCCGGTGTATTTTTTAGCTGACAAAAGATGTTTAATCTTTGTGATGATGACGGCGGGTTTGGTGCGTAAGCCATGATTTTATAGTCTGCCACATAACCACTGTAACAATTATGGTCGTGGCTCCCGAGCATATCCGCACGCTGCACAAATATGAAAAGGCCATCCTTGCCGCTCTCGAGCGCCTGATGAAGCGGTACGAATGGGTGCCGCTGGACACGCTCCAGCAATCGACCGGGCTTTCGGAATCCGAAGTGATGTACCGGATTTCACGGCTGATGGAGTGGGGCATGGTGCGGTTCAATGCAGTGCCCTATGACGGGTATGCCCTTGTCTTTGGCGGGATACGACACGCTCGCCCTTTCGACACTCGCCCGAAAAGGAGTCATCTCCGCACTCGGCTCCAAGATCGGGGAAGGAAAGGAATCCGTCGTCTTTGAAGCACTGGGTCTTGGGCCGGTGGCGATCAAGTTCCACCGGGTCGGCGGACGGTCTTTCAACACTGCCCGGGTCAACCGGGAGTATATTCCCGGAGACCGGCAACTGCCCGTGGCTGCTTGCATCCCGGCTCTCTGCGGAGCGGGAATATGCAGCCCTTATGGCACTCCACCCGAAAGTATCCGTGCCGCTCCCCATCGGGCAGAACCGTCACACGGTGGTCATGTCGTTAATTGACGGGCCCGGCCTGAGCCGCTGCCGTCTGGAGGATCCTCTTGCCATGCTTGAGGAGATCCTCGCCAATGTGCATACCGCGTACGAGGCAGGGATCATTCATGCCGACCTGTCCGAGTTCAATATTCTCATCGAGGACGGGAAATGTGTCATTATTGACTGGCCGCAGTGGATGGAGACCAGTCACCCGAATGCCGAAGCAATCATCACCCGTGATATCGACAACATTCTCTCGTATTTTAAACGAAAATACCAGCTGGCATATGACCGCGAGGATGCAGTACGATGCGTGATCGGCTGAAGGTCTTTGGGATCGACATCATCAAAGGCTCGGTGCGGTCAAAGTCACGGCGGCCCGATGTATGCGCTTGTGCGGATGGATGGTCAGGTTATCGAGAGTGAGACCGAGGTCTCGATGTTCCGGCTTTTCCGCCTGCTGTCCCTTGAACAGCCGGACATTCTCGCTGTTGACAGCCTGCAGGAGATTTCCACCGACCAGCACGAGCTCTATTTCTTTTTACAGGGGTTGCCGCCGCGAACCCGGCTCGTGCAGGTAACTGGCGGCGAACGTAAAGAAACGCTGGGGAAAGTCGCTGCCCGGTTCAATATCAGTTTCAACCGTTTTGACCCGTTTGCCGAAGCCCGGACAACTGCCCGTGTTGCGGCGCTGGGCGCCGGTGCCGAAGTCATCGCGTTTGAAAACGAGACCGAGGTGGTGGTCAGCCGGCACCGGTCGCCCGGCAGGGGTGGCTGGAGCCAGAACCGGTACGTGCGCAAGATCCATGGTGCCGTCCAGCTCAAGGGGCGGGAAATCGAGATGGCGATTGTCGCGGCCGGCCTCCGGTACGAAAAGAAGGAGACCAAGGCGTTCGGGGGGTGCAGCCGGGTTGCATTCAGGGTCTTTACAACCCGCGACCAAATCCCGGTATCAACATATCGCGGTGCCGACGTGCAGGTACGGATCAGCGGCAAGCGCCTTGAACGCATTCGATTCCGTCCTCTTTCTGCCAAACCCCGGTACCTGATTGTCGGCATTGACCCGGGCACGACCACCGCATTTGCCGCACTGGACCTTGACGGCAACCTGCTGCACCTTGAGAGTTCGCGGCAGATGAACATGTCCGATGTGATCGAGGCGCTGTACCGTGTCGGCAAACCGCTGGTCATTGCTTCGGATGTCCAGGATATGCCATTTACGGTGGAAAAGATCCGGCGGGCGTTTTCTGCGGTTGCCTATACCCCCCGGCAGGATACCAGTGTCGAAACAAAAATGGAACTCACCGCCCCGTTTCCCTACCAGAATGACCATGAACGTGATGCCCTGTCTGCGGCGCTCGATGCATACCGTCAGTACCGGAACAAGTTCCAGAATCTTGCAAAACGGGTACCCCCGGGCCATGATCTTGACGAGGTTCGGGCCGGGGTTATTCGCGGTCAGCGGCTCGAGCAGGTTCTTGGGGACTTAAACGCCGAAACGCCAAAACCGGCGGTTGAGGCGCCGGTGATGCCTGTTAATGTCCGGCACGATGAACGGGTGCGGGTTCTCGATGGCATGGTAAAACGGCTGCGTACCTTTGTGGCAGAACTTGAAGAAGAGATCAAGAAAAAGGATTACGAGATCCACCGGTTACAGGGCCGGATACGAGCGTTTCACTCATCACGGGACGAACAGTTTGCAAAGGACGCAGAGATTGTAAAGCGTGATGCCGTTATCCAGAGCCTCAAAAAGCACCTGCGGAAAGAAGAGCGGCACAACCGGAACCTCTCAAGGAGGCTGACCCGGATCAAAACATTTGCCGAACTCTCGATGGAAGGCGAGGTAATCCCGGTGAAAGTGATGGAGTCCCTAACCAAAGAGGGCATGTGGCGACTTTCAGAAGATATCGGGATCGCGGAAAATGATCTTATTTTTGTGAACCGCACGGATGGCTGGGGAAGAAGTATTGTTAAAGACCTTGCCGCCAGCCATATCAAAGCGGTGATTGTATCTGCAGGATCATGCGGGGAGAAAGACTCCCGGATCATACCGGCGTTTCAGGAAGCCGGCATTCCTCTCCTCACCGATAAGGATACCGGCATACAGGTAAGGGGTAAACAGGGACTTGCAGGGAAAGACCAGTTCGACGCGGCACTCACCCGCTGGCAGGAGCAGCAGGCAGAGTACGAACGGGAGAAGAAATCAGCCATGATCGAGCACATGTTCAAGGAGTATAAGAGCGAACGGGGTAAGGAGGTGCGGAAAAGTGGATGACCGCGAGCTTTTAAAGGTCGTGATGGGCATTGTTGGCAGGGAGAACTGCATGGATGATTGTGCCATCCTGCCCTGTGGTGAGCAGGCAATGGTGGCAACAACCGATATGCTCCACCGCACAACCGATTTTGTTGAAGGCATGAACGACTGGCAGATCGGCTGGATGAGCGCAGCAGTTACGTTAAGCGATATTGCCAGCATGGGTGCAGCGCCAAAATACCTGCTGATTGCGGTCGGGCTCGACCGGTGGGAACAGCTTGCCGGTGTCATGCAGGGGGCACAGGACTGCTGTAAAAAATTCGGTGCGGCAATTGTCGGCGGGGATATCGATCATCACGGGGAACTGACGGTTGTTACCACGGGACTTGGTCTTGTAGACAAGCCGTTTCTTGCACAGCGGACCGGTGCACGGCCCGGGGATTTGATCTGCATCACCGGCATACCCGGGCAGGCGCAGGCATGGCTTGAAGGGTACCGGCAGTATGAAAAAGCGCTCTTTGAACCACAGCCAAGAGTTTTGGAAGGGCAGCTGCTGGCCCGGGCCGGTGTGACGGCGATGATGGATGACAGTGACGGGATTGCGCTCTCGCTCTACGACTTGCTGGGCGTCAATGAGTGCGGGTTCTCTCTCACATCAGACCGCATCCCCCGGCCGGCAGGTATCCCGGAACCGCAGGCAGGGGAACTTGCCCTCTATGGCGGCGGGGACTATGAGCTGATATTTACCCTTCCAAAAGACCGCCACCCGGTCAAAGGTATTTCTTATACCGTTATCGGCGAGGTCATTGCCAAAAAAGTTGTTTTGGTCGATGGTGTGGCGCCTGCTCGCCGGGGATACCAGCACCACTGGACATAATTTTTACCTGCGATCCTGTGGGCTCATTTTCCTTAAATACGATTAATGAGAGATATTTGATCACAGGCATCTCTTTAAAGGCAGACGTATGGACTCGCTTGAAAACAAACTGGACCGGCTGACCCCCGGCCAGCGACGGGAAGTAGACGATTTTGTGGATTTTTTACTCCAGCAGTCCAGCGGCACACCTCCGGTAAAGATGCCGGTGCCTCCGGTATCTCCTCCGTCCGGCATTGCTCCGCCACCGTTTACCGTGCAGGAGCCTGAAGTGTCACGCGATTCTCCCGCACCACGCCAAAACGATCTGATCATGGCAGAAGAAACCCCCCCGGGTGTTTCACCAGAGGATGACGCTCCGGTGGTACAGGAGATAACGGTGGGTGGAGATGTCCTGACACAGGATTATATGGATTATGGGGCTTTTGATCAGCCCGAACGTCAGGAGTCTCCCGCAGATAACGCGGTCAGGAAAGTAAAACAAAAACTGATCCAAAAAAGCGGTCAGGACCCCTCACATAACCTGCTTGACTGGATTGACTGATCTTTTTTGCATACCGTGATTATCAAGATTTTTTTAATAGCGATCGCTTAAAAAAACCTGCAGTCTGTTCAGGAAATTTAAAAAAAGAGCGCTTATGGACTCGACGGGATTTGAACCCGTGGCCTCTACGTTGCAAACGTAGCGATCTACCCCTGATCTACGAGCCCTCTCTTATGAGAATGTAGCATATAATTTTCCAGCCGATCGCATATAGTTGTTACTGTCCGGTGTCTGGTTCCTTGCATACCTGATACCAGAGGATCCTGGGTTACCGATGATCCCGCACTGGTCGGATTTTCCCTTTATTGTCCAAATGGTCTTTTCCGGCAACACCCGTTTTTTCCAGAAACCAAAATCTGCAAAAGGGATGAACGCTCACCTCCTAGTACCAAACAACGTGAGCGGACTATCATGGCGAAACTCATCATTGAACCAAAGAAAGGAAAAGACGGCCAGATCGACTATATCGTTACCTGGCATGATGTAAAAACGGACAACCAGTTCATGGTGACGACAACAAACAATATGGATGAAGCGATCCAGCGACTGAAAGAAACCCTTGAAAATGACGTGCAGGAACTGCTCAAAAAATAAATCCCTCTTTTTACGCAATCCAAACTTCCCATTATCCTGGTGGCGGTAAAGCCGATACGGTACCGGCCCTGCATGAACATACCCTGATCAGGACGCGATAGTAAAAAAAGAAAAACAACATGGACCCGGCGGGAATTGAACCCGCGGCCTCTACGTTGCGAACGTAGCGATCTACCCCTGATCTACGAGCCCGAGAATTGTGGTATTACAATTCTCCCGCGGAGGGAATATAGTTGTTGCTGTGCACCTGCAACCGCGGGAAAAATTAAAAAAAAATCAGAGAATGATCTCGATATCGAGCTTCTCTGCGAGTTCCTTATACCGGTTCCTGATGGTGACTTCGGTGACACCGGCCACTTCTGCTACCTCTCTCTGGGTACGGCGCTCGCCGCCAAGAATTGAGGAGATGTAAATCGCTGCTGCTGCGACCCCGGTTGGGCCCCTGCCACTGGTTAACTCACGTTCCCCTGCCTGCCTCAGGATCTCAACTGCACGGCTCTGCACTTCGCCTTTGAGCGTGAGTCCGGAGCAGAAGCGCGGTACGTAGTCGATCGGGGATGTCGGGAGGAGCTTCAGGCCCAGTTCACGGGAGATAAACCGGTAGGTCCTGCCGATCTCCTTTCGTGAAACACGGGACACTTCTGCGATCTCATCAAGGGTACGGGGCACGCTGCACTGCCGGCATGCGGCATACAGGGCGGCTGCGGCAACACCTTCGATACTTCTTCCCCGGATCAGATTCTTATCAACCGCGTCACGATATACGACGGCTGCGGTTTCCCGCACGTTTCGCGGGAGACCAAGAGCCGATGCCATCCGGTCAAGTTCGGAAAGGGCAAACGCGAGGTTGCGTTCTGTCGCATTGCTCACGCGGATACGCCGCTGCCACTTGCGGAGACGATAGAGCTGGGCACGGTTCTTGGACGAAATTGCCCTGCCGTACGAGTCCCGGTTGCGCCAGTCGATCATCGTGGAAAGACCCTTGTCATGGATGGTAAAGGTCATCGGTGCCCCGACACGGGACCGCTTCATCCGCTGGTCGTGATCAAACGCACGCCACTCCGGACCCCGGTCGATGAAATCATCATCAATAACAAGGCCACAGCTCTGGCAGACCAGCTCTGCACGCTCATAGTCATGGACGAGCTGCCTTCCCCCGCACTCGGGACAAACAGTCTCGGTGTGGTTCTCGGCTTTCTTCTCGACCTCTTTTACTTTTGTACGCGACTTGAGCGCTTCCCTCTCATTCTGGAGGACTTTTAATCTTTCAACTTCCTGCATCCACATTCACCAGATTAATACATTTTTTAAATAATTTTTTTTACAACTTCCCGGATCAGGGGAACGTTGTTTCCTATCTTGCGAAGAGTTTCTCGTTAGGTAAGACACTGCACGGGCCTTTGCAGAGTACAAGGGCGTAGGGCGACTTGACGTTCCCGAAAAGATCCGTGATTTTTCCTACCGGCTTCATGTGACGGTCGGTTACTTCGCTGTATA
Organism: uncultured Methanoregulaceae archaeon; assembly: GCA_963768785.1. Classification (GTDB taxonomy): domain Archaea; phylum Halobacteriota; class Methanomicrobia; order Methanomicrobiales; family Methanospirillaceae; genus Methanoregula. The sequence goes on from CAVYJD010000016.1 coordinate 178,397, forward strand.
ATCCCGGAAGTTGGGCGGCATCGCACTGGATAATGAGCATCCGACTGCCATAGGTGCTCATCGCTCGACCAACAACCTTCATGCAATAACCTCACACAATAATGGTACTAAATAAATTTAGTAATCTATATATGTGCGACATTATGGTATTTAAGCATTGCGTGAAAGTATATATAGAAAATTAGGAAGTAAGAAACCGGTCGATATTTAAAGATATTACGGCATTCGCTTCGCTTTCTGTCAACCCGGCACCTATTGCTATCACAAATTTCGCGCGCTTGTCCAGCAGGTCGTGCGGGGAGTGTGCATCTGAGTCCACCACCAGCTGGCACGATGCCGCTCTGGCGATATGGGCCACATGGCCATTTGTCCGGTTGTGCCCGGCCCGGGAGGTGAGTTCCAGAGCGATGTTGTTTTTTGCCGCGAGATGGGCATCATCAATGGTGAGAAGCCCCGGGTGGGCGAGAATATTTACGTATTTACAGGAGCAGGCTTCATGGTTGGTGCCCTCTGCAACGGGCTCTACGGTTGTCTCACCATGAACGACAACAATATCTGCCCCTGCCGACTTTGCTCGTTTTGCCACACTGGCGATTTGTGACGGGGGGACATGGGTGATCTCTACCCCGCACAGCAGTTTCACGCCGTACAGGTGTGCCGATTCCCGCACTTCAAGCAGGCTCTCCACCACAGATGTAGTATTGGACGTGTCCACGTGATCGGTGATCGCAACGGATGTATATCCCAGTACTGCCATGCGGCGGATAAGCTCGGTCGGCAGCATATCGCCATCGGATAAGATCGTGTGTGTGTGCAGGTCGTACATCCCGTTCATCGTTTCACCACCAGTTTCTGCGCAACTTTTTTGATCAGAATTTCCTTTTTATCGCGCCATTCGACAATAACCCGTCCTTCGTGACGCATCCAGTGTGCAGGATGATGATGCTCCTCTACCCGGAATTTGATATTCGAACGACTCAGGGCCCGTTCGATATCGCCAAGGACCGGTCCTTTGGATCCCAGCGCTCGCGAAACCCTCCGCCCTTCAGCGCGGGTGAGGGACGCATTGAAGTAGCAGGGATACAGGATGCATTCGCCTTCTACTACCATTGCATCAGAATTTGGGGGTCAAGGTATAAACAGTGTCCGCTCCCACGTTACTGCATGCATCATATCGACGTCAGGATTGAGAAGGATGTCTACGACGTTAACAACGCGATTGCTGACGCAAATGCCCGCCATTTAAAGGGGCATGGCATCCGGGCATTTGACCTGCTCGGTGCGATTGGGTCAGGAAAGACAGCACTTATCGAACGAATTGTCCCGCTCCTGGAGAAAAAAGGTCTGCGGGCAGGAGCAATTGCCGGGGATGTGTACGGCGATGATGACTTCAAACGGATTGTCTCGCTTGGCGTTCCCGCATACAACGCCAATACCGGTAAGGAATGCCATCTCGACGCCCACCTTGTTGAACACGCGATCGAACACCTCCCGCTGGACAACATCGATGTGCTCTTTATCGAGAACGTGGGGAACATGGTCTGTCCCACGGATTTCAGGCTTGGCGCGGAGAAGCGTATTGTTGTGGTGAGTTCAACCGAAGGCGACGATGTCGTGAACAAGCACCCCATGATGTTCAGGGACTGCACGATTGCCGTGATCAACAAGGTGGACCTCGCACCGCTCGTCGGGGCAAATATCGATCGGATGGAATCGGATATCCACCGCTATAACCCGCAGATGCCGGTCTTTAAGACAAACATGAAGACCGGAGAAGGAGTAGCACCCCTCCTTGACGCGATTCTTTCGTAAAAGAAGAAATCCTTTTTTTAATGATCCGGTCGAGACGTCGGAGAACTAAAGAAGTCAATGGACGTGAACACAGCTGGTCACCTCCCGGATGTTTTTGACTCCTGTATGCCGGAAAAATCGGGAAAAATCCCCCTCTTATGGGAAATAGTATAAATAATTCTGAAAGGAATATATAGAGCACCATCTCTGGGAAGGATTCCCGGAATATATCATATGGAGTTAGTGACATCATGCTCTGGCAGGGAGAATCAGTACGAAAGGTAACCGGTGGCAGGCGCAGGCCAGCCCAGGGAAAGCGGAGAGCAGAGATCGGGCTTGCACCCGCAGACACGCATATCGGCATCGACCGCAAGAAGATTGTCCGCACGGTCGGCGGGAACACCAAAGTCCGTTCCATGCGTGCGGCTCTTGCAAATGTGACCAACCTCTCCAATGGCGAGACCAAAAAGGTAAAAATTGAGAATGTCGAGGAAAATGGGGCGAACCCGAACTATGTGCGGCGAAACCTTCTCACTAAGGGTGCAATCATCCGGACCGAAATCGGCCGTGCCCGTATCATGAGCCGTCCGGGTCAGGATGGCGTCATTAACGCGGTATTAATCGAATAAATCTTTTTTTGTTGTCATTCCTCCTGCATAGAAGCGATTTTTTGTATTGCAGGGCTGAGTAATCTGAAACGCGAGGAGTGCATACTAAAAACCCCGGCATCCCCGGACGATCTCCATCTCTCCAACGGGAATATGCTACGCCAGCAATGCCGGCAGCCGGGATACACTCTCTACTGGTTTAGCAATCTTTTTTCTTTTAAACCTCCACATAGTGTAGCTATGCGAAGGATCTATTATCGGTTCCCCCAGCGGGTGGATCTCTCGTTTGCCATAGGGATGCCCTTTCTGGAAACGCTGAAATATCTTGCCGACCTCGATAACCAGGAATCTACCAAGACCACCGGTAAGGAACTTGTCAAGATTAAAACCCGGGTGGAGATTGCGGTGGACCGGGCGACATTTGGGGACATCACTCCCGATATCCTCCGGCCCGGGGTAATCACCGAAGCAGCAGATCTCCGGGTATCGGTGCTGGCACTGGCATTGCGGGGCGGGGGGAAAGTGCCGATCGCTAATGATATTTTTTATATCCGGCTTTCTGACCGGGTTGCGACAACCGATATCGATATCGCAAAGGAAGGGCGCGCCGAGGGACTGGATGCGCTTGACATGAAAAATATCCTGCTAGGGACGTCAAAGTGACCTTAAAAACCACGGTCGCTGCACCGTTCAAACATACCCGGAAAACGGGCATGCGGAAAAATGAGCTCGTGTATTACTATGCGCTCGACCGGAAATGGATGAGCACTGACCAGGCAAACCTCCTTCTCAAACGGGCGGAAGAGGAGGGGCTCATCAGGCAGGAAAACGGGATCTACTCGGCAGTCTTTGATCCGGCCACCGTCACCATACCGATTGGTTTCAAACCCGCATCATCGATCTTTGAGAAACATGATCCTGCACAGGAACTTATTGCCCGGATAAGTGCTGCACGGGGTTTGCAGGAAACGGAAGTGGTAGCCGAAATGAACCGGATTATCAAGGAGCAGTTCAATGGCAACCTGCTCCCCCCTGCAGCGCTGGTTATTCTCGCAAAAAAATACTCGGTTCCCTTTGAGGATCAGCTCGATGCCCTCAAAACAAAGCTCATAAAAAACGGTCATCCCCAGTAACGAATCTCCACGAACTATCCTCTGGTTTACACGATGTGCTTCTCGCCACTTACAAAGAGCGGACAGGAACCTCCAGAAGGTCACCTGTTAAGTGTGCTTCCCGTCAGGCATCGTGACTACCAGATTTTTTAGTACCCTGTTTTGAGGAGAAGCAGAGAGCCGGATTTTTCCTTAAACATTCCTGCCCGGGGGAATGCGCTAAAATAAGAAATTTTTTACCCTGCCTGAAGGAGAACCAAACCGGGAGAACCATTTTCATATTCAGGCACGTGAATATAGTACCTATGCGAGGGGGCAGCCACCGATCAAAGGACATCCCGTGGGTTATGATCTCCACCGTTGCCGGTATTGCTGTTGTGGTGATCATTGCCGTGCTCTATTTTTCCGGCAGTGGCATTATCCCCGTGCAAAACTCTTCTGAAACGCCACCGGTTCATACAACGGTCACTAGAATACCATCTGCAACTGCATCCCCGGCACCGGCAGGAACCTCCACGCCGACGATGAGCGTCACGGACACGCCGCCGGTAACGGTGCCGGATGAAGGGGTGATCGTCAGAGTGGATTATATCGGCTCATTTTCCGGTTCAATCGGGTCAAACGGGCAGATACAAACAGTAAAAAATTCGGGAACAAAGGTCTACACGCTTGACAATGCCACCGGCACCATAACTGCCAGCTTCAAAAAAGAGGATGCCACCACAAAGCATGCACTCACCGTCACGATCTACAAAAATGGCAGCCTGCTGAAATCCGGGAGCACCTCATCAGCGTATGGGACTGTTGATATTTCCGCAACCATATAACCCGTTTCTCCAACACGTTCCGGAACTCCCGCGTTTTTTTCCTGCTGAAGGCTAAGTGGCTCACGTGTTACAAGAAAAAACCGGGCGGCTCCCCGTTTAAAAAAAAAGTATTTCCGGGTTATTTGCGTGTCTTGTCTCTCTTCCCTTTCTCGGCAGGCTTTTCTGTACCGGGCTCGGCTTTGGGGAAGATTTCATCAAGGGGCTTTTCTCCATATCCCGTTACCCGGGCGTTAATCTGGACAAAGTCTGCAGTGACTTCGTTGGCGCGGATCATCTTGCGCTTGCGTTCCCCGTCCATTACCGGGTGGAAACCGACACCCTCGGCAAGGAGCAGTTTCCTGCGCCCGGCACCGGGCAGGCTCTTCCTTGCGGGAGTTCCTGTCATGTCTGAACCGCCTGTGATCAAAATCTTGTAACCGGCAAGACCCAGTGATCCTGCGTCCACTTCATCTCCGATGCGTTTGCCGACAATCGTCCCTGCTGCGCCAGTGCTGGCACCAACGTTATAAGCGCGACCGGTCTTTGGGTCTGATATGACAACCTTTAACTCAACCATTCTGACTGCTCCTTATCGTTTTTTTAAAACCCATTGTTCCGGGTTTCTTTGTTACTCTCCAGCTGACGGCGCTTTACGCCCATACACGCGAAGTACCCATTTAATTATACTGGTACGCTATTAAACCCTCGCGTGGTCTAAAAAAGCCTTAACATTTATTTGCCCCAGAAGGGTTCGGCCTTGCGCTTGAGCGTGGTAAACTCCAGAAGAACTTCCTGGGTACTCACGTTCAGGTTCTTCAGCATCTCGCGCTCGAGCACTTTTACATGCCGCTCGGGGACATCCACGAAGAGATCATCTCCGACATTTACCTGCCGCCCGACTGTTGCGCCCTCAATCGAGATCGCCACTTCAAGGCCGGCATCCGCCTCGCGGATCGTTTCCTGGCGTGCCTGCATGGATTTCAGGTGACCGACTTTTTTGCCGTCAGTTTTTATCAGGTCAACATCGCTCCTGAGTTTACCACTCAGCACCCGCACACCCACTACTGCCGGGTTGCTCTGCCGGAACACGCAGTCCGGCAGGAGGCGGATCTTTGCCGGCATTATCACGTGCTCGAACTGCTGGCGTTCGGCAATCCGTTTCTGCTCGTCCCGCCACGCAACATACTGGTCGATCAACTGGTAGATCACTTTCCCGTCAAAGACCTTGACCTGCGTATAGAGCGGGTCTTTGATCATTTCCGCCGCGTCAGGAAGGGTTGGCGTGTTAAACGAGAGGAGCACCCGGAACACGGGGTTTTTGATCGTCTCGGTGTCGATAAGGTCATGGCGGCTCACCGGTCCAACTTCCGCCCGCATTACGCCGATCTGTTTGCTCTCCAGTTCCTTGCAGAGCGCTTCCAGCGCACCGATCGTATCTGCCTTGATCACGATCCCCTCATCAGAGAGGTTGACATGGATCTCGCTCATCTCTTTTTGGATGCGCTCTTCAACCTCTGCAAGGTTACCCCGGATTACAAAGAGGGGCGAACCGGCGATCACCCGTTCGAGACCGGGAGCCGAGACTTTGATACCGGCCGCCGCCACGACGGATTTCGCCCGCTCGAACTTTTCCTCCACGAGGATCTCCTTCATCGGGTGGGGTTTTAAGAGCGAGCGGACCTTGGTGACAATAACCTCGTCCTGCGTGGCAAGGGCAATCTCGTCACCGACCGAGAGTGTCCCATCGTAGAGGATCACATCAAGGGTTGGCCCCAGTCCCCGCTCTTCCTTGACTTCGAGCACCGTGCCGGCACCCGGCCCTTCCACGGAAAGTGCGAGTTCGCTACCCATGTATCGCTGGGCAAGCCCGATCATGACCATGAGCAGGTCGGCGATCCCTTCACCGGTATGGGCGCTCAGGGGGACGATGGCGAGGTTCCGCTGGAAGTCCGATACCCGGTCAAACCGGTCAGCCGAGAACCCGAGGTCGGAGAGTTTTCCGACAATCTCGTAGGTCTTGGTCTCGATATCGGTTTTTACCCGCTCGTTCTGCATATTGAATGTCGACAGGAACGACGCGTTCTCGTTTTTCCGCCACCCGTGGATCCGGTCGACTTTGGTCGCCGCAATGACAAACGGCGTCTTGCAGTTGCGCAGGATCTGGAGCGCCTCGATGGTCTGGGGCTGGAACCCCTGGCTGATATCGACGACAAGGATTGCCATGTCGGCAAGCGCGCCGCCCCGTGCCCGCAGGGTGGTGAAGGCATGGTGACCCGGTGTGTCGATGAAGAGAAGACCCGGGATGTTGATGGGGATCTTCTCCATCGATCCGCTCAGGGCCCGGATTGCCTCGATGGGCACTACCGTGGCGCCGATATGCTGGGTGATTGCCCCTGCTTCCGACGCGACCACCGATGACCCCCGGATCCGGTCAAGCAGGGATGTCTTCCCGTGATCAACATGGCCCATTACACAGACAATCGGCGTCCTGATCTTCGGGTTTTGCGCCATCGCTTCTACCTCGTTGTTGTCGCTTGCTCTGATACGGGATGAACAATAGCCCTCTCATCCCCTTATGGAACGTGACGTGACGTTCCACGATATTTCTATGAAAAACCTTTCAGAGCCACCTGATATGTTATGGATACCCGGTGATATTAATAATCACGCCTTATACCGGCAAAACCTGTATCTCTTGAACGCAACTTATGAACCTGCTGTGCAAACAGCGTGTAAATGACGCACGGAATAAGGGAGATAAATTAATCAGAGTACACTGCCAAGTTAAAAGGGACATCTGCCAGGGTAGGGTAGTCTGGTTATCCTAAGGGACTGTGGATCCCTCGACCCGGGTTCAAATCTCGGCCCTGGCCTCGTTATCCGATGTTGACTTTTAAAAATCTCTTTTGGGGCGCACATTGCCTGTATTTCTCTTCTGGCCATGTGCACAGAAAAAAATATGATGCTGATCTTATTGTAACGTCAAAATAAGGTATCCTTTCATGCGCTGCGTTGGCAATCCTCTTAAAGTGGAGAAGAAGTGGCAGTGGTTTGTATTCTGCAGGAAAACTCCTCAGCAAAACCAGCCTCACAATATGGAAAACCAGAGTGACGGGAACAGGGTCATCATTTGAAATCGTCGCGCAAGAGGGGGGCTGTGTAAGTATGAAAGAGGTTTTCTCCAGTGCCGATAATGGTACTATTATTTAGAGTCTCGAACCATAACGGGCACCAGAACACTATTCCCATGTACAGCATTCTCTATGTCGATGATGAACCTGGCTTGCTTGAAATCGGCAAACTCTTTCTTGAGCAGGGCGGGCAGTTCAGCGTTGACACTATCACCTCTGCCCCGGAAGCACTAGCCCAGCTGGATTCGAAGAGCTACGATGCCATCGTTGCCGATTATCTCATGCCGGACATGAACGGCATTGAATTTCTCAAGAAGGTAAGAGCGTCAGGAAATACCATCCCGTTCGTTCTTTTCACCGGGCGGGGGCGTGAAGAGGTTGTTATCGAGGCATTAAACGAAGGGGCAAATTTCTATCTTCAGAAAGGTGGCGAGCCAAAGAGTCAGTTTGCGGAACTGAGTCATAAGATCCAGATAGCAGTCGAACATCACCGGGCCGCAGAAAAGATCCAATCGCTGAACAGGTTATATTCGGTAATCTCTGCCGCCAATAAAGCAGTTGTTCATATTCAATCAAAGAATGAGTTCTTCTCTGAAATCTGCCAGGTCCTCGTGAAAACCGGAGGATTTCGCATGGTCTGGATTGGTCTTGCTGATCCGGAACAGGCGACTATCCGGCCTGTTGCCTCTGCCGGGTATACCGATGGATACCTTGATCACATCACTATATCTACACAAGATGTTCCGAATGGACGCGGACCGACGGGAATGGCATTCCGCACCGGGAAGTACTATTGCTCCAACGATGTTTCAAGCGATCCACAGATGGGACCGTGGCGGGAAAACGCCCTGAAACGCGGGTATCTGGCAAAAGCCGCATTCCCGTTTGCCCTTGGAACAAAAAATGCCGGCGTTATCTCCCTGTATGCACCGGTGACTGGATTTTTTGATGAGCAGATTATCCTTCTTCTGGGTGAGTTAGCTTTCGATATATCGTTTGCCCTCAAGACAATTGACGAGCAGGATGAACGCAAACAGGCAGACGTAGCACTCCGGGACTCAAAGCAGGAACTTGCTGATATTATTGATTTTCTTCCGGATGCAACATTTGTCATCAACCGGGAAGGAATGGTCATCGCATGGAACCATGCAATGGAGGAGATGACCGGGATCAGGAAAGAGGATATGATAGGCAAAGGTGACCATGCCTACACGATCCCCTTCTATGGTGAGCGACGGAAACAACTCCTGGATCTCATCGATGCGGATGATGATGAGTTAAAAGCAAAATACCAGTACGTTACAAAAAAAGGCAGCACTCTGTATGCAGAATTCTTCACTCCAACGATATTTGGGGGAAAAGGTGCCTATATGTGGGCAACGGGTTCCCCTCTTTTCAATCTTCACGGGGAGCGAATTGGTGCACTGGAATCTATACGTGACATCACCGAATACAGGCAGGCAGAGAACTCGTTGCGGGAAAGTGAGGAGCGGTTCAGGGCCATTTTTAATTCCACGTTTCAACTAACCGGCCTGTTGAAGCCGGATGGTACCCTGGTTGAAGCAAACCAGGCAGCGATCAATTTTACCGGGGAACCCCCGGATCAGGTTATTGGGAAACCGTTCTGGGAGACGCACTGGTGGCGTGGCAACAACAAGCGTGTGCAGGATTTAAAAAATGCCATCACCCGTGCTGCCGCGGGAGAATTTGTCCGGTATGAAGTGGAGCTGCAGGGAACCGGTGAGACCAGTGGATTCTTCGACTTCTCGATAAAGCCGGTTTTTGACCCGAACGGAAATGTCGGATTACTTATTTCGGAGGCACGTGACCTTTCCGTACGTAAAAAAGCAGAAGAAGCGTTGCAGCAAAGCGAAGAGCGATACCGGAATGTTGTTGAAGACCAGACTGAATTTATCTCCCGGTTTTTACCGGATGGCACCCAGGTCTTTGTCAATGAATCCTTCTGCCGGTATTACCAGCTGAAACGAGATGAAATTCTCGGGCACCGGTTCCACCCTAGGATCCCTGTCGAAGATCAGGATCGCGTGAAAGAGTTCTTTACCTCCTTAACGCCAGACAACCCGGTTGGGGTCATTGAACACCGGATTGTCATGCCGGATGGTACAATCCGATGGCAGCGGTGGACAGATCGTGCAATCTTCGATACCTCTGGAAACGTAACCGAGTACCAGTCTGTAGGTCAGGATATTACCGGGGAACAGGAAACCAAAAGTGCATTACTGGAAAGCGAGAGGCGGTTCCACGAGTTATCAGATCTCCTGCCCCAGGTCGTCTTTGAAGTGGGTATTGATGGCAGCCTGGCGTATGCAAATCACATAGCATTTGAGTATTTTGGGTATTCAGAAACTGATTTTAAGCAGGGGCTTAATGTTATGCAGATGCTTGCTCCCGGTGATCGGGAGCGAGCCTCGGGAGCGTTCCGCGCCTTGGCAGAGGGGAAGGGGGTGGGGGGATCTGCGGACGAATATATGGCCCTGAAAAAAGACGGCAGCACGTTCCCCATCACCATCTATTCGTCACCGATTGTGGTGAATGAAAGGGTCACCGGGCTTCGGGGCATTATCGTTGACATAACGGAACAAAAACAAGCAGAGGGTGCCCTGCGGGAGAGCGAGAAACGCCTTATCAGCATCATCAACTCATTGCAGATTGGAGTCGTTATCATCGATGCGCTCACGCATTCAATCATTGACGTCAATGACAAAGCGCTCGAACTGATCGGCGCTAACAAAAACGAAGTCGTCGGCTCGATCTGCCACCGGTTTATCTGTCCGACTGAAGCGGGTAGGTGCCCGGTGATGGACCTCGGCCAGACTATCGATTGTTCTGATCGGATACTTCTCAACAAGCGAAAGGAAAAAATACCCATCCTCAAAAGTGTGGTAAAAACAACGCTTGAAGGAAAGGCAGTGCTGGTGGAATCGTTTCTTGATCTTTCAGAATCACAAAAAGCCCAGGATGAACTACGGGCGGCATATGATCAGATTGCCGCTGCTGATGAAGAGCTGCGCAGCCAGTTTGACGAGCTGGTAGTAAGAGAACGGCAGATCCGTGAGAGCGAGGAGGATTTCCAGTCGCTTGTCGAGAGTGCACCGGATGCCATTTATATCTCTATTGGAGAACGGTTTGTCTATGTCAACCCTGCCATGGTCCGGCTGATGGGGGCATCATCAGCCGACCAGCTGATCGGCATGTCGCTCTATGACCGTATCCACTCGTCATTCCACGAGCAGATCCACAAACGTGCCCGGATTGTGAGAGGTGAGCGTAAACCTGCCGGGCTCTCGGAGTCGGTGTACCTGAAGATGGACGGTACCCCCATCGATATCGAATCATCTGTCGCCACCTTCCGTTACCACAATAGTTTTGCCGGCCTCGTCATTCTTCGCGATATCTCGGACCGTAAGCAGACCGAACGACAACTGCGGGAGAACGAGGAGAAATTCCGGCTGATCGTAGAAAATACCCGCGATATCAGTTATACGCTTAACGCTGCAGGAGAACTACTGTATATCTCGCCCTCCCTGACCCGGATTCTCGGGTTCGAACCGGCAGATCTTGCCGGGCATTCAATCATGTCCCTGGTCCACCCGGACGATCTCCCGCTTATCCGGGATTCGTTCCAGCGCAGCATTACTGAGGGATACAAATCCCCCGGAACCGAATGCCGGGTCCGCCACGCATCTGGTGAGTGGCGATGGTTCACGACCAAAGGTGAAACGCTGCGTGACCCCTTCGGAAACGTGCTGTATTTTTCCGGGATTGCCACCGATATCACCGAGCGCAAACAGGCAGAGGAAGCGCTGCGGGAGGCGAACAAGAAACTCAATCTGCTTTCCAGTATTACCCGGCATGACATCAATAACCAGCTTCTGGTAATATTTGGATTTCTTGAGTTACTCCACACGAAAGTATCCGATCCGGCTCTTGAGGGATATTTCTCCCGGATCACAGAAGCGAGTACCCGGATTTCCGGCATGATCGAGTTCACCAAGGAATATGAAAATGTCGGTGTCAATGCCCCGGTCTGGCAGGACATCCAAACACTCGTGGACACTGCAGAAAAGCAGGCATCGCCCGGACAGGTCACCGTGAAAAATGATCTTCCTGCAGGTACGGAAGTATTCGCCGATCCGCTCATCGTCAAAGTGCTGTATAACCTCATCGATAATTCGGTGCGGTATGGCCAGAAGATCACGACTATCTGGTTTTCTGTTGAGGAACGTGGCCGTGATCATGTCATTGTTTGCAAAGACGATGGCATTGGTGTCGCTCAAAACGAGAAGGAGAAAATTTTCGAGCGGGGCTTTGGAAAGAACACCGGTCTTGGTTTGGCTATTTCCCGGGAAATTCTCGAGATCACCGGCATCACCATCCGGGAGACCGGGATTTTTGGCACGGGTGTACGGTTTGAGATGACGGTGCCGAAAGGATCGTACCGGACTGGTGTTGGTAACCATTAATCCGGGTCAGCTACAAAAAGAAAGATTGATCATTTATTGCCCGTTCGGGTACCTCCGTTTGCTTTGACATACCCCCAGGGGGGGTCTGTCGCTTTTCAGAGATACCCCTGCAGGGGGATCTGTCGTACTGAGGCAGGAACCCCCCCGACCCATCTCTCTTTTTTTGCATATCCGCAACCTACGTTTCGTGTGGAGTTTCTGACGATACGTGGTGCATTCTCACCGTTCAGAAACATGAGGTACGTTGCCCACCCATCTCTTGTTGATCATGACATACCCCCCTGGGGGGATCTGTCTTTCTGGTGAGAGACCCTGCCAGAGGATCTGTCGTTTTGAGGAGGTATCCTCCCGACCCATCACGCATCATGAGAAATTTTGTCCCTGCCGGGACAGGGTCTCACGACGACAAATATCGGTAGAGCCAGGTCGGGACAAGGGTGGGGGAGCCGTACCCATCTCTCGCTGACAAGAGATACCCCCCGTGGGGGATCTCTCTTTGAAAGGCGGTACCCCTAAGAGTACTTCTGTGCTCAACATGTGGTGAGGTGGAGAAGCATAGCGGATCATTTGCAGCCGGAATTACGCACGGGGTCATGCGATGCCCTACTGCTGGAGGGGCATCATTCCCGTGAAAGAGTGCTTCCCTGATTTTTCGTCCTGATCAGACAGGCATTTCCTCAATCTGCACATTATTATCTTCAAAAAAACAATAAAACTAACATTCGAATACTATATCATTTGCCAGTGCAATTTCTGGTACTTATCCATCCTCGTGAGGAACGCCATTGTATTCTGTGCTGTATGTTGATGACGAACCGGGACTGCTCGAGATTGCAAAACTATTCCTTGAGTCCGCTGGAGAATTTTCTGTTGATACCTGCATATCTGCACATGACGGGCTCAAAGTCATGGAAAAGCAGGCATACGATGCAGTTGTATCAGATTTCCAGATGCCCGAAATGGACGGCATCGAATTTCTCAAGGTTGTCCGGGCAAAATTTGGCGAGATTCCCTTCATCCTGTTCACGGGGAAAGGCCGTGAAGAAGTGGTCATCCAGGCAATCAACAACGGTGCGGATTTCTATCTCCAGAAAGGCGGGGACCCGCGATCCCAGTTTGCCGAGCTCGCCCATAAGATCAAAAAGGCCGCAGAGCGCAAAACCGACAAAGACGCTCTGGTGAATTCTGAACAGCGCCTTAATGACATCTTCAATTTCCTGCCCGATGCCACCTTTGCCATTGATACAAAAGGTACCATACTCGAATGGAACCGGGCAATCGAAGAGCTGACCGGGATCCCTGCCAGCCAGATGCTGGGCAAGGGGAATTATGAGTATGCCCTCCCTTTCTATGGGGAACGAAGACCGATCCTGATTGACCTGATCCTCTCGCCACCCGATGAGATTACGGACCGTTATTTAAATATTGTCCGGGATGGCGCAACGCTCGCTGCTGAAACTACGCTCCCGCGCCCGATGGGCATGCCGAGAACGCTCTGGGGCAAAGCGAGCCTGCTGTATGACCAGCAGGGAAATATCCTCGGTGCAATCGAGACCATCAGGGACATCACCGAACGCAAAGCGGATGAAGTAGAGCTCAAAAAATCACGTGATGCACTGGAAGACCGTGTAGAGCAACGGACTGCCGACCTGAATGCTGCGAACCTGCAATTGCAAAAAGAGATCGATATCAGGAAACAAAAAGACTCTGCCTTACAGGAGAGTGAGGAGCGCTTCCGGTCATTAATCGAGAAAGCACCCGATGCAATCCTTCTTTTTGATGTAGATCTGGATCGATATATCGAGGCGAACGCGAAAGCCGAACAACTGTTCGGTTGCAGCCGCCAGCAGTTGCTCGATTACGGTCCTCAACGGTACTATAGCCCGGTTCAGTTTGATGGACGACCCTTTCGCGAGACGGTAATTGAACATCGAAAACGGGTTCTGGCGGGAGAAGAGCTCGTATTTGAACGGCGTATCCGGAACGCCAACGGTGAAGACCGTGTTGTGGAAGTGCGGCTCGTTCAACTGCCATCTCCCAACAAAACGCTGATCCGGAGCAGTTTTATTGACATCACCGAACGCAAACGTGCCGAAGTGGCGCTCAAGGAGAGCGAGGAGCGGTACCGTGCCATTATCGAAAAGGACTACCAGAGCATCTTAGAGAATATTCAGGACGTCTATTACCGTACAGATACCCGGGGCACTATTTTGATCATCAGCCCGTCAGGGGCTGCCCTCGCCGGGTACGCAGATCCCAAAGAGATGATTGGCACGATTGCTACAGACTATTATGCCGATCCGGCACAGCGGGATATTTTTCTTGCCGAGTTGAAAAAACACCGGTCGGTCTCCAATATGGAGATTACGCTGAAACGAAAGGACGGATCTCCTGTTATTGTCTCGACCAGCAGCCATGCCTATTACGATGCCAGCGGGAACTATGCCGGGGTTGAAGGGGTCTTTAGAGATATTACCCGGTTCAAAAAGGTGCAGGGGGAACTCAAGCAGTCCGAAGAGCAGAAGCGGGTTCTTATTGAACATATCCAGGATGGGGCGTTCATCATGCAGGATGCTATCCTCATATTCTGTAATGCGGCATTTGCCGCCATGATCGGATATACCCCAAAAGAGATTATCGGGTTGCCGATCCCCCATCTCATTGCCCCGGAGGATCGCGACATGGTCATGGGGCGGCACCTGAACCGGCTTCAGGGGAAAAAATTTGAAGAGTCTTATGAGTTTGGGATGCTCCATAAGGATGGCACGACCCGTGTCCTCGTGAAATTATCCGTCGGGTACGGCATCTACCAGAACCGCCCCGCTACGATTGGGACCGTCCGGGATGTGACAAAGGAGCGTGAGCGTGAACGGGCATTACAGGAAAGTGAAGAGCAGTACCGGACACTGGTGGAAACCTCGTTAGATGGCATCATTATCCACCAGGACGGACGGGTAGTCTTTGTAAATTCCACTGCTCTCAGGCTGCTGGGCGCCGGATCCGCTGATGAGATTATCGGAACACCGGTTATTTCGCTTGTGCATCCTGACTACCGTACTATCGTCCTCAATCGGATAGCAATGGCAACCCGGGAAGTGCAACCTGTCGTAGAGGAAAAGTTTCTCCGGCTCAATGGCAGTTCTCTCGATGTGGATGTGGCTGCAACACCATTTACGTGGAAAAATAAGCCTGCGGTGCATGTGGTCTTCCACGACATCACCCGGCGCAGGAAGTATGAGGAAGAGTTAAGTGCCGCAAATGAGCAGACTCATGGCCACCGGCGAGGAACTACGGGCGCAATACGAAGAGCTGGTGCAGAGTGAAAAACAGATCCGGGACAGCGATTCCCGGCTCAGGTACCTGATCGGTTTCTATGAGCAGGCAAACAAGGACGAGAAAGAACTACTCAGATATGCCGTCGAAGGAGCAGGGGTTGTCACGAACAGCCCGCTGGGATACCTCGCATTCCTTAATAAAGATGAGAGCGAGTTGTCCATGTACGCCTGGTCAGAGAACGCAATGAGCGAGTGCACGATGAGGGAAAAGCCCATCGTGTACAAAACAGAGCATACCGGGCTCTGGGGCGAAACGGTCCGTCAGCGACGGCCGGTTATCACCAATGATTACCAGGCACCTGATGCGAAGAAAAAAGGCTATCCCAAAGGCCATCCCCACATTGTCCGGCACATGGGTGTCCCGGTTATTGACGAGGGGCACATCAAACTCACGGCAGGAGTGGCAAACAAGCCGTCCGATTATACGGAATATGACGTGAATGAACTCCTCCTCCTGATGCAGGGGCTCTGGCAGGTCATAAAGAGAAAAAGGGCCGAAGAATCCCTCCAGGAGAGCGAAACAAAATTCCGCGAAATCTTCGATAATGTCAATGATGCCGTTCACCTGCATGAAATCAATGAGCAGGGGATTCCCGGAAAATTTATTGATATGAATGCCGTTGCGTGCCGGATGGTACAGTATACAAAAGATGAGATGCTCCAGAAAGGCCCGCTTGATATAACAACGGATTACCATAGCATTCCTCTTCCACAAATTGAAGAAGAATTAATGGTGCAGGGGCAGGTCATATTTGATACCGAACATAAAAGGAAGGATGGTCATATCATTCCGGTCGAGATCAACAGCCATGTCGTCGTTATCCATGGCAGAAAAATGGTGTTATCGGTTGTCAGGGATATTTCAGAGCGTAAAAAGACTGAGGAGGCGATCCGGCAGGCAAACCGGAAACTTAACCTGTTGTCCAGCATCACCCGGCACGATGTCGCAAATCAGCTTACGGTAGTCCAGGGCTATGCCCAGCTGGCATTGGCCAAAGAGTCAGAGCCGGCTGTCGCAGAGTACCTGGAGAAAATCGAGAGGGCCGTGTCCCTGATCCAGGATCAGTTTGAATTTACCCGGACGTACCAGGAGCTGGGGATGCATGCACCCGCCTGGCACCGGATTGACCGGGTGATCCATGACACCCCCGGACAGGGTCTGAAAATAACCTGCACCTGCGATAATTGGGAGATTTTTGCTGACCCGATGATCGACAAGGTCTTCTCCAACCTGTTCGATAACGCAGTACGGCACGGGAAAACCGTGACCGATATTACAATCTCGTGCAGGACAACGGGTGAGGATCTCATCATCGTGGTTGAAGATAACGGAACAGGAATCCCTCCCGATGAAAAACAGAAGATCTTTGAAAACGGGTACGGGAAAAATACCGGTCTGGGCCTGTTTCTCGTACGGGAGATCCTTTCCATCACCGGCATGACGATACAGGAAACGGGTGAGCCGGGTAAAGGAGCCCGGTTCGAAATTTCCGTGCCGAAAGGAACATTCCGTTTCATCAGTACGGAGAAGTGATAAAAACCGGAAATGGGCCGGCACCGGTTTTGGTTTTACCGGTTACCTTCAGGAGAATTCATTGAGGACATCTATGGTACGCCACAAGTATATTCATGGATATTCAGCCCGGGAATCGGACCGGCTCACAGACCAGGCCCAGACGCTCACTGACCTGCTCCATCATGACACCCGGTACCCCGCCGGCACACACGTGCTCGAGGCCGGCTGCGGGATTGGCGCCCAGACGGTGATCCTTGCAAAGAACAGCCCCGGGGCACACATCACCTCCATTGATATTTCCGGGGACTCTCTGGAACTGGCACAGGAAACTATCCGGAAGGCAGGGATTACCAACGTGACCTTCCGTCAGGGTGATATCTTCCATCTCCCGTTTGAACCGTCCTGCTTCGATCACATCTTTGTCTGCTTTGTGCTGGAGCATCTTGCGGAACCGCAACAGGCACTGGAACAGCTTCGCCCGCTCCTGAAAGAGGGCGGGACATTAACGGTCATCGAAGGGGATCACGGCTCCACGTTCTTCCACCCGGATAATGAGGACGCTCACCGGGCTATTGATTGTCTTGTGCTCCTCCAGCAGAGGATGGGGGGCAATGCCCTGATTGGAAGGCAGCTCTATCCGCTGGTGAGAGGCGCAGGATATACAGATGTCAGGGTCTCGCCACGGATGGTTTATGTTGACGCCTCCCGCCCCCATCTTGTAGAAGGGTTTACCCGGCTGACCTTCACGGCCATGGTCGAAGGTGTTGCAAAAGAAGTGCAAAAGCAGGGGCTGATGAGCCGGGACGCATGGGAACGGGGGATTGCGGGTCTCTACCGGACGGCTGGACCGGATGGCGTTTTCTGCTACACGTTCTTTAAAGCGACAGCACGGAAATAGGATCTTATTATTTCCTCATTGTTCCTCATAGCCCTCCCTACTTTCGCACTCCGCGACCGATCCCTTTTACCTTATCCGTGGCTGATGGTTATTCCGGAAAGCCGATGAATGCCCCCAGTGAGATAATCTCACGGCCCAGGGATCCATAAAAATTACCGGTAACGTCGCAGGCATGGGCACGAATGGCTGGTCGCCCGCCGGTATAAATCAATTGGGAAACAAATAGTGGAGGAGACACTTCATGGATACTATTGTTCTTGTCGGGTGCATCGCCGGGACGCTCACCACGCTCTCGTTTGTCCCTCAGGTGATGAGGAGCTGGAAACTCAGGGAGACAAAGGATCTCTCGCTGGCGATGCTCCTGCTCTTTGCGATCGGCGTCCTGCTCTGGACGGTATACGGGATATGGATTGGATCGCTCCCTATCATCGCGGCAAACATCATTACCTTCGCTCTTATCCTGTTTTTGTTGTGGATGAAATGCAGGTACCATTAAAAAGGTTCGGATATCGTCCCCCCTCATAAAATCCTCTCAACGCCTTAGTGACTTTTTTTTAGAAAATTAAGAAAAATGAGTTCTGTTGACATCCTCAAGATAATCATGCAGTCGCTCCTGGAGGGTCTTTCGCACATTTTATTTTTGTCTCTCCGCTTGGGCATCTCCCAATAATTTCAATACCTGGCAGAAAGTTGATGAAAAACCTCAAGCATAATTGGGGGTCAAAGGGCTGCTCCCCTTGGGGTGCCTCCCCCTTTGGGGGAGTGAGAGGGTCACCCTCCTCATTATTGAAGAAATTATGTGAATGACGGGAAATTTGAAGATTTCAATTGAGCCGAAAAATGCAGATCCTTTCTCTCGTTGTTACGGTAACAGGAACAATTTTTCTGGCAAGATGGGGTTTAAAAACGAAAAAAAAAATTAGTCCTGGAGGAGAACAAGGCAGCCGGCGATCTTATCGTGAAGCCCCTGCTTCTTTTTGGTGAGCCCGATCATCAGAAACCCGATGAAGATGATCAGTGCCGAGATGAATTTTGCAAAGTGGCGGAGTGTTGCCCGGGCAAAGGTAGGCCGCGTCCCGTCAAGATCGGTCACTTCGATCTTCATGAGCACCTTGCCGGGGGTAGCCTGGCTGCGTGACGATTCAAACCCTGCGTAATAGAGCCAGGGGATGATGATGATCAGCATGCCAAGCGACGCAACGATCGGGCCAACTGCCGCATCAACAGTTCCTGCTTCCGTCAGTGAACTGATCGGTGCATGGCTGACCGTGAGGTAATAGAAGTATCTGATCCCGGGGATCAGGTTAAAAAACGAGATAATGACGATGCCGATGAGGAGAATGAGTATGATATCGATAATAAACGCGATAAGCCGCCGGCCCAGCCCGGCATAGATGCCGAGCTCCGGCCCTTCTAACTCTTCCGGGGCGGCAACTGCAACCGATTTCGCCGGTGCCGGCTCGATCGTTGCCCCGCACCACTGGCAGAATTGTCCGGAGGCATCAGTTTCTTTTCCACATTTTGGACAGAACATTCCTTGTACTCCTGATATGTAGAATTAATCCGGGTGTCCTTTTTAATTTAACTGTTCTTATCTGCAATTTTGTGGTCGGGAACGGCCCGGAATGGGTGTTGCAGGGGGGACATCCGGTAAAAATTGTGCCTGACCATTCGCCTGCATCTGGAGCACAAATAAGAAATATACACAAATGAAAGCAATTCTCATGAAATGCGCATGCATTCTCCTTGCCTTTTCCGCGCTCATCTGCTGTGCGCTTTTTGCCGGTTGTTCAAGCCCCTCTGAAGCAGTGATCACGCCGGTTGAAACCACCGTTCCGCAGACCATGCCTGCTGCGGCAACCAGCCTGCCCACACCCGTGGCGACCCTTGATCTGGTCGTTACCCTGCCCCCGGAGCAGTTTGTGGATCTCCAGCTGACAAAAGACCGGACGGACAGCACGATCCACCTGCTCTACAACGGGGGCAAAGGCGAGGTCTTTGTCCAGGCAATTCGCATGGTCGCTACCCTCTCTGACGGCACGGTCATTGACCGGACCATGGATGCCGGTCAGAAACCCCGGCGCGGCGACGAAATTATTATTACGGGAACGCGGGGAACTGACCGGTGCGAGGTATACGTGACCTCGGGGGGCAAGGTCTACAAGGTCATCGATGAACAGATCACCTCCATGAGATAGTACCTCATTTTTTTGTCCTGCATATTCCCGAAGCTGGTTTTGAAGAGGATAAAGGACCGTACAGGGTTTTATTTTCGTATCCGTTGTTTCTGTAACCGCACTCGCGTTAAAAAAAATATTTTGGCAAAACCTGCAGTCAGGAAGTGTGGTGCTCCCGTCCAACCCGTTCTGCATACCGGAACGTGACATAGGAAAGGACGATACACGCGAGGATGCTTACCCCTAAAACCACCCACTGGGTCATGCCCGCAGTTCCGACCGCGAGCTGGGTAAGAATATTGAGCGGGTTTGCCGGCAGGGCAAGCGCGAACAGGATAACGACGACCAGTGCGGTGGAGAAGATGAACTGCGCAGCCGTACGCTCGCGGTAGTGCAGGGCCACAAGTGCTCCCAGCAGGATCAGGACAAGGGAGGAGATGCAGACATGGATCAAAATCAGCCCGGGATTTTGTATGGCAATCCCGTTTATCATGAGCAGGATAAGCCATGCTCCTGCCTGCACCGGAACGAGCAGTTCGCAGGCGAGCACTTTACCCCAGACCATCTCGGCAAAGGTCACCGGTGTGGAGACCAGCGTTTCCAGTGTTTCGTGCTGGTACTCCTCGGTGATGAGATCGATCACGAGCGCAGATGCAATAATTGCCGGCATAAAGACAAGGAGCGGGATCAGCAGCCCGTACACAAACTCGTAGAAGTCCCCGCCGCTGGATGCCGGGATCGTGACCGGCAGCGGCAGCTCGTTCAGCCGGTACGCACGGATCTGCCGCAGGTCTTTTTCATAGGCCAAAAAGATATCTTTTATCTTGACATCGACAATGGCGCTCTGGATATCGTTAGCGAGCGAGTAGAGCGTGATCTTCACCGGTTCCTCTGCGGTCGGGCTCGTGTCGGGCACATAGATCACCGCCGCCAGTTTGCGCTCTTTGAGTGCCTCTACCGCGGGCGAAAGATCCATTTTGTAGACCGTGAAGTCCGGGCTTTTCTCGAGATAGTCAAGCACCGCAGAATCGTTACCTGCGTACCCGATACTGTACCTGAACTGGGAATATTTTGAGAGCGATGACGGGTCATACATCGAGGTGAGCCCGACCATCAAGAACGATGAGAACATCGCAATAAAGAGCTGGAGCAGGACGGCAAGCAGGATCGTCCGTTCGTTGAACAGCCCCCGGAACTCTTTTTTTGCAATAATCGTAAGATGCCGGGGTTTCATCTAATCCACCCCAGGATTATCGTGAAGTTATACAGGCAGTGAATAATCGTTGCCAGCACAAGCCCGGGCACAAACCCCTTTCTGCCCCAGAACTTCAGGCAGCAGGCAACAATCACCACCCCGGCAAAGTGCAGGAGGAGCGGCATCCAGAGCACCCCCAGCGAGAGGAAGAGGACGCTCCCGAATATCGATTCGGTGATCTGGGCAAGCGTGATAAACAGCAGGAGTTTCTCTCCGACAAGGAAGCCGATTGCCGTGGCGGCGCAGCCAAGGACAAGATTTTTCCAGGTCAGAAATCCGGGATCCCCGGCAAAGTACGTGTAGATGCCCACTGCTTTTACCAGTTCCTCGATAAATGCGGCAAACACGATCAGGAGCACGAGGGAGTACGGCATGGGCAGGTTGAAGAAGAGCACCAGGCACATCATCTGCACCATGAAGACAAACGGGATCGAGAACCCGGCGAGCAGGAAGAGGGAGAGGTTCGGATGCCGGCGCGAGAGGACTTCTGCGAGGAACTCACGGATCCGGTGCAGGAACGGTTTTTCCGAGAAGAGCCGCTCCTCCTTGAAATTCTTCGCGCCGATGTAGAAGAGCACGGCGCCGGTCAGCCAGAAAAGCGAGGTGGAGTATAGGTAATCCGTGATCGTCCATGCGGTCCCCTGGAGGGTGAGGACGATGAGCGTGAGCGGGGAGATCAGGCTGATGACGTGGACGTTTGCAAAGATGCTGGGGAAGAAGAGATATGACGTCGCGACTGTCGAGAAGAAGATGGAGACAAACGAGAGTCTCCTTGAAACTGCGGGAGAGCATCCCGATGAGGAGCGCATTGGCCAGAAAGAAGAAGATGATCGGGATGAGGGGGAGGATGATGATCGGCGAGGCTTTGATGTAAAAGGTGAGCCCGGTGCAGATTGCGACCATTCCGATAAAGTACGGGAGCATCTTGCCGATGATGATAGATGAGGTTTTTACCGGGGTGGACAGGAGGATCTCGCCTTTGCGCTCGATGCGCTCGTTCATGATGCTCATCATGAAAAACTGCGAGGTAAAGTAGAGCGGGAAGATAAAGACAAAGACAAGGATGATTGAATCAAAGGGCAGCGGCGGCGAGAGCTGGGACGGTGTCTTGAACGAGCCCATGGAACTGCCTGACGAAAGCACTTCGGTATACCGCGAGATCTGGGTGTTTGTCGATGAGGTTTTCACCAGTTCCTGCCGCAACTGGTCCGCTGAAAACTGGAGCGTGGGGGAAGGCGTGGGAATTGATTTTATCTCGCCGGCAGGGACGGGAGCACCGGTATTTGGTGCTGACACTGACGTACTCCCCGCTCTGGGTGGCCATAAAGTCCAGTTCGCTTTTGACGTCCTGTACATCAATCCAGAGCGGGTACGCGGCGAAGAGATCGTCCTCCTGGTTATAGATGCTGTTGACATATTTGCCGTAATCCCGCTCCAGCGTTTTTACTGCGGCTTTCCCTTTCTCGGTTGTGCTGCCGTATACCTGCCCGTTGATGACAATCAGGTCATACGAGTCCCGGTTCATGACAAGGGTGGGCGCGTCGGTCTCGTACACGGTGAAACGGGCATCGGAGGCAAACAGCTGGGCGAGAGCATGGTCATCGACCCCGATCCTGTAGATCCCGTCCTGCAGGTGCATACCGCTCTGTGCGGCAAACCCGGTGACGGCAACCAGCAGGACAAAAAGAATGATGGCAATCGGCAGGACGTCCCGTGACATCATCGAGAACGACTTCTTTAGTTCCCACCGGGCGATGGTAGAGATATCTGAAAGGGTACTCAAATCCGGACACCTGTGTCCTCTGCTGCTGCAAACCCCATGCATTCACCATCAGATAATTGGCGGCATATGGGGTATCTGGTACAGAATAGTATCTACACCTGATGAAATAGTTCACCGTTCTGACAAACTGGCATAAAAAATATAGAGAAAAAGTGCGGGTGAACCTGGCGGTTATTCATATCTGCTCCCGCGTACGAAATTCTCTTACGTGGCACGGCGATCCTGTCGGCAGTTCGGGCATCTGGTTGGCTTTATCCCAACTATTATCTTTTATACGGCACAAGTCTGATCGATTCAGGCCCGGTTTATGATAACGGCAAAAAACGTAACCAAACAATACGATACCTTCCTGGCGCTCGACGACGTCAGCTTCTCGTTTGAGGACGGCGAGATCTTCGGGATTATCGGGCACAACGGTGCAGGCAAGACAACGCTTTTAAAGATCGTGTCCGGTCTTGTAGCGCCGACGAAAGGAGAGCTTGTATATCAATGACATCGACGTTGTGAAAAACCCGCTCGCGCTCAAGGAAATGCTTGGCTATCTCCCGGAAGAGTCACGTCTTTACGAGACGATGACCGCAGAGAACTACCTTGCATTCTTTGGCGAGATCTACGGGCTCTCTCAGAAGGAGATCGCGGTGCGGTCCCGGCAGCTCTTCGCGGCGCTGACCCTCGAACCTGACGGCAAAAAAATCGGGGAGTTTTCAAAAGGGATGAAACGCAAGGTCGCGATCGCCCGTTCACTCATCCATGACCCTTCGTTTCTGGTCTACGATGAAGCGACGAGCGGGCTTGACCCGATGACCTCCCGGTTCATCTCTGACTATCTCCGCACGCTCAAAAAAGAGGGTAAGACGATCGTGCTCTCGGCGCACAACCTCTACCAGGTGGAAGCGATCTGCGACAAGGTGATGATCCTCCGCCGCGGTAAGATGGTCGCGTTTGGGACCATGCACGAGCTCCGTGAAAAGTTCGGTTCGATCACGTATTCCATCTTTTTTTCCCTGGATGACCCGGGCAAGCTGCTCGGTCATGCAAAACCCTACCGGCAGGAAGAGGGGTTCTGGGTCTGCGAGGTGCAGGACATCCGCGAGCTCAACGAGTGTTCGACGGCGATCACGGAAGCGGGCGGCAGGGTGGAGCGGATCGAGTCCCGGTACCCGTCGCTTGAAGAGATGCTTCTTGCGATCGGGAAGTAACACCCTTTGTTTTTTACACGACCCGGACAGATGCTCCCGTGTTGCGGGCCGAAGTGATGAGGGTCGTTCCTCCGCAGGTCTCTTTCATGAACGAAAGTGCTGCCTGTTCAAGAGCGGGCATGCCGGTATCGGAGACCGCGTAGAGGGTGGGCCCAAACGAACTCATGCCCGCTCCTGCAGCACCAGCCTGTCGGAGCACGTCGAGGAGCCCGGGGATTTCCTGTGGCTGGAGCCCGATCTCGACTTTTTTAAACCCAAGGCCCTGCACGGCATTGATCGATGAGCCAAAGAGATCGAGATCCTGTTCTGCGATACCGGGCAGCATCCGCATGAGGACTTCGTGGCAGAGCTCCTGCACCTCTGAAAGCGGGACCGGGCAGAACTGCCTGAAGATGTCGAGCTCTGCGTTCCCGTTTGCCCCGGCGGGGAGATCAGGGACGACAAGCAGGATGCCCCAGTCCGGGGGAAACTCGTGCCGGACCGTGACCGCGGGCGGCCGGATACCGCGTGAAGCAGAGGACGGGCGGAAATCCGTTTTGTCCCGGCCCGATCCAAACGTGTGGCCTCCGTCGATGATGAACCCCCCGAGATCGAATGCAGCCGTGCCGATTCCCGATGTTCCCCCGCGACCGGTCATCCGGGCAAGCGTGGTGGCCGGCAAGGGTTTTCCATAGAGTTCGGTGATCGCCCGTGCGGTTGCAAGCGCGAGCTGCGATCCGCTTCCGAGACCCGTATGGGCAGGAAACTGGTCCCGCACGGTGATGCGGACGCTGCCGCCCATCCCGAGCCGGGAGAGGACGCTTTTGGCAACCTGCCGGATGAACCCGGCTGCCCGGTCGTCCGCACCGTGGATCTCGAGCGCGGGGCTGTGCTCTACCTCAAGAAGTATTGCCGGATCTTCAAGAGCGATGCCGATCCCGCCATCCACCCGGCCAGACCCGCCGTGCATGTCAAGCAGGGTCACGTGAAGACGGGACGGGGTCCGGACAATCACCCGGTGACCGTCAGGGAACCGGTTGTACGGGAACTGCTCCTCGATAAAGATCAGCGGTTCGCCCCCGTGGATGATCTGGTACTGGCGGCTGAGCAGGGGCTCGTTTTTGTGAATCGAAAAGATTCCGCTCACCTGTTCGGACGCCGGGGTTACACGCGCTTCCAGAATCTCCCGCCGGGCCTCGATCTTGTGCTGCCGGATGATCCTGCCGATAGGTATGTCGGCTTTCATCAGGTCGTCCTTAAACTCCGGCGAGAGCCGGGCGACCGGCGTCTGCGAGAGGGCATAGATAAGGACTTCACCGGTCTTTGTATCGATCAACTCCACGATCCGGTTGTTGACCGGCTCGCCGGGCTGGATTGCAAGGTGCCCGGCCATGAGGGGATCGGCCGGTACAATTTCCTGGAGCCGGGTCCTGATCTCAACGGGATTACCGGTCACCGCTTCGAGAAGCTGGGTGACGGAGCCGTCCGTGGAGAGAAGGATCTTCTGGACTGGCGAGAGCCTGCCTACCCGCTCTTCGATCTGTCTGAGATTGAGTGCAATGTCCATCTCATCAACCTTGCTACAGGGAATAATAAGCCTGTTGTTCCGATGGTTTTGTCGTGGAGAATGAGAGCAGGTTCTTTTTACAAATTCGCCGATCCTCCCGATCCTTTTGTTACCGGATCGCGGGGGAAAAAGGAGGCTTAAGGACCGTGGATGAGGATCGTATCGACTGATCCCTGGCGGGATTTTTCTTCGCGATCGGGAAATAAAAACAGAAATTCATAAATTTTTCGAGGTGCAGGTTCAATTATGCAGATTGCAGTCAAAGCTCTCATCGCCCTGGTCACTATTTTCCTTGCAGCAAGTATCAGTATGGCAGTCGTCGGGTTCTGCCCGCCAGCCGGCCCCTGGCCCCTGCCGCCGTGGTGTTCAGGCGCGGGACAGTCGCCCGGGCTCAATGTACTGCCGTTCCAGCAAACGTCCGCGTACGGGGCAGTCCCCTCAGTTTCAGCAGGAACACAACTGGTCGTTCCGGTCGAAGTCTCGGTTCCGGCAACCGCAGACCCGGTAACGCTTCAGCTGAATGGCAAGCAGTATCCCATGGAGAAGGTCACGGATTATTATTACCAGAACCCGGGGGTGGTAGTGACGGCGGGTGATGAACTCCGGTACTCTTTTGCATCTGGAGGGAATACAACGGGAGAGATTGTATCGACTCTTACGGCAAACACCTCGCTCCGGGCGGGTCTCCCGTGGACAGGTTCACCTCTTGTTAGCAAGCCCGGGTTCCAGAAAGGTCACGTTTTGATGGATGCCGGTGGAAATATTCCAGCCGCAGCCAGATCCGGGTATCTCTGGAACACGTACGATGCAATGAAAGAGGACGGCGGAGAGTGGGTTGCATACGATTATTATTGGGCATACAAGAATACATCCGCTCCTGAAATTATTGATGAAGCAACTAATGGGCTTTCGAATTCTGCGGATGAATCCACTATTGGGCTTATGGCAGACGAAGCCCACACGCGGGGGCTGAAGTTCACCCTCTATACTGAGCTTGAGTGGACCGTCATGCCCGGGGAATATCCAACAAATGACAACGATGCATATATGAAATACCAGTCAGACAAGTGGACTGAGGGCCAGAAGACGGTCGAGGAGATGAGTGACCGGCTTGCGAAGAACCCCTCAGATCCTGTTGCAAATGCATACTGGGACCGCTGGTTTGTACAGTTCGGTGCTTTCATGCAGAAGTCAGCACAGATTGCAGAAAAGCATAATATCGAAATGCTCGCGCTCGGGAAACAGATTGATGGCGCAATGATCCCGGCAAATGAGCACCGGTGGCGTGCACTGATCTCCAATGTCCGGAAAGTGTATCATGGCAAGCTGACGCAGGTGCTCTACACGAATGAATGGTCAGATCACGTCTCTCAGATTCCGTGGGCTGACGACCTTGACGTGATCACCATCTACTATTACAACCGGTTCTCGGATCAGGAACGCCCATCCCTTTCTGATATTGAGTCAGCGATGAATGCGTTTAACCAGAAGCAGTTCGATCCCCTCTATGCGACGTATAAAAAACCGCTCGTCTTCCTGCTTCCCTTTCAGAGTCGTGACCATGCCGCAGGACAGGAATGGTTTGAACCGATGGCAACAGCCCCTGCTGTCCGACAGGATCTGCTTGCACAGGCAGACCTGTATGAGGCGTTTTTCCAATCCACACATGATGAACCCTGGCTTGGCGGCGTTTATACCTGGGGTTATTGGATCGAGCCCGGGTTCAACCCGAAGTACTCGTTTGAGAAATCTTCATCGGTCAGAAATAAACCCGCCTCGCTCGTCGTCAGAAAATGGTTTGCGGAAATAAATACCTCATGATTTTTTAGTTTCCTGCACCCACTGTTTTTCCCGGTTAGGATTATTGTGCTGCCGTGCCAAACGGGAGTACAGGTACATCTTCATGACCGGTGACTTCACCCTTCGCAAAGTCCGGGACACTGATCGCGAAGCAATCATCCGCATCTTCAACCTATTATGCCGCAACCGGGTTTGCTGCATATCCCGACAGCCCGGTTCCTGCGCAGCTCTTTGATGTCATTCGAAGCAGGGCACCATCGCGTTTTACGTGCTTGAGGGAAAAGAGGGGGTCGTCGGGTTTGGCCTGTTAAAACCGTTCATGCCGTTTCCCGCATTTTCAAAGACCGGCATGCTCACCTACTTCATCGCCCCCGAATACACGCGGAGGGGTCTGGGAGCAAAACTCCTTGATGCGCTCACGAACGATGCACAGGATCTGGGAATCAACCTGCTCGTTGCCAACCTTGCGTCAAAAAACGAGCCGAGCCTCAGGTTCCACCGGCACCACGGGTTTACCGAAGCAGGGAGGCTCCACGAGACCGGAGCCAGGACCGGTGAACCGTATGACGTCATCTGGATGGAAAAAGAGATTTGATGATGTCCAGCGTTTCCCGGTGAGGGTGCACGAGACTCCGGGAACGGGTGATATGCCGCATTCCCCCTTGTGCACAACGGCTGCCGGCAGCGACCGGCCATGATGCAGGATAAAATCATCGTTTTGATCGTGACCGGTGGCTGGTGTTCCGGCCTTTAGCACCTGAACCGGCAGTCCGTGGCACGAGTTCCCTGATAGCGGCGACCGTCTCTTCTGTCAGCCGCCCCCGCTTCCCGAGCACCTCCCCGCTCCGGAGCACATGGACTTTTGACGTGAGAACAAAACTTTCGCCAAAGAGATCGAGGCCGCCTGCGGCAAAATCATCGAGGGATATGGGGATACAGGGCCCGTCAAACGAGGGCTTGCTGCTCACCGGGCAGATATATACGCGGTCGTCTGCACCTGTTTCAACGACCACTGCCGGCCGGGTCTTTGCGCTACCCCGCTCTTCAAACGGAACCGGGGCAATCACGACATCGCCCCGAAGAAACGATCCCATGCCGGTACTATTCCGGCGCCAACGTGCATAAGGCAATTGCATGGCGGTATTTTATGGAGGCAGATGGGATCAATCTATAAATATCCGTCCCGCCAGATTACCGCGTACCATATGGTGGTGCAATCATGGAATTTTCAGATTGTGTGATGCAGCGGTATGCGACAAAGAAATTTGACGGGAGAATTGTCCCGCAGGAAAAGATCAACCAGCTCATCGAATTTGTCCGGTATGCGCCCTCGGCCATAAACCTCCAGCCGTGGAAGATCAAGGTGATTACGGACCCCAAGGTCAAGGAACAACTCCGCACGGTTTCCAATGACCAGCCGCAGATTACGACCTGTTCGCACCTGCTGGTCTTCTGTGCCGACTCTGATTACGATGACCTGATCCTCCGGCTGGAAGCACTGATGAAAAAGAACGGCGTGCCTGCGGAAACCGTCAGGTTTGTGATCGACATGGCAAAAGGGTACGTGAACATGATGACGCCCGAACAGCAGGCTGCATGGTCGCAGGCGCAGACGTTCCTTGCCCTGGGCAACGCGCTCAACGGTGCAAAGGCGCTGGGCTTTGATTCCTGCCCGATGGGAGGGTTTAATCCAAAGGAATATTCCCGGATCCTGAAGATCCCAAAACATCTTGTCCCGGTGATGCTCTGCCCGGTCGGGTACGCGGCAGACAAGCCCATGCCGAAGATCCGGTTCCCCAGAGAGGAGATCCTGTTTTAAGACCGGTTTCCTTTCATTTTTTACGGCTTTTTTTAGCGGGTTTCAACACCCCTGCCGCAGTTCTTAAACGTGGGGAAATAGAGAATAAAAATAGAGATGCCACGCTGTGACTTTTGCGGCAAACCCGCCACGATGCCGTTTCACTGCCAGTACTGCGGGGGGAACTTCTGTGACGAGCACCGGCTGCCGCCCAACCATAATTGTACCGGCATCGATATCTGGAAAAAGAAACCGGTGCCGGGCGTGGGCATCCGGTACGGTCATGGCGGGGGAGCGGTCCCCACCATGGGCGGGTATGCACCGGAACGCACCGGCAGAAAACCCCGAAAACCATGGGGCCCCGAAGGTATCCCTTACCTGAAGATCGCGATTGCGATTATCGTAATTATTTTCCTGATCCTGCTGTACCTGGGCCTGACCGGCTATTTCCCGGGCGCTGAGAAAACGTCGGCAAAATCCAGCGGAATCACGGAACCGGCCAGTCCGATCCCGGTACCTTCAACATTACCCGTTCCGGAACCCGTGCTCACAGTCCCGGTCACTGAAAACAGCCCCGGTCCGCAATCCGCACAACCAACCCCCCTCATTACACCGGTGGCGACAACGCTGACACCGACCATAGTGACAACGACACCAACCAGACTTCCGACAACCACCCCGGCGTCCCCGTTTCCCCTCCCGACGGGTCCTGCACCGGGCAATCCCTACACGGTTTCAACGACCGGACTGGCACTACGGATCCACGAGTTGATTAACACGCAAAGAACTGCGCAGGGACTTGCGGCTCTTGCCACCGATCCGGTGCTTGCCGGTATCGCAGAAAATCACAGCGAGGATATGGCGACACAAAACTATTTTTCCCACGAGAGCCTGAGCGGACAGACGCCGACTGACCGGGGGACCATGGCGGGCTACACCTGCCGGAAGGATTATGGTTCGTATTATACCATCGGCATCGCGGAAAATATCTTCCAGAACAATCTCTATACGTCGGTCACGAGCACCAATGGCGTGCTCTCCTATGACTGGACAAGTCCTGAAGATATCGCACAGTCCACCGTTGACGGCTGGATGAACAGCCCCGGCCATAAGAAAAATATCCTGACCCCCACGTATGACCGGGAAGGCATCGGCGTTGCCATTTCCTCGGATGACAAGGTGTATATTACTGAGGATTTCTGCTAAAAACGCTGTTGGGATAACCATGGTTCCGGCACATTATTACCAGCACTTCCTGTGCAATCGGTTATCCCATTCCCCAGAAAAAATCTATTTAGGATGAGCCCAGAGAGAGTGTAAACCTGATTTTTGACACGGATTTACGAAATTTTGAGGAGTATCCATGAGAACCATACCGCATTTCATCCTGGCAATTACCGTCACCATCTGTCTTATCGCTGCAGCAGGGTGTACGGGCACCTCAGGTACCCGCCCGTCTGCAGGTACTGCAGCCGGACAATACCCGACTGTTTCGTTCAACACAACACCCGTCCAGTATGCACAGGTCAACGGGGTTACGCTGGGGTACCGGGAGTTCGGGTCAGGTGAACCGCTCCTGATGGTACAGGGATTTGGCGCGACCATGAATGACTGGAACGAGACCTTCATTGGTATCCTTGCCTCAAAATACCATGTCTACATCTATGATCACCGGGGGATGGGATACAGCAGTGACGATAATGCGACACCGGCGATTTCCCTTTATGCGGACGATGCTGCCCGACTGATGCCCGCTCTTGGCTATGACAGCATGAACGTGTATGGGCTATCCATGGGGTCATCAATTTCCCAGCAGCTGGTCATCGATCACCCTGAGCGGGTACGAAAACTGGTCCTTGATTCCAATACGTACAGCATCCGGCTTCCCGAGACCACAAACCTGCTCAATGTCATTGAATCGGTTGCCGGCGACCCTGCCCAACCCCGGGGCGCCCGCGAAGAGGCACAGGCAAACCTCGCGTGGAACGGCTCATGGAATGGTCTGTCCGGTATCAGTAACGATGTCATGCTCGTTGTGGGAACCGCTGACGTCCTGACACCCGATCCGGTTTCAGTCCAGGATGGCAGGTCAGATCAATGGCTCGTGGCTTGTCCGGTTCAAAGGACTCCCGCATGTCGGGTCTAACTATGCTCCGGTCGAGTACGGGGAGAACGCACTGAACTTCCTTGGCATGAATGAGTCCCCGCTGGGCAAATAATCTTTTTTTTGGGATAATACAGACCGCACATGCGCCATGAACCACGATCATAACAAAAAATCTGCGGATCCGAAACAATAATGGAGGCAAAAAACAACCAGGAAAAAAAAGTTTATGTCTGGTTCATTGTTGTTGGGGTATTTATGGTGACCGGATTTGCCGGCACGGTATATATTCCGGAACCAAGCCACCAGTCATCGTCTACCTTCTCCACGTATCCCAGTTTAGGTTCAACCGCTTTATTGTGTGCGGGATTGATGTAATAAAACCGGACAAAGCCGCTTCCGTTAAGAGCCATATCCCGCAGGTTCCTGATAAAAAGTCCTCCCTGTGCATCGGTCTCATTCAGACGGTTTACTCCGATCTTCTCCGGGTTGAAGGGGTGGGCGAGGGTCGTGCCATTGAAATCATAGGCGTAAATATAGAGTTCGCCCCTGACAAACGAACCATTCGGATTGGAAAATTCCGCAAGGGCGGTTTCCCTGCCATGTGTTTTTGCATAGGCAACCGCACTGTCAACAAAGGAAACAAGTGTTTCATTGGAGGTTAGGTTCCCCGGCTGGAGTGTGCCAGTACTTCCCGGTGCTGAAGTGTTTACCCCGGGCTGGGTTTGTGTGCAACCGGCGACAAAAAGGACAACTCCAAGAACAAGGACAACCATGAACAAAAATGAAATTTTTCTCATCATATAATCTGATATTCCCCGGCCGATAAAACCGGCAGATTTTTTCCCCCCACCACTTCTCTTGAGAGCCATAGCAAAGACCGGGATTTTCTGTATTGCGGAACGGCAGGAATATCATCTGTTCTGACATGGCGACAGTTGCAGGACACGGCATGTGGACACAAACCGGCTCACTCGTCCGCTGGCCCCAACCACAAGACATTCAACCATTCCGGATGACCAAGCTGAGCACGATGTATCAATCCGGAAAAATAATCGTTCGAACGGAGGTCCTGCACCTTTGACCCGTGGAAAAAAACCGGAAGCCGCGATCGATGAGGCAAAGGGATTTGCGGAGCGGATGGGGTACAACTGGATGGACAACCTCCATGAAGAACTGCCATTTGATTTTTTCATTTTCAAACCGGCATCGTTTCGGGCGGTGAAGGTCCGGCTGACCCGGTATCAAATCGATCCGGAAGTGATGTACGAGGAACTCTTCCCGGACGAGATCCGGGGCTTGCGGGAACTCCCGTTCCCGCCGTTCATCCTCCGCGAGCTCTGGCTCCGCACCCGGCACGAGCGGGCCTGGCGCCGGCTGGTCATCTATGATACCGGTGTCAGCGAGATCGAGTGGTGGGGGCCGGACGATTACACGAACCCGCATGTGCGGTGAGACGGGGTATGGGTATACCCCCTTTATAAAGACCCCCTTATTTTGGGGACACCGTTTTTCGTAATCAGTTCTCCGACGGAGAGCCTTCCTGCCGGACATACCCATAAAAATCTCCAGTGGAAACGGTGTTGACGCCCGACAAAAATTCTCTTTTAAATCGTTATTTTCTGAAAATAACCGTTTTAACAAGGAAAAAACCGGCCAATTTAGCGGGCTTTGGCTGGCCAGGAAAAATGGCCTTTAGTTTCCTGTGTTTTTAGGGGAGTTTCGCCAACCGGAGGCCAATATGACCCAAATCGCAGATCTCCGACGGAGAAACCGGGGAAAAGTGAGGGTTTTTGAGAGGAATGCAGGGGAAATACGGTGAATGAGGTGATCTTCCCCACAATAATATTCTCCGCCACCCAATCTCATCAGTACGGAGTCAATGAAAAAATGAAGATCATTGCCATTCACGGAAGCCCCCGGACTACCCGCAGCATGACGCGAAAACTTGCGGGGTTTGTTCTCGAAGGAGCAGCAGAAGCCGGTGCCACAACCGAGATGATTGATCTCTGCGATTACCGGGTCACCCCCTGCACCGCGTGCGAAGGGTGTTCGTTCAACGGGATCTGCGTGTATCGATGATGATGTCCCGGCCATTGTCGAGCGGATGAAGGAAGCGGACGGGATCATCTTTGCATCGCCGGTCTACATCGACAACATCTCCGGCCAGATGAAGATCTTCTTCGACCGGCTGGCAGATGCGATTCATTACCAGCTGCTGGCCAGAAAATTCGGCTGCTCGGTTGCAACCACGCACACTTCCGGTGGAGACGAGATCGTCGCATACCAGAACCATGTCCTGAATTATCTTGGCGTGATCGCGGTGGGTGGTATCAGTGTTGCAACGGGCGGGAACGCGGAAACCATTGATGCCGCGGAGGGATCTGCACGGGCACTCGGGAGGAAACTTGCTCAGGCGATCACAAATGGCTTTTCCGATCCAAAACAGGAGGAAGAGATTGCCGGCAACCGGGAATTTTTCAAGGATATTGTCATTGAGAACCGTGATTTTCGTTCTGATGAATACGAGCGATGGGTCCGGCTGGGCTGGATCCGGTGATGTTGCGGATTCCCGCAACGAAAAGATCCGATCTTCGTCATTTTTTTAGGGGCTGTACTAAATTAGCCAATGTGCTAATCTATGAAAATGAAGCTAAACAATTGTAAATTAAAGAAAAATTCTCAACTTCAGCTGTTTGAATATTTCGTGCGGGCGGTGAACTTCCCGTCGCCATTGAACGTGACAGGCATGTTCACCGGTTTCCACTCCATCCTCGACTTGTCCTAGGGAATCTCCGAGCTCATGGTGTACCGGTTGTTTACGCGATCCAAAAGAGTGCTTGAGGAAATATAATGGAATCCACACGGGTTCTTTCCCACTGTTTTTTAAAAAGAGTGTGAGTTCAGGTTTAATTACGGAACACCAAAGCAACAACTCGGAAACGTTGAGGCTGTGGTGTGATATTTAAAACCCTTATCTACTACAGTCAATAAGGGTATATTCCGGTTATTACACAACTTAGTAAAAGGAGGTTGTGCATTGGACATCCCACGTATCTTCAACATCACCGAAAGTGCTCACCGCATCCATAACCCGTTCACACCTGAAAATCTCGCCACTCTCGGCGCAGCGTTGCGCCTGGAATCGGGGACTCGTGTGCTCGACCTCGGCAGCGGTTCGGGCGAGATGCTGTGCACCTGGGCACGCGATTACGGAATCATCGGTGTCGGCATCGACATGAGCCAGTTGTTCACCGGGCAAGCGAAACTCCGCGCTGAAGAACTCGGAGTCGCCAATCGAGTCGAGTTCATCCACGGCGACGCTGTCGGCTACGTCTCCGACGAAAAGGTCGGTGTGGCAGCCTGTCTCGGTGCCACGTGGATCGGAGGGGGAGTCGCCGGCACCATCGAGCTTCTGGCGAAGAGTCTCCGCTCCGGAGGAATCATCCTCATCGGCGAGCCCTACTGGCTGCAGTTACCACCGACGGAAGACGTTGCCAAGGGGTGCGTTGCCAATTCTGTCTCCGACTTTCTCATGCTTCCAGAACTTCTCGCGTCTTTTAGCGACCTCAACTATGACATTGTGGAAATGGTTCTGGCTGACCAGGAAGGCTGGGACAGGTACGAAGCGGCCAAGTGGCTCACCATGCGCCGATGGCTCGAAGCGAATCCCGACGACGACTTCGCGAAAGATGTCAGAGCCAAACTGACTTTGGAACCAAAACGCTACGCCGCGTACACGCGTGAATACCTTGGATGGGGTGTGTTCGCGCTGATGGCGCGGTGATGTGAGGCAGCTGGGATATTTTAGCGGATTGTCAACGGCTGGGGCGGCTGAGCTGACACTCGGTGGCTCGTCGAAGTGTGCGTTTATGTTTAATTACGAACACCCATGCAATAACTCGGGAACGTTGCTGTTTGTAAAAAAGTGTGAGTTCAGGTTTAATTACGGAACACCAAAGCAACAACTCGAAACGTTGAGGCTGTGGTGTGATATTTAAAACCCTTATCTGCTACAGTCACTAAGGGTATATTCCAGTTATTACACAACTTAGTAAAAGGAGTTTGTGCATTGGACATCCCACGTATCTTCACCATTACCGAAAGTGCTCACCGCATCCATAACCCGTTCACACCAGAAAATCTCGCCACTCTCGGCGCAGCGTTGCGCCTGGAATCGGGGACTCGTGTGCTCGACCTCGGCAGCGGTTCGGGCGAGATGCTGTGCACCTGGGCACGCGATTACGGAATCATCGGCGTCGGCATCGACATGAGCCAGTTGTTCACCGAGCAAGCGAAACTCCGCGCTGAAGAACTCGGAGTCGCCGATCGAGTCGAGTTCATCCACGGCGACGCTGTCGGCTACGTCGCCGACGAAAAGGTCGGTGTGGCAGCCTGTCTCGGTGCCACGTGGATCGGTGGGGGAGTCGTCGGCACCATCGAGCTTCTGGCGAAGAGTCTCCGCTCCGAAGGAATCATCCTCATCGGCGAGCCCTACTGGCTGCAGTTACCACCGACGGAAGACGTTGCCAAGGGATGCTGTGCCAATTCTATCTCCGACTTTCTCATGCTTCCAGAACTTCTCGCGTCTTTCGGCGACCTCAACTACGACGTTGTGGAAATGGTTCTGGCTGACCAGGAAGGCTGGGACAGGTACGAAGCGGCCAAGTGGCTCACCATGCGCCGATGGCTCGAAGCGAATCCCGACGACGACTTCGCGAAAGATGTTAGAGCCAAACTGACTTTGGAACCAAAACGCTACGCCGCGTACACGCGTGAATACCTTGGATGGGGTGTGTTCGCGCTGATGGCGCGGTGATGTGAGGCAGCTGGGATATTCGGCGGATTGTCAACGGCTGGGGCGGCTGAGCTACACTCGGTGGCTCGTCGAAGTGTGAGTTCATGTTTAATTACGGAACACCCATGCAACAACTCGGGAACGTTGAGGCTGTGGGGGGATATATAAAACTCTAATCTAGTACAGCCCCTATTTTCATATTATCACATTTGTGATATTATCGTGTTTAGGCTCTCAAGCCATTAATGCATAAATTATTGATTCTCCGAAAACTAAAAGACGGAAACACTAATGTAAACTCAAAATTTTAAAAAAATGGACCGAATGGACAGATGTCCAAGACGGTTGAGGATTCCGGCTATTGCGCGTCGCTGGTGACGTTTTCTTTCTTCTTGCGCGGCTTATAAATAACACCTGCAATGAACAAAACAACCCCAACGATGGGTAATACGAGTACAAATTCTTGGTGTCTTGCAAAATAGAGGACAAGGCCCACAACAATTAATATTCCCCCAATTCCAAGGAGTCGCCCTTTGTTTGTTTGGTAATAGTCTTTCATGTCCACCACTTTTCCCACCTCCGCCTTTTCTCGCTTCCAACTTTGCTACTTCCACTTTGTTAGTATTTCCTCCCTTTCTCGGAAAGTCTTGGTGCTGACATAGAACAGCGCCACATCAAC
>CAVYJD010000017.1:0-42423 GCA_963768785.1 uncultured Methanoregulaceae archaeon
AAAAATGGGCACTGGAGAAAATCTCTTTTATACCACGCAGCCCCCTCTTGTGCCACCAGTCCCTCACGGGAGACGGGGCTCAAGAACGATGATGCCAAAATAAGTAATACTACACTATCCCAACCGGGGGTGCCACAGCAGCGGGGGTGAAGGCAAGGATTACCGGGGGGCCCGGGGAGCGGTATTGCAGTTAAACTTTTGAGGATTTCTCCAGAGCAAAAAAAATGTCCCATTTATGAGAGTGAAGGGGGGGACTCATGCGCAACGAACCTGATCTTCATGACACTACCCGTGCGCAGGTATCCCCTGTCCGTTTCGTAAACGGCTCAAGGAGGATCTGCCGGTTTACTTTTACTCTTCTCCGTCTTCCCTAAAACGTACTACGCATTCGCGGGATCATCGATCACGGTGCTGTCAGCGTGGCTGTTTTTCAATTTCAGGTGGCTCAGACGAAGTTAACCCCCCGGTGCATTGACGGGTCTTCCACATTCCCACGATAAATGAAATGAGCGCAAGCATGATGAACCCGAATTGCGAAGCGTCCACAAATTCCTTCTGGAGTATCGTGGAAAAGAAGATATTTATTGCGTCGAGAATCGTGTACAATAATAGAAACAGCAGGCCCGCGAGGAATTCATTCTTCTTCCACTTTATTGCCAGCAGAACAGCAGCACATGCAACCATTATTTTGAGATATTCGTAGAGAACTATTCCCACATCAACGATAACCGGTGGCATTGTCCTTACCTTAAGTGGGTATTGAGTGGGGACTGGTATTTAATTATTGTGAGCAATGGTTCTGGTGATTTCTTGGGGAGCAAGTGCAGCGACAGAGTTTTTTTTAAATTTTTACCGGCTTGCGCCAAGGTATTTATTCCACCAACAAATATTTCACCATACTAGGAATACACGTGAAATGAGGGTTATATGGATCTTGGGATTTGGCAGGAACTCTACCGGCATATCCGGAATCCCCCGTTGCAGGACACGGTTGTCGGTTTTAATACAAACCTTGACAGGGTAATTCCGGTTACCCGCGAGTTGCTTGATCCCTCTTTCTTTCATGACCCGGATTATCCCGTCCTTCGTGCACGTCTGATCCAGTCCATGCAGCACGGCACTGCAGAAGAGTGGTTTGTTTCTGATACAGCACAATATCGCCGGTTTACCCGCATGTTTTCCTCAACCGGCAGCTGGCACTTGGGGGGCAGGCCGGGATTGCCGCGCTTCATGTAGCCGGACTGGGCGTACGCCGGGTGGTCTGTGCATCCCCTCGACATGGCCCGGACTCTGCTGGCATCCTCAAAAAAGCCGGTGTTGTTGTCCCGGGATTTACTACCGGAAATGATCCTGATGCTGATTACATCCATCTGGTGTTTGAGTATGCTCCAGGTCTGGTACCGCTGGCACCAGGAGTCATCCCCCGGAATAACCGGTTTATTATCTCTCCTGTTCACGAACCGGTATCTGTCCTTATTCCCAAACCGTTTATGGAACCGTTCCTTTCAGAGATTGCATCATGTAATCGTGCCTTTCTTTCAGGGTACCAGTATTTACGCTCTGAACAGGATTTCACAACAGCTGCGGACCAGATGAAGCAGATGAAAAACCGCAATTCATCCCTCCGTATCCATATCGAGTCCGTATCAGTAACCGATAAAGAGGTGATAAATGGTTTAGTCCGTCATATCCTCCCTGCTGCAAACAGTTTCGGACTCAATGAACACGAACTTTTCATTCTCCTGTGTCACCTTAACCTGTCCGATCCGGTGAATCCGGGAATAACAACGCTTACCCCTGCAGAGAATATAAAAGGGGCCCTTGCTCTCTGCCGCCATCTGGAACTCAAACGGCTCCATGTTCATACGTTTGGCTATTATATCCTGGTTCTCAGGGATATCGCCGATGCCACACGATCGCGCAACGCCCTCCTCTATGCGGCCCGGGAAGTCGCATATGCGGCACAGGGAACCGGCAGGGAAATTTCAGCAGAAGGCATCAAGGCCATCGATGTTGCTGAAGAGGTTTTCGGGGAGGCAGTTTCTCCGGGGATATTTCCTGCCGGTGACTATGTGTTACTTATAATCCCGGCTCTGATTGCTAAAAACATCAAAAAGACAACCGGTCTTGGAGACATCATTTCATCCACCGCGTTTGTTGCAGATGAATTCTAAACCTGTTCGTTACGGTT
Source organism: uncultured Methanoregulaceae archaeon (assembly GCA_963768785.1). Classification (GTDB taxonomy): domain Archaea; phylum Halobacteriota; class Methanomicrobia; order Methanomicrobiales; family Methanospirillaceae; genus Methanoregula. Next base: position 2,192 of record CAVYJD010000017.1, read on the forward strand.
TATCATCAGAACTTACTGTATACAATTTCAGATAAATTCGGCCCTGGAGAAATCCTAAATTGAATTGTACGAACGCTCCCCGGAGGCTCCGGCAATCCTTCGCCCCCGCCGCTATGGCACCTCCATTTGCGATATCGTAGTATTACTTATTTGGGCATCATCGCCCTTAAGCCCCGTCCTCCTTTGGGGACAAAGTGGCGCAAAGAGGGGAGGGCTGCGTGTTACAAAAGAGGTTTTCTCTCGTGCCGAGATTTTGATAGAATTTTATCCGCTCTAATGGGAAAATCACGTAAAACAATATGGAAAAAAAATTATTTTTTAACCGGGTTGAACACGTTCTCGTAGATCATGTCGCTGCCGGTGTTGCCCAGACGGGCACGCTCTTCTTTCTCTTCAACATAGGCCATCAGCGGCAGTTCCATGCTGACACCCGGAACATGGCCGAACATCTTTTCGAGTTCAACCTGCTGGGCATGCATGAAGAGTGCATTGGGGATCTCCGCAGGGCAGACTTCCTCACACTGCCCGCAGTTCACGCAGGAGTCTGCGATGTGGGCATACCGGATCAGGTGGAACATGAAGTTGACCGGAAGTTCACCGGGCGGAACATACGTTGGGTTCTTGGTGGTGCAATCCACGCAATAGCAGATCGGGCACTGGTCAATGCACTGGTAACACTTGATGCAGCGGGAGGTTTCGGCCATGATCTTTGTCAGCCGGTCCTTGCCTTCGCCAAGACTCTCAAAGTCATGCTTGCGCCACTTTTCGCCAAGCTTCATCATCGCGCCTTCAACCTTGCCCCGGATCTCAAGCCCCTTCGGGTTTGCCGGTTCTGTAGCAAGGATGCCTTTCTTGACTGCACCATCCATAAGGTTTGCTCCTTTCTCGGAGCAGACCTCGACAAATGTTGCCTTGCCGGCACGGGGGCCAATGACACCCCAGTTCCCGCAGGCAAGGTCTGCCTGCCGGGGAACTTTCATCTTGCAGCGGCGGCAGTTACTGCGCCGGCCGTAGCCGGCCTCTTCAAGCTCGTCCACGGAGATGCCCTTGTGGCCGCCTTCATACTCAATGATGAACTGGCCCTTGTCAATCTCTTCCTTGTGCACTTTCTCAGGGTCGACACCATACTTGTCGGCGATCATTTTCCTGGCGAGCACCGGGCTGACCGAGCCTCCGCAGTTGACGCCGATCATGATGATGTTGTCGAGGTTGATCTGCTTGCGTTTGGCCAGTTCGTAGAATGCCATCGCATCGCATCCCTTGACCGTCACACCGATCTTCATGTCCTTTGCCCCGTCAAGATATTTCTTGATAAGTTTGGGGATGAGCAGTGTTCCGCAGTGAAGCGAACCAGCTGTCTTCACCAGGTCCTTGGGATCGGTGACGAGGACTGGCACGGCATCGTAGAGATCCATACCCTTGGTTATCGCGAGCACCGCGTCAACCATTTTGGTTTCAAGGGCATATTTCCACAGGCTGGTGACTGCACCACCGAGCTCGGCCTTCTTCTGGATCTCTGCGTCATTGGTCCATGCATAGAGCATATCGCCTTTCTTGGTCATGTTCAGGCCTCCTTGATCTTCTCAACCTTGACAGCACAGTGCTTGAGCTCCGGCATCTTGGAGAGCGGGTCAAGTGCGGTGTTGGTGAGGTCGTTTGCACCATGCGCAAAGTGCATCGGCATATACATAACCTTCGGGGCGACATCATCAGTCACGCGTGCGACGGCGATGGATTCGCCACGGCGGCTTGCCACTTTGATCTTTTCGTGCTGTTTGATGCCGAGTTCCTTTGCGTCCTGCGTGTTGATCTGGACATAGTTTTCGGGTACTTCGTAGTGCAGGGTCGGGCAGCGGTCCGTCTGGGTCCTCGTGTGGTAGTGGAAGATACAACGCCCGGTCATGAGCGTGTACGGGTACTCTGCATCCGCTACTTCTGCGGGCGGTTTGTACTCGAGACCGAACATCGTGCCAAGACCGTCAGCAGCCGCGAACTTCTCCTTGTGCAGGATGGGCGTTCCCGGGTGCTCGACGGTCGGGCAGGGCCAGTGTACGGACTCGGGCTTCCCCAGCTTCTCGTAGGTGCACCCGGCCATGGACGGGGTACAGGCCCGTATATCGTTCCAGACATCCTCGGCGGTCTTCCAGTCAAAGCCCTTGAGGCCCATCTTCTTCGCGAGCATGGCGATGATCTCCCAGTCGTACTTCGACTCACCGGGGCCATCGACGGCCTTCCGGACACGGTTGATGCGCCGCTCGCCGCTGGTGAACGTGCCGTCTTTCTCGGCAAAACAGGTGCCGGGCAGGACAACATCCGCATATTCGCAGCTCTCGTTCCAGTAGATATCCTGCATGACGAGGAAATCGAGCTTGTCGAGCGATGCCCTGACATGGTTGGAGTCGGGGTAGGAGACGACCGGGTTCAGGCCAAGGACGTACATTGCCTTGATCGGGTCACCGCACTGGTCGATCTGCTCGGTCAGGGTCACACCATACCAGTCGGGCAGGGAACCTTCCTTCAGGAACCAGAGCTTCTCCATCTTTGCACGGTTTTCAGCAGCCTCGCACTTCTGGTAACCGGAGTAGACATTCGGGTATGCGCCCATGTCGCAGGCGCCCTGCACGTTGTTCTGGCCGCGGAGCGGGTTGACACCGACACCGGGACGTCCAATGTTACCCGTGAGCAGAGAGAGGTTCCCCATCGAACGGACATTGTCGGTACCGGTGGTTAACTCGGTGATGCCAAGGCAGTATATGATGACCGCGTTCTTTGCATTCGCATACTGGCGGGCAAAGTCCTTGACCTTCTCGAGCGGGACACCGTGGATCTTCTCGGCATCGGCATACTTCTCGACCGTCTTCTTGAGGTCCTCAAAGCCCTTGGTGCGCTTCGCGATGAACTCCTTGTCCTCAAGGCCTTCCTTGATGATCCAGTACATCATGGAGTTGGCGAGCGCAATGTGTGTCGACGGGTTGAACGGGATCCATTCATCTGCAATTTTTGCCGTTGCACTTTTCCGCGGGTCAACGACAATGACCTTGATCCCCTTCTTCTTTGCCTGCATCACACGCCTGGCGGCAAGCGGGTGGGCCTCGACTGCGTTCGAACCCCACATGACAATCAGGTCGGAGTTCAGGACATCTTCGAACGGGTTGGTGGCAGCACCGGATCCGAAGGAGAGGGAGAGACCAGCTACCGAAGGCCCGTGGCAGATACGCGCACAGTTGTCGACGTTGTTGGTCAAAAACCCGCACCGCGCCCACTTCTGCAGCGCATAGCAGTCCTCGTTGACGGTACGGCACGAAGTATGGAATCCGAGGGCCTTGGGCCCGCCCTGTTTGTATGCCTCCGTGAACTTCTTGATGATCAGGTCAAGGGCTTCGTCCCACGAGGCTTCCTCGAACTTGTCGCCCTTTTTGATTAAGGGTTTGGTCAGCCGGCCCGGCTTCTGGACCGATTCCCAGCAGGTCGCACCCTTGGGGCAGAGCTTGCCTTCGTTGATAGGCGACCGCTTGTACGGTTCAACACCAACGAGGGTATTTCCCTTGACCACAAGATTCAGCCCACATCCTACACCACAGTACGGGCAGGTGGTTGGTACATATTTTAATGAAGAATTTTCATCACTCATTGACAATCTCCTTTTTTAACCATTATTACTAAATTGAATAAATTTTTAGATTTGTTAAATAGTTTTATAATTGATCTTTCCACTACGCACCCTATTAAATGTTCTGAAATTTATCTAAAATCTGATGATTAAAAGTGGGTTATTGCAGGCGCTGTTGCAATTCGGATAGTATTCTTATCATTCCAAGGCAATTATCAAAAAAACAGAAGTGATAAGAGATCAATCGTTGCATCATTTTTAAGAATACTATTGACATTTTGTAAATTCAACGTGATCGGCGGCAAATAAAATTTTAACTACCTGAAAAAAAACAATCATAAAATCCAATATCTTTGTTCCCTGTCGTTTAAGGTAATATAATCTGACTAACAAGAACAAATTGTTTATTTCATGTTCACAAATACATCTTTTATATGACCGCAATACGCTCTCATGACTCTTCAAATGCACTCAACGCCCGTATGCATGCTTGCGGTGTCAATGACCGGATGAATGACTATATTATGAGATGTGTTGCGTTTCACACATCTCCGGCACCCGGTGTTCTTATTGGTGCATTCATGATGGACTATGCACTTGAACTGCTGGAAGCGACTGTGGGAGAGAAACTTTATGCGGTCTGCGAAACACCAAAATGCCTTCCGGATGCCCCCCAGGTTATTGCCAACTGTACCACCGGGAATAACCGGCTTAAAGTCGTACCCATCGGGAAGTTTGCCATAACATTAAACAGGGCTTCAGAAAACCCGAAAACAGAAGGTGTCAGGGTCTATGTTGACAGCAAAAAACTCAAAAAATACCCGGTCATCGATTTATGGTACGCAAACGACCCGACATTTAACAAAAAAACGATGGAATTTGCTCTTCAGGAAGAAATTTTCCGGAGCGGACGGGATATACTCTCTTCAGAGCGTGTACGGGTGCCTGTCAGATATAAGCAGAAATGGCAACCGGTTTCGTGTCCTTCCTGTGGGGAAAGTGTGCCGGATTATCTGGTAATAGACGGAAAATGCGGGGCATGCGGTTCTATGAAATATTACGAAGAAATTGATAAATAAACCCCATTTTTAAAAATTATCTGGAATGATTATCCTGTTATTCCTGAATATACCAGACAATTTTTGTTGATTATTTTTTGGCTCTGGAGAAATCCTCAAAATTTTAATTGCCGCCTCTTCGTCAAATTGAGTGGGTTAGCCGAATGATTAATTCATCTCATAGGTCGTCACTTGAACCGTCTTGCCCAGGCGCGACCCGCCGAGGCGTCGCGCCGACCCTTATCAGAGGGTGGGGATCCTCACAATGCATGGGTTGGGGGGCGGCAGCCCCTATAAGATTGTATGACGGGAACCAGATTTGCCCACTCAAAACAGCGAAGAGCCAAATTGCCATAAGGGTCTTCGAGGCTACGGCAATCTTTGCCTCCGCCCCGCCGCCTCAAAGACCCCCGGTTGCGATAGTGTAGTATTACCTGTTCTGGCGCATCATCACCCTTGAACCCCTTCTCCCTTGGGGGACAAGGTGGCGCAAAGAGGGGGGCTGCGTATTAGAAAAGATGTTTTCTCCAGTGCCGAATTTTGAGATTTTTATCTTCCCCTTGCGTATCTGTGCTAAAAGAAAGTTACTATCATATGCAGGACAAAAATAATACCGGGTATCCACCAGGTAAGAAAAAACGAGATTGGATAAGTTTAGGCCGTCTGGCCGGTCGCTGGCTTCCCGGTTGTGTCCGGGGACTGGCAAACCGGTTTTTTTACCCAGATCAGATTTTCTCCGTCAAATGCAAATGAGGCCATCGGAAAAATCTTTATTCCTCCGGGGATACCGGTCGTATCTGCTCCCTGGGGAGCGAAAATTGCACTATCGGATTTTATCCTTCCCCCGTAGGGCGAAGTTCCAGACGTCATAAGATCGGGAATTATTTCCGGCGATATTTCTTTTTTGAAGGTTACAAAGATGTTTGCAATCTCCGGTTCTCCATTTACCCGGCGTGACAGGTGAAAAAAAGTATCGTATCCGGTTCCCTTTTTACCCGGTGTTATTTTCCAGCCATCATATCCTGAATAGATCCGTTTGATCTCCTGCAGCACGAAATCGTGCATGATATCACTACTCATTCCCATATACGATCAATTAACTTCCCTTTTAGTAAAATAAAAATACTCCGGAAATGAGTGGACACCTGTTTGATCGGAAACTTAATGAATTGCAGACGCGATGAGCATTTTAATAAGAATACTCTGTTTTTAGATCTCCTGCTCCGAGGTAAATTTTGTTTTATTAATAAAAAGTATTTAACAAAATAGTTATATCAACATATTGCTAATAGTATCATGCCCTTGGTTGGGCGTGAAAGGTTAAGTCTCAGGAATAAACTCCACTATTCCTCATCGTTGCCACGAAAAGAGACCAACCCCTTTTCTTTTTTTTGTGCCGGAACAAAATAATGGGGCCTGTGAGAGTATATTTTAAAAGCCGTTTCACACGAATCCTGGCCAAAGGGTGCCAATAGGCGCATATCACAAAACACGCTGCCTGTTTTTTCGCGAATTTTGCCTGTCAAAGAAAATTCAAACGCCAAAAAGAGGTAATCAAAGGCTGAAATGAGCCCGAATTGTCGCCCGACCTTGAAGGGGAAGGAAGACCATGGATCCGGCAGTGACATTTCCCAGGATCAGAGCAGTTTTGGCACCCGTTTATGGACGACCCCGTATCCTGCCGACACAAATCTTCCTATTCCAAGATAATCCGGTATAACAAATGGCAGGGAAAATTTCCCGGAGAGGGTGATGACACTGGCACCATCAATCCGTTCCTTCTGGAAATGCATATTGATGTCAGCGGTTACTGGTCCGGGAACAATATATCCCAAGGATTTTGAAAGGGTGAATATATTTCCGACAAGCATCGTGCGGATAAATGCGTCCCGTTCTTCTTTTCCTTTCAGTAAATAGAATTTCCGGTTATTCTCCTGGCTGAACGGGAGCCAGGGGGTGATAAACTCGTACGACTGGGGTGTACGGGAAACGCCAAACTCTTCCTCCTGAAGGGCGGGAGACTTCTCACGGATAGTGCAGGTATTTTCTGCTGTGCCAATCTCGTTGCCTTCATCTGACCAGTGTTTCAAAAATTCCGCGCCTTCATTGATACCCATCACCATAAGCGTATTTTTGATCTGCCGGCACTGGACCACCGGGTAGCGATGGATAAATCCGTCAGCCTTGTCGGGATGGAGCCGGAGGTACTCTGCCAGTTCCCGTAAAAGGAATGCCCGGAGCTCATCAAGAGAAAACCGGACCGGATTTTTCGGTTCAAGCGTAAGGGAAAACGTTCTGAGTATCATGGAATTTTTAGTGCCCGAATAATTTGATCTTGGGGCTACCAGTGACATTCTTGGTATATTCACCCAGTGTTTGTAGGCATGAATGGATAATGGTGTGCTTTTTTTTAAACCTGTCTGGATTACACGAGTTTAAACGTTCGTCAACCGGCTGCATCGTTCCCTCACTTGTTCACATACGATACCTATTTTGTAAATCCTGTCACAACTAGTACGCATGGGTTCTTGTGTCCACCGGATCGAAGTTCATTACCGATCGGATCCCCGGTTGAAAACCCGGACCGACAGGATACGCTCGCTCGGGTTTTCCTGTCGACGAAATACATCTCATCGATGTCTATACCATCGCAACCGGTTCACGGGATTTTACCCGTGACGAACTCAAAGAGATCGGTGCGCAACTCATCAATCCCGTGGTGCAGGAATTTACTATCGATGAAGCGACACATGCCTTGTTTGATTATGCAATCGAAGTCGGATTCCTGCCCGGTGTGACCGATAATGTCGGCACGACCGCACAACAGACCATTGAAGATTTTTTCTCGTTTGCCTTTGGCGAGGATGACGCGGTCTATACTTCGCAGCTTTTTTTGTTCGCGGAAAACTGTCCCCGGAATTGTTGCAGAAACTTGCAACAACGCTGGCAAATCCCCTGGTGAACCGGGTGCACATAAAAACCCGGCAGGAATACGGGACAACGGGCATGGATCCGCTCGTGCCCCGCGTCCACCTTCATGAACTGCCCACAGCAGAAATCAGTGGACCTTGATCTTGACGATACTGAACTTGCACGGCTGGGAAAAGAAGGAATTATCGATCCTGCCACAGGAGTTCGACGTGGCCCGCTTGCACTTGACCTCGCCCAGCTCCATGCGATACGGGACTATTTTGCCGCACAGGGCAGGAAACCGACCGATGTGGAGATCGAGTCGCTTGCACAGACCTGGAGCGAGCACTGCAAGCACACGATCTTTGCCTCCGCAATGGACGACGATGTCCCCCGCGGGCTTTACAAGACGTTCATCCAGGCAGCGACCAACAAGATCCGTGAAGAAAAAGGGGACAGGGATATCTGCGTGACCGTGTTTACCGATAACTCCGGCTCGATCATCTTTGATGATACGTATCTTGTCACCCACAAGGTCGAGACGCATAATTCCCCATCTGCCCTTGACCCGTTTGGCGGCGCACTCACCGGTATTGTAGGGGTGAACCGGGACACGATCGGGTTTGGGCTCGGTGCAAAGCCCTGCATCAATTTTTACGGGTACTGTGTCGGGGATCCTGACACGGACCCGGCATTGTTCCGGGGCAAAAACCAGTCAAACCCGATCCTTTCCCCGCGCCGGATTCTTGACGGCGTTGTCCATGGTGTGGGTGTTGGCGGCAACTGCTCGGGCATCCCGACGCCGCAGGGATGGTGCTGGTTTGACAACCGGTACGTGGGTAAACCTCTTGTTTTTGCCGGGACGGTTGGCGTGATGCCGCTTGAGCAGGCCGGACGGAAACTCTACGAGAAAAAAGCACAGCCCGGCGATCTCATTGTAGTCGTGGGAGGGCGTGTGGGTAAAGACGGCATCCACGGCGCTACGTTTTCCTCTGAAGCCCTTGACCCGGCAAGCCCGGTAACCGCAGTCCAGATCGGTGACCCGATCACCCAGAAAAAGCTCTCGGATGTGATTGTCAAGGAGGCCCGTGACCTTGGACTTTACACAAGCATCACCGACAACGGGGCAGGAGGTATTTCCTGCTCGGTCGCGGAGATGGCAAAGGAATGCAACGGCTGCCACGTGGTCCTCGACCGCGTGCCGCTGAAATATCCCGGTATGGCACCATGGGAGATCTGGATCTCCGAATCGCAGGAACGCATGACGCTTGCCGTTCCGCCACACCATATCGAGGCATTCATGGAACTGATGCAGCGCCGCGAAGTTGAAGCAACGGTGATTGGCACGTTTACTGATTCCGGCAGGTGCGTTGTCGAGTGCCACGGGTATGTCGTGATGGATATCGATCTCGAATTCCTGCACGAAGGACTGCCAAAAAAGCACCTCAAAACCAGTTTTACCCCGGCAACATCACCTGAACCGACATCATCCTGCCCGTCACGGCTTGATGCGACCCTGCTTGCGATGCTCCAGCGCAAAAATCTCTGTTCCAAGGAATTTATCTCGATCCAGTATGACCATACCGTGCAGGGAGGTCATGTGCTTGGCCCGGTACAGGGCAAAGGCAGGGTGCAGGCGACAACGACCCTCACCAAGGTTGTGCAGGGCTCACCAAAAGGGGTCGGTCTGTCGCAGGGACTGTTTCCCTCCTATTCGGAGATCGATCCGTATCGCATGGCCGGTGCCGCAATCGACACCGCTATCCGGGGGTTGATCGCGATCGGCATCCCGCTTGACACAATCGCGATTCTTGACAATTTCTGCTGGTGCTCATCTGATGACCCCGAACGCCTCGGCCAGCTCAAACGTGCTGCGCAAGGCTGCTATGATTATGCCACCGGGTTTGGCACGCCGTTTATCTCCGGCAAGGACAGCATGTTCAATGATTTCTCCGGCTTTGACGCGGAGAGCAACCCGGTCAAGGTGTCGGTCCCCCCAACCCTGCTCATCTCGTCCATCGGGATTCATCCTGATGTGGCCCGTTCGGTCTCCTTGGATGCAAAGATAGCCGGTGACCTGGTGTACGTGATTGGGGAAACAAGGGAGGAACTCGGAGGGTCAGAATATTTTGCCCATCTTGGTGCGACCGGAAATACCGTCCCTGCCCTTGATGTGCAGCAGGTCATTTCCCGGTACCGGAAACTGACAGATGCGATCCGCCATGAACTGGTGGCGTCAGCATACCCGGTCAATCACGGGGGGCTCGGGTATGCACTGGCGGCAGTTGCCATCGCCGGGGGTCTGGGTATGGACATCACGGTTCATCCCACGATACGCCCGGATTACTACCTCTTCTCTGAATCCCTTGGACGGTTTGTCGTCACGGTATCACCGGACAATAAAGCAGCGTTTGAACGCACCATGGGTCAGGACGCAATAATCCTTGGCCGGGTCTGGGGCAAAAATATCCGTATCACCGGCGATAACCTGCTCATTGACCTGCCAGTGGACAAACTTGAAACGGCATACAAAACGCCGTTTAAGGGGTACTGATCATGGCTGCTGCACCCCACCACACGACCCGTTCAGCGGCACGGCATACACCTCCTGCTCCGGACATGATTCCTGAACGGGCACTCATCATGAGCGGCTTTGGGATCAACTCCGAGATGGAGACGCAGGAAGCACTCTCCCGCGCCGGAATGAATTCCGATATTGTCCATATCAATGACCTTATCGCGGAAAGGAAACATCTGTCAGACTACCGGCTGCTCGTGTTCCCCGGCGGTTTTTCCTATGGCGACGATACCGGCGCCGGCAACGCGTACGCTAACCGGGTGCGCAACAATGTCTGGGAAGACCTCGAGAAGTTCCTGGAAGGCGAGAACCTTGTCCTTGGCATCTGCAACGGATTCCAGATCCTTGCAAACCTCGGGCTTGTCCCGGCATTTGACAAAAAATATTCCCGCGAGATTGCGCTGATGCCCAACCGCCGGGGAATGCTGGAATGCCGGTTCGTGACGTTAAAGCCCGTGGCTGACAACCTCTGGACACGGGGCATCGAACGGATGTATTGCCCTGTTGCCCATGGTGAAGGGAATTTTTACTGCTCCCCGGAAACGCTCCAGCGGCTGAAACGCCAGAAGATGATCGCGTTTACGTACTGCAAAGAGGATATGAGCCCGGCAAACAGGGAATACCCGTATAATCCCAACGGCTCGATAGAAGATATTGCAGGTATTACATCTGCAGACGGCAAAGTGCTTGGGCTGATGCCCCACCCGGAGCGGGCGATGGAATTTGTGAACCTGTACGACTGGCCTTGCCGAAAAGAGCAAATGAAACGCGAAGGTGTGCCGGTGCCGACAGAGTCGTTTAATATGCAGTTGTTCCAAAATATCGTGGACAATTTCCGGTAATGCCTGGGTATACCACGAGAAATGCACTCTTTTTTTGGTCCTCGGATCAGCCTTTGGTGACATCAATCATCCTTTCGCGGGTTGCCTCTCCATGGAAGGAGTGAGTGAGTTGCGCTCCTGATTTTTGTAAAAAATACGGCTTATTTGATACCCTCTTTTCTTGATTATTTGTGTAGTCTTACAACAATTATGAGGGTGACCCCCTCACTCCCCCAGAGGGGGAAGCACCCCAAGGGGAGCAACCCCTTGCCCCCCCATTATGCTCGAGGTTTTTCATCAACATTCTGATGGTTATCAAATCGATTATGTAATACTCACGTGACTGTGGGGGATGCACAAATATACAAGAGCATTCAAGAGCGGCTTTATGTTTCTTTTAGGATTTCCCACGAAAATTAAATGAGTTGAGTTAACCACTTAACTCCAAACAAGTTCCGGATTCTGGACAAAAAATTCATTCAATCTTTGCCCCCTACAAAAAAGTTGGCTCTTCGCTCTTTCATGTGGGTAAGATAAACGATAAATTAATCTTTTTATTGTGTTTGTTGAACCGCCGCGGGGGCGTCCCAAAAGGGGGCGGCGAAATTCATCGTAAGGGGGTTTGGGGGCGATTGCCCCCATCAACTTATTTACCGGAATCCGGGTTTACCTATACAGATCAGTGAAGAGCCAAAAAAGGTACGATTGTACAATTTTCATAGTTTGGATGTGAACCCTCATTCATGTACGTTTCAACAGAGCCAAAAATACGTGAAAATGGGGAGAGAGAAATTCACAAACCCAGAAATGACCCCCACTTCGAAAACGTTCAGCTGCCCGTTTCCTTTCCTATCTTTCGCTCAATAAAAGAAGAATACCGTTTATAGAACCAGTGCTTCACCAGCTCGACAATGATGATATAGCCAATCACGAGCCCGGCAAGAACGGCATAGAACGAGACCGGCAGGGTCACAAATCCAAAAATGCTGCCGAGAATCGTAAATGGCAGGATACAGGCGATAAGCACGATCAGAAACGTGCTTGCCATCAGGAGTTTACTTGGCCTGCTCTTATAGAACGGGACAACCCGGGTCCGGATGACAAATATCACGAGTGTCTGGGTACAGATTGACTCAACAAACCATGCAGTCTGGAAGAGGGGGGCATCTGCATTGAAAATGAAGAGCAGGATAAAGAATGTCATAAAATCAAAGACGGAACTTATCGGCCCAAAAACCATGATGAATTTCTTGATGTATTCCATATCCCATTTTTTAGGGGTTTTTGTGTAGGATTCGTCCACTGCATCCGTGGGAATGGATATTTGCGAAATATCATACATCAGGTTATTCAGCAGGATCTGTATCGGCAGCATTGGCAGGAATGGCAGGAACACTGATGCACCTGCCACAGAAAACATATTGCCAAAATTGGAACTCGTCCCCATCAGGATATATTTTGTCGTGTTGCCAAAGGTCTTCCTGCCCTCACGGACACCGTCATACAGGATCCGCAGGTCATTGTGCAGCAGGATGATATCTGCCGATTCTTTTGCGATATCCACGGCGTTTTCAACCGAGATCCCGACATCTGCCTCACGGATAGACGGGGCATCATTAATCCCGTCGCCCATGAACCCGACCACGTGACCGTTGCGCCGCATGGCGTTTAAAACCCGGTTCTTCTGGGCGGGTGACAGCCGGTAAAAGATCGTGATATCCTCAACCACCCGGGAAAGTGTTTCCTCATCCATCACCTGGATCTCGGTGCCCGAAAGCGCTCCTTTTATGTCGAGTCCGATGAGTTCACAGATCTTTTTAGTGACAAGATCGTTATCCCCGGTAAGGATCTTGAGTTCAATACCGGCCTGTGCCAGCAGGTCAATCGATTCCCGGGCACTCTCTTTTGGAGGATCAAGGAACGTGATCAGCCCGATCAGCGTCATATCCTCCTCATCACTGACAGCAAACTGGTTCTGTGAGCCAACGAGGTTACGGTAGCAGACGGCAAGCGTCCTGAACCCGTCCGCGGAAAACGAATCATAGAGTGCATTTATCCGGTGAGTGTCCTCTTCTGTCAACGGGTGAACGGTACCCTCGTGGTCAACGGAAGAACAGATACGCAGGACCTCTTCAGGTGCACCTTTTGAGATCAGGATCCGGTCAGTGCCATGGGCGACGGCAATCGAGAGACGTTTACGAATGAAGTCGAACGGTATCTCGTCGATTTTCTGGCAATTGGTGATATCGATATTCCGGTAGGTAATGATCGCGTCATCCAGCGGGCTTTTGAGTCCGGTCTGGAAGTAACTGTTCATGTACGAATACAACAGCACCCGGTCGCTTGTGGCGCCATACGTGTCCACGTGCCGGATGACAGCAATCTTATTTTCCGTCAGGGTGCCGGTTTTATCCGTGCAAAGGATATCCATGCTGCCGAAATTCTGGATTGCTGCGGGATGCTTGACAATTGCACCCTTCTCTGACATTGCAATGGATCCTTTGGAGAGGTTGATGGAGAGGATCATCGGCAGAAGTTCCGGGGTCATGCCGACAGCAAGGGCAACCGAGAAGAGCAGGGAGTCAAGAATGCCATGCTTGAACATCGCGTTGACAAAAAAGACAAAGATGACAAGGAAGAACACGAATTTTGTCATCAGGTAACTGAACTGCTTCAACCCCTTTTCAAATTCGGTTTCCGGGGGTCGTGCAACCAGTGTTTTTGCGATCTTCCCAAATTCGGTTACGAGGCCGGTTTTCGTGATAACCGCATTTGCGCTGCCGCTGACAACAGAAGTGCCAAGAAAGACATAATTTGTGGCGTCTGAGACCGGTGTGCCGGGTGCAGGTACCGCCGCGGTTTTTTCAACAGGATATGGCTCGCCCGTCAGGGCCGACTGGTTGACGAAAAAATCCCGTGCGACAATGACCCGTGCATCTGCAGGGACAATATCCCCGGCAGAGAGAAACACCAGATCACCGGGCACGAGATCCCCCATCGGTATTTCCTGTCGTCTGGCGTCACGGTAGACTGTTGCCCGGGTCACAATTTTTTGTTTGAGCAACTCCGCCGCATTCTCTGCCCGGTATTCCTGGAAGAAATCAAGCGTGACACTGGCAAAAATAATGACCGTGATAATTGCGGCGTCGGTGATTTCACCAACAAAGAGCGAGATTGCCGCCGCAATCAAAAGGATGATGACGAGGAGATTTTTGAAGTGTGCGAGGAACTGGATAATTACGGATTGCCTGCGGATGTGGGAGATATCATTGGGGCCATATCGTTCAATCCGGACCGCGGCTTCTTCCGAAGTGAGCCCCTGCGGGTTCGTATCGAGGGATGCAAAAAATTCTTTTTCCGGAAGTTCATGAAAATTCAGGTCCGGCTGGTGAGTTTTATCCGGTTGCGATGGTATGGCAAGATTCCCCCGTACTCAATTCGTCTCTTAAGGTACTTGGTTATCTGTTGATCCTGATGAGGACTTCGATCACGTTTGAGAGGAAGATATGACCGGTCGGATTTGTCATCTTATAACATACCTGCTCGTAATTTTTGGCGACGGTGCTCATGAATGCTAAAAGAGGAAATCCGGGACGTACCGGTGTGGGACATGGCCCCTCTTAATCCACATTATAAAACCGGTGCACCCGCAAACAGGTACAGGCACAGGAGGATTACCGGCTGGTGCACGAGATAAATCAGGAGCGAGTGCTGACCGAGAAATGCGAGCGGGGCACTGACAAACTCAGGCAGCGCCGGGGGAGAGCGCCGCCGTTCGCCACCCGGGTAAAAATATTCACCAAGTGCCATACCGATGAGGACAAGGCCAAACCACGGGAAGAGCGGGGTATAATCAACCGTCCAGAACAGGGCGGGATGCAGCCCGAGCGCCAGAAGCCAGAGCGGCCCGGTCTGCGTCGCAAGATACGACCCGAGGGGAATGCAGAGCACGCCGAGCACCGCATTCCATTTTTTAAACCGGAAAAAGAGGGGTGAGATCATCACGGAAACCCCGATCAGGTGCAGGATACCAAAGATGATGAACCCATCTGGCAGGTACCACCAGGTGACCACCGTTATCAAAAGTCCCAGGCAGAAGATCCCGGCGCCCCGCAGCAGGAATTTTTTTACCAGAACAGCACCGGAAAGGTATCGTGCCGCCCGGGCATGGCTGATTGCAAGAGACACCCCGACGATGAGGAGAAAGAGCGATGCCGTCGCATACCCGAAATACCGCCAGAACCCGGTCGATACGTTGACGGCATACACGGAAAAAAAATTCAGGTCAAACAGGATATGGAACACGACCATCATCAGGATCGCAATACCCCGGATACCATCGACTTCCCAAAAACGTCCCGCACCGCTCATTTCCATACTATCCGTCATGAATTCTGATATGTGTTTGGACGAAGAGGGGAATTTGAGAGAAATAAAATCGGGAAAACCGGGATTTATCAACATCCCGTGTTTTAATTCTTATTCGTATTCCCCAATTTTAATCACGACTCTTAACCTACGATTATATGAAAGGAAGAACTCATCATGGCAGACCATGCGGATGAACATATCATCGAAGCGATCGGCAGGTGCCGGGTTGTGGTGCAGAACGGAAACGTTGTGTCGGTTGGCGACCCCATCATTGCCGACTGCCCGCTCGCGAAACGGTTCGCCTTCCCGGTTCCGGAGATCACAAAAGAGGCCGTGAAAGAGAACATCGGGCACCGGATACAAGCGTTTGGGATGTGCACGCCGGCGCGGGAAGTGCTGGACACCCGGCCGTTTGTCGGATTTGGTGCTTCGGAACTGTTAAGTTTTGGCATAAAGGCGGGGCTCATCGATGCAGCCGTTCTTGTCTGCGACGGCGCAGGAACGGTAATTGCCCCTACCCCGGCTCTCGTGCAGGGAATTGGCGGAAGGATGTCCGGGCTGGTCAGGACAACCCCGTATAAGGAAGTAATACACCGCATCGAGCAGAATGGCGGATATGTCCTCGACCACATCTCAGGCCATATCGATCAGCTGGCAGGTGTGGTGTTGGCAAGCGAGCAGGGTTTTGCCCGGGTTGCCGTAACGGTTGCTGATCCGGGTACTGCCGAGGCAATCCGCAAAATTCACCCGGACACCTTTGTTGTTGCCGTCCATGTCAGCGGTCTGACTCATGATGAAGCACGCCGTCTTGTTGCCGCATCCGATCTGGTGACTGCCTGCGCATCAAAACCCATCCGGGAAATTGCCGGGGCAAAAGCGCTGGTTCAGGCAGGTATTGCAATACCGGTCTTTGCGATGACACCACGGGCAAAAGACCTTAATCATCGAAAAAATCCGGCAGGGAACGGAACCAGTGCTCATCAAACCGACACGGCTTCCGGTTGCCGGCGATAAAGAGCCAAGCCCGCTGATCTGATTCCCGGTTTGGTCATCCGGGATATCGGGAGTTTTTTTTGCTCTTCGCTGATCTGTGTCAAGTAAACCCGGATCCCGGTAAATAAGTTGACGGGGGCTAAATCCCTGAAAACCCCCTTGCGATGGACTCCGCCGCCCCCTTTTGTTTGGGACGTCCCCATGCATGGCCTACCACTCGCGAACCATGAGGTACCCCTAAGGGGTACCTGTCGTACGATGGAGGGGTACCTAGGGGTACCTGTCGATGAGGGTACCCATGGGTACTGTCGCATTGAGGGAGGGATCCCCCATGGGGGGTACCTCTTCTCCTGCACCAGCAAACACCCTGCTTCGTGTGGAAGTCACGTCGAAGATGGACAGATGTGAGCACCACAAAACGGGAGGGGTACCCCTAGGGGGGCCGTCGTACTGAGGGAGGGGTACCCCATGGGGTACCTGTCATGATGGGTGAGGTACCCTGCCGGGGGGTGGGGTCAGGTCCGGCAGAAGTATGAGCGGGGCACCTCTTCCTGTACACCAGAGAGCATGCTGCTTCGTGTGGAATTCACGACAGTGGGAGGTGCTGTATGCGGTGCCGGGGCAGAGGGGTACCCCATGGGGTACCTGTCATGGTGGGGGAGGGGTACCCCCAAGGGTACCTGTCTTACTAAGGGAGGGATCCCCCTTGGGGGTGGGGGGGTGGCCCGATATAATCCTTGACCGGGTGACTGGGGGAACGGGTCCCTGCTAAACGGGAAGCCTGACCATCCTGCAGTACCTATTCCCCGGGTTTTTTGGTTTTTTGTTTTTTCTCCGTATCACTCATATATGTGAAGTACCAATATTCCATCAGAAATATGAGAGATACATCCGAGATACTGGACCAGCTGCGGGATTTAATACCTGAACTCAGGGAACAGTATCATGTCAGGAGCATTGGTATTTTTGGCTCGTACTCCAGAAAACACCAGACCGAACAGAGCGACCTCGACCTGGTTGTGGAATTTGATCAGCCGACAGGAATGATGGCATTCGTGCACTTAAAAGACCTGATCTCCGATCGTTTGAATATTAAAGTTGATCTCGTTACTCCTGACGGGCTTCATCCCCTGATCCGCGATCAGGTCATGCACGAGGTCGTGTATGTCTGAAAAACGATCTTCCTCCCTTCTTTTATATGATATTTTCCAGTCCGTGGAGAAGATCGAAGCATTCACCCGGGATATTTCCTTTGATCAGCTGATGGCTGATGAAAGGACAAAGGACGCGATACTCCGCAATCTTCAGGTTCTCGGTGAGGCATCAAAAAACCTGCCGGATTCCCTGATCGCAAAGCATCCGGAAGTGGACTGGAGCGGCCTTCCCGGGGTCAGGGATATTGTTACGCACCGGTATTTCCGTGTCGACTGGCATCTGCTCTGGACAAGTATACATGCAGAATTGCCAGCGCTTAAAGGTCAGATACGGGACCTGATGAACGAAGATAGTGAATAGTCCGGGATATGGACCGCATGTCGGCAACAGACAAGAAAGTACTGCTCTTTTTTGAACTATTTTCAATAGAGACCAAAGAGCGGGGGGGAAGAGTTACGCTCCTTGAGGGCTGCGGCCCACAGGCAGCGTGGGCGTACCCCCGAAATGAAAAAGATCATACCAAAACAATTGTGAAACCTGCATAAAAAATTCAAGATGAACCAATGAAGTGAAAATCAATGGATGATGAAATTAAACAAACATCTCCCCAAGCCCGGTCAACCGTACGACGACATTCTTCCCGCTCTTTGTCTTAGTGACCAGCCCTCCAAAACAGGGGTTCTTTTCATTTTCAGGTAGTTCAGCACGGTTTTGCTGAGATCGGCCCTCCAAAAGCGTCTATTAGGGTTTTATTTAAAGCCCAATTTATGCCAAATTCTGCCAAACAGAGCATTTTATGAGGTATTTTAAAAACCGTGTGTAAAAATTGGCATATATTTGCAGGTTTTGCATGCTCCGGCACCGGGCCGACTCTGTGTTCTCCGACGGAGAATGGGATCTGCTGGACGGTCGGTCGCCATCAGGGTTTTTCCCTACCTTGGCATAGCCATTTTCTCATAAAATTGATGATTATTGGGGGGGATTGATACGGATAAGACGGGTAACTCTGACGTATTTTGGCAAACGGGTTCGTTGCGATGACTGTCTGGACAATTGCATCGAAAGATGCAACGTCTTCTATCGGGTTCGCAAGGGTGCGGATCGCACTCTTTATGTTTGCTTTCTGTACGAAATCTGCCATTGTTTTTTTTTGGCTCCCGCCCTCGGGCCCTCGGGCTAAAATAGTACTCTGTGGGAGGGGGAGGTTAGGTTTTGCTGAAGGGGGGGAAAAAGGAGAAAAATAAAAAAAATGTCTGAAGTGATGGCGATGATGATGCGCCCTTTGTAAAAAAAGGGGGGGGCTGATAGAATGCAACGTTTCTTCAGAGGTTAGGGAGATTTATTTCCCATTTTTTAATCAGTCGTTCAGACTCTGCACGGGGCAACCAGCGTTTGTTGGCGAGCATTGTCCGTAATGCCCGGGCTGCATCATGGGGAGCGATGAGTTCCCGATGGATCATCTCTTCTAAAAGCCAGAGAGTGCCATGATATTCAATCTTATGGGAATCTGCCAGTTCACGGAGGGGACCATCTCCGGATATGAGAAGTGAGCGGTGCTGGCGTGCAAGAATATACACCGAGAGATCGTTTGGGGATAATTCAATATGTTCGATCTGAAGGGCTTCGATCATGAGAACCTGTTCTGCATCAAGTCCGAGGATCTTCAAACCAAGCGCACGCAGTTCAGAGGAGGAATACGAGCGGGAAATTTCATCTGCAACAATATCTGATGTAGAGAAATCAAACGGGAGAGAAAAGAGAGTACTCGAAAATATCTCCCTCAATAAAATCGAGGAGGATGGACGCATCGATAATACATCTCTTCTGTCCGGTCATGGTAGTAATCCTCAGGCACAGGACTCCGCGGCCCGTGCATTCTCATCTCCGAGAAGTTCCATGAACCGGGACTGGGAAATTGTATGTTCGCTGACTGCCCGGAAGAGCAGGAGTCTCATCAGGGTCGGCGACTCCGCGGAAACTTGTTTTTCCGGTTCAGTCTTGTGCCATCCCCGGGCCCGCAGCTCGATCCAGTATCGTTTTGCCGCAGCCTCAGTTATAATCCCGAGATCTGCTGCCCGGTGAATCCAGGCCGCCATGCTTATCCCGTATTTGTGCTTCAGGAGATACAACTCCCGGAAATCCAGCACATTCCTCTGTTTACCCAGTTCAAGGATCGCCATGTCTTCCGGTACGAGAAATGCTCCTGCAAACCGGTGGGCTGCTTCTTCTTCCTCCATGTCGGATTCAATGTGTAAGACAAGGTGCCCGAGTTCATGGGCGAGATTGTAGCGCTGCCGGTCGCCGGGGAAGTGTTTGTTCACCACAATCACGGGGCACTTCTCATTATACCAGAGCGTCAGGGCATCGAACTTTTCCGGTGCATCGACCACACCGACTTTGATGCCGTGCTGCTCCAGTATGTCCATCACATTCTCAAGGGGATCGGATCCCAGATTCCATTCTTTCCGGATCCGCTGCGCTATTCTTTCGATGTCGCCAGCGGTCTTTACCCTGCACTGTTCCGGCTTGGGGAGGTTTAAGGGTTTTTCAGCACCCGTGAGATGCTCGATCATGAGATACCGCTCCAGCCACTCCGCGGTTTTCCCGAGAATCTGTGTCTCGTCTTTCTTTGCCAGGGCTTTCCTGCACCGGTACGAGGGTTTTGTGAGTTTCACGCGGGTCGAACCGGAAGAAGTACTCCACCTTGATTTCAAGTGCTTTTGACAATGCGATCAGCACGGTTGAGTTGGGGGTAACGGTTCCCGTCTCGTATTTTGATATCGCCATTTTGGAGATCCCCACTTCTCCCCGAGATCATCCTGGGACAATCCGGCAATTATGCGGGCTGCCTTAATCCGCTCACCAATTGATGTCATAATTTTATTCATCCTTTCTGCTGCTCTGCTTATTCTCCCATCTGGTTTACAAATTTTAGTAATTTTGGGTATAAGTAAACTATGTGCAGAGGTATAAGATAAAATCTGTGGTGAGATGGCAGGAAAAATGTGGAGGGGCTTTTCGCGGTGCTTCTGGAGCGGCGTTATCCGGATAAACCAAATCATCCGGACCAAGGATATAGGACACGAAAATAACAAAACCGGGAACTTTTCTTCGTTTACCATTGTTTCCCTCTCCACAACATGTCGTTTGAATCGACACTTCTCCCGGCCCTGTCGAAAATATCAAACACTTTCAACATGTCGAACCAATCGACACATCGCTTGAACTTGTCGAAAAAATTAAAAAATTTCGACATGTTGTTATGGTTCCTTGAGCAATTTCAGGAGTGAGGGGTTGCTGAATAATTTTTCCCGACCCACCTTCTCGGACTTTAAAACGGCGAACCTACAATTGCCGGATTCGGTTGGCCTCTTTCAGAGCAATTCATGTGGTACACGTCGCAACCATTTTGCAGATGTTGTTAGCATAATTAGTCTACCTGTACAGTCCTGAAATAATTTCTCATTGATCTTCGCTTAAGAGCACATGAACGTTTCATCATCAAACTCACCAACCAAAAACAATGATACCGATACCGAAGATGGCCTCTTGAGGTACCCGTCTCCAGAACGCGAGATTCGGTAATTCAAGATTCTCGAAATCCAGACTGTCGTGAGGTCGGTCATTATACCAGGAGATAAAATCATCGAGAGACTCAAACTCATACCGGAACCGGCGATAGGTATCGAACCATTTCTCAATTTTGCCGTTTGTCTGGGGATGTTTTACCCGGGCAGGATCCTGTCAATATCTCTGTGCCGCAGATTTTTACTGGCAAAACCATCACTCATTTTATCACTTATACCGGATTTTGCAACACGCATTTCCGGCTGATCATCGAACTGCCCTCATCGCGCTGGGATTCCACCTGCCCGATGAGTTTCCGTAACATGCAGGGTGAGATGAATTTCCCGGACATCGCATGAAGCGTCCTCACACCGGTGTCAGGATCGATTTCGAACGTCATGACAAAATCATTGTCCTGCTGCAAGTGCAGTAACCACCAGTTCCGGGAGCAGGTCGATAAGCGGTTTCTTTCTTGATCCCCGAATTTTTTTGCGTGCGGCCATACGGGAACATGGTGGATTGCCGGTAATAAGGGTTATGCTGGCAATCCGAACACACCCGATACGATGACTACGCGACAGGAGAACCTGTCGGGTGCTATCCACTGGCCGCCCGTCACCATGCCAAACATTTATTTCTGTTATCATGCGAGTATCGGGTATACCGTCCCGCACGAAACGGGCTGGCGAGGTTGAGGGAAATGTTTGAATATTTTATGCAGGCGACCTGGTCGCCCTATGTGGCAGGTGCCGGTATCGGTGTCCTTATCTGTCTGTCCTTTCTTCTTGCTGACCGGCCGCTTGGCTGTTCTGCTGCGTTTATCAAGGCACGGGGGATGCTGGAGAAATCCGTCAGTGCAGAAAGTGTCCAGAAAAAGGAGTATTACCGCGAAGTAATCCCGCAGGTTGACTGGAGTTTTATGATTATCCCCGGGGTAATCATCGGCGCATTTATTTCCTCCATGCTGTCCGGGCAGTTCCACCTGTACTGGGTACCGTCCATGTGGGGGAATGTCTTTGGCTATAATGCCGCAGTCCGGATTTTCTGGGCACTCGTTGGCGGGATCCTGCTCGGGCTTGGTGCCCGGTGGGCTGGCGGGTGCACGAGCGGTCATGGACTCAGCGGCTCAAGCCAGCTCTCGCTTGCCAGCATAGTTACTGCTGCATGCTTCTTTGCCGGGGGAATTGCAACTGCACTTGTGATATTCAGGGTTATTGGAGGGTGAATAGACACATGGCAATGCTGACAACACTCCACCAGAAAAAAAGCGCCCAGATCGTGCTTGGACTTCTCACCGGAATTGCATTCGGGTTCCTGCTCCAGAAAGGCGGTGTGACAGAGTATTCCGTTATTGTCAACCAGCTGCTCCTTGTGGATTTTACCGTGATGAAACTGATGCTTTCCGCGGTAATCATCGCAATGATCGGTCTTCATGTCATGAGGCATTATGGGTATATCCAGCTCCATCCTGCGAACGGGACTTTTGGGGCAAATGTGATCGGCGGGCTTATTTTTGGCGTGGGTTTTGCCCTTCTCGGCTACTGCCCGGGAACCGTTGCCGGGGCAGTGGGTACCGGTGCACTGGATGCCCTCTTTGGCGGGATGATAGGCCTGGTCATTGGTACCGGGATCTTTGCAGACCTTTACCCCCGGTTAAAAACCGGTATTTTACAGAAAGGGCCATTTCCCGCCGTCACCGTGCAGGAGCTCCTTCACCTCCCCGTATGGGTCGTAATCGTCATTATGGAAATCGCGATGATCGCATTTCTGATACTGCTGCAGTACATCGGACGGTAACCTCCCCAAGTTTACTTCATCACGATGAATTGGGGTGTTTTGCCGTCCGAGAGACCTTCTCTCTAAGCACGGCGGGGAGGGGAAAGTAAAAAACAATCTGCTCTGTAGAAAACCTCTTTCATACTACGCAGCCCCCCTCTTGCGCCACTTTGTCCCCCAAGGGGGACGGGGCGCAGTACCGATGATGCGGAACAGGATATACTGCACTATCGCAACCGGGGGTGCCACAGCGGCGGGGGCGAAGGCAAGGATTGCCGTAGACCTCGAAGAGCGTCACAAAAAAGATCGGATGATTTCAACAGAGCAAAACAATCATTAAACCGCTACAGGAGTGGCCGGTCGGAAACGGCGACATTTATCATTTCCGGGGGCATGGGGGTCCTAAACCCCCATTAGTATATCTAAATGCATGACCTTCACGGGAGAACCCGATTTTTCCCTGCCTTACTCTACCCGACTTTTTTCTTTTCTGCTTCGATATCAAGAATTATTTCCAGTTCGAGCGAGCGGGCAAATGCTTCCTGTGCCTCATCGCTCTTCCCGAGTTCGTCAAGGCAGATGCCTTTGATATACCACCCGGTTATATCGTTCCCGTTCAGGGCAAGCGCCCGGGTAACTGCCGCCAGCGCCTCGTTAACTTTTCCCAGTTGGTACAGGGCACGCCCTTTCTTTGACCATGCGTCTGCATAGTTCTGGTTGAGGGAAATCGCCATTTCGCAATCTGCCACCGCTTCCGCATACCTCTCGGTCTCGATATATGCAGACGCCCTCATGCACCAACTCTCCGGGTTACGAGGATCGAGCTGGAGCGCCTTGTCGTAATGCGCAATCGCCTCACCGTACCTGGTCCGCTTCGCATATGCATTGCCCTTTTTGAGGAGTTCTGCAACCACATTCACTGCCATACGTGTCGCCTCCCGCAGGCAGCACGATGATGCGCCCGGTTCCTGCCAATGGCAGAGGCTTGTATACCGCTCAGTACCTCTGTTCCAGATATCCATTGCTGATGCCGGTACTGGTTTTTATTGGTCTGCAATCAGATCACCAAAGATGTCTTTGAGGGCGGTCTGTTCATACTCATCGATCTTTTCAAGCGCGGCACGCTGGTGGTGAGGCGTTTCCCAGACAAACCAGTCCTTCATCGTCATAAATCCCAAGAGGTCATTGGTCAGTTTCACTCCTGTCACGTACAGGTCGTTATAGAAATCGAGGCTGTCCGGAGCATTCCATTCAACCTTGAGATCCTTATCCATCAATGCCAGCACAGTATCCCCGAATACTTTTGACTGGTACCACGCAGTTTGTGTCCAGCGGGTGGTCAGCATCTCCTTTACTTCAAGGTGGTTAAATTTTTTCATCTGCGGGATATTGATCATGGGTGAGAGGGCATCTGCGGGGAGCGTGTTTGCAAGGAAAAGATCACGGGCATAGAACAGGGACTTGTCAAGGACAAAATACCGGCGGGGGATGATATCTGCAAATTCCATCTGACGATCCATATCCGTTTTCCCGTCTTTTAACAGGAGATACAGCTGGGTCTTTCGCAGCTGGGGCAGCTGGTAATACACCCGGCTGTTGATAATCGGGTTCCACGGGAGATCCGTGATATCCTCATGGAACTGCATATAGATCATGACCAGCATGTCAAGCAGTTTCTGGACCGGGAGTTTTTTTGCTTTTTTTGCCTCATCCTTGAGGGCATCAAGGTAGATCTGGCGCATGCCCCGGTTAACCGTTTCCTGGTTGAATGAACAGACCCGGTAGGAGGATTTTTTTGCAGCCGCACCCTTGATGAGCAGGGCAACACAGTGTTTTGCTATCAGGAAATCCTTTAACAAACCGATATTCTGTGCCGGGAAGACGATGATATTTTTATCGACGTCATAGGTGTACGTATCAATGAGCGTCCCGCCGGGAACGGCTTCGGGTTTCCGCATAACTGAAATTTCAGTACCCAAAAGCCCCTCTGCATGAGCGATCGTCTCACGGATCGGTTTACTCAGGGGCATATTGGTTTTCATGGAAGACCACCGGAACAAAAAACATTTATTTTTTTAGCCGTGCAGCGGGTTGCAGGTCAGGCTTTTTAAAGAATCGTACGGGCAAAGAGAAAAAGGTTCACCTTTTCTTGCGCGGCCGGATAAATGAATGGAATAGTCCAGTGATCATGTTGGGTTTTTTGGGGCGGAAAACGCCCTGGTTGACGTACCGGACGTCCTCAATGGAGAAGAACGCACCCGGGTTTGTCTGTTTGATATGATCCATAATCCGGGGCACATCGACACGGTTGACAAGCGAAAGGATCATCTTCACTTCACCCCGTGCACCCTGCGCATTCATGCTTGTGGCACCGTAATTCTCCTTCTGCATGAACGAGATGATATCCTCATTGGATTCTTCCGTGGTGACAATACGCATGATCACCATACCAATCGAGAGTTTTTCTTCCAGCACCAGTCCAACGTAGGTACCGGTAGCAAACCCGAATGCAAACGCAAAGAAATTCGCGATATTGGAAAGGTCATTCATGACCACCTCCATGGCAAGCAGCCAGATCACAATCTCGAAAAATGCAATGAACGGGGCTAGATACTTGATCCCCTTTGAGATGTAAATGACCCGGATAGTCTCGAGGCTCACATCACAGATACGGGCAAAAAAGATCAGGAACGGGAGGATAATCAAGGCATAGATTTCAGGGCTGATGATGAAAAATGACATCTTTATCGCCTCGACAGGTACCGGCTTTTTTGGTTTTCTCACCGGTACAATGGAGAAAAGGTTGCCTGCTGTTCCTATATCAAGATTACCGGAAAACAAATCAAAAAACGGGAAATTTGAGGAGATATTCGTGATCGCGCGGATGTGTCCGCCCGACTTCCTCACGCGTACTTTGCCGGGTCAGAATCAAACTTCTTCTTGCAGCCGGGGGCGCAGAAATAATACTTTTTTCCGTTGTAGTCACTGGTGAACTTCGCCGTTTTTTCATCCACGGTCATCTTACAGATCGGGTCAATTGCCACATGAACACCTCAGTTATTTCCCTTTCTTTGCCGGAGGTATATATCCTTTGAGGAGCAGGGACAGGGTAACCACCGTTACCGAGCTTGCAGCCATCGCCAGCGCAGCAAGTTCGGGCCTGAACGTGATACCAAAAAACGGGTAAAGCACTTCGGCACCCACCGGGATCAACAACGCGTTATAGGCAAAAGCCCAGAAGATATTGCCTTTGATCCTGCCCATCACCTTTTTCGAGAGTTCGATTGCCGCAACAGCGTCCAGCAGATCATCCTTGATCAGCACAATATCCCCGCTCTCGATCGCAACATCGGTGCCGCTGCCGATCGCAATCCCCACATCTGCCTGCGCCAGTGCCGGGGCATCATTGATCCCGTCGCCTACAAAGGCAACCACCTCACCGGATTCCTGCAGCGTTTTTACTTCCGCAGCTTTCTCCTGCGGGAGGACTTCAGCTATCACCCGTTCAATGCCGATACTGCGGGCAATTGCATCGGCAGTGCGCCGGTTATCACCGGTGATCATCACGACATGCATGCCTTTTGCCGCGAGGAGACGGATCGCTTCCCGGGTAGTAGGTTTGAGCGTGTCCGCGATCGCGATAACTCCTGCCACTTGTTCCCCGGCAGCAATCGCAATCACCGTTTTTCCTTCCTGCTCAAAACCCGTGATCCGGGATTCGATATCGTCCGGGATAACAACATGGTTATCCTGCAGGAAGGAACGGTTCCCGACACGCACCGTCTCGCCAAGAACAACCGCAGAGACACCTTTGCCGCCAACCGTGTCAAACGTTCTCCGCATCGGGAATAATCATAGCCCCGGCTCAGCGGTATACCGGACCACGGCCTGTGCAAGCGGGTGCTGTGAACTTTTTTCAACCGCAGCAGTAAATCCAAGGAGCGTCTCTTCAGAGATCCCCACCGGGACAATGTCGGTAACTTCCGGTTTTCCCCGGGTGAGAGTTCCCGGTCTTGTCAAAAACCACCGTCGTCACTTTTTCGGCGACTTCCAGTGCCTCACCGTTTTTAATCAGGATCCCCAGCTCTGCTCCCCGCCCGACACCCACCGTCACTGCGGTCGGCGTAGCAAGGCCAAGCGCACAGGGGCAGGCAATGACCAGCACCGAGATGAGCGCGGTGAGGGAAAACAGGAGCGTTGCGTGCAGCACAAAGTACCAGGCAAGAAATGCGGATGCAGCGATGATAAGAACCACCGGAATAAAATAGGTGACTGCAACATCCGCTATCCGCTGGACCGGGGGTTTTGACCCCTGTGCATCTTCCACGAGCTGGATAATCTGGGCAAGCACCGTTTCCTTACCAACTTTCTGTGCTTTGACTGAAAGGACACTGTTGGTGTTCAGTGTCCCGCCGACCACCCGGTTTCCTTTTGTTTTCAGCGGCGGTACCGGTTCACCGGTGATCATCGATTCATCGACATAACTCTCGCCCGCGACAACTTCACCATCAACCGGGACTTTTGCGCCGGGTTTTACAATTACGATATCCCCGACTGTCACATCCTCAACAGGAATCTCTTCTTCCCTGCCTTCACGGAGGACGGTCGCCGTCTTTGCCCGGAGACCGGCGAGTTTTTTAATCGCGTCCGATGTCCGGCCCTTTGCCCGCGTCTCAAGGTACCGCCCCAGCATCAAAAACGCCGCAAGCATGATTGCCGTATCGTAGAACATGAACTCCTGTGTGAGGATAATCCCGAATGTTCCCATCACGCTTGACACATACGCGACACCCGTGCCCATCGCGTACATCACGTCCATGTTGAGCGAATGGTTGCGGAGCGCCATCCACGCGGCCCGGAAGATCGGGTAGGCAACATAGGCAAAGACGGGTGTGGCGATGACAAACATGAGGTATCCCAACAGCTGCATCGATATGCCCAGCGGCACCCACATCGCCACCATAAGCGGGATGCTGACGGCAAACCCGATCATGAACCGCATAAACTTGTCATGCAGGTCTTTTTCCCGTGCCTTCTTCTCCGCCTCTTCGCTCACTTCACCGGAGATGCCGAGATACTGGTAGCCGGCATCTTCGATCGCTTTTTTTATGTCATCGATCCCGGAGATCGACGGGTTGTAGGTCACATATGCTTTTTCCGTACCAAGGTTCACGACCGCTGAAACAATGCCGGGCAGTGCCTGTAGTGCCGCCTCGATTGTCTGGACGCAGGTGGCACACATCATGCCGCCGACCTTGACCGTCACCTCCCGGTTGATCACCTCGTAACCAGCATCTTTTACCGCTTTTTCGAGTTCTTTAAGGGTGACTTTGGAAGGATCAAACTCCACATGGGCAGTATCAGTCCCAAAGTTTACGGAAGCGTTTTTGACATTATTGAGTTTTGCCAACGATTCCTCGATATTGACCGCACAGGTGGCGCAGTGCATTCCTGAAATTTTCAGTTCGGCTTTTTTCTTTTCCGTATCGGGCATGGGATCCTCCGGGTGTGGGTACCTGTTATTGTCGTATCTCCCGCTGTATCTTTATATTTCTTGGCAATCAGGAAATGAGCGGTCTGTTTTTTAAAAAAAACGATTGTTGGCGAAAGAAGACACTCCCGGTGGTACAATTGAAAAAAATCCGGGCCATTCTCATGGGCACAATCACCATTCTTCGTCAGCACGGTTAAAAAATTAAAAGAGTATAACTGTTTTAAAACAAGATGTCTTACCAATGGCAGATACAAAAACACCCTTTCCAAAGATCATAAAATCCCTTGGCCTTGTCTTTGGAGATATCGGTACGAGTCCTATCTATACTGTGGGTGCGATCCTGCTGTTTATCCTTCCAACCGTGTCAAATATTCTCGGGTTCCTCTCGCTCATCGTCTGGACCCTTTTTATCATCATCACCGTCCAGTATGTGTGGCTTGCGATGTCACTTGCAAGCAAAGGCGAGGGCGGCACCATCGTCCTGAAAGGTATCCTTGACCTGCTGCTCAAACCCGGTATTGCAGCATCGGTCGCGTCGGTCCTCACCATCATCGGCATTGCCTTATTTATCGGCGATGGTGTCATCACACCGGCAATCAGTATCCTCTCGGCAGTGGAGGGTATCCAGCTGATCCCGGGATTTGAAGAAACCAGCGGAGTTTTTCTTATCTTTATTGCCGCTCTGATCGCTCTTGGCTTGTTCATGTTCCAGAGAAAAGGGACAGAAAAAGTCGCATGGGCTTTTGGCCCGATCATGCTCATCTGGTTTATCGCGCTAGCAGTATCCGGTATCATTTCAATTATCGCAGCACCGCAGGTCCTTCTCGCACTGAACCCGTATTATGCCCTGTCATTTCTTTTCGAGAACGGGATCACGTCACTGTTTGTCCTTTCCGCGGTAATCCTGTGCGTTACCGGGGGCGAGGCGTTGTATGCGGACATGGGACATCTGGGAAGGGACCCCATTGTCAAAGGATGGTACTTTGTCTTCCCGACGCTGGTACTCAGCTACCTTGGACAGGGTGCCTTTGTGCTCCAGACACAGGGCACGCATAATGTCCTCTTCTCGATGATCTATTCATTAAGCCCGGTCATCTACATCCCGTTTCTTCTCTTAAGCCTGTGTGCGACGGTCATCGCGGCGCAGGCGATGATCTCCGGCATGTTCTCCATCGTGTACCAGGCGATGACAACCCGCATCCTTCCCAAGATGAAGATCGAGTATACCTCTGCCGAGCTCCGGTCCCAGATCTACATCGATACCGTGAACTGGTTGCTGCTTGGTGCCGTCCTGCTGGTCATGTTTGAATTTGGATCTTCAGAGAACCTTGCATCAGCGTACGGTCTTGCGGTATCTGGGACGATGCTGATCTCTGCGCTCATGATGGCAATGATCTTCTTTTTGAGACGGGAGGCGGTAAAGACCTTCATCTGCGGGATCCTGATGGTGATTACCTCGCTGTTCTTTGTCTCAACCCTGATGAAGATACCTCACGGGGCATATTTTTCATTTCTTATTGCCACCATCCCGCTTATCGTCATTGTCACGTTTATTTTAGGCCAGGAAAAGCTCCATTCTCTGCTCCAGCCGATAAAACTGGAAGAATTTCTCCCGAAATACCAAAAAGCCTATGCCGAACTGAATAAAATCCGGGGTACAGGGCTGTATTTTATCGGGGATCCCTGTAATATTTCACCGTACCTGGCTAAGGTCTTCTTCCAGAACGAAATTATGTACGAGAACAATATTCTTGTGTCTATCAGGATCACGAACTTCCCGTTTGGTGTTGAAACTGAATTTGACACCGATCTTGCTCCCGGGCTGCACGTATTCACCATCACCGCCGGGTATATGGAAGTCGTTGACATCGCGTCCCTGCTCAAAGACAAAGGGATTGAGGGAAAAACAATCTTCTACGGCATTGAAAATATCGTGAGCGATAAATTCTTCTGGAAACTGTACGGGATCATCAAAAAGATTTCTCCGCCGTTTGTCCAGTTCTACGCACTGCCCCCGGAGAAGATCCATGGGGTGGTCACCCGGGTTGTGATGTGAGGTGCCCGGATGAGGACTGGTACCCACATAATTCCTTTTTAAAAAAATCAATCCGTCATTTATTACTTTTCGGCTCTGTTGAAATCCTATTTTTTCCGCCATTTAATTAGTCTCTATAATAATTGGAGGGTGACCCCCTCTCTCCCCTAAAGGGGGAGGCACCCCAAGGGGAGCATCCCCTTAACCCCCAATTTTGCTTGAGGTTTTTCATCACCGTTCGGATGATTATTAAGAAACTATCGGATGATGCTCGAACGGCGGAGGCAAAAAGCACGATGTACGAAAAAGCCTCCAGGAGAGACTGCATGGCTCTCTTTTGAGGATTTCAACAAAGCCTAATTTTCGTCAGAAAATTTGTGCTCTGTAGAAAACCTCTTTCCTGCTACGCAGCCCCCCTCTTCGCGCCACTTTGTCCCCCAAGGGGGACGGGGCGCAAGGTTGATGATGACAGAACTAAACTATCGAAACCGGGGGTGCCACAGCGACGGGGGTTGAGACATTGTCGGAGCCCTTGAGGAGCGTTAAACCTGTTAATCCGTGTGCTATTTTCAAAAATGGAGTGAATAAAAAATCAGGCGCTAAAAAGCACTTTATCAAAAAAATTATGAAGGACCGGAGTCTTTTCCAAACGACCAGAACAATTTTTGATATATTTTTGCAAATGATGTCCTTTCGAGAAGGAAAATCAGCAAAGAGCAGGCAAGGATACTGAAAAAGATCACAATATACGTGATGTTCTGGATTGCCAGCCCGTTTGCAATACCCGCCTCATACGGTATCGTGGCAAGGACTGCGGCTGCAAGCCCTTTTGGTTCCATCGCTGCAATAATCGCTGCGTCCGCTACCGGGATCGTCCGGGGGATCGTCAGCCAGACTATCACAATCCGGGCGAGGTAGAAGCTGATTGTGAGTCCGGCCCCAAGGTAGAAAACCGACATGTTCGAGAAGTGGATCGAGATGCCGATGTAGATAAAAAAGAACGTTTTTAAGAGTGAGACGAGCTGGGCAAAGAACTCCGTTTCAATCGGGGAGAGTTCGACCTGGGTGATACTGTCTCCCAGGAATGGCAGGATCTTCTCGGCCTTGAAATAGTACAGGTTTCCAAGGGTCAGGCCAAGAGCTAACGCCGCAATCGCGCCGGAGAACCCCAGCAGGCTGACAAAACCAAACACGATGAAAACAAATGCCGGGGTGAGAAAAACACTTTTGATGCTCGCAATTTTATGGTATACCGAGGACCACCAGACGCCCGCGCCAACACCAATAATGATCGCTATCAGAAATGAGGCGATAAGACTGCCAATAACATGACCGATATTGAATTCCTGGATCGTTACGATGTTGATCAGGGCGAGCAGGGCGACAATGCAGATCACATCGCTGAGAGCGGATTCAAGAGCAAGTATCGCCTTGGTATCATTTTTGATATTGAGATAATTGGTGAACGGGATGACCACCGCAGAGGACGTGCCGCCAAGGATCACCCCCAGCATACAGGATTCAATCAGGGTAAATCCTGCAAAAAACTTCATGACAATGATACAGATTATCGTGAGGATGACAAAGTTGGCAGCAGTGATTGCGGTTGTCCCGGTAATAGATTTTTTTAAGGTTTCAATTGTGATATGCAAGCCGCCTTCAAAGAGGATGATGGCAAGCGTGACCATGGTAAAGAGCGGGCCGACAACACCAAACTGCGAAGGAGTGACCAGGCCGAGCATCGGGCCGATGACAATACCAATTGAGATGAGGAAGAGGACATCGGGAATCTTGGTAAGCGTGAAAAACCGGGAGAGTATATTTCCAATAAAAATCAGAAGTCCCAGAAAGAGAACGGTTACTGCCGCATCCATTGGTACCTGATTGACTTGAATCTGAATTATATGTTTTGAATCCGACGTTGAAAACCGTATCAGCACCTTTTTTAGCCGATGTGACTACGGCAGGGGGTGAAAATTACGAGTATGGATAAAATTTTTTTAAAGAGATAAACCTGGACAATATCGTTTATAAAAAAAGGTGATTACATAGTCCAGACAATACGCGCAAAAAAAATTATCCCGGTTGCTGCTCTAATAGGCATCAGGCAGCCCCGGAATTTTGCATCCGGATATTCCTCCCTTAGAACAACCACAACTTTTTTGGCTCGAAATCCGTCAGTGCATGCTGGTAATCGTCAAACCAGTGGGCGTCCGGGTTGCTGCGGAACACCATGAACTTCCCGATGTTTGCAGTGTCAGCTGCCTGGTGATACCGCATGAACACGTGCTTTGCCGTTTTTCCCACGACTTCGATCTTCCCGGTCGCATGGGACATGACAAACCGAGCACGTTTGGCAATACCGGAACATTTCTGCCAGGCGGTCTGGATCATCTGGTATGACTGTTCCACCGGAACCTGGAAGAACCGGTTGCCGGTAGATGGCCGGCACTGGAATACATAATACGGGGAAATGCCGGAAAATGCGAGGCTCCGGAAGAGATTGGTGAGCACTTCGGGATTGCTGTTGACACCCTGCAGGATTGGCGTCTGGCTGAGGACGGTTACACCGGATTTCTGCAGTTGTTCTACGGCACGGAACGAAACCTCGGAAAGTTCCCGGGGATGGTTGAAATGCGCCATCAGGTAGACCCGTTTTTCCGGGGTGCTGTACTTTGAAAACATCGTGCAGAGGTCCGGATCATTGAGAATCCGGTACGGATTGTAGGCAAGCATCTTGCTGCCAATCCGGATCACGTTGACATGGCTGATCTCGCGGAGTTCCTTGAGTGTCTGTTCAAGTTTGCGGGTTTCAAGGGTCAGCGGATCACCGCCGGTCAACAGGACATTCGTAATTTCCGCATGTTCGCGGATATACTCAAGCCCACAGGAAATATCCTTGACCGTTTCACGCGCCTTGTTCATAAAGAGCCGTTTGCGGAAACAGAACCGGCAGATGCCACCGCAGACATCGGACATCATCAAAAGCGCGGTCTGGTCATACTTGTGCTGGAGCCCGGGCTTGCGGGTAAAATCCTTCTCCCGGGACGGGTCAAACGATCCCTGCCCGTTTAATTCGCGGGGGTCCGGGATCACGATCTTCCGGATCGGGTCATCCCGGTCTTTCCAGTCAATGAGTGAAAGGTAATACTCATTTGCCCTGAAGGGGAATTT
Source organism: uncultured Methanoregulaceae archaeon (assembly GCA_963768785.1). GTDB lineage: Archaea > Halobacteriota > Methanomicrobia > Methanomicrobiales > Methanospirillaceae > Methanoregula. The sequence continues at coordinate 35,734 of CAVYJD010000017.1, forward strand.
CTCACAGACTTTTTCCATGTCATTGCGTTCACGGGGAGTGAAGCTGGCGAGATTATCAAGTTCGTCAATAGTACTCAGGTATTTCGTATGCATCGTTAAACCTCACTTTTTAAGGATGTTCCCTGATTTTACAAGCAGGGCTAAGTGGCACGCAAAAACTACAGATTACCAGTAAAGGATAGGGAATGCACGAGTGGCGCCACTTTAGTAAACCCTACTTTGACCTGAGTGTATAAAACCTTTCCGGAAACGGCGAGTGCAAACCTTTCCGAATGCAAAACAGACAACGCAAAATAGCCCGATTGAGACCAATTCAAGCCAGATCATGTGAGGTATCGGCAATTGTGTCCCGCTCTGTCCGTCACCGCCCAAATAACAGCCATTCTGGCGTTTTGAGACTTTAAACCGGAATTAACGGGTGCCAAAAGAAACTATTCCTGACAGGTTATCACGATGATGAAAGAGTGTGGAAACTGCCACCCCAAAATAAAACAGGTCCTTAAAAAAAATTGACAGGGCATTACACCTGTGTCATTCTGTTCCCGACAAAAAACCGGAAAAGGTTTTTAGGATTCCCTCATAATCTCCTGCAATGGAAAGCCTGTTTACGAGCCCTGAATTCCAGATGAGCCTGCTGTTGTTCGTCGCACTGGCGGGCTATCTTGTCGCATCGCGGATTAACCAGTCCGCGGTCATCGGGCTCATTTTAGTCGGGATTATTGTCGGACCAAGTGTTCTTGGCTGGATTACCTACACGGATTTTGTCCGCAGCCTTGCACATCTGGGGGCAGTAATTCTTCTCTTTGTTATCGGTCTTGAATTCAGGATCGCGGATATCCTGTCGATAAAAAACGGGGTTATCGCAGCGGTGGGTGTGGTAATCCCATGGCTTGGGGGCTATGGGCTTGCGGTTGTGTTTGGGTTTAACACGTCAAGTGCCATTTTTATCGGTACTGCACTGACCGCCACGAGTATTGCAATAACGGCAAATGTGCTTAAAGAGATGGGTGAACTCCAGAGCGATGCGGCAAAAGCGATCATCGGGGCGGCAGTCATTGATGATGTACTGAGCCTGCTTGCACTTGCAATCAGCACGGATATCGTCACCGGTTCATTGTCAGTTGCCGGGATAGCATTTGTTGCCGTGAAAGCAGTCGCATTTATCTTTATTGCCGGCGCACTTGGCATCTTTGTTGTCAGCAGGTTTCTTGAATACCTTGATACCCGGGAATTCTGTAGTAAATACCCGGAATTTATTTTTATTTTTGCAATGATGATCGCGTTTTTGTACGCGATGATCGCTGACATGGTGGGGCTTTCGGCGATTGTCGGGGCATTTATTGCCGGCGTCTCTGTCGAAGGCGTGATACTCCGGCAAAGCCACAGCCTTAAGGAGGGGGCCGAATACCTCCAGATCATCTTTGCATCGATCTTCTTTGTGTCGCTGGGTGTCATTGCGGATTTCAAAATCGTTACCCCAAATATTCTCCTTTTTATCATCGTACTGACGGTGATTGCCGTCATCACCAAGGTAATCGGGTGCGGGATCCCGGCACGTCTTGCGGGCATGAGCAACCGGGATTCGCTGATCGTGGGATTTGGCATGGCGCCACGCGGAGAAGTGGCAATGATCGTCGCCCTGATCGGGCTTGAAGCCGGAATTATCGGGCAGGAGTTGTATATCGCGATCGTCCTTATGAGCGTGCTGACCACCATTATCACGCCGCTCATCTACCGGAACTGGTTTTTCCGCGATGGGAACGGACAGAAAAATGGCAAGTGTATACCAGAATCATAGCAAGAAAAAATCCGGATACCTGAACTAACAGGCAGGATATCAAAAATTTAAAAGAATGGCGCTGGAGAAAACCTCATTCGTATAATGCAGCCCCCCCTCTTCACGCCACCAGTGCCGGAAATTTACTTGCCCGGAATAATTTTTTTTCCGATTATTCCCGTATCATCGTCAGCAGCATTTTGAACCGCTGATGAGCAAACACGGCATGCGGTTTGTTTGCCGGGAGGATGATCATCTCTCCCGTTTTGACAGTAAAGGGCTTCTTTGCAATCTGCACCTCCGCTTCGCCATCAGTGACCGTGAGGATCGCATCGTAGGGGGCGCTATGCTCGGAGAGCCCTTCTCCGGCATCAAAAGAAAAGATGGTGATCGTGCCCGCTTTTTCAAATACGATCATCCGGCTTGCAACGGTTCCAGGCTGGTACGCGATAAGATCATTTATCGGCAGCACTTTTTCTTTTAATTCATCACGTGTGTTCTCCGGCATTGCAATCAGTCACGCTAACCTTCGCGTGTATATACGTATTTTTCCTCTTCTCTGTCTAATTTTTTCTGATTTGTTTTGATATGAGCAAGGGTATCCTGCTTCATTTTTATATCATTCCCAGAAACACCCAGTACACTATCACCTGCGCTATCGTCAGCGGGATACCGACCCGGGCAAATTCAAAAAAGGTCAGCGTCTGGCCCTGTTTTTCCGCGTTCTGGATAATAATCACGTTGCTTGCCGCTCCAAGGATCGTGAGGTTGCCCGCTATCGTGCTGCCGGCAGCAAGTGCCATCATCTGCCCGGTTGTCCCGCCGGCCTGCATGATCATTGGCAGGAACAGGGCAACAAAGGGCACATTGGAGATGAACTGGCTGATGACAACACTGGTCGCAAGAAGCGCCGGGACCGAGGTGATGCTGCCTGAGGTTACCAGCGTCTGGAAAAATCCCGATTGCCAGACGCTTTCCATCAGGACAAACATCGCGGCAAAAAAGACAAGGGTGCACCAGTCGATCGATTTTACCATTTCTAACCGCCGGGGCGAAAACAGGATGACAGGGGCAGCGGCACACAACGCGATGACCGGCAGCGGGATGATGATGGCACCTGTCAGCATTGATGCGCTGACATTTGCGACAGCAAGAATAATGATGATCAGGACGGAACATTGCGCCAGCCGGGCGAGCGGTGCATCGTGTGGCACATTATCATCCTCCACAAACGGCCGCGACAAAAATTCATTGCGATAGAACAACCGGAGGAACAGGTACGCGATACCGAGGCACACCAGTGTAGGCACGAGCAGGGAGATGCCAAACGTCACAAACGGGGAGTGCATCCCGCTGTTTACCGCGACAAGAAGGTTCTGGGGGTTGCCGATCGGGCTCATGACGCTGCCGGTGGTGATCGCAAATGCGAGTGTCAGCAGCAGGAGTTTTGAAGAGATCTTTGATCGTGCGGCGATGCCCAGCACGAGCGGTGTCCCGATGATCGCAAGGGTATCGTTCATCAGCAGCGCCGAGAGGATTCCCATCCCAAAGAGGATGGCAAGCACAAGCTGATCGGTATTTTTTGTTTTCCCAAAAATCCGGCTCGCGACCGTGAAGAGATACCCGCTGGTGACGAGTGCCTGCCCGACGACAAACATGCCAAACAAAAAGAGCATGACATCGGGGTTTACTGCCCGCAGAGCATCCCCTGGAGAGATCTGACCGGTAACAAGGACCGCAACCGCTCCCCCAAGCATGATCTGCCAGATCTTAAAGCTGAACCGGCCGACCTGTCGCACGGCAATCAGGAGAAAGACAAGGACAAGGATAATGACGGCGATATACGTAGATCTCTATTTTTAATGCCGGGTGATGAGGGTTGTGATCACCAATAGGCATTCAGATAAGATTTCCCCATGAAATTAACCAGAGGGCCTGACTAAAAAAATCGTTACCGGGATACCTCGTCCCGCTTCACCATCCAGTGCAGCAGGATTCCCTTCTCAATCTTGCGTGCTTCCGTTAATGCGAGCCGCGTAAACTCAGATTCCTGTATGAACCCGGCACCATCAACAAGCGTCGGTGCATCTTTACCCCCGATGATCATATTGCCCACAAACGTGTACACCTCATCAACCAGCCCGGCGTTTATCAGACCGGCAATCAGCGTCCCGCCCCCTTCAACCATGAGACGCGAAATACCCATGTTCCCGAGCTCGTCAAGAAGCCGGGCAAGATCCACCGTATCTTCACCGGCAACAATAACTGTTGCGATCTTTTTGAGCTGCTCGGTTTTTTTCTGGCCCGCACGCGCTGATACCGCTACGATACGCTTGCCAGTCCCTTTCGTAAGAATCGCCGCAGTCAGGGGTATCCGGGCACGGCTGTCAACGATCACCCGTACCGGATGTTCATCCTCCCCCCGCTGGACACGTCGTTCACGGCAGATCTCTTCTTTTACCGTAAGAGAGGGATCATCCGCGAGCACGGTACCGATACCTACCATGACTGCATCGCTCGATGCCTTGAGCCGGTCGACACGGGTGAAATCCTGTGCACCGGAGATCTTCACCTGCCTGCGCTCACGGGTAGAGAGCTTGCCATCAGCACTCATGGCGACATTGACAACGACATAGGGGCGCATGAGCAAAGGTTAATCGGCTTCCTTTTTATAGCACACTACCGTTGCCGGTTCCTCATTATCGTAATGGTGCGATCTGCTTTTATGGGCAATATCTGCAATATTTATAAAAAGAAGCGATTTGCCGTCGAAAAAATGCGACAAACATTAAATAACAATACTTGCATATGGCGTGATAGGTTATGTTCCACAACACACACACGCGAGGACCTTTCACATTGACCGGGACTGACATAGTCCGGGCGTGTGTGATTACCTCCCTTCTTATTTCCTGCACCCTGATCCTTGTTCTTGCATTCTCACGCACATTCGGGGTCATTGCCACCCAGCTTTTTTATATTCCTCTTCTCTACGCTGTGTATTATTATCCAAAACGCGGGATCCTGATCGCCGGTATCTGCGGAATTATCTACGAGATTATCGGCTATTTCTTTTATTATCCCAATCCAGACGCCCTGATCGCAACCGTCGGCCAGGCAATTCTCTTTATTGTTGTTGCCGCAATAATTGCCCAGCTGATCGAACAGGTGCGCAATGGTACATCACTGTACCAGAAAATGTTTGAAAACTCCCGTTATGGCATGATCTGTTTTCACCGGCAGGATTTCTCCATTTCCCGGTGCAATACGACGTGTGCCACGCTGCTCCACTATACTCCTGAAGAACTGGAGAACGATGACTTTTCTGGACATCCTTGCCAGACTCTGACTGAAAAGGAACGTTTTTCAGAACAGGTCAAAACAAAGAGCAGCTTTTGTGATTTTCCCACGAGTTTTATCACAAAGGAGGGCAATTCCTGCCCGGTAACCATATCCGGGAGTCCGGTGGATGACCAGATCGTATGCTGCACTATCATGCACAGAGATGCCGGGAGCCTGCCGGATCCGGCTGTTCAGGAAACCGTCCTGAAATACCGTCAGCTGACCGATCATTCCCCAACAGGAATTCTTATTGTCGGGCAGGGGATTATCCGGTATGCAAACCCCGCGTTTTTTGAGTTCTCCGGTTATTCTCCTGAAGACATTACCGGAAAAGACCTCATCGGGTTCATCGATCCAGAAGGCCGTGAGACCTATGCAACGTTTGCAAAACAATGGGAGGAACCCGGTGCCCGCCCGGATCAGCTGGTATGCCGGTTCCTGACCAGGAATGGAAAACAAAAACAGTGCACATTCTCTACCGCACCGGTTATTCATTCCGACAAACCGGCAACACTCATTATTGTTTTAGATCACTCGGATATGCAGCAGATAGCAGAAAGGATTCAGCGGGAAAACGAACACCGGCGGGGAGTCATCATGACAGTAGCCCATGAACTACGGACACCGCTCCAGCCAATCCTCGGGTACCTGAACCTGCTTGTGCTGGATTCCACTAGCTACGGACTCACGGAAGGCACAAAAAAAATCCTCGAGCGGTGCCTGACCAGCGTCGAACGGGAACGCCAGATCATCAACCGCATGCTTGACCTGTCCGTCCTTGAATCCGGCAAACTCCATCTGAGTTATTCCACGTTTTCCCTCGCAGCGCTCGTGCGAAGTGTGGTTGATGTCAGCGGGCATGCAGCAAAGGACGAGATTATTCTTGACATCCCCGAATCCCTGACCATCACAGCCGATATGGACCGTATGTTTATTGTGGTGGAAGCTCTTCTGTCAAACGCGATCAACTATTCAAAACCGCCCCGGAAAATCAGGATCTGGTATTATTCAGGCGATGATGATCCCTGCCACCATTTTTCGGTACAGGATAATGGTATCGGCATATCCAACGATGCCATGAATACAATATTTGAACCGTTCCAGCTTGCCGATGCGGCAATACTCTCCCGAAAATATGACCGTATCGGGCTCTCCCTTTCCATCACAAAGAAGATCATGATACTCCATGGCGGTGATATCACCGTTGAGAGCCGGGAACGGGAGGGGAGCACGTTTACGATTCATCTTCCCAAGATAAAACCTCACGGCCCATAACGGTATGGCAGTTGAAGGCGATCAGATTCTCACTGAACGTTGGTGAGTCGTGCCATCAGGTATTTTTCAGTGACATTTTCCTCTAAGGGGATGAAATACCATGACTCCAGTTCCTGCATGAGTAATGCAACAGGATGTCTGGAGACAAACGCCCCATTCCTGTGTAGGATAACCTGGTCACGAACAATCGGGTAGAATACCCGATTGCCATATGTCACCGGCACGGCGATCCGTATCACATCACTCTCGTTCATTGCGCCACCCGGTTTTTCTGCAAAATGCCTGAAATGATTTTC
>CAVYJD010000018.1:0-300208 GCA_963768785.1 uncultured Methanoregulaceae archaeon
TAAGGATACTTCCGGTATATGAGGACGAGAAATACTGATGACGATTTTTAATCACCGGGACAATTTTTGAATCAATTTATCTCTTCATAGCAAGAGGAAAAAAAAAAGGTCTGGAGAAATCATCAGATTAAACTGCAATGACGCTTTTGGGTCTCCGGCAATCCCTGCCTTCGCCCCCACCGCTGTGGCACTCCCAGTTTCGATAGTTTAGTTCTGGCATCACCACCCTTGAGCCCCGTCCCCCGTGGGGGACAGGTGGCGCGAAGAGGGGGGGCTGCGTGTAATGGAAGAGGTTTTCCACAAAGCCAAAAAAGGTTACTTTTTTCCTTTCTTCTTTCCCATGAAGCCAGAGAAAAATCCACCTTTTTCACGGGTCTTATGTTCGAGTTCCGCAATTTTTGAATAGAGTTCTTTTTCTTCACTGCTGATATTTTTGGGAGTGACAATCTTCACCCGGACAAGAAGATCACCAGGTTTCCCACGCCGTTTAACTCCTTCGCCGGAAATCTTCAATGCCGTATTGTACTGGACACCGGCAGGCACTTTGAGATCGATAACTCGTTTGTCGATTGTTTCAATCTCAACCGTCGTGCCAATCACGGCCTGTGCGGGACTGATCTCGATTATTGTCTCAAGATTATCACCAATCCTCTGGAAACGGGGATGGGACTGGACAAATATCTCAATAAACAGATCGCCGTTTGGGGCACCGTAATCACCGGATTCGCCATATTTTTCCATCCGGAGCCGCATACCGCTGTCGACACCGGCCGGAATGTGCACGCTGATCTTTCGTTTTACCCGTGTGTGACCGGTTCCCCGGCATTCCCGGCACGGTTTTTCCGGAATCTTGCCTCTTCCCCCGCACTGTGTACAGGTGCTCATACGGACAAACTGGCCAAAGGCCGACTGGGAAGTCTGGCGCATCTGGCCGCTACCCCCGCAGCGGGGACAGATATTGAGTTTTTTTGTTTCGCTGCCCGATCCGCTGCATGTGGGACATTGTTCGGAATGCATCAGCTCAATATCCCGGTCAGTGCCGGAAACAGCATCCTCAAGCGAAACCTGTATCCGCATGAGAAGGTCAGCACCGGGCATGCGGCCGGATCTCCGCTGGCCCCCGCCGAAGAAATCAAAGATGTCCCCAAAACCGGAGAAATCGGAGGAGAATCCTCCACCACCACCGGTATAGGAGCCTTTTGAGGCATTCGTGTAGGTATCGTGACCCATATTGTCGTACTGGGCACGCTTCTGCTCATCCGAGAGCACACTATACGCCTCGTTAATCTCTTTGAATTTCTCTTCTGCTCCACTATCCTTGCAGACATCCGGGTGATATTTTCGTGCAAGGTTCCTGTATGCCTTTTTGATCTCGCTATCATCGGCATTATGGGGTATGCCGAGGACGTCGTAGTAGTTTCCCGAACCCATCAGGGTCACTCTTCTTTGACCTTGTAATCTGCGTTGACTACGTTGTCATCCTGTTTTTGTTCCGGTTCCTGTGGATGTCTGGCCTGCGGCACCTGCCTGCTGCTGGGCGGCCTGTTCCGCTTGGATCTTCTGGTAGATCTTGGTTGTGGCTGCGTATACCGCCTCGGTCAGGGTTTCCATCGATTTTTTTATCTCTTCGATATTTTCCTCACCAAGCGCTTTTTTGGCAGCAGCGATACCCTCTTCAATCTTTGTCTTGTCAGCAGCGTCCAGTTTGTCGCCGCTTTCTTTGAGCATCTTCTCTGCGGTAAACACTGCGGTATCTGCCTGGTTGCGAGTCTCAATCTCCTCGCGCTTGACTTTGTCATCGGATTCAAACTGTTTTGCTGAATCCATCATCTTCTTGATATCTTCATCAGACAGTTTCTTGTCCCCTTTGATGGAGATTGCCTGCTGGTTTCCTGATCCGAGATCTTTTGCAGAGACATGAATGATGCCGTTTGAATCGATATCAAACGTGACTTCAATCTGTGGGATACCGCGGGGAGCCGGTGGGATACCGGTGAGCGCTGGAATTTCCCCAGCGTGAAATTATCTTTTGCAAGTGCCCGTTCTCCCTGCACGACATGGATCTCAACACTTGTCTGGCCATCAGCGGCGGTCGAGAATATCTGGCTTTTACGCGTGGGGATCGTGGTGTTGCGTTCGATCAGTTTTGTTGCGATACCGCCAAGGGTTTCAATGCCAAGGGTCAGCGGAGTTACATCAAGGAGCACAATATCCTTTGTCTCTCCCGTGAGCACAGCGCCCTGGATACCGGCACCAAGTGCAACGCATTCGTCGGGATTGATCCCCTTGTCAGGTTCCTTCCCGAGAAGTTTTTTCACGAGTTCCTGGACCATCGGAATACGGGTTGAACCGCCAACCAGCAGTACGTGATGGATGTCTTTTGGTTCCAGTCTTTGCATCGCTTAATGCCTGTTTGACCGGTCCGGAGGTTGAATTGACCAAATCCCCGATGAGTTGTTCGAGTTTTGCCCGCGTGAGATCGATGTTTAAAAATTTCGGGCCGCTTGCACCCGTAGTGATATACGGGAGATTTACATTGGTTGACTGGCGCTGGGAGAGTTCGATCTTTGCATTCTCCGAAGCGTCCCGCAGGCGCTGCATTGCGTATGGATCGTTCCTGAGATCGACACCCTCTTTCTTCTTGAATTCTTCAATGAGATAATCCTGCACCAGCTTGTCGAAATCATCACCGCCAAGGTGGTTGTTTCCGGCCGTTGATTTCACTTCAAAGACGCCGTCACCCAGTGTAAGGATTGAAACATCAAAGGTGCCGCCGCCCAGATCATAGACAAGCACCGTGGCGTCCTGATCCTTGTCAATACCATACGCGAGAGCGCTTGCCGTCGGTTCGTTGATAATCCGCAGCACTTCCAGCCCGGCAATTTTTCCTGCGTCCTTTGTTGCCTGTCGCTGGGCATCGTTGAAATAGGCCGGTACGGTGATTACGGCTTTTGTGATCTTCTCGCCAAGATATGCTTCCGCATCGATTTTGAGTTTCTGGAGAATCATCGCGGAGATTTCCTGGGGGGTATATGACTTGTCGTCAATTTTTATTTTTTCCTGGGTCCCCATCTTTCGTTTGATGGACTGGATAGTCCTTTGGGGATTGGTAACCGCCTGGCGTTTTGCAAGACTTCCGACAAGGCGTTCGCCTTCTTTGGTGAATGCGACAATGGAAGCGGTTGTACGTGCCCCTTCCGAGTTCGGGATAACAATGGGTTTTCCCGCTTCCATGATAGACATACAGGAAAACGTCGTTCCCAGATCAATGCCTAAAACCTTCTCTGTTGCCATAATTTACTCCTCCGATTTTTGTTGATTGTTTCCTTTTGACACCGCAACTTTTGCGTAGCGGATTACCCGGTCGTTCATACGGTACCCGCGGGATACTTCGTCAATCACCGTCCCGGCAGATTCCGGAGCGGGAACATGAACGATAGCTTCGTGTTCAGCGGGATTGAACTGTTTTTTTAATGCATCTATGGGTGTTACACCATGACGCGCCATAATGTCTGCAAGCAGCTGGTGAATCCGGACGACCCCTTCACGAAGATGTGCATCGTCTGCCTTGAGGGCACGTTCCAGGTTGTCAGCTACTTCGAGAATGTCCACCGCAAACCGTTCGTTTGCCGAAAGCGTGTAGATTTCACGCTCCCGTGCAGAACGTTTCCGGAAATTGTCAAAGTCAGCAGCGAGCCTGAGGAACCGGTCATTGAGTTCATCATATTGCTGTTGCTGAACGTCCGGTTCGGATATCTGCGGGGTTTCCCCTGATTCCGGGTTTTCGGACCGGCCGGATTTTTCAGCCGGTTCGGCGTGATAATCATTGGTTTCCATAGTACATCCCAATCGATGTTCCAATATCTATAGCATTGTGGTTCTATATAAATATTTATACAATTCACATGACTTGGTCAGGTCTAATGAAGCCCCGTTTTGAGATCTGAATAAAAAATGGGGACATTTATGGATACGGGCAAATAATTGCCGGTATTTTATTCCCAGGAGGCTTTAAAGGGAAATTTGGCGCTGGTGCCTGCGAGAAACATTGGTTTTACCCGGGAATCGCCCTTTACCTCCAGTAGCGTTCCAAAGATACCAATTTTTCTGAGACCGGAACAGCAACGTTAACGATGGCATAGGGGAGCATCTGAAACAAATCGGTAAAGCCTGACATATCCAGATAAAACAAGAAAGAACTCAAAGAAAACGACAAATAACCGGAATACCTTTCAACGAGATGTCGTAATGTGTTTCCCGATATTTTATCATTTGGAAAATGATGATCCCGATCGAATGCAGTGTGCAATCTGCATACCTTTATTGTCCTTCTTTGGCACATAGTAGAGCATGAAGTGGGCGTTGCTATCAGTCTGGGATAAAACCGGCATTGTGGATCTGGCACAGGCACTTGTTCAGCACAAATACAGTATCATGAGCTCGGGCGGAACGGGAAAAGTCCTCGCGGAGCATGCGATACCGTTTACCGAGGTGTCAAGTTATACCGGCTTTCCTGAGATGATGGATGGACGGGTAAAGACGCTCCATCCCAAAGTTCACGGGGGTCTGCTTGGCAGGCGGCAGGTGGATGACGCGGTGATGACCAAATACGGTATCAACCGCATCGATCTACTCGTCGTAAATCTCTACCCGTTTGAAACGATGTCCGCAAAGGAGATGCCCTTGGAAAAACTGATTGAATATATCGATATTGGTGGTCCGGCAATGATCCGGGCTGCTGCTAAAAATTACAAAGATGTTGCTGTCGTTGTTGATCCAACCGATTATGCATCTGTTGCCCAAGCCATCAGCGGCGAGGGGATCTCAGCAGATCAACGATTAACGCTCGCAAAGAAAGCATTTGCCCGGACTGCAGCGTATGATGCAGCAATCAGTAATTACCTGTACCGTATGGATACGGTATTTCCCCCGGTTTTCACGTTCCAGTATGGAAACGGACGGACGCTCCGGTATGGTGAAAATCCCCACCAGCAGGCAGCCGTGTACGGGACTGCCGGTATTGCCGGGACAGAACCGCTCCAGGGAAAGCAGATGTCATACAATAATTATCTTGATGTCAATGCAGGCACCGGTCTTCTCCGTGAATTTGAAGAGCCAACGGCAGTCATTGTCAAACACAACAATCCCTGTGGTGTTTCGACGGGTCAGGATATCCTTACCGCATATCTCTCGGCGCGGGAGGTTGATCCCGTTTCCGCGTATGGATCGGTAGTTTCGCTCAACCGGGAAGTTGATGCACAACTTGCCAAAGAGATCGACTCGACATTTGTTGAGGTAATTGTTGCGCCATCGTTCACCGATGAGGCTTTGACTCTTATGAAAAAGAAGGAGAATATGCGGGTCTTGGTGCTTCCAACAAAAGTTACTGCTGAAGAGATCCGGACAATTGACGGGGGAATTCTTGTCCAGAAAACCCCTGCCTACCAGGAAAACTGGGAAGTGATCACCGACCGGGATCCGAGCGCAGACGAGATGAAGGCGTTGCAGATTGCATGGAAAGTCTGCAAGCACACAAAAAGTAATACCATCATTTTCGCAGACCAGCACCGGACACTCGGCATTGGAGCAGGCCAGATGAGCCGGGTTGATTCGGCAAAGATTGCGATTGAGAAAGCCTGTGCCTCCCTGAAAGGATCGGCGGTTGCATCGGATGCATTCCTGCCGTTCCCGGACACGCTTGAGGTTGCCGCAGATGCCGGCGCCACTGCCCTTGTACAGCCGGGAGGCTCTATCCGTGATAAAGATGTGATTGAAGCAGCCAACGCCCGGAATATGGCCATGGTCTTTACCGGAATACGATACTTCCGGCATTAATTTTTTTTAGCTAACTGAACAGAGGGTCTCTGCCAGATTTTCAAAATTGTATTAAATATGCCTGTTTAACTTGGGATCTGGAATTTTACTGAAATATAAGGAGAATTTTCAATTTGCCACTCATTTTATCTTTTTTTGGAGTATTACGGTAAATATATGCGAAATATATTTATTCTGCGAAGTTATCTACTTAATTTAATCATTATGACGGGATAACGTCATGGATGATTCAGAATAAAGGATTGGTGTAACGATGGATTTTGGTAACATGGTCGGTGAAGCCTTTGCCTACGCAAAGGATGGTTTATGGGAAAAATGGTCCAAGTGGTTCCTGCTGCTGGTAGCGACAATTCTCCTTGCATTGCCCCTGATGGGATATATGCTGAAAATTCTTCGCGGAGAAAAACCTGCACCTGAAGTTCAGGACTGGGGGACACTGTTTGTCGATGGCATCAAGTATCTTATTATCGCGATCATTTACGCTCTGCCGCTGATTGTTATCATGGCGGTTGCGATGGCGCCGGTATTAACTGCAGCCATGACCCGGAATGTCAATGCTGCGATGGCATCGATGGGCACCTTTCTTGTCGGTTTGCTGATCTTTATTATAGTTGCAATTATTATTGCCCTTGTTGAGATGTTCGGGATGATCAGGTTTGCCCGCACGGGAAGCATGGGTGAAGCGTTTAATTTCAGTGCAATCTTTGGCACCATTGGTAAAATCGGCTGGGTGAATTATATTATTGCCCTCATTATTATGTTTATCATCCTCGGCATTGTTGAATTCATCTGTACAATTATTCCCTATGTCGGACTTGTCCTGCTGTTTATCATTCTGCCATTCCTGGTACTGTTCGAAGCTCGCTATCTTTGCATGCTCTATGACAGTGCCGGAACTGCATAATCATTATAATCCTTTTTTCATCCACACTATCAACAGACGGTGCAATCTTTTCGCGTTTTTATACTGCATGCCGGCATAAACCCGGTCTGCCAGGCATATACGTTAATTCGACAGATTAAAAACCAAATTTTTTTGGTTGTGATAATTGATAGTGATTGCATGACCCTATGATGAGGATTGTAAAATACCAGCGAAATATCAGACTGCCAATCATGTTGCTGCATCAAAAGGACGCTGCTACCGGTTTCTGTCGGTTGTTTGAGGATATATTTGACCAAACAGTTGCCGGTTTTCAAACGAACGCCAGGTAGAGGAAATAAACCCCGATGATCAGAATCAGCACACTTATAATCCGGTCAAGGGTTTCACCGCTTATCCGGGTATATATTTTGATCTTTTTACCCAGCACTCCGCCAACAGAACTGATAATAATCAAGGGAATGCTTAAGCCAATTGCATAAACCAGGATCGTGACGACGCCTTGCAAAGCCGTCTGGGAGAGTGCGATGTAGGTAAGCACGACAATAAGCATCGGTGCACCCCGGCCAACAGTTATCGCGCCAAATGAGAGCCCGAGAAGAAACGCACCGGTAATGGTATATGCCGTCGGGACTTTAAAAAAATTGAATATGCTATTGATTGGCGGTTTATAGATATGGAGGATCTGAAGTCCCATTACAATAAGCAGCACCCCTCCGATTATCCAAGCCAGCGTGCTGTTAAGAAACAGCAGGTATCTGCCGATAAATCCCGCGATAAATCCAAGTGGCAACAGGACGAGAATAATCCCGATGCAGAACGAGATGGTAAGTTTGAGGATATTAACAAGTGATAATGCTGGTTCTCCGCTTGTCAGGTATCCGATCAGGCCAAGGCATAATACACTATTGCAGGGGCAGATCCCGGCAACCTAGTCCGAAAATAAAAATACCAAGAGCCGACGAATCAAAACTTACCGTGATCATACAATATTGTTACGGCAATGAACAATTTTTTGGAGCGCATTATCGCTGCACAGGGTTCGATTGCATTCATTTTTTTTAGATCCCCATCTGTATAACCGTCATTCGTATCTATGATATTTCATTACATGCCATCATCAAAATACAATGTGCCGGAAATTTAAAAAAAAAGGTTAATAAATGGCACTGGAGAAACCCTCTTTTGTAACATGCAGCCCCCCTCTTGCGCCACTCGTTCCCCACGGGGGACGGGGCTCAAGAGCGATGATGCCGGAACTACACTATTGCAACCGGGGGAGTGCCACTGCGGGAAAAAGGAAAAGATTGCCAGAGCCCTCGAGGAAGTTTACGGCAATTAAAATTTTGAGGATTTTTTCAGAGCAGATATCTCCCTGTTTTTTCCATTATTACTCCGTTGTCATTGGTTCGCTCTTCTGAATTTTTTAGATTGCCTGATAAAAAAATTATCAAAACAATCCATTACCTGTGTCATTTTTAAGTAATTAACACAATTTTTCTGTCGTTCTATCCTCATGACATGATATAAAATGCTATAAATATCAATACAATAAACAGTGGCTTATAACGGGTATAATTTACTCCTGTAATTATGATTACTATCCTGTACGTTGACGATGAGCCCACACTGCTCGATATAGCAAAACGATTTCTTGAGAGCAACGGCGATTTTGTTGTCAATGTTGCTCTATCCGCGCAAGATGGTCTGGCAATGCTGTCAGACATACAGTTTGATGTAATCGTTTCAGATTACCAGATGCCTAATACTGACGGGCTCACCTTCTTAAAATTACTCCGGGCTTCGGGCAATACAACTCCGTTTATCATTTTTACCGGTAGAGGTCGTGAGGATATCGCAAGCGACGCGTTGAACAGCGGGGCTGATTTTTATCTCCAGAAAGGTGGCGACCCTGAATCGCAATTTCTTGAACTGACCTATAAAATCCAGCAGGCAGTCCGACGCAACCGGGCGGAGAACGCACTCAAAATCAGTGAAGCCCGGTTCAGGGATCTCTTTGAGCGGGCTGATGATTTGATTATGATCCTGTCTCCCGCAGGAATGTTCCAGTACGTGAACGAGGGATGGAATCGTGTTCTGGAATATTCTAAAGAAGAGAGTAAAAAGATCTCATTTTCAGATATTTTTCCGCATGACAAAAAAGAGGAGGGCAACTTATTCCTTGGCGATCTTCTTAAAGGAAAATCACCTCTTAAGATTGATACCTGTTTTGTCTCTCGCTCTGGTCGACGGATTCCGGTTGAGGGCTCATGCAGTACACAGACTGATGAAAACAATATTGTCTCAATCAGTGGGATTTTCAGAGATATAAGCGAACAGGAAAAAATCCGCAGTGAACTCATCGAAAGCCAACGAATGCTTACTATGCTCATGGACAACCTCCCCGGCATGATATACCGGTGCAGGAATGACCGGAACTGGACAATGGAATTTGTGAGCGGCGGATGTGTGGCTCTCACCGGTTATATGGCAGAAGATCTTATCGGCAACCGGCGGATTGCCTTTAATGATCTCATTCTTCCCGAGAACCGGGCTGAGGTCTGGGAAAAATGGCAGGATATCCTGAAAATACATGGTGTCTTTCAGGGCGAATATGCAATTAAAACCGCAACCGGCCAGATAAAACGTGTCTGGGAACAGGGAAGAGGTGTTTTTTCACCATCCGGAGAACTTCTCGCGCTTGAAGGTTACATCTTCGATATCACGGAAAGAAAACTGGCAGAAGAAACCCTGCAACGGATGAATAATAAACTCAAGATCCTGTCTTCAACTACCCGCCATGACATTAACAACAAGCTCACAATCCTCTCTGGCTATTCTGATCTGTTAAAAGATATGGTACCTGATGAAAAAGTTCAATCATTTATTGGTATTGAGGAGAATGCAATTGCCGATATCTCTAAAATTTTGAAATTCACAAAAGATTACGAGCAGATTGGCGTTGAAATGCCCCAATGGGTAAATGTCCATTCGGTATGGTCTTCTGCATTTTCGCAAATCCCCATCAAACATCTTACCCTCTCTGACACAACTAACGGGCTTCAGATATATGCAGATCCGATGCTTGAGAGGGTCTTTTACCATCTGCTTGAGAATACCGTTCGCCATGCACCGTCAGCAACCATCATACGGACGGGGTATACCATTACTGATGGAGACTGCACGATTTGGACAGAAGACAATGGTCCCGGGATAGCTCGGGAAGACAAAGAGAAAATTTTTCAGCGGGGATTTGGAAAAAATACCGGCCTGGGACTTTTTATCTCACGGGAAATCCTGACGATCACCGATCTGGAAATTCATGAAACCGGTGAATACGGGAAGGGCGCCCGGTTTGAAATCCGTGTTCCCAAAGGGAAGTTCAGAGTTGCCGCGTGACAGGATTACTATGGGCATTTAGTATATGATTTATTGGGCTCTGGAGAAATCCTCAAAATTTTAATTACCATAACGCTCCTCGAGGGCTCCGGCAATCCCTGCCTTCGTCCCCGCCACTGAACCCCCCCGGTTGCGATAGTTTCCGGCATCATCGCTCTTGAGCCCCATTCCCTTTGGGGGGCAGGTGGCACAACGAGGAAGGGCTGCGTGTTACAAAGAGGGTTTCTCCAGTGCCGAAATATCATATCCCTACGATTGTCTGTTATTTTCGGCAATTCTGGTATTACCCTACAAGAATGCGGGTTATTTTTTGTTTATGGATAATCATACAATAGCAGGCATGATATAACACAGGAATAAAAAGAGAGAGGAAGTCACTTCTATCGCGCGGGCATCATAAGTGGACGCGGATAGTTAATTGCAGTACTGCATGAATTTTGATTTAACTGCACTGGAATTCTGTCGATATTTTAGCCACGAACCATTAAAAAACAGGATATATGGTTACTCGCTTCTCAGTGCATCAATCGGATCCATGTTCGATGCCATCCATGCCGGGTACATCCCGGATATGACACAGACCACCACGCCAATGATCATACCATAGGGAATGTAGATAAGGCTTTCAGGACGGAAGAAATACGTCGTGCTGCCAAGCATCGCATTAACCACAGAATATCCAATCACAAAGCTGCAGATCCCCCCGACAATTGCGCCGATCAGTCCCAAAATAATTGCTTCATACAAAAACATCCGTCGTACTTCTCCTTTCTCAGTTCCAATAGAGAGCAGGATACCAATCTCCTGCACACGTTCTTTGACCGACATCATCATCACGTTAAAGATGCTGACGGCTGCAACGACAAGGGAGATTCCGCCAATCGCCATGATAAATGTGGTTATTGTCCCCAATGTCGCTGTGATACTTGTCAGCCGGGAACTGGCATCTGAAATACGAACAACCTGAGAGTTCCGGTTTACTTTCTTGTCAATCGCGGATTCCACATCATTGATGGTATCAACATTCTGAACAATCACGTTGACCTGATCGTATACATCTTTATCCCCGTAATGATCGGTATACCAGAGATCGGGAACGATAATGGCATTATCGGCATTTACCCCATCAGAGGCGATGCCCCGGGCCGTCAGGATGCCGGCTACCCGGACCACCGGGCGATCAGCGGTATTCGAGGGCCCAATCTTGATACGGCTGCCAATATTGAGGTTAAAGTTGCTTGCGATCGTTGCACCTACGAGCACATCACTGCCGCCTTTGATCAAGGTTCCCTGGTCAACGGTGAGGAATTTGGGGATGTCATTGGGATCCAGCCCGTATATGGATCCCCGTCCATCGGTCGAACCGATGGTAAACTGGGTGTTCGTACGATGTATCGGGATAACCTCGTTCTGACCTGCCGAAGTCTCGATATCGTTGAGCGCGCTCTTATCAATCCCGGACGAAGAGGCAGATCCGTTTGGCGTGCTGCTTATTTTGACCACATCAGATGTTATCATAACGGTATTTACATTCGCGGAAAGCTGGTCCTTGACCGAGAGTTGCATGTTTGTTCCCAGCATCCCCATCGATGAAATGGCAACCACACCGATCACGATTCCTATTGATGCAAGAAGCGAGCGCAGGAAATTCAACCGGACACTGCGAACCGAAAGATCAAAGAAGATATCTTTCATGATTCAACGATCCTTCCGTCCTCAAGTTCTATGATCCGGTGTGCATACTCCGCGATCTTGGGGTCATGCGTGACCAGTATGACTGTTTTTCCGTGCTTGTGCAGGTTGATGAGAATATCCATGATTTGGAAACCTGTTTTACGGTCGAGATTTCCCGTTGGTTCATCGCATAAGAGGATACGGGGGTCATTGATGAGCGCCCGGGCAATGGCTACCCTCTGCTGCTGTCCACCGGAGAGCTGGTTTGGCCGGTGTGCACTCATGTGTCCATCGATACCCACCGCAGTGAGCATTTCAGTTGCTTTTCCGGTCGTGTCCCGTTTTTTGTATTTCAGGATCAGGGGATATTCCACATTTTCATATGCCGTCAAAAGCGGGATAAGGTAAAATTTCTGGAAAATGTACCCGATCATATCCCGCCGCATATGCGTACGTTCAAGCGCGGTTAACTTTGCAACATCCTTCCCGTCGATATAAAGGGCTCCTGTTGTCGGGACATCGAGAATGCCAAGATGGTTCATCATCGTGGATTTTCCCGAGCCCGATGGTCCCATTATGGCGACAAATTCATTTTCCTGGATATCAAGCGAGACATGATCAAGCGCGGTAAAGTCCCCGCTTTCCAGGTGGTAGACTTTACTGACATCCGTGAGGCGGATAAGAGGTTCCTGGCTCATTGCCGGCTCCCTTATTGCTTCTTTATTTTCGCGGTAATCCATTTCCGTTTCTTCCACAGCACAATACCTGCTATAATAATTACCGCTCCGGCGATAACCGGGTAGAATGAACTGATACCACCGCTTCTGCCGCCACCAAGTCCGAATATGCCTCCGCCGCCCCGTGCGGCGAATCCGCCAGCCTGAGACGTAGTACCTGCTGATACAGAAGAACCCGAAGATCCGGAGCTACCGGAACGGGCAGTTCCAGTTCCTGAGAAACTCCTGAGATCCAAGGTGTTTACTCGGGAGAATGTATTGCCGTACGCATCTTTCCACTGGATTAAGATCGGGACTGATGAGAGATCGTTGGTCGTAAAATCAAGGGTAAAACTTGAAAAGTCATTCGCTGCCAGTGAACCGATCGCGTAATTCGAGTACAGGTTCGACCCCTTGTGCCGGAGCACTGACTGAAAGGATCATTGCATTTGCATCCGTGATACCGGCATTGCTCACATCACCGGTAATCTGGTAGGAAGTTCCCTGGTTGACCAGCACGATGTTATTGATTATTGGTGCTGCAGCAGTTTTGTCCTGTCCGATATTCAAGGGGAGAACGACATCCTGTGAATGCTGGTTTTTCAGGCCATTCTGGTAACTGATATGGAAGGTGACGTTTGATTGCTGATTCGGCGTTATATCAAAAGGTATATCGGCAGAACTTCCGGCGGATAAGGTTTTCAGGAAATACTGGGCCGGGCTGACGGTTGCACCATCTGACGCAGGTGTGATGATAACATTGCTGATATCTCCGGCCCGGGGATTGATCAGGGTAAGATTGACGGTATCCAGCGTCGAAATGGCAAAGTTATCCGGTTTTTGTGAGATGGCTGCCTGAATGTCGGTTGAATCCACATCGACCTTGATAGGGTACCGGATGCTTCCGGCATCCCGCGAAGCAACGGTTAAGAGTGGGAAATAGGTTCCTACAGGTGGCTTTGCAGTAACGAGGAATGTATAGGTCAGCGTGTTTCCCGGCCCAATATAGACCAGGGTATTGTAGGGATTATTATTCTGGACTACTATATTGCTGTCAATGATCGTGGCACTCGTCAGCGCCACGGATTGCGTCCCTGAGTTGCTGAGCGTAACGGTGATTGTTCCCTGTTCGTACGGGTAAAATGCCTGCGGATCCATTGTTACCGAACTGACATATACTGAAGCAAGGGCCTGGTCTGCGGTGAGCGTGGTCGATGAACTGACGGTGTTTGTGCTTGTACTTGTTGAGCTGGATGTACTGGTTCCTGTAGCTGCCTCCGCTCCGGCAGCCATCAGCATTATCAGAAAGATACTGAGTAAAACGAAATACTTTTTCATAGATGTCTCCATTTCATTCACGAGGGTGTTAATATTACTCTGCCGGATGATGGCAGACATTGCCAGATTTTAAATTTGCCTCAAATTTGTAAACAATGTTTTACTTATTGTTATATCAAACTTACTTAAGGTACAGATTTTTTCGGTAGAATCTGGCATTGGATTCGCGCTGGACAGACCGACTGTTTTTTTCGAAATTGTATCACCGAATAAAAATCTACAGTAAATTGAGGGGAATAAAAAAATCTGCGAAATACCAAAGTTCAATGGTGCGGCTAAACCCAAATGAAAATTCATATTTCGATTTGAATATTTGTAAATAACCGCATAAAAAAATATCATTTCTTTTTTAGATGATAATACCTGTTCTATCCCAATATAATCATTATAGATCTGTTGTGGTAACAGGTTTGAGTCAGAGTCAATAAATAATATTTTGGTTAGCCAGCAAAAATGATAATGCTCACATTATCTTGTGAATGTGTGTAATACTCCCGATAATGAACGGCCTTTATTCAGCACACATTTTTAATTAATTAACCTAAATTTTTAATAAAATTAAAAATAATTTTAAGATAAAAAATGAAGGAAGGTAGATATTTTTTTTATCCCTGGTGGACGTTTTTTGTCGTTCTGAATTGCTGGTGCGGATTATGGCTTGACCGGTAGTTCTGCAGCCATGATTTAGCAGCGTCAGTATTCCCGTTAGCCAGATCGGCTTTGAGTTCTGTCACATCGACTCCTGCAGATTCAAGTTTCGAGATAATCTGCTGCTGTTGTGTGGTGTTGTTCAGGTCAAATCCAGTATGCCCGGTACCTTTAGCCATGGTTGGCTTATGTGCAGCCCGGTAGTTCTGCAGCCATGATTTAGCAGCGTCAGTATTCCCATTAGCCAGATCGGCTTTGAGTTCTGTCACATCGACTCCTGCAGATTCAAGTTTCGAGATAATCTGCTGCTGTTGTGTGGTGTTGTTCAGGTCAAATCCAGTATGCCCGGTACCTTTAGCCATGGTTGGCTTATGTGCAGCCCGGTAGTTCTGCAGCCATGATTTAGCAGCGTCAGTATTCCCATTAGCCAGATCGGCTTTGAGTTCTGTCACATCGACTCCTGCAGATTCAAGTTTCGAGATAATCTGCTGCTGTTGTGTGGTGTTGTTCAGGTCAAATCCAGCATGCCCGGTACCGGCAAAATTATGATAGCCGTAACCCGTTGAAGTTATATCTGCCGCATGAGCTATTCCTGATAAAATGGTCAATGCGCAGAATGCTGCAAGGGCACAATAATAGACCTTGGGTGTTTTCATTCTGATAGGCTCCTATTGTGGTATGCAGGAATTTGCCCATTCTTGCACCTCCGCAATGTAATGTATATTTGACATTTTGTAATATAAAGATTTTCGTTTCACTATGTTATATTACAATTTGACAACTATAGCAGATATTCATAAAAGATTCGTCCATGTTATTGAGTATTGCCATTTTCCATAGATACGAAAAATTGTACATCTGTTCGCACTTAATGATCAAGGCAGATCTTACCGGCAATGAGGAGGGACCTGCCCGACAAGGAGGTAACCCCTATGGAGGATGGGTCTTACTGAGGGAGGTACCCTCTTGGGGGGTCTGTCAGAGCTGATGGAGGGATCCCCCCAGGCCCACCCCTCCTCTTTTGCATCTCCATTGCCTACGTTTCGCGTGGATTTCCTGACGGTTTCTATTGCACGCTTTTTGTTTTAGGAGGAGAGGTACCCCGCCGACCCACCCCTCACTGACCATGAGGTACCCTCCTAGGGGTACCTGTCGTACTAAGGGAGATACCCCCAGGGGGGTGGGTCTTGTTGAGGGTGTACCCCCTAGGAGGTACCTCTTGTGCTGCCAGGTACCCCTCCGACTCACCACCCGCTTTGTGTAAAACGAGTCCCTTCCCGGCACGGGTTTTACGACGGTACTGCTTGCAATAGCCATTTTTTTAAAAGGGGGTTGTGCCGGACCCACCACTCATTGACCATGAGGTATCCCCCGGGGGGTCTGTCGCACTGAGGGTGGTACCCAGGGGGTACCTCAATTGTTAAAGAGGGGTGATAGACGGACGGGTATTTTTATGAGATCCTCCGTTATAGCACGCAAAAAAATTCGTCTTTAAAGAGCGATAAAAAATAAAAAGATGTTAATCGATGTCAATTGTTCGTTCAACATCGGTATACTGAAAAACATCTTCTACCGTGACCTTGAAGTGGTTGGCAATTTTGAATGCAAGATCAAGCGAAGGGACATATTTCCCTTTCTCAATTGCAAGAATAGTCTGGCGGGTAACACCGATTACCTTCGCGAGATCCTCCTGCGTCATATCATGCATCGCACGGTAAACTTTGATCTTATTCTTCATCAGTTTCCCAGTCCCCATATTTTCGGGCATAATAGAACCTGAACCCGACATACAAAAAGATCATCAGCACAAGAATGAAAAGCTGAATATATCCCATCGATCGCGGCGGAATGATGTAGCCCAGCGGCAACGGATGTTCCGGGTGCCATTCCTCTCCCAGATGGGGGATCGTGGGTGCCCGCAGCAGCTGCATAACAGCACCTATAGAAAAGGCGCAGAATACTACCCATGAAACCTGCAATGTGCGGAGTGCAGCCTTCTCGGTAATTTTTGCGCCTCGCTCGTCTTCAACAAGATCCTGAACCTGTTTTCGAATGAGATATATCGCGGCAATTGCAATGATAAACGCAATTTCAATAAAAATGGGCATATGGATCTCATCTGAATACCAGAAAACAGCAAGAAGGGCAACGGCGATGAACCCGCATATCAGATAAAATGTATTTTTTTTCATGGCCACCTTATGTTATGAAAATGAAACATTTCGTCATATAAATATTACGTACGCAGCGATAAATTTTTTTATCGTGATATATCCGGATGTCCACGAACTATTATCTCCGTTATTACCAATCGGATGGCACTCACTGAAATAATTGATTTGCGCTCTTCTGTTCCGACGGTGGGTTTATATCGGACGATGTACCATGCATTTTATGGATGAAACTACCCAAAAACCAAGTGCATTGAGACTCGCAGCCGCAGTAATCCTGGGTATCATTGTGGGCTCGATCCTCTTTTTCATTGTTGCCCTGTTTATAGGGATGTTTAACGCTCTTTTCCGGCATGAATATTCCGTTACGAACAGATATCACAGAAGATATCCTGTCTGCATTTCTTCTCATCGTCTTTATCGGATTATCCATCGCCGGATTCTGCTGGAAAGTCTGGACTACTCCGGCAACAGAAGAAAGCACCGGTCCTGAAGCTGAAGAATGAAGGATTACCTATTCAGCGTAAACTATGAAGCGTTCTTTTCAGGAACGTATCAGCCCTTTTTTAGTGATTGTCCGAATTCTGGTATATTTGATTGTGGTATTTTTTTAAATTCCGGATGAATTTCTTAAACAACCACACAAACTCTCTTTGTGCTGTTCATCCGGAATATAACCCGGGCGCGAAAAAAATGCCGGATATGTACTGGTCTTCAATTTCACTTATCCGTAACACGCAATTTCAAAGTCAACCAGACATGGTGAATTGTTCAAATTCATTCTTGGAGATTCAAAACGGATGCTGGCACGACATGGAGTACAATAAGCGTAATATCATCTGACTGGGGTGCGCTGCCGGCAAATATCCTTATATCTGATATGATCTCCCGGATCATGTCCTGTGCCGGGCAACCGTGGCACCGGCGGGCCACCCGGACCAGACGCTCTTCTCCATAGGGTTCATATGCTGCAGTAAATGCTTCGGTGACGCCATCAGTATAGAAAATTACGTAATCTCCGGGGTGCAGCTGGATAATTTCGCCCTCAAACTTCATTTCGGGATCTACCCCGATTGCCATGCCCCCCTCAGAAAGGAATCTAGCCTCTCTGGTGGCATTGCGAATGATAAGCGGGGGATTGTGCCCTGCATTGGTACAGGAAAGGGTCATTTTTTCCGGATCCAGCACCGCAGAATACGCGGTAACAAACATGCCGGACTGGGTGTCACGTGCGATCAACCGGTTCGATTCTTTCAGACCAGCCAGTACATCCTCTTTTCCTTCAATACCTGCCCGAAGCAGGGTCCTTGTCATCGCCATGAAAAGTGCCGCACTGACCCCTTTGCCGGATACATCCGCAATCAGGACGGCCCAGCGATTACCGGTCACCGGTATGAAATCATAGAAATCTCCGCCAATTTCCATTGCCGGAATCATTTGTGCCGCAATTTCAAACCCGGGAATATCCGGCGTTGTTTCTGGAAGAAAACTGGTCTGGATATTGCCGGCAATTTCCATCTCTTTTGCATAGCGTTCTTTTTCTGCTGTGGTGCGACGCAGGGTTGCAATATTTTTCTGGAGGTCTTCAGCCATCGAATTGAACGAATTTCCGAGATCTTCAAATTCGTCACCGGAACTGATATGGACACGATAGTTGAGATCTCCCTCCCCAAGTGCGCTCGTACCTTTTTTAAGCACTTCAATTGGTTTTGTGATAATACGGGCGAGAATCACTGAAATAACAAGAACCAGTAGAACAATGACCAGGAACAGGCAGGTAAAAACTGTCCTGAACCAGCTGGTTTGCTCATCTATCCGCTCACTGGTGGATTCTGTCGCACTGGTGAGATGGCCTTCGAATTGTTTCACCGGATCGGTTATCTGGCTTACGGGCAGGGATATGGCAAGACTCCAGTTCATTGATGAAACCGGGGCATATGCGACATAGGTCTCATTCTGGTTAAACCAGACCCGTTCTATCCCGGTTTTACCGGCAGTCATATTTTTTACAACAGCAGAAAGCCCCGGATTGGTCATCGAAAAAACATTCTCCCCGACAAACGGTTGATCCCAGGGGGATTCACCGGCACTCATGCCAGGCCTGCTGATGATATCCCCGTTCTGGCTGACAAGAACCGCATAGCCATTACCCCCCAACGTATTGCCAAGGAAATCCTCGTTAATCGTCTTGACAGATACATCCGACGCAATAACCCAGTTCCCGTAGTGCGGACCATCCACGGCACGGGAATAAGTCATAACAAGACCTTTTCCGGATGCATCGACATATGGCTTGTCTGACCATGTCGGTTGACCGGATGCTTCTACGGCTCGTATAAACCAGTCACGGACCCGTGGATCATACTGCCGGGGTATTGCATTGTTCCATGGATACATGCGCATAATCCCGGAATCTGTTGCCACATACACTTCCGTCAAATCGGTATCGGTTGTATATACCGATTTGAGGCTGTCATCCAGCCCGGCGAGGGTGAGGGACTCCTGCGACGTTGGAAGTACGGTAGCAGTCGATGCAACCAGATTAAGCGTTCCATCGAGAGGGTTTGCAGGGCCATGTTCCGGAGAAAATGAGGGTATCGAAGGGATTACCGGGGAATTATTCTGGAGGAGCGCTGCGTTGGCCGCGAGGATATCCATCTCCGAATTGGTATTTTTAAAGAGAACATCCGTGGTCTCGGCCTGATCTGTTGCCACCCGGAGCAGGTATTCCTCCCCCATTGTCTGGAGAGCGTTTGAACTTGTGCTGACTGCTTCCTCACCGAGTGAATGGCTGCTTGCCTGCGCAAATGTTCCAATGCGGCTGATTGCAGAAAATGCATAAAAACCGGTGATGACAAGTGAGATGAGCGCAAGCGACAGAAACAGAACTAGGATTTTTGCCTGCACATTCAAGCGGGTTGGGGATTTTGCAGCAGGGATCATGATAGGGATTGAAAAATTATCCTGATTGTTCCGGTATTTTTAACCGGCACCTGTGAGGAATTGTACCGGTCTGCCTGATTTTTCTGTATGTGTGTAATGGTAGTACTGGTAAAAAAATCAATACCTTTTATCCGGCTTCCGGGAGCATAAGGACCAGACCGGATAGAAAAAATGTGATTATTCCGGCTTGTCAATTTTTTGCGTATTTCCCGGATATGGACCAGCATCTCTTCCGAGAGCGGGGTGACCCGGTAGTTCAGGTTATTCTTTATCTGCCAGAACCCGCTTTTTTCATCAAAATGCCCGATGATATAACAGATAATGATGTAGAGCGGGATAGAGAGTGCAATAACCATGGGCAGTGTCAGCCCAAGGTGAATGTAAAAAAAGTCCTTGAACAGTTTGGCGTTTGCGGTAATGATCCAAAAATTCAGGACAATCTGTGTCCATGAGGTGCCCTGGGTATAGCGCTGTTTGAAAAGTGCCATTGAGTACAGCAGGCTTGTTTTTTCTGTCACATGTAAACTTTTTTTAGGACCCCGTATATGGAATGCTTTCCCTCATCCGGCACATATTCCCTGAATGTCCTGAAACGGATCTGCACTCAAAGGAAGATTGATTTGTTATGGATTACCGGACGTGGACTCCCCACTCATACGAGCTCGCAAAAGAAACTAACAATCCGGACTCACTATTTAGTAGAATGACCAAGAACACTGTGTGGGAAAACAAATCATTGAATAGTTGAAAATAATTGTCCGGAGCAACCATATCGGTACCGGATACGGCATGTCCCTGGATGGTGTTGATTATCGTTGAGCCACTTATTTCACCCGGTATCTTTACTTTTGTAATCGTACCATTGCTGATATTTGGTGCCCGTATCTGTGATATGAGTCTTGATACCCTTCGGGTCATCTTCATGTCAAAAGGGATTAAGTACCTTCCCTCGTTTATAGGTTTTTTTGAAGTGATTATCTGGCTGATAGCCATCGGGCAGGTGATGAATAACCTGACCAATGCCGTATGCTATATTGCGTATGGCGCCGGATTTGCAACCGGGACATTTGTCGGGATGGCTATCGAAGAAAAATTATCTCTTGGCCTGACCAGTGTCCGGATCATTACAAAAAAGGATCCTGCCGAACTGATACAATACCTCAGGGCTCATGACTATGGAGTCACAAGCGTGAACGGTGAAGGCGGGACCGGCCCGGTTAAGATGGTGTTTACCATCATCAAACGTAAGGATCTTGCCCATGTCGTCAGTATGATAAAGGTCTATAACCCGAACGCTTTCTATTCAGTAGAAGAAGTTAAATCGGTTGCTGAAGGAGTATTTCCTGAACGACCATCTTCGGGAATTTTCGGATGGTTTTATTTCCTGCGACGAAATCAGGTCCGCAAATAATGTTGACGAAATGCCGGCATATCACCACCCTGTATTACTGATATGAGTTGCCATTCCGGTTTTTCGCAGGCACCATCAACATAAAAAAACAGGGAACCAAATCAGGAAATTACAATCTCTTTAATAATTCTGCCTTTTTCGTTTCAAATTCATGTTCTGTAATAATTCCTGCATCTTTTAATTCAGCCAATTTTTTGATAAGATCGGGTATTGATTCTCCGGGGGTAGTTGTTTTTACCGGAGTGCTTTCCGGTCGTCTGACCGGTGGAATTTCCCGGGTGGTGCCACTCATAGAATTTGTCGTTGGTTTTAAGGAATCCGGATCATTCGTCCTGATTATTGTACCCGGTAGACTATCGGGTATTTTCTCATCAATGTTTGTTCTTTTTGTGGATTTGGCCATATTTTGATCATTTGTCGTATGTTCCGTGAAAACAGGAGATGCTTTTTGTGGTAATCCGGACTCACCAATCGTAGTGCCGGTTATCTCCTGTTCGTAAATTTTTTTCAGATATGATACCTGTTCTGCCGCCTGTATTGATTGTTGGGAAATAAATTTTTTGAGGATATCCTGCACATTTTTTGGATCAGGTATACCATAAAGACAGTCAAGGGGTGATCGTGATGCCTCTTCACGGCTTTTTGCAAACAGGATACCTCCACCTAAATTGTCTTTCTGCCCGGTTGCACCAATTCCCCGAAAAGATGTTTCCTGGCCCCATCGCGTACTGCTTACGGGAATTACCGTTCCAAAATTGTAACGGGTCCCAAAGAAGTTTTGCTCTAAAACAATCCTGCCAATCTGGGAGTGCAAAAGCAGATGTTCCTGTTTTGCCCAGATGCCTCCACAAAACAAAATACCCTCATCAGTGATCGTATATTGAATCGACTGCCTGAACTTTTCAAGCCATACAATGACCAGAATAGTTGCAAGGATACTGAATGGCTGGACAAGAAATGCGATCCATTGCAGGTACAAAAGAAATTTGTCTTGTACGATTCCCGTTCCCGTTACCATGACAAGCAGCAGTCCGACAATAGCACTCAGGCCCAATGTCAACATTACACTGGTCCACATTTCGGCTATTCTCATAGACCATCCGATAGCAGCAAAAATTATGAAAATCCCGACCGGTGCAATCATTAAGACCGAAATGTTTGTTCCGTAGGAAATAGCAGAACCTATATTACTCATTGACCCGGGGAGAAGCGTATTTGGTGTTCCGTTTAAGATCAATAAATTATTCATTGAGCTCCCGTAGCCCGTTATATCCGTCATTGTGCTGCTCATGGTCGTTGAAAAAGTGCTGATAATAATATCCAGGGAATATCGTGAAATGATCGAGACGAAAACCAGAATACACGGGGTAAATGCCAGAAAATACCTGAAGAGAAAACTCATTTTTTTCGGGTGGGTTACAAGGAGAACGTGGTCAGCGCTCTGACATTGCCCGTTATGTGGATTTTTGTGTATTGATTGAACAGTCTCTTTTTCTTCCATTTTTCCTGATCGATTTATAATAGAAAACCCGTTGTGAAATATATTCCGATTTGATTATAATGCCAGCAAGTTTAGTTGCCTTTCATCCCACCGGTTTCTGCCACGGGTTCCATGAGTGAGCGATATGCTTCGCGGGGTACATGAATAATAAATTGTGCACCATTCCCATATTTTCCGGTTTCTTTTATCGTAATATTGGTTATTGTCAGAATCTCTCTTGAAAGGAAAAGGCCAAAACCGGTGTTCTTGAAATACTCCCTTCTAAAAATCCGTTCTTTTTCAGCATCAGGAACCCCTATCCCATTGTCCTCCAGGATAATGTCCAGACCATTTGGGGATTCATCAGTTCTGATCGTGATTGCGGTGACCCGTTCTCCATGACGGATTGAATTTTCAATAAGATTATAGAATACTTTCTCAAGCAGCGGATCTGCATAAATTTCAAGAGATGGCATTTTAATACTGACAAGGACTTTGTGGAGGTCAATGCTTGCCATGGCCAGCGATACAATCTCCGCGGGGTTCTGCCATTGGGGGGATTGAACCCCGATATTCTGGTAATCACGGGTAAACAGGATCTGATCGCGGATCGCATTTGCCACCTGCTCTTCTTTTGCCAGATAATTGAGGATCGTGGGATCCGTGGTATCCTGCCGGGATAATTCAAGGAAACCGAGGAGCGCGGTAAGCTGATTCAGAATATCGTGCCGGGTCACATTGTTCAAAAGATTAAGTTTTTTATTTGCCTGCGTCAGCGCTTCCTGTGCGAGTTTATTGTCCGTGATATCAACGACTGTGCAGATAACTAAAGGCTCACTGGTCTCTGCGGCAGAGACAAGTGCCCACCGCATGCTGCCATCCCATGCCCGAAACCGGACTTCAATGTCTCCCACCCTCTTCTGGTCCCTGACTTTGGTAATAAAACTCTCCCGTTCTTTTTGGTCTGGAATGAGATCCGGGAGAGATTTCTGCAATAGTTCATCACAATCGAACCGGACCAAATGCGAAAATTTTTTGTTGGCATCCTGTATTTTAAGGCTCTCGCGATCATAACTGAATGCGCCTGCCTGTGAGTTGTAATAGGCGCCGCAACTCTTCTCGCCTTCCTTGCGATAGCTCTGGGAGTACGTGGAGATTAAAACTCCAAGGGATACAAAAATATAGAACCAGACCGTTGCAGCTGCGTACAACTGGACATTTGGGAGCCCGATGGTAAACACAAGTATAAGGTAGAGCCACCCGACAAGAACGGTTCCATAGATACTAAGTCTGGGCCGGGAAAATGCGATCAGAATGATCGGGATCAGAAAAAAATAGGGAAATACGTCATATATCCCCACTGTGAGACTGAAATAGGTGATGCTAATCGCAGCAAGGATGCTTACGATGATGCAGATATCAATGATTCTCTGTTTATTCTGGGATAGTAATTGCATCACTAAAAAACCCCAATACACACGTCCTCTACCGATATGTCTGTAATCAACAATGGTAACGATGCGTGATAAATATAGTCTTTATACTTTTTACGCAGCTAAAAAAAATACGACCTTTCTACGGTGCATAAACCTGTGTTTCCTGATATGCGTACTACATCACTGACAGCATATTTGGTATCACAAGGCCGTTGCTTTTTTTAAGATCCAAGTGGGTTGGGCAATAACAGGAAATCATCTGAATGATATATCCCTGATACTTTTTGCCATTCTTCAAGTAATGGTTTAATTTACTAATCTGTCCACAGTCGTGACCACAGAAATATTTGCGATTTTTTTCTGTTTGTTAAAAGAATATTTGCTTTTATTTAAGACAACCATCGTAAAATAAAAGTCCAGGGTATGATTGCCCCCTCAAAAAAATTATGGTATAGTTAAAAGTCAGTCATGACCCTGAACTGGTCAATCTCTTCCCGGTCAAGCTGCTCAAGGAACTCATCAGCTGCATGACGGATATCCTTGCTTGCCGTTATTGCCCGGCCAACGACAAGGATATCGGCTCCTGCCTTAAGTGCATCCTTAACGACATTCACCCGGACACCCCCGGCGGTTGCAACCAGAAGTTTGCCACCGGCTGCTTTCTTAATTGCAGGAATGTCTCCCCATGCATGAGCTGTCTCTTCAGTGTCAATTGCACGGTGGAGTTCTACAATGTCCGGCTTGACTTTAAGTTTTTCAATCAGTTTTGCCGGGCTCTGGACATTGAGCATGTCCACGATTGAATAAATGCCAACCTTGCGGGCTTCGCTGATCGCTTTTTCTATTGTGGAAGTCGGTGCGAGCCCGGAAACTACCACCGCATCGGCAGATGCATCTGCAGCCATACGTGCTTCAAGATTTCCGGTGTCAAGGATCTTCATATCTGCAATGATGAATGCACTCGGACGCAGTTTACGGATTTCAGAAATGACGGACAGGCCGAATTTCTTGATAAGCGGGGTTCCTGCTTCAATAACCAGGTGGTCATTATCGGGGAGTTCTTTTAACACCTGTGCAACCTTGCCCATATCAACGAGATCCATAGCCACTTGTAAGTAGGGTGGATCCCAGAGGCGCTGAACCTTGAATCCCATAATACCATGGGCAGCGCGATCTTTCTCGTAAATCAGGGTCTTTTCGTCCGGGAATTTATCTAATGCACGGTTGATGGAAAGTTTGGTCGCCCCGTAATTGAACCGGTAAATCTTGTTATAGTCCACTGCATCCGGGTGGACAAATGCAGATACCAGTATGACGATTTTCTCGATATCAGTACCGGCAAACGTTCCTTCCTCAACACAATCTGCAACTGCTTTTGCAACAGCAGCCTGCACCGGGCCAAACATTTCGTTGACATGTGTCATGTCTTTTAACGTGACTTTTGGGATAACAAGGGTCACGGGCTTGGTTAACAGGTTCGGGCGGACCACAGCAAGGAGAGGCGTATGCCCTTCCGAGAGCTGTGAGATTGCGTTTGCAAATGCTGCGCCGACAGGGCCTTCCTTATCGCCCATCAGCAGGTCGATATGCGCCAGTTCGGCGCCATCGCCAATAAGTGCTTCTCCAACTAAATACATGAAATTCTCCAATCTCGTAATTATATAGGACACTCGATGATGATAAATTTATCAAACACTGAACCTCCATAAGCCAAATATCTTAAAAAAGTACTGTTCCGGTTTTAATGCTGGTGATCCATTGCATATATTGAGGGACACCATTTGCACTTTGTAAAGCGGACAGGACGATGACAGTGTCAGACGACACGTCAGAAGATTATGAGATTCATGATCTCTTTGGCGAAAATCTGCCACACAGGAACGAAAAATTCTCTCAGATATGCCTGTCGATACTTAAAAATTCCATCAGGAAATTACGCACAACAATGGAGATAAAAGAACCGATCGCAGGTAAACAATCAATCGGGAATACTAAATCCTGATCGAGATTACGATGAAAGAGAAATGTGGGGTTGGTGAGATTTGAACTCACGATCGACGGGTCTCTCCGACATGCATCAGTGCTCCAACGGGTCATCATCCAATTTAAGTCAGTAGACCCATTGTTCATCATCTGCGAGCACGTAAGAACGCAAAGACCGCTGGAGCCCGTCGCCATTCCGGGCTAGGCCACAACCCCTCTGGTCACGTTAGGCAACCTTCACGCCTACAGCTGACTATACACAATCGCGTTGACGAAATTTAATGGTTTTCCTTTTTTCGTCAAATCCGGGTAGATTTGATCCGCCGAAATCTTCAGTAAATATCATACATAGACAAAATGATGCTTCAGGATTGCCTAAAGGATATTTTTAAAAAATTTTACGCGAAAAATCTCAAAAAGAAATATGAGAAAAACGCAAAGGCACTTGACGGCACTTTAATCCGGTAATGTGCCTGCGGGAGTACTTGTCGGGACAATACTGACCGAACTTTTGGGAATCTTTTGTTCGAGTGAGATTTTTATACGGTCAATCGTCTTCTGCACTTCGTGCATCTGTTTACCTCCTTCAAACTCAAGGAGAATTTCGATATATACATTGCTGCCTGAACGTCGTGAACGGACTCCATGCAGCGCATGGTACTCATCGAAGAATGCTGCGAGTTCACGGACGATAACAATCTGGAGTTCCTCATCAAGAGTTTTATCCAGAAGATCCGGCAATGAACTTGCGATTACCCGGTACCCGGAAAAAAGAGGAATCCCGCTATGATAAACGATGCAAGGGGATCGATATAGACAGACCATGCATACCCGGAAAGTCCGACAGACAGGATAAGTGAAAAAAAGACAGAAAAATCAGAGAGTGCTTTTGTCCGGAACAACCGCCACTGGGAATTCATAATCGGTGACGGATCCTTTTGTGCCAACAGGTAGTTCTTGCGCCAGAGCCATGAGTTGGCACACACGCCAATAAACATGAGGACGATACCAAAGATTGCCCCATAGGACCGGATAGGTTCAGGAAATTCAATGCGGTGAACGGCGGAATAAAACACAAATACGAGCGAGACAAACATCACGCCGCCGGTTATGATGGAAGTTACGGTTTCAAATTTACCCATGCCATAATCATATGTCCCGGCACCCCCACGGGTAATTTTTCGAAGGGTGATCCACGCAAAGAATGTGGCAAGAATCTCATTGGCACATTTCAGCACATCGGCATACATGACGATAGAGCCGGCAAGCAGTGCCGCTGCTATGTCCGGAAGCCAGAGAACAGTGTCTACGACAAGGCTTGTAAAAACCAGCCGCTCCTTTGCCGCAGGAGACGTTGTGTCTTCATTGGTGCCTGCGGCTGTTCCCGAAACATGTTCCATTATGTGCTCTCTTTTTTGTGAGCGCTCTTTCTAAAAAAAGACCTTTCATTTGTGTTGTGGGATCTGATTTATTAGTATCAAAAATGAAAATGCATTTTTTATTCGGAAGATTAAAAAGCGGATTATTTTCGCAATACCCGAAAATCAGCGATGAGTTCAATCAGGTATCTGCTTTTGATGCCATCCGTGCAATCGCATCCGTTTTTGTAGGATACAGCATCAAAATGGCGGTGAAACCGGCGAGGGAAAATATTTTATTAATTTCTTCAGTCACCCCGCAAAGAGCAAAAGTGCCCCCGGAATTTTTCTGGATTTTTGCAGTTGCAAGAACAACACGTAACCCGCTGCTGTTGATATAGGTTGCCTGGGAAAAATCAAAAAGGATTTTTTGTGCATGCACTGCGATTACGCGTTTCACTTCATTATCCAGGAGCGCGACCGAACCTGCATCGATCTTTCCTGATACCGTAATGATATGAATGCCCTGCTGAATGTCGGTTGAAATATCCATTCTAATCTCCACAAAAATTACCTGTTAGCCGTCTGCCGGTTCCCGGCACACGGGTATTTCCCTTATAATCCTCTTTTGAGTGATATGTAATCAAATTTTGTAATTGAAGCCAGAACAGGGAATACCCTACTATCACAACCGAGTGGTATCACAGCGGCTGGGGGCAAAGACATGGATTGCCGGAGCCGGTGAGAGCGTAATTGCAATTCAATTTGAAGATTTCTCCAGAGCAAAAAATCACTAATCATATATCCTGTCATCACCCCATATTTTAGTAATGGTCGAGGGTAGTTATACGTGCGGGACGGCAGAATTTCCTCTGCTGGGAATGACAATCGGGGAAATGGTGGACAATATTGCCGCAAAATATCCGGAAACCGAAGCGGTGGTTTCTGTTCACCAGAATATTCGCTGGACATACCGGGAATTTAACGAAAAAGTAAATGAGATTGCCCGGGCACTGATGGGTCTTGGCGTGGAAAAAGGAGACCGGGTAGCAATATGGGCAATGAACCATGCAGAATGGATCGCCGTTCAGTTTGCCACGGCAAAGATTGGGGCAATCATGGTCAATATCAACCCGGCGTACCGCACGTACGAGCTGGAGTATGTACTGAAGCAGGCAGAGATCCAGACGCTCATCCTGCAGGGGCGGTTCAAGACTTCGGATTATGTCGGCATGTTCTACGAGGCTTGTCCGGAAGCCTACGAAGCAAAACCGGGTAAAATCTCGAGCGAGAAATTCCCCTTCCTGAAAAATGCGGTATTTATTGGAGATATCCCCTACAATGGAATGTTTTCGTGGGAAGATTTCTTAAAAAAATCTGAAGAGGTCTCACAGGATGAATTGATTGAACGCGGCGAAATACTCTCCTTTGACGATGCGATCAATATCCAGTACACCAGCGGGACAACAGGTTTTCCAAAAGGAGTGGTCCTTACCCATCACGGTGTCCTCAACAACGGGTATATTATCGGAGCAGGGATGGGATTTACGGAAAATGACCGGCTGTGTATTCCGGTACCATTCTATCATTGTTTTGGCATGGTGCTTTCCAATCTTGCCTGTGTCAGTCACGGATCGACCATGGTACTCCCATCCCCGTCATTTGATGCCGAAGAAGTCTTAAAAACAGTCCAGAACGAGCGGTGTACCGCCCTGCATGGTGTGCCGACCATGTTCATTGCAGAACTCGAGCACCCGAATTTCTCAAAATACAATCTCAGGTCCCTGCGGACGGGCATCATGGCAGGTTCCCCGTGTCCGGTGGAAGTGATGAAACAGGTGAACCAGAAGATGAACATGAGCGAGATTGTGATTGTCTATGGTCAGACTGAAACAAGTCCCGGTGTGACCATGACCACGACAAAAGATCCCCTTGATCGGCGGGTTACTACCATCGGCCGGGCGTTCCCGCACACCGAGCTCAAAATCGTCGATTCAAAAACCCATAAGATTGTGCCCGTGGGTGAGATCGGAGAGATCTGTGCCCGTGGCTACTGCGTTATGAAATGCTATTACAATAACCCGTCTGCAACCCATGCAACGCTCGATAACAATCACTGGAACCATACCGGGGATTTGGCGACGATGGATGAGGAGGGATATTTCAAGATTGTCGGGCGCCTTAAGGACATGGTCATCCGTGGCGGTGAAAATATTTACCCGAGAGAGATTGAGGAGTTCCTGCACCACCATGAAAAAATTGCAGATGCCTACATGGTTGGCGTGCCCGATATCAAGTACGGGGAAGAATTATGTGTCTGGATTAAAGTGAAGGACGGCCAGACGCTTACCGAAGCTGAAGTAAAAGAATTTTGCAAAGGCAAAATCGCCCATTTTAAAATCCCCCGGTATGTCCGGTTCGTTTCCGATTTCCCCATGAGCGTATCGGGAAAAATTCAGAAGTTCAAGATGCGCGAAGAGTCCATAAAGGAGCTGGGTCTGGAAGAAGCCGAAAAGATTGTAACGGCTTAGATAAAACCCGCCCTCCCCTTTTTCATTGGATTGATTGTCAGGTCCTCTTCAGAGATGTCTGAAATCGCTGAATTTTTTTTTTCGATAATAATTTTGCATTCGCATTAATTTGTGTAACAAGATGAATCGTAGATCCGATCCGGTGAGATCAGTGTTTTCATTTCCGAATTAAGCGTAGTTTAAAAAAAATTATGAATATATTATGAAGCAGGGCGCTCGTTTTTGCCTCGTGCAAGTGAAGCAAAAATTCCTGCCACACAAAGGATGGTGAAGAGGATGAATGCATACTGGAGGCTTGCAACAAACTGGGGGTAATATTCCGGTGTGATCTCGACTCTCCCGATTACAATAGAGAAAATCATCATGGCGATCCCCATTGAGAGCATCTGCCCCAGCAGCCGCATCGTTCCAACTATACCGGAGGCAACGCCGTAATATCTCTTTTCTACCGCGCTCATGATCGCGTTGGTGTTGGGAGACGAAAAGAGACCAAATCCCAGTCCGACAACAACCAGTGCGATAATAATATACCAGAGCGGGGTGGTTTGCGTTAAAAATATCAGCATGAAGAGCCCGACTGTGGTTAATCCCATGCCGACAGAAGAGATGATCTGTGAATCATAGCGATCAGAAAGCCTGCCGGCAAAAGGAGATGCCAGCATCTGGATAAACGGGGCGGCGACAATAATAAAGCCGGCAGATTCCGGTGAAAACCCTTTGGTGTACTGGAGATCAAGGCTCAACAAAAATGCAATGGCATATGTTGCGCTGTAATTAATCAGCGCTGCGATATTCGAGAACGCGAAAACCCTGCTTTTTGAAAAAAGGTTCATATTCAACACGGGGAATTCCTGGTGTTTTTCATACCAGACAAACGCTATGGCACAGATGGTGCCTGCGAGGACAAGAACGATCCCGGTGCCGCTGGGCAGAATAGAGAACCCCAACATGATAGCAATAAGGCTGACGCCCCAGATCAATGAACCGGTGAGATCGAAGCGTTCGCCATGGCATTCTGCCCATTCACCCTTGAGTTTCCAGCAGATGAGCAGGATTACCGTGATGCCAATAGGTACATTTACATAAAATATACTTCTCCAGCCAAAAGTGTCCGTGAGAATACCGCCCAAAAACGGGCCAAGCGACAGCCCAAGGTAGACCGAGGTGATATAAATTCCCAATGCTTTTCCCCGCTCGCCCGGGGGATACACCGATGTGAGGATTGCGACAGCCGTCCCAAATATCATCGAACTGCCGAGCCCCTGGATAACACGTACCATGATAAGCTGATCGGAGGAACCGACAAATGTCATCACGAACGAAGCGGCAGTAAATATCGCCAGACCGTAAAGGAATACTTTTTTCCGGCCATAAATGTCAGCAATTTTTCCAAAGGGGACAAGAAAAAGTGCGGATGCAAGAAGGTATGCGGTAGCCACCCAGGAAAGTGCAACTGCATCCATATGAAATGTCGAACCAATTGTTGGGAGGGCGATATTGACCGCAGAGCCGTCAAACGGCGTAAGAAAACCGGCGAGAATGGCAATGATAAGGATAAGGCGTTTTTCTGTTTCAGTTACCAATGTTGGGGGTGTATGGCAGATTTGAGGAACCTGATTATTGTTGGTTTTTGCAGGTGTTTTCTCTTCCATTTAGTACCTCACCATAATTTTTTTGTGTCTGGCATATCCGTTCCCAAAAAGCGGGATAATCATCGTAATCAGGTGCTCGTGCAGTGCTCTTTTTTATAATAATTTGTCTTTCATTAAAAAAATTAAAAGACGCCGAACCATGCAACATAGGATATGGCTATCATAACAATAAACAATAAAATGAGGATTTTATAACCGCATTTCTCACAGATCCCAAGTCGTGACGGGTGACATTCATGGCAATATTCAGATGAGCAGATCCTGCATGTTTTCGGGCCCTCTGCATGGGGAT
This sequence comes from uncultured Methanoregulaceae archaeon, assembly GCA_963768785.1. Taxonomy (GTDB): domain Archaea; phylum Halobacteriota; class Methanomicrobia; order Methanomicrobiales; family Methanospirillaceae; genus Methanoregula. The sequence continues at coordinate 31,751 of CAVYJD010000018.1, forward strand.
GTTTATCACAATGTTCCATATTCATCCGTTGATCGCAAAAACGTATAGAGGTTGTCGTTTTTTGTGGAAAAATAAGTGAAAATCTCCTGAAGATAAAAAAAATTATCAACCCGGCTGTGCCCGTCTGACCAGTGACTGCGCAGCAGCTGCAGCGCCGGTAAGAATTATCTCTTCTCCGGGGATTTCGTGGTTCAGCATCAAAACACGTCCATTACATATGGTCGTTTCAACCGATGCACCATTACAGGAATAGATGAGATTTGAGATGGCATTGTGCAGGGGGGTGTTACAGGGAATCCGGGTCGAAACCAGCACTAAATCGGCCGGTGCACCGGCACGAAGTTCGCCGGTGCCTAATCCCAGTGCCTTTGCCCCGGCAGTCGTCGCCATTGCAAGTGCGCCCGGCGCCGGAAGTATTGTCGGATCATTCCAGAAAAATTTCTGGAGAAGAGCGGCGGTTTTTGCCTCTTCAAACATATCGAGATTGTTATTGGAGGCACAGCCGTCCGTGCCAAGACAGACATTTGCACCCGCGTCTTTCAGGAGTTGATAAGGGAGTGCCCGGTGCGTTGCAAGTTTCATGTTGCTCGTCGGGTTGTGGGATACATTCACCCCACGTTTTCCAAGCAGGGTACATTCAGCATCATCAAGCCAGCACCCGTGCGCCACAACTGTTTTGGGTGTGAGGAGCCCGCAGTCATCCAGCAGTGTGGTCGGGCGTTTGCCGTACTGTGCGATACAGTCCTGAACCTCTTTTTCTGTTTCTGAAAGGTGAATATGAATGCCAATCTTGTGTTCCCGTGCAAAATCCGCACACCACCGCATCCCGTCCGGGGAAACCGTGTAAGGGGCATGAGGGCCAACGGCAGCTTTAATCCGGGGATTGTCAAGCGAATGGATATGGGTAGCAAGGTTCTCGGTTGCCCTGCATTCGGTCTCGCGTTTTTCCGGGTTGCCGAGATCGATAAATCCATACGAAAGTTGTGCCCGGATTCCTGATTCAGCAACCGCCCGGGCGGCATCATTCATGAAGAAGTACATATCATTGAATGCCGTTGTACCCGTCCGTATCATCTCAAGGCAGGCAAGTTTTGTCCCCCAGTACACGTCGTCGCCGTTCAGGTGCGCCTCAAGAGGCCAGATCTTCTGGCTAAGCCAGTCCTGCAGGATCATATCATCTGCATACCCGCGCAACAGCGTCATCGCCGCATGCGTGTGGGTATTGACCAGTCCCGGGAGGGCAATCGCATGGTCGCCATCGATAATAAAATCGGCTTCCCCTTTATGCAGGGAACGGATCCGATCACCAACATCTCCAATCGTTCCCTGGTCATCAACAAAAATATCGACTATCCTGCCGTCAACGTTCACATTGGTGATGAGAAGCGAGGAATTTCCCTCAAAAATAGTATCCATGTGTTTTTCGCCTTCCTAACTCATGTTTTTGATAATGGTACTTACAATATCTTCTGTTCGGTGTCGGTGAGTCCTTGACGTGGAAAGGATATGCTCGTACGAGAGCAACTCCCCGCCCAGTCCGTTTGCATAGTTATCTACCGTACAGAGCGCGGAAAAGTCCATGCCCAGTTCGCATGCAAGAGTTGCCTCTGATGCTAAGGTCATTCCCACAACATCAGCAACCTTTGCAAGCGCAGCCACTTCCGCTACGGTCTCAATCCGCGGACCTTTGGTCTGGACATATATGCCCCCATAACGTGCAGATGGCACAATGCTGCTGACCTGACGCGCCAGTTCAGGAGATAATTCAGGACGCACATGCTCCATGGCATGGTCATGGATGGACGGCACGTCTGTCACGCTGATATAATCGGTGGGAATCAGCAATGATCCGGGAGTAATCTCGGTTTTGAGCGAACCGGATGAACCAAATGCCACAATCCGATCGACACCGGCAAGCGCCAGAGCTGCAAGGTTAGCACGGTAATTTATCCGGTGCGGGGGTTTCTGGTGCTGGTGTCGCATGAGGAGAACCACATCCCCGCAGAGCAGTTCTGTCGGGCCAAACGGTGTGTGCACGGTCTGTTTTTCAAGCGACGGGAGCGTGGCAAACAACAGGCTTGTCCCACCAATGATGCCCAACATATCAGCAATCACGCCCCGGCGCTTTTCTGAAAATGGTTCTATAGGGGGATTTTGGAGGCATGATCATCATAGCTCACGAAAAGGTTGTGCGCACCTCCACTAATAGCTACCTCACATAAAACGGAGATTCGGTAACCGTAAAAATACCGGGCGCACATATCATGCTATGGGCATTTTTGATACCGTCAGCGATACATCCATAAAAAATGGTGAATGCACGGACATCTATTTTGTCCGCACTGAAGAGATTCTCAAAGCTGAAAAGATCAATCCACAGGTTTCCATGGAAGTGACTGCAACCGCGTTACCGGATTCATGGGCTGTATTCTGTGGTCTTGCAGATGTGCTCACTCTTTTGAAAGATTTACCCGTGACGGTTGATGCCATGGCGGAAGGCACGGTTTTTTACCCGAATGAACCGGTCCTCCGCATATCGGGAAAATACCGGGATTTCTGCCGGTACGAGACAGCAATCCTTGGTTTTCTCTGCCATGCATCCGGTATTGCATCTGCAACAGCGCATATCATGCAGGAAGCCCACGGCCGCCGGTATATTCGTTTGGTTCCCGTCGCCAGCATCCGGCAATCGCAACGATGATTGAGCGCGCCGCGTGGATCGGCGGGGCAGATGGCGTTTCCAACACGTGTGCCCCCAAAGGTTTGCCATTAGTCGGGACGATGCCACATGCAATGGTGATGTGTTTTGAAAAGCCCGAAGATGCATGGCAATCCTTTGACCGTCGCACGCCAAAAGACGTACCCCGCATCATGCTGTGCGATACCTATTGTGATGAGAAAGCGGAGTCCCTTCGTGCTGCGGCGTGCGGCGCAACTGCAGTCCGGCTTGACACCCCGCGTTCGCGGCGCGGGAACATGCAGGCAATTATTGATGAAGTGCGCTGGGAACTGGATGCACACGGGTACTCAAAGGTAAAGATCTTCTTGTCCGGAGGTGTGACCAAAGAAGATGTTATCGCGTACCGGACATCTGTGGATGCATTTGGTGTTGGCGGTGCTATCGCAAATGCTCCGGTGATAGACTTTGCCATGGATATTGTGGAGATTGAGGGTGAGCCCAAGGCAAAACGCGGGAAGCGAAGCGGTATCAAGCAGGTGTACCGGCTCATCTGCGATGATCACCGGACGCTGCCCGTCAAAGCCGTTCCTCCGGCAGGCGCTGTCCCTCTCCTTGTACGGTTTATTGATAATGGCAGAATTGTTATGCAGTCTGAAATGCAGGAAGCCCGCAAGCGGGTACACGCATGGCTGAAACAAACAGCAAAAGAGAAAAAAACAAAGTAATTTTTTAAAAGTTCTCTATCCGCATGCACGTATCAGGAAATTAACCAAAACTGATATTGAATTTTTCGGCATTTAAAAAAATCAATGATTCTTTTCTGAACCGAAACTAACCTGATGCGTATCAGTGACGTAAAACGGGTGGGTGCTATCTGATTTTCACGTCCCCAGACTTCGTAATCCGATGAGGGAAAAATAGTGCGTCGGTTAAGATCGTATAAATACACATATATTATATAGAGGATTTAATTCTGTTAGAGAGAAATGGTGATGAATACCGATCCATCAGACATAGAAGAAGACATTGATGGTCCAGAGCATGCCATCGATATCTATGTACTATGTGGGAACTCCCAGGATGCCGAAGCACTGGGTGAGCAGACTTGCACCACAGGGATACCGGGTAACACTTTTCACCGAAAGCACGCACCTTTTACAAAGCCTGCGCGATGGCAAACCCAATCTCCTCATCTGTGACACATCCAGCCCGGAAATAAATGGCTATGAATTCTGCAGGGAAGTAAAAAATGACTGGGATCTCTGGATGGTCCCGGTTCTTCTCATTACCGGTATTTCCGGATTGGGAGATCTCCTGAAAGTTCTTGACTGCAACGCAGACAATTTTATCGTTCGCCCCTATAACATCCCCTACCTTCTGTCAATAGTCGATAGTACGATTTCAACACCTCCCGAAAAACCCGATCCGGATAAAATTAAAACGCAGTTCAAAATCCGGTATGATGAAAACGAATATATTATCTCTGCAGATCGCCGTAAACTTCTTGAATTGCTCCTTTCTGCGTTTGAGATTGCGGTTCAGCAGGCTGCGGACAGTGCGCGGATAACTGCAAGCCTGGCAGAGCTCACATCAACTCTTGAACAGCGCATAACAAAACGGACCCAGGACCTTTCTGGTGAGATTGAGCGTCTCAATGTGGTAATAAAAGAGAAGGTACAGGCACTAAATGAACGGGAAGCCGTTATCAGGAAAAAAGAGGAACTGGAAACAACTCTCCGTATGCAGATCCAAGAACAGGAGACAATCATCTCGGAAAAAATTGCCGAACTGCTTCACGTTTCCGGAGATCTTGAGCAAAAATCAAACCTGCTGTCAAATGCCGAGGAAAAGATCCAGTCTGTCACTGCCGATAAAAACCTTATTGAACAGGAACTGAACGAAAAGATTCAGGCCTTTGCCCTTGAACGGGACACTTTTGCCGGTGAACATGCTGCGACAAAGGATACACTCTCGAATGAATCAGAACTCCGGAAATCACTCGAATCTGATATTGCTGTGCTCACCCAGGAAAAGGCACAGATTGAAAAAACAATCAGTGATTATTCCATTGACATAGAAAATCTGAAACTCGCTCTTGAAACAGTTAAAAATGAGTCGCAGGGTGCCGACCAGAAAGCGCAGGCAATTATTGCGGAGAAAACCCGGTCTGAAGCCAACTTGCAACAGAGACTCGAAGCGGCCGTGACACAATTAAAACAGCAGGAAATCGAGCAGGGCCAGCTGAATGCGGACCTGAGTGCAGAAAAAGAACGAAGAACTGCATCGGAACAATGGATCGAAACGCTTCTGCAGGAAAAAATGCAGCGGGAAGCAACTCTGGGTGCTGAGAAATCAAGTCTTGTCGAGCAGCGCAATGCTCTGCAGGAGAAATTCGATGTGACAACAACGTCGCTTGGTGCAGAACGACAAAAAAATGAATCCCTGGCAGAAGAGATAAAAAAAGCAAAAGAAGCAAAAGGAACTGCTTGAATCGAACATGCGCACGTTAATCCGGCGACTCGAAATTGCCGGCACTGCACTGGAAGAAGAAAAACAGTTGCGACTGATCGCAGAGAAGAGCCACAAGGAATCGGGAACTGCACAAAATGCAACGGTGCAGGCAATGGAAAAGGAATGTTCGGATCTGATGGAGAAATTGCGGGTTCATCAGACGGAACTTGCACTCGCCTGTCAGGAACGTGATGCCCTGAAAAATACCCGAAAAGTCCTCGAAGATGAACTCGCGGTTGCGGTTGGTGGAAAAGCGCAGTCCGAGAAACTGGCACGGTCTATATCATTCGAAATGGAACAGGTTCGGGTTGACCTTGAAAATGAGCGGAGACAGCGGCGGGTTCTTGAGGAAAATCTCAAAGAGATCGCTCTTGAGAAGAGCCGGGTTGAAGAGAATATGCAGGTGGTTACTGCAGAAAATGCTCGGCAGATCTCGAGCGGTACTGCCAATATTCAGAAACTTAAAAGTGAGATGGAAACAATGCTGGACCGCCAGCGATCGCTTGAGGAGCAATTAAAGGAAGCCATCTTTGAACGTGAAGAAAAAGAACGTGCGCTTCAGACTCTTTCTGATACGTGCGAGTCAATGCAGGCATCTCTTAAAGAAGAGAAAGAGAAGCGGTATGCCGCATTGGAAGAGTTGGCTGTTGCCCGGAAGGCACTTGAAAATTATCGCCATGCAAACAGAACCTATCATACTCCCCTCTGCCACTCCTGCTGAAAGTCAGGCCACTTTCTGTAAAAGAACCGACACTTCCCCAAGTCATAGAAACCGTTCCGCAATCGCTTGCCACACTACAAACCATGGGTGCAGCAACAAGAACCCGTATCCTCAGTACCGGTTCATCCCCCGGTTCCCGATCAGGAACCTGTGCCATTTTCACAGGATGTCGAAGATCTCTTTGAAACACATGATGAAATGGATGTCGGAGATCTGCCTGATGCAACACCGGAATTTCGTGTTGAGGACTCTGTAGGAGTTGATACTTCACCTGCTGATACGATGGTTTCTTCAGAAGATGATAAGGTTAGTGCTCAACCCGGACAGTCCTGCAGCACTTGAGATCCCCAAAAAAGAAACTGATAATGACCATGATTTCCCTGCACCGGAAAAGGTAGAAAGTCCGGCTGAAGAACCGGAAATTACTGAACACGAAAACGTTCCGGATCAGGTCCCGTACGATGAAAATACCGGAGATGAGACAAGCTCAGGTATCGGGACTCCCGGAGAATATAACGTCAGGATGCCGCAGGGAAGATTGCAGTTCAACCGGGGACACTGGTTTGAACTGGTAAGATGGGCACACGCAACCCCGGAACTGTCCCATGAAGAAAAACTGCGTATCGTCAGGATTGGCAGGCTTATCCAGCGAGGCGGGCAGTTGACACCACGACAGGAAGAGCAGATAAGTGATGTTATTGCTCTTGCCTGTTCCCGGGGTTATGTGGTTCGGTGATTTTTTTTAAGGGTAAAGTGTTATTTCAGCATTTATTTTTTACATAAATCATCCAAAATTTTTCACAGATCAATGAATTTTACGCTCCCTGAAGACGAAGGCAAGGATTGCCATAGCCCTCGAAGAGCGTTATGGCAATTTAATTTAAGGATTTCTCCAGAGCCGTAAAAATCATTTTTCCCTATTGGTTTTCGTGAAAAGAACTGCGGTGTCAAAAAAAGAAGTTGCCTAAAATGAGAAATTGTCTCCGGAATGTATACGTTTTTTTTTAAATCACCCCAGAATTACTATGAATTATCATCCGTCGAATGCGTTTAAAAAAATCTTTAGATCTTCGTGATTTTATAATAATACAGAGCCTGATTTCCTTCACTCCTGATATATTCAGAGGAGAAATCCAGTATACTTATGGTCTTTTCCGTAGAACAAATATCAGATTCATCAGCCTTCGGCCTCTTTCCTCTGGAAGGATCCCGTACCTGAATATCCGAGGAAAAATTATGAAAACCCCACCTTCCGATGCACGGCCATTCATCATCCTTTCCGGATCTGTGGTTCTTGCCATACTTTTTATTGCTGCAGTTCTTCTGACGACTCCCACAAATCCACCTACTACAAAAATCAGTTCAGTAATCTCGATTGGTGCGATCTATAATCTGAACGGCACGCAATCCGCACTTGATATCCCCTCAGCCAATGGGGCGGAACTTGCAGTACAGGAAATTAACGAACGCGGCGGGATTAACGGTAAACCAATCAGACTCATCCTCTATGATGGGGAAACAAACACCACCCGTATTTCTGAAATGACGACAAAACTGATCCAACAAGATCACGTAATTGCCATCATTGGCATGAGTGATTCCGATATGGTTGTACCTGCCGCACAACAGGCTGCCGCAGCCGGTATGGTCTTTATCACATCGGGTGCCACATCCCCGCTTCTCTCAAAAGAAGTCCCCCATTACCTGTTCCTTGCCTGTTTTGGGGATAACACTCAGGCTGCCGTTGGAGCGGAATATGCCAGAAATGACCTGAATGCTCGCACGGCATATCTGATTTCTGACGATTCAATGCAGTATACCCGGTTGCTTTCACATTATTTTACTGAGAGATTTGCCGGGTCCGGGGGCATTATTGTTGGCAATATTTCCTATACCGGGGGTTCTGGGGGATATGAAGCGTCGGTTCAGGCCATCAAGGCACTTACTCAAATACCTGATATCATATACATTTCATGTAGTCCTGATGACTGCGGACCACTTACCCATGATATCAGAAAAGCCGGCATTACCGTGCCTATTATGGGCGGGGATTCCTTTGATACACCCGAGTGTGCAACAACGATCGCTGCAGATGACGGGGATGTGTATTACACCACCCATGCTGATATCAGCAATTCATCATCAGATCCTGCCATGAAGGCATTTATCAGCCGGTATGAGCAGGCATTTGGACAGAAACCTACTGCATTCTCCGGACTTGGGTATGATACCGTGAATATCCTTGCTTCTGCAATAAATAAATCTGCATCTTCAGAAACTCTGCAGGACAGTTTGTACGCGATTGATGGATACGATGGTATTACCGGTACATTATCCTACCGGAACAATTCACCTATACCAGTAAAATCCGTCACCCTGATGAAAATCAATCATGGCATTGTATATTCATTTGGAGAACACATACCGGTGACTGTACCGGCACCATAAATGATATTTTTTCCTGACGTTTTTCCGAAATGCTTCATTAAATAGATCAATTATTCGATACTAAAAGATTCTAAATCAGTCTTGTCCGCTATGCTTAAAGGAAGGCACGAAAGCAGAGGAACATTACATAAAATTTTCATTGGCCCGGTATGAATTTAATTCGAAACATGCCCGTCCCACAGGAATTTGATAGGGAGATCGCAGAATTCTGTTAAATTTTTTTATTTTAAATTCGGTCTGATTTTTGGAGCCACCATCCAATGCCAAAATACAAAAGAGCAATCACAATAATTCCGGTTATAATCTCAAAGACGTAAACAGAAATCCCCATCAATTATTGCATGGACAATTGTCAGAATTACGGTTACAATAATAGTTACCATGACTATTGCTGCAACAACCAGCCCGGTAATTCCAGTTATCCCGATGATAATCAGTTCGTCCATAGTTATTTCTCCCCGTGCATTTCAGGTGCGTGAACGTTCTTGAACACGAGATATCGGGTAGTCATGAGAGGTAGTCCGCCAGAACCTGGTTATAGAGGAGTTCAACATTCTCTTTTGTTTTTGGTACCGAAGGAAAACCTGTGAAGCCCTGCGCAATCTGTATGTCTTGTGCCAGATTCAACGAATACTGACTTTTTGAATGGAACCACCCCATTTTTTCATAGTACAGGGACAGGTATTCCTGTTCAGTCTGGCCGGGAGTAGGAATAAACAGGGCATGTTGTTTTTCCAGTTCGGCGATTTCCATAAGTGAAGTGTATCCTGAACGGCAGATCAAAAACTTCGCCCGGTTCATGAGACGTTCTTTTTCCTCTGTTGACGCATATGCCATCACCGTACAATTATCTGAAATATGTTGTTTCTGGCTTCTTTGGGGGCTGCCTAACAGCACAACGCTGGTACCCGGGAGATCTGGTATCTGGGGGAGCAGGATCTCTTCGAGTCGTGTCCGCTGGGGTTCAGGACCGGATATCATCACGAGATAGTCGAGGTCATTGGGCACATCCTGCTTGTGGGTGCTGGTCATGATACCGGAAAAATATACCCGGGACCGGGTTGCTTTTGTTCCCGGGCAGGACAGTTTTCCTGCAAGAGAACGCAATCCGGGGGGATTATCAGGTACAATAATATGGCTGAATTTTGAATGGAGATAACCGTTCAGCTGCACCGCAAGGAGTTCGACAGGCCAGAACATCATCGGCAGGTGGTAGTGAAGCTGGTGCGTGATAAAAACCGAGGGGACTTCTGAAGAATAGAGTCCAAGCCTGTTGTCACTGATGATGAGGTCATAATCGTCCCGGGCGAGAATTTTTTGCAGATTTTTTCGCTCTTCGCCAATGGCTTTTAACATAAGCGGTAAAAACGCAACAAATTTCGGCAGGAAAAACCGGCCAGCACTATAGGGTACCGGGTAATCAGGAAGATCGATCATTTGGCAGTTTGGGAATTCTTTTTCCAGTACCGCGCGCGCATTCCCACAGGCAGCAAGAGTTACCTCATGGTGATGTGCCTGGAGTGTCTGAATGAGAGGAATATCCCGGGTTGCGTGACCAAGACCCCAGTTCAGCGGCGATACAAGAACGTTTGCCATTATTTTCTCCGTTGCGTATCATTACGTTCTTTTGCAGACGTATTGAAATGTTCGGCATATCCCTGAAATAGAATTACCGTCAGCAATTTGGCGTCCGGAAAAGATAATTTGGATATGAAAAATTGTGTACTCGAAAGTAATGGGATGCTACTACTCCCGTAATTCCGCACCATTTTTTTAAAATTACAATCTTCTTTTAACCAAAAATTACAAAAATGCTTTTTTTCCCAAATCCGACAATACGCATAAATCTTCTTCTCACGATATCTGTATACATTTTATCCGTCTTTCTGGGGAGATTATACTGTATCATCCGTTGCGCAGGCTTATCCGGTTCGAGGCATATGGCATTCTCTTTATGCTCGCCGGACTTTTCGGTGCACTTCTGACAAATGCACCATTTGACTGGTCACTGGCGGCACTCCTGATCTTTATTGGAGCATCATCTGCATTCGGTTTCGTCATCAATGACATTTCGGATGTTGCACTTGATGCACGTTCAGAAAAAACCCGGAATCCTCTCGCAGATGGCACGCTCTCCTGCCGGGTTGCCTGGGTTATCAGCGGAATTTTTCTTGCAATTATCTCTTGTCTGTATGGCGCTATTGCCATCATCACTTTTTATAATAGAACTTGCCGTCCTGTTTGTATTTTTCACGTACTCGTTTGTTATTGAAGCAAAAAATATTGCAGGACTGGATCTGGTATATCATGCCCTGTTTCCTGCACTCTTTGGCCTCATGGGGTATGTTCTCTCTCACCCGTTTGATCTGACGGGTCTCGTTTTCACCGTGCTTCTGGGAATATTTGGGGCAATCGGTGAAATGGGTAATGAAATACGGGATCATGAAAAAGACCGGCATGTCCGGAACAACACGGTTGTTTTTATTGGCGAACGGTGGTCATTTTTCCTGACCATCGGGCTGATGCTTTCCGCTTTTGTGATTATTGCCTTTTTTGCCGTCGTTCAGCCGGGCTATTTCTGGCTTCTTCCCTTTGTACCATTCGGGATCTTTCTGGTATACCCTGTTTATCAGGCAATGAATATCCCGGATCTCCGGAAAACCTTTGTTGATACGATAAATTTCCGGGCAATAGTTCTCGCTGTCGCTATGCTTCTTGTGTACGCTATAATCAGGTTCTTTGGCGTCGTCCGTTAATTAAAAAGAAATATTACGTTACAACCGCTTTCATGAATCTCCACCGGGCAAACACATACATAATTGCAGTAAAGACAAGCAGTCCTGAAAATGCGAGCAGGATATCACTGCCAGTAGAGACATAGTGCTTGCCTAATGCCAGAAAATCCGGGCCGATTGCAAAGTAGCGGATGCCATCAATAAGGAGAGTCATCGGGTTATACAGGGAGATGATTTTCAATACCTCCGGAAAGGCATCAACCGGGTAAAGAGCATTGCTGGCAAAGAAGATTGGCATGGTCAGGAGCGTCATAATCCCCTGCATTCCTTCCGGTGTTTCCATCGTCACCGCAATACCTGCTGACAAAAAGAGGAACCCAAGTGAAAATACCCCCACAAATGCCAGGATTCCCAAGACTGCAAGGATCATGTGTAGTGGTGTATATCCAATAAAAAACTCAGCACCAATCACGATGCCAAAAACCATGATAATAAGCGCCTGGATAAATGCTTTTGTCATCCCGGAAAGGCCAATGCCGATAATGACATGATCCCGTGGCATGGGACTTGCCATAATCTCCCGCATCAGTCCCCAGTTCTTGTCAAAAAGAATGATCATGCCTCCAAACAGGCTGGTAAATAAGGATGTCATCGCAATGATCCCAGCTGCCATAAAGGTTAGATATCCTACTGCATGCACACCCGCAGGTACCGGTATCCCGGACATTAATTTATCAAAACTGCTCGCCATCGCAATACCAAAAAATGCAAGCCAGAGTGCAGGTTGCAGGAGTGAAGAGAGGAGCATTGTCCTGAACCGGAAGAACCGGATCATGTCACGCCAGTAAATGTTTAAAAAACCATAATTCATGCTCAACGTCTCCTTGCAGTCCGGGGAATACTATGGGACTTTCCTGCGGCCTCATCGCGGATCTCTTTTCCGGTATAATGCACAAACACATCATCCATGGACGGTTTTTTGAGATTAACCGTACTGATTGTGATTCCGGCATTTCGCAGTGTATCCATAATAAAAGGGAGCGTTTTTGTCCCGTCCTCAGTTATCAGGGCCACAATTCCTTTTAATTTCTGGCTGATTGTTTTTACAACGGGCAATTCGTCGAGAAGAATTGTCGCCGCTGCATTGTCAGAAGTTTCCAGATAAATCATATCCCGGCCAAGGGTGTTCTTGAGCTCCCATGACGTGCCTGAAATAATGATTTTTCCGTGGTCAATGATGCTGATCCGGTCGGAAAGCAGATCTGCTTCATCCATGTAATGCGTGGTAAGAAAGATGGTGGTCCCTTCTTTGTTCACACCTTTGATATATTCCCACATCCGCATCCGTGTCTGCGGATCAAGCCCGATAGTCGGTTCATCCAGAAAGAGAACTTTCGGGCGGGTCATCAGTCCCCTGGCGATCTCAAGCCGGCGTTTCATCCCCCCGCTTAATTGCTTGGTCCGCGTATTTCGTTTTGCTTCCAGTTCAACAAGCGCCAGAAGTTCTTCAATCCGTGCCCTGCGATCGGCACGTGGCATTGAATAGAGTTTCCCGTGGAATTCAAGAATCTCCCACACGGTCATATCCCGGTCAAGGGTAATCTCCTGAAAGACGATGCCAATCGATTCACGGACGTTCTGGGGATTGCGTGTTACATCATACCCGGCAATACTCACTTCGCCTTTCTGAAGCGACAGGAGGGTAATAAGCACGTTTATCGCGGTACTTTTCCCTGCACCGTTCGGGCCAAGAAACGAGAATATCTCACCTTTTTTTACAGCAAAACTGATCCCGTCTACTGCTTTGAAATCCCCATAGGAATGTTCGAGATTTTTAACATTGATAATAGTCTGATCTTCAGGTTTCATGGATGTCGACATGTTGATTCATGCCTTAACATCACATTAATCCTTTGATACAGGACAATGGGTAAATGAAGCAGGTATCCAAGACCGGTGAACCAGAGACCGGTTTTATTAAATTGGTTTGGATTTATCTGACATAAAAAAGACTATTTATTTTACGGTTCATCGGGATTACTATTCGTGAACTACACAACTATTTTCACGACAACAGATGATACGTGTCCCAAGGGAACGTCTGCATTGTTTTACCCGTGAACAATGTCAAAATAAGTATGAATGGATCTAAAGAAGAAAGGGAACGCGGGGAGGGTCAATCCCCGGTCCTGGACTGGCTGCATCTTGTTGTTCTTGTCTTGTCTAGTGTGTTAAGACCATATTGATGACTCATCTCTCACCCGGTGCATCACCTCGGGATCATTGGGAATACTCAGGTTTAACTCAAAGGGACCCAGTTCATCACACAATGGCCTTTTTCAGGAAAACCGAATTACCGGTCACCACCTCTTACGTGTTCCCTGAGGAAGCCTGCAGGATATGCCCGAAACAAGATTTTTTTGTTGCTATGGCGTGGTGTTAACACAACTCTGTAAAGAAATTATACATTTTGTAATATAAACTTTATGTTTACGGTAATGAACCATGCTAAAAAATGCAAAATATCCGGTGAGGGGAGAATTGCCCCCCCTTGCACATATCGGGCCGATGTTCGGGCACTTATAGTCAACCGGAATAAATTAATCAGGTTTCGTGTCAGAAATTGATGACTCCTATGCAGACTCGATATATTACCTCTTAATCATGCAGGTAATTTTGCGATTGTATTTTCGTAACAGCAACCTTTTTTTTAGGTTACAGATAAGGTTAATCTCCGCCCAAAAGAAAGAGATTTTGCGATGTCGAAAATATCCAGAAATGAAAATCTCCACAATACAGAACCCGATTTCCGCTACAAACAATGCCTCATCATCCGAAACGACGTAAAGATGAGCTGCGGCAAGAGATGCGCACAGGCAGCACATGCATCCATTGGTGCGTTTGAAAACGCGGACAAAACCCTAAGGAAAGCATGGCAAACCGAAGGACAGAAAAAAGTTGTACTCAAAGCAAACGACGAGCGAACACTTTTTGAGCTCAAAGTAATTGCTGAACGTGCCGGCATTTCCACATCGCTTATCCAGGACGCCGGAATGACCGAAATCCCGCCCGGGACCATTACGGCGCTTGGTCTTGGACCGGCAAAATCTGAAGACCTTGACAAGATCACCGGAAATCTTTCCCTTTTATGAAAGAGAGCACGTATCCCGCTCGAACGCGAGCTTGGCATGCGGTATTATGCAACGGATACTGATGGGATCGGAGGAAAACTTCGTTCTGTGCCAGAAGATTTTATCGTTGAAGAGATCCCGCAAAAAGAGTACACCACGACATCCGGTCCATATCTCATCTGCCGTCTTACCAAGACAAACTGGGAACTCCAGCATGCGATAAAAGAGTTGTCACGCCGGCTTGGCATCAGCCATCGACGCATTGGATATGCAGGGACCAAAGACAAAAACGCGGTCACCTCACAATATATCTCGCTGTATAATGTTACCAGGGAAGCCATAGCCGATGTGCGCCTCAAAGATATCTCGCTTGAGGTAATCGGGCAGGCAAATGAACAATTGTCATTGGGGGATTTGCAGGGGAACCGGTTTGATATCACCATACGTGAAACAGAAAAAGCGGACCTGCAAAGACGGGTTACCGATATCTCTCTAACTGCCACGCAGGCACTTCCCAACTATTTCGGGCTCCAGCGTTTTGGTGTCGTCCGACCTCTGACGCACAGGATCGGCGAATTAATTCTTCTGCGGGACTATGAAAAGGCGGTAAAGGTATACGTTGGTGAGGCATTTCCTCACGAGGCTGAGGATATTCAGGTAGTCAGGACCGCTTTTGCTGAATCCGGCGATCCTGCAGAGGCGTTGCGTAAGCTCCCTCCTTATATGGCATTTGAACGGGCCATGCTTCATCATCTCTACACGCATTCCGGTGATTATTCCGGGGCGCTTCTGCAGCTGCCGCCAAAACTTCTCTCGATGTTTGTGTCGGCCTACCAGTCATGGCTCTTTAACTGCGCCCTCTCCATGCGGTTTGAAGAGGGAAAAACCCTCACCGATCCCGTACCCGGAGACCATTTGATCTTTTCCAACGGCCGTACGGATGTCGTGACGGCCCAGAATATTCATGCAGTTTCCCTGCATATCGGACGCGGGCGGTGTACGATTGCACTTTTCATGCCGGGAAAAGAGGTTTCCGACGCACACCCGATCGATCCTGCAATCGCAGACATTCTCACAAAACGGGGCATTACCGCCCGGGATTTCGAGCTGGCATCACAATTTGTCAGAACAAAATATGACGGAGCATGGCGTCCAATATCCCTGAAAACAAACATCGTATCGGAAGTACATGAGCAAAGCGTCCGGCTTTGCTTCACGCTGCCGCCAGGTCACTATGCAACAACGGTCTGCCGGGAATTTATGAAATCGGATCCCTTAACGATGATTTAACGGGGAATTAACCCCGGGCTTTTGCAAGTGCTTTTGCACCGTCAATCGCATCGTTAAGGTTACCAAGTTTGTCAACAACATTGATCTTCACGGCATCGGCACCGCGAATGACCCGGCCATCATCAATATCGGACCGGGCGATCACCCGTTGTGTGGTCACATCATTGATGAAGGTATCAAAACTGTCATTCACAATTTTCTGGGCATAATCACGTTCATCTTCAGTCAGCGGGCGTGAGGTTGAACCCATATCTTTCTTGCTGCCGGATTTGATCACAGATACATTGTACCCTTCGTCATTCATCCAGCGGCTGATATCTGAAAACGTCCATATGACCCCGACTCCGGCAGTAAACGTATCCGGATCGGCATAGATTTTGTCCGCATGAGCACTGACATAATATGCAGCAGAAGTTGCCATGTCCCCCATCGAAACGACAACAGGTTTTTTTGTCTTGGCATATTCCAGATCGCGGATAATCTCCTCGTGCGGCCGCCGGCGTGCCTCCGGGACTATCTACCCGTAACACGATTGCTTCAGTCATGGGGTCATCTGCTGCCGCCCGCAGGTCATGACCCACAACTTCGCTCCCCGCGTATTCATCGTCGGATACATCTCCGGTCTTCAGTGTACCTTCCATCCGCACGACCGTGACACCCTGGGTATTTTCCGTATGGTTGACGTAAAATGCCACAATAATGATCCCGGTAACAAGGATCAGACCAAGGACAATTACGATGAACCATTTCAGCCCTGCATTCTGGTGGTGGGGTGCGGGACTTACCGGAGGTTCAGGAAATACTATCATGACGTGCTTCCCTGAGCATACAAGACATCAAATTCGGATACAAGGTTGCTGCCGCACAGGTAGAATTTTTTCAGGTTCAGCCGGATCATCTCATCCTCGGTATTGATATGCATGCCTCCAACAAGTGACGGGGTATCGGATCCCCCGACAATAAACGGCAGGTGGATAAGCCGGATCTCATCGACCAGCTTGTCATGGAGCATATGCCAGTTTAAGGTCGGGCCTCCTTCAATCATCAGTTTTTTCACGTTGAATTTTTCCGCAAGGATATGTAACAGAAGCGGCAGCTCAACATGATCTTTACCGGCAACGACAACATTCACGCCCGTTGCCCGCATTGCGTCAACCCGTTCTTTGGGTGCTGCTTCGCAGACGGCAATGACGGTCGGCGCATCATTACCCAGCACATTTGAATTAAGCGGCAGGTCAGCCATACTGCACGGAATAACCCTTATCGGACTTTTTCCGGGCACCAGCCGCACGGTTAAAAATGAGTTGTCGATACGGATGGTATTAGCGCCAACCATGATCGCATCGTATGCGGCTCTTGTTTCATGGAGCAGGATCTCGGTCTCATGTGCCATGTATTTCATCAAGATCTTGCTTGAAGCGCCTTTTTTCAGGGTGAGCTTGCCATCCGCAGTAATCTCAGACATCATCAGCACATGCGGACGAATGATTGTATCTGCCATAACCATTCCACTCGTATTAGTGAGATTGGGCGCGGAATATAAAGAATATGGCGCTGGTATGGATACAGGTATTCTCTCCTTATTTCACTCCGGCAAACGACCGTAACTATTAATGGTTCTGATTCCTATGATTTGAGCTATGAATATTACTGCACTCCGGCCACGGTTTATCAGGTATCTCGAGCCGGTCGCAGGTTTCTTTGTGAAGTGCAGGATTACGCCAAACGAGATCTCGGTACTTTCGCTTATCGCCGGGATTGGGTGCGCAGTCCTGTTTTTTGAGCACCAGTTCCTGTGGGGCAGCGTTGCCCTCCTGCTCTCTGCCCTTCTCGATCTTATTGACGGCAGCGTAGCACGCATGACCAACACGCACACAAAATTTGGTGCGGTTTTTGACTGGATTGTTGATAAATACGTGGACGCGCTGGTTCTGCTCGGGATTGGCCTTGGAGGCACCGCAATCATCAGCCAGTTTGTCGTCGTTCCCCCGCTCACGGATTTTGCAATCGTGGCATTTGCCATCATCGGCTCACTGATGAACACGTTCATCAAACCCGTGGTCTATGCAGAGATTGGTTACCAGGAAAAAGTTGAAGGAAAAATTAACGACCCGCTTGAAGGAGTCGGTTTTTTTGGCAGGCCGGAAACATTCCTGGTACTTATTCTTGGCGGCGTAACCGGATTTATCTGGGCGTCAGTTATCATCATTGCGGTCTGCACAAACCTGTCGGCAATCCAGAGAATCATTTATCTTTACAAAACCCTTTCCTGATTTAACCCCCTCGCCAATGGCTGTAAATACGGTATAATGCCAGCCGGAACTACGACATAAAAAAAGGTTATTGGGATCTGGTTACGGTTTTCGTCCAAACTCGTCTTTAATCTCTTTAAAGTACAGCTGGAACAGGTCATCAGCAAAATTTCCCAGCCTTGGAATGAGCGTAAAGAGGCCATATGCAAGAATAATTAAAACGACAAGCGCAAGCAATTCCGCAATCACGTTGTGTGCCCAGAAAAAACTTTCATACCCAATCTCGCCGTTGCTTGCAATCTCCGGCATATAGGGAAACCACTGGCCGCTGTAAGCGATGATCACGAAAACATTCCTGAACAGGTTAAGGATATAGATGGTCGGGACCGTCAGCAGGATCGCGTAGAGTTTCTGGAGATATGTTGTGGGCACTGCGGCGGCAACTCCAAGCAGGATCGCAATACTCTGGATACCGGTGCAACCGAGAATAATCTCGACACGGAAGCCATTGCGGGCGATAATATTCCATTCTTCGAGGGAAACCGGATAGTTGAACGCATGGAGCAGCCATACAACCTGGTTTACAACGACGTTGATGAGCCAGTCGCCGATCATCGGGATATATTCAAATGGAGCATAGAGTAAAAACGCGACAGCCGCTGCCCGGGAAAGATGCATCACACGCTCATCTTCAGCGAGCAGGTACTTGACAGTAATATATAAAAACGGGACTGAGAGGGCTGCAATAATCGGATACAGGAAATTGTTTATGGAAAAGTAATAGGGCAACTCGGCAAAGAGGAAAAGAACGATAAAAATCCAACCGATAATCGCCGCATATTTCCGGTGATGACCGGGCACGAGGAACGCAAGAAATCCAATGCAGGAAATCAGCACAAGATACTCGATCATTATAGATTTATCCACCTGAAACCAATAAAAGGATTCTCTTGATGCCAGAACCGGCTAAAAAAAAGGGATTAATTTATCCGGTGACAAAAATACGGCAGAATATCGTGATTCGATAAAAGATTTAATCACCTATCATCACTCATACTATACGATGTTTTGTCCTGAATGTAAAAGTATGCTGATCTCGTCGGCAGGTCAGCTCAAATGCCGTAAATGCGGATATATCAGAAAAATTGACAGTACAGACCAGGCAGGTATGACGCGCGAGAAAAAGCGCACAGAAAACGAGATCACGATTGTTGATGATGAAGATGAGGATCTCAAAACAATGCCAACGATCCAGATCAAGTGCCCGAAATGCGGTAACAATCTTGCTATCTGGTGGCTTCGTCAACTTCGTGCTGCAGATGAAAGTGAAGTCCGGTTTTTCCGCTGCACGAAATGCGATCATACATGGCGGCAATACGATTAGATAATAACATCAGATTCTTTTTTTCCCAACGTTTCCTTTTTTAATCCGGTTATTTTACAAAACGTATTTGATTAAATTTCCCTGTCAGTTATATCCGATTTTTTCCTGATAAGGTTTCACCATCTGACGGCAGGAACGAAACAATTATTTCATGACCCGGAATAGTTACGTGACGATGGACACTCAACCTTTCAGTGCACCGCTCTCCAAGAGAAACATCACGATTCTTATTGGTATTTTGCTTTTTGTCTGCTTCAGTATAATTATCATATTTCTCTATGGTTTAACTTCCGGCACGCCATCTGTATCATCTGGTTCTGAATGGACACTTGAATCATATGCCGATGCCACCGGTATACTGGTCCCGGTCATAACTGGTTCAGAAATTACTGCACGGTTTGGCAGCGATGCAAATATCACCGGAGCATCCGGCTGCAATCAGTATGTCGCCGCATACCTTGTGAAAGGAAACCTGATTGCGACAACCTATCCGATTTCAACCAAAATCTCCTGTACTAAGCCGGGTATTATGCAGCAGGAAACTGCCTATCTTCTTGATCTCTCCCAAGCCGCGTCAGTTCAGCAGAACGCTGGGGAGATGAAACTCCTGGATAAAAACAAAAAGACCATTTTAACATTCCGGCCAAAATAAATTGTCGTCAAATCCCGAAAAAACGGAATGGTTTCTCAAAAGGAAATTGTTCTGCCGTGCGGGCAGAAAAAAGTTCAGAAGTTAACAAATCTTCATCAATTAATTTGGCAATGATAAGATACATCATGGGAGATCAAAATACGTTTTTAGAAAAAAGTATAATACGCCGCCATGCATAACACACGATCAATCTCATATTCATCTCAATGATTAATACTGTACCGTACATTCATGAAAATAACCACGCATGTATATGATAACAAGGACAGGGTTCAAACGATACAGGTTGTTGTATGACCGGTAATAAAATCCTCAAATCGCTTCAAGAGATTCTTGACTATATTGCACAGATCGAAGGCATAACAAAAAAAATTACTTATGAAAAATTCCTGGAAGATGACGAATCGTACCTTGCCACCGTTGAAATTATTGAAAAGATTTCCAATGCCGGTAAAAGTGTCCCGACAATCGTCCGTGTACGCTATTCGCTGATTCCCTGGAACGAAATATCCGGACTCCGGCAAACCGTGAACCATGGCAATCTTGGCACGGATCCGGTGAAAGTCTGGACGGTGGCAACGGAGTATCTCCAGATCCTTAAACCGCAACTGCAGCAGATGATCGAAGAATATAGCCGGTGATCTTCCTATAAACGTCTATACGATAATTTTTCTTTGACCAGAGAAACCTGGCATAATCAATGAATTTAAAAGAGGTTTTTCTCCCATAATTTTAACAAAAAACTCTGACTGATTACCTGACAAAAAAGGTGTAATTTCCATAATTGTGAATACTTACTATGACCGATGATCCAGAAAATATCCCGGACAATGCAGATGAGCCAATCGAAGAACCGTCAAAGCCTGCTCCGATGGGTCGTAATTTTTATGTGGTGATGGCATTGATTGCATTCCTGGTATTTTTGATTCTTTTTATCAATATTCCCGGTATGAAATCATCAGCAGCAACGGCACTGGTCCAGAACAACTGGACTGTACTGTCGTATTCAGATACATCAGGCAGCCTGGTTCCCGTCCAGAACGGGTCAACAATCACTGCAAGATTTGATTCTTCGGGAAGCGTGACCGGCTACTCCGGCTGTAATCATTATTTCGCTTCATACGTCGTGAATGGGTATTCACTTTCCATCACGTCACCGGGGGTCACGGAAATGTACTGTAGTTCTTCGGGCGTAATGAATATGGAATCTGATTACCTCTCCGATCTGGTCAATTCAACCAATATCCGGATTCACAGTAATGAATTGTATCTCTATGATGCGAATGGAAAGCCCCGGATTATCTTCAACCAACCGGCTACCTGATCGCTCGAATGATGTGTTCAATTTTTTTTAAGCGGGAACTTATGCATATCCGATGCGGGATAATACATCCCCTTGTAAAAAAAAATCCATCAAAGATTTAACCGTTATAAACACATAGAGAAAACAAGACGGTTTGCAATCCATGGAAGATACCTATCTTATTGAGATCCGCCTCGCCCGGACACGGTGGACAATCAAAAAAAACAATTTTCTTATTACTCGGATGTATAATGTCATGCACCTGATGGAACGCCACCCGCACATCACCCTTTATGGGCCATTTACCCTCAACGCGGGAAGTGCCCCACAACAGGTTCTTGACCGGATTCAGGAAATTGCCCGTACCTGTGACCCCCTCTTATTTTTGATTGGCAGGTGGGAGAAAAAAGAGGGTATGCATGGCAGCGTCATCGCATGTTCTGTCACGCCCTCTGTTCAGATGAAAAAAATCACGCACGAGATCGCAGATGCATTTTTACCAATATCCACCAGCATGAACGCATGGGATGGACAACCGGAACAAAAATGGTTTCACATCACGGTGGCAAATCTATTAAAAAAGAATAAAGCGGAAGAAATTTTTGAGGGTCTCTCCCGTAAGAATGATGGGATTCCTGACAAAAAACCGGTCTCTGGTATCCGCGCTCATATGTTTGATCTTCTCCGTCAGGTTCGGTTCTGGAAAAAAGAACTCCCGGTCTCTCCCGTGCTCCTTGATGATGCAGGGTTGCGTATCACGGTCATGAATGGTGATGGCATTTTTGGCGAATATGACCTTCTCCAGAAACGCTGGCTGCCACAAAAAGAGATCCATGACGAGCGATCATGGCAACAATCGATGAGACTCTACCGTCAGTTTGCCGGGTTTGAACGGACCGATCCGGCACTCCCGCCAAAGGAGACCTGTTTCCTGATAGCTGACCTGCATCTTGGCCACGCAAATATTATCCGCTACTGCTCACGGCCCTTTGTGTTTTTTGATCCCGGGGAGATGGATCACGTGCTTATCAAAAACTGGAATTACACGGTTTCTGCAGCAAACATCGTATATTATCTTGGCGATTTATGCTATGGCAACCGGGAAATTCCGGTTGAACACTATAAGAAAAAACTCAAAGGCACTATTATCTTTATCAAAGGAAATCATGATGACCCGGACCATGGAGCAAAATTTTCTGAAATAATCGATTATCGGGGGTACCGTTTTCTCCTCATCCATGATCCTGCCGATGCACCTCCGGCATTTGACGGATGGGTGATACACGGGCACCACCATAACAATGATCTTCGGCAATACCCGTTTATCTGTTTTTCAAAAAAGCGGATCAATGTCAGCGCCGAAGTTGTTGGCTATTCCCCGGTAAGTCTGGATGAACTTGTCGGGATTATGAGAAATCATGAAGCAACCGGAGATATGACTCCCGTTCTTCTCCGGTACCCGTTTGTCTCCCCGTTGCCCCCAACACCGGGTTAAACCCCCCGAACCAGGCATCCATAATCTATTTACTACTTCACGGTACAGTTCCCCGGTAGTGATGGTGAGGCAATGCTGTTTGAAAAAATCGTGTCTGAAGGTATCGCGGCAAACTCCTACCTGATTGGATCGGGTGGAAAAGCTGCGGTCATTGATCCCCGGCGGGATGGAGAAATTTATCTTGAGTATGCAGATCGGAAAGATACCGTCATCACCCATATCTTTGAAACGCACCGGAACGAGGATTTTACCAGTGGATCACTGGAACTTGCTGACCAGTGCGGTGCCGGAATTTATCATGGCCATGCGATGCCCTTTACCTATGGGCAACCGGTAAAAGATGGTGACCAGTTTACTCTTGGCTCGCTTGAACTTCTCATCCTTGAAACACCGGGCCACACACAGGAGAGCATATCCCTCGTACTGACAGATACAGATGTTTCCCGTGAACCATTTATGGTCTTCTGCGGGGACACCCTCTTTGCCGGGGATATTGCACGAACGGATTTTTACGGGAAAGCGCGCAACGCGGAGATGGCGGCAATGATCTATGACAGCATTACCAGCAAAATCCTCAGTCTTGGTGATGGTGTGATACTCTGCCCGGCTCACGGTGCCGGATCCGTTTGCGGGGGGGAGATTGCCGATCACCCGTTTACCACCTGCGGTTATGAAAAACGTACTAATCCTCAGCTCGCAATTGGCCGGGCAGCATTTGTTCGCCAGCGTACAAACGAATCTCCTTATGTCCCTCCATACTTCCGTCAGTCTGAAATTAACAATACCCACGGAGTCCGGCTTCCCCATCCAGTACCGCGTTTAAAACCCCTCGCCATTCCAGATCTCAAAATGTTGATAAAAAACGGTTGCCAGATTGTGGATATCCGCTCGCCCACCAGTTTCGCAGCCGGGCATATCCCGGGGAGCCTCTCTATCTGGCGTGAGGGTATCTCTGCATTCATCGGCTGGTTTATAGATTATACCCATCCCATTGTCCTTGTTGACGACTTCAACCTCAACCTGGATCCCGTACTTCGCCAGTTCATACGGCTTGGGTATGACAATATCACAGGCTATCTCTCTGGCGGGTTTCCGGCATGGTTCCGGGCAGCGCAGGATTTGAACGCACATAAAACGCTCACCGTAATGGGTCTCAAAGAACAACTGGAGCACACGATGCCATTCCTCCTGGATGTGCGTGACGACAAAAACTGGAATACGGTCGGCCATATTCATGGAGCGCATCACATCTATGTCGGCGAACTTCCCTTGTACCTGAATAAAATCCCCAAAAATGAACCAATTGTTGTCTATTGTGATTCCGGATACAAGGGGAGTCTTGCGGCAAGCATCCTTTCCAAAAACCAGTATCGCGATGTGACAAATGTCCTTGGTGGAATGACTGCATGGAAACAGGCAGGATTCACCATAGAAAAATAATTATTTTTAAATTATTCGCACGGATTATTTATCAGATTTAACAAGATTTATCATGTCGTGTCCAGAATCAGGATGGTGTGAGTATATGGACATCATAAAGATTCCCAGGATGGAAAAAGAAGAATACGATCGGCTGATCGAAAAAGGGTATGTCTGCCGTATTGCTTTCCAGGGAGAGAAATATCCCTATATTGCACCATTTCTCTATGTTTTTGACGGCTCGTTCCTCTATTTCCTCTCGACAAAATACGGGAAAAAACTTGAATATTTCCGTAAAAGTCCCCATGTCTCGGTAGAGATTGAAAAATATACAAAAGATCTTTCGTCTTATACATTTGTCACGCTCCAGGGGTATCTCGACGAAGTGGAAGATTCCATCGAGAAGAAAATTATCCGGGAAAAGTTCGTTGACCTTATTGTGGAACGAAAACTCTCCTGCAATATCCTTGCGGCACTCGGCCACTCACCGATGGACCCTCCGGCGAAGATCGCGGAGGAAGAGCGATCTCTTGTGTGGAAACTGGTCGGCGTTCAGGACCTTGTCGCGTTAAAAAACTTGTAATTTTTTTGCTGTCAGGATCAAAAAGCCTGCTCTTTCACACATTTGATTAGGCAATTCCCGAAATAATTTCAGGTCAGTAGTGCTGTGAGGGACACGATACACCTGCACCAGTCACAAAATTTCCATAACGTCAGGTAACCTCATCTTTTGGTATGAATGCCGGCGTTTTGTCAGAACCTGCATTCAGCATAAGCAATTCAGATAATAATGATGGATCGTTCACGGGCGCCCGGCAGGTATAATCCTGGCAGAGATACGCAGTCGCTTTACCATCCACCATTGCCATTGACCGTGAAAATGGCGCCAGTGTCGCCAGCGCATCACCCGATTGGTTGCCGGGGCGAAGAAGAGTTATCAGTGAAGGATAGTATGTGGATCGCATTACAGACAGCATCGCTTCGGTATCCGCACGTCCGGGCTCGCCTGCAATAACTATATCCTGTTTTGGTCCGGTTGCAAGATCGAGGGCGCACAGGAACCATGAAGAGGCAGATGGCTGATTCCCGATATTTTCTGTGCAGAACTGGAGGAGTACTGAGGCGTTGTGCGCAATACCGGGTTGTCCTGTCATACGCGAGAGCCGGAGAAGGTTTTCGAGCGCCACAGAATTGCAGGAGGGAATAGCGCCGTCATAGGTCTCTTTTTTTCTGACTATAAGGTGTTCTGCACGATCGGAAGTAGTAAAATAACCACCCTTTACAGAATCCCAGAAGTGCATCGTAAAATACTCATTCAGTTCAAGTGCCGCAGCGAAATACCGTGTATCAAATGTCGCATCATAAAGAGAAATCAGTGCATGGATCGTAAATGCATAATCATCAGCAAACCCGCAGATCCCTGCCTGTCCTTTGCGGTACCGGTGCAGGAGGCCATGATCCCCGGAACGCATGCGGGTCAAAAGAAATTCCATTGCACGGCAGGCTGCATCGATATACGTTTTTGTCTTAAATGCCGTGCCCGCTCGTGCAAGAGCTGCACAGAACAGGGAGTTCCAGTCGGTAAGAATTTTATCATCCAGCGCAGGCCGGGTCCGCATATTCCGGGCTGCCAACAACCTGGCTCGAACGGATTCCCGTTTTTCACGAACGATTGGTTTTATTTTTCCCGTCTCTCCAGTGAGTGTTGTGGTTGAACCGGTTTCATAGATGATATGCTTATCCGGGGCAGTCTCATTGGTTCCGGTAGTTTCGCCGGAGGGAATATGGAACATTTTTGCAGCAAATGCAGCGTCTTTTTCGCCTAGAATGTTCGCAAATTCATCATACGACCAGAGGTAATACGCACCTTCGCCATCAGCGCTGTCGGCATCTTCCGCAGAAAAAAATGCTCCTTCCGGAGACATAAGGTCCCGGAGTACATACTCAATAATCTCAGCGGCCATCGTTCGATAATCCGGATTTTTTGTGGCCATGTACGCTTCTGTGCATGCAATAACCATCAGCGCCTGGTCATAGAGCATCTTTTCAAAATGAGGCACGCGCCAGCGGTTGTCGGTTGAATACCGGTGTATCCCATACCCGATGTGGTCATAAATCCCCCCGTTGTGGATTTCAAAAAGAGTTTTTTCTGCCATCCGCAGTGCGTGGAGATTGCCGGTGCGATGCCAGTAACGGATGAGAAAACACAGTGCGTGGGGTGTGGGAAATTTTGGTGCTGCGCCAAACCCCCCATATTCGGTATCGAACCGCAACAAAAATTCTTCATAACCTTTTTTCAGGAGAGAATTGTCAGCTGGCCGCGCAGATACTGGTTCATGCTGCACTATTTCAGTTGAGCGCGCAATCTGTTCTGCTGACCAGATGACCTCCTCATTTTTATCGTGCCAGAGTGCATCAACCCGGGTTATAATATCTGATAATCCCGTCATCCCCATCCGGTTCACCGGGGGAAAGTAGGTTCCTGCAAAAAACGGTTTTTTATCCGGGGTCATGAATATCGTAAGAGGCCAGCCGCCCTGACCGGTCATGCGCTGGCAGAGGGACATATATACCGCATCGATATCGGGACGCTCTTCACGGTCTACTTTGATGCAGACAAATGTTTTGTTTAATTGTGCCGCAATACCGGTGTCCTCAAATGATTCGTGAGCCATCACATGACACCAGTGGCAGGTCGAATAGCCAATGGAAAGGAAAATTGGTTTATGCTCTTTGGCGGCACGGACGAATGCTTCCTCTCCCCACGGATACCAGTCAACCGGGTTATATGCATGCTGTAACAGGTAAGGGCTGGCTTCATGGATGAGCCGGTTTGGCGACGGGTGGTTTTGTTGTTGCTCTCCCGCTGCCCCGGGGGGTATTTCCGGTTGCATACACAGTTCATCTTCATCAGACATTATCAGCCTATCACAACAGGCTCATGGAATACAGCCAGATCCTTTTTTTGCGTTATCGTGTACACATTTCTGATATACTATGGATCTTTTTCAATCACCGGCTCTTGTGACCTATGTCATGGTTATTGGCATGTTCATTGCGGCTCTGGTGATATCGTGGATCCTGGACCGGCTTTGGGCCCGGACACTTCCCGGGCCTCTCATCTA
Organism: uncultured Methanoregulaceae archaeon; assembly: GCA_963768785.1. Classification (GTDB taxonomy): domain Archaea; phylum Halobacteriota; class Methanomicrobia; order Methanomicrobiales; family Methanospirillaceae; genus Methanoregula. The sequence continues at coordinate 58,897 of CAVYJD010000018.1, forward strand.
TTATCTGGTAAGTGCCCCCGGTGTCGTAGTCCATGAAAGTGCTCATATTGCCGGATGCCTGCTGACCGGGGCAAAAATCAAAAACGTGGTATTCTTTTCAGAAAAAGGAGGTTCGGTCACGTATTCGACGCCCCCCGTGCCATGGCTGGGAAACCTGATCATCGGCACTGCTCCCCTTTTCTTCATCCCGCTGGTTCTTGCGATCGATTACCGGGATTTTTGTGCAGTATGGCGGGTGCATTCTTCCTTTAACGCCCATTTCACTGGATACATCGGGTGCATTTGTGCTTCTCATAACAACCCCGGTTTCAATTATTTACCAGAACCTTATTGTCCATTTCAATGGCTGGTTCCTGCTCTATCTCTATATTAATGTCAGTCTTGTCCTGTCTCTGGCGCCAAGCACGCAGGACTTAAAAAATGCTGCAGCCGGACTTCTGATCCTCATCGGTGTGGGTTTTGCAATTATTTTTTCTGGTATTCCGTTTGCTGTCGGGCTGCTGACAGGATTTCTGCTTCTTATCTCTACGGGCTTATTCATCGGACTGGTGTTTGAACTTATTGCGTTCATCGTCTCTATTCCCCTGATAGCGTTGCATTCATAAAAAAAATACGGGGCAGAGAAAAGACCGGTATTTTTTTGTCGGATCAGATCGGTATTAATTCCTTGCCAGAAAATACATAGTATATCAAATGACTGATGAGATCCCCGACGATAATGCCCCTGACAAAGAAACGGAACGGGCGCTTACCCCCGTCATGCGGCAATATCGTGAAATCAAGGAAAAATACCCGGACACTATCCTGTTCTTCCATATCGGGGATTTTTTTGAGACCTTTGAATCAGACGCAGAACTGGTATCCCGCGAACTGGATATCGTCCTCACGTCCCGATCAAAGAACAGCGACACCCGGATACCTCTTGCAGGTGTTCCCTACCATGCGGGTGAAGGATATATCGCAAAGCTTGTCGGAAAGGGCTACAAAGTTGCCATTTGCGAACAAATTGAGGACCCAAAAAAAGCCAGGGGTCTGGTGAAACGTGAAGTTGTCCGGGTGATCACTCCGGGAACGGTCATCGATTCATCGATGCTTTCCACAACCGACGCAGCGTACCTGATGGCGCTTGCTCCCGGGACAAAGGGAACCGATGACGGTATTGCACTTCTTGACATCTCAACCGGGGAATTTTTTGTTTCGGCACTTGCCCATGATGCATACGCTGAAAACATCCGGTCCGAGATTGCAAAGTACCGTCCTGCAGAATGTATCGTTCCATCAGCGGTTCCCGAGGATATCCGCGATTTTATCCGTGAACAGGGTGTTGTAGTCACTGTCGTCAATGATGATGATTTCCAGCAACATCGGGCAGAAAACATCCTGTGCAGTCATTTCCATGTAACGTCTCTTGCAGGATTTGGCTGCGATCAACCGGCAGGCATCTGTGCTGCCGGTGCGGCGCTTGCCTACGCGAAGTCCACGCAGCAATCTCCTCTGGCACAGGTAACTACCCTTTCCGTAAAAACACCTGCCGACTGCATGATGCTGGATGCGGTAACTTTGAGAAATCTTGAAGTGCAGGAAAGTATCCGGGGGACTGCAAAAAGCCCAACCCTTCTTTTGGGTCTTGACCGGACAAAAACCCCTATGGGGAGCCGGCTCCTTCGAAGGTATATCACCCGCCCTCTTACAGATATTGAACAGATCAACCGGCGTCTTGATGCAGTAGAATTTTTTGCACACCATACTGCACTCCGGCTTTTGATAAGAGACCTGCTTAAACAACAGAGTGATATCGAGCGCATTACTGCCCGGATTGCATACGGAAATGCCGGGCCGCGAGATCTGGTGGCACTGGCGGATTCGCTGGCAATATTGCCGGATATCAAAAAAAATCTTACTGACGATAAAAAGGATATCGTTCCCGCTCTTGTTGTCCATGCCCGCGACATGCTCATTGATTTGCCGGATACCATCCAGCTCATCCGTAAGGCAATCATTGATGACCCCCCGGCAATTGCCCGGAATGGCGGGATTATTCGTCCCGGATATTCCCGTGAGCTTGATGAGATAACCGGTGTCCTGCACTCAGGGAAAAACTGGATTGTTGAGCTTCAGCAGCAGGAGCGTGAAAGAACCGGCATAAAATCTCTCAAGATCGGGTACAACAAAATATTTGGCTATTATATCGATATTACCAAACCCAATCTTTCCCTTGTGCCACCCCATTACGAGCGTCGCCAGACAACAGCAACGGGTGAACGGTATATTCTCCCTGAACTCAAAGAGAAAGAGGCGCTTATCACCAATGCAGATGAGCGGGTGCTTGCATTAGAGCGCGACCTTTTTTCCGGCCTGATTGATCAGATCCGCACCGTTGTTACGACTCTCCAGCAGATTGCTTCCGGTATTGCCATGCTCGATGTTGCCTGTGCCCTTGCGGACAGCGCACAAGGATATGACTATGTCCGTCCCCAGCTGGATGCCGGGGATGCAATTGTCATCCGTGACGGGCGGCATCCGGTGGTGGAGCGGGGACTAGCAGGCGGGTTCGTGCCAAACGATGCAGATCTTGCGAGTTCCGATACCCAGATTATGATTATCACCGGGGCAAATATGGCGGGAAAATCCACGTACATGCGATCGGTTGCGCTGATATGTATTATGGCACAGGCTGGAAGTTTTGTGCCTGCCCGTTTTGCCCGCATTGGCGTTCTGGACCGGATTTTTACCCGTGTCGGTGCTTTTGACGACCTTGCAAGCGGGCAGAGCACATTCTTTGTCGAGATGCTCGAGCTTGCCAACATTCTCAACAACATGACCCCAAAAAGTCTGGTCATCCTTGATGAAATTGGAAGGGGGACGAGCACTGTTGACGGGTGTTCCATTGCAAAAGCCGTGCTGGAATACCTTCATGGAAAGAATGCATCCGGTCCAAAAACGCTCTTTGCCACTCACTTCCATGAACTTATTGACATGGAGGAACAGCTCAGACGGGTTAAAAACTATCATTTTGCCGTGCGGGAAACAGAGAAATCGGTTGTATTCCTTCGCAAGCTCATTCCCGGGGCCACTGACAAAAGCTACGGCATCCATGTCGCACGGCTTGCGGGGATCCCTAAAAAAGTAACTGCCCGGGCGGAAACCCTTCTTGCAGATCGGCTGAATGGGCCGGTCGCTGCCGGTACCCGCTCCCAGCGCTATACACAGATCCTTTTAGTCGATGATGCTGTCGCTGCACATCCAGCCGAACCCGATGCATTGCATGAGGCAGTCAAAAATCTCAATCCGGACACCATGACACCTCTTCAGGCACTCACGAAAATTGCTGAGCTCAAGAGCCTTGCAACAACAAAACGGGATGTTCCATGAACGGGGAACTATCGCACAGCACGATCCACATCCTGGATCCGGCCACCGTAAACCAGATCGCTGCGGGCGAAGTGGTGGAACGTCCGGCATCGGTAGTCAAGGAACTCGTTGAAAATGCAATTGATGCTGATGCACATACTATCCGTATTGATCTTACATCTGCACGAGGGACAATCACCCGCATCCAGGTAACCGATGATGGACATGGGATGTCACCGGAAGATGCGACGCTGGCATTTACCCCGCATGCAACCAGCAAAATCCAGACAATCGGTGACCTGCATACGATTCATACGCTGGGGTTCCGGGGGGAAGCGCTTGCCAGTATTGCTGCGGTATCTGCTGTCACCCTTGTCACAAAACTGCGGGGAAGTGGATCTGTTGCGGGAACGAAGGTTGTAGTCAGGGGAGGCCGGATTGATGAACAATCCGAAACCGGGGCGCCTGACGGGACTATGGTTGTTGTAGAATCCCTCTTTTTTAATACGCCGGTCCGAAAAAAATTCCAGAAATCGCTGAATACCGAATTAACCCATATCCATACGATACTGGAAGGGATCTGTCTGTCCCACCCGGAAATTTCGTTTCGGTTCTCCCACAATTCCCGTGAACAACTCGTGACCGATCGTACTAATCAGCCTCTTGATACGATTGCCCGGCTCTTTGGCAGCGATGAAGCGGGCAGTCTCATTCCGGTGTCTGCATCATTTCCGTTTATGACTATCTCCGGGTATATATCGCCGCCGGCCCAATCACGTAAAGATTCCCGCCGGCTTCTCATCACCATCAACCATCGTTTTGTTACCTCCCCGGTCATCACCAACGCAATCAAAGAAGGATATGGCACCCTTCTTCCCCGTGACAGGTTTCCGTTCGCGTACCTGTCACTGGATATTGATACCGATCGCGTTGATGTGAATGTGCACCCCACAAAAAAGCTGGTCCGTCTTTCTCACGAGTCAGAAATTGCCGATGCCATACGTGGAACGATCAGCACCATCCTGCTTAAAAACGATCTTGTCCCGGAGGGCGACCTTTCACCTCCGGTGACCATAACCGACATTTGCGAAGATAACAGCTCACAAACGACGCCACTTTATGCAAGCGAAGAGTTGTCTCCGGTTGGCGTCCATGAAACGACCCATTCCGGTACAATCATGACCGATCGCCAGCTCCGTCAGACAGAACTATCCACAGGTATCCCTCCGCTCCCAGCAACTATTCCGGAGATGAACGTAATCGGTCAGTTTGGGGGCATCTATATTCTTGCAACCACAACCACGGGCGAACTGCTTATTATCGATCAGCATGCGGCACATGAACGCATCCTTTACGAGCAGGTAACCAGCCAGTCCCAGGCAAAAAAACAGTCCCAGGAACTGCTCGTGCCGGTCATTCTCAAACGGTCGCCAAAAGACGCCTCCATTCTTCGGGAACTGATACCAGCCCTTCTTAAGGAAGGTGTTGTCATTGAAGAGTTTGGGACTGATACATTCCTTGTAAGAGCTTTGCCAGTTATTTTAGGAAATGCTGAAGGAACCGCATACATTGACGAACTCACCAGCGATCTGCTCAATCGTGATCCCACGAGAAGTGTCAGCGACAGGGAACGCATAACCCGGATCATCGCATGCCGGGGTGCAGTCAAGGCAGGAACCGTATGCACGCTCGAACAGTGCCAGCGTATTATCGATCAGTTACGTTTGACCAAAAGCCCGTTCACCTGCCCGCACGGGAGACCAACGATAATCCGGTTCTCTAAAAAACGGCTGGATGAGATGTTCCAGCGAACCTGAAGTCCCTGGTCGTTGCATTGTTTAACTGGCGCATCAATGCTCTTCAGAAAAAAAAACATTGTGATCCATGAAAACAACTACATCCGGTCTCCTTGCATTTACAAAAACCGGATTCTCCCGGTCAGATCTCAATGAAACCACGGTACAGGCATTCCGCCAGCACATTCTTTCTTATTATTCCCGTTATGGCCGGCATGAGATGATCTGGCGGAACACTACCGATCCGTATCATATTCTTGTATCAGAGATTATGCTGCAGCAGACACAGGTTGAGCGGGTCGCCGTAAAATTTCCGGAATTTATCTCTGCATTTCCGGATTTCTCCACACTGGCAGCCGCACCGCTCGGGGATGTCCTTTCTGCATGGCAGGGATTGGGGTATAATCGCCGGGCAATCGCGCTCAAACAATCTGCCGAAAAAGTCCGGAATGAATATGGAGGGATATTGCCTGACGATATTGATATCCTGAAAACATTTCCGGGAATTGGACCTGCGACTGCTGCATCCATCTGTGCATTTGCGTTCAATATGCCAGTCATCTTTATTGAAACCAATATCCGCAGGGTTTTTATCCATTTCTTTTTCTCTGATAGTCCTGCCGTTACTGATGAGGATATTCTCCCGCTTGTCAAAGAAACGCTCGATGTCACCAATCCCCGTACATGGTACTGGGCACTCATGGATGCGGGAACTGCATTAAAAAAGACCGTGCCGAACCCAAACCGGAAAAGCACCACCTATGCCCGGCAGAAACCGTTTGAAGGATCTGACCGGAAAGTCAGGGGTTTGATCCTGAAAGTGCTCGTACGGCACAAGGAATTAGGAAAAGAAGAACTCTTCAACGCGATACCAGAAGCACCGGAACGGGTTTCCCGGTTGATTTCCGCACTGGAAGCGGAGGGATTTATCATGCATGAAAAAAACCAGTACCGGCTGGCAGATTAAATGATTACCCCAATTGACGCCATCACAGAGTTGATATAAGTACTTCGCATCAGATCGTACGTGAGGTATTTTGGATGCCGGATTTCAAAGAGATCCCGGATTATACAAAATGGCGTCTTGCTGCCCAGTGTGCAGCGACGCTCCCTGCATTATATGATCGTGTATTCCGTGCGAGTGTCGGGGAACAATATGACTCGCTCGAGCAGCAGATTTGGATTGAACTTTCCCGGATGGTGCTGCAGAGTGTTCAGGAACTCTCGCTTCCGGTTCATACTGCCCATGATTTAGCGGTGACCATGCAGACGGTCACCACAATTTTTTTCGGCCCGGAATACCGTGGTGAGGTTCTGGATGTCGCTGACGATAAATCTGTCATTCTTGTCAAACGATGCCCCTTCCGTGAACACGGGTGTCATGCGGGGATTTCAGAAGAACAGTTCTTTTCACGGTGCATGACGCTCTCGCTGACAGCGATTCCCCTGTTGAATAAAAATTATTCAGCCCGGTACGTGCGAACAATGTGCACGGGAGATCGGCAATGCGAGATTAAAATACAGCCAAATCCGCCTTTGGAAAAGAAATAATCGGGTATTTTTGGTTTTTTCCCGGAACGGATACAAAAAAAGGAATGATAATCGGGCCCTGGCACAACCATCTTTCATACTATGCAATTCCCTGTTGCACCACTTGTCCATAAGAGCGTGATTGCAGTTTAGTTTAGGATTACTGCAGGGCCAATTATCGGACAAAAAACTGAAATGCATTTCCACGATTAAAGAATATAAAAAAAAACGTGGCTCTCCAAAAAGAAACGTTATATTGCTGCTCAATATCGCAAAAATGGAATGTCTCTGCTATTATTTCAGGTAATACCCGATGACCACACAGACAATCCCCAGGTAAAACAGGATACCAAAGTACTGGGTGATGCCGATAGGAATTGAATCAAGGTGTTTTAAATCCGGAATAAAAAGCATAATAATCCCTGCGGCAAAAAAACCAAGACTGAATTGCGTTTTTGTAGTTTTGTCCATGAAATACTCCTTGTGTTGTTATATCAAACTTTAACGGAAAAAACTTTGTTGTCCGTTCAATTGGGGTGAAGCGAAAGTTTCACTCTGCCACTGAAATTATTGATCTGGTAAACATGCACGATCCGGATCTGTTCCACCTAATTTCTGACGGGAAAACCATAAATTCAAAAATAAATGCCGATACTACAATTCCACCACTCTGTTTTTAGTGTATCCGGTAATTTCTTTTTTAGGAAACGAATAAAATTTTCAATTCCAACAAGTTCACTGCCATCACATTGAAAAAAATTGCACCTAATCCATCGATGTTTGCAGAGGCCCGGTTAAAAATTACCAATTACCAAAGAATACAAGTCAGATTCCGGTAATGGAGGAGCAATCAGATCACTGGTGGCTATCCGTTCGTCTGGATACCCCAGCTCTTCGCAGACTGCAATTTTTACCGGGATTTCCAGCCCCATTGCAGATAACCTCCGGTAGAGTTCTTCCACCTCAAACTTTGGATCGGCAAGAAGGAACACGATTTTCCCGTGCCGGACTTCTTCAAGGGTTTCCTGCATCGCCTTCTCGTGTCCTCTTCCATGGGCAATTACGACAGAGATTCTTGCAAGGGGCAACCGAAGCCGGGCAGCAGCAACCTGCAGCGAAGAGATGCCGGGCACAACATCGCCTTCCAGGTACCCCAGCCCGGCAAGCATAGGATCACCGGTAGAGAGAATAACAGACTCGTTGGGGAGAATAGACAGGTTCCGGTAATTTTCAATGGATTTAACCGCGCAGTCTTTTGAAATATAGTGCCGGGCAAGCCCGATTGCACGCTCCGAACCAAAGACAAATTTTGCATTCTTAATTTCACGGATTGCCTGTTCGGTGAGCATTCCCGGGCCGCAACCCACACCAATAATCTTCATGGACTTTCACCAATGATTGTTCCTTCCCGGTTTACCAGGACAACCCGGACATGAGGTTGAATTTTTTTGAATTCTCCAAGATTTTTCTGTACAATCTGATCAAATAGTGGGGATGCTGACAATTCCTCAATGGTCGCGTACCCTGTTGCCTTGAGGATCTGGGGATTGATATATTTGAGGATAAGCGCAGGAAGCCCGCACAGGATGACCGAATCTTTTGCCACAGCAAGCGCTTCATGAATTTTCCCGCCAATGAGAATAGCCTCGTTTTCGGGAAACAGCAGTCGGGAAAACTTCAAGCCGATTCGCCCGGTAGTAAGAACCGGATGATGTGCTGCAGTTATCCGTGCTTCCATGGATTCGGTGAGGTGATCGTCCCAGGGTTCAACAAGACCGGTCGTGCCAAGAACCGATATGCCCCCGGCAACCCCCACTTTTGAATTCAGGGTTTTCTGTGCGATCTCTTCACCGCGGGGGACGGACAAGCTCACTTCAATTCCAGAAATTCCGGTAATTGCAAGCGCTTCATCCATCGCCGCAAGAATACAGGCAAGCGGGGAGGCACTGATTGCCGGTTCACCTTTCCGGTACCGGGGAGTATCCCGGGTAAAATGCCCGATGCCCGTTCCCGGGATCAAACGGATGCCATTATTTGTAGGTGTGGCATGAGCCACAAATTCAATACCGGCGGTTACATCTGATGGATAATCACCGGCAAATTTTATGCAGGATGCATGACCTTCCCGGGCATCAACCGGAACATCGACAACAAGCCCGCAGGGAATCCTGATGGAAACTGTATGCTGATCTTCTTGCAGCGAAAGAATTGCAGATTTGCACGCAGCTGCAGCCGTGGTGCCGGTAGTAAAACCACGGACAAGAACGGTTCCGGAAGAAGTCAGGACACCCAATCCCTGTTCGGCCATTACCCGGAGATGCGGATCTTTACATTTTTTTATCCAGAGCGCGGGATATTCAAAACCGGTGACCGGGTCCCTCATGGAGTCTGTCCCTCAATCAGGATTGTGATACATTCATTTATGGCGGCAACGGCTACCGGTGTCCCCCCGCGTGTCCCTTCAGTTGATATCGAAGGGATATCAATGGTCCGGAGCAGCGCTTTTGATTCCGCTGCATTGACAAACCCGACGGGCGCACCAATGACAACAGCCGGACGGATACCGTCCTGTATCATGGCACAGACCGTCAGGAGCGCAGACGGGGCATTCCCAATGACAACAATCGCACCGGGAATTTTTTCCCTCAGAGCGATAAACCCCGCAGAACTACGGGTGATACCCTGTTCTTTTGCGATTTTTTCGCCATAATCAAGTGCGCAGATAACATCACAGGAATGTCCTTTCTTCTGGATGCCTACCTGGACCATGCGGATGTCGGTGATGATGGGAACTCCGGATTTTAATGCATGGATTGCCACAGGTACGGGATTGCCAGCAAACCTCATCAGGTCCGCCATCGCAAAATCACCGACGGCTACCGAACAGCGTTGCCGGACCCGGTCCTCTACCGTTTCATTGCCTACCATCGTCCGGGCAAGCGTCCGTGAAGTCTTTGAGATCTCGTACGCCTCTTTTGTCGTTGCGCCCGGATCAATATACGTATTTATGGTGGTATCCCCGTGGTGTGATGATTCCTTTGACATGTTCGCCCTGCCTCCAGATCCTGCTCTCGGTCCCGCCGATAATTACCGTTGTGTGCATATCAATAGCATCCCAGACGGTTTCAATTTCTCCCAGTGTGGTAATGATGGTATCGTTCTCAGCTTCACGCAATGCATTTTTCACAATGGCTACAGGAGTCGTTTCCGCGAGATATTTCCGTGCATGCTCAATTGCAATAGCAAAATTATGTGGCCTTCCCTGGCTCTTCGGGTTATAGAGAACAACCGGAATTCCGACGGAAAAGACTGCATCGAGCCGTCGTTCAATCTGTTCAAGTGGCGTCAGGAGGTCTGAGAGGCTGATCACTGAAAAATCTCCGGATAGCGGTGAGCCTACAACTGACGCTGCAGCATTTGCCGCGGTGACGCCGGGAACAATTTCCACCGGAATATCGGCACCCGAATGTTCCAGTACCTCGAGCACGATGCTTGCCATGCCATAGACTCCGGCATCTCCGCCGGATACAATGGCGACTTTATGGGAACGGGCAAGTTCGATTGCTTTTTTGGCCCGCTCCACCTCTTTTCCCATCGAGCTCCGGATTACCTGTTTTCCTGCGAGCAGAGGTTCCAGCGGGCCAAGATACGAATCGTTTCCGATGATGTAATCTGCACCGGCAATGACTTTTAAAGCCCGCCCGGTCATGTATTCAATCCGTCCCGGGCCGATGCCGACAATGGCAAGACCATTTTCTGATTTACCGGGCGATGGCAATAGTGACACTCCCGTATACGTGTTTTTTCATGACCATCTCCTTATGTTCCGAAACCGCAAGCGCACACGGTTCGGCTACCCCGAGCAGACCGATCTTTTTTGCCTGTGAGGACGAGACGACAGTTTGTGCGTTAATAGTGTCGTCGTCAAGGAATATTAAATTGGCAGAGAGAGCAGAAATTGCATCGATAAGCCCGGTTTCGTGGCATTTTTTTGTGGTGGTCGCAAAGATCATTACCTGATCGGGTTCTATACCCGCTTCGCCAAGTGCGATCTGGATGGCAGCAAGTATCGCGTCTTTGGCTGCACCTTTCCTGCACCCGATACCAACGGCATATTCACCTTTCCGGACTAACAGTGATACGCCGGGGCCGGCAATTACCATTGAAGGGCCGGACACCGAATAAATTTTTACATCCCCGTCAAGAATCGCTGCATTGACCGTGCGTGTGGAGTCATGGTTGAGGATCCCGCACCCGGTGCGTTGTGCAATGCGTTCAACGGAATCCCGCCCGGTTGCCTCGGTTGCAGTTGTTATGACCGGCTGGATGCCAAGCCCGGATAATTCCTTTGCAAGATCGTTTGCTCCATGATGACCGCCGACAAGAGGGATAGCCCAGGCAAGATCCGGGCTCACGACAACAACCGCAGGATCGTTCCATTTGTCGCGGAGCAGAGGGGCAATACTCCGCATCACAATCCCCATGGACATTAGCGCAACGATTCTTTTTACCTCGGGGAAGGTATCTGCAAATACCGTGGGGGAATATTCCCGGAATTCTGCATCAAGAAAGCTGGCGATCCGTCTCGCATCACGGGCAAACCGGGGAAGTGCAATCACCATTGTGTCGGTCATGAATAGAGATGTGAATGCGTAAATGACGGGTTTTCGGGTTCTACAACGCCACCAATCACAAGGAGCGCCGTGTGTTCAATGCCTGCCTGCCGGGCAAGTCCCGCGATGGTAGCGACCGTTCCCCGCACGATCTTCTGGTCAGGCCATGATGCATGATAAACAACCGCGGCCGGAGTTTCACCGGGACAGGCAAGTCTGCCGGTGATCGCCTCGAGTTTCTCTGTGCCAAGGAAAATTACCATGGTCGTTTTGAGCCGGGAGAACTCCTCAATCTGGTCCTGTTCAAGCGTTTTTCCCGCAGGACGGGTGACAATCAATGAATCAGAGACCCCCCGTAGCGTCAGTTGTGTCTTAAGTGCCGCCGCCGCAGCAAAAAGAGATGAAACGCCGGGCACAATCTCAACGGTAATCCCCCGCTGTTCAAGTTCCCGGATCTGTTCCACGATCGCACCATAGAGCGAGGGATCTCCTGAATGGAGGCGTACAACATTTTTTCCGGCTTTTGCATGGGTCTCTATCGCTTCGACGATCTCGGGCAGGTGCATGCCCCAGCTGTCCAGTTTGATGCCGGCAGGAGACTGATCGACCAGTTCAGGGTTTACCAGTGACCCGGCATAGACAAGGACATCGGCGTTCTTTCAGGAGCCGGAGACCTTTAACGGTAATCAGTTCGGGGTTTCCCGGCCCGGCACCAACGAACCAGACGACAGGTGCCATTTCAGCGCCTCGCGTACATGACACTCAGGTAATCGCTCTTCTTCAGGCAGGTTGTCATCACGGTACACTTTCATGTCCGCAAAATACATCCGTTCTACCAAGCACAAACTCGCGGTATCCCTCGCTCCGCAATTGCTCTGCCTTTTCTTTTGGTTTACGGACCTTGAGCAGGATGCGGGCATCGGGATCTGTGCCATCTGATACGGTAAACCCGCCAGCCAGCGAGATGCCTGCAGCAGCTGCAAACGCGGTAATGGAACTGATGCCCGGTTCAGTGCGATAAGATATCCCGGGATATTTTTCCGCGATGATCTCGCAGAGCCGGGAGAAGGTGGAGAAAAAATTTGGATCGCCAAGAATGCCAAAAACCGCAGTCCCGTCCCGTGCAGCAGGGGCAATCTTTGCTGCATTGTTTTCAAGACATTTCCGGATTCGTCCCTCATCGCTGGTCATGGGAAAATCAAGCATCACCGAATCACGGTACGGTGCAACAAGATCCTGCGCAATCCTGCCCGGTACAAAAACCACATCGGCTTCTTTGAGAAGACGTACCGCTCGCAGAGTAAGAAGATCAGGATTTCCCGGGCCAAGACCAAGACCAATCAGCATGCGGCACCTTTCCCGACAATAATATACACCGGATCAATCGGTTTAAACATGATACTTCCCGCGATCTCGTAGGACCGGGAGACGTGCACCTGAATTACTTCCGTGAAAATGCCCAACTGGTGCATTATATCGATAACAGAAGCAAGGGTGCTGACCATCACTGCATTTGCAACAATCGTCCGCTTTACCTTGCGCGAGAGAACCGGCAGGAACTCCCCGATGTGTTGTGAGCCACCGAGAAATGCGCAGTCAAATGTCTGGTCGGTCTTAAGAAAATCCATCGCTTCCCCGCAGAAAAATTCTATATTTGTGATACCGGCCTGTTCAGCCTGTTCCTGTGCATACCGGATCGCTTCGGGACGCCGGTCAACAGCGATAGACTTTTGTTACGACCCGGGCTGCGGCAAGGGAAATTTTTCCGGTTCCACAACCAATGTCAAGAACGGTGTCTTCGCGCTGCAACCCCATTTTAAAAAGCGAGATTGCCATAATTTCGTCCTGTGTCGGACCACCGGCCGGCTTTGTCTGGCCCATCTTCTCAAATTTTGTTGTGTTAATGTATTAATCCTTGTTTTACTGGTGAGGATCAATTGAGTACCGGTATCATTCACACAGTACGAAAAATGGAAATTATTGCCTTCCCTGAAGGAATCCGGAACCGCTCGCATGCTTCCGTTATGCCCCCGCACCCTTCGCACGGAATAAAGTATTTCCTTCTTATGATGCCGGAGGGGATTCCTTACCGGATCCAATAGTAATTCCCGCTTTTTTCAGCATATAATACGCAGCAGCAAGTCCGACAATGATAACACCAATTCCAATGAGTTCAATTCCATTTGTTGTCGAGGGTTCAAGGAGGATAACTTTTCGGGCGATGGCGATGATTGCAAGCAGAACAACAATCTCAACATGGATCGCGTTATTCTTGAAGTACTCAAGCATCGTATCCAGCAGCTCTACACCGATTACCACTAACAGGAAGACACCGAGCACATTTACAAGCTCAAAATTTTCAAGAAGCCCGATGGGGAAATTCGTGAGACTGGTATAAATTACCCAGACCAGTTCAACCAAGGCAAATACCAGTAAAAACATCAGCAAACCGATAAGCGCGCCATAAATGTACCGTTCAAATTTCTCTACAAATTTAATCAGCATAATCTCCCTCCACAGGAATCAGATCCGGTTTTTCCGGATCATACAGACTGACGACTTCACCAATAACAATCACGGCAGGAGGTTTCACTCCCGCCTGTACTGCAATATCACCGATTGTTTTGAGCGTACCGGTTGTTACTCTCCGATCTTTTCGCAGCCCTCGTTCTATGAGCGCTACGGGGGTCGCTCCGGATTTGCCGTTTTCCATAAGCGCAGACGCAATCTTTCCAAGGTTAGCAACGCCCATCAGGATGACAATGGTGCCCCGGCTTTGGGCAAGCAGTTTCCAGTCCAGCGCGGGTGCAGGTTTTGTCGGGTCTTCATGTCCGGTCAGGATTGTTACCTGCGACGCATACTTCCGGTGCGTGACAGGGATTCCTACAGACGCAGGAACAGCAAGCGCACTGGTGATGCCCGGTACCAGTTCGATATCAATTCCAGCGGCACGGACGGTTTCCAGTTCCTCTCCACCCCGGCCAAAAAGGAACGGGTCGCCTCCTTTGAGACGGACAACGCGTTTTCCCTTTTTAGCCCGGTCAATGATCAGGGCTTCAATCTCCTTTTGTTCCAGCGTGTGCCGGTTGCCATATTTCCCGCAATCAATTTTTTCTGCATTTTTTGGAAGTGCCGCCAGAATTTCCTCGCCGGGCAGTTGATCATAGAGCACGACATCTGCGGTATTGATTATCTCTGCAGCCCGCACGGTCAGAAGTCCCAGTCCCCCGGGACCTGATCCCACCAGATATACTTTATTTTTCATAGGATATTCCCAACCTGCTGTATGCGTCCTGTATCAAGTCCAGCGCACGGGTGCGCAATTCCCGTCCCTGTAGACGAGCTTCCTCCAATGAGGAAATATCTGTTTCAATGCGTTCAGTCCGTGTCCCGTCAAGCGACAGCACTTCTGCAATCAGGTGACCAGAATGGCAATAAATGCCCATTGGCGTAAAACAACCGGCACCCACCTGTTCCATCACCGCCCGCTCAATTGCAACATCAGTCCGTGTCGGGGAATGATCAATGGCAGAAAGCATTTCCATCAGTGACGGATCTGCCCGGCTGACAACGGCAATCGTTCCCTGGTTCGGGGAAGGGACAAATTTTTCCGGCGGAAGGATCTCCCCGGGAATCCGTATCCCGAGCCGGGTCAGTCCCGCAGTCGCAAGCACAATTGCCCCATATTCGCCGGCATTCAGTTTCCGGATCCGGGTGTCCACATTCCCGCGCAGATCTTTAATGAGAATGGTGGGATCATGGCGCAGGAGTTGTGCCCTTCTCCGGGTGCTTGATGTTCCGATGGATTTTATGTGATCAATCGAGCCGGAATAGGCAAGGAAATCGGCTGGTGAATCACGTGCGAGAATTGCTGATGTGACCAGCCCGGATGGGCGGATTGCCGGTATATCTTTCATACTGTGAACGGCACAGTCTATTTCCCCATCCAGAATTGCATCATCCAGCGCCCGGACAAAAACACCCTGTCTGCCGATCTCGTGAAGCGGAACATCGGTTACTGCATCTCCCTGTGTCGTGATGATCTTCTTTTCGACATCAATACCCAACGCGGCCAGTTTTACGCAGACAATTTCTGTCTGTGCGAGCGCCAGCTTGCTTCCCCGGGTTCCTACTTTGATAGACATGTTGTGTACGCCTGAATGAGGGAGGTAATGTCCTCATCGCTGTGACCTGCTGATAAAAAGTTTGTCTCAAACTGCGAGGGGGGGAGGAAAATTTTCCTCTCAAACATGGATTTCCAGAATTGCCCGAATGCAGCCGTATCGCATTCTTTGACTTCCTGATAGTTTTTCGGGGCACTGTTCCGGAAGAAATACTTAAACATTGAACCGATGCGGACAAATGATCCCTTCTGCTTTGTGCCAATCGATTCTTCAATTTCCTGTGTTTTTTTATCGAGTCTGGCATACAGTCCTTTATTTTCATGCAGCCAGCGGAGAGTGGCTATACCGGCACAGAGTGAAAGGGGGTTGCCGGAAAATGTCCCGGCCTGATACACCGGGCCGGCGGGGGCTACCAGTCCCATGATTTCGCGTCGCCCGCAGAATGCCCCGATGGGAAGTCCGCCACCAATGATTTTTCCAAGTGTTGTAAGATCCGGCTGAATGCCAAAGAGTTTTTGTGCTCCACCGATGCCAAGCCGGTAACCGGTGATCACTTCATCAAAAATTAAAAGGACATCGTGCGCACGGGTAATTTCCCTCACATCATGAAGGTAGTCTTTTCCCGGAATGACCGGCCCGATATTTCCCATCACCGGCTCAATAATGAGGGCGGCAACATCAGAATTTTTTGCCAGAAGTGTTTCCAATGCCTCCGCGTCATTGAACGCAACCTGCCGTGTATGGGCAACAAGGTCAGCAAGAACCCCCGCAGAGTCTGGAACACCCATAGTGGTTGCACCGGAGCCGGCTTTTACGAGCACCGCATCGTGTGCGCCGTGAAAACCGCCTTCAATCTTAACAAGATCCTTTTTCCCGGAATATCCCCGTGCAAGCCGGATTGCCGCCATGGTCGCTTCTGAACCGCTTGAAACAAACCGGACCATGTCCATTCCCGCATGATCGCGTGCAATCATGCGTGCAAATTCAGGCTCAAGCGGGGTTGGAGTCCCGTATAACCAGCCCTTTTCAAGCTGGGAATTAATCGCCTGCCTGATCACCGGGTTTGCATGCCCAAGAAGCAGCGGCCCGTATGCCATACAGCAATCGATAAGAGTCTGACCATCAACCGTGGTGATATGAGAACCACTGGCTTCTGCCGTGTAAAACGGGTACGGCTTGATTGCCCGTACCGGGCTGCTGACACCACCGGGCATCAGCTGGGACGCTTCACGAAACAGGTCTTCACTTTTCATCAAGCCACCTGCACACATCTGCCGCAAAATAGGTGATGATCAGATCTGCGCCCGCCCGCTTGATGCAGGTAAGACTTTCAAACACGGTCTCTTTTTCCCGGATCCAGCCGTTTGCTGCGGCTGCTTTTATCATGGAATATTCCCCGCTGACCTGGTAAGCTGCAACAGGAAGACCCAGTGTTGCGATATCTGCAAGGATATCAAGGTAAAATCCCGCAGGTTTTACCATCAGGATATCTGCGCCTTCATCCATATCCATGCGGGATTCAAGGTACGCTTCCCGGCCATTAGCAGGGTTGAGCTGGTACGTTGAACGATCCCCAAACGAATATCCGGAGTCTGCCGCCTCGCGGAATGGGCCGTAGAGTGCTGACGCAAATTTGGTCGAGTATGACATGATGAGGACTTCTTCATACCCTTCTGCATCAAGAGCGTTCCGCAGGGAACTGACCATGCCGTCAAGCATACAAGAGGGAGCAATAATATCTGCGCCTGCTTCAGCATGGCTGACTGCAATCTGGTCCATCAGTTCAAGTGACTCATCGTTTAACAAATCCATTTCACCACAGCGGGAAGGGCCGATAATACCGCAGTGACCATGAGTTGTATATTCGCACGCACACACATCGGTAATGACAACCATGCCGGGAAGTGCAGATTTTATGATCCGAACTGCCTGCTGGACGATGCCATCAGGATCATATGCACTGGTCCCGTCAGGATCCTTTTGTTGCGGAATGCCAAACAAGAGAACGGCATGAACGCCAATAGTCCATAATTCCTGGCAAACGCTGGCGATTTCATGAACCGGGTACCGGAACTGGCCCGGCATCGCTATTATTGGCTGCCGGGTTTGTGCAGTTTCGTCCACAAAAAGTGGTGCGACCAGATCATTTTTTGTGATACTGGTCTCACTCAGGAGCGGTTGGATCGTGCGGGACCGGGCCCTCCGCATTCGTCGCTGGGGAAACATTTCGCGCCACAATCTCCTTACTTTACACTGGTTACAGTTTGAAGATGCATGGTATTTATGGTATAGTATTTTAAAACGCATGGGATCTCAGGCCCCTCTAAAAAGATGCCCGGTTCCACGATAAAACGCGCCCTTTTGCCGGAAAAATGAAAAAAAATCTGGCTTATGAGCACTATTATCCAAAAATTATGATAAAATCCGCCCAACTAACTCTATGCAGGAAAACGAATGGCGGGTTCCTGAAGATATAACAACCTTTTTTTACCGGTCACGATGACCACTAACGATGCACAGGAACATTTCCCTTATCCTCGTATTCCTGACCGGCACATTCCTGATCCTTGCTGGTTGCACGCAACCGTCACAACCAGACAATAATATCAACGTTATTCCAACCAGTGTTGCTACAAATACCTATTCTCTTTACAATCTTGCCTTAACAAAATCTGATCTTCCGGTATCGTACGTAATTGTCGAAAACCGGACCAAAACCCGGGATGAATTAAGTTCCCTCGCTCTTGATCTGGGCTGGGTAAACGGGTATATGGTGCGCTCGGTTGATACGAGTGTTCCCGAAGGAGGAACCACGGAACTTTCCCAGATCATCGCGATCTACCCAACCGGTACGGTACAAAAAATTATCGTTCTTGCAGAAAAACAGGACCGGTCCAGCCAGGATATGCAATTTATTGATCTGCCACTTCCCCCAACCGGAGAAAATACCCGAGCATTTCATGGAACCGTAAATGTCATACCTGCAGAAACACCAGCCGGGCTCATGCATACCAGTATATCGGGGAACTCCGGTAATTCCACGCTACCATTACAAAATTTTTCCGAAGTACTGTTCAGCAAGGGAAATGTGTTTGAAGTAATCCGGATAACCGGGCCACATGTTGATGACGGACTCCTGCAAAACCTGTCATTAGCGGCGTATCAGAAAATAGTATGACCCGGCTCTGGTGAAATCCAAAAAAGAGCCATGCAGTCAATCTTGCAGGCTCAACCATCCCACCATATTTTTTGTCTCGACTGCCAGCATATCATCCAATACATCAGTACATGTCAGAGGTCTGAAAAAAATCTCAATAAACCCGACATGCCCGCGAAAACACTCCGTTTGGATTGCCCGAATCTTAAAAAAAGATCATCTTACCGATTGCCACGACGAATTGGCAAATGACAAAAAAAGATTCCTGTAGATCTGGATTATTTTATATCTTTTTTAAGGATAAGCCGGTCGTGGCCGGTTCCAAAATATGCAGGGCATTCCCGTACCTGGACGAATCCCTGCTGGTGGTAAAGAAGACGGGCTGATTTGTTATCAGGGGAAACTGTCAGGAATATTTCCTGAACCCCTTGTTCTCTGAACCGATCAATCATGGCTGAAACAAGCGCTGTGCCAATACCGTTTCTTCGATATGACGCTAAAACAGCCAACCGGAATATCCATGCATGAAGAGGATTGTTCTGGACACGTAGACCAATGGAATAGCCGATAGCACGCGTATCATCAACAGCGACAAGAAAGGTATCCGGACAGCAGGCACCCATCTGCCGCACAAAAACTGCGGAACGATATGTTGAGTGGATGCCTGCCTCTTCAAGAGAGGTAAGGGATGAAAAATCGATGTCCTGGTAGGTCCGGATTTTTACCGGGAAGTCCTGATGTTTGGTCATACATTTTTTTTAAATTTCATCGAACTGTTCAGATATCAGAAAATATGGGGAAGTAAATTCGTCATTTATGCTCGTTTTGCAGGATCTTCTCCCCCTGCGTGATGGCTTTTACCAGCGATTCAGCTGCATCAAGGTCTCCGGATTCTGCACTTTCACGGATAGAGAAGGTCACATCGGTCAGCAGTTTTTTTGTAAGAACACGGGTAAGGTCGTCAAAAATTTCAACCGTCCGTTCGTCCGTGGTTCCAAGACGGGCAAGCGCCTTGTCCCGCTCCCGGGTACGGACGGCCTCGGCCCACGTATGAAGTAATGCTAGTGTATCATCGGCAGATTTGCGCTGGATCTGCCGCAGGAACAATTCCAGTTCAGCATCGACAAATTCCTTTGCACGCTCGGCTTCAGCTTTTCTGGAACTCATCGTTTGCTCGTTAACCAGCCGAAGGTTATCAATGGTAAAGAGGCAAACACCGTCAATCGCATCTGCACCATCCTCAACATCCCGTGGCTGGGCGATGTCGATAAGAATGAGTTTTCGTGGGTGTCCTTCCACGGGCCAGCACCGTTCTTTCATTGCTTTTTTCAGTTCATCCACATGGATAACCGGGTGAGGTGCTGATGTACAGGAAATGACCACATCAGACAGGGTAATATAATGATAGAGGTCGTTGAGCCGTACCGCTTTCCCGCCAATCTTTTCTGCAAGTTTCACTGCCCGCCCGTACGTGCGGTTTGCGACATACATCGCGGTGAGATGTTTTGCTGCAAGTGCCTGTGCAACCAGAAGTCCCATTTCACCGCTGCCTATGACAAGAATATGCCGCCCGCTCAATGTTCCCAGTTCGGATTCCGCAAGAAGGACCGCTGCAGAACCAACAGAGACTGCGCCCCGGTTAATCTGTGTTCGTTTCCGGACTTCAATACCTACGTGAATTGCCTTATTGATGCAGTACTCAAGCAGGCTGCAGGATGTGCCGGCTGTCTGGGCATCACCAATCGCTTTTTTGAGCTGGCCGATGATCTGGTCTTCCCCTACAATCATCGATTCGATACCAGAGGCAAGGGAAAACAGGTGCTGCAGTGCATCGGTGCCTTCAAGCAGGAAATAATCCGTCCGGCCCTGTGCATGGAGAAAGTCCTGCAATAATTTTCCATCACCTTCGATTATTATTTCCACACGGTTACAGGTCTGGAGGAGCAGAACCCCGCGGAACCGGTCTTTTACCTGCTGGAGAAATGCAGATTCGTCGCCAAACCGGAATGCTTCCAGAGCGTGAACTTTTGCCGTATGATGGCTTACACCGGCAATGGCAATCGGGATTGGTTTGGAATCAGTCATTGAGATACCTCTGTTGAACCTCAGTCCACGCATTTTTTGGGGATTTTAAGAGGGTGTCCCATATCGTTTTGTCGTGTAAAACTTCAGTGAGTATTGCACTCCGCCGATCCTGAGGCATGTCAATTTTTTTCAGATGATCGCGGAGACGATGCTGGAGTTCAATCATTGCATCCAGTGCCGGGAAACGTGATTCGATCTCCTCCCGGAGAAAACGCGATACCGCCGGGCTGTCTCCCCCGGTACTGAATGCAATTAGGTAATGGTCTCCCCCGGTTACAGCAGGGATGATAACATCTCCAAAAGTTCCATCTGCATTATTGAAGAGAATGCCCTGTTTATTGCAGATCTGCCCGATCCGATCATTCAGTTGCGGGTCCGGCAGCGTGCCCACCACAAGAAATGCCGGTGCAGTTATTTGTTCTATGTCTGCATCAGATAGCGTATCGATGTCCTTTCTGCAAAAACGAACGGGAAGTGCTGCACATCGTTCACTAATCGAACGGCTCACGACCAGAACATCGGCTTCCTGGCAAAAACGATCGGCTTTTCGTGCAGCAACTTCGCCTCCCCCAAAGATCACGACCTGTTTACCTGAGCAGTCAATAATGAGAGGGATCATCCGATAATAGATAGGCTGATTGCGTTACATAAAGATGTTGGAATTGTTGCATTTTAATGGTCTTTCGTTAAAAAAAGACCGGATATTTCTTCAGAGATGGGTGTTTTGCTTGTGAACCGGAACTTCAATGTGGCATGTCAACCTGCACCGGAGATACGGCATTTAAAAAAAGGAAAACCCTGGAAATTGCGAAGAATGCAACCCGTGTCTTCATATCAGATTTTTGCATTATCCAACAGAAAAAAAATGCACTTTCGGGAAATTTGTATCAAAAAAACCTGTCAGAATTATCTCTTTTGCAAAACAGATATAACCATGTCGTAAACCCTGTCGGAAAATGACCAGAATATGCCCAGAATTCGATATCCTTAAATCATTTGAATGCTCACACTTTAGAGCACACTGCGCCGATAGTGTAGTGGTTATCACTAGGCGTTGCCAACGCCTAAACCCGGGTTCGAGTCCCGGTCGGCGCATTTCACATTTTTTATTTTTTAAAAAAACTTCCAAAATATATCCTTGTATAGATTTACCGGGTTCCTGTGAATATCGCGGACTCCCGGTCAACAGGGTAGTGTGAATCATGTTATCATATCCGCTGGAAGGTACTGCTATGTCATGTGTTGTTTGTAATTTGGAACTGCAAAGGCAGATTTTTAAAAAGTATCCGCAGGTATCCTGATAAAAGTCGGGCATCTGAAAAAGAATTGAATGTTTTTTAAATAAAATAAAAAAGGGAGTTGTGATAATCACATCATTTCTTTTTGGGTGCCGCCTTTTTCGCGGCGGGTTTCTTTGCGGCGGTCTTCTTCGCGACTGGTTTTTTTGCTGCTGCCATCTCGATTCCACCTCCTACCGTAAAGGGTTATATTTTTGTCATTGTATGAATTAATAAATATTTTGGTCGGAACTCGGTTTTTGCGCATAGAATCGATACAAACCTCTAGTTTATTCCATGATAAATTGGCGGTAACCGGATATCCACAACAATTCAGGCAGTTTTGTTATGAAATGCGCAATTACGCAGAAATCGCTTATTTTTTCATTTGCTCTGATAATTATCGAATAAAAAAATACTGGATGCAACCAAAAAAGGGGTAAACTACGAGGAAAACGGTCTTGCGCGGCCGGGTTCATTTATGTGATACACTTTAGATCGATTTCCTTGTTTTTTTAAAAATATATTACAAAATGCACTATTCATCTGATACACCATCCGCCGAAAAACAATGAATAACCAATATATTTTCGGAAATACCTGAAGGGTCTGGAACAAACACTGCGATTGAGATAAGATCGTCTGCCACATCTTCAGATATGACCCCCTCCAAAGTTCTGGCGGTACTTTTTTTCAGGCATGGAGTTGATTGGCTGCAGCGATACAAATTATGAAACACATTTTGCCGGGTGAATGCTGCTCTCTTCATCAGCATGGATTACCTGTTGTTAATTCTGTCTCGTTTACCCGAGCCTGCAAGAAAAAAAATTATGTGGTTTTTTCGTCACCGGACAATTCCTTTATCGGTGATTCGCCCATACCCTGCAATTTGCGTTGGATGACCCGTGCTGCAATTACATTCATGATCACAAGCAGGGCAAGCAGGACAATCAAAACAACGAGAAAATCAAAATACTGGTTTCCCCCATCAATCGAGGACGCATACAACCCATAGGCAATTCCTGCAAGACTAATCACGCCAAGAGAAATCAGGGATGCCCGTATCCCGGTGTATTGCCGGCTCCTGATATCCGGGAATAATAGCAGTCCGATAACTCCGATACCGGCAAATCCGACACTTGTGATAAGGAGGATATAGAGTACGCCATCAAGTATCAGGTTGCTCATTGTGTTCCATCTCCATAAAAATGTGCAGATTCAATGGTTCCAAGAAACCCAATCCCGGCTAAAATGAGGGCAATACCCATTATCATCAGGTTCCCCCAGGCAATCGCAAGAGCAATAAAACCCGAACATGCGATAGTGATTGCCACGTTTATCGCGACGAGACGGTCCAGTCGGGACGGCCCGGGAAATATGCGAAGAACTGCACAGAATGAAAGAAAAAAGAGACAGATCGCTGCAAAAAGCCATGTATCAATAATCATAGATACCATCCTTCACTTTTTTTGTCTGGTGCCAACCACATAATCAATTCCACAAGAACCGGATTTTGGGAGGTTTCCTGTTCAATCATCCCGGTAGCGTTTCAATTTTTTTAGCATTTCCTCTTTCCGGGATTCCTTGGTCGTACCTTTATGATATTGAATGGAAAATTGAGGTTTATCAATCCTCTTGATAAAAACAGAGCGGGTAACTGGTATAAACAAATCGAATGTATTTTCCGAAAATCAGCACGGGGGTCAGTTGTTCCCCCACGTGTTTTTATTTTTGTAATACGAATGAATAAAAGAATGCGCCCCACCCATCCTGGTAAAAATCTCTTACGCTGGTGTGACCATTGTCATACACCGGTACTTTCTGAACGCTGTTTTTGTGGTGCGGCAACCCGGGAAGTGCCACTTACACCGCCAGGTGACGCCCGGCCAGGATTTCCTCAGGATATAACCTTAGTCAATACCGTGTTTGAGAACCATTTCGGTGCCCCGGTTATCCCAAAAAATCATCTTGTCCTTTTCAACAAAGTGCCGGACCATGACCGGATGGAAGAAATTATTGTTGGTGGTGGCGTTATCGGGAATATCCGTTATACCCCGGCAAAGCGGTGTTGGGAACCCATTCCCCGGCCTGAAGCATGTGCGCTGTTCACCCCGAAAAAACGGTACGTTGTTGTTGATGAAAGCACCGTGCCTTTTATCCGCGACAAGAGCATGAGTGTCCTTGCCCCGGGTCTTGTCTTTATTGAGGATTCAGTTCAAGCCGGAGACGAGGTATTCATTCTCGCAGAAACCGGTGAGTGTATTGGCGTCGGTCGGGCAAAAGTCGACGCCGAGACCGCCCGCACGTTAGAGAGAGGGTCTATCGTCAGGACCCGGAGAAACATTGCGTCAACGGTAGTTCCCGGTGAAGCCACGTGGAATGATGCAGTCACGGCAAACTCGGGCGAAATTGAACGGGCAGAAACTGCATCTGTCGGATTTGTTCAGGAAGTGGCCGCAACGTATCCCCTCCCGGTCACAATTTCGTATTCCGGGGGTAAGGACAGTCTGGTTACCCTGCTCGTGGTGACAAAGGCGCTGGGCAAGGTACCACTGCTCTTTGCCGATACAGGTTTTGAATTTCCGGAAACCTATGCAAACATAGATGCGGTTTCACAGAAGTATGGGCTTGAACTCATCCGGACAAATACCTCAGACCGGTTCTCACAAACCTTCGCCCGCCAGGGACCTCCGGCGGTTAATTCCCGATGGTGCTGCGGGGTTTGCAAACTGATGCCGGTTGCAGAAACCATACGCGAGCGGTGGGGCGAATGCCTGTCCTTTATCGGACAGCGGAAATATGAATCGCTTGCCCGTGCGCAAAGCAAACGTGTCTGGAGAAACCCCAAAGTCGGTGTCCAGGTATCTGCGGCACCCCTCCAGAACTGGACTGCCCTCCATGTCTGGTTGTACCTGTTCCGTGAACAGGCACCCTATAACGTATTGTATGAACACCGGCTGGACCGGATCGGATGTTTCATGTGTCCATCCAGTGATATGGCATTGATCCACATGATTGAACAGGATTACCCCGACCTCTGGCAGGAATGGAACCAGCGCCTTGTCCAGTGGCAGGAATCCCATCATCTGCCGCCGGAATGGGTTACCGCCGGCCACTGGAGACTACGGGAGGATCATACATGACACCGATTATTGCCATCATTGATTATGGTCTGGGAAACCTGCGCAGCGTTATACGGGGTATTGAAAAAACCGGGGCACATGCGATTATCACTGGAAATCCTGCCGATATTGCGTCTGCCGATGGCATCGTGCTTCCGGGCGTCGGTGCATTTCATGAGGGAATGGAGCAACTGGGTGTTCTTAAAACCACAGTAATCGATGCTACGCGTTCTGTTCCCCTGCTGGGTATCTGCCTTGGCATGCAGATGCTGATGGAAAAAAGCGAGGAGCATGGCGAGCATGCCGGGTTGGGACTGATCCCGGGCCGGGTCAGGAAATTTCCCCATGTGCAGGGATTTAAGGTCCCGCACATGGGATGGAATACCATCCATCTCGAAAAGACCGGACAATCCGCTGTTTGAAGGACTCTCACCAGATGAATCTGTGTATTTTGTGCATTCATACTTTGCAGACACCACACCGGAATACACGCTGACGACTACGCAGTACATCTGCCCGTTTGCATCATCTGTGTTCAATGGCAATAGTTACGGGGTCCAGTTCCACCCGGAAAAAAGCGGAACTGTCGGTCTTTTGATCCTAAAAAATTTTATTCAGATGATATGACCCAAAGGCCACAACAAAACGGGAAATTATCCAATCAGGAACCTTTTTAATTTCGGCAATTCGACTTTGTAGACTATGAAAAGGATCCTTCTTCTTTCACTCATACTCCTGATGTTTCTTACCGGCACCGCATCCGCGTACAGCCTGACACTGACATGCCCGGATACGGTTCAGGTAGGTCAGACCTTAAAATGCTCGATTGATACAAGCTCCAATTATCCTGTGGGATCAAGTTTTGATCTCGTCTTTTACCAGGCACAATACACGGCAACGGAACTCGATCGCCAGCCGGTAACGATACAGGCGAACCGGGCTACACAGTACATACTGTTCGACACAACAGGGTTAAAGGGCGGCCAGTATAAGATGGAGATCGATTTCCAGGGCATTGATGAATCGCATTTAAGCAGTGATTCTGTTACAGCCAAACTGATAACCCTGATCGACCGATCCAATTTAATCACTATTACTTCTCCGTTAACCCAGACAATGGATGATGCTTTGCATATCGATGGTTCAATTGCCAAAGAAGGATCAAATGGTGTGCAGGTTCAAGTTCGTGGCCAGAGCACCGGGACGATATTTGGTCCGCAATATATACGGACAACAAATGACATGAAGACCGGTGCGGGAGTTTTTTCCCAGATGGTAAAAATATCGCAACCGGGTGATTATGATGTGTACTTCACAGATACTGCCGGGTATATTGGCAGCATTACCTTTCACGTGACATCTCCAACGCCGGTTCCGACACTAACCACCCTCCCGACTACAATAGCCACAAAGACGCCGACAAAAACGCTCACGCCTATTTCCACCCCAACACCGACACCAACACAATCCCCCCTGTCAGTCTTTGTCGTTCTTGGGGCACTCGCGGTGTCGGCAGTAATTTGTTCGGCGACGTTAAAACCGCGAAAGTAACGGGAATTTATCTTTCTTTTTTTTACGTTGGATCAAACTTATCCGGAAAGAATACTTTATTTTTAGATGACCGTAAGTTTGTGGTAAAAAAAATTATATGGTTTATTTTCTGGTGCAAACCATGATGACGGTGGAATTTGAATTCATGTAGTAACCATAGTGCATACTCTATGTGTGAATTCGACGTGCTCTTGTTGGAAATAAACTGTTTATGGAGCTTTGGTGATCAGGGAGACGCTTCCCGTAAGATGCACCCCCCGTTTTTGGGAAACAGGGGGCACCCTTCTCATTATTGTAAAGACAAAGCGAATGCCGGAAATTTGAGGGTTCCAAAAGAACCATGGGAAAAAATTATTGTAATTTTTTTGTTTTCCAGAGATATGCTTCATACAGGATAAGAATCACGGTAACAAAAACCCCGCCAAGGAAAAATGCCAGTGCCGGATCCGTGAACGCCGGTGAGGGTATTGCAGCATCATAACTGGCTTTCGCGGCCATTAGTCCTCCGGTTTCCCGGTTAGCTGCCATAGGAGCCGCAGCAAGGGTAACCGGCCCGAAAAGCAATGGCATGATTACGGTAATCGACAAAGAACCGACAATCACGACCGCAAATAATGAAGCATATTTGAGGAGGAGTGACCGGACATTTGCATGCCGCGGTGCGACGATTACCAGCTGGTTGGTAAGCGAATACAGTTTGATTTCCCGGCCTTTGACACTGTATTTGGTCTCAACAACAAAAATCAGGCCGGCGTCGAGCAGGTTCTCAATATGGTATTTTGCTGTCGTTAACGGAATCCCGAGCCGTTCGGTAATATCAGTCAGACTCCGGGGGCCATCTCCCAGAAGTGTGAGGATGTCATTAGCCATCTGGCTGGACATCGCTTTTCCTATCTTCTGGGCACGCTCATCTCCCGGTTCCAGAAGAATGACAGGATCAGTCATGGAGTGCAGCGAGAATCCGTTCCCGGCCGACATTCAGTGCAAGGTCCAGTTTGTTTATTTCCGGCCCGCCGCCCTGTGCCATAGTGGCTTTCCCGCCGCCTTTTCCACCCAGCAGTGTGCAGACCTGTCCGATGATCTCTCCGGCATTGACCCGCGAATCACCGGATGCGAGTACTACACGCGCAGTTTCACCGGATGCAATCAGGAGAGCAACGCCTCCTTTTTCGGAAACGGATGTGGCCAGGATCGAGAGTTCCTTTGCAGGGAGGTCAATATGTTTTGCAATCACCGGAATCCCCCCGATTGTCTCGGGTATCATCGTCTGCATTTCAAGATCGACCAATTTTGCACTCATGCGTTCAATCTCTTTCTTCTGATCTTTCCACTCGTTGAAGAACCGGGTCACCGTGGGGGGAAGATTTTCGACCTGCACAGAGAGGATATCAGCTGATGCAGTCGCGATCTGCTCCAGGTGCTGCATGTAAAACAGTGCAGCAACACCGGCAGCAAACTCAATACGCTCGATACCATCCTGAATATGTTCCACACGGATGATTTTTATTACGCCGACCTCACCGGTGTTGTGGCAGTGGGTGCCTGCACATGCTTCGATATCCCCGGCAACTTTGACAATGCGGATATCTTTCCCGGGCGGGACACCTCCCTGGTACAAGGAGAATCCGTATAACTGCTCAGCCTTTGTCCGGTTCTCATGCGAAATTTCAACCGGAAGACTTGCCATGATCATCCTGTTTGCTGCAATTTCAATCCGGCGCAGTTCTTCAGCCGTGATATGTTTGAAGTGCCGGATATCCAGCCGTGAACTTTCGCTTCCTTTCTGGGCTCCTGACTGGTGAATATGAGCACCAAGCACCTCTTTTGAGGCATGGAGCAGGATATGGGTGGCCGTATGGTGGCGCATCAGCGACCAGCGCCGCTCTTCATCCACCATCCCTTTTATCCGTTCGCCGCGACGCAGCAAACCGCCACTCACATGATGAAGGATAACGTCTCCGGATTTTACGACATCATCAACCCGTACCATACTCTCCTGGCTGACAAGGGATCCGGTATCTGCAGGCTGTCCGCCACCTTCCGGATAGAACAGTGTCTGGTCAAGCACTGCATACCCGTCAAAGAAATCAAGGACGACCGCATCAAACTCCGTGTCAGACGGCTGGTCATAATACAGTTTTTTCGTTGGCGGAAGACCCTGCACCCGGTCGAGATACTTTGCAGTCGGCGATTCCACGATCTCTTTTTTCGATTCCGAATGCATGTCGGCAATCTGGGAATAGAAGTTGTCAGGAAGATCGATGACTGCGCCTTCCTGTGCCGCAATCTCTTTGATTAATTCCGGGGGAAGTCCGTGCGAATCATAGAGCGTGATGATCTCAGAAAGTGGCACCCGCTGGCTTTTTGCCTTGTAGGACTTTGCGATCTTCTGGACAATTCTTGTCCCTCGTTCGAGAGTGGCCGCATATTTCTCAACTTCCCGGTCGACAATCTCCCGGACAACAGAAATATCCTGCTCGAACTTTTTCATGCCGACAATCTTCATCTGCGCTTCAATGAGATCTGCAAGGGAGTCCTTCATTTTCAGGTCGTTCATCAACCGCAAAGTCCGCCGTATAACGAGCCGGGCAAGATAGCCTTCCCGCACATTTGAAGGTACAATGCAGTCCCCCAGCATGTAGGCAAGGCAACGGGTGTGATCGACAATTGCATACACCTTCTCGATGGGGGTAATCATACGGTCAAGTTTTTCCGGGGATATTTCGATAGCAGCGGCAACTTTTTTCCGCAGGTTGAACAGGTTTGTCCCGGAGATGTCCATAACCCCGGCAAATTTTGCACTTAACGCAAGGATTTTTGCATATTCCTTGTTGTCAAGCATGTGGGAGAGCCCGGCCGAACTCATGACGGTACTGACCATTTCCGGGAAGACCGCATCATAGATGGTAGGAGAACCCTTCGATGCCCAGACCAGCCGTTCAAGCCCGTAACCGGTATCGACAATCCTGAGCTTCATCGGGTAATACATCTCGCCGTTCAGATCGTAACCGGGGTGAGCGGTTTTCTGCCGGCCGAGGCTCATAAAGACCAGTGTGGCCACTTCAAGCCCGCCAATCATAATCTCAAGGCTTGGGCCGGCATTACCACCGCCAATCCACGGGTGCTCCTTATACGTGACCTTGTTGAGATCACCACCAATACTCTCAAGGAACTGGTCGCAGAGCTCGACGGTGCGGTCCTTCCAGTAAATCTCCTCGGTTGGGGAGTTGAATGCATGGTGTGCCATCATTTCAAACGTGGTAAGGTGACGGCCGGATCGACCAACCGAGTCCAGATCGTTTAACCGGATACAGGGCTGGGAAATGGTCAGCGGGTTTGCCGGTGGCGGCACAATTCCCCCGGTGACAAATGGCTGGAAATCGGCAATGGACGCAATCGTAAGATAAATGTCATCACGCCACCGCGCAACAACCGGATAACGCTCGATACGCGTATGCCCGTTTTTTTCAAAAAATGACAGGTATTGCTCGCGCATCTCGTCCAGAGTGTGGCACTTGAAGACAGGATTCCCGATAAAATTGTAGGGTTCGCAGGACGCATCGCCACAAACCTCACGGGAGCTGTCGCGCGTCCAGAACGCTGCGCCGCAGGTTTTGCAGATCTTCCGTGTCAACCCGTGTGTTTTGAAATAATCCAACTGGTATTCTTCTTCAAGCATGTTAAACCACGTAATTCCTGTACAGTTGATGATGCAGGATAATTAGTATATTGTTCTGACCTTATTTTTTCCAGGTTTCCTGGTACCATGCATCGATGCTGTCAAATAATCCGGTTGCAAGCGCAACCCGGACTGCAATCAGGTGCCAGCATTCGTGATTCCGGAACACAAAGTCGTTGCAGGTGCAGAACTGGTCGTCAACAATATAGTCTGAAGTCGCACCGGTCACCACAAAAAAATCAAGGTATTTTTTTACCCGGTGCCCGTCAATCGCCGCCAATGCTTTTTTCCCCCGTGCTCCGCAGGTTTTGATAATCTCTTCGCGGAGTGGATCATCCAGTGCTTTTTTTTCCACCAGACGCTGCCAGATATCAGTCATAGGGTGAAGGCAATTGTCGGTGGATCAGCAATGTACTGCCAGTTCCGTTTTGCCGCGAGGCGCTCCATTGCCGGTGCCTCAAGCGCATAATGCGTTGCCTCAATACACGGGAGAGGTGCTGCCCGCATAACCGAATGTTTCAGCTCTGCCGAGAGAAAAGCATCTGCCCCGAGCATTTTTGCTTCTTCCAGCACCGCCGGATCAAAACCGCTGCCGGCAACAATTGCAAGCCGGTTGCAGGTGTTCAGTTCTCCCCAGATGCGGAGCCTGCAGGAAAGTCGCCGGGAAATCTCTTCCAGCGACAAGGAACAGGTTCCGGTTTTTCCAAGACTCATATCGGTGATATCTGTTAAAGAGAGAAGATCGCAGAGGGCATCGTTCACACCTCCGGACGCACGGTCAAAATTTGTGTGCATCACGTACAGGTTCATGTCAGCAGAGAGCACCATCCGCATCAGGTTGGCAGTTCTCCCGGTAAGAGCGGTCAACGGCGTCCATAAAGGAGTGTGGTGGACAACGAGCATATCCGCACCGGCACGGACTGCCTCCTGCACAACATGCGGTGTTGCGTCAAGCGCACAGCAAACGGTATCAATCTCCGGGCGTCCTTCAATGACCAGCCCAATCCTTCCCGAATCGAATTCTTCTGCGAGATCGGGTGGAGCCAGCCGTTCCATCTCTTCAATGAAGGAACCTATGTGCATAGAATGAGTATTGGTGGCAGGAAATAAAAACTATATATTACTATGAGTAATAACAGATAGTTTAAATATTCATTAAATGATATTTTGTAGCATGCACAAGTCCATCGACCAGATCAACCAACGCATCCGTGAAGGCAGCGCACGGGTCGTGACTGCGGAGGAAATGCCCGGGATTGTTGCCGAACTTGGTGAAGAAGGAGCCCTCAAAGAAGTGGATGTCGTTACCACCGGAACATTTGGTGCGATGTGCTCTTCAGGCGCCTTCCTTAATTTCGGGCATTCAGAACCTCCGATCAGGATGGAACGGATCTGGCTGAATAATGTGGAAGCCTATGGTGGACTTGCGGCAGTTGATACGTTCATTGGCGCGACACAGCAGTCTGACACGCTCGAAGACCAGTATGGAGGTGCACATGTCCTTGAGGATCTTGTTGCGGGAAAATCGGTCGAACTCCGGGCAATATCCCATGGGACCGACTGTTACCCGCGCCGGACTATCACAACAGAACTCCTGCTTGAAAACTTCAACCAGGCCATCATGTGCAACCCGCGCAATGCATACCAGCGCTATAATGCGGCAACCAATACTACTGACCGGATGCTGCATACCTATATGGGGACCCTCCTTCCCGGTTCCGGGAATGTGACGTTTTCCGGTGCCGGTGTCCTTAACCCTATCTCAAATGACCCGAAATTCCGGTTGATTGGCAGCGGTGTACCGATATTTTTGTGCGGCGCACCAGGCATGGTCATCGGTGAAGGAACCCAGCATTCTCCTGCCGGCGGATTTGGCACCCTGATGGTAACCGGGGATATGAAAAAGATGAACCCTGACTATATCCGGGCTGCCACGATGTATGGTTACGGTGTTACACTTTATGTCGGTCTGGGTATTCCCCTTCCCGTGCTTGATCTGGATGTCGTGCGGGCAACGGCTGTCAGGGATGAGGATATTTCCGTTGACCTGATCGATTATGGCGTGCCCAGCCGGAACCACCCGCTTGTGCGCAAGGTCTCATATGCTGAACTTCGTTCCGGTTCAGTTGAGATCAATGGCGAGGATGTCCGGACATCCTCACTCTCCAGTTTCCGCAAGGCCCGCAGCGTCGCGCAGGAACTCAAAAGATGGGTGGAAAGCGGCTCTATGCTGATGGCACTTCCGACCCGGAAGATCGATATCGTCAAAAGTGCTCACCCCATGCATGAAACTGCCATAGGGACCGCGTGTACTGGATATCATGGACCGGCAGGTGGTGAGCATCGCCGAATCTGAAGAGATAAAAACCGCGGCACAAAAACTCCTGAAAGGAGAGACCAATCATTTGCCGGTAATTGATAAAACCGGCAGACTTGTGGGGATTGTGACAACATTTGATGTATCAAAGGCGGTTGCAAACCCCGGGAAAGCAAAACTTGTACGGGATATCATGAAGAAGAAAGTAGTCACCACCACTCCTGACGAGGCTGTTGATATCGCGGTGCAGAAACTGGAGCAGAACAATATCAGTGCATTGCCGGTTGTCGATGCAAATCAGCATGTAATTGCCATGCTCACGGCAATTAATCTCGGTAAACTCTTTGGCGGAAGGTGGCTGAAATGAAACTCCTGGTTAATTTTTCACGGGGAAAAGGGCGGGGGCCGATCATTGCACAGGTCGTCAGGGATACCGGCGTCCTCATCAACGTCGAACGTGCGGTCATCGATTCATCAGAAGGTGAAGCACTTATCGAAGTGCCGGATGACCAGTGCAAATTAGTGCGCGATACGATGACCCGTCTGGGGGCAAAAGTCAACATCCTCGACCATGGGATCAATCTCAACGAGAGTGAATGTATCGATTGCGGGGCATGTATCAGTATATGCCCGCGTGAAGTATTCTCGTTTGATCCGGAATGGAAATTAAAGATGGCTGAAGAGCGCTGTGTGCTCTGCGGCAAATGCATCGATGCGTGCCCCCACCACGCGCTCACGCTGCCGCTATGATCCGTGAACCATTTGTCTTCAGGCAAACCTTTGCCACGATACTTGCAGATACGCCGGAACATGTCATTGCCGCAAAAAAAGGGATGATTGCGGCACGGCAGCAGATCGAGGCATATATCGCCCGCGACCCTTTTTTCCGCGACACGTTTGATCCCTATTCCCCGGATTCGGATGACCCGGTTATCTGCAGGATGGCTTCTGCTGCGAAAAATGCCGGCGTGGGGCCGATGGCTGCTGTCGCCGGAGCAATCGCACATGAAGGAGTCGCCGCGATGGTTGCGGGCGGTGCACGTTTTGGGGTTATTGACAATGGCGGCGATATCGCACTGGTCAGTAACCGGAATGTCCGTATCGGCATCCATGCGGGAGTTTCATCCTTGTCAGATAGAATCGCGTTTGTTGTTCCCCCGCAGGACACCATTCTGGGGGTCTGCACATCATCGGCAACAGTCGGTCCTTCCATTTCCTTTGGTGTTGCAGATGCCGTATGCGTCTTTGCAACCGATCCCTACCTTGCCGATGCATGGGCTACGGCTATCTGCAACCAGATACGAGGCGGCGATAGGTCTGTTCTTGACAGATTGAACAAAACAGAGGTAACGGGTGTGCTTGCCATTATCGGCGACACCATGATCACCTGGGGAGATTTGCCCCCTATTGTTCCTGCCGTTGTTGATGAACAGCTGATAAGCGCTGGTGACCGGTTATAGCGTTGAACCGATATAGGCAAGTGCATCCTGGTAAGCAGTGTTTCCAGAAAAGGTGGAAAGCACTTTTTCACCGTCACTGACATACACATAAGCCTGATTATTTTTTATTGCGAATGTGAGTTCCAGAAGGTCTATCTCATCGATAATAATGCCTGTTACCAGTGCAGATGCCGGTTGCAGTTCGAGGCGTTCCTGGATCATCTCATCCGGTATAATCCTGAAGAAGAAGTAGAAAACCTGCCATGCGTTGAGGAGATCAGAGACGATCAATTCATGGACGACATCCGGGTCAAGTGTCTGAAGTTTTTGCACAAGTGCATCTTCATCTTCACCGCATTCTTCAAGCAGGCAGTCCGCAATTGTTACAAGTTCATGAAAGGGAAGAGGGGTGTCGGCGGAAGGCATAATCATAGTAGTAGTACCTTTAACCGAGAAAAAAGGATGTATCGTTCTGGCACTATTCTTCAGAATAATAAACTATAATCTGCTAGGAACGGAATGAATAAAGGTGAAAGAAGAGGATATCGACTGGATTATCTATCATCTTATTATCCAGAAGCCAGTGACCGACGCAGAAACCCTCTGTGCGGAAAGCGGTTTTGACGCACTCACTACTTCAGCGTCACTGGGAAGGCTGGAAAAAAGCCTGTTAATCGAGTTGACCGAAAATAAAATACGGGCATTAAACATCGGTGAAGCACTTATCCGGTGCCAGATGAAATATACGGATGATCTCCCGTTTGTCATTGAGAATGGTGTAATCAAAGCGAGGAAACCGTAGAATGCCGGAAAAGGACGTTGTTATTCTGCGGATTGGCCATCGTCCGGAGCGTGACCAGCGGGTGACAACTCATGTCGCGTTGACCGGGCGTGCGCTGGGTGCCCGCGGTATGTACCTTGCGGCTTCTGATAAGGGTGTTGTCGAGAGTGTTGGAGACGTTGCAGATCGCTGGGGCGGCATATTTTTTTGTGAGGATAATGTCAAGTGGCGGACCTGTATTCGCGACTGGAAAGAACACGGGGGAAAGGTTGTCCACCTCACGATGTATGGGATAAACCTTCCCGACATCATTCCGGAAATCCGGTCTGAAGAAAAACTTCTTGTCGTAGTTGGAGCAGAAAAAGTCCCCGGCGAAATGTATGGTCTTGCGGATTACAATGTTGCGGTCACCAGTCAGCCGCATTCTGAAATTTCAAGCCTTGCGCTCTTCCTGGACCATCTTTTTTCCGGAACAGAACTGAAAAATGAATTTTCTCATGCAAAAATTCACATAATCCCATCAAAAGCAGGAAAGCGCACGGAGGAAGGGTGAGAGGGAAAGTTCTCGTTGCCGGATTTGCAACTCGCCATATCGCGCAATCTGCCGCACGTGCCGGTTATGATGTCTGTGCGGTTGACCATTTCTGTGACCAGGATCTTTTGTGGTACACCTCTGACCGGATCGCATTTGATGACCTGAAGGATCTTCCCGATGCCATCAGCCGGATGACGGCAAAACATACCTTTGATATGCTTGTTCTGACGTCCGGTGCCGAGGAGATTTTGTCACAGGTTCCCCTCTGTGGGACATCCAGGGAAACCATAAAACTGTTTCTTGATAAACTCGATATCCAGCATTTTTTTGAAAATATTCCGGTCCCTGCACCCCGTCTTGCACAAAAGGATGAATTTCCGGTCATGGTAAAACCCCGACGGGGGGCCGGCGGGTGGCGAAATGCAGTTATCCATAATGCGGATGAACGTGCGCTCTGGGAAGTGCACTATCCTGATGTTCCCTACATACAGCAGGAACTCATTGAAGGGATTCCTGCAAGTGTCTGCTGCATCACAAATGGGATTACCGCACGGGCAATAGCGGCAAATGAACAGCTCCTCCGGGGACAGGGCGAATCAGCATATGGTTTCTCCGGTTCTGTTACACCCATCGAGCACCCCCACGCAGCACGGATGCTGGCTCTGGCCGAACAAATCGCTGCTGCAAGTGGTTGCAAAGGAACTATTGGTGTTGATTTTGTTCTTGGCGCTGACGGGCCTTATGCAATTGAGGTAAACCCCCGTTTTCAGGGTACCGTGGACACGGTTGAAGCGGCATATGAGTGCAACCTGTTCGAGTACCATGTCAATGCATGTCAGGGAATGTTGCCCGTGCAAAAAAAACCTGTCCGGTTTGCAGCCCGGAGCATTCTCTTTGCCGATCAGGATCTGACACTTAACGTGGACCTGAAAAAACTTTCACCGATGGTGGCTGATATTCCCTGGCCGGGTACATTTTTTGAAAAAGACCAGGCCATTGTCAGCGTGTATGGTGCAGGTGCATCGCGTGACGAGGCACTATCGGTGTTGGATAAGAATATTAGCACCGTCCGACAATATATGCGATGATGGATCCTGTAGATGAAGTGCTGAATCAGCCAGCAATGAGGGCATATATTCATAGACTGGTTGGCGATGAGGGACTGAGCCTGCTGGAAAAATTCCCCAAAGAGGGGGAATTCAGTGATGAGCAGCTTGCCGCAAGCACCGGAATAAACCTGAATTCGGTAAGGCATACCCTGTACACGCTTTACGAAAAACGCCTGGCGGAATACCACCGGATCAAAAATAATGAAACCGGCTGGCTCACGTATCTCTGGCAGTTGCGCATCGATAATATTTATAATGCAATCCGCGAAGACATGGAACTCGTGCGGGACAAACTTGAACGCCGGGCACAGTATGAGGAAGAAAATGACTTCTATATCTGTAAAGAATGCCATGTGCTTTTTACGTTCCCCCAGGCAATGGACGGGGATTTCCGTTGCCCGAACTGCGACCAGGCATTATCCCATTTTGACAATGACACGCTCTTAAAAGCACTCCGCCACCGGATTGAAACACTTAACAAGTCTCTTGGCCATGCCTGATTCAACCATCACATACTCTTCTTTTCTGCGTCGCGCCGGTTGTGATGCCAAGGTTATCGCTCACTGCAGTGCTGTTGCCCGGGTTGCGGCAGAATATGCTCACAATAATCCTTATGCTGATGAAGCGCTCGTTGAGAAAGGGGCATGGCTCCATGATATCGGACGGGCCACAACTCATTCAATTCACCACGCCCAGGTTGGGGCAGACCTTCTCCGTGCAATGGGAGAACCTGAAGCAGTTGCCCGGATTGTCGAATGCCATACCGGCGCCGGACTTACCGCAGATGAGTGTACCCTGCTTGGACTCCTCCCCCGGGATTGCATGCCCCGGACCGTGGAAGAAAAGATCGTAACCCATGCCGACAATCTTATTGCCGGGAAAAAGCGGGTGACCATTGATGAGAGTATTGCAGATGCATTTCACCTTCCAAAAAAGATCAGGAAGCGGATGTATCGCCTCGCGCAGGATGTGGAACTACTGTCTGCATGATAGTAAAAATCCTGTCTGAATTTAACAGATTTTTTTAAAGCAAGAAAATTCTGAAAATAAGTTTAGATAATTACTTGTTTAACCTGCGGCAATGCACGGATCTCATTCACGACTCCGGCAGGAAGTGGATCTTCAACAATAATTACCAGTTTTGGTTCCTCGGCAAACTCCGGGTCGGTTACAAATATCTGTCTGATAGAGAGTGAATGCGCTGACAGCACCTGCACAGCCGCACCGATTATTCCGCGTTCACTGGCATTTTTCGGAAGAACGGTAATGACAGAAAATCCCAGTGTCTCGCCCACCCGGCTCAGGTCCGGAGTTGCCCGCATATTGAGAAACACATCGCGTAAAAATGGCCGTTCGAGGATACGACGTGCCGTAGAATCGACCACACGGCGATCAGATCCAATTGCTTTGGCAACACCGGTTGCCGGTACCTCAATGCCATTGCAGCAGATCCTTCCATCTTCGGTCACCCCAAATCCATTTTCAAGCAGGAACCGTACCACGCGACTCTGGGATGGCGAATCGGCAAATTCGTGGATGATATCAGACCACATACACACCACTGGGTATAACGTATATAAATATACATCTATGTTTACCTCAATTCATCAAGGTATAAAGAACAGCCTGTCAATTAAATCTACCCGGGATAACGGGTCATACTCCAGTTTTGGAAAACCTAAAAGGTGGAATCCCGCGCGCATTGCTGATTTTGAGGCAGAAAATCAAGGATACGCCATAACATTCTTTTAGATAGACAACCTTTTTGTTATGGCACAAAAGCGAGGGTTGCCGAGCCAGGTCAAAGGCGCTAGCTTGAGGGGCTAGTCTCGTAGGAGTTCTTGGGTTCGAATCCCATCCCTCGCATTTCTGATTTGGGTTATTGTTATTTCGCATTTTGCAACCTGACACTTCTGGTATCACCATTCATAACAAATAAGTTGTGAGATCTGCAAACAGGCGAACAGTTCTTCACAGGGTTTTATTGTGCTGAGGTCCAAAAGACTGCTTAAACAGAAATAAACCGGTATACTCCTTTTGGCACGGTCACTTCGAACCTTGCGCCCTTTCCCTGTTCACGGGTGCCTGTTATGCGACGAAACTAAAAAAAATGATTTTTTTATGTCATATTCATTGTCAGCACATGAAAGCATATATCGTGAGATACAGGATAACTTATCATGCAACAATACCTGTATCAAACGCATTCATTCGCAGCGCCACTCCTGATGTTTGCCATTTGGATTGTTCAACTGCTCATCGCGTTTCTCATCTACCGGGACGCAAAAGAACAGAAAATGCTGACATCGGTCTGGGTCATTCTTGCGCTCCTGCCTATGTTCGGGTATCTTGTTGATGTGATATACCTGATAATCAGGGAGCTTAAATTCTGCCAGAAAATAGAAAAACTGCCAGCATCCGTATAAAACATCGATGGATCCCATTACACCACATTGTTTGGTGGTGAAAATGGGATGGTGGGGAGCATGGGTTTATTGGTTACCGTAACCGGTAAACCCCTTTGGGAACACGTATCTCAAACCTGACACCTTTTCCTTCAGTCCCCGTCTCTTTGATTGTAATTCCGGTAATGCTGAGAATCTCCCGCACCAGGAACAGCTCCATGCCTTTTTGTTTTCCAAAGCCTCGTTCAAAGATTTTCTCTTTGAGAGTATCGGGGATGCCTACTCCATTATCCTCGAAGAATATAATGAGATGATCACCGTTTAGTTGATAGCTCATGGTAATCTGTGTTGCGGTTTTGGCGTGATGGATGATATTGTCAGCAAATGTGAAAAAAACCCGTTCAAGGAGTGAATCCGCATAGATTTCCAGGTTTTCAACGTGGACAACGCGGTGGATAGATGAAAAGTCAAGGTGTGAAATGCCCACAATAAATGCCTGGTTGACATTTTGCCACTGGGGAGGTTTAACGCCTAAATCCTGGTAACTTTTTGCAAAGTTGAGGGATTTTATGATGTTTCTGATGGATTCTTCTTCACGATCCAGATACCTGTTTCCATTTTTATCTCTTGAATGGGTTTTGTCCAGTGAAAGGTAAGCGTTGAGCGTGAAGATGGCGTTCTGGATATCATTGAACGTAACGCTGTTCAATAATGCAAGTTTTTTGGTCACTTGCTGTAATGCATCATCACTTGTCTTTCGTTCGGTGATGTCCCGGTCAATTGCCAGAATATATTTCTGTGCGCCAAGATTAACGAGGGTGGCATTAATTTCAATGGGAAAGAGCACTCCGTCTTTTTTCACATGCATGGATTCGACATTAAGTACTTGACCATTCAAAAGCGTCGCGAATCTTTCAGGCAGATCTTTTCTGGTTTCAAAGGGATAAAGATCGGCTATCGTTTTTGTCAGCATCTCTTCGACAGAATACCCGTGCAGCTTTGCGGCAGCAGTGTTTGCCGCGATAATTTTTCCCTGCTCCTCCCCTTCTGCCTCAAGTATCAGGATGGAATCACCAGCCTGTTCAAAAAGGAGCCGGTATTTTTTCTCGCTTTCCTCAAGTTTTTGCTCATCAATCGAACGGCGGCGCTCAACAACAATGAGCCCAAGAGCAACACTGATCATTGCAATAATGCCGATGAGGTAGAGGATCATATTGATAGCGTCCAGTTTTGCCGTAACTACCGAACTGTTCATATCTACACCGACAATACCGACAACCGTCCCGGTACTATCCCGGATTGGTGAATATCCCGAAAGTACTGTCCCCCATTGATCGGTCGTAAATTCGGAATCTGCGGATGGCCCTGAGAATCCGGATAAAAGATCAGGTTCGGCATTAGGATAGGGTTCCCCTATTTCCGCGGCATCTTTGCTATAGCCATAATCTCCGTCAACAACAAATTCAACCGCATCGCCATTTTTTCTCATCGTGTAAATATAACGGATATCCGGATTTGCGCCTTTTACCCGACGGAGTTGATCCCTGATCTGGCTGAAGTCCGCTGTATTTTCATCGCCCGTGTGCAACTGTGAGAATGAATCCCCGTTAATTTCTGATGCTGCAATTCCTGCTACAGATATGAGATTTTCCTGCACGGATTCTTTAAGGGCGTTTTTTGTCTGCAGGGAGATTGAATAGACGGTTACAGTTGTAAGGATAAGAATAAGCACAATCAGAATTACGGAAATGGTGCGTGGCGTTTTGGATGGCATAACAAGATCTCAGATCAGGTGCAAACGATCTTCGGATGAGGAAACATTGGTGATAATTGTAGTCATTAAATTGAACTATGAATTAAAAATACTGTTGAATCCTGCAAAATTCCTGTGCTTTCCTGTTTTCGTTCCCGGAATTTTTTATACGGCTTGTTACCTGAGTCCTGAATAAAAGGCACAGCCGGGGGAGGTTAGTTTTTTATTTTGTTTTTTGGTTTCTGGATCTTGACACGATAATATGTATTTTGTTTTTTCTCTCTATTCCGGCACTGGGACTACTATAAAAAAATTTCATCTGCCTCCTGCCCCTCCACCACCAAAACCGCCCCCGCCACCAAAACCTCCGCCGCCTCCGAATCCGCCACCAAAACCTCCGGAACCGCCGTGAACCGGCGGGGTGAAGAACAGGATAGGTGTAAATGCGAATCCTATCCCCATTGCACCCGCCGGGACTCCGGTTTTTTCGATGTTAATGTTGAGTGATGCCATAGCACTCTCAACCTTGTCACCAACACCAAGAGCAGTCCCGTAGACAAGCCATTCTCCCCACATGGAGAGATCTTCCGGGGCGTATTTCCGTATCAGCGCAAGGTCAGAAAGAAAATGGCCAAATGCATCCCATTCGAGTTTCTCTTTGTAATTGTCATCTTTCCAGTGACCAAACAGGGTAGATGGCATGACAATTGCAAATACGGTCTGGACAAAGACAATTCCCCATAACACTGTCGCCGGGATAAGGATGTATGACTGCATGGGTTCCACAAGTGCAAGTATGAGCGTAACGCCAAACGCGGTGACACTGGTGAGCAGGAGGGGGATGATATGATCATTCCCGTTCACGATATACTGATTGACCAATGATGGATCTGCTCTTTTTGTCACATCGGTCAGCATTCGCTGGTAGCGTAGTGCGGTTTCTTCTGATGCGATGTCGGTCATCGCGTTATGCGCCAGCTTTTCAATGTGGCTTGAATCAAGGATGCCATTCTCGGCTATCTGTCCCAGAACATTGAGCACTCTCTGTTCGTACGGGTCATCAGATGTGGTTTTCAGGATATGGATCTCAAAATCCTTGGCTGCTCCTTCCTGCCGTGTGGTGATAGTAATAAATTTTCGCCGGTGGAGATCGAGCAGTGTCGCATAATATCCGCTCTCATCGAAAACCAGTGCATCACCCTTGAACAACAGGTTAACCTGCCAGGGTTTGAGCGCCGGATTCGGGATCGTGCTCAGGTACGCGGGCACGATAAACTTTCTCTCCTCACCGTACCAGCGATAGATCAACAGGAACAGGAGCGGGACAAGGATAACCGCTGCTTCTGCCAGATACTTCAGAAGGTAGGACAGCGTGTAGATGGCATCGTACCAGAAACTTCCCGATGTGGTGCTTCCCGCAAGACCGGTAACTTCCAATCTGGATCCCGGGATCTGTGCAAATGCCGTCGATCCACCCAGCATCTCGATCGCAATATTTTCATCTGCTGCTGCGGCCCCGGTGAAGATATACGTATTTCCTGACCGTGCCGTGCTCAGCGTCGGCGGATAGACAAATACCTGTTGAATGCCGTCAGCCGGAACCGTGATCGTGACGTCATGATATGGGATGTGGGATTGCCCGGCAAACTTCAGATTGAGATGAGTTACACCGGTATCGTACTCGATTGGGGCATAGAGGACATAAGTGTAAGCAACAGTGTATTGTCCGGCGGCAAAAGAGTTGGGATTGTAAATCCCTACTTCATCATTCTGTGCTGATCGACCGATTGTTGAGGTGTAAGCGGCGGCTGATGAGTCGCCATACACAACCACGTTTCCTGAATCGTCTTTGGCATACGCAATCGTTCCTGCCGGAGGTGTTGCAGACACCATCATAACGGATGGCTGGGCTGGCGTGGTAAAAAGAAGCGGCTCCTCCCACGAACGGTACAGCATATGGTATTCACCGGACGTTTTCACATCATAGGTATACTGTTCCGTGAGCGTCCCGTTTCCATACAGGGTCGCTTCAAAGGATGAGACCGCCAGGTCTCCCTCAAAAACCGGGGGAAGTACGGCAACAAGAACAATCCCGACAATCCCAATTATCAGACATGCGATAACAAGTATCGCCAGTTGTTTTATTTCACCCATAGCAGTTACCATCCCAAACGTAATTTTCGGGCCTGACACTTTTTTAAAAAATTAAAAAAAATAGTGTTAATCGATCCCAACGATCACTTCGGACGCTTTTATGATTGCATAAACCTTTGCCCCCACCTGCAAATTCAGTTTTTCTGCAGAATGGGTGGTGATGGATGAGACAATCTCCTGACCTCCGGCAATTGAGATCACAACTTCTGCGCTTACCGGACCTTTCTTGATTGCCTTCACGGT
Source organism: uncultured Methanoregulaceae archaeon (assembly GCA_963768785.1). Lineage (GTDB taxonomy): Archaea > Halobacteriota > Methanomicrobia > Methanomicrobiales > Methanospirillaceae > Methanoregula. The sequence goes on from CAVYJD010000018.1 coordinate 101,918, forward strand.
TCCGGGAATCTGGTTGCGTGCACTGATCTTCATGGTTTCCACTACGTGTAATTAATACCCGTCCTCTATAAGAATATTCGTGAGGGAATGAGGAACACTTACCCGCTCCCTGTTTGCAGGTTACGTTGTAACCAGTATGCATGAACCAATATGGTAAAAAATGACTGCAACTATCTCTGAAAATATGTGGAGCCTCAATAAATTCAAGATTGCCAGTGCAATCAGATCGTACGACCGGGTTGGCCGTTTTTAAAATATCCGCATCCCGGTGCTTTTTTTGCCTCGCGGGCGTTATGATAAGGTATCTCCTGCCACTATTGCATGGTATCAGAAAATGCTCCCCGGTTCACAGTCCATGATATTTGAAGACATTTCCGATGAACATCATCTCGAAAAGGCAAGAAAGGAGCGGGATACTATTCGGGATTTCATCAGGAGCATCAATCGGGGAACATAATCATTCTTTTTAGTTTCGCGATTGTAGTGCATCATATCATCCCAACGGGCATCAGAACTTTTTCAGGATGATCGCAATAAACCCGATAATGATAATCCCAGCAAGGATGAGCAGCATCAGAATATAACCGGACACATTCTGCCCGGTGATCCTGCCGTACATTGGTAACAGCAGGAATACGCATACACCAATAAGAGACAGCGCAGCACCAGCTTCGACAATTGCTGCGAACAGGGACATATCTGAGATTATCTGCAGAGTATAGGTATTTAAAATATCATGGAGATTGTCCCGGGTTTTTTACTGTTATCATTCCCTGTCTGGTATTCATTACCTTTATCCGATTACCCTGAATGAAGAATCAAATATATTCTCTTTATCATGTTTTGAAAACGCATACTAGGTGTTAAACACGCGGTTCGGAATTCAAGAGCCGAACATGATGTGCCAGAAATATACCCCATACATTTTGCCGGTTCCACACCCTTAAAAGCAACGAAGATGTCGCAATGATCGTCCAGTATTCCCCTGTTGTTGGTCTGATGATTCTTTCCGGCATGATTTCTGCCGCACTTGCTGCCATCGGGTGGCAGAACCGGGAGATCCCGATATCAAGACCGTTCACGCTGCTCATGGTTGCAGAAACCGTGTGGACGTTTGGCTATGCATTCGAAATGATGAGCATCAGCCTGCCAACGGTTCTTTTGTTCAACAACTTCGAATATCCCGCAGTCATGACCGTGCCGGTTGCATGGCTCCTTGTTGTCCTGTGCTTCACCGGGCGTGACCATTATCTTACCCGTAAAATCGTGCCGCTGTTCTTTATTATACCCGTACTTGCGTGCATCCTTGTGTTTACAAACCCTCTCCATCACCTGTACTATTCGGGGTTTTATCCGGAAACTCTTGACGGTTCGGTCATCTGGATTTATGAGCACGGTCCGCTGTTCTGGATTGCCATCGGGTATTCCTACCTGGTCGCACTTGTTTCGTTCGTTTTGATTTCTGGCAGGGCATTTTTCCACCATGATTTCTACCGGCGCCAGACAATTCTTCTGCTTATTGCATCCTGTATTCCTATCCTTTGCAACATGGCATACGTGTTCCGGCTTGCGCCATTTCCGGAGTATGATCTGACTCCGGTTGCGTTCATGATCACCGGTCTTGTGCTGGCTATCGGGCTTCTCCGGTACCAGCTTTTTTCTGCGGTCCCGGTTACCTATTCCCGGGTGTTTTCTGCAATGCGGGACGGTGTTATTGTCACCAACAGCGCGTACCAGGTGATTGATATCAATCCTGCTGCCGGGAAGATCATCAACATGCCCATCCGCGAAACAATCGGGAAAAACATAGGAGGCATCCTGCCCCGCCTTGCATTTTGCGAGGTTAATTTTGGCATTCCGGATCCGGAAAAACGCATCGAGATTATGATCCCGGACACGGTAAAACCCCGTTATTTCGATGTGCTGGTCATGCCGATAGGTGAACGAATGGCAAATTCATCAGGACACCTGTTTCTTTTCCGGGATGTCACCGACCGGAAACAGTCAGAGCTTGCGCTTGCCAGTGCACACAAGAAGATCAACCTGCTTTCCAGTATAACACTCCATGATATCAGCAACAAACTCCATGTGGTCCAGAATTATCTTGAACTCACCCTCATGAACGCGAAGGATCCCGTCCAGATAGACTATATTAACCGGCAGGAGATGGCGGTACAGGCTATACGTGAACAGATTGAATTTTCCCGGGATTACCAGCATATCGGTGTTGAAGCACCGGTCTGGCAGAATATAAGTGCCTGCGTTACCCGGACAAGGCAGCAGGTTGATAGTAAAAACGTGACGGTCACGTGCATCACCGGCACAATGGAAGTGTTTGCAGATCCGATGCTTGAAAAAGTGTGCTACAACCTGCTCGACAATGCGTTCAAATACGGGGGTCCACGGCTCTCAGCCATTACCGTATCGGCACAGCAGTCCGGGAATGATATGCTCATTATTGTTGAGGATAACGGTGGAGGGATCGCGCCTGCCGATAAAGACCGTTTGTTCGAACGGGGTTTTGGGAAAAACACCGGCCTTGGCTTATTTTTATCTCGTGAAATCCTCGCCATAACTGATATCGGGATCCGGGAAACCGGCACTCCGGGGAACGGGGCACACTTTGAGATCCGGGTACCTGACGGGAAATTCCGGTCCGGAAGCGAAGGACAAAAATAATAGCGTATCTGCCGATGTTTGCATCAATTGCTGTTTTAACGTTTACTGGCCTGTGGAATTACATCCCTGCAGCCGGGCATTAATTTGATTATCCCGGTAAAAAAGTAGATTTCAGTGAAAAAAATCAATTTTCTGATGTTGGATTTACACAAAAATACCGTCCAGAAAAACGGGGGGGTCTCCTTTTTGTAATCAAACCGTCCAACTGCCGGTTCAGGTGGTATTTTACCGCTCAATCAGCCGGATATGTTCATCGGTCTTTTCAGACAAATCCTGGCGACCCTGCAACCGTGACACATCCGAGATCGCTTCGAGAACGTGAACAGAATCCTCTAAAAACGAGAGCACATCCGCAGGAAAGATCTCAATGCCATACTCATCTGACAGCGCGGCGGAAATCTGCCGGTGGTCAAGCCCGTTTTCGCGCAGTTCGATCACTTTTTTTGCAAACTTCTTTTCCGGGCAGCCGCACAAGGGAGAATTCTTGCATGAGCACCGGAGAAAATCATTAAAAAAGTTGAGGAGCTGTTGTCTGATGGCAAAATCAAGTGCATCGTAATTAAACCGGGCAGTGATGGTTTCAAGCATTGCCGGATGAAAGGCAAGGTCAGGGACCCGGTAACCGGCCAACCGCTCTATTTTTTTTGCGTGACGGAATCGTGCCCGGTTCGCGATCAATCCTCGTCTCCTGTTGACTCATCAAAGTCCTTGAGCGATCCCATTGCCTCATGCATCCGCTCGCATTCGATAAGCCATTCGTCAAACAGGGTCGGGTTTTCGAGATCGTCTTTTACATATTTCCCGCAGCAGGCAGCACCATCAATCACGCTTGCGCCAATATTTGCAGCGGCTTCAAGTGCGCCCTCCATGTCTTTATCGATACGATCCCTGCCCATTTTAACGAGCGTTTTGATATCCTTGTCGAATGTCCCGCTCAGGTATTTGCGGCAAGCGGCAAACAGTGCGACTTTTGGGAGCTGGAGAATCTCGACAAGTTCCTCAAGGTCTCCTTCGGGCGCTGCGGACATGACAATTACTTCAATCTTTCCCAGTTGGACGAGTGCATCTTCACGGCTGAAGCGCTTGTTCTGGTAGAGCTTGATGACCTTTAAGACCGACAACGTGATGTCGACACTGAACGCATCGAGGATCCGGAACCCTTCCGGCATCTCGTCGCTTTTTTCATTGACCTCAAAACTTGCCTCGCTCAGGGAATGCAGCCAGTTGACCCAGCGCTCCTCGTTGTAAAAAATATAAAATAATTTGAGCGGTTCTTCAGTTTGTTTACTTGCCTTTTTCGCCATTTCAGTACACTATTCCTTCCCCTGATTAAAGGATTTCGTTGTTCCGGCCCGGGCATGAGTAATTTTCCCGGAATTTTACATTATAAACAATGTGCTCGTAAACCGCCAACGGTTATCTCCCTTGACCATCAATACTTAGGTACGAATATGGCAGCAGGGCTAGTATATCCAAAATCAAACGCAAAAAAAGTTGTCATGGTGCGATATGGCGAGCTATTTCTGAAAAGCGAACCAGTCAAGTATCATTTTATCGGCCTTCTGCTGCGAAACATCGGAAAAGCGCTATCCGCTGCCGGCTTATCCTACCATTCAGAGACGCCCCGGGGCCGCATTCTTCTCTATGGAGATGAAACGGAGAAGATCGCGGCGATTACCGCACGGGTGTTTGGTGTCGTGGATGTGAGTGTCTGCACAATGACTGCCGCAGAACCCGATGCCCTGTGCGAGGAAGCGATTGGCCTTGCATCCGTGCACCTCCAGGCGCCCATGAGTTTTGCGGTGCGGGCAAAACGGCAGAATAAAGTGGGGATGAACAGCCAGGAACTGGGTGCATACGTGGGCTCGGCCATCTACGATCATATCCCCGGTCTCAAGGTAGATTTGGATACTCCGGACTACGAACTTTTTGTCGAGATGCGGGATGTTGGCGGGCTCGTGTATGATACCCGTATCCCCGCACCCGGTGGCCTGCCGTGGGGGACTCAGGGAAGAGTGATTGCATTGCTCTCAAGCGGTATCGATTCACCGGTCGCATCCTGGCTTTCGATGAAACGCGGCTGCGAAGTAATCCACCTGCACATGGACGGGGGTCGATGGGCCGGAAAGGATGTGCTGGAAGCAGCGATCGAAAACCTCCGGCGCCTCTCGCTCTGGTGCCCGGGATACCCGATGCAGATGATTATTGCCGACAGTGAACCGCTCTATGAAGCGATGCAGCAGTGCCGTGTCGCACCGCGATACCGCTGCGTGATCTGCAAACGGTTTATGATACGGGTAGGTGCCCGGCTCCTTGAACCGGAGAATGCCTACGCGCTCATCACCGGGGAAAATCTCGGGCAGGTGGCGTCCCAGACGCTTGCCAATCTTGCGATTATATCAGAAGTCGTCGCAGTCCCGGTACTCCGACCGCTTATCACCTACGACAAATCAGAGATTATCACGATCTCCCGGCGGATCGGCACGTTTGACACCCATCCCGGCGATCTTGCCTGCCGTGCAGTGCCCCGAATGCCGACAACAGCGGCGACTCTCGACCCCGTCAAGGAAAGTGAGGAAAAAATCGGCATCGAAGCGCTCGTTGAGCATGCAATCTTGTCCGTCTGGTACGTTATCGCTTTGAACGGGGAGATTACCGGGCAGCACCCGGAAGCCTGAATCTTTTTACTTGTTTGTCCACGCGGGTGTAATAGGGTGAAATCATGCTTCTCATCCTCTCTAAATCCGGGTTGTTAAAAATATAGAAAGCAAATTAGGTGATTGTAAAATAGCAGCTCCCCAATTTGATTTACAGTAATCATTTTAATGGAGAGACGAGACCTGCCGCCGCCCCGAAGGGCGCCCCGCGATGGCTTCAATAAGGTTCATTTCAGATCCAGTAATCTGCCCCGCCGTGAATAAAATGAGGCCCTGATGAGGGGAGTCATCCAAACTATCCCTAAATCCTCTTCATCTTGTGCAAAAATGTTGATCTAAGTTTTTTATAATCTATCTGAATTAATAATTACAAAAAGCACAAAAACGTGTTTCTCGTCCAACTGGATGCTGATCCTTGATAATTACCAAAAATTATTCCAATAGTTTCTCGCAATAGGCTGTCACCGTTTCAAGGGTCTTGAGACGGCCATGCCACTTGTTATTGGATTCGATGATTGTCCACGGCGCATATCGGGTGCTGGTCCGGGCGAGCATCTCATTAATCGCGGTTTCGTATTGATCCCATTTCTCGCGGTTTCTCCAGTCTTCATCCGTGATCTTCCACTCTTTTTTGGGATCTTCCTCCCGCTGCCGGAACCGCTTCAGTTGCTCATCCCGACTCACTTCAAGCCAGCACTTCACCAATCCCCCTCCGTTTGCGACAAATTCCTCTTCCATTTCGTTGATTTCATTGTATGCCCGTTTCCATTCGCGCTCCGTGCAGAACCCCTCGACACGTTCGACAAGTACCCGGCCATACCAGCTGCGATCAAAGATCGTGATGTGCCCGATTTTCGGGGCATCCCGAATGAACCTCCAGAGATAATGATGTGCTGCCTCGATATCGTTGGGTCTTGATACCGGTACGACTGTATATCCCCGGGGGTTCAAGTTTCGCGTCAGGCGCAGGATTGTACCGCCTTTCCCGGCGGCATCCCAGCCTTCAAAAACAATCGAGAGGGGAATTTTTCGTTTGAAAAGCAGGTACTGCTGGTCACGGAGGTGTTTCTGGGCGGCGGCCATCTCAATCTGGCACCTGTCTTTTTTCAGCGTGGATTCCACCACAACATTGCGGGTAATTTTTTCTTTTTTATATTTGGAACTGCGAGTATCCGTATTTTTTTTCTTTTTTCCTTCGAGGATCTTCTTACGCTGATTAGTTAGTTGCCGGATAACCGTTGAATAACATTTGAGCACCGTATAATTCGGATCAGTAGCTTCAATGATTGTCCAGGGTGCATATGCGGTGTCGGTACCTTCAATGAACTGCTCAAACACCGGCAGGTAACTGTCGTACTGGTTGTGGAACACCCATTCGCCCTGCGTGATCATCCATGACGTAAGCGGATTAATCTCCCGGGCAAGCAGACGCTTTCTCTGCTCCTCGTGACTGATGTGAAGAAACAGCTTGATAATAATGGTGTTATCATCAGTAAGCTGGCGTTCGAAACGATTGATGGACGCGATGGACTGACGGATATTCTCTTTCCATTCAATGCCCCGTGTCTGCTCGGCAAGCGTCCGGCTGTACCATCCCCGGGCAAATATCGCAAAACGCCCTTTGCTTGGGATCCGAATCCAGAATCTCCATAAAAGCGGGTGTTTTAATTCCTCTTCAGTTGGAGAACCGATGGAGTATAACCGGAACCCGCGGGGATCAAGATAATGAATGATCTCCTGCACCGTCATGGTAATACCCGCTGCATTCCAGCCTTCTACGACAATGATGACCGGAATATGATCATCCCGGAGCTGCCTCTGGAGCGCGCCAAGTTGTTCCTGTAAGGGGGCAATCTTTTTTGAGAATGTATGACCATCGATCGTTTTTGAGAGATCGTATTTTTCAAACATTGGGCCGCCTCATTGCATCGTAAACCCGATATCCCGAACCAAGCTGATTACAATCCCCTTGGTTGTACTCTCTCTTAAATCCCGTTGCCTGCAGGAGAAATAGTATCTCGTACTCCTGATTTGGCAAAGACGGGGAAAAAACATTTAGTATTGTGAAAAGTAAAATCAGGAATTGACTTTAAGTCCGTTTTCCCGTGCTATTGCGACAAATGCGTCAGCGAGATATATTGCCTGTTTGTCCGTCATGCCATAAGTATTGAATTTCCAGATTTTTGTCGCGCCGGGGATAATACCTGCAATACCTTTTTCTGACAGGGCGCCGGAAAAGAAAAAACCCCGCTTTTTATGGGTCTCTGCCACAGTGTCAAACGATCCAATGGTGTCAATCCGGGTAAGCGTGTGTTTTCTCGGGTTTTCCGAGAGCAGTTTTGTCCCCTCAATGGAAAACAGCGCATCGAGGACGATTTTGTTGTTTGCCAGTTCCCGGTCAAAATGTTTCACCCGCTCTTTAACCTGCGGGAACGATGCCATCATACCAACAAGTGTCGCGCCCATGAGCGTACAGCCCATCATCTCCGGCTCCTTGATCCCAAACTTCCGCCCGGTTACATCACCTTCGATTTTTGTCGTGCGGAATACTTCTTTTGCCCGTTCTGCCGTTGTCGCAAGCACACCCGACGGTGCCGGTGCTGCCATGCTCTTATGCCCGGAGCCGACAACAAAATCCACACCCATATCTTTGCCATTAACCGGCAGGATACCGACAGTATATGCCCCATTGTAAAGGACAGGGATGTCGTACTGGCGTGCGACTCTGGCAATGGCAGCAACATCATGCATATTGCCATACTGGTAATCAACATGGTCGATAAACGCAAGCACGGGTGCCCGTCCAAACTCGTGTTGGATGTCTTCAATCTTTGCCGCCGCCGCATCGGGAGTGATACTATGGTGATTGTCTGCCGGGATCTCCCGGGGGATACCGCCCTCTTCTTCGACAGCTAAAAACTCCGTGTAATGGGAGAGCCCGGTGAGCAGGACAGGATCGCCTTTTTTGACATACGTGTGGGCAACTGCCTGGAAACCTCTCCGTGCGCCAGGCATCATCCGTGCATCGTCCATATGCACAAACGCGGCAACATCCTTGTGAAATTCTGCGATCGGCGGCTTGCTGATATAATCGAGACGGTTTGGCTTGCGACAGTTGTCGCAGACCGAATACCCGTCGCCGTAGGCGATGATCGCTTTCATCGCATCTCCAGTGAGTCGCCCGCCTGCCTGGATCGGGTCGATGTTGATGAAGAGTTCGTTCACCTGCCGGGCTTCAATACCATTTCCGCACCTCATTTCAGCATCTCCTGCTTTAAGGAACCGACCTGCCGTTCGAGATTGTCCAGCAGACGCTGCGCCTGCATTTTCTGGTCGGGATCCAGTTCATGCAGTGGCGCCGTTTCACGGAGAAGCATGCGCAGGTCCGTGAGGGTATATGTTGCCTGGAATACCATGTCAACAGCCCGTTTTGACATAAAATCACTATACTAGTGTAGGATGAACATGAATTAAGTAACTGTTTTGATCCAGGTAAAGCACAGCCCCGCCACAAAAGGCAGGATCCTACTTTTAACCTATATGCTCCTGCGGCCAATGATGGAGGATTATGACCGGTTTCACATCCTGCTCATGAAGATACAAGAGAAAATGCCATAATGGGTGTTTTTCGACGATAGGATTAAGATATTGGAAGATAAAAAAAACTGCCGGTGGTACCTGCAGGTCAACATTGTTATCATACGCTCCCGTTGAGGAACTGATATCCACAGAAATTCAGGAAATACTTTCGTTATGCCCCATAGCGCGGAGCGCGTATCAGTACCCGCGTCAGTCTGATGGTCCCAGCCGGACAGAGACCGGGTGTATACGATTACCATGGATACCGGCCCCAGATGATAATAATTCAACCTGTATACTGGGGCTGCCCGACCTGATTAAAAATGACTAAACCGGCTTTGCCGGAACAGCATGAGTATATGCACACAAAGATAATGGAGTAGTGAAATGTCACAACAGACTTGGCGGTCAGCCAATTATTATTTTCCGGCAGGGAACGAGCCGGAACCGGGGAGAGGAAGCCCAGAACAGCAACATTGCTGCGGCAAATGCGGTATCAAATGCCGTACGGTCAACCCTTGGGCCAAAAGGCATGGATAAGATGCTCATCGATCCGATGGGGGATATTGTCATCACCAACGATGGTGCGACGATCTTAAAACAGATGGACATTGAGCATCCTGCCGCAAAGATGATGGTCGAGATTGCAAAGACCCAGGATGATGAAGTGGGCGATGGTACTACCAGTGCCGTTGTTATTGGTGGGGAATTGTTAAAGAAAGCAGAAGCCCTTCTTGAACAGCACGTCCACCCGACCGTCATTGCGGAAGGCTACCAGATGGCTGCAGCCAAAGCACTGGATATTCTGTCCGGGATTGCCGTTCCGGTTAAACCAACGGATACCGCGATGTTGGTCAAAGTCGCTGAAACGGCGATCAGCGGCAAGGGTGCCGAGGCCTACAAGAAGTTGCTCTGCGGAATTGTTGTCCAAGCAGTCACATCCGTAACAGATGTTGACGGAACAGTGGACATCAAGCACATAAACGTGCAGAAAAAAGTCGGCGGTGCTGTCGAAGATTCCGTCCTCATCGAAGGCATGGTCATTGACAAGGAGCGGGCGAACCCTGCAATGCCAAAGGAAGTAAAGAACGCAAAAATCCTCCTTCTCAACGCGGCACTTGAATACAAAAAGACTGAGGTGAACGCGAAGATCAACATTACCACTCCCGGCCAGGTGCAGGCATTCATCGATGAGGATGAGCACATGGTCCACCTGATGGCAAACAAGGTAATTGACAGCGGCGCAACGGTAGTGTTCTGCCAGAAGGGCATCGACGATGTTGCCCAGAGTTATCTTGCAAAAGCCGGTATTCTTGCTGTCCGCAGGGTCAAGAAGAGCGACATGGAAAATCTTGCCCGTGCTACGGGTGCGACGCTTGCAAACAGTGTTGATACGATCACAAAATCAGATCTCGGTATTGCCGGACTGGTTGAGGAGAAGAAGTTCTCCGGCGATGAGATGATCACGGTCTCGAAATGCAAGAACCCAAAAGCGGTCTCGATTATTGTCCGTGGTGGATCGGACCATATCATCGATGAGATCGAGCGTGCCCTCCACGATGCGCTGATGGTCGTCAGCGTTGTGGTAAAAGACAAAAAAGTAGTAGCAGGTGGCGGGGCACCTGAGACGGAACTCTCGCTCCAGCTCCAGCGGTATGCAGCTTCGGTGGGGGGCAGGAAACAGCTCGCCATTGAAGCGTTTGCATCCGCGATGGACATTATCCCCCGCTCGCTTGCCGAAAATGCCGGGCTTGACCCAATCAATATGATTGTTGCAATCCGTGCGGAGCACGAAGCCGGACACAAGACCTTCGGGCTTGATGTGTTCAAGGGAAAGCCGGTTGATATGTTAAAAGCCGGTGTTGTCGAACCGCTGCGGGTAAAGACGCAGGCAATATCGAGTGCGACAGAAGCCGCAGTCATGATCCTGCGTATCGATGATGTTATTGCATCGTCCAAGTCCGCAGCACCCGGTGGCGGGATGCCGCCCGGTGGCATGGGTGGCATGCCACCGGGAATGGGCGATTATTAACCTGAATACCATTTCTTTTTTGGTTCATCTTTAATCCGGATTATTTTTTACACAAGTGAAAACATCGGCTTTTAAGAACTTCTCAAATTAAATTGCCATTACGCTCTTGTATGACTGGTGGCACAAGAGGGGGGTTGCGTGTTATGAAAGAAGGTTTCTCCAGTAACAAAATTTCCACATACGATAAGCTTCGCTGCCTCCAGAGGGATGCCCCGGCAGTAGTTTTTGTGACGGGATTGGAAACGCAATTTACTCTATTCATCTAACTCTTGTGATGGAGCAAAAATCATGATAATGTACAGATGGTAAATCTGGACAAGATTCAGATCTCCGTAACGCCACCCCGCATCCTTTTGAAAAACCTCTAATGCGCAAACGACAACATCGTGTACGAGAAAATTAAACCTGATGGTATTTCCCTATCCATGGCACAACAACAAAAACGTGTCCCATCCGTGCGACCATTTCTCAAATGGGCCGGTGGAAAAACACAATTGCTCAATGAGTTTTGCAGACGCCTGCCTCCCGGGCTCAAAACCGGGCATATCACCACGTATGTCGAACCGTTCATTGGCGGCGGGGCATTCTTCTTCTTTCTCAACGAGCACTACTCCTTTAAGCAATGCACGATCTGCGACGCAAACCAGGAACTTATCATTGTTTACCGGGTGATACAGGAATCGGTAAATGAACTCGCCGAAGAGCTTGCCTCTCTCAAGTCTGAGTATCAGAAAAATAATGAGCGCGGACAGGAAAATCTTTATTATGAAACCCGGGCTGCATTCAACCGGGATTTGCCGGGCATATCCATTGGCACCTTTCAGCCATCATGGGTGGAGAGGGCGGCACAGATTATTTTTCTGAACCACACCTGCTTCAACGGGTTGTTCCGGGTCAACCGGAAGGGAGAATTCAATGTACCATTCGGGAGATACAAAAATCCTGATATTTCAAACAAAGAAAACCTCAAAAAAGTTGCGGCAATCCTTAAAAATACCCGGATCCTGCACTGGGATTTCACAAAATGCCGGGATTTTGTGGATGAACATACCTTTGTCTATCTCGATCCCCCGTACCGCCCGCTCAACCATTCGTCATCATTTACCTCTTATGCAATGACAGGATTTTCAGATGGGGACCAGGCACGGCTGGCAACATTTTACCGGGAACTTGATTCACTCGGTGCAAAACTCATGCTCAGCAATTCCGACCCAAAAAATATCGATCCCGCAGATTCCTTCTTTGACAATCTTTATGCTGGCTATATGATCGAACGAATTCCCGCACGGCGCATGATTAACAGCAACGGCGCCCGGCGCGGGGAGATCAATGAACTGTTGATCACAAACTATTGACGGTAGATAAAACAATCAGGATTTTTTTGGCACTGGAGAAAACCTCTTTTTTAACATGCAGCCCCCTTCTTGCGCCATCAGTCCCCCGCGAGAACGGGGTGCAGTACAATGCTGCCGGTTTAGGAAATACTATACTATCGCGATTGGGGGGTGGCACAGCAGCGGGGGCGACGGCAGGGATTGCCGGAGCCCTCGAGGAGCGTTATGACAATTCAATTTGAGGTTTTCTCCAGTGCCAATATTTTTATATTCTCCATCCCCACGTTTGTTGCGTGGTGAAGTCCATGAGTGAATGTTTTATTTGTTGAAAACCTGCGCTTTTTAGATACCACCTTACGGGACGGGGAGCAAACCCCGGGTGTTTCATTAAACCCGAACCAGAAGCTTGAAATTGCGACCACACTTGCTGATATCGGTATCGATGTTATCGAAGTTGGGTCCGCTGCCGCATCTCCCGGAGAGCGTGAAGCAATCAGGGTCATTTCCGATGCCGGATTGTCCGCCGAGATCTGCACGTACGTCCGTGCATTACCGCAGGACATCGATCTCGCGGCAGACTATGGCGCCGATTCGGTACATCTCGTTATCCCGGTCAGTGACCTGCACATCGCAAAAAAGATGCGCAAGACCCGCGATGACGTTGCAGAGATGGCATGGAACTCGGTCGAATATGCAAAAAGCAGGGGACTTATTGTCGAATTGTCGGGTGAAGATGCGTCCCGCGCCGACCAGCTATTTCTGCGGCACGTGTTTGCCGAAGGAGTGAAACGCGGTGCAGACCGGCTCTGTTTCTGCGATACCGTTGGGGTGCTGACGCCCGAGAAGATTACGCAGTTCATTCCGCCACTTGCAAAAATCGCACCGCTGTCCATCCACTGCCATGACGATCTCGGCTTTGCACTTGCAAACACGATCGCTGCGTTGAAAAACGGTGCGTCCTGTGCTCATGTCACGGTCAACGGCCTTGGTGAGCGGGCGGGCAATACCCCGTTTGAAGAAGTGGTCATGGCTTTAGAAGTCCTCTATGACTACCGGACCCATATCAAAACCGAAGAGATCTATCACCTCTCATCACTGGTCTCGCGCTTGACCGGGGTGCCCCTGCCGGTGAACAAAGCAATCGTCGGGGAGATGGCATTTACCCATGAGAGCGGCATCCATGCACACGGGGTCATCCGCGAACCGTCAACCTACGAGTCTATCAAACCGGAGATGATTGGGAGAAACCGGCGGATTGTCCTTGGCAAGCATTCCGGCACTGCATCGGTGGAAGCGGCACTCACTGAAATGAAGTATGCGCCGACCGATCACCAGCTGGCAGACATTGTCAGCCGAATCAAGCAACTGGGCGACGCTGGAAAACGGGTGAGTGATACGGATTTGATGGCAATCGCGGATGCGGTGCTTGCGATCGAATGCAACCCGGTGATCCGGCTGCAGCAGTTCACGGTGGTCTCGGGAAGCAGCATGATCCCGACCGCATCAGTCACTCTCAGTATCAACGGGCAGGAACTGACCGGGGCAGCGACGGGCGATGGCCCGGTGGATGCCGCGATGCAGGTGCTCAGAAAATCCATTGCCGATGTGGCAGATATCCGGCTGGAAGAATACCATGTCGATGCGATCAGCGGCGGAACCGATGCGCTCGTCGAGGTAACAGTAAGATTAAGTAAAGACGGAAAGATAATAACATCACGAGGCGCCCGCACCGACATCATTATGGCAAGTGTCGAGGCGATGATCGCCGGTATGAACAGACTACTTGAGGGAAAAGCATGAAAACCGGGGCAAAAATCCTCATCGAATCACTGCAGCGCGAGGGAGTCGAAACGATCTTCGGCTACCCTGGCGGCTCGGTGCTGCCGATCTATGATGAACTCTATGATTCACCATTGCGGCACATCCTCGTACGGCACGAACAGGCAGCAGCGCATGCCGCGGACGGCTTTGCGCGGGCGAGCGGTCGTGTAGGCGTATGCCTCGCAACATCGGGGCCCGGTGCATGCAACCTTGTCACCGGCATAGCCACCGCGTACATGGACTCGGTGCCGGTTGTAGCGATTACCGGCCAGGTCCCGACGACGATGCTCGGGAACGACGCGTTCCAGGAATCCGATATCCAGGGCATCACGATGCCGATCACGAAACACAACTATCTCGTGAAAGACACTGCAGAGATCCCCCGCGTGGTACAGGAGGCATTCTATATCGCGGGCACGGGACGGCAGGGGCCGGTCCTTATCGACCTGCCAAAAGATGTGAACACCCGCTCTATCAAAGATCCCATCATCCCCGAAAAAGTGGTTCTTCGGGGCTATAACCCGACCTACAAGGGGAACAAGCGACAGATCGACAGGGCGATCGAACTGATCAAGGAAGCCGAGCGTCCGCTTATCTACGCGGGAGGGGGGATCATCTCGTCTAATGCTTCGCCGGAACTGGTGGAATTTGCCACAAAAATTGGCATACCAATCACTACCACCCTGATGGGCATCGGGTGTATCCCCTGTGACCACCCGCTCAACCTTGGCATGCTGGGCATGCATGGCACCGAATACGCAAACTTTGCGGTGACCGAATGTGACCTTCTTATTGCCATCGGTGCCCGGTTTGATGACCGGGTAACCGGCAAGATCGATACGTTTGCACCCAGGGCAAAAGTAATTCACATTGATATCGATCCGGCAGAGATCGGCAAGAACAAGAGAGTCGATGTGCCTATTGTCGGTGACGTGAAATCTGTGCTTGCAGATATGATTGCCGGGCTTAAAAAAACCGGGGCCTGCGATGCATGGGACAAGAAGATCCTGCACTGGAAACAGCACCACCCGCTCCGGTACGGGAAGAACGACGGCTGTCTGCATCCCCAGTTCATCCTCCAGCAGATGAACGAACTGCTCAAAGGTGACGCAGTGATCGTCTCTGAGGTGGGCCAGAACCAGATGTGGACCGCCCAGTACTTCTGTTTCCGCCATCCTCGCACCTGGATCACTTCGGGGGGCCTTGGCACGATGGGCTACGGGTTCCCGGCTGCCATCGGGGCGCACTTTGCCCGGCCCGATGTGCCGGTCTTTGATGTGGCCGGCGACGGGAGCATCCAGATGAACATCCAGGAGATGGGAACCGCGGCGCAGTACAAGATCCCGGTGAAGATCGCGATCTTGAACAACATGTATCTTGGCATGGTGCGCCAGTGGCAGGAACTCTTCTACGATAGACGCTACTCGTTCACGGAGCTCCCGCCGGTGGAGTTTGTGAAGATTGCGCAGGCATATGGTATTGACGGCATCAAGGTGGAGTCCTGCGATGAGGTGATGCCGGCCTTAAAAGCCGCGGTGGACTGCGACGGGCCCTTCGTGCTCGACTTCAGAATAGAGCGGGAGGAGAACGTGTTCCCGATGGTGCCGGCTGGGGCTGCGATCAACGAGATGATCGGGGGGCATCCACGATCATGAAGGCACACACGTTATCCATTCTTGTGGAGAACAAGGCCGGTGTCCTCTCACGGGTCACGGGTCTCTTCTCCCGGCGCGGGTTCAACATCGAGAGCCTCGCGGTCGGTCCCTGCGAGGAACAGGACATGAGCCGGATCACCATTGTCGTGATAGGCGACGATGCGCAGGTCGAGCAGGTGATGAAGCAGCTCAACAAACTCATCGATGTTATCAAGGTCTCAGACCTGACCGATAACGAGCGGGTCGAACGCGAACTGGTGATGTTTAAGGTGACCGCCGACCAGGGATCGACCCGTGCGGAGATCATGCAGATTGCGACCATCTTCCGCGCCCAGATCGTGGACGTGGGAGCAAAGTCGGTGATCCTGCAGGTGGTCGGGGATACCGACAAGATCAATGCGATGGAAAAACTGCTCCGCCAGTTCGGGATCAAGGAACTGATCCGGACGGGCAGAATCGGGATTTTACGCGGCACAAAGACCGTGACGAGCAGTAAGTAATTCTTTTTTTTTGCCGGGATTGTGGTTCTTTTTCATTGCGCATGGAGAATGGAGACATGCATGTATGGTCAGTATAGGAAAATGGGGACGGGCTCTTACGGGAAAATGAGAGTTGCCAGAGTCAGACAGCGCATGACTTCTGCTTAAATTCCGGCTGCGAACGATGCGATATGCTTCTCCATCTCCCATCACATCGAGCACTGAGATGCCCCAAGGGGTACCTCACCACAAAAAGAGATCCCCAAAGAGGGGTAACTATAATCAGCGAGAGGTGGGTATCGCCCCACCTCCCTGGTCCCGATCCGCTTGTAACGATGTTTGTCGTCATAAAACCCAGGCTAGGCAAGGGTAAAATTTCTTACAGTGTGTGATGGGTCAGAAAGGTACCTGTAATTTATGAGATATGCCATGGGAGGGTACCGCTTCAGTACGACAAATCCCCAGGCAGGGTATCTTTCAAAAGTGACAGATCCCCCCATGGGGGTATGTCATGATCAACAAGAGATGGGTGGGCAACGTACCTCACGTTTCTGAACGGTCAGTATGCACCAGATATCGTCAGAAATTCCATGCGAAACACAGGGTGCGGATATGCAAAAGACAAGAGATGGGTCGGGGGGGTACCTGCCTCAGTATGACAGATCCCCCTGCAGGGGTATCTCTCAAAAGTGACAGATCCCCCTAGGGGGGTATGTCAGCTTATGGAGATACCCCCACAGTCCGGAGAGTTCACCCTTGATCGATTTGGGATCCCCTCCCGCGCATTTGTCCGGCGAAAGGATAAACACGATTCGCCATTGCATTTCGATTGTGTTATATGTTAGCATACCACAAAGTTATTAGGTATCATGTTTGGATTGCCGGATATTACCATCGTTGCCGTGGGCGGTGTGACCATCGTTGCCATCGCCGCACTGCTGTACTGGGGTTTGACCTTTGGAGGGCATGATTAAGATGGCGGATCTTATCACCATTGCTGTTGTAACCCTCTATTTCCTGCTCATGATTGGCATCGGCGCATGGGCATCCAAGAAGATCAAGACTGCTGAAGATTACCTTATCGCCGGCCGCTCGCTGGGGTTCTGGGTATTTATCCTCCTCATGATCGGTGCAGTATGCTCGGGCATGTCGCTTCTGGGCGTCTCGGGACTTGGGTACCGGGCGGGCTGGCCAACCATGTGGGAAGAGATCTTTGTCCCGCTCTCGATCGGGTTCTGTATCATTTTCTTTGGCGTGAAACTCCATAACGTGGCAAAAACTGCCAGATACGTGACCGTGCAGGACTACCTTGCCCATCGGTACGAGAGCCCCACGGCGCTCCGTTCGCTCTCGGCAATCGCCGGCATCATTGTCTCGCTCATCTACCTTGTCGGGCAGTATACTGCAATCGCAATCGTCCTGATGTGGCTCTTTGCGATCCCGCTCTGGCTTGCTCTACTGATTGCGACGCTGGTCACCATGATCTACACCACCATCGGCGGACTTTATGCCGTCGCATGGGCGTCCCTGATCCAGTCTATCATGCTCATTGTCGGGATTTTTGTGATGGCCCCGGTCATCATCTTCCATGCCGGGGGATTCACGCACGTGAACGCGTACCTGGCGACCATTAACCCGAACCTCGTGAACCCGTGGATGCCAAGCGGCGCATTCGCTCCGGCCTATGTAGTTTCATTTGCGATCATGCTCATGGTGGGCCTCGCCTGTGCCCCACACGTGATCAACAACGTGCTTGCGGTCAAGGACGTCAAGTACTTCAAGTGGGCCCCGCTCGTTGCGTTCCTGATCTACGGGGCGGCGATGTATCTCTTGAAATTCACCGGTCTTGCCGGCCTTGTCATGGTAAAAGAGGGTGTTTTTGCCCTACCCACCGTCTCGAATGCTCCGGACTTCATTATCCTCTACGGCATCCAGTACTCGCTCCCCACCATCACCCTCTGGGCAATTTTTGCCGTGATTGTCCTTGCGGCAGTTATGTCGACAACCGACCGGTTGATGCTGACCATCGGCGCGATGTTCTCCTGGGACCTTTACAAGAAAATCCTCAAGCCTGACGCGAGCGACAAGAGCGTTGTGTTGCTTTCCAAGATCATCGTGGTGCTCTCCGCACTCGGCACAATGATCCTCGCGATCAACCCGCCGGAGATGCTTGCAAGCCTCATCTGGATGGGCATCGGGATCATGCTTGCCACCTTCGCAGTCCCGTTCCTCGCCGGTCTCTACTGGAGAGGGGCAACACGCGACGGGGCACTTGCGAGCATGGCGGTGGGGCTGGTATCTGCGATCGTTTTCGGCGCTCTCAACTACTTCAAAATCACACTTCTCGGCTACAACTTCGCAAATATCCCGGTACACTTCTCGTTCTACCCGTTTATCATCGCGATTGTCGTCATGTATGTAGTGAGTGTGTTCACCCAAAAGACGGATCCGAAAATCCTTGACGAGACCCAGACAGGCTGGTACATCTCAAAACAATAATTTTTTTTCCTTTTTTATACCCGGCAACGGTGAATCATTTAAATTCTACCGGCTAATGAAGTAGTGAAGTGAAAACTGCAATTCTTGGAGCCGGATTATCCGGCCTTACGCTGGCCCGGTTCCTGCACGAAAAAGACACAGAACTCGTTATCCTTGAAGCAGAGCCAAAATATGGCGGGCTCTGCCGGTCTCATTCCGACAAGGGGTTCACGTTTGATACCGGCGGGTCACATATCATCTTCTCACGGGATGAAAAAGTTCTCGCGTTCATGCGGCAGCAGATTGCGGGAAACGAACAGCGGAATAATCGTACAACCAAAATTTTCTACAAAGACCGGTATGTAAAATACCCGTTTGAAAACGGGCTCTCCGATCTCCCTCCGGAACGATTGCTTTTTTTGCATCAGCGAATTCATAAAAACGCTCATTGCCGTTGAAAAAGGGGATATCCCGGCACCCACAACATTCCGCGACTGGATTTACTATACGTTCGGAAAAGGCATTGCTGAATGCTATATGATCCCCTATAATGAGAAGATCTGGAAATATCCCGCCGATAAGATGTCACTGCACTGGGTGGACGGACGTATACCCCGGCCACCGGTCGATGACGTGATCAAATCAGCGATCGGCATTCCTACGGAGGGATATACCCACCAGGCGGTGTTCTCCTACCCGCTTAAAGGAGGAATCGAGGCGCTGGTGCGGGCGATTGCCAAGCCCATCGAGGCATTAATCCACTACAGTTTTCCCGTTTCCTCGATCCGCAGGGTACAGGGCCACTGGGAGATCAGTGACGGGAAGAAAACGATCGCAGCAGACCGGATCATCAGTACCATACCGCTCCAGCACCTGCTTACGGCACTCGAGAATGTTCCCGAAACAGTCCGTATCGCGTGTGACAACCTGAAATACAATTCGCTTATCTGCGTCAATATCGGTATACAGGGATCCGTGCCGGACATATCATGGATGTACGTCCCGGATCTGTCGCTCGGGTTGAGTAACCGGATCTCGTTTCCCTCGCATTTCAGCCGTCAAGCCGCACCAGCCGGGTGCAGTTCAGTTCTCGCGGAGATCACGCACCAGCCGGGTGACGAAGTATCACACTTTTCAGATAACCAGCTGGTTGAAGAAGTGACCCTGACACTCGTGGCAATGAACGTCCTCAAAAAAGACCAGATTATTTGCACGTCTGTTGTCCGTCAGCCGTTTGCCTATGTGGTGTATGATCTGGACTACCAGAAAAATATCAAGATTATCAGGGACTATTGTGAGTCCATCGGTATCCCATTGGTCGGGCGGTTCGCCCGGTTTGAATACCTCAATATGGACGGGTGTATCCGTAACGTCATGGATTTTGTCGACAAAACCTCATGAATTTCCTGCCGGGTGATACCGGCATCACGCTTATTACCCGTCAATGTCAAAAAATATACAGGAGTCCACCCGACCCATGATATCTGTCATCATCCCGACTTTTAACGAAGAAGAGAACATTGCCCAGTGTCTTGTCTCGCTGACCCACCAGACGGTCCCGCGAAGCGAGTACGAGATCATTGTCGTTGATGGCGGGTCAAAGGACAAGACCTGCGAGATCGCAGGAAAATATGCGGACAACGTATTTACCCAGACCAGCAAAAAAGTCGGGGGCGCCAGAAACGATGGTATCATAGCATCGAAAGGCGATATCACGGCCACAACGGATGCGGACTGCATACTCCCCCCGGACTGGATCGAACATATTACCCATGATTTTCTTGACCCGGACGTTGTTCAGGTGTATGGCCCGGTATACCCGATTGAAGAGGGACTTGGCAACAAATTTTCGCTCCTGCTTGCAAACACGTTTTCCCGTATCGGGTATTACAGCCGGACGTTCTATTACACGCTTGGATGCAACACCGCGTTCCGCAAACAGGCAATTATTAAACGCCGGCATGTACCGCTGCATCGATGCCGGAGACGATCTGGAAATTGCGATGCGGATGAAGGACCTAGGAAAAATCCAGTTTGACGGGCGGCTCAAAGTCGGTTTTTCCATGCGCCGGTACCAGCAGTACGGGACATTCAGCTCGCTCTACGAATGGCTGTATATTGTTGCCCATGGGGGCGAGACAAGCAAATATGCCTACACCCAGAAAAAATACAAATGATACTCTTTTGCCGGTGGATGGTCCGGCGGGCATGAATGTACCCGCTGGCGATGCACCACCGGATGCATTTCAGTCAGAAAAAATTGCCGCATTCAATGACTGCAATTTTGCGCGGATGATGGGGATGCACATCACCCATGCTCAAGACGGTTATGCCCGGGTAGTGATGGACTGTACAGGAAAATGCAGTCCACGTGCTGTCGCCCATGGCGGCGCGATTTTCTCCCTTGCAGACCAGGCGTTTGGCATTGCCGCTAACTGCGGCAATATCGAGCGGGTTGCCGTATCGGTGCATATCCAGTATATTGCTCCGGCACACGGTGCTCTTGTCGCAATCGCTGAACGGATTTCAGATAACGGCTCCTGTGACACGTACCGTGTCATGGTATACGAAGGGTCACGCGTTGTTGCGGAATTTGAGGGTGTTGCGTTCAAGGTTTCGCCGTGATGAAAGGGGAGGATTTTTTATGGGAATTTTAATTGTTGGAATAAATGACGGGGAAATTTAGTTATAATCGTTATCAAGGGAACGCGATGTTTTATTCCTAAAGGCAGTCCTTGAAAGAAAAAATGATTTTTACACTTCAATCGAAACGTTACTGGTGATTTAATTTTTTGCGATTCTTCCCACCCCTGCGGGGGTCGCTCGGGGGGCTCGTCGCCCCCTCGCTGGGCGAGGCGGTTTTTCATTTTCAACAAAATAAATGATAATCTTCGTATATGGTTACCCTTGGTTTCAGAACCGCCGCGGGGCGTCACTTCGGGGGCGGCAAAGTGCATCATAACCTTGGGTATGGAGGTATCAACCCCCATCAGTGAAATTAAGTCCAGAACCTTACTAAAAAAACGTTCGCCGATTCCACGCGAAGACCATTAGATACCCGTATAATTTTAACCACCCTCTTTTTCTCCCCACTTAACCGCACCTTTAAATTCTCCCGGGAGTTCATACACACGTATGACTGTTGAACAGACAGCAGTAACCACCGTCGCCGGGCTCATGGCACTTGCTGCCCGCACCGCGCCCAAGGGAAAAGGCGTGGACACAATCTATGTGCGGGTGCTGACAAAAAAAGAGCTGCCCGGCACTTGCAGAGACCATGTCTGCCATCGGGAAAAAAGCTGAATATGCATTTTTCCTTCGGGACGCAAAGAACATCGCCGCTTCCGATGCCTGCGTCATTATCGGGGCAAACGGAATTGATTTTGCTGGTATCAACTGCGGAGGATGCGGGTTTGCCGGGTGCGATGCGTTTGCAAAAGCGTGCAAAAAACGTACCGGCAGCAAAACACCCTTTGCCGGGCCAAATTGTACAATCAGGATCACGGATCTCGGAATTGCTGTTGGTTCCGCGGTGAAGACGGCGCAGATACACAATGTCGATAACCGTGTCATGTACAGTGCCGGTGCTGCTGCGCTTGAACAACAGCTGCTTGACCGGAAATGCACGGTTGCGTACGGGATACCTCTTCGGGCATCAGGAAAGAATATCTTCTTTGATCGTCAGACAGAACGGTGATACCCAATGCCCATCATGATGATACGTGGCGGCGATCTGGATCTTGTGGAATATGAATTCAAATCATTCCTCCCCGGCCAAATGCCAAAGACTCTTGGTCTGGAGAAGAGAAAATTCATCCTGAAACCCGCAATAGGAAAAATTTTTGTCAAAGCACCGGCCCGTATTCACTTAACGGTGCTTGACATGAACCGGTTTGCACCGGATCATGCCGGGGGTGGCGGCACCGGGTTTGCCATCCAGTGTTACTGCACCGCTGAAGTAGCATGCACAAAAAAAGGAGTTTTGATCGATTACAGCCGAGCGCCGATTATTGAAAATTTTGTTGCAGTATTTTCAAAGGCGGTTGGCTACAAAGGCGGTTTTTCCATCAAAGCGACCGATCACGAGCGCAAACATGTCGGGCTTGGTTCGACCAGTACCGTCATGATTGCGGTTGCAACCGCTCTCAATGAGGCTGTCGGCAAACCTTTGACTAACACCGAGCTCCGGCAGCTTATCGGCCATAATTATGTCGAGGAGACCAAAGAGAACACGATTGCATTTGGCTTTGAAACGGGAGTTGGCCCGGCGGTCAGCACGAAAGGCGGCATGGCAATCATGGGAGACGAACTCGCTCTCGTGTACCATCACCCGTTTGCCGAAGGATACCAAGTCTATATCGTTGTCCCGCCAACAGACATTTCCTCAGCCGGGACACAGGAATTTGATCTGTTGATGAACAAGGCACGGACACTTGATTACCGGGACCGGGAACTTAAGGCATACTTGTTCCTGATGGATTTGGCACCCGCGCTTGAGCGTGATGATCTCAAGAAAATTGGAGATATTATCTGGGAAATTGAGTTCCGGGGTTCCAAACGGGCTGAAGTGGAGCACCACAGTTACCGGATCTACCAGTACATGAGCATGCTGCGCGAAGCCGGCCTTGAATTTGTCGGGATGAGTTCAGTTGGCCCGTCAATTGCGATTGTCACCAAAAAGGACCGGAAAGCGATCGGGAAGATCCTTAAACCGATCGGCCTGAAGATTGCGATCGCGACAAAAGTCGATAATAAAGGACTTACCATCACCCATAAATCATAATTTTTTTGTGGCTGGCGACGATTAATTTAATCCCGGTTCTCAAATTTTTTTAACGCCTGATTCCTGAACCCTGGGAAAATCCTCAAATTAAATTACATTAA
Source organism: uncultured Methanoregulaceae archaeon (assembly GCA_963768785.1). Taxonomy (GTDB): domain Archaea; phylum Halobacteriota; class Methanomicrobia; order Methanomicrobiales; family Methanospirillaceae; genus Methanoregula. Next base: position 125,516 of record CAVYJD010000018.1, read on the forward strand.
CACTTTTCGAGGGATCCGGTAATTCCCGCATATCCCTGTCAACCCTACCGAATCCTGCGTCCGCCAGCAAATCTCCTGTCACGGGTTTGTATCATGGCATGCCGGACAGTTCAGGGCATAATCCCGTATGTCCTCATTCCAGGGAGTGAAACCGATGCAGACCGCGGGTTTGGTATCATGAATTCTGCAGTACACTTTCCCGTCGTCTGCCCGGAAATAAAACGGGCAATACGATAACGCCCTGCCCTCTGGGTCAGTCCAGTAATCGATACGGGTAACCCGCGGCAGATCCACAAGCGATAGTGCAGTACCATTACACCGTTTCCGGTTGGCAAGCGTAATGCTAACGTGCCGGAGGATATCATGCCGGTTTTCCTGTATCCACGGGATGAGATCTTCGATTACTCCCTTCTGGCCCCACCCCCATTTCTCACAGCACCGGCCGCACTGCCGGCATTCCTGTTCTGGCTTCATGCAGTATCCTAAAAAGACGTCGTTAAAAAACCCTGAAACGTCCCGATTTACCTGAGTCTTTGCTGGTATGGGCAAAAAAGATCGTGATGGACGGACAATCGAGTCAATACGTCTTTTACGACTAGCATAGGATCATGCAAAAAGAGCGCACACTTCACCGCAATCTCTATTTTACACCGTCCCCACAGTTTTTTCATGCACTATAAAGGCAGTAATAATGATGGTTGAGTATGTCCTCGTATTCTCCGGCATATAAGGCCGCCACCTCATCATTAAAGAGTATCGACAACAAATAATGAAGACATAACGGTGATGAATGGCGGAAATCAGAATTGTCGGGACTGCTCACGTCTCCCAGAAGAGTGTTGAAGAAGTCCAGTCAGCAATTGAAGAGTTCAAACCTGATATTGTTGCGATCGAGCTTGACCCGGCACGTTTTTCGGCACTCAAAAAACAGGCCCGGGATCCGACGGTCGATGATGTCCTTGAAGTAAAGAACTTCAACTCCCTCCTTGTCCAGTGGCTGCTTTCGTATCTCCAGCGCAAGATTGGCGTGGATGTCGGGGTCGAGCCGGGTGCCGAGATGAAAGCGGCAATCGAAGCGGCAGAAAGCCATAATATACCTGTCGCACTTGTTGACCGGGACATCCGGCTGACGCTCCTGCGGTTCTGGAAATCCCTTGGGCTCATCGAGAAACTCAAGATGTTCTACGCGCTGATCGTCTCCATTGCTGAAGTGGACAACGGGCAGGAAATTGATATTGAGTCCTTAAAGGAGCAGAACGTCATCGATGCAGTCATGGAAGAGTTCCGCAAGTTCTCCCCCAATGGCGCACGGGCGCTCATCGATGAGCGGGACGCATTTATCGCACACCAGTTGATCCTGTTAAAAGTTCAGCGTCCTGAAGGGCGCATCCTTGCGGTTGTCGGAGCCGGACACCGGCAGGGGATAACAAATTATCTTGAAAAACCAGAGACCCTCCCGCCGTTTGATGCACTTTCCCATGAGCCAAAATCATTCCCGTGGGGAAAAATATTTGGATTTGCCGTAACAGGATTATTTGCATTCCTGCTGGCGGCAATCGCATTTTCCGGCGTAGGCTGGATGGTGTTATTGTATGCATTTATTTTCTGGGTAGTCATTCACGGGGTGCTGGCGGCGATATTTACCCTGCTTGCCGGAGGGCACCCGTATTCCGCGCTGACCTGTTTTGGCGTTGCGTGGATGACCTCGTTAAACCCAATGCTCCACGCAGGATGGATCGCGGCATATGTAGAAGCCCGGGTAAGAAAACCTCCGGTCTCAGATTTCAGGAAGATCTATGCCGCAGAATCTATCGGTGAGATGGCCCGTATACCGCTCTTCAAAGTGGTCCTTGTCGCGGCGCTCGCCAATCTCGGGAGTCTGATTGGAACCATCCTGTATTTCATCTTCGTCTTTCCGGTGCTCGGCATTGACCCGGGGGTTGTAATAACAACCGGTGTCCACAACATGTGGACATGGGCAACCGGGTGGGTGTAATCTTTTTTTTTTGATGAAAGAAAACTGCCTCCTACCTCAAGTAACGATAAATCCCGCCGCCCCAGATGGGGCGCCCTGCGGCAGTTCTGAAATGAATAGTTACCATATACGAAGATTATCACTTATTTTGTTGAAAATGAAAAACCATCTCGCCCAGCGAGGGGTCGATGAGACCCCTAAAGCGACCCCGCAAGGGTGGGATGTATCGTAAAAAATTACATCGCCATCAGCATTTGTCAATTTATTACAAAACCGATCACGTTATTATTCCATAATTGCATTCAGGATAAACCTAAAAAGAAATACCCTTTGAATGTGTTCAGGTAGACTCTCACCCGGTTACCGGAGTTCCCGTATCTCCTGATCGATCCAGTCTTGAATAATAAGTTTCACCTGTTTTCGTGTCATGCCGGGACAATACCGGACGCGAATCTCAATTTCCAGCATATCAAGAACCGGCTGTACAATTTTAAAATACGCCTCAGGTACTGGTAAATCCCCCGCTATTTTCGATATGGAGCATGATGAGATTGTTCAGGTGATCGAATTCTTCGGTAATTTCCACGATCCTCTCAAGACACATGCCTGTTGAAATCTCAGCAAGAAACTGAACATCCGCAGGATTACAGCCTTCCTGAGCATACTCACTGGCTGGTGAACCCGTGGCTGAATGGTCGCTTTGATCGGGCATGATAACGCGGTACCTCAAAACCCAGTTTGCGGGATTGCAAAAAGTCTCTTTTTTGCCGGAATCAGATATCCTCTTATTCAGACATAAAATATTCTTTGTAATCATCGCGAATACTTTTTGCGGGAATGCGTAAATTTTCCACTACATTACTATTGAGTAAGTAGTTTACTGACAACAGACATGCAATTTGCATACTTAATGGATATTTGGGGGGGACTCAGATATGCCTTCATCCGGCGCTGGAAACAGTGCCACAACAGATAAACATCAGGTCCTTATTCTTTATTCCACCCAAGATTTTCAAGCAGGTATTTTGTTTCATCCTGCGCCTTGCTTCCCGGGCTACGCGGCTGTACGACAAGCGTGATCGCATCCTTGAGCGCAATGGTTTTTCCCTTTGTTTTACAAAGGGGATAATTGCCATTGAACCGGCGAAGCGCTTTGATAAACGCATTGAGGATCTTTTTCCTGTTGGCAAGATCGCTTTTTTTCAGTTTCATAAGGTGTTCGAAAATGGAAACATCAATCAGCGTTGATGCCATCCAGCTGATCTCACAGGTATACCCAAATATCCATGCAATCCGGGAATTTTTTGTCGTAGAGATAAAATCGTTGATATTGTTGCCTACGCTGCATGAACCGATAATGACGCCTTCGATATTCGTGTAATTTGCCGCATTCCGGACAACCCGGAACATCTCCGGGATTTTCATGCCGGTTTTTGTTTTCAGCCCTCCGATTCGTTTGTCAGTTCCATGGGCTGCGACATACAGGAAGAGCCGGTCTTCCCGTGTATTCATGAGATCGTCGGTAATTGCACGACGGAACCCGACTTTTTCATAGAAGTTTGAGTAATAGATATTGAAATCGCCTTTGTAACTTTCCAGCCCTTCAAGAAATGCGAGAACTGACGGGCGCTTGGGTTTTTGTTCAGGAGTCCACCAGAGCCCTTCAATGACAAGGAGTGCCATGCTGCTCAATTATTCACCGTCCTCCAGTCGTTGGGGATTGCATATTCGGGAATGCATTGAAAAGAACGTAGATGTGAGAATGGATAATAATATCGACTGGTATTTTTCCCCGGGGAATATGGCATTTGGGATGTCACCACCAGTATCGTGACAGGATACGTGATAGTTACCAGACCACCCGCATAAACCATGTTACAGGAGTTTAAAGAAAACAACCGCACCGGTGATTACAAGAATTACAACAATAATCGCGGTGAGAATAACCGTCCTCAGGTTTGTTGATTTCTGTCCGGACTTCGGCACGGGAGGAAATGCCAAAGGTACTGTTGCCGGAGTTCCTGACGCTATATCCGGAGCCGGTGGTGCGTCGGGAGATACTACGGGCATTTCTCCTTCGATACGTGGCGTCTGTTCCGTAGCAGGCACTGAATCCTCATATAATTGTTCGATTGAGTGGATTTCTTCTACAACAGGATGCGTCACGCGGGCTGGTGATTCGGGATTGTCCGGGGGTACCGGGGGTTCGGGTGTTTCCGGCGGGAAAAACGAGGGTATGACAAGGGAGGGGGAAGGGGTAACCAAAGGTTCCGGTATCAATTCAGACTACCGGTACTGGTTCTGTGGCAGGCACTGAATCCTCATCCACTGGTTCGATTGAGTGGATTTCTTCTACAACAGGACGCGTCACGCGGGCTGGTGATTCGGGATTGTCCGGGGGTACCGGGGGTTCGGGTATTTCCGGCGGGAAAAACGAGGGTATGACAAGGGAGGGGGAAGGGGTAACCAAAGGTTCCGGGATCAATTCAGCTACCGGTGCTGGTTCTGTGGCAGGCACTGAATCCTCATCCACTGGTTCGACTGGATGAATCGCCTCTGCAACAGGTTTTGACTGAACAATTCCTGATTCGCTGATCTCTTTCAAACGCTGTTCATCGGCCCGGATCTTTTCACCGAGTTTCTGCATCCCGGCAAGATCCGCGGCATGTACCTCATATCCCGGCGTATTTGCGCCGGTGGATCTCTTCAGGATGTCAAGCAGGTTCTTATTAACTTCAATGCTTGTGTGCAATGCAGTGTATTCGTCGACAAGAGCATTATCAGGATCGGTACCCGGTGCAGCAAAATTGTTTACCTTACTATCGTTCCTGCGACTGAACACCCGCTGGATCGAAGTTATCAGCTGGTCGGGATTGACGGGTTTTGTGACAAACCCATCAATGTATCCACTGTGCTCCATCGCTTCAGCAGGTGATATTTTCTTTGCCGAGAACATGAGGACAGGGATATCTGCAGGTGGCCGGGTTTGCCTTGATACGGTTCAGCGTTTCCCACCCGTCCATTGGTTCCATCATGATATCAAGGATGATAATGTCAGGAATAGTGGTTTGTAAAATCTTCAGGCATTCGTCTCCACTATTCGCCGAGAGGGTTGTATACCCTTTTCGTTTCAGGATAGCAACAAGCCCCTCTTCGATGAACGAACTGTCATCGACAATCATGATGGTTTCATTCATGGGAACCAGCCTCGTATCCATTACAAATAACGGGAGTATAATGCATTATTCACGCTAAATACAGGAATTCCAGATATTGATGGTCTTAACAGGTAATATTCGCAGTTGATGGTGCATTCGGTTCATGACGACAGATAATTTGATCCAGACAATTTTTCCTGGTAATTTGCAGGAAACGGGTCTTGTCTATATAAAACATTCGTTTTTGTGTATTTAAATCGCACGGGGAATTTCGTCACTTTGCTCAAATTCCGGTAGAACATATACACCGTTTGCAACACGTAAGATTGATTATTATTCGTAAAATTTCATGTTCAGGACGCAGACAAACTGGCGTCAGGCAGGGTAAAAATTGTCGGAATGATCCGGTTACCGCATACCTCTGTGGGGAAGTCAGATCAACAAAAAATCGTTCACCCTGTTTTCTTTTTGAAGTTCCCGCATAAACATATCAAAAAAGAATGACAGGAATTATCGACCAGCACGTTATTTATTGACCGCGGGCGCAGGAACCGGCTTGGGCAGATAGGGGATAAGCGTTGCCGCAAGTTTTGCGATATCCATTGACTGGAGGACAACGTTGCCCGGCCCGGTGAGCGTGGTAACAAACAGTCCTTCCCCGCCAAAGAGGACCGTCGAAACCCCGCCGGCAAGTGCGATATCGTACTTCACCGTGTCTTCAAACCCGACAACAAGCCCGGTCTGGACTTTCACAACTTCTTCTGGTTTGAGCGTCAGTTCAATGATGTCCCCGCAGCAGTGAAGGAACACCAGACCATCACCGGTCATTCTCTGGAGTATAAAACCCGCCCCACCAAAAAGCCCGGCCCGGATCCTCTGGGTAAACGCAATATCGAGGTTCACATGTTCCTCACAGCAGAGAAAGCACTCTTTCTGGGCGATGTAATCTTTCCCGGGCGTGATCTTCACCATAAATATTTTTCCGGTCACATTTCCGGCAAAGGACACAAAGCCACGGGTATCCTGCGGAGTGAACCGGGTAAGAAAGAGACTCTCGCCGGTCACCATGCGTTTGATACCGGAGAATAGGCCGCCTTTCATTTGGCTTTCCATGAGCATATTGCCGCTCATGTTCACCATCGATCCGGCTTCAGCAAAAAGTCCTTGTCCGGGTTCAAGCACACACTTTACCATCTGGAGATTATCACCGATAATTTCGAACTTCAGGGTCATTATGTTGATTGTGCGGTGCCGGGATTGAAATGTTTTTTCAAAAAGAGTGGACCTGTTCAGGATTTCCTGGCCTCTCAGGATGTAATCTCATGCTTTTTTTTATTGCCTGCCGGATACACTGTGCCGCAAGATACCCCGTCGAAAATGCTGCCTGAAGGTTATATCCGCCGGTATCACCATCAATATCGAGCACTTCTCCAACAAAATAGAGATGGGGAACCCGTGTTGACTCAAGGGTTTTCGGGTTTACGCCTTCCCGAGCCACACCGCCCCGGGTCACCATCGCAACAGAAAATCCTCCCGGGGCTTCAACGGTCATTGGGAATCCGGTACAGTTTGTCGCCAGTTTTGCCCGCATCGACGCTGAAAAATGGGCGCATTTGAGATCATCCGGGATACCGGACATGAGCAGGAGTTTCCGGTTGAACCGCTCCGGAATGGGATATGCGGCAAGGATGGTCCTCAGCTGCCATGTCGGGTTCCCCAAAACACGCGCTGACAAATCCTGCACAAATTCCTCGCGTGTCATCTTCCCGACAAAGGAGAGCCGGATCTCATCGCCCAAACGGATGTCCCGTGACGCATCAAGAATCCCCGGGCCGGATAATCCAAGATGGGTGAACAGGACGTCCCCGGTATGGTCGGAAAGTTTCCGGTTCTCCCGCCAGACCGAGAAGTGCATTTTCTCAAACGAGATCCCCATGAGCGCTGCGAACGGGTAAGACCGGATCAGGAGCGGGGTAAGACCGGGAGCGATTTCAGTCACCGGCTGACCCAGCGATTCGGCAAACCGGTATCCGTCACCGGTCGATCCGGTCTTTGGATACGATGCACCACCGGTCGCAATCACTAATACGCTGGCACGCACTTGGGATACCTGTGTGGTGATAACAAATCCTTCGTCCGCCCGGGTAATTCCGGTTACGGCACTCCTGCACCGGATCTCAACACCCCGTTCCCTGCATTCATTGGTGAGAATTTTAAGAACGTCAGCAGCGCTCCGTGACTGGGGAAATACCTTGCCATTATCTTCGGTCATCATTTCAAGGCCGCGTTCATGGAAAAACCCGATAAGATCCCGGTTAGTAAAGTGAAAAAGTGCAGACCGTATAAATTTCTCCTGACCCCGGTAATGGGGCGGGAATTCGCGTATAGCACCGTCATGGGTGATGTTGCACTGTCCTGACCCGGAGAGCAGCAGTTTTGTCCCGGGGCTCTCTTTTTTTTCCAGCAGGATGATGCGGCAACCGGGCATTGCTGCCTGGAGTGCACAGAACAAACCGGCGGCCCTCCGCCAATCACAGCAATGTCATACGGTTCCATTACGATCAACCCGTATACAATGTGCCGTGCCGGACTTCTTGAAGTATTGCCCGGGTGAAAAGCGAAGTTTTTGTCTTTGGTGCTACCGGATTTTTAAATTCCCATGCCATCTTCTTTCCGGATCTTAACATTGATGGGCAAATGCCCTGCAACAAACTACGAGAAAAGGTAAAATCAGGGAGAATCGGAAGGGAGAACTAAATTATACTTCTTTTCGCAGCCAGACCGCGTAATGATGGCGCAACTCTTCGGTCTCTTCTGGGGTAAAATCCTTCTTTTTCATTTTGATAAGATATTTCTGCATTTCATTGACAATTTTTTCTGCTTCGTGGTAATCTTCAACTTCAAGATATGCCGGCGCTTTTGCTACCTCATATGCATAACCGCACACCGGACAGAGTTTCCATTTCTGGAACCGGTCAACGTAGGTGAAAGTTTTGCATCCGGGACACCGGATGATGAGGTACATGGTAAACCGTTGATGTGTGTTATCGTGATAAAAATATATCGGTTGCGCGATACTTTTTGAGACTATACGGCAAAAACATCTGGCAGGTACCAATCACGGGTAACCGGGACTGGGGCGTATTATAAAATTTTTCTGGCTTTGACGTTTTCATTCAGAGCTGATTCCAGATTCCCTTGCGGGAAAAAATCCCCACGGAAATTTTGGATGAATAATTCGGTATTTTATCGTGGTGCACATTTCCAAACGAAACTCCTATATCAGCCAGTCACCTCATAGAACCGGTATATGGTTCAGATTCAGGTTATGGGTGTGGAAGGACTACCGCTTATCCAGGCCGGCGACAACCTTGCAGCAATGATCTGCGGAAAAATACCGGTGCAGGATTGCGATATCCTCTCGATTGCTTCGACCATTTATTCAAAGTCAAAAGGATATACACAGGCACTCTCGACCATCACGCCAACAGAACGGGCATACCGTCTCGCACAACTGAACGGCGAAGATCCCCGATTCGTGCAGTCGGTACTCGATGCATCGGCAGATATCATCATGGAGCACCCATTCATCCTGTCCGAACTCCCGTTTGGTCATATCGGGGTGCGGGCAGGAGTTGACCAGAGCAATATCGATGACGATATGGTGATCTATCTGCCTCCTGACCCGATGGGGGCGGCGGATGAGGTCAGGGCGGAAATAAAAAAAATTACCGGGAAGGAGGTTGGTGTCATTATCACCGATACCTGCGGGCGATCATTTCGGCGCGGACAGACCGGCAACGCAATTGGGTGGAGTGGTTTTCCCGCGATACGGGATTTTAGGGGGGATATAGATCTCTTCGGGCACGTGCTCAAGATCACCGAGGAGGCCGTTGTCGATGAGATCGCCGGGTTTGCAAATTTTGTCATGGGTGAGAGCAACAACGGTGTCCCGGCCGTCATTTTCCGGAACTGCCCGACATGGACCGGCCATGACAACCTGTATTTCACAAAAGATGAGGACCTCACCCGAAAAGCCTTAGAAAAAGAGAGGAGTTAATAAAACGTGTTCAGAACGAGAATGATAATACCAACGACAGCGGCAACTCCCATCACCACAAGCGGGCTGATGTGAATTGCACGCCGGTCCTCGCTCTCGTAATAATTTACCAGACCTGCCGAGGAGAGTAATCTTCCACCTTGCTTCTTTGCCATGCAAATATATTTCATTTTTCAACATATAAAGAAGAGTCACAGCATATGATGAAATCCTCGCAGGTAATCTCCGGGCAGGCACTTCTGGGGGATGATTTCTCCCTTGAACCGGTTGATATTATTGTCCACGCCGGGATCATTACCGCCATTGAAGATAATCCCCGTGCGCCGCCGGTATGGATCTGCCCGGCCTTTTTTAATGCCCACACGCACCTTGGCGATACCATCGCGATGGACTATCCCGTGCAGGGTTCCCTTGACCAGCTGGTCACACCTCCCAACGGCATAAAACACCAGCTGCTCGCCCGTACCCCCCATAAGGTGCTCGTTGACGGTATGCGGGCAAGTATCACCGGCATGATTGCTACGGGGACAAACAGTTGCGCCGATTTCCGCGAGGGGGGTATTGAAGGAGTCCGGGCGTTGCGCGAGGCCACAAACGGGCTTGCATTCCAGGCAGAAATTTTCGGGCGGGATGGCGGGGAAACCGAAGCAGACGGACTGGGCATCAGCAGTGCCCGGGACGTACCGGGTGTTGAGAAACAAGTAAAAAAAGCCCGGCGCCTGAAGAAAAAGATCGCCTTTCACGCGGGCGAACGGGATACCAAAGATATCGATGCGGCACTTGCATGTGAGCCGGATCTTCTGATACACATGACCCATGCGACAAAAAAACAGATCCGAAAGTGTGCAGACCAGCAGATACCCATCGCGATCTGTCCCCGTTCCAACTGGCTGCTGGGCGTCACGTCATCAGCGCGGCATCCGCCTGTCGCCAGTATGCTCGAACATGGCTGCACCCTGCTGCTTGGCACCGACAATGTGATGTTTACCCCGCCGGACATGTTTCTGGAGATGGCGTTTTTGCATACCGTGTATCACCTTGAGCCACGACAGGTTCTCCGGAGTGCGGTTATGGGATCTGCGCTCCGGGGAACCTCCGGTTTTATCGGGAAGGGAGAACGCGCAGCCTTTTTTACCCTGGATCCTTCCCTCTCCCCGCTCCGGTTCAGCCATGACCCGGTTGCATCCATCATTAAACGGGGCGGGACCGCCCGGATCGTCAATAGTGTTTTTAATTTGTAGATTCAATTAGACAGGCATGTTTGTTTTGGGTGATGCCGGTGTTTACTAGCATACTTGTTGCAATCGATGGTTCCAAAGCCAGTGAGCAGGCATTTGAACGGGCTGTTGATGAAGCGAAAGTGTGGAATGCAAAACTCCATGCCGTCTATGTTGTGGAAACCGGATTATTCTCCTCGCTGCCTACCGATAACACAGTTGAAATTATGTACCGTGTGCTCGAAAAAGAGGGAGAATCTGTCCTGAACAAAGCCAAAAAAACTGCTGCGGAGAACGGCATTGCACTTATCCCTCATACAAAACAGGGTCATGCGGGAACCGAAGTCATTGCTCTTGCAGCGCGGGAAAAAAATGATCTCATCATTGTCGGTTCTCATGGAAAAAGCAAGGCAGATCAGCTCCTCATCGGGAGCGTAAGTACATTTATTGTGTCTCATAGTCAGGTAACAACAATGGTGGTGCGATCATAACGACTGCAATGACGGCAAAAGATTTCATGACATCAGATGTCGTACATGTTGAAATTCCCGGCAACCGCGATGACGTGCTCAAGATCCTGAAACGAACCGGGATCTCCGGGGTTCCGGTCCTGAAAAATAAAAAAATTGTCGGAATCATTACCAGAAAAGACCTGTTGAGCAAACCCGAAGAGACCCAGCTCGGGTTATTGATGACTCCAAAGCCCGTCTCTATCGGGCCTGACACCGATATCCGTGAAGCCGCACGCCTGCTGGTAACCCATCGTATCCGCAGGCTTCCGGTTGTCGAAGACGGCAAACTCATCGGTCTTTTGTCTGTTGCCGACCTGATCCACGCAATCGCCCAGATGAAGATCAAAGAGGAGATCAAAGAGAAATACACGAGCACAACCTTCGCGCTCTGGGAAGAGACCCCACTCCCGCTGGTCGGCAGGATTATGGAAATATCCGGCGTCGATGCCATCCCTATCCTCAATAATGACAGTATCCTGCAGGGCATCATTTCCGAACGTGACCTTATCCGGAATTCAAATATTGAGGATTCGGTCGGGGTGAGCGATTTCTCGAACGGCACTGATGACGATGAATGGACCTGGGAAAGCATCCGGGACAACCATACGATTAGTTTTGGCATTTCACGGGTTCAGCTTCCCAACCGCCCGGTGAAACTGGCCATGGTAAAAAATGTCGTTGCCGTCCCGAAAAATTCCGAAGTCAGCGAGTGTGCGTTAAAAATGCGCCGGTCGCGTGTTGACCAGTTGCCGGTGATCAATGGCGACAAACGGCTCGTCGGTATGCTCTATGACCGTGACCTCATAAAAGCACTCTGCCAGGATGCAGCGGAATAACAAGATTTAAATTTTATACTAACATTTATTACTTTAATACGCTTTTAACAGATTTTTAGCGTTAGTTTATTTTTCGAGGTGTACTATGCCTGAACAGCATCAGGAATCTATGAAAGGGACGACCACGGTAGGCCTGGTATTTGATAACGGGGTAATTCTCGCTACGGAAAAACGGGCAACCATGGGATCGATGATTGCAAGCAAGCGGGCAAAGAAAGTGTACCAGGTTGCCGATCGCATTGGCATGACCACTGCCGGTGGTGTTGGCGATGCCCAGCAGCTTGCCCGCATCCTCACGGTTGAATGCAACCTGTACCAGATACGCAGGTCACGCCCGATCACCGTTGGCGCAGCATCAACCCTGCTGTCGAATTACTTAAACCAGAACCGGTATTTCCCGTACTATGTCCAGCTGCTGGTTGGCGGCGTTGATGAAAAGGGGCCGAGCGTATATTCCGTTGATGCGATGGGCGGGGCAACCCGGGAAGACGATATCGTGTCAACCGGTTCCGGCTCCCCGATGGCCTATGGTGTACTTGAAGACCGGTTCCATGCGAACATGACCGAAGATGAGGCGATTGATCTTGCGGTGCGCTCCCTGAAATCCGCGATGAAACGCGATTCGGCTTCCGGTGAAGGAATCCAGGTTGTCGTGATCACAAAAGACAAGTATCTGGTTCTTGGTGAGGATGCCCTTAAAAAGTACCTTGCCAAGATTCCCGCATAACTTTTTTTTAGGACGTTTATTATATGCAGATTGAAGAACGGCTCAAAGAGCTCAAAGAGAAGATCAACGATAAGGTGCCAAAAGGCATCACGGTGACGCAGGTAGAATTTGAAGGCCCGGAACTGGTCATCTACACTGATGATCCTAAACGCTTTGCTGATGAAGCAGACCTTATCAAGATTCTTGCCCGTGATCTCCGCAAACGGATTGTTGTCCGGCCAACGATCCTTGAAGACCCTGAAAAAGCAGTAAACGAGATAAAATCCGTTGTGCCGGACACCGCCGGTATTACCGATATCTTTTTTGACCCGGACACCGGGGAAGTCCTCATCGAGGCAGAAAAGCCCGGCGTGGTCATCGGGAAAAATGGGATCACGCTGAGGGAGATCACAAAACATATCGGGTGGACACCCAAAGTGGTGCGGACTCCGCCCATTGAGAGCAGCACCGTCAAGCAGGTGCGCCAGTACCTCCGTTCAGTGAACGAAGAGCGCAAACAATTCCTCCGGACAATAGGCAGGAGAATCCACCGGGATCTCCCGGGCCGGGATGAATCGAACAAGGACGCGACGAAAAAAGATAACTGGCTGCGGGTCACGACTCTCGGTTGCTGCCGTGAAGTCGGCAGGGCGGCATTCCTGCTGACAACTCCTGACAGCCGGGTGCTGATCGATTGCGGTGAAAAGCCGGATAACTCAAACGGTACACCGTATCTGTACGTCCCGGAGATCCACCCGCTTGCCCAGCTTGACGCGGTGGTTCTCACGCACGCTCACCTTGACCACTGTGCACTCATCCCGCTGCTCTATAAATACGGCTATGAAGGGCCGGTCTATTCCACACCGCCAACACGGGACCTCTCCGCGATGCTCCAGCTTGATTACCTTGATGTAATTCACAAAGAAGACCGGAAAATTCCCTATTCCTCAAATGAAGTCAAGACCTATATCCGGCACTCCATCACGCTCAATTACGGCAGCGTAACCGATATCGCACCGGATATCAAGCTCACCTTCCACAACGCCGGGCATATCCTTGGTTCAGCAATTGCCCATTTCCATGTCGGGGACGGCATGTACAATATCGCATTCACCGGCGATTTCAATTACAGCAAGAGCCGGCTTTTTAACCCGGCAGTCAACCAGTTCCCCCGCCTTGAAGCAGTGTTTATGGAGAGCACTTATGGCGGCTCCAACGATTTCCAGCCCGCACGGTCTGACGCGGAGGACAAACTCTACGAGACAATCAACAAGGTCCTTTCCCGGGGCGGAAAAGTAATTATCCCGGCATTTGCTGTCGGGCGGTCGCAGGAAGTTATGCTTGCGCTTGAAGAGGGAATGCGCCTTGGCAAGATCCCGCCGGTCAAAATTTACCTTGACGGTATGATCCGCGAAGCGACGGCAATCCACACGTGCTATCCCGAATATCTCAATACCGATCTCCGTAACCTGATCTTCCGGGAAGGCATGAACCCGTTCCTTGCCGAATGTTTCCAGCAGGTGGATTCCCAGGACGTGCGCGAGAAGGTGATGGCCGGGGATCCCTGCGTCATTATCACGACAAGCGGTATGCTCAATGGTGGTCCGGTCATGGAATACCTGTTAACCCTCGCCCCTGATGAGAGAAATGCACTGGTCTTTGTTGGTTACCAGGCGGACGGCACTCAAGGGAGGCGCATCCAGAAAGGGTGGCGTGAAGTACCGATGGGACGGAAGGGAACGATCATCATCAACCTCGAAATTGATACCATCGATGGTTTCTCGGGACATTCAGACCGCCGGCAGCTGATGAATTATATCGGGCAGATCTCCCCGCGCCCGGAAAAGGTGTTCTGCATTCACGGCGACGAGAACAATACGATCGATCTGGCAAGCTCGATCTACAAGCGCTATCACATTGAAACCCATTCACCCATGAACCTTGAAACTTACCGCATGGTCTGATCGCGTTTTATCATGAAGATGCGTATCACGGTCAGTATCGGGATCTTTGCGGTAATGGCGCTTTCAAACGCTATCGTTCCGGTGCTGCCCGTATATGCCAGTGGATCCACCTGGCAGGGTACCATCTACGCGGCATATTTTCTGGGTGCGTTTTTATCAACCCTTCCCGGAGGTATCTGGTCTGACCGGTACGGCCGGGTACCGGTTATCCGGGCCGGGCTTGCCCTTACTCTTGCAAGCGGCATCCTGCTCTCGCTTTTTACCGCCCCCGTTCTCGTCATTGTCCTGAGGTGCATCGAAGGTCTGGGAGCAGGGCTCTTTGTTGCGGCGGCTATGTCGTATGTAAACTCCCTGCCGGACCATGAAAAAATGAGCGGGTATTTCATGGCGGCGCTCAATGCCGGGCTGGTGCTGGGGCTTATTGCTGCCGGCTGGCTGGCAGTTCGCTTCAACCTGCCAGTTTCCGGTATTATCCTGTTTACGGCACTTACCGCAATCACCGGCGGTATAAGCCTATTCATTCAGGAATCCCCCTATTCCCGGATACACAGCAGTACGGGCATTTTTGCCGTTTTGCTCAATGATTATCGCTGGCTGTGGTACTCATCCATCATACTTGTCGGGATAACCGGTGTCGCCACATCGCTGTACCCAAAATTTTCGGGGGGATCGCCCGATATCGTTGGCATCTGGATTGCGGGTATGAGTGTCGCCACGATTATTACGGTCATCATTTCCTCCCGGATGTCGTTACCCCCCGTTGCAACGCTCCGCTGGTCAGCAGTCCTGATGACCGTCGCAGTCATCATTACGTTTCTTTCCCCGCTGGGATTTGTCCTGATCGGGGCTCTCGCCGGTGTTATCATGATAGCCCAGATGGCGTTTCTCGCGGAAGTGCACGATCACCAGGGTCTTGTCATGGGGCTGTTTACCACGTCCAGTTACCTTGGCATGACTATCCTTCCCGTTATTGCCGGTCTCATCGCAGATACTGCAGGTTTCCCGGCGGCTTCTTTTTCGCAGCCATATGTGCAATATCGGTCGCAGCAACGATCGGACGGTGCGGTTGTAACGTGTACCACGCGTCAAAATGACAGTTATCTGGGCAGTAAAACAATATATTCATCTGCCATAAAAGAGAATTACGCGATATGCAATTGAGATTAACCGCAGTAATCCTTCTTCTCGTTCTTTTCATCCTCATCCCCGCAATACCGGCAGAGGATGCACAGGACTGGTACACGAAAGGACAAAATGCTGCAACCGTGGGGAATTACGAACTGGCAATTACCTATTATGATAATGCACTTGCGCAGGATACCCAGTTTGCCGCTGCGTACGCAGCAAAAGCTGCCGCACTCAACGCGCTCGGGCAATACACCGATGCACTCACCGCTGCAGATCAGGCACTTGCGATAAAATCCGATACGACTGCCACCAATGCCCGTGCTTTTGCTCTGTTCGAGCTGGGCAGGTACCAGGAGTCTATCGATGCGTACAACCAACTCTTTACCGTCCAGACCAACCAGGCCGGTGCCTACTGTAACCAGGGATGGGCCTATTTCCAGGTAAACCAGTCCGATAACGCAATTGCGGATTATAACCAGTGTTTAGCCCTCTCCCCCTTAAACGTCGATGGCTGGAACCAGAAAGGACTGGTGTTCATGAGCGTGGGCAGGTATACGGATGCACTGGATGCATTCAACCACTGCACCCAGATTACCACAAAGAATGCGGAAGTCTGGAATAACAAGGGTATGGCACTCGCAGCACTCCAGCGATACAGTGAGGCACGGGACTGCTACAATACCGCGCTCAGTATTGACCCGCTCTATACTGCTGCCGAGCAGAATAAAGAAGCAATAGCAAATCTTGGCCAGGTATATGTCGTGACGGTAACTCCCACCCCCACGGAAGTTCCGGTCCGCTTTGGCACGTACACTGCTCCTACAACAGCAATACCGGTTACCATCGAGACCTCAGCCGGACAGACTACTGTGCCAACACCAGCTGCAGTAACTACCAGCATAACCAGTACACCCGTGCCAAAAAAGACGACATATGCACCCTTATCCCCACTGGGTGTGTCGAGTGCACTTGGTATTCTGGGAATTGCTGGTTTCGCACGGAACCGGATCAGGAAATAATACTTTTTTTTCGAGAATTTTTTTTTTGAATTGATGAATTAGTAAGCAAATATGATGGAAAATTTTCAAAATGATTTTTTAATTTTCTTATTGAACTCATGAAAAAAATGATTAATTTTCTTCAATCAACGATGTGATTAGAGATGATATTTTGCGATTCCTCCCACCCCTTCGGGGTCGCTCGGGGGTCTCGTCGACCCCTCGCTGGGCAAGGCGGTTTTTTTTAGATCTATAAAATGACTAATTTTATCGAGCACAGTATAATCTGAATTTCAGAACCGCCGCGGGGGCGTCCCTTCGGGGGCGGCGGGGTTCATCGTAACCGGGGGTATGGGGGCATCAGCCCCGTCATAAAAGTAACCGTCAATTTCACGGCAAAATGGGTATAATCAAAACAATATCTTTTCACCGGTACGCTTTCATAATTCCCTGATAAATTTCGGACGCATGTTCAAGTGAGGCAATGGATACCCGCTCGTTGACCGCGTGAAGTGTGGAAAGTTCTCCGGGTCCGTATTCGATCACATTGAAACCTGCGCAACGGAGATGGCGGGCATCAGAAGCTGCCCATTGGACGATGGGAAAAATGTCCCCCCCATACACGTTCTGAACGTTCTCACAGACAATCGATACAAAATCACAGTCCGGACTCGTCAGCGAGGGTTCATTGATGGTCTCGCTCGTGATGGTGCCATTCGGGGCATGGGCTTTTAAGTCCGCGACCAGATTAGGGATATCGCAGCCCCACGGAATCCGCAGTTCAAGGCCAAGATCGCAGTGCTGCGCAACGATATTTGCTTTTTCTCCACCGCTGATTACCCCCGGGTTGAACATGAGCCTCTGGAGGATGTCCTCACCATTGTTGAGCGTGAATTCCTTTGAAAACGCTTCAGAAGAGTGCCGGATGATCTCTTTGAGCTGGTCATCGACCGGAAATTCCTTCGCATACAAACCCTTCACATACTGCAGAAATGAGAGCGCTTCCATGATGGCGCTGACACCCACAAGCGGATAGAGCGATCCATGGCCGGGGTACCGGAAAATCTCATCTCCAGCCGGTAGAGTCCTTTCTGGCCGATGCAGGGGTTCCGCACCGGCGTTGGCTCTGCAATCAGGCAGTCACAGGGAGTTATGAGGTGGTGTGCCAGAAGGTACCGGATCCCGTATTCACCACCGGTCTCCTCATCGCAGACAAATGCAAGGGTTGCCGGGAGTTCTCCTCCTTTTTCTACCATGGCGTCACACGCGGCAAGCAGTGCAGCACACCCACCTTTCATATCCGTGGAGCCCCTGCCCCAGACAATCCCGTTTTCGATGGTTCCCGAGAACGGGGGATGTGTCCAGCCTTCATCCATGGCAGGTACGACATCCACATGCCCGCAGAGAAGAAGCTGCCTGTTTTTGCCGGTCGTGATCAGATTTGATCGCCCGTTGGCCTGATCGGTGACCGTTGAACCGATGCCCAGATCTTCAAGGAGTGCCCGGATATATTCGATGACGTCCGTGGTCGTCCCCGGGGGGTTCTCACTCTTTATCCGGACAAGTTCCGAACAGATTCGACCTGCGTCCATGGCAATTCACCCTGCATTACTTGTTGAGGGAAAGGAATTTCTCAAAAAGCGTGGCAAGCGATGCTTCCTCATACAGGCTCTTTAAAAAGTCCTGTTCAAAGAACTCATCAATCACCGCATAGAAAAAATCCGCCGGGATAGGTTCTTTGCTGCCGGGGTCCAGCACAATCCTGAAACTGCGGTAACTGGCGGGATCTTCGGGATCATAAATCATCTGCCAGAGTCCGGGCAGTGACGCAAACTTTTGCGGGTGATTTTCCTTGAGCCATTTCATAAATTCGGGGAATTTTGCCCGGTCTCCCTTCTTTTCTTCATCGATGCGCCAGCGCATGTATTCAGCACCCATCATATTTTTCGGGGACTGGTAATTGAACGAGAGAAGGCTTGCCGTATAATCTATGTGGGCAAGGGAATCCATCAGGTAAAACCCGAGCACCTTATTGAAAAGGGACGGGTCATGGAGGATCAGGGATTTCCCGTAGAGATGGGTGAGAACGGACCAGGTACTCGTTATCTGAAGTCATAGTCCTTACATGGGAAACCGACGTGTAAATACATTTCCTTAATGCCAGTTCACGGTCAGTATCGTACTTACCGGAAAAACGGTTCCCGCCGGGCAACCGCTTCTTTGAACAAGGCTTCGAGTTCTGTGCCGGATTTACCGCGGATATCCACGTGGTTGTCAGTCCGGAGCAGGCAGGGTTTGAGTTTTCCGTCAGAAGTGACCCTCAGACCGGTTGCAGAACGCACAGAATTCCGTATTGTGGAGGGGGCGGACAACTTCCACTTCGGCACCGTCAAGACAGTATTTCTTCCGGTGGTGCATCCGCCGGGTAAGGATCTGTGTTGAGCGGGACGCAAGGATCCCTTCAAGCCCGTTTAAATCGCTGTGCTTCTCGCAGTTTTTGAAATGCATCAGCTCGATGAGCTGGAGAACGAGGTTCCGGTTGCCCCGCACAAACGCCAGAAAATCATCAATCTCGGTGTCGTTTATTCCTTTAAGGACCACCATATTCAGTTTGACCGGTGTAAGACCGACCTCAAGTGCCGTCCTGATACCCTCAAGCACTTCGTCAAGATGATCGCTTCCGGCAATTTTTTTATAGGTCTCGTGGTTCAGGCTGTCAAGGCTGACATTGACCCGTTTGAGTCCGGCACGTTTCAGTTCAGCGGCAAGAGGGGCAAGAAATATCCCGTTTGTAGTGAGCGAGGATTCCATCCCTTCCGGAACCGATTTCACAATGGAGACCAGATCTTTGCGCAGCAGGGGCTCACCACCGGTAAATTTCACGCTTTTAATGCCAAACTTTGCGGCGACCCTCATAATTTCCCTGATATCTTCCGCCGGCATTTCAGATTCGGGAGCGTTTTCCCCTTCTGCATGGCAATAAATACAGGAGAGATTGCAGCGCGGCGTAAGGCTGATGCGGAGGTTGCTCACGGGGCGGTTATAGGGGTCGGTTAATCGTGGTCGTCATTATTCTAGCCTTTAAAATTCTTGGCTACGAGGTAAAACTCTGTACTGCCTTTTCGTGTTGATTTTGTGTTATAGGTATGGACCGCATGAAAATGTTCTTTTGCGATGGCAAGGAGCTCCGGGAAATCTGCACCCTGGAATGCCTTCACGACAAAATTTCCACCGGGTTTTAAGACATTGCAGGCAAAAGACAGCGCCTCTTCCCCCAGAGCAACCGAACGGGCCTGGTCATAACTTCTCTGGCCGGAGAGTTTGGGCGAGGCGTCGCAGACCACCACGCTCACGGACCCGAGCAGGGTTTTTACCTGTGCCTGGATCGACCGGATCGGTCAGGTCCCCTTCTATGGTTTCCACACCGTCAAGAGGGGCAATCGGGTTCAGGTCAACACCCAGCACCCGGCCATTGGTGAGCGTGCGCTCTACCTGCAGCCAGCTTCCCGGCGCCGCACCCAAATCCACGATATTGTCGGTGTTACGGATGACCGAAAATTTCTTCTGGATCTCAATGAGTTTGTAGGAAGCACGTGAGCGGAAACCCTCACTTTTTGCCCGCAAATATACTTTATCCCGTGACCAGAGTGAACCCATAATTCCTGCGCCTCAAAAAAAATTCGCCAACAAACCCAAAACGCTATAATTAAAGTATGACGATATACTGTATAAGACAGTTGTTAAGGGGAAAGCGATGTTAAAAGCTACGATTGATGCAGATATATTCCGGGAGGCCATTGATGCGATTTCAGCCCTCATCCCCGAGTGCCGGCTGCACACGGCGGAGGACGGTATCTCCACCCGGGCGGTGGATACCGCAAATGTCGCCATGATAGCAATCGACCTGAAAAAAGAGGCGTTTGAAACCTACAAAGCGACCACGAGCGAGATTGGTGTCGATATATCCAAGATGAAAAACATCTTCAATATGGCAGGAAAAGGCGACATTATCAGTCTTGAACTGGGAGATGCTGCCCAGAAAATGGCGGTATCGGTCCACGGTTACCATTACTCGATTACGCTTCTTGATACCAACACTATCAGGAAAGATCCCAACTCGCCGACTATCAATCTTCCCGGAAAAGTAGTCATCTCCGGGGAGGACTTGAACAATGCGATTAAGGCTGCAGCGGTGATCTCTGACAAGATTGCGATGGGGATCAACGCCAAAGACCAGACGTTTTTCATGGTTGCCGAAGGAGATACCGATCACATCCAGCGGGAGTTTAGTAAAGATGAACTCAAATCGCTGACTGCAGTTGACGCACGGTCGCTGTTTTCTCTTGACTATCTCAAAGACATGGGTAAAGTCATGAGCCGTGCAGCAGAAGTTGAGGTATTTTTAGGGGTTGACCACCCGGTACGGTTTTCCTTTGAGATCGCGGGCGGCAAGGGGCATGTCGAGTACCTGCTTGCACCGCGTATCGAGGCAGACTAAATGGAATATGTTCCCTCTGGCAAGGAACTTTCCCATTTTCCATTTTTAAAAAAAGCCCAGGACCATATCAAGTCCCGTTTTACGTCCCTGGACTCTTTGTTAAAAGACCCCAAGGGCGATGCGCTGGCTGCACGTTCACTGGACAGGATTAAGGATGCGATTACGCCAAAGAAACTATTTTTGCCGAAAGTGAGCGATTCACCCGAAGAGGAGATTGCCCTCTATGCGCTTGCGCGGATTATGGTCTCCTGCATCAATGACAAACAGCTCATCGACCGGCTGAGCCGGTACGAGGCAGAACGGGCATATTATTTTCTCGTCAACGAAGAAGAATGGAACAGCAATTACGCCCCTGGCGAGGGGGAATATTCCCGGTTGTGCATCATGCTTGCCGGAGAACTGGGGATCCGCGTTACCCTCGATAACATGCCGGTCCCAGATTACGTGGAACTGGTTGCCCCCCTGCATGAAGACCGGTACCGTCTGGTAAACCGGAAAGTAAAGCGGGGTTTTGTTCTGGTCAATAAAAGCGAACGGTATGAACTTATCCGTGAACGGGTCAGGGTAATCCTGCGCCGAGATCTTCCCCACCGGGTACCAAAGCAGATCTGCGAACTGCTGGAACCACATACCGGGCAGGTAAAAAAAGTATACCAGGAGCAGATGAAGCGGCAGTTCGGCTCTGTGGATGAGCATGCATTTCCACCCTGTATGCAGGCACTGATCACGGCACTTCTCGCGGGCACCAACCTTACCCATGCCGGGCGTTTCTCTCTTACGGCATTCCTGCACAACATCGGCATGGACACTGCCGGGATTGCAGCGATGTATGCCCGGTCCCCGGACTTTGACATCGGTAAGACCATGTACCAGGTTGAACATATCACCGGGCGCGGGGGGACCTCAACCGATTATACAACCCCGGCATGTGCGGCGATGGAAACGACCGGCCTGTGTATCCATAAGGACGAGATCTGCGAGAGGATCAACCATCCGCTCAGTTACTATAAAGTAAAAAAATCACAGCAAAAAAAGATGCCGGCACCGGAAAAAACCGGGCCCTGAAAAAAAGTCAATCGCCAGCATCACTTGTATCAGGTTCAGACGATTTTTTCATTGACCATATACCCGGCACCGGATAATACGAGAATAAATACGATAATTGCAATGAGATATGCAAGGCCGGCACTCAGGAAAATCGGGAGGACGGCAAGCAGTGCAACAAGGACAAAAAAACTCATCAGACCCAGAACCACATCTAACAATCGGGCATCCATTGCACCTCATTTTGGTTCTAAAACATTATATGCATATCCGTGAAGGTTTTTTAAGTGATTTTTTTGGCACTGTGGAGAATCCATAATCATCGAATTTTTGTGAATCTCTTATGTCTATTATGAGTGTGACCCCCTCTCTATCCCACAGGAGGAGGCATCCCAAGGGGAGCACCCCCTTGACTCCCGACATTCCACTCATTTTTTTGGTTTTTCACAAACTCTTTGAGGAGATATCGCAATTTAGAAATGTGATGTGACGGGAGCAGGGAACACTGATATCGCAGATGTTAAAGAACACCGGTGGAAAAAACAATGACTTTTGCAGAGCCTTTTTGTAAGCCAGATATCGGTACAATTGATGCTACATCTATACGATGAACTGGTGCACTTGCATTCATGTGCGATATGCATCGCCGTCTTTCCTGCTCATGGTTTTAACCGGATTGCTGCTGACCGTACCAGCACACGATCAGCTTTGTGACAGGTAGGGATTTTTCTCCCCGGAAGAATATACGGTATGGTATGACTGATACTCCCACCCGGCAGCGATCAGACACGCTCAATGAACTTTCCTGTGCTGTTGAGCGGATCCTCACCTCACTCGATCCTTGTCTCGTGCCGGCAAACGGGGCACATTTCGGCTATGCAATCCCGGGAGCACGGGATGCCGGGGGAATTGCCGTAATCCGGGGCGGGATCGTGATCTCGCACGAAAAAGTGTGTGCCCCGGATGGATGCGCATTCGGAAGCGATGAGCAGATCTCCCGGATTATTCTCACCGCGATGAAATTTGATCCCCATATGCGCAGTGCCGCCATTATCCGTTTCATTCCGGAGATGCGTGCAGTGATTGACGAATCGCTTCTGGAGTGCTGCTCGTTTACTTCGGCGCGTACTCCCCGGGTGTCAGCACAATGGACTGGGGCGTGGCATCCTGCTGCAAAGAGGGGGTGCCGGATGCGGTTTACGACGCGTCTGCCCACAAGAAAGAGCCGCTTATCTCATTTTTTGGCGAAACGCCTGCCGATGTTGCGAACAATATTATTATGATATCAAACCGCATTATACGTATAGAACTTTGAGGAATCGCTCATGGGAATCAAACCATCTTATATCAAAACAATCGGTACAGAACTCCTTGCCAAGCAGCGGGACAACTTCTCCAATGACTTTGACGCGAACAAACAACAGCTCGGTGTATCTGCCGATATCGGCAGCAAGCGGGTACGGAACCGCATCGCCGGCTATATCACCAGAAAAATAAATACTAAAAGACGCTCATAACCCTATTTATGTTTGAAGGCGTCCTTCCGGCAATAATCACCCCTTTTAAAAAAAACTCCGCAATGGATCTTGATGTGGCAGGTCTTGAGCGAAACATTGAGTATCTCCTTTCCTGTGGCATTCATGGGATAGTGCCGTGTGGTTCAACAGGAGAATCTGCAACACTTTCCTTTAAGGAACACGAGAAAGTTATTGATGTCACCATTGACAAGGTCAATGGAAAAATTCCCGTGCTCGCGGGCACCGGTTCCAACAATACTGCTGAAGCAGTCATTCTGACAAAGGCGGCAAAGGACGCTGGTGCGGACGGGGTTCTTGTAATCAGCCCGTACTATAACAAGCCGAACCGTGCAGGACTGGTCAAGCACTATACGAAACTTGCCGATCTCGATATTCCGGTGGTCATTTACAATGTCCCCGGCAGGACCGGGCAGAACCTTGAGCCTGACCTGATTGAGGAGCTTGCGCGGCACCCCAATATTGTCGGCATCAAGGAAGCAAGCGGAAACATCGGCCAGGTATCGCGCATCATCGAGGCCACGCTGGATGAAGACTTTTCCGTGATCTCCGGGGATGACAACCTCACGCTGCCCATCATGGCGCTGGGTGGAACGGGAGTCATATCCGTTGCCGCAAATGTGGACCCTAAACGGATGGTGGCAATGTGCGAAGCGATCCAGAACCGGGGATTACCAGAAAGCCCTCACCCTGCATTATGCGCTCTCCCCGCTCTTCCGCTCCATGTTTATTGATACCAACCCGATTCCGGTAAAAAAGGCAGTTGAACTGATGGGAATGGCAGGAGGCCCGGTCCGGCTGCCGCTCGATAATCTTGACGAAAAGAGAACAGAACAGCTCAAAAAAGTGCTCGCAACGATTCCTGCGGCAAAAAAAGTGGCCGGGCGTGCAGCCGCAGCAAAAACCCGTCCTTCAAAACCTGCGAAACCTGCGGCAAAAAAAGCAAAAGTCGCATTAAAACGGCGCGGTCGGTGACCTGATCGATGATCAAAGTTGTCGTATGCGGCGCATCCGGGCGCATGGGCCAGACCATTGGCAGGATGGTGCACGATGCCAAAGATATGGAGCTTGTCGGCGGCATCAACCTGAAACCCGGCACCTTTTTTGGCGTTGATATTGTTGAAACAAAAAATATGGATGCCTTTTTAAAAGACAAAAAACCTGATGTGCTGATCGATTTTACCATTGCACATGCCGCAGTTGAAAATGTCAAGATCGCTGCCCGCAACAATGTAGCCGTCGATTGTCGGTACCACAGGATTTACTGCAGACCAGCGGGCGGAGATGGCCGCTGCAATCGAAGGCCATGTGCCTGCGGTCATCTCAAGCAATTTTTCTGTGGGGGTCAATATCTTCTGGCAGACTTATACGCGATGCGGGAAAACTTCTCAAGGATTATGATATCGAGGTTATCGAAGCACACCACCGGAACAAGAAGGATGCGCCAAGCGGCACGGCAAAGACGATATTGCAGATCCTCGATGAAGAAGTGGGGACACGGAACAAGCTGTACGGGCGCGAAGGTATGATGGAGCGGAGCAACGAGATTGGGGTTCATGTGATCCGCGGCGGGGATATTGTCGGGGACCACAAGGTGATGTTCTCGAAGAATTTCGAGACCATTGAACTCTCCCACCGCGCCTACGATCGTTCGGTTTTTGCCAGCGGTGCCCTGCGGGCAGCACGGTGGGTTGTCGGCAAGAAAGCCGGGCATTTATGGCATGAATGATGTCCTTGAATTAGGAAAATAACCCGATATTTCACCGGGTTCAATAACGAAACCTATTTTTTGTCTTTCACAAAATATTACGGTGGAGTAAAGTGAATGGTAGCAGTTGTTGATACCGAGAAATGTACCGGATGCGAAACATGTGTGAATGAATGTCCCGCATCTGCAATTTCCATGGATAATGAAAAAGCAAAAGTTGACAAGGATATGTGTGTGGACTGCCAGACCTGTGTCGATGTCTGCCCATCCGAAGCTATCCATATGGAATAATTTTTTTGCGGGATTTTTTTAGTATTAATTATTTTGCACTGGTGAAATCATTCGATCTTTTTTGTGACGCTCTTGGGGGCTAAAGACTCCCAACGCTATGACACCCCCGGTCGCAATAGTGTAGTATTCCCTGTTCCGGCATCATCGCACTGCAGATTAGTTTTTAGTTGCCACTGAATTATCTTAGGGGATTCCTGACATTTTTTCTCCGAAGGAGGGAGGGACAGGTTGAAAATTTAAAATAGAAATCAGGATATAAAATTTAAAAAACAACGTTTTTATTATCGCAGGTGAAATGGGATTTTACAACCCGCCATAATTTAAAAAAAACGGGAAACAAAAACTACAAAGGACCTGTCACCTATGATCAATGTTGGAGTGCTCGGTGCTACGGGTGCGGTTGGTCAGCGATTTGTTGAACGCCTAGCGGATCATCCCTTGTTCAATCTGTCTACGCTCGCCGCCTCTGAACGCAGTGCGGGAAAGCAATATGGAAACGTGGTAAACTGGCGCCTTGAAACGCCATTTCCCGAGAAGATCGCAAAACTCAAGGTCACCCCCATCTCGCCCAAAGCGATGAAAGACGTGGACCTGGTATTCTCTGCGCTTCCTGCCGATATTGCGATGGATGTTGAAAATGAATTTGCCGATGCGGGAATCGCGGTATGCAGTAATGCCAGTTCCCATCGTATGGAGCCCGATATCCCCCTTGTTGTCCCGGAAGTAAACCCGGAACATCTCGGGTTGATTGACGTGCAGCGTGATTCCGGAAGAGACGGGTTTATCGTCACGAACCCGAACTGCTCCACCATCATGATGGTAACCGCGCTTGCCCCGTTACGGAAATTTAAATTCACGGATGTCCGGGTGGCAACAATGCAGGCAATCTCCGGAGCCGGGTTTGCCGGTGTGGCTGCGATGTCCATTTATGACAACGTCATCCCGTATATCGGGCAGGAAGAGGAGAAGATGGAGACCGAGACCCTCAAAATCATGGGTACCTTAAAAGGAAAGAAAATCGTGAATGCGACCTTTAAGGTAAGCGCAAGCTGTCACCGGGTACCGGTAATTGATGGCCACACTATGGCCGTCTGGGTCAATATCAAAGAACCTATCGCAGAACTCAAAAAAGCGTTTGCCAATTATAAACCTCCCATCAAAGGCCTGCCGACCCAGCCAAAGGAGTCCATTCATTTCTTTGATGAACGCTGATCGCCCGCAGCCCCGGCTTGACCGGATGCGTGGCGAAGGTATGACCGTGTCGGTTGGCCGGTTGCGGGAAGGAGTCCGTTTCATTGCGATGGGCCATAACACGATTCGCGGTGCGGCCGGCGCAAGCGTATTGAATGCAGAACTTATTGCCAAGAAGAAGTACCTGTGAACATCATGGAGAACGATATTCAGCAGCTCAGAGAAAACACGGTTTTTGTCGGGAACAAGCCCGTCATGAACTACGTACTAGCCGTGGTTACACAATTCAACAATGGTGCAGAAACGGTCGCGATTAAAGCCCGGGGTAAAGCAATTTCCCGTGCCGTGGATACCGCCGAGATTTCCCTGAACCGGTTCTTGGAGGGTGTCACGAAAAAAGATATTGTCATCTCCACGGAAATGATTGATACCGACTCCGGGAAAACCAATGTATCAAGCATTGAAATTGTCCTGGAGAATCACAAATAATTTCCTTTTAGTGCTTCCGGAGAGATGCTGACCTAGTTTCCCGTCCGTATCGTGGGGAAAAATCCGTATCGCCTTCACCCCGGGGGCATCATTCCTCCCCTGAAAGGGTGTCAGGGATTTTCCAACGATACACTATACCCCTCACCTGAGTGATTGATAATACCCCGTATCTCATTTTTGTTTTGGTAATTGATCCGCAATCGGCTTTGTAGAAAACCTCAGATTAAATTGCTATAACGCTTCTCGAGGGCTCCGGCAATCCTAGCCTTCGCCCCTGCCGCTGTGGCACCCCCCGGTTACGATAGTTTAGTTCTGGCATCATTGCAATGCGCTCTATCACCCGTGTGGGACTGGTGGCGCAAGAGGGGCCTGCGTGTTATGATAGCGAATTTCTACAGAGTCCAGCAATCACTTTTTTTATAACGCTCGGGATCTTTTCCGGGAGAGAGAAAAAGCCGCAAAGGATATAAGCGGGATATTCAAATTTATAGTGCTATGCGAGCCTTCAGTCTGCTGGTGCTGGTTTTTTTCCTGGGATGCATCGCAGTTCCGGTGATGGCTGCAAATGATGACCGGTATAGTTACATCACCGTTGAAGAGATCACGGTTCAGCTTGATAATGCAACTGCCGTCATCGATGTCAATTATTCTGTTGATGAAGGCACCCGCTTTATCTTTTTTTTACTGGGAAAACAGGATCTGAAAAACAAGCTCATAAAGATCCTCAATTATAACGATGCAGATATGGTGAATATCAACTTGTCACATGCCGAGTTTGTTGTTGACAATGCATCGTTCTCGTACGGCAAGGGGATTTACTGGTATCCTGCCCACACGTTCAATGTGGTTATTCCAAGACTTATGATCCAGTCCCCGCAGCTGACACGGAACTTTACCAATACCAACCAGTTCCCGGATGGATTAGGCTTTTTTGAACAGCCGCCTTTGCCCACAGAGTAACATCTGGACGGCATGAGGACGGGGAGTTAAAGAGTATTTATTTGGCTCTCGATAAGTGTTGGTTCAGATCCTTGTAAAACGGGTATAATCCGCATCGGGTTCACACGGAAATTATGAAAATTGTTTACAATGTTCCCTTGCATCAGGTGCTCCCATTATACATGGCAAGGCAAGGGGATGTCAGATTATTTTTATCATTACATCACCACACAAGAAGCTCCGTCGGGAGCGGTGGGGTTCATCGTAACCGGGGGTATGGGGGCAGTATGCCCCCATCAAATTATTTACCGGGAACTAGACTTACCCATTCAAACTAAAAAAAAGGTAACACTATCAATTCCAGAAAAACTAAAAGAAAAAAATGAGGAATTCCAAAATATTTCTGTCCGTGACAATACCCGGTCAGAGGACTTCGATGATTGCCTGTTTGCGCTGTTCGGCAATCTTTTTCGTGACAAAGTACTGGATAATGACCCCGGCAACTGCCGATATCAGTCCGGCTAACGTGGAATAGAGGATATCGCTCCCGGTTGTGGCAGCTGTCATCGGGAAGTCCTGGACCCCGCTTACGGACAGGATGTAGACACTGGCCCCGTTCAGGATTAGGCCAATCGCCACGACAAAGAAGGGGAATACAATTACCTTGCCAAAACTGTCCCGCTCGTTGATATACACATCGATAATGATACCAACTGAAGTGACCAGGCCGGCGGTGATCAGCCACCAGATTGCTCCGTAGATAAACGTCATCAGGTACAGGATGATCCCCATACTTTCATCGGATGAGTAATACCGGAGCACGGTGATAAATCCGCTGGTGAACCCGATGATGATCAACAGGATAGTCGCAGAATAGGTGACAAAGGAAAATCTTCCCCGTGACAAGGATAAACGCAGGGCCGCAATGATGCCGTGGACCAGTTCGTCAAACCCGAATCCTTTATAGAGGAGGTACATGCCGATTACTCCGACAACAATGATCGTCGCAGTCCCCGGGTATCCCAGAAGGAATGCACTGGCATAGAGTAGCATAGCGAGTCCGAGCGGCACAAAAACAACCCGGGATATTTTGGGATCGTCAAGGAGTTTTTTTAAGATGTAATAGGTTCCTTCAAGATTTGGCATCTGGTTGACAATCACCCGACGGATGCTTGACACCGGAAGCCGGGACTGGATAATGGGAATCACATATTCATCTTCTGCACCGTCCGAGACAAGGATACAGTTGTCCGGCCCGGTTTCCTTGATAACCTGTTCAAGGTGCGTTGCAATACGCCGGTCACCTTCAATCATGTGAAGATGATTTCCTGAAATGACCGAAACGATCGCTTCTTCACCCTTTGCAATAAGTTCATCGTAGATTTTGATGGCCTGAAAAATGGCGTTGACATCGGAGTCTTCGGGATCTGCAAGCGCTAATGATTCTGCTGCTTTCAGGCAGGCTTCCCTGCCGACTACCGGGCTTTCTACGTGTGCTTTCCACCCGATATCGTCATCGCGATCAACGCTGAGAACGAGAGTTCTCCCCTGTGTCATTGGTATATGTAAATCGTTCTAAATCTATTAAATTATTGCTGACGTTAATAAAAAAAGATTGAAACGGAAAAGATCAAATAAGTTTTGAGCGTTGGAGGAGCAATATATCGTCGGTAGTAAGTTTTTCCCCTGCACGGAAATTCTTGAAGAGATGTTCAGCTTCCTGGCGCACCGCTTTCTGTTCCTTTGTTACTTTGACCTTCTTTGTCTTCTTGCGGAGGCCGGAGATCACCTTGTCATAATCGCGGAGTTCTTTCTGGCATGCGATGAAGGATTTGTGTTCTGAATCCGCAGATTCCTGGGACTCGACAAAACTTTTGTGGGCTGCGTCAGCGGCTTCGCGGGATTTGTCTGCTTTGCGGTAGGATTCCACCATCAGATCGTGGTGTTTTTGTGCCAGTTCGGCAACTTCGGTTACCTTTGCATGGAGATCTGATGCGCCTTTGCGGTAGTCCCGTGCTTCGGCGATTTTCGTGCGCATCTCCTTGTTCTGCTCAAGTTCAGTTTCCTGCTCTTTGACCTGAGATCGCATCTGCTTGATCTTCTCGATCAGCTCGCGTTCTTTATCGGTAGTAAAGACTTCCGTCTGCTGCCGGTACTCCATGAATTCGATCTGCTTCTGGAGTTCCTTGATCCCCCGGTTCTTGAGCGATCCGTGCTCTTTTTTGAATGCTTCAATTTCTTCAAAAAAAGCATTCGCCTTTTCGTTGAGATCATTGCGCTGGGCTTTAAGATCGAGGACTTCCTGGTTATATTTATCCCGGAGATCCTTGTTTTTCTGCGCCTCTTCGACAAACTCCCGGGTCTGGTTATTGAGCGTGTTGCGCTCGCGGGCAAATTTGCTTGCAGCAGCGTTGAGATCGTTTCTGCTGTTTTTATGCTGTTCAGACTCGGCAAGTATCTTCTTTCTCTTTTCCATCAGGTCATTCAACATGCGTTACAACTCCTCAAAAGTATTTACTGCTGGGATCGGCGAGCACAGTGTAGAGGAAACAGGTATTTTAAAGAGTGCATTCATTGACTCTTTTAATTCTCTTACAAGGCGGCTCTGCATGCAGGATGCAGGGCAAAAAACATCAGAAAAGGTTCGTTGCGAATCATTCAGGCAAGACTTCAATTGAAAGTCTTTGTTCGACATACGGTTCATGATGTTCAACTCCCGATACCGGATGAAACCACGTAAAAAGGGATCACCCACATTCTCCCTGCAAAGGTTTGGTCGAATGTACTATATTTTAAAGGAGGGTTGTGTTATTAAGCGTTTCGCCGATATTAACGGAGAGCGCGAATCGGGGAACAAATCCATCGTTGATGAGAAAAAATCAGTTAAAAAGGGGAGTTGGCTGGATATACCAACTGATCCTTACCTGCATCAGAGAAGATTGCCGGTAAGTTGGAACATTTTTTAAAGTGTGCGGGCTTGCTTATCCGACCCATTCGAGAGTGCCGCCGCCGCTGGTCTGATCCCGTGCCGGTGCACGCCGGCTCTGGGGCATCTCGACCGCTTTTGGATTTGACCTCTTGTTGTCGATATCCTGGATCATGGTCTTGTATGACTGGCGGGTGCCAAGGATCTGTGCACTCTTGACACCGGTCATGATGGCGAGCACACGGATTTTGCCTTCCATGTCGCTTCGGACACGTGCGCCCCAGATGACATCTGCGTGGGGGTCAAGTTCGTACGTGAGTGATGTTGCAACTTCTTCTGCGTCCTGCAGGGTAAGGTCCGTTCCACCGGTGATGTGGATCAGGCTTCCGGTTGCGCCACGGTAGTCGATGTCAAGCATCGGGTTTGAAAGGCATTCGCGAACAACGCTTTCGGCTTTGTTCTGCTGCTTGCTCTCTCCAACAAGCATGACGGCGACGCCGCCCTTTGACATGATTGCACGGACATCTGCGTAGTCGATGTTGATCAGTGACGGTTCGGTAATGGTTTCTGAAATTCCCTTGACCGTTTCACCGATCAGCTGGTCCATGACCGAGAAGGCCTGACCAAGCGGAAGGTTGGGCACGAAGCTTTTCAACCGGTTGTTATCCAGGACAATGACCGAATCTGCTGCGGCAGCAAGGGCTTCAAGACCTTCTTCTGCACGGATCAGGCGGGCCTTTTCAACCTGGAACGGGTAACTGACCATCCCGACAACAATTGCGCCCTGTTCTTTTGCGATCGCTGCGACAACCGGGGCAGAGCCGGTACCGGTACCGCCACCCATACCTGCGGTGATGAACACGAGATCGGCAGATTCCAGGACTGCTTCAAGGGTCGGGCGTGCCATTTCGGCTGCACGCTTCCCGACATCCGGATACCCACCGGCACCCAGACCTTTTGTCAAGGATTTTCCAATCAGGATACGCTTGTCTGCCTGGATCATGTCCAGGTGCTGTTTGTCGGTGTTGATTGCAATGGTCTCGGCACCAGAAACACCCATGTGGTGAATACGGTTTACCGTGTTGTTGCCTGCACCACCGCAACCGATAATCACAATTCTCGGTTGACCGACAAAGTCATCTTCCGGTCCATCAGAGCTGGGTTTATTCAGCTCTTTTTCCAATTCGGCGTTTTTCAACGCATCGTTAATGATACTTTGCATATCTACCCTCTCATACCTTGAATGAAACCTGGTCGCTCTCTTTTAAGACACGGCTTGCACGTTTTTCGACAAGATCACGAACCGCTGCCCGAACTGCTTCAGAAACATTGGGATATTCTCCCGTGTCAACCATCTGCTGGAGAAGGTTGATTTGCTGTTCAGGGAGCCGGAGCGTGATTCTCTGCATCATCGTATCTCACATTTCTGACATATGTCAGTCTTATGTCAGGCATATGTCAGACAAGGAGAACTCTCATGTCTGACTTAACCAGATAAACCAAAATGATGCATAAATGTATATAAACCTTCTGATTTACTTTCGCACAACCACTCCAAACGAATTTATGAGTGCCCGTCCCAGTATTCTGGTAAAAAACGGGATTTTACATGTCTTTTGAATTTCCGCAACGTGTTGTCCATGGGGGGGCCGGGAAGCGGCTGCAGGAAAAAACCCAAAAAAACGTGTTGGATTTCAGCGCGAGCGTCAATCCACTCCCACCCGGCTTTTCATGGGATCGCGATTCTGTGGATATTTTTTGTTATCCCGACGATGATTATGCGTTTCTTAAGGAGCGGATCGCGCATACATTCAAAAGAAAGCCTGAAGAGATCTGCGTCGGCAATGGCTCCATCGAACTCATCCGGGTTTTTTGTCGGGTCTGTTTACAGAACGGGAAAAAATATTTTTACAATCCCCCAACATTCGGGGAATATGATTTGTCTGCCCGCCTCACGGGAGCCACGATCTGCCACCTCGTCAGACTATCGCGGACGTCCATTTTGTCTGCAACCCGAATAATCCCACCGGCATGCTGCAGCCCAAAAAAGCACTGCTTTCCCTTCTTGATCAATGCACCTGGCACGGCAGCACGCTTTTCTGCGATGAAGCATTTATCGAGCTCTGTGATCCCAAGGAAAGTCTTGCAGACATAACCAGTCCTCACCTCTTTGTCCTGCGATCCCTCACAAAAAGTTTCTCGTGTCCGGGCATACGGTTTGGCTATGGTTTTGGCTCTCCTGAACTTATCGAAAAAATCGAGACGGCACGATCCCCGTGGAGCGTGAATGCGTTTGCGGAATCCTACGCACTCGAGGCACTCCTCCACATTGAAGAACTGGCTGCTTCGCGTGACTATATCGCCACGGGAACGCGACTGGCTGGCACAGGAACTCCTCGCACGGGGATTTTTCCCCACCCCGTCATCGGCAAATTTCATTCTTGTTGATTGCGGAAGGAGGTGCAATCCCTTGTGCAGGCACTCCTTCTCTGAGGGCATTCTCGTCCGGGACTGCACATCGTTTGGATTGCCGCACTGCATCCGCATTGCAGTCCGGCTGCGTGCTGAAAACCAGCAGCTCCTGGAGGCATTGGATCGATGCGTGCGCTGATTATGGCAGGTGGCGCCGGCAGCAGGCTTGGCCTTGGTGAAAAACCGCTGTTGTCAATTGGAAACCGCCCCATGATCAGTTATGTAATCGATGCCTTTTCCCGGAGCGGCTGTGAAGTGGTTGTTGCGGTATCACCCCGGACACCGATGACCCAGAACTGGTGCCGGACAAACGAAATTGACCTGTTCCGGGCAAGCGGTACCGATTTTATCGAGGATATGAAAGAAGCCGTTTCGGCTCTTGTTGAGACACAACCGCTCTTTGTCAGCGTATCTGATATTCCCTGCATTAATGCCGGGGTTCTTGTTCCCATTCTCGAAGCGTACAACCAATCCGGCAAGGATGCCTGTTCCGTCTGGGTCCCGGTCGATCTTGTGCATTCCTGCCGGGGTGGCGTCACGTACCGGCAAACCGTTTGTAACATCGATGCCTGTCCGGCGGGCGTAAACATCGTAAACGGTGATCGCATCTCTGTCCCGCAGGACGAACTCCAGATGGTCATACCCGATCCCCGCCTTGCCATAAATGTAAATACCCGCAATGATCGCGATGCGGCAGAACGCTTCCTGCAGCAGCACCCCGCATAAGTTGGGCAGGATGTTACGAGCCCCACGCGGCTATTCCTTTTGGTATTGCTGATTAATTTGACATGATTCATGTCGTTTCTTTAAAAAAACGCTCAAATTGCGCATAAAACAGAATGAATATTAAGGAACATTACCCACTATTATACTATTATGGCGGAGTCGCAGGAGATCGAGCTGCAGGGGCATATTATTGATTCGGGCATTATGACCCAGCTCTTCGATAAAGTCATGGATATGGGAGGCAACTTTGAGATCCTTGTCTTTGATATCGGGAAGAAAAAGACCGACCCCAGTTACGCACGGCTCCGGATCGCAGCCGGCAATAAAGAGAAACTGCTCGCAATTCTCTCCGAACTCCACCGGATTGGCGCCCGCCCGGTTGAAGTAAAGGATGTCCACCTTGAACCCGCACTGGGCGACCGGGTCGTACCAAAAAAGTTCTACACGACCACCAACCACCCGACGCAGGTAAAATATGGCGGCGAGTGGATACCCGTCGGACCGACCAAGATGGATTTCCTCATCGTTGTCGACCCGAAAAGCAAAACGGCACGTTCAACGGCGCTTGGCAAGATCAAGAAAGGGGATCTGGTTGTCGTTGGCGAGCAGGGCGTGAACGTCAGTTATCCTGAACGTCCCCGCGTCAGCAGTTCATTTGAATTCATGCATGGCACTGTGTCTCCCGAGCGTCCCAGTGAAACACTGATTGCCCAGATTGCAAAAGAGATTCTTGACGTTAAAAAGAAAGGGGGAAGATCGCGCTTGTCGGTGGCCCGGCAATTATCCATACCGGTGCAGACAAGGCGCTTGCAGAAATGATCCGCAAAGGGTACATCAACATCCTCTTTGCCGGAAACGCACTTGCCACCCATGATATTGAGTATAATCTCTACGGCACATCGCTTGGCATGGATCTCTCAACCGGAAAACCGGTCATGGGCGGCCACCGGCATCATCTCTACGCGATAAGCGAGATCATGCGGGCGGGATCGATAAAAAATGCCGTTGACAAAGGCGTAATCACCGGTGGGATCATGTACGAGTGCATTAAGAATAATGTGCCCTTTGTCCTCGCCGGGTCTATCCGTGACGATGGCCCGCTCCCGGATGTCATCACCGATGCAATGGAGGCACAGGACGCGATGCGCCAGCATATCGAAGGGTGCAGTATGGTGTTGATGATTGCCACCCTGCTGCATTCTGTCGCGGTCGGCAATTACCTCCCGTCCGGAGTAAAAACAGTCTGCGTGGATATCAACCCGGCAGCCCTGACAAAATTAATGGACCGGGGCACGATGCAGGCAATCGGTGTTGTCTCGGATGCCGGCACCTTCCTTCCCCTGCTCGCAAAGCAACTGGAAATCCAGAGTGCGGCAAAAAAGTAATTTTTTTTACCGGGTGAGCGGCATACAGAAAGGCTGCTCATGTGCAAGAACATATTCCCATTCCGTTTTGCAGGCGCATTCGGTTTCAAGGAGTGCCCCTAATAGTTCCCGGTCTGCATTGAGGGAATATTCCCGGATACCTTTTACGAGGTCATAATCACATTTCCCGCAGTTGTGCGGCCCCCTCTTCTGTCCGCCACCAAGAGGATCGCAGGAGACATGAACCGGTGCGTCTTTTAAAAGTGACAGGACGCTCCAGAGATAGGGAGGACGGTATGCCCCACGCTTCCAGTAAAACTCAAGTTCGGTTTTTTTCTGCACCGTGCAGGGATTCATGGAAATAATCTCTGCATGCTGTGCGGCAGTCTCAATGGAGGTCTGCATATCAGCAAAGGCTTCGCCTTCCGTGAGGAAAAGGGGTTTGAAGAGCAGGTACGCTTTGACACCGGCTCCTGCACCGTGGGCAACGGATGCGGCATGGGTAAAATCAGAAAATGCAAATCCCTTGTCGATGCACTTTTCCCGGATCACATCGTTGGTAGTCTCAAGACCAACGGCACAGTAGAGCGGAGTTTCATGACTGCCATCATCGAGCTCGGCAATGAACCCGCTGATGACGTCCGCGTCGATATATTCGGGCCGGGTTTCGGCAATAAGTATTGAACCGTGGAAGGCTTTGGCCACCTCCGAAAGGAAGCCGGGCGGCACTTCCTTTGGGTCAAAGAAACTGCCGGAGGTGAAAATTTTTACCATCGGGAACGTTTCGTTCGCAAACTCCCGACAGACCCATGCCAGCTGGTGATGCAGGTGGCTCGCAAGTGCATCACCGGACATTTGCTCATAGCGTTCGTGGCGGTAACTGCACATCCGGCACCGTGACCACGAGCACCCGCCGGTTTTGAAAATAACCGTGAGGCAATCAACAAGAACGCCGTCGTGCCGCTCCTTTCCGCGCCAGCTTGCAAGCGGCTTTTCAAATTCATCAGAAATCATTAACAACCTCATAGTTGAACTTTTATACAGATGAATAAGATCGTCCTGCTGGTGATGGGACTTCTCTTTTGTATCGGATGTGTATCTGCGTACCAGGTTGTTATACAGGCACCCGATACCCTGAGCGTAGGGGAACCTCTCATCGTCACCGGGACAACGACGTTTGGGATCGGGACTCCCATTGATGTCGTTCTTTCCTACCAGCTGACCACCAGCACGGAGATCATACGCAAAATCGCCTATGTCATGGAGGATAAAACTTTCCGGGTTGTCTTTGATACGACCGATCTCCCGACGGGAATGTATAAGGTTGAAGTCCCGACAAACGGGATGGGTGATTCAGTCACGATGAGGCTGGTGAACCTTGTTGACAGGTCTGACGAAATTCACCTTTTCTCGCAGACGGTGCAGAATTTTAACGGGAAACTCTACATCGCCGGTACGCTGTCCAAAGATACCAGTTCCGGTGTGCAGATTGAAGTAATCGGGCCCGACAATACGAATATTTTTGGCCCCCTGTACATCAACACCAATTACCAGGGATCGTTTAGTGCGGATATTCCTATTACGCAGCCCGGTGACTATGAAGTCAGTTTCACCGATGCAAACGGGTATATCGGGGACCGGATTATTACCATCGTAAGTACCAATACGACAGCAGCACCACCCGCTGTTGCAGCAATGGCGAGTGTTTTTATTGCCCATGCAAAAGCATCGCGTGACACTCCAGCCTATTTTGTAGTCCAGACGGATAATAAACCATTCAGGGTATATACCTCTTCATCGGTCGACTGGGTCGTGGAATATGTTGATCCTTCCGGCGTCCTGCACATGGTCAACGATCAGGGTGAACTGAACCCGGAAGTAATCCGGGCAAACGGGAACGGAAAGGCCGTCTATTTCAAGGTGTACCCGTATAAATATTCGGTCACCAGCAATGTTTTCCTCTATGCCGAGAATGTTAATTCCGTATCCGTCAGTCCCACCGTCCCGGCAGTGTTTGGAGCCACAGCCTCAATCCCTGCACAAACACAAAAATCTCCGGTTTCTGCCATGACAGTCCTTTTCGCGTTGGGATGCATCGTAATTCTGATACATCACCGGAAGTAATATTCACTGGTCATTGATCTGGATCAGAGTACCTGCATAGCCGCCGGCTATGCAGGACAATCAGCCGGATCTATTCTAGAAGCATTTTTTATATCTCCCGACCAACAGATAGAGCACGTGCCGGGGTAGTCTAGTCCGGTAAGGCGGTGGCCTTGAAAGCCACTGGTGCCTGCACCTCAAGAGTTCAAATCTCTTCCCCGGCGTTTTCCTGTTCTGATGGTAAAATTACCCATTATCCGCCTTCAGATTTATTCTAAAATTTTTGCTGGCCGTATCTATATCACTGTTTTTATGTGTTAAGAACGCCTACAGTTTAATTCAGACAAGAGAGTGAACTTATCGATGTGCGTTGCCATTCCCGCAGAAGTGCTTGAGATCAAAGAAGGTAATATCGGAGTTGTCGATTACGGCGAGCTCAAACAGGAAGTCCGGCTTGATCTTGTAGATGTAAAAGTTGGAGAATACGTTCTTGTTCATGTCGGGTTTGCGATCCAGAAACTCACCCGGGAAGAAGGTCTTGAGACCCTGGAAATCTTCAAACAGGTCTACGCCGCGATGGAGGAGTGATGCACGAGTACACCATTGCCTATGATCTCTATGCAACCGCAAAAAAAGCAGCGATCGATAACCATGCGGAAAAGGTTAAAAAAATTAATGTTGATGTCGGGAAAATGGCGATGGTGAATCCTGATCAGGTCATTTTTTTATTTGATACGATCAAAGAGGACGACCCTCTTTTTACGTCTGCGGTGCTGGAATGTCATGAAATTGACCCTGTTACATCATGCACCTGTGGGTATGAAGGATCAGAAATGTATGTCTGCCCCCGGTGCGGTGCGCTCCCGCAGCTGGTCAAAGGCAGGGAAATTGTGGTGACAAATATTGAAATCGAGGTAGAGGACGCATGAAAGTTAACCTGATGCATGGTGCCGGCGGCGAGGTTATGGGGGAGCTCCTGCAGACACTCACCAAGTTCACCCATAACAATGCCGGGGGCATTGGCCTTGAATCACTGGATGACGGCGCAGTAATCCCCATCAATGGGAATAATATCGTTTTTACCACCGATTCCCATGTTGTCCGCCCCATCTTTTTTCCGGGCGGCGATATCGGGCGGATTGCGGTCTGCGGCACTATCAATGACCTCGCGATGATGGGTGGCCGGCCCATCGCTCTTTCGTGCGGTATGATCATCGAAGAAGGGTTCGAAGTTGCCGATCTCGCAAAAATTGTTGCTTCGATGGACGAGGCGCTGGGAGAATGCGGCGCGAACCTTGTTACCGGCGATACAAAGGTGCTCGAAAAAGGGGCGCTTGACGGGATTGCGATCAATACTGCCGGTATCGGCATTGCAACGACCATCGTGCGGGATAATGGTCTGAAACCCGGTGATGCAATTATTGTTTCCGGGACGTTGGGAGATCACGGACTTGCCATCATGGCACACCGGGAAGGATTTGATCTGGGCGAGCAGATCAAGTCAGATGTTGCCCCGCTCTGGACGCTTGTCGAAAAGATGCTGGATGCCGGGACCGTCCATGCGATGAAAGATCCCACCCGGGGCGGGTTTGCCGCTGCGATCAACGAAATGGCACGAAAAAGCGGCGTCCAGGTACGGATACAGGAAGAGCGGATACCAATTAAAAAAACCGTACGCAGTGCCGCCGCGATGCTCGGCATCGATCCGCTCGAAGTGGCAAATGAGGGAAAGATTGTGATGGGAGTCCCTGCATCGGATGTGGATGCGATACTTGCGGCACTTCATTCCCACAAATATGGCAAGGATGCAACCGTTGTCGGCACGGTAGTAAAAGGCGCTCACGTCATCATGGAAACATCCATCGGCGGGGAACGGTTTATTGAACCCCCGATGGGCGATCCGGTTCCCCGGGTGTGCTGATAGTGGGAAAATAATCATTCAATCTTTTTTTTTGGAGGAAATCTCCTATCAAATTCTTTGATGGGGGCAAACTGCCCCCATACCCCCAATTACGATGACCTCCGCCGCCCCCGATGGGACGCCCCCGCGGCGGGTCTGAAATTAAGAATCACCGTAAAAAAGGAATATCTTTTATTATGTTGAGAAAGATAAACCAACCCTTTGGAAATCTTGTTTTTATCCAATAATTTGTATATATTCTCCAGCGATTAAGAGGGTGACCCCCTCTCTCCCCCAGAAGGGGAGGCACCCCAAGGGGAGCGTCCCCTTGACCCCCCGCTTTTATTTCTTTTTAGTTTTAGGAGGTTTTTCGTTACATTGTGAGATCTCTTGCGATATGGGCAGTTACGTAGCAGAAAAAGAAACTTCAGATATCACAGATTTTCGAAGTGATTCTGACGAAGAACAGTGATTTCTCGAGAGATGGAAAAAAACCGCCTTGCCCAGCGAGGAGTCGACGAGACCTCCGAGCGACCCCGAAGGGGTGGGACACATCGTAAAAGATCAAACAACCGTTCATATTCGTTGTCTTTTTTTCATTATTTATGCGTCATGAAGCAATTAATTTGCAGAAAAAAAGAAAAGACCAGCCTACTCATTATGCTATCCAGAATTCCGGTTATTTATCATCTAAAAAACCCCGGCTTATTCCAGATATTTCATCAGCATCTCAAGCGCGGCAATCTCTTTTTTCCCGCCGCATTTCCGGACAATTCCGGCATGATAATTGATTAGTTTCTTTAATTCCGGATCCCGGTTTTCCTTATACCGGGTTGCATGTACCGTTGCATCGATAAGGTTACCAAATCCCCGGTTCACCGGGTGGACAATCACATCCTCGACAATCGCTTTTTCCGGCTTGAGCTGCACGTTCAGGAGGGCATCGGTCTGTTTCTGGACCGTCGCGGTAAACGCAACCCATGCCTCGGCACCGGCAAGACGGTACATCGTTTTTTGCCGGACCGGCTCTTCTACAAATGCTTCTTTGGGGAGATCCTCAAATGCGGTTTTTACATAGATGACCGGGTCATGGATGATGTTGGCAACAACCCACCCGTCCCGCACGATATTTTGTGCCGTATGAGAACCGGCGAAAAGGATAAGCGAGTGGTGTCCTTCACGGTAGTGGATGCCCATCGGTGCCGCATTGTAAGCCGTCGTCGCAATGACTTCGTTAATGCCACCGGTCAAGAGTCCCAATCCCATCCCTCCCCCAGTGCCACAAAGATCGCCGCGATCGTGATATCGGCAATCGAACCGGGATTGATGTCCTGTTCGATGCACTCCGCATCAAATGCGGCAAGATCGCGGGTGCCGTCAAGCACTTCACGTGCCTTGTTCATGGTCCGTATGGCACATTCCTCGCCATGCTTTTTTATGATGAAGGTGTCGGGTTCTGATGCCAGCAGGGTGACAAACATCTGGACAATCGATCCCCTGCCCGGGCCGAAATGGAGGAGGAGGTCCGCACCTTTGCGGGTAAGCGGAAATCCCATAATCCATTCCCGGGAGACCATATCGCGGGGAGCGGAGTGCTGCATCACGTCAAGAAGCGACATGTCCCGCTCACGCAGCATCGCAAGTGCCTTTGGGTTATTGACGTCAAGTTCGTCTTCTGCATGCACATGGACTTTTGTCATACCAAATGCCTGATAAAATGCGACCGCATCGGAAACGTCGGTTTTTTCTATTGCCACAAGTGCCCCGGGAATATCCTTGCCGTACACCAGCGGGATGAGCAGGATAAATGCGCCAAAGTGGGTGTTGCCCCCCAGGTGGACATTGGTCTGCTGCACGGCATGTTTGATGATCTCCCCAATTCTGCCCTCGCCGCGCTCGGCTTCTTCAAGAGCAGGCCGGGCAAAAATGGTGGAAGCGAGAAAATGTTCCAACCGGGTATCCGGATAATCATGACACCGGTCGACATTCCCCGGTTTTGGGTATGCACAGACTTCAAGCATCATGGCGAGCTGGGCCCGCTCAACAGATCTCATCGGAAGGGACGTCATGGAACACCCGGCTCATCAGGTTATCTGAAAGCTCGTGTTTCAGACGCATATATTCTTTCTTTGTGAGCCCCTCCTGCTGGAGCGTCATGTCGCGGAACATGCAGGGCGAAGAGGTTTTACAGCACCATGCAAGGCTCCCAAAACAGGTATTGTTCCCGCCTTCAAGCCGTGTGCCTTTGACCGAGCCCAGTTTGAGCTGGATATACTCGTCTTTGGGAATGCCGATCCGTGACAGGGCAGGAATGAGCGGGCACTCTTTGACCGGCATGCAGCAGAAGGTGAGCGCCCGCAGGTCCCCGCCCCGGCAGAGTTGTTTTGGCGAATTGTACCATCCCTCCTCATCCGCAAACCGGGTGATAGCCGCATCAAGTCCTGCAAGCGTGCGCTCATCGGCATTCCGGGCAAGCGATACCAGGTCCGCGCCATGCGAGAGCATCTCCCGCATCCGGTCAAAGGTATTGATGGAATTATTGGCAATAATGATCAGCGGGCAGCTGTTCCGGATCTGCCGCAGTTTTGCGATACCCGTATCCATGAGATCGATGTGGAGGATATCTGCCCCTGCCTGCCAGAGTGCCCGGACAAGCGCCCGGTCATCACCTGCGACACCGACACGCATTTTTACCGAAACGGTAACGCCAAGGTTCTTGAGCGCTTTTATCGCGGCGATCAGGCCACGGGGATTTTTCAGGTAATATTCCCCGGCACCGGCTTCAATCATCGGCGCCTGGCGGCAATGGGCATCGATTTCATACACTACGGAATCGCCGATGGTCTCTGCAAGCGCGGAAAATGCTTCGGGAGTGCTTCCCCGCAGGTTAATTCCTACAACGAGGTCGGTACCTTTGAGCATCTCTATCTGTTTGGTGAGTTCCCCTGCCGGATCGTCGTAAATAAATTCCCTGCGGTCCCCACAAGCAGCTATTTTCTTGGCGGCATCCATCGTGGGCTGGTCAATGGAGTACCCGCCAATGAATGCGACGCCGATATGATCCTTGCGTTCGAGCACATATGCCGCATCAACAATACCGGCCATGGACGCAAGAGCGACCGGTGTCCGGACAATATGATCGTTTATTACCAGGCCGAAGCGCTCAAATGCATTCATCATAGGTTCATATCAGTTACCTGTTGAAAAAGAAATTACTTTCGTATCGGATATGGTGATAAAAAAGGATTTTTTGTGAACAAATTGCTGGGCGAGAATGTTCATACCTTCGAGCTGAGTTTCATTGTATTCATGCGGATTATTTTTCCGGTTTTCATATGGAAAAAGGCTCTTTGCTTTTTCATGAGGTAAGATAGGTTACTAAAAATGTATTTGCGATGTTTCCCCGAATCAGGGCCTCTTTTCAGGCACAGCGGGATAATGGAAGTTGAACACTCCAAAAGGGGTGCCCCGGCAGGGTACATCATTACGTGCCTGAATACGCCCGTATCGGGCTTATTTTACT
The DNA here is from genome assembly GCA_963768785.1 of uncultured Methanoregulaceae archaeon. Lineage (GTDB taxonomy): Archaea > Halobacteriota > Methanomicrobia > Methanomicrobiales > Methanospirillaceae > Methanoregula. The sequence goes on from CAVYJD010000018.1 coordinate 168,779, forward strand.
CTGTCCCCCTCAGGAATAACCCTGCAAAATCCTCCTTTTCTGTTCCTGTGGAAAATGAGCCCATATAACGCCCCATTTGCCAAAATACGGCAGAATTGCACCTCTGCTAACGCATGCCAAAGGCCCTTAAACCGAGGCTGTTTTTGCCACCTGTTTTACCCCATCCAGACCCCAAAAACGCTGCCAGAACGCGAATACAGGGCTCGTATTTTCTGACGATATTATTATAAAAACAGTAAAATGGGCGGTAAGCCAAAAAAACAAGGTTCCTGAACAGAGATCAGCGGAGACAATCCCGCAATTTCCTGACGAGAGCAAGCTGATTGTTAGCCTCATCTTTCTTCTCGTTCTCGATGCTGTCCATGATCTCGGTTATCGGTTTTGCCAGTTCGTAGACTTTCTGCGGACGGCCATGGTCTGATCTGGTACAATTACCGTCGATTTGGAGGTATGCTAACTAATACCCATAGAGACGCGCCCAATTCTTACCCCGTTCCAGATAATTATTACAAAAATGCTTATGGCAGAATCCGGCTGGTTTGTTTGGCAGGCGCAAACTATTTCATTTAATAAATAAAAGTCCACCCGTACCTATGAAACTCCAGTCAAGAGTCCTGATACTGTACTTGTGCATTGCACTCCTGGTACTGGTGCTCATTGGCGGAGTTCTCCCGACAACTCTTCATAAACAGAACCTCAACACCATTTCCCAGAATTCTATCGATCAGCTCAAGCATATCGATTTTGCCCTCTCCAATTTTATCGGGAATGCCAAGGAAGATGTCCTCGCATTATCGCTCGATGATGATGTGCGAACGACAGATGATGCCGGCTTTACGAATTTCTTAAACGCTTCGGAAGAGACATTCCGGTATTCCATTCATGACAAGGAACAGAAGATCATAGATACGTTTAAGGATTACCAGACGGCACACCCGTATGTCAGTTCGGTCTATATGGGCCGGGAAAATGGGTCTTTTGTCCGTTCATACCCTCGTGCCCGTCCAACTGCATATGATCCACGGGACAGGCCATGGTATATTCTGGCAAAAGAACATCCCGGTCAGGTTTCCATTACGGACCCCTATGCGGCTGTTACAACTTCGGATGTGAATGTCGGGATTGTCACTCCTCTCGCATACCCGAATGGGACAATATACGGTGTAGTGGGTGAGGATATCACTCTCGTCAACCTGACCAGTTACATCTCGCGGTTCAATATGGGGCATGACGATGAGATAATCCTCGTAGATAAAAATGGCATGGTCCTTGCCAGCCGGAATTCTTCCCTGCTCTTTGGCAATGTCAGCGATCTCCTGCAGGATCAGACTCCGACATTTCTGGCAACTGACGAAGGGGTGCTGGTCCTGAACGGGTCCTACCTGATGTATTACACATCGCCCGAGCTCGGGTGGAAGATCGGTGAAATTGTTCCGTTCAGTGCCATCGAACGGCAAATCAACAATTCAATTGTGCAGATACTTCTGTTTGTCCTGTTTGCGCTGATCCTGCTCAGCGCAATCACGCTCATTGCCCTTAACTATACAGTTATCCGTCCACTTTCCAACCTGACGGACGTGAGCCGGAAGATTGCCGAGACCGGGGACCTGGACCAGACAATTGAGATGGGGGGTGCCGGGGAGATCGGGAGTCTTGCCCGTTCGTTCAAGGCGATGGTCGAGAAGATCCATGCTGAAGAACAGAGGCGCCAACTGGTGCTTGCCGAGCTTAAGGGCAACCGCGACCACTTGGAGGAAATTGTTGCTGAACGGACCCGGGAACTCTCGGAAGCCAACCTTCACCTGCAGGAACTCGACCGGCTCAAATCCCTGTTCATCGCGTCCATGAGCCACGAGCTCCGGACACCGCTCAACTCCATTATCGGCTTTACCGGCATTATGGCGAAACGGGCTATGCCGGGGAGATCAACGAGGAGCAGAAGAAGCAGTCTGGTATGGTGCAGGACAGTGCCCGTCACCTGCTCGCGCTCATCAACGACGTAATCGATATCTCGAAGATCGAGGCGGGCAAGATTGAAGTGGGTGTCTCGACGTTCAACCTCGATGACGTGCTCCGTGAAGTGGAAAACACCCTTGGTCCGGTTGCCCGGGAGCAGGGACTTGTACTACAGGTGGAACGTGGCGTTCCCTTTTCCATCACCAGTGATGAGCGGCGGGTGAGACAGATCATCACAAACCTTGTCAGCAACGCGATTAAGTTCACCGATGAGGGAAGAATTGATGTATCTGTGGAACAGAAAGGAACTGTTGTTGAAGTCCATGTCCGTGACACCGGCATCGGCATCGAAAAGGAGGATCTGGAAAAACTCTTCCGCCCCTTTGCCCGGGTAATGGTACCGGGCCGTCTTGTCGAGGGGACGGGGCTTGGGCTGTACCTTTCGAAAAAACTCGCCCGGCTCCTTGGTGGAGATATAACGGTGGAAAGCGAGCTGCACAAGGGAAGCGTGTTCACGTTCTCCTTCCCGGCAATATACGAAAAACAGGAGGATATATGACAACAGTGTTGGTGATATGAATGCGATACATCCGGCAGTTTGCTGTTTTCCTTGTCCTGTTGGTCGTATGCGGGTTTCTGCTGTATTCAGTCTATACTGACATTGAGTCAAAAACCATTGCACAGATTAATAATGAACAGATTGTGCATGCAGACCAGGCGGCAGCGGGCATTGAAATGTTTTTTTACCTCGTATAATGATTCCCTGTTGTTTCTTGCCGGAGATAACCACATCATAACCCTTGATTCAGACGGCCGGAACCTGATGCGAAATTTCTTTACCAGCCATGCCGGTGAAATATCATCTATTACCCGGGTGGACGAGAATGGCATTATCCTGTATACGTATCCCTTTGAAGCATCCACGGGAACAGATATTTCAAATCAATCCCATGTTCGTCAGCTGATGAGCACGCATTCGATTGTTATCAGCGATGTTTTCACTTCCGTCCAGGGGTTCAGATCCATCGCTTTTCATATGCCGGTCTTTAAGAACGGTACGTTCAAAGGCAGTATTGCAATACTGATTCCTTTTGACACTCTTGCAAAAGAAGATCTGGGCAATATCCGGGTTCTTGATTCGGGATATGCCTGGACCATCAGCCAGAATGGTGTTGTGCTCTATTCGCCCTATCCCGAACAGATCGATAAATCCGTATTTGACGTCTTTAATAATTCCCCTACCGTCATTGCAATGGCACAGGAAGCGATGAAGGGATCCCGGGGAATTGCCACCTACACGGTCAGCGGAGATCCCGCCCGGCAATTACCCTCTCAGAAATTCCAGGCAATCTATCTCCCGGTAACAATCGGCAACACGTCCTGGTCGATCATTGTTTCCACACCGGAAAATGAGATATTGGGCACGATACAGGGATTCAGGAATGACCTGATCATCATCTCCGCACTCTTGATTATCTCGCTCCTGTTCTTCACCTATTACGTGGCCCGGGCCCGGGGGATCGTAAAAGAAGAAGAGATACGCAGCAAGGCAGAAGATGAACTGCGGGAGAGCGAGGAGTTCAACCGCAGCCTTGTGGAGAACCTGCCGGATATTATTGCGATTTACGACAGCAGGGGGATCGTCAGGTTCGCCAACAAAACCGCAATGGACACACTGGTTTCCCCCGCTTCAAACGTGATCGGGGAACCGATCCTTTCGTTTGTCGCGGATTACCAGCGCAGTGATGTCGAACAGAAGATGAACGTGCGATTGTCCGGTGCCCGTATTACTCCCTATGAAATTGATATCAAAACCGGTGAGCGGAGAGATCATCACGGCCATCCTTCAGGGAGTCCCGATCAGTTACCGGAAAGAACCTGTTGTGCTGGTCCTGATGACAAATATTACCGATCGCAAACAGGCCGAGCAGAAACTACTCGAAGCCCATCGGGATCTTGAGAAGAAGGTTGCTGAACGGACCCGGGAACTCTCGGAAGCCAACCTCCACCTGCAGGAACTCGACCGGCTCAAATCCCTGTTCATCGCGTCCATGAGCCACGAGCTCCGGACACCGCTCAACTCCATCATCGGCTTTACCGGCATTATGGCGAAAGGACTGGCCGGGGAGATCAACGAGGAGCAGAAGAAGCAGCTCGGTATGGTGCAGGACAGTGCCCGTCACCTGCTCGCGCTCATCAACGATGTGATCGATATCTCCAAGATCGAGGCGGACAAGATTGAAGTGGGTGTTTCGACGTTCAACCTCGATGACGTGCTCCGTGAAGTGGAAAACACCCTTGGTCCGGCTGCCCGGGAACAGGGACTTGTATTAGAGGTGGAACGTGGCGTTCCCCTTTCCATCACCAGTGATGAGCGGCGGGTGAGACAGATCATCACAAACCTTGTCAGCAACGCGATTAAGTTCACCGATGAGGGAAGAGTTGATGTGATCCGTGGAGCAGAAAGGAACTATTGTTGAAGTTCATGTCCGCGACACCGGTATCGGCATCGAAAAGGAGGACCTGGAAAAACTCTTCCGCCCCTTTGCCCGGGTAATGGTGCCGGGCCGTCTTACCGAGGGGACGGGGCTTGGGCTGTACCTTTCGAAAAAACTCGCCCGGTTCCTTGGCGGAGATATAACGGTGGAAAGCGAGCTGCACAAGGGAAGCGTGTTCACGTTTTCCTTCCCGGTGATATACAAAAAACAGGAGGATATATGACGAAAGTGTTGGTTATTGAAGACAATGAGAAAAACCGGTACCTTATCTCTTTTCTTTTAAAAGGGGCAGGATTTGAAGTAATTGAGGCCGTCACTGGAGAAGAGGGGGTCGAAATGGCGATCAGCAAACGCCCGGACCTGGTCCTTATGGACATCCAGTTGCCAGGCATCGACGGGTATGAAGCGACCCGGCGTATCCGGGCTTCTGGATCTGATGGCGCCGTTCCCATTATTGCGCTGACGTCCTATGCAATGACCGGTGATCGCGAACGGGCGCTTGCCGCCGGGTGCACCGGGTATGTTGAAAAACCTATCAACCCGGATACAATCATGGATGAGATCCAAAAATATATCAGGTAATTATATATCATGTCAGAGAGATGCTCTGTAAATCTGGATTGGGTTTGGAACCGAGAACCCCGCATGAAGATCTGCGTTGTCAGCAAAATTCCAGAATACCAGCAATTCAACGAGGCAAATCTGTGATAGGCGCCTGCTATCCGGAAGTTTGGAAATTGAAAAGATCGATCCTCTTGCACTGTCGTTGTGGAATCAGGCAAATTGAGTGAATCCGGAAAAGATAAAAAAGCAGCATGAACCAAAAAGAAAAACAGCTATTGGAGGGAACTGGCGTGAAGATCCTGATCGTGGACGACATAAGCAAGAACCTCTACCTGCTGGAAGTGCTGTTCAAAAGTGCGGGTTATGAAACCATCACCGCAAAGAACGGGATCGAGGCTTTGGAGAAACTCCGTGCCAACCAGATTGACGGAATTGTTTCTGATATCTTAATGCCCCTGATGGATGGCTTCAGGCTGATCCGGGAGTGCAAGAAGGATCCTGTTCTCCGGCAGATCCCGTTCATCTTCTACACGGCTACCTACACGGAAAAGAAAGACGAGGAGTTTGGGCTCTCCCTTGGGGCGATCCGGTACATCATCAAACCAGCGGAGCCTGAAGAACTCCTCAGGCAGATCAACGAGGCATTTCAGGAGCATACGCAATCCCCGAGAAATTATACGATGCAACCGGTTCTCGATGAAGTTACTTTCAGTCGCGAATATGCGCAGCGGGTTGGTGCCAAGCTGGAGAAGAAGGCCCGCCTCCTTGAGGAAAGCGAGGAGAAATATCGCCTGATCTATGACAACTCTATGGATGCGATTCTGATAGCCAGCGCTGACGGCGGCATCATAGGCAGCAAATCCTGCTGCCTGTACTATGTTCCAGCGGACGGAAGAGGAAATAATCAGAACCATCAGGGACGGGATTATCGATACAACAGATTACCGTTTCCCGGCCGCACTGGAAGAGCGAGACCGCACCGGCAAATTCAAGGGGGAACTCACCTTTCTACGAAAGGACAAAACACCGTTTCCCGGGGAGATATCCTCCACTCTTTTTACCGATAGTCATGGGCATACGATGACGAGCATGATCATCAGGGATATCACAGAACGCAAGAAAGAAGAGCAGAACCTCTTGATCGCAAACCAGAAACTGAACCTGATGAACATTGTCGCATGGCATGATATCTATAACAAGATTACCGCGCTACGGGGATATCTGGAGTTGAGCAAAGAGCATATCACCGATCAAAAATCTCAGGAATTTCTCGCACGCGAGGATGATGTCCTTAAACAGATTCAGCAGCAGATCTTGTATACCAAGGAATACCAGGAGATAGGTATGCAGCTTCCCCGCTGGCATAATCTTAACAGTCTCTTAAAAAACATCCGTATGACCGGGGTGGCAGAATCTACTCACATCACGAACGAAGCAGAGAACCTGGAAATATATGCAGATCCGGTTATCGAAAAAGTGTTCTGGCACCTGATCGACAACTCGGTGAAACATGGCGAAAAGGTTACGGAAATCTTAATCACTGCACATGAATCTGCATCCGGATGTACGTTGGTATACGAGGATAACGGTGTCGGGATTCCGGAAAACAAGAGAAAAGATCTGTTCACCAAGAGTTTTGGCAAGATGACCGGGTTTGATCTCTACTTTGTCCATGATATCCTTGATATTTATGGCATGAAGATTGATGAGACCGGTGAGCCGGGAAAAGGAGCACGGTTCGAGATCAGCGTGCCGAAAGGACAATACCGGTTTGTCAGGACGTAATTTAGGTCGTTTACCTGTTTATATCAGGAGAGGGACAGATTGGCCATAGAGGGCATCGACAAATATTTATCCTCTTTTATCTATCTTCCAGATAGGCTTCCTGCAATAAACAAGGCCGTGTTTCCTATGATCTCAGTACTTTTAGTTGATGATGAACCCCTTCTTCTTGAAACGATAAAACTATTTCTGGAGTCAAAATCCGGGTTTTCCGTTGATACAGCACTCGGTGCACAAAAAGCCCTGGAACAGCTCAAAACCCGAAGATATGATGTCATCATCTCCGATTACCAGATGCCGGAGGATGGATGGAATCCAGTTTTTAAAGACACCTGCGCAGTTCCGGCAATACAATCCCATTCATCATCTTCACCGGTAAGGGTCGGGAAGAGGTTGTTATCGATGCCTACAATGCGGGGGCGGATTCGTATGTTGCCAAAGGCGGCGATCCTAAAGTTCTGTTTACGGATCTTGCCCGGCAGATCGAACAGGTCGTCAGTCGAAGAAGAATGGAACAGGAGTTACGGTTCAGCAATATCATACTCCGGACCCAGCAGGAAACTTCCCTGGATGGGATTCTTATTGTCGATGAACAGGCAAAGATACATCTCGTTTAATAAGCGTTTCACGGATATGTGGAATATCCCGGCAGAGGTTATTGCTTCAGGCTCGGATGAACGTGCAATACATTCGATTCTTGACAACATCATCGATCCCGATGGCTTTCTTGACCGGGTGAAATATCTCTACGAACACCGGGATGAGAAGAGCCATGAAGAGATCGTTTTAAAGGATAACAGGGTTTTTGACCGGTACTCTGCCCCGATGACAGGAAACGATAATACCTATTATGGACGGGTATGGTACTTCCGCGACATCACCGACCGCAAGAGGGCAGAAGAAAAACTGCGGGAGAGCGAAGAAAAATACCGCAACCTCTTCAATAATGCCGAAGTGGGCATATTCAGGTCAAGGCTTGATGGATCGGAGGTCATTGAAGTCAACCGCAAGTTTCTCGATATCGTTGGGATGACGCTGGAGGAGACACTGGGGAAGCCGTCGGTGAATCTCTGGGCAGATCCCAAAGAGCGCGAAGAGATGGTTAAAAGACTTGTTGCGGACGGTAACTTATCGGGGTATGAATATCACATGCTGAACAAGCGGCATGGTGACGTAAGAAACTGTCTTGTGTCCTTGCGGCTCTACCGGGACCAGGGAATACTGGAAGGGTCAATTATCGATATCACCGACCGCAAGCAGGCAGAAGAAAAACTGCGGCAGAGTGAAGAACAGTTCCGCACCATGAGTGACTGGACCTACGACTGGGAGTACTGGATTGCCCATAACCGGGATGTTGTTTACTGTTCACCGTCCATTGAACGCATCACCGGCTATTCCGCGGAAGAATTTGTTGCAGACAAAAGGTTGATTGACCGGATCATCCACCCTGATGATCGTGTCCTGTGGGAGGAGCATATCCCGCTCCATACTGACGGTAACCAGAGTGAAAATCCGGCAGAAATTGCATTCCGCATCATCGCAAAAGACGGTACAACGCGCTGGATTGGCCATACCTGCCGGGCAATTTTTGCCGCTGACGGCACATGGGCAGGAAGAAGGATCTCCAACCGGGATATCACCGACCGCAAACAGGCAGAGGAATCGCTCCGTGAAAGTGAAGAGCGGTACCGCTTGTTACTCCTGAATGCAAACGACGGCATCTTTATCCATGAGATATCCCCGGAAGGGCCCGGGAAATTTATCGAAGTGAATGATCAGATATGCAGATGGCTTGGCTACAGCAGTGAAGAAATGCGTCAGATGACCGTGGCTGACATCGATGTACCAGAACAGGTCGGAAGAATCCCGATAATTACAAACCGGCTCATGGAAGAAAAGAACGTTGTTTTTGAGACCGAACACCTGACAAAAGACAAAAAGCGTATCCCGGTTGAAATCAGTGCGAGCTTATTCGTTTTGCATGGTAAGCCAACAGTCCTGTCTGTGATCCATAATATCACCGAGCGCAAGCGGGCGGAAGAAAAACTCCGGCACCAGTATCCAGAACTCGCAAAAAAGGATGAAGAGATCCATGCACTCAACCGGGATCTTGAGCAACGCGTGGAGGAACGGACGAACGAACTCCAGCAGGCAAACGAGGAACTCACGAATACCGATGAAGAACTGCGGATGCAGATCGATCACCTTGCAGAGCGGGACCGGCAGCTGGCCGCAAGCGAGGAGCAGTACCGGGCCATCGCGGATTTTACGTTTTCTGGGAATACTGGATTGCACCCGACGGGAAATTTTTGTATGTCTCCCCTGCCTGCGAGCGGATCACCGGGTATCGCCCGGAAGAATTTGTTCTCGATCCAAATCTCATGGTTGCCATCACCCATCCCGATGACCGTACGAAATTGAGTGAGCATCTCTCTCTTGTAAAGGACCAGCAGGGAAAACATGAGGAACTTGAATTCCGGATTATTACCCGGAACGGTGAAGTGCGATGGATGGCTCACGAATGCCAGCCGGTATTTCGATCAAACGGAGACTATCTGGGAAGCCGCGGCAGTAATCGTGATGTTACCGATCGCAGGATTTTGTCAGAGCAGATCAATGCATCGCTTGCCGAGAAAGCGACGCTGCTCCGCGAGATCCACCACCGGGTCAAGAACAACCTCCAGATCGTGTCCAGCATGCTCAACATGCAGATCCGGAAGATCAGCGATCCCAAGATGATTGAAACCCTGCGGGACAGCCAGAACCGGGTGATGTCGATGGCGCTCGTCCACGAGCACCTGTACCGGGGAAAAGACTTCTGCCCATATCGACTTAAAGAACTACATCACTGCGCTGGGAAAAGGGCTTTTCCAGACATACTCAGAAACAAATTCCGGCGTCCGGCTCGATATTGACATCCGGGATATCTATGTGGACATCAATGCCGCTATTCCCCTTGGTCTCATCAGCAACGAACTGATCACCAACAGTTTGAAATATGCATTTAAGGGGAAGAAAGACGGCATACTCTCCATCACGGCTAACGAAGATCCACATGGCCTGACCTTTATCGTGGCAGACAATGGTGTAGGATTACCGGAGGGCATCACGCTGGAAAACCAGGATTCGCTTGGTCTCCGTCTCGTACACACGCTTACCGGCCAGCTCCACGGCACGGTGACAATCGACCGCACGGGAGGGCACGAAGTTTGTGTTTACGTTCCCAAAACCAGCAGAAACCAAAGGTGAGGTGTGACCGTGACCGTAAAACCGGCTGATGCTGCACCGATGACCGAACGGCGGCTAAGAACGATGGCGGATACAATTCCCGGTCTTCCCTGTATCGGAAGGAGTGACTGGCGAGTATGACAACTGCACGGCAATCTGGATTTTTATTATCAGAACCCATGTGGAGGGCACTTCTCCTCGGTACATCGTGTATTCTTCTTGCCCTCACGGCCTATTGTCTCTCGCAGGGCATCACGACCATCTTCATGCACCTGTACTATTTCCCGATCATCCTGCTCGCGTACCATTACCACAAAAAAGGGGTAATCCTGTCCGCCGTGCTCGGGTTGCTCTATGTGGGCCTTGTCACCTTTTTTACGTACCCGAATGAGGTGGATATATAGCAGAAGCCCTTGTCCGGTTCATTGTTTTTATCGGGATCGCGTATGTGGTTTCGTTCCTTTCAGAAGCCCTGGAAAAACGGGAACTGGAGCGCAACACGATCATCGCCAATTCCGAGGACGGGATTTTTGTTGTTGATCTCTCCAGCCGGATGATTGCCGAAGCCAACCTCCGCGGTGCAGACATGCTTGGCTATACTCCCGGTGATCTGGTCAATGCGACCCTTGAAACGATCTGGCAGGACTCCGGGGAGCGTCTCAGGTTCTTCAATTTCTTAAAAACCGGAGGTAACGCCCATACTATCGAAGCTCACCTCACCGGAAAAAACGGCGGGACGCGTACGGTTCTTTTGTCTGCGGGGACACTTCCGGAGCACCGTGCAGTCCTGACGGCGACAGATATCACCGACCGGGAACGCATGCTGGCCGAGATGCGGAGGCTTTCCGATGTCCGGGAGAGTATCATTAAAAATGCGCATGTCTGGCTGATGGTGCTTGACTATAAAGGGAGGATCCTTGAATGGAACCATGCAGCAGAAGAGATGAGCGGATACCCGGCAGCAGAGGTCATGGGGGGAAATGAGATCTGGAAACATCTCTACCCGGAGAAAAAATACCGGAACGAAATTACGGGAAAGATCGCGGAGATCATCAGCAGGGATAATTATCTGGAGAACCTGCAGACGACGATCGTCAGCAAAAACGGAAAGAAAAAGACCATCCTGTGGAATACACGCGGGTTGCCTGACAAAAAAGAGAGCGTTGGCACCTATATTGCAATTGGCGTTGATATCACCGACCGGGAACGCATGCTGGCCGAGATGCGGAGGCTTTCCGATGTCCGGGAGAGTGTTATTAAAAATGCACATGTCTGGCTGATGGTGCTTGACTCATAAAGGGAGGATCCTTGAATGGAACCATGCAGCAGAAGAGATGAGCGGATACCCGGCAGCAGAGGTCATGGGAAGAAATGAGATCTGGAAACATCTCTACCCGGAGAAAAAATACCGGAACGAAGTTACGGGAAAGATCGCGGAGATCATCAGCAGGGATAATTATCTGGAGAACCTGCAGACGACGGTCGTCAGCAAAAACGGGAATAAAAAGACCATCCTGTGGAATACACGCGGGTTGCCTGACGAAAAAGAGAGCGTTGGCACTTATATTGCAATTGGTGTAGATATCACTGAACAAAAACAAGCCGAAACGGCACTCCTAGAGAGCGAAGAAAAGTACCGTGCATTTTTCACCACGTCGCGGGACTGCGTTTTTATCACAACCGCAGATGGCAGGTGGATCGACCTCAACGATGCAGCCGTGGAACTCTTTGGGTACGACAGCAGGGAGGAGTTGATGCAGGTCAATGTACGGGATATCTATGCAGATCCCGATGAAAGGGCCCGGCATCTTGACATTATCCGGCAGAAGGGGTTTTCTAAGGATTTTCCCGTCAACCTGAAGAAAAAGGATGGCACGGTCATCAACACGCTCATCACTGTCAGTCATCCGGAACGATAAAAATGGCAGTATCATTGGGTATCAGGGAACGATCAGGGACATCACCGAACAAAAACGGAATGAAGAAGCACTCAGGGACAGCCAGACAAAACTCGCGGAGGCGATGGACCTTGCACACCTCGTGAACTGGGAGTTTGATGTCCCTACCGGAATCTTTACGTTTAATGACCGGTTCTATGCGATGTTCGGGACCACTGCAGAACGTGAAGGCGGGTACCAGATGCCGGCAGAAGTGTATGCCCGGGAATTTGTTCATCCTGACGATGCACATCTCGTTGCCGAAGAAGTGAACAGAACGATTGCGACCACGGACCCGAACTTTACCCGTCAGATCGAGCACCGGATTATCCGCAGGGATGGTGAGATCCGGCATATCATCGTCAGGATCGCAATCACGAAGGATGCAGAAGGCCGGACGGTTAAGACCCACGGTGCAAACCAGGATATCACCGAACGCAAACGGGCGGAAGAAGAACTGAAGAAAAGTGAAGACCGGTTCCGCATGATGAGCGACTGGACATACGACTGGGAGTACTGGATTGCCCATAAACGGGAAGTTGTTTACTGCTCACCGTCCATTGAACGCATCACCGGCTATTCCGCGGAAGAATTTATCGCAGACAAGAGTTTGATCGACCGGATTATCCACCCTGATGATCGTACCCTGTGGGAGGAGCATATCCCGCTCCATACGGAAAGTGACCAAAGTAAAAAGCCGGCGGAGATTACCTTCCGCATTATCGCAAAAGATGGTACAACGCGCTGGATTGGCCATACCTGCCGGGCAATTTTTGCTGCTGACGGTACGTGGGCAGGAAGGAGGGTCTCCAACCGGGATATCACCAAGCGCAAACAGGCAGAAGAGGCACTCGCTCGTTCCGAACAGAAGTATTATTCCTATGTCGATAACTCCCCGGAGGGAATCTTTGTTGTGGATAATACAGGACATTACACGGATGTCAACCGGGCCGCATGTACACTTCTGGGGTATTCCCGTGAAGAAATGCTCTCCATGACTATCCGTGATCTTGCGTTTCCCGACGAATTACAACAAACACTGGAGCAGTTCACCGGTATACAGGAGAAATTAAAAACAGAACCTTCTGTCAGCACTGAACTACGCTTGAAGAAAAAGAACGGATCTGCATGCCCGGTTATCCTGAGTGTAGTAAAACTTCCCGACGATGCGATCATGGGATTTACCCTTGATATCACCGAACGTAAACGGGCAGAAGAAAAACTACGGGAAAGCGAGCAATTCCTCTCCAAAATTATTGAACAGATCCCTGATATGATCTTTGTGAAGGAGATACAGGATCTCCGGTTTGTGCAGTTTAATAAGGCAGGCGAAGACCTGCTCGGATATTCAAGAGGGGAAATGGTGGGGAAAAATGACTATGATCTCTTCCCGAAAGATGAAGCGGACTATTTCACCAGAAATGACCGGCAAGTCATTCTCACGAATCAATTACGTGACATTCCGGAAGAGACGATACAAACCCGTTATAAAGGAGCGAGAATTCTCCATACCAAGAAAATTCCGATTACTGATGAGAGGGGAGTTCCAAAATATTTATTAGGAATTTCCGAAGACATCACCGAGCGAAAAAATGCCGAAGCATTGCTGAAACGGTTTAACGAAGAACTGGAACAGCAGGTAAAGGGCGGACAGAAGAACTGAATGCATCCCTAGAGGAAAAGAACAATCTGCTCAAAGAAAAAGAGATCCTCCTCCGCGAGATCCACCACCGGGTGAGAAACACGCTCCAGATGGCGCTCTCCGCGATGGAGCGGGAACGGCGCAAGGAGCCGGATGAACGGGTGCATGCTGCACTGATCAGGACTGAAAACCGGCTGGCAGCGATCTCGTTTGTCTTTGACCGGGTCTACCAGTCAAAGGATCTGACAAGAGCACCCTTCAAAACCATTATCCGCTCCCTCATATCCCGTCTTTGTGGGATTTATTCAATCGATCCAAAACGTATCCGTATCACCGAAAACGTGCAGGACATTGAACTGGGAATTGACCTTGCCATCCCCCTTGCCCTGCTCGCAAACGAACTGATCAGCAACGCGATCCAGCACGCGTTCCCGGGCGACAGGAGCGGGGAGATCACCATCAGCGCCTGCGAAAAGGAGAGACGTATCATCCTTGTGGTCAAGGATACCGGCGCCGGCATGCCGGCAGGAATTGTACCGGATCAGGCGGCATCCACCGGCTTTACCCAGATACACCTGCTGATAAAGCAGACCGGCGGAACGTTACGCCATACGAGTAGCGGGAACGGGACGATGTTTACGGTAACTATTCCCTGTTCTGTGTGAATTCGATAAATCAGGAGTGTGTGAAATATGACAGAAAAGATCAGGATCCTCATTGTCGAGGACGAAGCACTGGTTGCTGAAGATTTAAAAGAGATGCTGCTGGGATACGGGTATGAAGTCCCGGCTATTGCAGACACCGGTGAAGAAGGCGATTGCCCTTGCGGATGAACACCGCCCGGACCTTATCCTCATGGACATCAACCTGTCGGGCGAGATGGACGGGATTACCGCCGGAGGGGAGATCCGTTCACGATGGGGTATTCCGATCATCTATGTCACCGCGTTTGCCACGCAGGCAATCATTGAACGGGCGAAAAAAGACCAACCCGTCAGGCTATATCTTAAAACCGTATAATGAGCGGCAGATCCAGACCGCTATTGAGATCGCGCTGTATAATTCCTCGCTGGAGCAGCAGTTAAAGGAGCACGATGCAACAATCAGCACCCTCATCAACGCAACCTCAAACCCGGTCATTCTTATTGACGACAGGGAGTCATCAGGGCGGTGAACGATGCAATGGCAAAAAAGGCAGAGAAACCACCAGAACAACTTGTCGGTTCAACGTTTACGGAGCCTGTTCACGGAAGAATGCATCAGCAAACGTCTGGTCGAGTCTGTCCAGCAGGCACAGTCCGGCAAAGGAAGCAGCGGTTTGAAGAAGAACATAAAGGAGCAGTATATGATCATTTAGTCATTCCCACCCACAATTCCCGTGGTCGGTACAGTCTGTTGCAGTGTTCTGTAACGATATCACTCCCTTAAAAGATGCGGAGAGGCAGTTAAAGGCAACAAACGAGGAACTCGTGGCAGAACACAACCGGCTTGCCTCGCTCACTACCGCACTGGACAACATGGATGATCTCGTGATCATCACCAACCCGTTTGGCGCAATCTCATATGTGAACAAAGCGTTTGAAACCAAAACCGGGTTCGTGCTGACCGATGTGGAGGGGAAAAACATCCGCGAACTGGCAGCGCCGAAGAACAGGTTTGCGCTGAGCCAGGATGCGTTTATGACAGACCAGAAAACAACCTGGAACGGGAATTTCATCGCGCTGAACAAATACGGGTTGAGCCTGCCGTTCCTTCTCAGGAGTTCTCCGGTGTTTGAAGAAAACCGGCTGAAAAACCGGGTCTTTGTACTCCGGGAGGAGATGTTTACCAAGCGATGATATTTTCTGGTTTATTTCACCGGTAAGCCAAAAGGGATCATACCAGCAGGATGGAACCGGAGTTATCCATGCGGTTCCGCGTGGCAGGGAATTTTAAAAAATCGGGGGTGAGTGAAGTATGACAAACAAGATCAGGATCCTCATTGTCGAGGACGAAGCACTGGTTGCCGAAGATTTAAAAGAGATGCTGCGGGGATATGGGTATGAAGTCCCGGTTATTGCAGAAACCGGTGAGAAGGCGATTGCCCTTGCAGAGGAACATTCCCCGGACCTTATCCTCATGGACATCAACCTGCCGGGCGCAGTCGACGGGATCACTGCCGCGGAAGAGATCCGCTCGCGCTGGGGTATGCCGATCATCTATGTCACCGCGTTTGCCACGCAGGCAATCATTGAACGGGCAAAAAAGACCACCCCTGCAGGGTACATCTTAAAACCGTTCAACGAGCGCCAGATCCAGACTGCTATCGAGATCGCACTGTACAACTCCGCGCTCGAGAAGCAGTTAAAGGAGCACGATGCAACAATCAGCACCCTCATCAACGCAACCTCAAACCTGCTTATTCTCATTGACACGCAGGGAATCATCCGGGGACTCAACGATGCACTGGTAAAAAAAGCAGGAAAAACCGTTGACCAGCTCGTGGGAACTTCCGTCTTTGATCTGATCTCATCAGGTGTACTCTCCCCAAAAATGGTGGGATGGAACCTGAACCGGATCCAGACAGACACTATCCGGTTTGAAGAAGAGTTCCGGGGCCACTGGTTCGATGTCGGCATCCACCCCATCTGTAATCCTCTTGGAACGGTGGTAAAATATGCGGTCTATATCCATGATATCACCCGCAGGAAAAAGATCGAAGAACAACTCCTTTCCAATGAAGAGTTTTTCCGCACGCTTTTAGAGGATACCGCAGATATCATTGTCATCATGAACAAAGACGGGACATTCAGGCACGACAGCCCGTCACTCAACCATATCCTTGGCTATACCCGGGAACAGACGGCAGAAAAGAACCTGTTTAACCTGCTGCAAAAAGATGACGTCGATACCACGAAGCAGATCTTCGACCTGATCCTGCAAAATCCCTATATGGTAAAACCTTTGCGGATTGTATTTAAGAATAAAATCGGAAAACTTGTGGCAATCAAGGGTATTATCAGCAACTTATCAGAAAACCCGGTGATCGAAGGGATTATGCTCTGCGGATGGATGGGACCGCCATAAGTACCAGAACAGGAATAAGCGCAGGGGAACTATTTACCAAGATCATAAGGTTGTCGAGAACCATAAATTCCATTGTAACAGAACTGGACGAAGGGTACCTCGAATCAAAGAAAATCCGGGACTTTATGGAACGCCATGAACACATTGTTGTGCAGGAACATGACAAGAAGCCGGGTACTCCGAAGAGAACTGGAACTGATCTCCCCCATCACCCGTCCGGATAGGAGACTGTATGGAAAAAATTGCCCTTGTTGATGATGACCCGGACATTCTTGAGGTTTTTACGCAGTTCATTGCTTTTTTCGGATATAGTCCTCTTCCCTTCCAGGATCCCCAGGAAGCCCTGAAAAAAATACCGGCAGAGAACCCGGCCCCGGCTCTCATCCTCCTTGATCTCGTGATGACGCCTATTGACCGGGCTCCAGTTTCTGGAGGAGCGCCGAAAGAACCCGCAGCTCGCTTCTGTTCCGGTGATAATCGTTTCGGCATGGGGGCGTGGCGAGCAGGATCTTAAGACATACAGCAAAGATATCGCCGGGACTATCCAGAAACCGGTACAGCTTGAGGAACTGCGGAAAATTATCAGCAAAGAGATCGCCCGGCAGCACGAGAATAAGGTGGCGCATGAGAACACCAGCACCCCCCTGCATCCTGATCGGTGATGAGGTGGAAAGCCGGAGGGAATGCCTTTTACGTATTCTTAAAAAGGAAAAGCTACGAAGTTGAACCTTCCGTAACAGGGGATGAAGCGCTGGAAATGGCTTGGAACAGAACAACCAACCCGGCTCTTCATTTTTTTGAGATTTTTTAAAAATAAGTATCGTGTGGGGGCAGTTTCCACCCCCTGTTGAGGAAAACGTTCGTGCTACGAAGAGCCGATCAAGACCGATAAAAGTTATTACTATTAGTACCTATTTTTCATACAGGAAAACGGTGTAAGGAATCGAACCAACCGAACCTTATAAAAAAACATTTACAAAACAGCATCACATTGAGGTTACATACATGGTATTAAAGGGAATGCTCCTCGTCGGACATGGCAGCACCATGCCGTACAATAAAGAACTGGTAGAGTCGACCGGAAAGATGGTTGCAGCGCAGACAACCGAGTTCATTGTCAAATGTGCTTTTATGAACATGAACAAACCCTCGATTGAGGATGCGCTTGCCGAATTCAAAAAAGAGAAGATCGACGCGCTGGTCGTCGTGCCGCTCTTCCTTGCAAAAGGCGTACATATCGAAAAAGACATTCCCTCGGTCATTGGGCTTGCAGAAGGCGTGAAAAGGGGGACCTTTGCCCTCAATGGAAAATCCATTCCCCTTGTCTATGCCGACCCGATAGGAAGTGACCCGCTGCTCGCAACCCTGATGGTCAAAAATGCGCAGAAAGCGCTGACACTTCTCTAAACTTTTTTTATGAATATTCTGGTCCTGGACACGATTCATGGCGGTGCTGATATCGCTGCTGCCTATGAACGTGCCGGGCACGTTGTGGATGCCGTGGACATTTACCGGGGAACAACACCGGCAGAAGAATCTCGTGCCATGACGCGGTCGTATGATCTGGTGGTTGCACCGGTTCATATGGACCCTGAGTACCCGATCCTTACCGGAAAAACCTGCCCGGTCATCACCCACCATGAAGCGGTACGGTCCCTTCTGGGAGCACAGGTACCTGCCCCGATGGTGGAGATCACCGGGTCCCGGGGAAAAACCACGACCGCCCATGCACTCGCCCACCTGCTCCCCGGAAACGGTATCCTGCACACCTCTGCCGGGACATACGAGTACCCGGACCAAAAACTCCTCTTTACAAAAAGCATCACGCCGGCATCCGTCCTTGCAGCAGCAGAACACGCAAAACACATCAACGGGTGGCTGATCGCAGAGGAGTCGCTTGGCGTCACCGGCGCAGGCAATCTGGCAATCATTACCTCAACAGGAAGACTATCGCTGTGCGGCAGGGAAAAAAAGTGCACTTGCTGTAAAATGCGCATCGGCAGGAACATCCAGACGGGTGCTCGTTGCCGAAGGATGTGAAGTGCCGGGGAACGACCATGTCACCCATCTTGAGTCGGTTGCCCGTTGCGACGGGCAGGAATGCAGTATTTCCCTTGCCGGGAAGACCTTCCGGTTTAGCAGCCCCTCTTCTCGACCTCGCCGGGTACCGGACTCCGCTGATGCTCGCCGGTACCGCTGCTGCCCTGCTTGGCATCGATCCCGCACCACTTGGCTCATTCCAGCCCCTTGCCGGACGGATGTCGATGACAAAAGAACAGGGAATCGTTATCATCGACAATGCAAACAGCGGCACGAATATGATGACCACCGTTGAAGCGGCACGGTATGCCCGCCAGTGTGCCGGTGTTCCCGGACTGACCCTTGTTATCGGCACGGTCAAAGGGGATGGCGCAGTCTGTGAAGGTTTCCCCGATTCCCACATCCATGCCGCAATCCAACAGGTCCAGCCGGATAGAATCGTGTGGGTAGGCGATCCCCCACAAAAAAGGGATGGCGGGGGTCTGCACAAGCCATGGGCCCCGGATGCCGTATGCCCAACCCTCCCGGATGCCCGCGAGACTGCACTGCGGATCACAAAGCAAGGTTCTATTGTCCTTTCCGTCAAGACGTGGAGATAACAAATATGTCAATGAAGTATATGCACCCCCGCCCGAGTTCGATTGTCGCCGCGCTCTATACCGCCCGGGATCTGGAGGTAGATGTCGCCATCCTGCATGGCCCTTCGGGCTGTTCCTTCAAGCACGCCCGACTGCTGGAGGAGGACGGGATGCGGGTCCTTACCACCTCGCTTGCGGACAATGAATTCATTTTCGGCGGGGAAAAGCCGCTCGTGGATGTCCTGAAATATGCCGAAGAGCACTTTCCCGTGCACCGGATGGCAGTGATCGGGACCTGTGTTTCCATGATCATCGGTGAGGATTTGCCATCCGCTATCGATAGTGCCGGCATATCGACACCCACGATTGCCGTGGATATCCATGCCGGTTTCCCGGAAAATATCGCCGGGGTCCTTGCAACGCTGGATGCGGCGCAGGCAGCCGGCTGGATTACCGAAGAGGAACTTACCCGCCAGCACACGCTCATGGAAAAAGCAAACGAGGTGGAGCGTCTTCGCGGTGCAGCATCGCAGGCATATATCGAACCGTCCCGGGGTGACTTGAAGCACATCGCCGCACAGCGCCTGATCGAATGTGCACGCAGCGGGAAGAAGGGAGTTGCTGTCTTAAACGCGAAAAAAGAGACTGCCTACATGTTTGCCGATGAACTCATCGCCCTGCATGATGCCTGTCCGGATGCGGATATTACCTATATCGCCAATCTTGAAAAACGCGGACTTCCCAAAGTCCGGGCGGATGCACAGCGGATCTCTCACGAGATGGAAGAGCGGGGGATGGTTTTTGAGCGTGTCGGTGCCCTCGACGAGTACGGCGCAAATGGGGATGCGCTCGGAAAGCGGCTACGGGAAATTGCTCCCGCGTTTGCGCTGATAGCCGGTGTGCCGCATGCAATCCCGCCAGAATACACCGACGGGATCGAATGTTTTTCTGTCACCAACGGTCCCCGTCAGGTAGCACCCCTCAAGGCGATCGGGCACCAGCACGTGATGGTGGAAATCGACCTGCATCCAAAGACCCTCGGGGTAAAAGATATTGTGGAAAGTGAATTTGGTGCAGTCCTGCGGAGCCTCGCATGAAAGCGCTGCTCGTCACCGGCGACCGTTCCGGCAGCGGGAAGACGAGCATCAGCCTTGCGCTTTCTGCGCTCCTTGCCAGAAAAGGGATCGTCCAGACCTTTAAAGTGGGAATGGACTACATCGATCCCTCCTACCTTGCAGCAGTCTCCGGCCGGCCGTGCAGGAACCTTGACAGTTTTGCGCTGAACCCTTCCCAGGTACAGGATATTTTTTCCTACGGCTGCCGGGGGGCAGATTTCGCGCTTGTTGAAGGTGTCCGCGGGTTGTATGAAGGCGCTGAAGCGCTTGATGATACCGGCAGCACCGCAGCGATTGCCAAGTCACTTGAAATCCCGGTCGTTCTGGTCGTATCTGCGCAGAGCATCACCCGCAGTGCAGCCGCGATTGTCAAGGGGTTTCCAGGCATTTGACCCGGATGTCCACATTGCCGGCATCATCCTGAACAACGTGAAAGGGGGATCCCACACAACAAAAGCGACCACGGCTATCGAACACTATTGTGGTGTCCCGGTGATCGGCGCAATTCCCCGCATGGAGGAGATGCACCTCGCGATGCGCCACCTCGGGCTTGTCCCGTACCGGGAAGGAAGCGGCCGTGGCGATTTCGATGCCCGGATCGAGACCATTACCGCACTTATTGGAAACTATGTCGATCTCGACCGGTTCACCTCGCTTGCAAAAGAGATCCCTGCTCCGGTTCAAAAAACAACACTCTTTGATCAGGAATCCCCGGTCACGGCCCGTATTGGTGTCGCTTTTGATGAAGCATTCAATTTTTATTATGCGGACCTTTTCGACATCCTGCGATCCCTTGGCGCTGAAGTGATCCGTTTTAGTCCGGTGCATGACCGGTTGCCGGACGCGGATGGGTATATCATTGGCGGGGGATACCCGGAGCTGTTTGTCTGCTGAACTGGAAGCAAACGACCATATGCGGGAAGCACTCCATGCGGTGTCCAATGCGGGCAGTCCCATCTATGCAGAGTGTGGCGGGCTCATGTACCTGACTGACCGGATGACATTAAAGAAAGGCTGGCAGGATGCAGAACGCGACCAGTCCTACACGATGTGCGGGGTATTTTCCGGTGAGACCCATATGCCTGCACGGCGTGTCGTGAGCTACGTGGAGGGAACAAGCGGGAATCTGGGCCCCATGGGTGCGGCGCATTTCCGGGGTCACGAATTCCATTATTCAGAAGTAAAACTTGCACCGGGCACGCAGTTTGCCTACCGGCTTTCGCGGGGAATTGGCATCCAGG
The DNA here is from genome assembly GCA_963768785.1 of uncultured Methanoregulaceae archaeon. Taxonomy (GTDB): domain Archaea; phylum Halobacteriota; class Methanomicrobia; order Methanomicrobiales; family Methanospirillaceae; genus Methanoregula. The sequence goes on from CAVYJD010000018.1 coordinate 190,426, forward strand.
ACCAGTTTGACGGAGCCGTAATCCACAACACGCTGGGCAGTTATACCCACCTTCACCCGGTGGCAAGCAGGGATATGTTCCGGCATTTCGTGGAACGGTGCCACTCCACACAAGAGATCTGACTTTGATAAATCGGGAAGATGTTCTCTGCTGATTCAGGGCATTGTAGAAAACCTCTTTTGTAACACGCAAGCCCCCCCTCTTTGCGCCGCCAGTCTCCCGCGGGGAATGGGGCTCAAGGGCGATGATAACGGAACAGATACTATTAAACTATCGCAACCGGTGGGTGCCACAACGGCGGGGGCGAAGGCAGTGATTTCCGAAGCCCCCGGGGAGCGTTATGGCAATTTAATTTAGGATTTTTCCAGAGCCGATTCAAGATTTGTTTTTAACCAATTCTGCGATTATAAAAATAGAATTTGTAAAAAAAAATTATTGGATTCGTTTGTTGAAGGCAACCAGCTTATCTATGACTTTATACTGTTCACCGGAATAAAACTGAACCGTTACTTCCACCCGCTCGGTATTGCGTGTTCCCGGGAGAGTCACTTCATTGACCTTCTGGTTGGGCTGGATATAACCGATTTCGACCTGCCCGTCAGCACGGGTGAGTTTTACTTCAATATCATTGACCACGTTGCGGGAAGGGCCGCTCACCGTAACCGTAACGTCGCCGGATATCGTATCCTTATCGATCTGGAAAAACAGTTCCTGGTTAGGCGGCAGCGTCTGGGTTGGTCCCGGGACAAGGGAATTTCCTGTGCTCAAAGAACCGGCCGTAGGAGAAGTGGTGGCTGCCGAAGTTGTTGCAGGAATAAGAGAGGGAATGAATGAACCGCTTGCGGTGTTACCGGCCGCAGGGCTGGACATCATGGGCAGGACGACAAAAAAGATGACTGATATAAGAACAGCCACGACAAGAATCACACCGGCAATAATTATATTCTTCTTTGTGGGAAGCGCTTGTTGCAGGGCTGTAGATACCGGTGAAACCGCCGGTTCCGCGGAAACGGGTTTTTTGGGGGCATCCTTTGGCGCAGGAATTTCCTGTTTGACGGGGATAACAGCAGCGGGTTCTGGTGAAGGGATAACACGGTTTGACCGGTTCTGGTGCTGCAGGAATGGGAGTAGTGACCGGTTTTGTGGGTTTCTCTCCGGATAGTGGCTTACCTACAGGTTTGCCGCAGGTCTCACAGAATTTTGCATCCGGGGGAAGCGGTGCTCCACAGTTCACGCATAACCGGATGGGTTCAATTTTTGCCCCGCACGACTCACAAAATTTTGCATCCGGTAAAATTGGGCTGTTGCATGCAGGACAACGGCGTTGCATCATGTCAGCAGGTGGTGCATCGGTCATGGTTTTACCTCACATTAAAGAACGAAATTGATATGGGCGACTAATTCGGCCTGTACTATTCCATTATTCCAGCAGTCTATATGCGTTGTGATATGGGTCTGCGGGGTGGTTTCAGGTAAAGCAGTGAAAAAACTACTAGCCCAGAAAAAAAGGGTTATGAAATCTTTGCACCGCAGTTATTGCAGAACTTTGCACCGGCTTTTATCGGGGCCCCGCATGACGGGCAGAAGTGCTTACCGGTTCCTGCCGGGGTCTGGCGGGGGGAGGCACCAAACGGTGCAGGTGCCTGTGTCGCAGCAGGAGATGTCACCGGCCGGAAGGGTTCCATGGGCTTTGGCGCTGCCACCGGAGTGAGTGTCTCTTTTAGCAGTGCCTCCGCTTTTTCAAGATTGATTACTGCGACTACAACCGATTCGCCGTTCCGGCCACCAATTCCTGCATACCAGAGAAGCGATTCCCCGCGGATAAAGAGCTGGCTCAACCGGCCATTTCGCCCGTCAGGATCCGCACCGTACACATCGATCCGAACGCTGTTTTTGCGCCGTCCTGCCGACTCTGCAAACCGCTCCCCTGCGAGGGTGAAGGAGTAATTTTCACCTCCGGTATTTTGCAGAAGACCAACCCGTACAAGGTTGATCACTGATTGCCGGATCGTATCCCGGGAGATTTTATCATGCGTGGTATGGAGCACGGGGAGGGAGAATGCGAGGAGCCATCTCGGATCCGGAAGGGTAAAACCCGCATCGACGCTGGCGACCATATCGTCCATCGTCATAGAAGTGGCATATGGCTTATTATCAATGAGCGAGCGGTACCGGAGCCGCTGCATGAGATCAGCCATACCAAGAAGGACGATGAAATCATTGCGGGGAATCTCAAATTTCATATCCATATCATACAGCGGAGCGCCGCCCTGAAGGTACAGCAGGAGGGTATTGAGGAGAAGATCTCCCTGTTGCAGGCGTTCCAGCTTGAATTGTGCACCTCCGTTTTCCTCGGCGAAGAGAAAGACCGGATCGTTCCACCGCATGCTGGGAACGATGGCATGGGTGTTAACCAGCGATTCGTTCTCAAAATTTATCCCGATATCGGCGATGAGAAGTGGCGACGCTAGCGAAGCAAGCGCTTCACGGTACGTCTGCTGCTGCTCCACCCCCTGAGCCTGCCACCAGGTAACTGCTGCCTGCCCGGCCGCCGCAGTCGGCTGGGGGAGGTCGAAGAGCTGTGCAAGTTCATTTCGCACCATGCCAAACTGCATGATTAACGGTATTACATGGTCCTTTGCAATCCGCAATGTATTCTGATTTACTGTTGTAGTATCCATGGGTTATCTTCCCTCCTTGTTTCCTGTATCTGCCACTTTTCCCTTGCGCACCCGCTGGATTTTTCGTGCGCCGGTGAGCGAGAGGTACGGGCATCCGGCAAGCCCCCTCTGCAGGGTAAAGGTCTGGTCATCCGGCCGGATCCAGAGCAGTTTTTCTTTACCTATCCATGGGCTCAGATCGAAATCCAGGCTGATCTTCTTTGATGGAATCCGACCCCCAGCCAAACCCGCCGCGGTGGTCAAGAACCTCCCAATGATCCATCCCCCAGCTGTTCAGCCGTTGCACGGGCACAGGTGAAGTATCGGAGAAGTACGCGGTCACATATCCCGTATGCCGGCCAATACCCGTGGTGGAGATGACCGCCAGAATGTGATCGTTTGAAAGGACTTCGGGGACGACATACGGACCCCGGGACCCAAAACGCCGGTGAACGGCGCGATTTCAACGGGTTCGACCAGATGGAGAGCCCCGGTAAAGGAATGGAAGGTTGACGGGAGCGTTTCCACCGGGCGTACCGGGGCTTCATAGTTCCACCAGAGCCCGTCAATCCCGTAAGGATCGACGGAATGATACAACACCTGAGAACTGAACGGGCAACGCGAGAGGGGCAGCACCGGCAGGTTGCTGCGGTACTGGTCACGAAGACCCATGAGGGTCCGGTCGAGCTGCTCAATTTCCGGTAACCGCGGGTCCTGACCGGTTCCCCGCGATACGGAGAGATCAAAACTGAGATCCCGCCAGCGTTGGTATGCAGGGAAATACCGGTCGAGAAGATCCCGACGGTCATCTCTGGTAAAGGGTGTGTTCATGATATCATATCCCTCCTAGTTGACCCGATACAAATGATCGCTGGGTATCCCCGTTATACCAGCTGGTGCCCCAGCTGTTCTGGAGAGGTTTATAGGAATTCAGGGGTGTGGCCCCGTCAACCCCCAGCTTGGAACCCATGAGACCTTTGGTATCGATTGTAGACAGCTTTCCCATATCTGCACCCGAGGCATTTGCATAATTCCAGTCGAGATGGGCACCGTGCTGGATAACCCCGTTTGCCTGGAGGTCCTGGGTCACCTTGGCAATCGTTGCCGGGGAGACCGGTTTTCCTGTTACCGCATCCTTGATCGCATACAGGTCATTGTCACTGGCAAACGGCTTGTTGTTTGCCGTGGAGGTGATAAGCCCGGTATCGGGATCCACATTAATTTTACCCTGGCTCACCAGATCGTTGACCGCCGGGGACTGGTCATTGAATTCCTTGAGCCGGTAGTCATACCGGTTGCTGGCGGCGTTGAAATCGGCATCCGACATCCCCGTTGTCCTCACCGGGGGTTCAGGCTGTTTGAAAACCACAAGACCCTTGTTATCAGCACTATGCCCCAGAGCGAGGTCGCTGTCGTTTACTGTGGTAAGTTTGAGATCGCACGGTTTGGGATTTGCCTCACCGCTCGCAAGCTTCACAGCACCGTCCGGATTCGATGCCTTGAAATGCAGGTCGACCCCATTCTGGTCCGCAACCATTCGGATGGTTTTCTGGTCGCGGGTTGAGAAGCCACTGAGGTCCGGGGGAGCGGTTCCATCAACGATACTACTGTCTTTTAGGCCGGGAGAGTCATTTCCGGTAGCACGCGCCGTCAGGATATCATCATTGATATCCGCTGTCGTTTTGATATGCGGAGCTGTTGTGCCGGTAAATCCGGGCGATTCCCCCGCAAATGGGTTTTTAATTTCGGTATTCAGGACATCTTTGATATCCTTTAAACCCTGCTGTATTGGTCCGGTGATGGAATTCGGGAGTTCATCTGCCAGCGAGCCGACAATTTTTCCGCCCAGCGTGCCGAGCCCCTGCCCCACCAGACCAATACCTTCACCGATGGCAACATCCTTGAGAGAGTGTAAAAATCCGCCGAGAACTGAAGTGCCTCCGCCATCGACATAATCTTTCATGGTATACACAGAACTCACCGGTGTGGCAACCAGCTCCGACGAGCCCCCGGTTGCAACGCCGACCAGAGTACGTAATGCAAGTGCTTTGACAGAGAGATGTCCATCCGCGTCCTGTCCGGTGAATATTTCCTTGGAAGTTCCCTCTATCCCACCGGTGACGGTATCGCGGAAGATCTGGGCTTCGCTTGGGATCATGCCCTCGGGAATTGTCCTGCCGGAAACCCTTCCCTCATACACACGGTAAATTTTCGAGTACAGATCCGTGTCCACGTTGCCCTTGCTGTACAGCTGGTCCCTCACCTTGTCCATCTGGTCACTGATCCGGGTGAAGTCATCCGAGGTAAATTCCTTCCGCTTGACCATCTGATCCTGCATTTTATTGAGATTGTCAAGCATCTTCTGGCGGGCCTGCTCCCGGGCCTTCTCCGCGGCAGCCTCAGCTTCCTGCCGCAGCTTCTCTTCTTTCATCTGCCGGAGCGCCTCTTCTGCCTGTGCCTTTTCTTCCGGCGTCGGACTGTAGGGTCCCTGCGGAGGGGTCTGCTGCTGCGGTGGCGCCGGAGGCTGTGTCGGGGGAATGGGGGGCTGAACCGGGGGGCCGACATTAATGAGTGTCTGGAGGATCGTTGGCCCGTTCACGAGACCTGACAGGAGCGTCGAAAAGCCTCCTGATATCGCCTCTGCAAATCCGTCGGTTCTCAAACAGTCCTGTGCATTCAGGATGTCCCGCGTGCAGTCATCTGCCCTGACCGGCAGGACAAGGAACGAACAGATCGCGGCAAGGAAGATCAGGACAGCGCCCCCGGGAACCGGTCCTTTTGGTTTTCCCACTTCCGCCATCGTTTCAGGAGGTGTCCGGGTGATCGCATATGCCCCAAACGTGCCGATGATCATATTCAACTGGATAAGCGGATAGTTGCGGATCCCGATATTGAAAAGCACAAATGAGGTCAGGAACGGGATCGCAATGCCGATACCCACGAGCAGGACTTTGGATATTTTCAGGCGATATGGTTGGAGGGGGAGGAGGATATGGTCGATATCGGTCCGGAACCAGACAAGGACTACCGGGATCCCGATCATGAGGATGGGGGTAAAAAAGTCAAATCCCTCACGGATTCCTGAATACATGAGCCAGATGACCGCAGAAACGATCCCGCCAAGTATCGAAAGAAGGTCCCACCATTTCTGCGGGCGCTTTGCGAGCGGGACATCCTTTGACATTTTCTTAAACTCGTCAACGGTCATCAGCTGGGACTTGAAAGCGTTGAAGTCCTTTGCTTTTTGCGGCTCTGTGGATGCGGCAGGCATTGGCGACGGGTATCCTGATGCGGGTTGTGCGAGAGGAGTCGATGGAGCAGGGGAGGGGGTTCCACTCAAGGGCGGCGTCCCCGGCTGCCATGCGGTGCCGTTCCAGTATAACCAGCCGTTCCCTGCCGGATGAGGCTGCCACCAGATCCCGCGTGTATCAGTCACCCTCAGGGCATTCATTGCAGCACCGAAATTTTCCGGCGAGATCTGGCCCTGTTTCAGCCGGGCAGACAGCTGCACCCGTTGTCGCTCTGCTTCCATGAAATCCAACACGTATTCCCCCACAATTACCCGTGAAATATACAAATTCTGATATGGTTTGTAATTATCTGCTCGTATATGAGCATATGGTTTTTATCCTTCAGGGAGGTTTCTGATACCGGATGAAAACCGGGTCCTGACTATCCCGGAATATCACTTCAGGGTATTTCAGCTTTGTATCCCGTCCGGTCAGGTGCCGGGCCGGCATCGATACAAAAAAATGGCTGTCACGGGCCCCCGTTACGATTTTTGTACGGGCTGTATGCTAGCCAGAATGGAAGTACCCGGAGCAACACGGTTAAGCCCGCCATTGGTGCCCAGCCAGTAGGTACCGTCCTGATCTTCGGTCATGATCTTCACTTCCTGCCCGGCAAGACCGTCTTTTGTCGTAATAACATGCCACGTCCCGTTTCCGAGAACCGCAATGCCATCATACTCGGAGCCTACCCACATCCTGCCGGCCCGGTCCTCGTAAACAACCCTCGTTGCCTCCCCGGCCAGACCATCACTGACGGTGATATCCGACCAGGACCCGTTCCGGTACACCACCGCCCCGCCACTATTTGCAAAACCTGCTGCCACCCAGATCGCCCCGTCCCGGGCCTGGGTGATCATGCGGGCGGATGAATGGAGAAGAGGGTTGTTATCCGTATCTGAATACCAGCCCGTGCTGTTCAGGTGGAAGAGGCCGCCGTGAGTCGGGGAGACACAACCAACCCAGAGGTTCCCCTCACGGTCTTCGAAAAGGGCGTCGGCGGTTACTGGGACCGGGCCCCCGACCGGTACCAGGTTTGTCCACTGGTTCCCGTCAAAAGAATAAACCCCCTCGACAGTACCTGCTACAAGTGTACCGTCCTTTCGTTCAATAAAACTGAGGGTTTTTGTGAAGGGGATGCTCTTATCGGGAGCAACGACAGTCCACAAACCCCCATTATACCGGACAAGACCGCCATCATGCCCAATCCAGATGGTCCCATTTTGGTCTTTTATGATGGCACGGACATATGAGAACGGAGGCGGTGAACCCGGGAGAGGAATTTCCCTTCCTGTGATCCGGTCAATCAGGATTACCCCGTCTTTTCCCCCGGTCCAGACCGTATTATTGTCGATAAGGAGGGTGTATACCTCACCCGGCGGCCGGATGATCTGCCACCCGGAAGGTGCATTCTTTACCTGAGAATATCCGAGCAGGAGCTGGAGACTGACAATAATTACAATAATAATGATGACCCCAACCACCATCGTCGCGATCCGCTTGACAAGTTCATGGTGCCGGTTTCTTGTCATGGCTGCATCACATGGGTTACCTGATATTCCGGATTGCCGTCTCTGCATGCATACAGACGTTCGGCAACTGGCATTTGGCTGGTCACGGTAAAACAACCTCACCCTGCCGGAACCTGATGATCGTATCCGCGACCGTTTCTGCCTCGGAGGTGTTGTGCGTCACAAAGATCATGCTCGCACCTGATTCCTTCACCGTCCTGTTGATGAGGGTAAGGAGGTCCTCCCTGAGTTCGTTATCAAGATTTGTCAATGGCTCATCGAAGAGAAGAAGTGAAGGACGGGGTGCAAGGGCCCGGGCGAGTGCCACCCGCCGGGCCTCGCCACCGGAGATCTGGTCAGGATACCGTTGCTTCAGGTGCATAATACCCATCCGCTCCAGCAGGGTCGTGATCCGGTCCTCCGCATCTTCGACGGGAATGCCTTCCAGTCCAAAGAGGATATTCTGCCGGACATTCATGTGCGGCCAGAGAGCAGAAGTCTGGAACACAAAACCTATCCCGCGTTCTGAGGGCGGGATGACCGGGCCCGGATTGTTAGCCAGTTTTCCATCAAGGATTATCGTCCCCTCATCAGGGGTCTCAAGGCCTGCGATGAGGCGGAGGAGGGTGGTCTTACCGCTCCCCGAGGGGCCGGTTATGGCGATACGGGCATGGTCGGGAATAACCAGCGAGACCCTGTTTACCGCGACAACATTCCCATAACTCTTCCTGATGCCATTAAGTTCAATCATTGTGTATCACACCGGTCTTGTCCGGAAGTATCTTTCGGGCGGTAACTCCACCACGCAACCGCGCCGGCAACACAGAGGCCGGCAAGGAAGGTCGCAGTTACCATGACAAGGCAGAGCCCCGCGACTTCAGCTGCAGCACCGTAATGCAGGTAGTTGTAGATTTTGATGGCAAGCGTCCCGAATCCGGGCGGAGTCACGATGAGGGTTGCCCCGAGTTCCCCGAGGGTCAGTGCCGCAAGGACGGCAGATGCGATAAAGATGCCCGGAGCAAGGAGAGGGAGTATGACCTTTGTCACGGTGGTGACCGTGCCACGGGAGAAAACCCGTGCCGCATCGAAAAGTGAGGGGTCGATGGAGCGTACCTGAACATAGAGGATGATAGCAGCAAACGGGGCAAACCGGGAAAGTGCAGCAAAGACCGGCATCAGGAATGTCCCGTACAGGTCTGGCAGTACAGGGTTGTTCCAGAGCGCGATAATGCCAATGCCGATGAGAGGTGCGGGTACTGCTATGGGCAGGAGGATAAGCCCCCACCAGAGCGAGCCCCGGACACCCGGACGCAGCAGCTCCCAGGTTATAACAAGCGTCAAAGGGAGCGCGATAGCGATTACACAGACAACGATGAGAAACGAGTCCCCGATCTCGTGCGCAGAAAAGGCAAGCGTCGAAGACAATTTTGTAAGGGTGTCATATGCACAGGTCAGGCCAAGGAAAATAACCGCGAGCTGGAACAAAAGCAGGAGAAGAGCACCCTCCTGCAGTGCCTTCACGGGTTTTGAAAAGACCGGGGGGTTGTCCCATGCTGCAACGGTCCAGTTCGGGGTCTGTGCGAGACGCCGTATCCCCGACCGGCAGGCAACAAGGACAGCAATCGTGATAATGAGGAGCGGGACTGCCACGACAAGAGCTGATCCGGCGCTTCCGGTCGCACTGTAGACCGAAAAGATATCAAGTGCATAGGTATCGCTCCCGAAAAGTGAAGGCACGGAGTAATCGGTGCAGGAGAGGACAAAGAGAAAACCGGACGCCGCGATAAGCGTAGGTGCCGCAAGGGGCAAAATAATTGTCCGAAGCACCTCGCTGTCGGATCGCACCATCCGGGCGGCCTCGATAAGTGTCCGGTCAACAGAAGCAAGACCGATGCAGGACAAAAAGATTGCGACGGGGAGCAGGGCCATGAACTGGACCCAGAAACTGACCAGCCAGCCGGTCACCGGAAGCGGTGCGGCACCAATGAGCGCAAGCCACTGGTTGAAGAGGGAGATCGCTGACGACCAGGTCAGTGCGTGGATATAGGGGGGAATCGGTGCAAGGGCGAGGACCAGCAGCAGGATGCCAAACGAGACCGTCCGGCTCCTGCGCCATAGTGCAGTCGCAACAAGGAGTCCCGTGCCAATCCCTGCCGCAGTAACCGCCGCTGCGAGGCCGACACTCTGAAGGAGAAGGAGTAAACGCCGTTCTGTAAAGAGACCTGCGATGGCTGAAAATCCCTTGCCGGAGACAAAGAGCCGGCCAGCTCTACGAGGAGACCCGCAAGCGGGCCAAAGATAATGAGGATGGCAATGGCGAGGAGAAGAGCATAGGCTAGTGCAGACGGCGTAATGCGGCTCCACACCCGGCTGAAACGCGATGTTTTGCTTTCCATAACCCTCAACGGACAAAGATCTCGGCAAGATCGGTCTTTGTCATTTCAACGCCATTATATATATCCTGGTAGTTGACTGCCATCGGCCTGATGACCGTACCGTTCATGCAGGAGACTTCCGCGGTAACATTCCGGCTCGGGACCTGAATCCAGCCGGACTTCACAAGATCGTTTTCAGTGTTTCGGTCAAGGAGATAATCAATGAAGATCCTGCCCTCATCAGGATGCGGGGAGCCCGCGATGAGCGCGACCGTGTCCGGGATGACAAGGGTACCCATCTGACCCTCACCCTGGTCTGGCACGACAAGGGTGACATGGTCTCCCCGGGCGATCGCGGTGCAGGCATCGTCAGTGTCTGTCAGCCCGAAGTCAAGCTGCCCCGAAACGACAAGGTCCCTGACCACCGAGTTGCCATCCACTACCCGTACGCCACGTGCAGAGAGGTTGCTGAAAAACGCATGTGCCTTGTCGCGGCCGAGCATGCTGTAGAGCGCTGCAGCCTGTGTCGCCGTGGTGCCAAACATCGGGTACGCAATGCCGATGGTGTTTCCCGGATATCGTGGATTCAGCATATCGTTGATCGAGCGTGGGTACTCATCGGGCTTCATCCGATCGGTATTCACGATAAAGACCCGCCCTCTTCCCCCCAGACCGGTCCAGTAACCCTCCTTGTCATGGTACTGGACGGGGATATCATTCCCGGACGGGGATTGGTATCGGGCAAGAACACTCTGGTTTTTTAAGAGGATCATCTGGCTGAACTCTGCAGCCCAGAACACGTCTGCACGGGGGTTGCCCTTCTCTGCGATCAGGCGGTTCACCAGGCCTGTCGTTTTGGTCGCCTCCACATCGTATACGGGCAGGACCACAATACCGGTCCGGTTCTCAAAGTCCTTAAAAACCGGCTCGGAGTATACCTGATCTACGGACGTATAGACCACCACCGTCTTTGCCGGCACGGCAGGAGCGTGCGCGAAATACCCGAGCGCGATTATCGCAACAACAATGATTATGCCAGTCAGCAGGTAAGTCATTTTTTTCTGCACGTTGTCACCTAAAGGGCTGATGGTAAAAGTATCGTGGCATTTGGTTTAAATTGGATCATTTTATGTTCAGGAAGTAGAAGAGCCAGACTTAGTTCTCAATTGCGGTGACATAAATTACGGTACGGTGCTAAAAAGCAAAAATAGCTGGTGCAGGGTAAAAGAACACACGAAATTAAGCAGGACAGATTTTTCCTGCCGGTTCCACCACTCTCATCCAGGGGTGCTGGTGTATACACGAAATACTTCCCGCTCTAAAAAACTTTTTTTTATCGCATATCAAAGAAAAAACTACAAAACCCCCAACGCCCCATCTCAAACTATGATTATTTACCTTGATGGGGAGTACCTGCCCGATGACAAGGCGGGAATCTCTGTTTTTGATCATGGATTTCTCTATGGGGATGGCGTCTTTGAAGGGATCCGGTCATATAATGGCAGGATATTCCGGCTCAAGGAACACATAGACCGGTTGTATGATTCAGCAAAAACCATCGACCTGAAAGTCCCCCTCACCAAAGAGGAGTTCACGGATGTGATCTGTGAAACGATGCGGAAGAACAACTTAAAAGATGCGTACATCCGCCCGATTGTCACGCGGGGAAAAGGCACAATGGGTCTTGACCCGACAAAATGCGCCCGGCCCTCGGTTGTGGTTATCTGCGTTGAATGGGGTGCGATGTATGGCGACCTGTACGAGATTGGTCTCAAAGGGGTCACTGTTTCTATCCGCAGAAACCCGGCGGAATCGATGCCCCCGAACGTGAAAAGCCTCAACTATCTCAACAACATCCTCGCAAAGATAGAAGCAAACTACAAAGGCGGCGACGAGGCGATCTTCTTTGACACGAACGGGTACCTGTCTGAAGGGTCCGGGGACAATATCTACGTGGTAAAAAACGGCGAGATTATTACCCCGCCGACCCTTAACAACCTGCGCGGCGTGACCCGGATGGTCATGCTGGAGATTGCAGAGTCGCTGGGGATCACGGTCAAAGAGCAGAATATGGGGTACTTTGACTTATATACTGCCGATGAAGTCATTGTTACCGGTACCGCAGCAGAAGTCGGGCCCATCACCTGGATTGACGGGCGTGTGATCGGGACGGGAAAGCCCGGACCAGTTACACGGCAGCTGATGGCCGCCTTCAAAACGGTAACGGAAAAAGAAGGTTATCCGATTTACCAGAAGAAATAACGGGACTTTTACTGTATACCCAAGCAATTTTTTTCGAATTTATTCCGGGGAAACCCCACCGTGAGAAAAACCGGCTCATCACTGCCGGACATCCCCCTCCATAACCTATTTATCACGAGGGGTAAAATTAGTTAAAGCAACGCGCTGCTATAGTGTAGTCCGGCCAATCATGCGGGCCTTTCACGCCCGCGACTGGGGTTCGAATCCCCATAGCAGCACTCCATCGTTTTTGGTTCACTTCTCTGAATTAATTTTTTAGCCAGCGACAGCCAGAATGATTCTCCATCCATCACCGCGTTCACCTTCGCGATGGAGTGCTGGTCCGCGAGCAAAGAAGATCTCTTATTGATTGGGGTAACCCTCCTGAGGGGTACCTCCATGATCATGAGGTACCCCCCCAGGGGTACTGTCGTACTAAGGGAGGTACCCCCCATGGGGTACCTGTCCCTGGCAGGGTGGGATCCCCCCAGGCCCACCCCTCCTCTTTTGCATGTCCATTGCCTGCATTTCGCGTGGAGTTTATGACGGTATCTATTGCACGTTTTTTGTTTGAGGACAGGAGGGGTCCGGTCGACCCACCCCTCACTGACCATGAGGTACCCCCCCAAGGGTACCTGTCGTACTAAGGGAGGTACCCCCATGGGGGGGTGGGTCTTGTTGGGGGAGGTACCCCCCAGGGGTACCTCTCGTACTGCCAGGTACCCCTCTGACCCACCACCCACTTTGTATAAAACAAGTCCCTGCCCGGCACGGGTTTCACGACGGTACTGCTTGCATAAGCCGGGTTTTGGCAAAGGGTTTTGCCGGACCCACCCCTCATTGACCATGAGGTACCCCCCTGGGGGTACCTGTTGTACTGAGTGAGGGATCCCCCTTGGGGTACCCCTCAGGTTTTTTAAACGGCTTTGCCTGTCAGGGCTCGGGGTTTTTGGGGCTGTCAGGCTCCTGCTTATGTTCTGTGCCGGAATCGCCACCAATATGGTGACCGCAGGAGGGGCAGATTACGACCTTTTTTGCCTGGATCTCGCTGATGAAACCCGCGGAGAGGATGGCCGCAGGCAGGGCAAAGATCCCGATGCCGGCCACCACAACCACGCCTCCTATCAACTTCCCGAGCGGGGTGATGGGATAAATGTCACCGTACCCGACCGTGGCAAGCGTGACAATCGCCCACCACATCGCATCCGGGATGCTGGCAAATTTCTCCGGCTGGACATCGTGTTCCGCATAGTACATCATACTGCTTGCAAGCACAAGAACAACAAAAAGGATCGACAGTGCGAGAAGCAGTTGTTCTTTTGACTTTTCAAGCACGGTATGGAATGTCTGCATCGCATGCGAGTACCGGCCGAGCTTCATCACCCGAATGAGCCGGAACATTCTCAGGATACGGAGGAACCGGAGGTCGAGCGGAATGATGGCCGGTATATAGAATGGCAGAAACGAGAGGAGATCGATCACAGCAAAAGCCGATACCATGTAGCGGAGCCGGCCGGTAACCGGATGGGAAAAAGCCGGGTTCAGGGTACAGATCCAGAGCCGGACAAAGTATTCTACAGTAAAGAACGCAATCGAGATGATGTCAATTGCCGTGAAGATAAGGAAGAAATGTTTGTGGAGTGGTTCGACCGTCTCAAGTATCACCGCCACCACGTTGATGATGATCAACGCGGTCATGAAGTAACTGAAATGCAGGGCAGCCCCGTTCCCTTCCGGGGATTCCTCCATAACCCGGTACAGGTATTTTTTTACTGAAATGAGCGTTGAAATACAATCACCTGTTCATTTATGCAACCCGATTTCCTGTCATGAATGACATCTTTGCCAGCGACAGAAAAAGTACCTTTACTCAACCGGATCGCCCCGGTACCCGTTGGCTGCAAGGACGGTAATCACTGCAGACACCCACTCCGTGTCATCGCCGTGGCCCAGATCATGGATATGGGCAAGTACATGGCTGTCGTGTCCGTGGACAGCCGGAGATCCAGATGCAGGACTGTGTCCTGAAGGTGCATGATTGCCAGTAAACGGGTGGGGCAGGTGAGCGATCTTCTCGTTCCAGATTGCGGCGAGGATCTCGTCCTGGGTTTTGAGCTCGTTGATCCCGATCACCTTTCCCCGCATCTCACCGCTCTCCGGGTGGTGAATCAGCATCCGGTAGCACTTGAACTCCCGGCAGATATTGGGGCGGGTCGGATAAATTGCACAGGCAAACCCTTTCCCTTCGGGATTCTTCCGCATGAAGATGCATCCTTTGCGGGCTGATCCGTCATTTGCGGTATTGGACTCGGTAAATTCTTCCTCAATTTCTTCGGCAAACCCGGGTTGCACGTGGACAGGAAAAATCTCTCCTGTGATACCGTAACGGCAATAATAATCCCGTTCCGTGAGCTGCCGCTCGATTTTTATAAACTCGCCAAAACTTGCACAGCATTTCCCGCACCAGTTGCAATCAAACTTCGCCATATTAATTATCGATTTCATACTAGAAAGATAATAATAATTGTGAATTGTATTGGATTGTTACTGTTTTTGAAGACGCGGCCTTAATTTTCGTTATAGTATAATCATCTTAAATTAAAATAAAAACATTTTTTATTACCAACATGAATTAATCTAATAATGATCGATCTGACCTGATAGGACGTTTTTTATGGGGTATCACGTGCAGGTACAGGCTCAGGGTGCTATGGGTTTCTCTTTTTATTCTGGTTCTGCTACTCATTCCTGCGGCATTTGCAGGTGCAGTCTCTGATATTACGGATGATATGAAAATACCTGGTACCTTTTCCGGATTACGGGAAATCTGGCAATCCCTGTACCAGACAGGGTGGTCGTGATACTATGGAATCGGTTTGTCAGATTCTCGGGTTTCGGGTAACTCGTCCGGATATCGAACGATTGCGGGAGAGAAACGATATTGGGCAGTTAACCCGTCTGTTGCAGCACCCGGATTTTACCGTGCAATGGAAAGCAGCCGAAGCGTTGGGAACTCTCGGAACCGAAGCGGTCGATCACCTCCTCCATGCCCTCCTGGAACACGATCTTCCCGGAAAACTGGGAGCCATAGAAGCGCTTGCCGGGATCAAAGACAAACGGGCAGTACGACCGTTAATCTACCTGCTGGAGAATGATGCACACTCTGAAATCCAGTGGGCGAGCGCCCTTGCGCTGGGTGAAATTTGCGATCCTCTGGCGACAAGCCCGCTCCGAAACGCACTCATGAACCCGGATAAGTATGTGCGGTTCGGGTCAGCGGTCGCCCTCCGGCAACTTGGCTGGCAACCGGAAACCCCAGAAGAAAAGACCTGGCAGCTGATAGCACTTCATGAATGGAAGGAGATTATCCCTCTGGGCAAGGCAGCGATAGGGCCATTGTCCCGGGTCGTAAAAGATGCCGATCCTGATGTCCGCTATGAAGCAATTGAAACACTTGAACACCTGCATCTCCCGGTACCCCAGGATGTCTGTGGCAGTATGCTCCGGGATAGCAATAAAAAGAACCGGTGGAAGGCACTCATAGCCGCAAAAAAATGCCGGGTTCCGGTCCCCTATCTTCCGTGGGCATTAAGTAAACGTACCGGGAGAGAAAGAGCCCCGGGGCCGCAGGTTTTCTTAACTTCCTGTTCCTGGGACTGGGATACAACTACCTGGGAAAATGGTGGGGGTTTCTTGTTTTCCAGGTTTACATGACAACACTGCTGATGTTCACCCTCTTCCCATTGAAAATAATCTGGACCTATATATTCCTGATTTTCCTGCAGATCCCCGGAATACCCATACCAATTCCGGTATCGGTAATCTTTGCCGTTCATGCCTGGGATATCGCCCGCAAAATGCCGGATTTATGAGGTGGAGTTATGGACTTGCTCGGACACAAAAAACAAAAACCGGATATTACAGCGCTGACAAAGAAGGGGGACATTCCCGGCCTGATCCAGGCGCTCACCAACGATGATTTCGAGATCCAGATCGCTGCAGCAAAATCGCTGGGATCTTTAGGCCCTGTTGCAATCGGAACCGTTCTGAAAAAATTAAAAACAAGAAACCGTGCCCTGCGACTGGGGATTATTGAAGCGCTGGCAGTCATCAAAGATCCCCTGGCAGTCGACCCGCTCCTTGATGCGCTGGATGATCAGTTGGCGGAAGTCCGGTGGGGGTGTGCAATTGCTCTCGGAGAGATCGGGGATGACCGCGCGATCCCAAGGCTGAAAAAGACTCTCGGTGATAAGGACAAGTACGTCCGGTATGGCGCTGCATTCGCGCTTGCAAAGATTGGGTGGAAACCGGAGACTTCCCTTGATAAAGCCCGGTTATTTTATGGCATGCAGGAATGGGGCGCACTAAAGGAAATGGGAATATCTGCCATAAGTGTACTTGAAACCGCACGAAAAGACGCCGATCTTGAAATCCGCTTAAAGGCACTCGATCTCCTCGGGGCGATCCATGATAAGAGCGTTGCGCCGTCCCTGATAGGCGCTCTTGCGGATGAAAACAGTACCTGTCCGCTGGAAATCGGTACTGGTATCAGCAAAAGCGGGAATACCCCTGATGTACCTTCCCCGCGGCATTTCCCGGAGACCCCGTATTCGGAAGAACCCGAAGATCGCGGCACTCCTGAATTTCCTCCTTCCCGGCCAGGGATACAACTATTTGGGAAAATGGTGGGGGATCCTCATCTTTCAGCTCGATGTGACCGTAACGCTCTGGCTGCTCAGGTTCGGCGGCGAGTCCTTATCCTACACCATCCTGTTCCCCCTCTATATCCTCATCGCCGTCCATGCTGCCTTGATTGCCATGAAAATGCCGGATATGTAACCTTATCCAGCCCACACCGGAACCGGTGTGGCAACAGCCTGTTTTTTGGCTTCTGGAGAAATCCTCAAAATTTTAATTGCCATAATGCTCCCCGGGGGCTCCGGCAATCCCTGCCTCCACCCCCGCCACGGTAGCGCCCCCGGTTGCAGTAGTGGAGTATTACCTGTTCCGTTATCATCGCCCTTGAGCTCCGCCCCAGTGGGGGACAGGTGGCACAAAGAGGGGGGGTTGCGTGTTGCAAAAGTGGTTTTCTCCGGTGCCTGTTTTTTTAGAGATATTTATGCTGGTCACTACGTTCTACCAGAGCGCATTTTCCCCCCACGTTGCACCGATACCAAAATCGCGGCCATTGCGTAGGTGAGTCGGGGATGCCGTAGGGTGGAACAATTACGTGAAGAATTTTAAAAAAAAAGAGTTCGGTTTTATTTTGAGGTGGTCGATGTCGCATTCACCGTTGTATTGGTGGCGGGTGGTGCCGTTGTAATGACCGTTGTTGCTATCGTTGTCGGAACCGGTGTCGGAGTGGGTGTTTTCAGCACCGCTTCAAACTCAATGGTCCCTTGTGGAACCGTTGTTGAATCGTGCTTGATCAGCTGACCGTTTTTGTACACTTCAATAGTGAGCGTATCTGAAGATCCATCTGTCTTTTTGATGGATGCATCAACCGGCCCGTTCACAGTCGGGATCTGGTAGAAGTGTTCACCTGTACCCGTCATCTGTATCTGGCTTCCCGGTGTACCGAATGTTCCGGTAAACGTCTGGGGGTAACTGATCTTGATCCAGACGCCGGATTGGGGAATGAGTGCCGCAGTCGGCGCCGTTGTTATCGCGCTCGTTATAACAGGTGTCTGCGTGGGTACAGGCGTTGGAACCTTTGTTGTTACGGTGGTTGTTGGCGTGGGAACCATCGTTACGTTTACCGGGTTTTCGGTATGCCCCTGCAGGAAATGGGTATAGATTACCATACCTCCCAGAACAATGAGAATGACGATGACAATTCCCAGGATCGCAATGCGTCCGGGTTTTCTTGCTGTTGCGGCTGTCGGCACTGGTGGCAGTGGCGGAGGTACCGGGACTGCAGGTTCCATAACCGGCGCCGGTTCGGTTGGTTTCGTGGCCTCTTCCTTTGCGGCATTTATCAGTGATGCGGCAGCCAGTTCAATGGCAGAGGGCGTAATTTTTCCTGGTTGCTCTTCAGGAACCGGGGAAATCTCCGCAGCCTGCGTACCAGCGGGAGGTTCTCGAACGGGTTCCGGAATAACCGGCAGGGAGCCCGCCCGGGGAACCGAATCTTCGATAAGCGGTTCAATGGAATGAATGATCTGTTCAAGGGGGCGTTCCTTGCGTTCAAATCCCGGCACACTTATTGCCGGAACCGGATCCCTGATAGTTCCCAGTACCGGCTCGGGTTCCGTAGGTTTCAAACTTTGAACGGGAATTTTTGTTCCGCAACGGTTGCAGAATGTTGATTCCAGGGGAACCCGGTTACCGCACCGGGGGCAGAATGAACCCTGTGGCAGGGATGTAGTCTCTATGGGCTGGGGATAGACCGGGCTTTTCTCAATAATCTTCTTGATGGGCCGGGAAATTTCAATCTTCTTTTTTCCTGACGTGTTTGCGACACCGATAGCAGACGGAGCAGGTGTCCCGTATTTCTGCGCGGCGGTAATTTCCGGTGTGGGTTCTGCAGGTTTTGCCTCCTTTGGCTGTAACTGTGCGATGCGCTCTCTAAGCATCGCTGCCCATTCCTCGCATTCGCGTTTTCGCTCTCCTGTCTCGCGCGAGAACGTGATAATCATCTGCCGGGTTTTACCGGTTTCTGTACTGATAGAGAGGGTTACAATCGCGTCCCGTATTGCATTCTCCCCGGTTTCGACATTTCGTATGGTAGCAAGCTGGATGTTCTGCTGGGGGATGACATTTTTCTTGTTATCGACAAGAAGCAGCCGCTTGGTTGTCAGTATTGCGTCAAAGGAGATGGATTTTACTTTGACATTTTTTGTTTCCAGGATGACTGACTCATCGCTGTAGAGATCGGTATAGCCCATAGTACCACCTTCTATACTATAGTGTGCGTTATCTTCTGCAAATAAGTATTTGTTTTAAAAGTGCGTTTGAAAAAAAGATCAGAGATATTCCAGATCATTCATGTACGGCCGGAGAACGACCGGAACTTCAACTGAACCATCTTCCTGCTGGTTATTTTCAAGGATGGCACGTATTGCTCTCGATGTTGCGATCGCGGTTGAATTTAAAGTATGGAGATACTGTTTGGATTCGAAATTCTCCTTGTCCCGCACCCGGATATTGAGACTGACTGACTGGTATGTCGTGCAGTTGGAACAGGACACGACTTCCTTATACGCATTCTCGCGGGGCATCCATACTTCGATATCATATTTTTTCGCCGCGACGGTGCCGATATCCCCGGTGCAGATATTCACGACATGATACGGAAGACAAAGACTCTGGAAGACTTCTTCGGCATTTGCCAGCAGTTCTTCGTGGATCTGCCATGAATCTTCCGGTTTGCAGAAGACAAACTGCTCCACTTTGCTGAACTGGTGCACCCTGAAAAGGCCCTTGGTATCCAGACCATGCGACCCGATCTCCCTCCGGAAACAGGGTGAGACCCCGGCAAGCCGGAGAGGCAGATCTTTTTCCTCAAATATCTCGTCCTGGTACATCGCCCCAATCGGGTGCTCGCTTGTCGCAATCAGGTACGTATCGTCTCCGTCAATCTTGTACATGACTTTTTCAAAGTCGTCGAGATCGGTCACCCCTTCGTAGGACGACCGGTTGATCATAAACGGGGGGATGACCGGTATGAACCCCTTCTTTGCCAGCAGATCGATAGTAAACCGCTGCAAGGCAAGATCCAGCAGCACAAGGTTTCCTTTCAGGAAATAGAATCCCGCACCGGAAATTTTTGCTGCCCGCTCAAAATCAGCCCAGCCCCGGTCCGCGGCAAGCTGCCCATGGTTTTTCAGTTCGAAATCAAACGTGCGGGGTGTTCCCACCCGTTTGAACTCCACGTTCTCTGTATCATCCTTTCCCCGGGGAACACTGTCGTGCAGGATATTGGGGAGCCGCATCAGGTACGAATGTATCGTTGTGCTGATCTCTTCCTGTTCTGCATCGTTTTCCCGGATTTTCTGGGGCAGGTTTGCTGCTTCCACCATAAGCGCCGCTGTATCGTTGCCGGCTTTTCGCGCTTCATTAATCTCGCGGGATATTACGTTGCGGCGGCGGCGCAGTTCGTCAGTCTGGCCTTTGAGTTCCCGGGAGCGGGCATCTTTTTGTAAAATCTCGTCCACCCATGGGATTTTGAGAAGATCGTTGCGTTTTTTGAGATCGGCTTTTACCGTATCCGGATTTGCCCGTACAAACCTGATATCAAGCATATCTTATCCCTCCGTATTCATCAATGCCATTTCGTAGTACTGATATTGCTGTGCATTATGTATCTCTGTTCCCTTTTCTTTTGGTTTGCGGCAAAAAATGTTCAGGAGAAATCCTCAAAATTTTAATTGCCATAACGCTCCCCGGAGGCTCCGGCAATCCCTCCCTCGCCCCCGCCGCTGTGGCACCCACGGTTGCGATAGTTTGGTTCTGGTATCATCGCACTGGATCCCCGTCCCCCTTGGGGGACAGGTGGCGCAAAGAGGGGGGGCTGCGTGTTACAAAAGAGGTTTTCTCCAGTGCCGTAAAAATATTTTTTTTTAAGATAGCAAGGAAAATACTTATCCGGTTCGCATGGATACATGGGTGATATTTCATCAGAGTGAGTGTCTTAAAAATTATTATCCGTTGTAAAATGAAACCGTAAACAAAAAACCCCCCGCTTACCCGGTAACAGATGCAATCGGCCAGACCTATAACCAGCCTACGATAGACTGATTCTCATTCTGGTTCTTAAGATCTGTTCGTGATATCGTCTGGCTGAATGCAGATTTTTTAGACAGGGAAAAGAGAGCTACCTGGTTATTCAAAAAGCCAGCTGATGTCATTAGCATCTTCCATATCAACACACCGAAGAGAAATATCGGCATTTTGCGGGATACTGATGTTTGCCTTGCAGGTGGCAGGGCCTTCAAAAAAATCCAGCCGGGAGCCGTCCACGACAAAATCTTTGAGAATATCCTCCTGTATCTGCCAGTGTGCGCCGGTATCATCGTCTTCATCGCGCAAAAGAGGGAATGTTATGCGGTCGGTCCACCGTTGTTTTTCAAGGAACCTGTTGAATGCATCACGGTTCATCTGCTTGTTTTCTGCATGCGATACAACCGGGGATTGCGATTTGATAGACCGGGCAATATCTTCAATTTTTTCAATAACCTGCCCTGCAACCAGTTCCGGTTCGTCCTGATCCTGGGTTATGGCAAAAATGTTAAAATCATCTGTATAAATCCACTGGATTGCAGTTGTCGCTCCTCTTCGGAACATTCTTTCGGTTATTGTCCATTTCCCGGAACGGATGCAGAAGCCCCAGATACGGAAATCCGGATTTTTCTTTGCCGTCACCGGATACACTTCAAGATCCTTGATTCCGGAATCCTTTCGTTTTTTTGAAACGGTGATACTTATCTCAAAAAACCGGGTTTTGGAATACGGCGGGCCAAGCACAATGCTCTCACACACATCATGCCGGTATTCCATCACCTGCTGGATCTCAATTGTATAGCCAAGGTCGACAAGATAGGTATGTGTGCGATGATTCCGGTCGGTGCCCGTTAACGTATGACAGAGAACAAATGTCATCAGATCTCCAACGCCATGATGGAAAAATACGTGGCATGCAGGCAAAAACTGTCAGGCCGGGATGATCGCATCATCGTTATAAAATATCCCTGTTTCTGTTATAATACCTCTTTGGTTTCGAGGTTTTGTCGTCACAACAGGCAATTCTGCTGGTATGTACCGCGATGCCATGGCATTATCTTCCTGCTCCCCAAACGGTATTCTGCGTGACATCCAGCCCGATAAGATCCGATGATGCGGCCCCATGGAATGCCGATTACCTTCGCCGGGGACGGCTCTGGGGAGGTGCCGGTTACACGATGCCGGAACTGCCGGCGGATTCCCGTGTTCTCGAACTGGGCTGTGGGACCGGAAAAACGTTCTGTGCAATGCAGACCCAGGGAAATGATGTTATCGGCATCGATTTTTCAAAGCACGCAGCCCGGTTGACCCAGGGTTCTGAGTCTGCTCACACACGGGGGCAGGTTCTTATCGCAGATGCACGGGATCTTCCGTTTACTGCAAACGCATTTGATGCGGTGATTGCGTTCCATGTAATCGGGCATATGAAGATACAGGACCGTGAGCGCAGTGTGCGAGAAGCATGGCGTGTGCTCCGGTATGGCGGCTGCCTGTTTTTCCGGGAATTTTCGACAGAAGATTTCCGGGCCGGAACCGGTCGGCCGGTAGAGCCGGACACCTTCGAACGCAATGCCGGCATTCTCACGCATTATTTTTCCGAGCCGGAAACAACAGGATTGTTCTCAGGATTTACCCCGTCCAGTCTTACTACGCAGCGCTGGACAATGCCTGTGCGGGGAAAGAAACTACAACGGGCAGAAGTCATCGGTATTTTTGTAAAATCCCCGGCAACCGGAATAAAAATAGGGTTAATCCGGCTATTTTTGTAACCCGACGGCGATCTACCAGGCCCTGCGCCGGTGCAGAACCATGATACCACTCATGACAAGGGCAATACCTGCAAAGGAACTTTCAAAGCCCGGTAACTGTTGTGCCGGCGTGGGAGTTACCGGAGTGAGCACTTCATTATCGGTCGTAATATTCCCGGATTGCACCGTAACGTTCTTAGTAACCGGGATAAAACCATCCAGTTCCAGTCTTACCTGGTGTTCTCCCGGAACAATATCCGAAAAAACCGAGGGCGTATTTCCGGCATAGACGGAATCGATATAGACAAGTGCATTACCGGGAGTGGAAGAAAGGGACAGGGAGCCATCGGGGGATATCGTTGATGCCGGCACGGGTTTATTGGGATCGGCCACGATATGGATAAGTGATGGCAGAACAGAGGAATCGGCAAGTGTCCGTGAGTACCCATCCGGGAAGGTGACGACGATTGACTTTGGTGAAAAATCTGCTGATATAACAGCACTGACTGCGGAATTTTTTAAAGCGATCTCCGCTTTTTTGAAATCCATTGGCGTGGTTTGGTATTCCATGCCCGTGGGAACATCATTGATGACCGCAAATTTTTTCATAAGCATGGATACGCCAGACTTGTCAAACGAGAGAATAACCGGAGGATCAGCATCCGTTGTCAGTCCTTTTTTGAGCTCATCTTCCAGGACAGACTGCGGGAGGGCATTTTCCAGTGCACCGTCAAGCGTGAAACGGAAGACCATAAGAGCGTCCCCGTTTTTATCAATGGTGATATCAAGCGACTGCGCAGTAAACGCATATGCCGGGGCAACAAGGATCGCAAGAATGCTTACCGCAACAACCAGAAGTTTTATTGAGGGAAAAATATCACTTTGCATTTTTAACCGACCTTAAAGGATAACCTGTAACCGTATCAGTGAATGGTAGGGTTTTTCACCAATATAGGTTACCTGTCCGGTCCTGATTCCGGTTGCCGATTTAGTTCTCGGCAGGCAAATCGGTAACATAACTCATGTTGATATAGCATTTCCGTTATAGATCTATGACACATGATTGAGACGGTCCTAACCATTGTCCTTCACATGGACAGGCACCTCGGCGCGATAGTGCACGAATATGGTATCTGGACCTACCTTATCCTGTTTTTTATTATCTTTTTAGAGACCGGATTTGTGATCACACCGTTTCTTCCCGGTGATTCGCTGCTTTTTGTCGCAGGGGCAGCCGCTGCCGCCGGTATACTGGATCTCCAGCTGCTTGTTGTTGCTTTTATCGTGGGGGCGATAATCGGAGACACGGTCAATTACGGGATTGGGAATTATATCGGCCTGCATGTTTTCCAGAAACGGTTCCCGACCCTCATAAAAAAAGAATATCTTGACCGCACGTACGGATTTTATGAAAAATATGGCGGCCTGACGATCTTTATCGCCCGGTTCGTGCCGGTTGTCCGAACATTTGCGCCGTTCCTGGCCGGTGTCGGGGCGATGCAGTACCGGAGATTTTTGTTCTACAATGTGTTGGGAGGAATATCATGGACGCTGGTGGTCGTCCTTGCAGGATATTA
Organism: uncultured Methanoregulaceae archaeon; assembly: GCA_963768785.1. Classification (GTDB taxonomy): domain Archaea; phylum Halobacteriota; class Methanomicrobia; order Methanomicrobiales; family Methanospirillaceae; genus Methanoregula. The sequence continues at coordinate 214,546 of CAVYJD010000018.1, forward strand.
TTTTGGCACCATGCCGGTTGTTAAGGACAACATGAATATCCTGCTCCTGCTTGTCCTGCTTGTTTCATTGGTTACCGTCCTTGCACTTATCTGGGGACTCCTGTCTGCATATTTCCAGAAGAAGAACCTGCCACCTCAAATACCGGAGTAAAAAAAAGATTATATTCTTTGGACCCTGTAAAAATCCTAAAATTAAATTGCCATTACGCTCTTTTGGGCTGCGGCAATCCTTGCCTTCGCCCCCACCGCTATGGCACCTCCTGGTTGCGATAGTGCAGTATTTCCTATTCAGGCATCATCACACTGCGCCCTGTCCCCCTTGGGGGACTGGTGGCGCAAGAGGGGGGGCTGCGTGTTATAAAAGAGGTTCTTCCAGTGGCGTTCTTTTTTTAATTTGCCAATTGTCACCCAGCTTATATACAATGGCACCCTCATTTCATGCTGAAGGAAGGTTTTTTTAGGTTATGAAAATCGCCATCGCGGGAAAAGGCGGCGTCGGAAAGACCCTTATTGCAAGCGGACTGGCATGGTCATTTGTCCGGGGGGGATTGACAACCATTGCGATCGATGCCGATCCATCGCCAAACCTGGCACTCTCGCTGGGGCTCTTACCTGCGGAAACCAATGCAATTATCCCGATCTCAGAAAATGAAACACTCATCCAAAAAAAGACCGGTACCAGTTTTCCCGGGGTGTATAACCTGAACTTCTCAGTCGATGATATCATACGGGATTTTGCCGTTTCGACATCATCGGGCGTTTACCTTCTTGTCATGGGAACGGTGAAATCCATGGGCTCCGGGTGCACCTGCCCGGCAAACAGCGTTACCCGGGCTTTGATCCGCCATCTTGTCGTCGATCGGGATGATGCCGTTGTGATGGATATGGAAGCGGGTATTGAACACCTTGGACGGGGCACGGCAGAACAGGTGGATATGATGATTGTCGTCACCGATGCCAACAAAAAATCGTTGTCCGTCGCCGCAACCATTGCCCGTATGGCACAGGACGCAGGCATCCACCGGGTGGAACTGGTCGGAAACCGGATCGCAAACCCTGATGAGGACACGCTTGTGACGGTCATTCGCACGGGAACACCAGTTGGACGTTTTGGGTGTCATACCCTTCGATCCTGCGGTCGTCCGGGCAGGTATTGCCGGCAGTCCCATCATGGCGCTTGAAGGCATGCCGGCGTTTCGTGCAATCGAAGGGATTTGTCAGATGATACTGCACAATCTATCAGGATAATAAAGACGCAAAAGAAACGGGAGAAGCGAATATGAAAACACTGGTCACGATGGGGCGGGGAGGAACCGGCAAGACAAGTTTTGTCGCGATGATGACAAAATTTTTCATTTCTCATGATGATGCCCCGCTCCTTCTGGTCGATGTCGACCCGGACCAGAACCTTGCCGAAATGGTCGGCGTGGATTTGGAACGGGAAGGTGTCAACACCATTGCAGAACTCTTAACAGAGACGTTCATCCAGAAAGGCGGTACCACCATCGGCATACCGCCGTCAAAACGGATCGAGTCTATCGTGCTTGAGCGGGGATTATACGAAGGCGATGCATTTGACCTCATCGCGGTTGGCACAAAATGGATTGAAGGGTGCTACTGCCTTCCGGATGCAGCCTTAAAAGCTGCCCTTGCCACACTCACAAAAAATTACCGGTACGTGCTGATCGATTCGCCTGCCGGACTCGAACACCTGAACCGGAAAATCACCACACAGGTCAATGACATCTTTGACGTGATGGGTCCATCACATAAATCCTTTGAGCATGTAAAACGGGCGCACCGGATTACGCAGGAAGTCGGCATCGCCTATGATCATTTTTACGTCGTAGGAGGGTGCCTGTTCCCGGAGGAACTGGAACCGATCGTGCAGGAAAAGACCGGACAACCCTACCTCGGAAAGATTTGTTTTGACCCCGGGGTGCAGGAACGGGTCATCGCCGGGAAATCGCTCCTGGATTGCCCGGATGATTCTCCTGCATACTGTTCAGTCAAAAGCCTTCTCGCACGGGCAGGATACCGGAAATGACGTATCAGTTCAGGAAACGTTCTCGCCGGTATAAACCGAGTGATTTAACAGGGATAAGGTTATGTTATAAAAGGATTTTGTACTACTAGGAACAGCATACAGCAAAAAACGTCGGTTGTGGAGCACGTGACGGATAAGGGCATCAATCTCAGGATAAAAGAATTGCAGTCCGATATCGGATTTATCAAAGATCTGGAGATTTCCGTTGGAAATATTTCCCGCGAAAAATGGGCCGAACCCCAGGGCCCCACGCCGTTTCCGACAATTACATCACTGCGCGAATGGGATAAACGCCTTCTCGCGCGGTACCAGCCGTTTTATCTCCCTTTTTGCGATCTCTGCTGCTTGTGCACCTATGGAAAATGCGACCTGACCGGGACAAAAAAGGGCGCATGCGGTATCCAGATGCCGGCACAGCAGTCCCGCATTGTTTTACTGGCGGCATGTATCGGTGCCGCAACCCATATCAGCCACGCCCGGGAACTGGTCACGCACACGATTAAAGAGAAGGGACGGGAGTTCCCCTTAAATCCCGGCGGTCTTGCGATCGAAGTGGAAGCACCGGTCATTCGTCTTGTCTGCGGGCTGAAACCTGAAAAACTGGGCGATCTTGAGCCCGTGCTTGACTATCTTGAAAGCCAGATCACCGTGCTGCTCTCTGCCGCTCATACCGGGCAGGAGGGCAATCATCTTGATTTTGAATCCAAGGTCCTGCACGCCGGGATGATGGATCAGGTGGGCATGGAAGTTGCCGATCTCGCCCAGATCTCGGCGTTTGACTACCCGAAAGCCGATCCTGATGCCCATCTTGTCGATCTGGGTATGGGCACGGTTGATACGACAAAACCGGTCATTCTGGTCATCGGGCATAATGTGCCGCCGGCAATCAGTATCGTGGATTACTTAAACAGGACCCGGTTGAGCGAGAAGGTTGAAGTAACAGGGATCTGCTGCACATCAATTGACATAACCCGGTATACGGCAAAAGCAAAAATTGTCGGGCCTATGTCATGGCAGCTCCGCTACATCCGGAGCGGAATTCCGGATGTGATCGTCGTTGATGAGCAGTGCATCCGCACCGATGTGCTTGACGAATCCGAACTCATCCACGCGCCATTTATTGCCACTTCTGAGAAGAACTGCCTTGGGCTGCCGGACCGCACCCATGACTCCATTGACGGAATTGTCCAGGATCTGGTATCCGGGAAAACCCGGGGGGTGCTCCTGCTAAATCCCGATATGGTCGGCGAAGTTGCCGTGCGGGTGGCACGGGAAATTGCACCAGTCCGTAAGAAGTTCGGGAGACTCCTCACCCCGGAACAAATCATTGAACAGGCAAAGGAATGCACCCAGTGCAAGCTCTGTCGCCGTGCCTGCCCCAATGACATCCATATCCCGGACTGCATGAAAGCCGCTGGCAAAGGGAACCTCGCGATGCTTGCCGGCATTTATGATGACTGCGTCAGCTGTGCCCGGTGCGAAGAAGCCTGCCCGCAGGATATCCCGATCCATACGATGATCGTATCCTCTGCGTCAAAAGCCACCAAAGATGAGACGTTCAGGATGCGGGCCGGACGGGGCGCAATCCAGGATGTAGAGATCCGTAAAGTCGGCGGACCACTTGTGCTGGGGGAAATCCCCGGTGTTGTCGCTTTTGTAGGCTGTGCAAACTATCCCAAAGGCGGAAAAGAAGTTGCTGAAATGGCCGTGGAATTTGCAAAGCGCCGGTATATTGTCTGCACCTCCGGTTGCGCCGCGATGTCGGTCGGGATGTACAAGGATGAAGAGGGAAAAACACCGTACGAACGTTTCCCGGGGAGTTTTGACGCCGGCGGCATTGTCAATGTCGGTTCCTGTGTCTCCAACGCACATATCGCCGGGGCGGCAATAAAGATTGCCAGTGTTTTTGCCAAGCGCAACCTGAGAGGCAATTACGAGGAGATTGCCGATTACGTGTACAACCGCGTCGGGGCAGTCGGGGTTGCATGGGGTGCGATGTCCCAGAAGGCGGCAGCGATTGCGAGCGGTTTCTGGCGCCTGGGGATCCCCGTTGTTGTCGGGCCACATGGCACTAAATACCGGCGGATGCTGCTGGGACGGGCTGACCATGATGAGGACTGGTACGTGCATGACCGGCGGACCGGGGAACAGGTATATGTCGGCCCGGTGCCGGAACACCTGTTCTTTGCCGCTGAGACAAAGGAGGAAGCGATGGTGATGGTAGCAAAACTGTGCATGCGGCCAAATGATACCAGCAAGGGCCGGGCAATCAAACTCACTCATTATATCGATCTCCACAAACGGCAGTTTGGCACAATTCCTGACGATATCCCGCTCTACGTGCGCACGCTCACTGACGTTCCCATCACCATGAAAGAAGAGATTGTTAAGATTCTTAATTCATGGGGCTGGAAAGAAAATACGATTCCCGATCCGACACTCCTGTCGCGACAGGTCAGAAAGAAGGAGCGGTGATCCAAAATGCCACTCACTGAACCATGGCAGACTGCAGAAATCTGTGGGCCAAAAAAAGCATCGGTCATCAGCAAACCCGAGGTCGCAGATGCGATGATCAAACGGGCGAAAAATCCGGTAATGATTATCGGCCATCTTGCCGCAGAGATTGACCTTGACGATAAGAAAATGATCGATTGCCTGCTGGAACTTGCGCGATCAGGCAATATCCCCATTATAGCCACCGGCCATACAAACCGCGATCTCCTGAAACGGGGGTATAAAAAAGCCACAATCATGCCGGCGGTTGCCATCGGGCAGCGGCTGACGGATCCCACGTGGAAAGGAATTGATGGAAAAGAGCCATATGACCTTGCCATCTTTGCCGGGCTCCCGTATTACATGGAGTGGACGATCTTATCCGGGCTCAAGCATTTCGCACCCCATGTTAAGACCATGACGCTTGACAATGTCTACCAGCCCAACGCAAGCTGGTCATTTGGCAATATTTCGGTCAAGGAATGGCTTGAGAACCTGCGGGCCATTATCGGGCACGTGGAGGACTAAACGATCGATCATGTTTGAGAATATTCCCTGTGAAGTCGGGCTTGTTCATGTGGGGGAGCGTATCCGGAAAAACGATATGTATCGTCGAGCTCGGCGGCCCGGAGATCAAGGAAAAATTTGAACTGGTCAAAGTACGTCCGCCTGAACAGGTTCACGATGGGGAAATCACCATTGTCGGCCCGGATCTTGCAGACATGGACTCCAGTAAAAAATATCCCCTTGGAATCCTCGTAGAGATTGCGGGAAAAGAACTTGAAGCGGATATCGAGGGAGTGATTGAGCGCCGGATCCATGAGTATACCAATTATATCGAAGGGTTCATGCACCTCAACCAGCGCTACGACATCTGGGTGAGAGTTTCAAAAAAAGCATATAACCGGGGGTTTACGACCCTGAAATATGTCGGTATGGTGCTCGAGCACCTCCTGAAAAATGAGCTGCCGATCATCGAGCGGATGCAGATTACGTTCTATACCGATGCAGGAAAAATTTCGCCGGTCTATGCAGAGGCAAAACAATCGTATGAAACCCGGGACGCCCGGGCACGCGGGCTGACAGATGATGATGTGGATGTATTCTACGGGTGCGCCCTCTGCCAGTCATTTGCCCCCAGTCATGTCTGTGTGGTTACCCCTCAGCGGTATGCGAACTGCGGGGCGATCAGCTGGTTTGACGGGCGGGCAGCTGCACGGATCGATCCAAAAGGCCCCATCTTCCCGATTGAAAAAGGCGAATGCCTTGATGCAGAAAAAGGCGAGTTCGCCGGTATCAACGAAAGTGCCAAGAAACGTTCTCTTGGTGAGGTAAGCCGTGTGTACCTCTACAGTGCGTTCACGTATCCCCATACCTCCTGCGGGTGCTTTGAAGGCATCGCGTTCTACATCCCCGAAGTGGAAGGTTTTGGCATCGTGATGCGGGGATACCGGGATAGTCACGGTCAACGGTCTGGCATTCTCGACGATGGCGGATTCCACTGCCGGGGGAAGGCAGGTTGACGGGTTTCATGGCATTTCGCTTGAGTACATGCGATCACCAAAATTTTTGTCAGCTGACGGGGGATATGCCCGGATTGCGTGGATGCCATCGGAATTAAAAGAACTGGTAAAAGCGTTCATCCCATCCTCACTTGTCGATAAAATTGCGACAGAAAAAGAGGTAAAAACGGTCAGCGAGCTGAGGGATTTCCTCATCAAAAATACTCATCCGGTCATTGAACGCTGGAAAACTGAAGAGGATACTGCTGCCGGCGAACATACCGGTGCGGTGCAGGTATTCTCCGGTGGCGATTTCCCCCTGACAGCGGGAGGATTCAAGATCATATTCAAAAACGCACGAATTTATGCGGACAAAGTCGTCATCATGCCAGTCCAGCCAAAAAAGCCGGGGGCAGGTGATTAACCCGTGGCAGACGAGAACAATAACCGGAAAGGTGCAGATGTCGCCCGGGAATCCATTCCCCGTCTTTTATCGCTGCTCTCCGGCGTGGAGAGAGTAGAACTTGAGCGGTTCACCATGGATATCGGGGATCTTGAACTCTGGATTCCCACTGGCTCGTCGCCGGCATCAGCCGTTTTGCCGGCACTTGAAAAAATTAAACCCAGCTCATTGATACCCGCACCGTTTTCCCTGCCGACAGAAGAGTTCCCGGGCCGTATCCATGAAGTCAGGCTTGGAGCAACGCGGAGCGAGGGGGGAAGCCGGGGACGGTCACTGGTTATCGGGGGTGCGGATTCCCCGCCATTTGTCTATGCGGACAAGCCACCGAAACACCCGCCGGTGTTTGCACTCGACGTCTTTGATATGGAAGTAGCGCTTCCAAAAGTCCTGAAATCCGGTGTAAAAGATGTGATGGGGGACCCGGCAGAATGGGCACGGATGAATGTCAGGAAGTACGGGGCTGACATGGTCACGGTTCATCTCATGTCCACCGATCCCCTGATCAAGGATGCATCCCCCCGCGATGCTGCACGCACAGTTGAAGCAGTGCTCCAGGCCGTGGATGTTCCCCTCATCATTGGGGGCTGTGGTGATCCGCACAAGGACGCGCTTGTCTTTAAGGAAGTCGCAGAGATCGCTGATGGAGAACGGCTGTTGCTGAACTCTGTAACGCTTGATATGACCGAGGCAAAGACTCTTGAAACGGTAACCAAAGCCGCAAAAGAGCATGGCCATGCGGTGCTCGGGTTCACCGGTCTTGAGCTGAACAAGGCAAAGGAACTGAACCGGCGGCTGTACCAGTACCTGCCACCGGAAGATATCGTCATGGATCTAACGACAGTTGCACTCGGCTACGGGCTTGAATATTCCTTTACCATCCATGAACGTGCCCGGTATGCGGCACTCATGGGCGATCAGGAACTCCAGCATCCGACGATATCGGCATCCACCAATGCATGGGCGGCACGTGAAGCATGGATGCAGATGGATCCCAAGTACGGTCCACGGGAGCTCCGGGGACCGCTCTGGGAGACCATCAATGCACTTACGCTGCTGCTTGCCGGGGTGGATATTTTCATGATGATGCACCCCGCCGCTATCAGGACCTGCAAAGATACTGTCAATATGCTGACCCAGAACGAGAACACGGTTCCGGACCAGCTGTTGCACTGGGCAACGATGAAGATCTAAAAACGGGGAGAAAAAAATGTCAGAACGGGAACCAAAAAAGAACATCAAGGAGATCAGCCCGATCGATGTCTACAAACTCCTCCCCAAGACGAATTGCCGGGAATGCGGTGAAGCAAACTGCATGGCGTTTGCCACCCGTGTTGTAAATGGCGAACTCAACGTGGACAACTGTCCGCCGGTGGCAAAGGAGGAATACCGGACCAGTTACGAGAAACTGCTCCGTCTCATGGCACCGCCGGTAAAAACCGTGATAGTCGGCACGGGTGACCGGGCGATTAAGATCGGGGGAAAGTATGTACTTTACCGCCACGAATTTACCTACCATAACCCGACACCGATTGCTCTGGACGTATCTGATGACCTGTCCGATTCCGAACGCGATGAGCGGGTGCGGGCTATCGGGAACTTTGCCTACAATTATATCGGGCGGGAACTCCGGCTGGATGCGATTGCCATCCGTTCGACCCAGCATGATCCGGCAACATTTGCCTCTGCCGTAAATGCGGTTGCCGCACAGACTGATCTTCCGCTTATTCTCTGCACCTATGATGCAGCAATCATGGCTGCAGGACTTGCGCATAGCAAGGACCGGCGCCCGCTGTTATATGCCGCAACAAAGGACAACTGGAAGGACATGGCTGAGCTTGCCCTGCGGTATCGCTGTCCGCTTGTTGTATCAGCACCGTATGATATCTCGGCTTTGCGCTCGCTGACAAAAACCTTAAACGAATACGGGGTAACCGATATCGTGCTCGACCCGGGCACATCGGTCGAACCCAACCTTGCCGGAACGATCCATAATTTCTCCCAGATCCGCCGGGCGGTCTTCCAGCAGCACGACGAACTATTGGGATACCCGTTGCTCGGCACCCCGATTACCGCATGGCTTTCCCCGGAACTTTCCCGCGAACTGATCCAGTGGAAGGAAGCCTGCATCACCTCGATGCTGATCTCACGGTATGCTGATCTCCTGATCCTGCACAGCATGGAGGGGTGGGTGCTCCTGCCCCAGCTGATCTGGCGGTTCAACACCTATACCGACCCCAGGAAACCGGTCTCGGTCGATACCGGTATCCGGACATTTGGAACGCCTGATAAAAATGCCCCGGTCCTCATCACGACCAACTATGCGCTCACCTACTTTACCGTTGAAAGCGATATCAAATCCGCAAATATTGACTGTTACCTGATAGTTGTGGATACCGGGGGAAACAGCGTGGAGAGTGCAGTAGCCGGGCGGTACCTGACCGCTGATTCCATGGCAATGGCATTAAAAGACAACCATGTCACGGATCTTGTCGATCACCGCTGGCTCATCATTCCGGGGCTTGCCGCCCGTTTGAGCGGTGAGACCGAAGAGGCGAGTGGCTGGCGGGTATTGGTCGGCCCGAAGGATTCGTCAGGTCTCGCAGGGTTCTTAAAAACGTACTGGCCGCCAAAAGAGCGATAAGTCAACAATCCGATACTAAAAAACCAGGCACAGGGTGCCGGACAACTGACACCCTAAACTTCACGCTGTAAACGAGTAGTCTCCATGCAAAAACCTTCCCTGCGGGTAATTTTCCAGCCGATGAACAAGGTGCTGACCGTACCGGTTGGCACACCGCTTCTGGAAGCCCTCCGGACCGCAGGTGTTGCAATTGAAAGTGTCTGCGGTGGGAAAGGGTTGTGCCGCAAGTGCAGGGTTATTCTTACTAAAGGTGCCTGTACCTCGCTGCCCCAGATGGAGGCATCGCATCTCACTCCGGAGGAGATGGCACAGGGTTATTATTGCGCCTGCCAGGTCACGCTCACTGAAGATGCGGAATTCACCATTCCCGTGGAGAGCCGGATCGATTCCCCCCGGATCCTGCTTTCAGCGGATATGAAGATCGAAACGATATCCCCCTGTGTCCGCCGGTATCGTGTCGATATCCTGTCATCAGACGGATTACCGGGTGCGTCATTCTCTATCCGGCTGGGTGGTTATTCGGGCACCCGGCCACGTGTCAGGGATTCTCTGTACCGGATCTTTCACGCATCAACGGAACCGCTTCTTGCGACGCTCTCATCTGTGCAGACTCCTCCCGAGATTATCGCAGTTGAACCCGTGTCTGCAGCCCGCCCAATCTACGGTATTGCCATCGATCTCGGCACAACAACGGTTGTCGGTTGCCTTGTGAATCTGGTTAGCGGTATGATACTGGAAACCGGATCTACACTCAACCGCCAGATCACGTATGGGGAAGAACTGATCACCCGCATCGGTTTTGCCGATTCACCTGATTCGCAGGCGGCACTCCGCCAGGCAGCTGTTGACAGTATTGATACGGTTATTTCTGACATTGTCTCCTGTGCCGGAATTCAGAAAACCGACATTGTGGATATGTGTATTGCCGGAAATACGGTGATGCATCACCTGTTTCTGGGTATTGACCCGCATTATCTTGAAATGGCAAACGCCGATATCACGCGTATCCCGGTGAGTGTCCCTGCACATACCGCGGGTTTTTCCCTCAACCCGGATGTCCGGGTATACTGTCTCCCCAATGTCAGCCGGTTTGTCGGGGGCGACGCGATTGGTGATGTATTAGCCTCCGGAATGTACACGTCGCCGGAACTCTCCCTCCTTGTCGATCTTGGCACAAACGGCGAGATCATTTTGGGAAACAAGGACTGGATGGCGTCGGTTTCCTGCGCATCCGGGCCGGCATTTGAAGGCGCGGGAATTACCTGTGGAATGCGGGCGAGCAAAGGTGCAATCGAACATGTCCGCATCGATCCGTCAACATCAGAAGTAACACTTACCATCATCGGGAGCGACCTGCCCCGGGGGATCTGCGGGTCTGGCATTATCGATGCCGGGGCGGGGATGGTTGCAGCAGGCATTCTTGATTTTGCCGGGAAGCTGAATAGGGATCACCCCCATGTTCGCCACGGGTCCGAAGGTCTGGAATATGTGCTTGTCCCGGCAGGCAGAACAGCAACAGGTCATGATCTGGTCATCACCCAGCGGGATATTGATTATCTTATGGACTCAAAAGCCGCTGCATGCGGGGCGATCGGTGTCCTGTTGAAGAAATACAAACTCACGATCGCCGACATTCGTCATGTATATCTTGCCGGAGCATTCGGCGCATATACGGATATGGGAAATGCGGTTCGGTTCGGGATACTACCGGCTTTTCCCCATGCGGTATTTCATCCGATTGGCAACGGTTCGCTCTCCGGTGCGTATGCCACGCTTGTATCCTGCAATTACCGCGTTATTGCAGAAACTGTGGCTAAAAAAATGGTCTACATCGATCTGCTGGTGGATACAGATTTTATTGAAGAGTATTCAGCAGCACTGTATATTCCCGGCAAAAAGGAACTGTTCCCGGTACAGTAAAATAAATGATTATTTTTTTTTGCTCTGGAGAAATCCTCAAAATTTTAATTGCCATAACGCTCCCCGGGGGCTCCGGCAATCCTTGCATTCACCCCTGACACTGTGGCACCTCCCGGTTGCGATGGTTTGGTTCCGGTGATTATCGCTCTTGAGCCCCATCCCCCTTGAGAGACTGATGGCGCAAGAGGAGGGTTGCGTGTTACAAAAGAGGTTTTCTCCGGTGCTGTTGTTGCACCGATTAAAAAACTGCGCTGACCTGAGTTACACACAAACATCAGAGAGGATCATATTTTTACGATGACTGCACAGGGACTTCTTTTGCGAGTTCCGATTCAACACCCTTGTATATTCCTATTGCAAGGATAACAACGGGAACAATCTCCATTCTCCCAAGCCACATCAACAGAATAAAGATCCATTTGATCATGACCGGGCTTGAGGCGGTCATGAATCCAACGCTCATGCCGGTATTACTCAGTGCGGATACGATCTCAAAGACCACTTCATCCAGATGGAATGAGGTAATATACAGGTGCAGGCAGACAATAGTCGCACTAAAGATAGTGATCACGTACAGTGCAATTACCAACAGGTTGCGGGAAATTTCCAGCTCGGAGATCTCCTTTGAAAGCCGTTTTCCCTCAAACCGGAACGGAACCATCACCCGGCTGCTCACAAAAAACCGCCGGAACCACCATTTAACTCCGTCATATGCCAACGCCACCCGGTTTACTTTAATTCCCCCGGCCGCACTTCCCATCGCCCCGCCAATAAATATCATCATGGAAAGAATAGCCAAAGGAATAGTTGCCCAGAAGTGGAGGTTGGAATTCTGGAACCCGCAGGTGGACATGGCAGAGACTGCACAGAACACACCCTCCCTAAATGCAGTCGCAAGCGAGATATCGCCAAAAATATAGAGATCAAGAGAGATAAACAGCGATCCCGCAAGCATGAGAAATAGCATGAGCCTGACGATAGTATCATGAAACATATCGGGTAGCTTCCCTCGATACATCAGGAAAAATACCTTGAACGGGAGTGCGCCGGCGATCATCACCGGAATGAGCAGTATCTCAAGCAGCGGGTTATGGTAATAGGAAATTCCGGCACTGTGCAGGGTAAATCCTCCCGTGGAAATGCCAGCCATCACCAGATTGACCGAATCCCAGAGGGGGATTCCTGCAAGCATGACAAGCCCGGTAAAAACAGCGGTGAGAAAGAGATAGATCTTCCACATTCTCCAGCTGGTGGACTGCGCATTGGACATTAAATCTTCAGGTTTTCCCTCAGATCGGAAAAGCCGGAAGAGCGAAAGCCGGGTCTTTCGGCGCATTGAGATGCCTACTGCGATGATCCCGATCCCGCCTATCCACTGCATAAGCGACCGCCAGAAGAGGAGGGTATTTGGTGTGTCGTCAAGAGACGGGATCATGGAGAATGCCGTTCCCGTCCAGCCGGCCATCGCTTCAAAGATGCTGTCAGTATAGGACATATGCATCGCCAGCATGAAGGGCAATGCACCGATGAGCGCGATCATGACCCATGAGATCGAAACAGCGACCAGTGTTGTCGAAAGCGGGGGTTCGAAATCCTTTTTCGGGATGAGCAGGATAAAACGCCACAATAGCAGAAACGTCACCGGTACAGCCGCCATGGGGAGAATAAGATTCCATTCGTGGAATATCACGAGAACAATGAAGGGCACAAGGGACACCAGCCCGAGAAACCTGAAGATATGCCCCACATCGTGCGCAATCATGGCGAGGTGGTCGAGACGTTTCATCTGATAAACAAGATGATTGGTCATTCTATATTGTTATGGGTTTTTATCCCCTCGTTGTGCGGTTTGCCATGTTATACCAAAGCCAGAGGAAACTATCCACTCATGAGGTAAAAACTTAAAAAATGCAGTCTGGTTCGTCATTATCTGTGATGACCACATAAAAAATGACACTGGAGAGAACCTCTTTTGTAACACGCAACACTTATCTTGCACGATCAGGGACATCTCATCAGCATCGCACCACGATCCATTAATGCCGGACAGGAACCGGTTTATTTACCCTGGAAGTGAGATTGAAAATAATTGCACTGCAGGACTGCCTGCAAAACCCTCTCCCGATATTTTCATACCGCACCAGCACAACATATACTCATCCATGGCAAGATTCACCGGGGAAATGTACCCGTTTCTTCTCATCGTAATCATCAGCCTTGTCACCCTCGTCGCATTCTGGTCGGTGATGGATATGGTGCTGCTGGGCGCATCCCTTGCCGTTATCCTGATCCCGGTACATCACATCCTCTCAAAAAAAACAAATCGGGTTCTTTCTGCCTCCCTCGTGACCATCGGGGTTTTCCTTGTGTTTGCCGGATTTGCCTTCGCCACGATCAGCATTCTGCAGGCAAATACCGGAACACTCGCCAGCGTGTTCACCACTATCGGGGCATGGCTTGGCAACCCATCTTCAAATCCGACCTTGTTTGGCCTTCCGCTCAACAAATCACATTTTGCCTTTCTCTTTTCTGAAGGGGATGCATTGTTTCTCAATTACTGGACTACGATTCTCGGTAATATTCCCACGATTGCTTTTAAAATGTTTATTTTTTTCTTCTCTTTTTTTATTCTCCTCCTTCATGGGGAGGAACTCAAAGAAAGAATTATGGTCCGGTTACCAAAATCCATCAAAAGTTACGCAGAGCAGCTCTCTCCGGTTACCGTCGATGTCCTGTATGCAATTTATGTGGTCCAGATTGCGATTGCGGCCCTGACCTTTTTTATTTCCCTGCCGGTATTTTACCTTCTCGGGTACGGGAACATTCTGTTTTATTCATTTCTTGCGGCATTTTGTGAACTCGTCCCCGTCCTAGGTTCCTCCGTCGCTTTCATCCTGATCGGGGCATACTCTTTTTCCATAAACGACATGAGAGGGGTCATCATCCTCTTTATCCTGGGATACCTGGTTGTTTCCTGTCTTCCGGAAATCTTCATCCGCCCGGAACTGGTGGGGAGACGGGCAAAGATCCATCCGGTCATCATGTTTATCGGGATCATCGGCGGGACTGCTGACCATGGGACTGGCCGGTTTTGTGCTGGGCCCGCTTATTATCGTGATTCTTATGACAAGTTACCGTATATGGGTAAATGAACGGAAAATGCCGGTCAACCAGGACGGGAGTCAGGCAGATAGTTGCCCGTAACGACATGTTCTGGGGTTAAAAAAGGAAAACAATATACCCTATATCTTACCACGCGTAATCAGCAATGTTAAGGGATTATTTTGCGATGCCCGGCATCGTCAAATCGATGGGGCTCGTATTTGGGGATATCGGGACCAGTCCGATTTACACCTTTACCGCCATCTTTCTCTTAATCCCCCCCACTCCGCAGAATATTATGGGTATGCTTTCCCTGATTATCTGGACGCTTACCATCCTTGTTACCGTTGAATATACGTTCCTTGCGATGCACCTGGGTAAAAAAGGTGAGGGGGGAACGATCGTGCTCAAGGAGATCCTGCTCCCCTTATTGAAATCCGGTAACCAGGTGGCATTTATCTCTCTCCTTGCCATTGTGGGAATATCGCTTTTCATTGGTGACGGGGTGATCACCCCGGCGATCAGTATTCTTTCGGCTGTCGAAGGTATTCTCCTGATCCCGGGTTTTGAAAATACCGCACAGGTCATTCTTATGCTGATTGCGGCTGTTATTGCAATTGGTCTTTTTGCGATCCAGGCACGAGGTTCAGAGCGGGTGGCATGGGCATTTGGCCCGGTGATGGTCATCTGGTTTACGGTTCTCGCAGTGTCGGGGCTGTTCTCTCTTTTTTACGCACCACAGGTGATCTTCGCGGTGAATCCCATGTATGGTATCAACTACCTGACCTCGCACGGCATCGAAGGGTTTTTGATCCTCTCGTCAGTCATCCTCTGCGCAACGGGCGGTGAGGCACTATATGCCGATATGGGACATCTGGGCAGAGAACCAATTATCCGCGCATGGTACCTGGTTTTTATTGCACTTGCGATTAATTATCTCGGGCAGGGCGCGTTTCTCATGGAGCATCCGGGTGCCCATAATATTCTTTTTGAGATGATATTCTCTGAAGCAAAATTCCTGTATATCCCGTTCCTGCTCCTCAGTATTATCGCAACAATCATCGCATCACAGGCGATGATCTCCGGGATTTTCTCTATTATATACCAGGGGATTACGACACGGATCATGCCGCTGCTGCGGATAGAATATACCTCTGCCCTGCTACGGTCCCAGATCTATATCGATATCGTAAACTGGATGCTGTTGTGTGCCGTGCTTTTCATTATCATTGTCTTTAAGTCATCCAGCAACCTCACCCAGGCATACGGCCTTGCCGTCAGCGGCACGATGGCACTTACAAGTATTATGATCGTATGGATCCTGGTTCGCCGGGGAGAGATCCTCAAAACAATTATTGCATCGGGCGTCCTGCTGGTAACGTTCGTGTTCCTTATCGCAAACATGCATAAGATTCCCTATGGGGGATACTGGTCATTGATCATCGCCGCAATTCCGTTCGCGATCATTCTCATTTATGTGAACGGCCAGAAAAATCTGGGAAATGCCCTCCGTCCGGTACCTCTTGATGAGTTCCTGCCAAAATTCAACGAAGTGTATTCGACCTTGAACCGGATCTTCCGGTTCAGCCCTTTATTTCGCCCGGGATTTCCGGCGTATCCCGCAGTATATTCCCCGGACGATGTTCACGAACAATATCATTTATGAAGAGAATATCATTGTCTCTATCATCCGCACCGAACAGCCGTTCGGTGTGACATGGGGGTTCACCCGGGAGCTGACAAAAGGGCTCTCGATCTTTGAGATCTACCTTGGGTACATGGAAATTGTGGATATCGGGGCAATATTAAAAGAAGCGGATATCGAAGAGAAGACAATCTTCTACGGTATGGAGGATATCATCACCAAACACTTTATCTGGCGCATCTTTGGTGCGATCAAGCACCTGACACCTTCTGTGGTGCAGTTCTACCGGCTGCCCGCCGATAAAATTCATGGCGTCGTTACCCGGGTGGAGATGTAACCGGTATTCCTGTATTAAGATATCCCCGAATGTCGATACGCTCATAATACACCCGGATAAATATACCTGACACGCGAGGGTTGCCGAGCTTGGTCAAAGGCGCCGGATTTAGGGTCCGGTCTCGAAGGAGTTCTTGGGTTCGAATCCCATCCCTCGCATTTTTCTATTATTTTTCCAATACGCCACGTTCGATTAATATAAGATTTTTTGTAACTATTCAGAGATCCCTTGGCGAACAAACCGGGAGATCAATATTCTAATAGCACGTCTGTAAACAGTAGATGGCAGTCAACCGCGAAGAGATTCTGGACTTATGCAGAACCAATCCGGAAGACATAGTCGACATCATAGAACGGCAGGATCGGATAATCACTCAACTCACCGAGAAGATCGTACAACTGGAAGCCCGGATAGCCGAGTTAGAGACCAGACTAAACCGGAATAGTCGGAACAGCAGCCAACCGCCATCAACAGATGGATACCGTCGACCCCAAAGCCCACGGAAGAAAGGTGAGAAACCTTCCGGGGGCAGAATGGGCATAAAGGTCAGACCCTTGAGATAGTAGAGAATCCCGACAAAATTGAAGTCCACTCGGTGCTGGTGTGTAAGGGATGCGGAGCATCCCTTGAAGATGAGAAGCCGGTCAAGATTGAGCGGCGTCAGGTGCATGATGCCGAGTTTAAGATCCTTGTCACCGAACACCGTGCAGAGCACAAACAGTGTCCCTGCTGCGGCCAGGTCAACCGTGCAGAATTTCCCTTGGATGTGCAGTTCTCCGTCCAGTATGGTCGGAATCTCAAGGCTCTGATGCTTTATCTCTGTATTTACCAGCTTATTCCCTATGACTGGGTTCGTGAGACATTCTCAGATATCTTCGGACGTTCCCTCAGCACCGGGACATTGGTTAATGCAGGTCAGGACTGTCACCAGAACCTTGCAGGAGTCGAAGAACGGATACGAGAACTCCTGACGAAAGCACAGGTACTCCACGTTGACGAGAACGGAATGCGAGTGCCCGTTATCCGACAATGGTTGCACGTCGCAAGTACCGAAGTCCTCACATTTTACGGTCACCATCGAAAACGAGGGAAATCTGGCAACCGATGACATGCAGATCCTTCCACGATTCAAACGTACTATGGTTCATGATTTCTGGGCACCGTATTTCCGGTATCCGAGTCGTCATTCCCTCTGCAATGCTCACCTTCTTCGAGAGTTGAAAGGTATCTCGGAGAATTATCAGCAGTCCTGGAGTGAAGATCTTCACGCTCTTATTCTTGAAATCAAGGATGAAGTGGATTCTGTACCAGAACACTCGTGTTCTCTCAGCCCTCGTAAGGTAGCGGATTTTGAAGACAGATATTTTCAAATCATCAAAAATGGGTTGAACGAGATTCCGATCCCAGTAACTCTGAATTTCCCGGGAAAACGCGGTCGAAAGAAACAGTCAAAAGCGAAAAACCTTATTGACCGCTGTACCTTATTCCAGCGTGAGATCACGTCTTTCATGCACAATTTCTCAATTCCCTTTTCAAATAATCTGGCTGATAGATATCAGAATGGCCAAACTCCAACAGAAACTTTCGGGAACATTCCGAAGTGAGGACGGGGCTGCAGCTTTCTGCAGGATTCGGGGATATCTCTCAACAGTTAAGAAAAATGACCGGCCGGTTCTCGCATCGCTTTTCGGCGCTTTTCAGGGCAATCCATTCACACCTACTTGCGCTCATCGGACCACAGAATAGTTACGATTTTTTTAATCCCGGTATGCCTGTTTCCGAATCAATTTTATCGATCAATGCAATATTGCCTAATGAGATGGTTATGTTTTTTTGGCATAAATTTTAGTTAAACATTACCGTCTCATGCTTCTTCTGGCGAAGTCAGGTTATGTGAATAAAATGTCTGATCGATGATTGGTTTAATGTCGGGTTGGGAAAAATGAGTGGCAGATGTATTTCACCCTTTACCTGTAAAATAATAACCGAATATGCGAGGAAATGGAGGGAATGAATACATCGTTATGAAGATATTTTTTCCAAAACCTGCCGCGAAACTTCCGGCAATTACACTATCGCCCCAATTCCATACTCTAGAATCATTCATTCCTTTTGAGGGAAAATAGGGATAGTAATAGACTCCGATAAACTGGATGATAACCGATGCTGCAACTAAGACGATAATTATGGCAACAATGCATAATTTCTGAAGTCGGTTTGCCGGAGATTTTGTAAGATTGTCAAAAAAGAATGCGCAATAGATGATTAATACAGGAACAATACCTATCAGGTAACGTGGCCCGTAGCACCATTCAGAATACCATCCATTAAAAAAGCTATACTCTAAAATTGTCAAGAGAATTGCTGGGCCGAAAATGGAAAGCGTGTTTGCAATATGCGGGTTATTGAGAGTCTTTAATTTAAAATAACCAAAGATTGAGAATAGCAGAACCGGGGTAAAAATAAAAAGCCCCACATTCGGAGACACAAGTAATCCTACATAATGAATAACAAAATCCCAATTGAAGATATATTGATGGAAATCATGACTGTACCCTCCGAAGATGGATCCAAATATCAGCAGGTTGTACAGGAGAAATGGAAATCCGCTAATGATTCCAGCAACTGCATATTCCTTTAAATGATTACGGTAGAAAAAGATGACGTAATAAACAATTGGAATAATCAACAGGGCATCCGGGGGCCTGTTAAATACGAATAACCCGGAAAGTATTCCCAAACTCACGATGTTTGTCCATGATTCTGCTTTTTCATTTCGGATAATAAAATAAAGCATTACGATAAGGAGAAGTTCCCCCGTGCCCTGCTGCCAGAGAGCTTGGCTGCTAATAGACCATGTGCTGGTTGCAAAGGCAAATAAAAATGTCGAGAGGAGTGCAATTCTTTGTGAAAATAATTCTTTAGTAACCCAGTAGACAAAAACACCTGAAAGAGCGGCAATAATCACCGCCGAAGTCTTTCCGATGAGGAGGACGAGGTCTCCGGTAAGGGGAACTGAGAGAACATGGGATAAAAAAAGAGAAACTGCATAGATGGGTGTTACCATCACCGGTGTTACAATAGGGAAAAGAGAGTAGTAGTGGCCATTAATCAGCAGAAACCCATAATTTGTATTTGCATTGATGGCCATTTCCCCGAATTGATCGAAAAACAGGTTGTGGTACTGCAGAATGGATACAGGCAGAAATGTTGCTGGTGCGACATCCCCGTTTGCATAAGCGATAAATATTGTATTATATGCAAAATAGAGGATTAAAAAAATAGAGATTGGTGTATGATTTTTAAAAAAAGTTATCGCTGCTGTTTTTATGGATGAAAACAGTGAGGGGTCCAACCCATTATACATCCACAATCCTGTAATAAAGACCAATGGAACACCAAAGGGTATGGAAAAACCTTTGTCACTATTGAGCAGAGGTCCATACTGGACAAACATGGCAATCAGGAAGAGGAGGCTGCCAGAGATGGTGATTATTCCGCTTTTCTTCAGAACCGCCGGATCTCCATTATTCCAAGCAAAAATCGTAATAACAAGAGAAATTCCGATAAGAACGACGCCGGCAAACCAGAGGATAATCGGGATGGTGCTTTTCCCGGTCAGGATTCCAATTAGGATATACCAGAGATCGCGGTTGAACAAGATCAGACTATTACCAAGATAACTTTCCTGATATCGGAATAAAGCCCATTGTACTCCTATCGCAAGCCTGTCACCAATCATATAAATATTCAAGGGGATTAGGAACAGGAGGCACTGAAGAGTAATCAGAAGTTTGAACCGAGTCATGATTATTTAGAAGATATATACGGTGATAAGATTTTTAAAATATAGTGGCTCTATTGAAACCCTAAATTACCGGTAGAACTAAGAACAAGATGTTCCCTGTAAAAGTTATGGCAAACCCAAACAAGGAGCCCTACTTCTTCTCAGATCAGAAGTATATTTGTCTTCTGAACTCGTGCCAGAATGCGGCTAAGCTGACGAGTGTCCCGGAATACTCCTCACGCTTTTCGAGGAGAGATTTCACTCAGCATCAATTACATACGTTACTTTTATTCAAAAAATATCTCGGAGATCAGTATCGAGATTTTGTACAACTTGTTGAGAACATGGGCATTATCCAAGAACAATTGCAACTCGATGAGATGCCCCATTATTCCACACTCTTTAAATTTTCAAAACGAGTTCCAGCAACCGTCTTAAACCAATTATTCCGAAAAGCGTGTTCATTCATGACGGAATGGAAAAATACCACATTGGTAGTTGCGATTGACGCATCCGGTTTCACACCGGACTCTTCCAGTACCTATTACTCTGTCAGAAACGGGAAGATCCGTCAGGACTATCTCAAAACGACAATCTCCGTTGATTCGGATCATATAACCCAGCAAGCATTTCACGTCACAAAAAGTCGACGCCACGATTCACAAATTGCTCCTATTATACTTCGTGCATCGAATCGGGAAAAAAATCAAGGTGCTACGTCATGGATAAATGCTACGATTCTGAACGTATTCACCAGTTGATCCATGAGGATTTGGATTCTCAATCCACAATTCCAATCAGAGACTGGCACGCATCTTATGTTTCTGGAAAATATCGACAGATCATGGCCAGTACATTCGATGCAAAAACCTACGGCCGCAGGAATATGGCCGAAACGGTTTTTTCGATCTTGAAAATGCTCTGCGGGGAGACTATCTATTCTCGATCTTACCGACAGCAAGTAAAAGAAATCAAATTGAAATGTATTATTTTCTCTATTAATCGGGTCCTCAAAAACCAGTGGGTGTTCAATGTCCTATAATGATTTCAACAGAGCCTTTTTTGGCATAAAATTTAGTTAAACATTACCTTCTCATGGATCTTCTGGCGAAGTCAGATTTATGCAAATGAACGAAATGTCTGGGAATCAAAGAGCTGAAAGAAAAAAGGATTAGATGGTTTTGTCAATGATGACCTGCTGTGATCCATCATTGAAATAACCTACTCCGACAATATGGGCAGTGCCAGAATTGCCATAAAGGAAAGTTGTAACATTTCCAACAGGCTAGCGTGGAAGTACCACCGATTGTGCCCACCAGCACTTGATTAGATCCATCAGCAGTCCAGCAGACCGCATTTAATGATCCTGCATCCTGCCCTCCCTGAAACACTACTGTAACAGCACTCGAATTTGGCCGGCTCAATGTCGCCGCAACAACATGTGTCTTCGAGATATTCCCTGCCATACCGAACACGAACGCAGCGATAACCGCCGCGAGGATCACCGTGATAGCGACCATCAGGATGACGCCGATAACCGGTGATACTGCTTCTTCATTTTTCCTGGTAAATGTCATATTAATAACTCCAATCACATGCCCTTTGACGGGCATGACAATGTGTAACCTGACTATTTCTTATTTTGGTATATATAAGTTTGTTTTTGAATTGGAGGAGTTGCAGGTTATGTTCGGTAAAACATACATGAATAGAGGATTACAGCAAGTATATTCAAGCATATATTTTTTGGCGATGTTGAAATCAGCAACCAAAAGTTCGGAAAAATTCTGGATCGATCCATAGCTGAAAAGATGATATCAGTTTCATTTTTTTGCAACATCGGATGCTTCATTTTCTGGTTCAGGCAGGTAATTTTTCCCTTCAATCTGTCTTATTCAGGAAACCCATTCCAAACATTCATGAGATACTCGTGCATACGACAGCAGAACATTTGCTTAAATTGACATGAAGGGATTTGAACTGATTAATCTGGCAAAATACCGGCGTGGATAACAACTCAAAGATGAAAAGTATCATTTTTATTGTAGTGCCGGTTATGCAATTTTTCGTGACGGATCAAGCAACACCACATCCGGTAACCGGGCAAGGGCAACCGCACCCAAAGCCCCAATCACACCTTTTCCCCCAAACAGTAGGATACCAGTCTCTTCCGCGGTTTTATCCGCCACAGTGCGGGTGATGACCTGTTCCCGCACGAGTCTCCCATATTCCCGCAATTCAGGAGAAATGGTCAATCCAGTAGAGATAGCAATACCCCAATTTGAGGAAAGCGATTCGTCCGCGACAAACCGGTGGGTCTTCTCAATGAGATTTTCAACCTGTGATTGCATTGCGGCAACTTCGATATAACTTGCAGAGTTCCCGGCGGTTTTCTCAACGACCTGCTGGTTGAGCATCACCACATGGTGACTGATGGGGAACACTCCTTTTATCCGGGTCAACTGTGTCAGTAACGCAAGTGCAAGTGCAAAGGTTGCCCCGCCATCGTTTGAATCCGTGTCATCAATTCCGATAGTCACATGCATGAGTGCCTTTGTCCAGATCTTCGCTTTAACAACAGTCTTTTCATGTGTCGGTTCAACACGGATGACGCCCTCTGCGCGTGACATCATATCGGTGACCGAATAAGCAGGACCCCCAATACAGCGGATATGCTGTATAACATATCCCTTCTCCTGTGAGACACCGCTTATCCCGACTGCCGCGAGAGGGAATAAGCCAATGGAGATGTCCTGCTCCCCGATTCGCGCTGTTTCGCGCAGCAGCGTCCCGTCACGCTCTACGTTTTTCAATACCCCGCCAGCAAGAGCATGATGGTATCCGCAATACGCCGCACATGCCCCGCTCACGCAATCGTGATAGATTTCAACCATATCACCATCCACGGTGGTAAAAATCCGCCGGCAGGTGCTCTGCGGCAGTGCACTGATAGCAGCGTACCGGGCCGGACTCCGGCCACGCTTCTCATCTTTTAAAAACACACACCCCTCATGCACCAGCCGGGTCACCCAGTCCTGTGCAGTGCTCCGGGGAATGCCCGCTGATTTCTGGATATCAGTTACGGTAAAAAAATTATTGTCCAGCGTGAACTGCCGCATCAGGCGCAGGTATTCCCGCCGGTGTTCAAGGACGCTTGTCATAGCGATCCTGAATATAGAGCAGATCCCCGATAATCGCGCTTGCTGTCGGGGTTGAACCGGCACCCCGGCCAATCAGGGTAATTTCCTTTGCCATATCCGTCTCAAGCGTAAGAGCGTTCAAGGTTCCTTCGACAACGAGGGGATGGTCCTTTTCAATGATCCGGGGAGAAACCCGCAGGAGATGCTGGCAGGGACTCGCTTCAGCAATCAGCCGTATCGTGCAGCCTTCATCCTCGGCAAGCCGCAGTGCATCCGGAGTGAGAAGATCAATACCCGTCAGGTCCACATCGGTAAGTTTCGCGTCATTGTCCCAGAGCGTATTTGCAAGGATGACTAACTTGATAGCCGCATCGATGCCTTTGACATCGTAGGTTGGATCGGCTTCGGCATACCCCATCTCACGTGCTTCCATGAGTGCCTGTTCATAGGTGAGCCCTTCGGCAGCCATGCGGGTGAGGATATAGTTGCACGTGCCATTGAGGATGCCGTAGAGTGCGATAATCTCGTTACCGGCAAGACCCTGTTTTAGCGTGTGCATAATGGGGATAGCTCCCCCGACCGTCGCTTCGTACCGGAGTGCTACACCGTTTTTTTCAGCCAGTGCCATAAGTTCCCGGTACGCAAGTGCTATCGGCCCTTTATTGGAAGTGACGACATGCTTCTTCTGCGCAAGTGCCGTTTTGATGTACCCGAGAGCGGGTTCCCCGGTAATCGCATTGGTCGGCGTGACTTCGATCAGTGCATCATAGGTCGCTTTTTTTAGGATATCCTGCGCAGAGATTCCCCTGTCCCCGCAGACACCGGTCGTGCGTTTTGTTTCGAGTACCTTTGGGACATCGATCCCGTTATTATCGATACAGCCGCTCTTTGAATCAGCTATACCGGTGATTGTAATGCCAAGATCCTTTTTTGCAAGCTGCTCTGCCACGCCGCGTCCGACAGATCCAAGTCCCAGGATAACGACTTTCATGCGATCTCCTCCAGAGGTTCAATCAGCAGCAGGGATTTCTGGAGTGCCACCCTGCGAAGGATAGTCAGGGCGGCTTCCATATCTTCACAATTCACCGCTTTGATGGTCACCCGGGAGGTAGAGCGCTCGTTTATCGCCGGCATACTCATGGAAAGTTCGCAGACTTCAGCAAAACCCGTGGAATCGATCTGGTCAACCGTATCAGAGAGATCCGTGTGCATCAGGTGCCCGATCATGATCACCGTGCGTTTGTAGAGGAGGCGCTCTTTTCCAATCCGCTGGATGTGAACGCCCTGATCCTTTAAAAGAGAGACCAGTTTGTCAAGGCGTCCCTCAGGAAGTTCAAGAACGATCTGCACATCAAGGGTCCGGTGACCGGGATCAGGGTCATGCTGGTGGATGACCGCAATAATGTTTCCCCCGACATCGGATATGGGTTTGAGAGCAGCGACGAGCTGACCCGGCGAATCCTTCATTTCAAGCTTCATGGAGACCTGCACGAGACCACCTAACACATAGTAGATCGGGCTCCAAGATAAGTCTTTTATTTTAATACCGGGGATTGTTTAGAGTTTGCGAAGTTTGTTATCGACTTTTTCAAAGAAATTTCTCTTTGCATCCACAAACAATGCCGGTTGTTCTGCCCGCTGGACCCGTATTGACACTGCACTCCCAAGATCGATGGTCTGCTGTCCGTCAATCACAAGATTCGCCGGTTTTGCGCTCTCCAGCCGGATCTCAAGATCCCGGTTGCTGCTGATCACATGGGGCCGCGAAGAGAGCATATACGGGGCGAGCGGAACAAGCAGGAATCCCTGGATCCGGGGATCGACAATCGGCCCTCCCGCACTCATCGCATAGGCAGTTGACCCGGTGGGGGTGCTGATGAGAAGACCATCGGAACGGAACTGTTCGGCGACAACCCCATCAACAACGATGGAAAATCGCAGCATCTTTGCCGGTCGTACGGTAACGATGAGGGCTTCGTTTAATGCATCTCCCAGATGCTCCCCGTCCCGGTAAAGTGAGATCCGCATCCGTTCTTCGACAGGGAAACCGGGTCCAATCTTTTTGATGAATTCCCCTGCTTCTGATGGCTCAAGATCGGCAAGAAACCCGACTTCTCCCCAGTTTATGCCAACTATGGGAATCTGCTGGTGCATCTGCTGCACGGTACGCAGGATAGTGCCATCGCCGCCAACCACAACGGCGATATCTGCATCCCGGGCAGTACCGGTATTCCCGCGCTCCCCCATTGCCATCGCGGTATCAGCATCAAGGATCACATGATTCCCCGTTGCCTCGAGTTCCTGTTTTAACTCTGCGGCAAAGATAAGGGCATCGGGCCGATCAATGCGGGAAACAAGGAGTGTCTTCATGCAGGATCACCGTAAATATTCGATCACTTTGTGGTGCAGCACACCATTTGTCGCGACCATGCACCTGCCGATGGTCACCTCATTGGGGAAGTAGAGCGGGGCGCCATTCAGATCCGTGACTTTTCCCCCGGCTTCCGTGCAGACAAGCATCCCGGCAGCGGCATCAGTCACCCGCAGGGTTCCCCGGATATCAATAAAACCATCAATCCCCCCGCTGCCGATATAACAGAGTTCCAGCGCCGATGCACCAAGGAGCCGCCACCTCCGTATTTTCTGGCCAATCTGCATGACCCGCGTAGGATCGAATTTTCTGCCATAGACGCTCATCGCACATTCATCGAGATTCGAGATTTTTGAGACATGGATAGGTTTCCCGTTACAATGCGAGAACTTGCCTTTCACTGCGGTAAATGTCTCGCCGCTGGCAAGATTTTTTACAAATGCCTGACGGACGATGCCGTCCTGCGCCCAGGCAATCGACAAAGCATAGAACGGGATTCCGGCAACGGCATTATAGGTACCATCAATTGGATCGAGAAAGATCGTTCCTTCCCCGTCATCAAAGGCAACTTTTCCTGCTTCTTCACTGATGAGGAGGGAGCAGAGTGCATGTTCCCGGATATATTCCACCACGCAGTCCTCGGCAACCTGATCAATCTTTTTTGTGGGAGTAAGATCGGCACCCATTTTAATATACTCATTGCCTTCGGGGGTTCCAACCAGTCCTTTGATACGTGCCTCAACCAGATCGGCCATTTCCGTGCACGCCAGAAGAAAGTCCATTTGTACCTCGCCCCCTTTTTTAGTTTTCTACGCTGTATTTATTTAATGCAATAAAGATAAATTACTACCGCGTTTACCATATGATAGCGTTTTGAGGTTGTGAAAAAATATGAAAGAACAAACTGAAATCGGAAAGATCAAAGAAGGCCGTTATATTGTCGTTGAAGATGAACCCTGCAAAGTCGTCGGGATTGCCACATCAAAGCCGGGAAAGCATGGTGCTGCAAAAGCACGGATTGATGCAGTAGGTATCTTTGACGGGGTCAAGCGATCCATCGTTTCACCGGTATCTGCCAAAACCTATGTCCCCATAGTCGAGCGCAAGAGCGGACAGGTTATCTCGATTGCCGGGGATATGGCACAGTTAATGGATATGAAAGACTATTCCAACTTTGAGATTGCTATCCCTGATGACAAAAAAGGGTCAATCGAAATCGGAAAAGAGATTATGTATATCGAATCGATGGGAAAGAGAAAGATCGACTGATCTTTTGTGGGATACTTTTTCAGGATAATCTTTTGGTTTAGTTCAATACGTTTTTTTTTACCAGTGATGATTTATTTTGTCTCATTCCGCATGATTTGGCTGAATTCAGTGCCTGTTTGCAAATTCACATACGGTTATGATGAACTCCATACTACCCCCCCACAGTGCTTCTAAAATAAGAGCATGTTATACATGACGACAACCATCATCCTTGCTGATAGGGGGGAAATATCATGCCTACCGAGGGGTCAACAAGACAAGTTAAGCAACCCTGTACACGGTGGGGTAATTCGTAAAAAAAATCACGCATCTTGTCACCTTCATCAAATTTCTCCCGATGCTCCACTCACAACGAAGAGAAATTCTTCATTGGACCTATTTGCTTCCAAACATATCTGTTCAGCATTCGTCGAAACAAACGTATTTATAAGAAAAGATTAGTATTCCCCAATATACCGTGTGGGAACCCGGATGTCCATCTTGTATGAGTCGATATATTTGCTCGTGATGATGAAATAGTAACTCCGCTGACCTTCATAGAATTTTTCCGTCCATGGCCGTGGATCGGTATAGATGGTAGTCGGTGTTGGCGAGACTTCTGCATATTTTGATTTTGTTGGTGTGACCATGGGATTGGTACTTGCTTTTATGATACCTGCCCATAAGTCCGGATCAAGCCCACCGGGTGGGGAGATGGAGCGTACGATGCGGTTTGGATCGCCGGCATCCATGACCTGGATGGTAAATACCGGAAATACACTGGAATAGGATCCTTCGAATCCGCTGTGAGAACCTCCCGAACTCCCCGTTGCAGTGGTAGCCGCACCAACACCCGGTTGTGTGCCCCCTGAAGGGCCTACCGTAGGATCAACGGTATAGGTGAGCTCCCAATAGGGGAACGGAATATTGATGATCTGGGTTGTCCCGCTGTATTGTCCCGAGATAGTAGCATAGGTGGTCATATTGGTATCGGGTTGCGTTGTGTTGAACCGGCTTCCGTGGGGAAGCGACTGGTTCATGGAGATGCCATAGGTTTCCGGATTAACAAAGGCAACAGTTTTTGTTTTGGCATCCCACGTGGGAACCGGCGTTGGGGGGGTCGTAGGAATGGTGGTGATTGTTGTCGCTAAGGGGATATTCTGTACAGGGATAGGAGTTGGGGCGGGGGTTGGCGTTGGGGTCGGTATCAGGAATGCAAGTCCGGTATTCACCGGTTGACCGGTAGCGATGGGTTTGATGACAAGGGCGATGACAAGGATGATACCCAGCGCAGCGATAACATAGATGATATCTTTCTTATCCATGTGAATTGTAAAATTATTCAGCGCTGACTAATAAATACTGATGTAATTGCAAAAGAAACTAAAGATATATCCAAGAGAAATCGCATTGGGTTTCAATAAAAAAAGTGCATGAAACCAGCAGGTTTCGCACCAAAGCAATGAGAATTCCCGGGCTCTGTTGAAATCATTACAGAGAACAATGTAGTCGCTTCCGGAGGCTTTTTTACGTGTATCGTGTTTTTTTTCATCGGCCGCTTGAGCATCATACAATAGTTTCTGATGATTACCAGAAATGTGTTAAAAAAACCTCAAGCATTTTGGGGTGCCTCCCCCTTTCCCGGGAGTGAGGGGGTCACCCTCATAATGGTTGTAAGACTACACAAATGATTGAGAATAGAGGATTTCAAAAAAGCCGAATTTTCACACTAAATTCCAGGCAGTACATCTTATTTTATTTCAGATTAAAAGACAGCATTCAGCAAAAAACTGCCCGAAAACGAGAGAAAACGACGTATTTTTTGAGGAATAGTATATATACTATTAAATCTCTTTATCACGTAAGAACATTGGGAAGCCCCAGTGTTCACTATCGATAGAAGGTGAATTCATGAATTCTTCTAAACGTAATGATGAAGGGTTCACCGGCCTTGAGGCAGCAATTGTGCTGATTGCATTCGTTGTTGTCGCGGCGGTGTTCTCCTATGTGGTACTCGGTGCCGGGTTCTTCACAACCCAGAAGGCACAGGAGACCGTGCACACCGGTGTTCAACAGACGACTTCGGCCGTGGAACCTTCGGGGCCAGTGGATGTTCAAGCTGATAATGCTGGCACGGGTATTGGCAATATTACATTCTACCTTCAGCTTGCTGCTGGAGGTACCGGTGTGGACATGAGTAAAGTAACATATACTGTTACTACACCCACAACCATTACACACATTTGATAACACTGGTGTCAGTTATACTTGGGTCAAAGAGAATACTGCCGGTGGAAATGGTCATAACACAACTGCTGGATTGCTGATGCCCCGTGAGATGGTCCTTGTAACCATAAAGCCAGGATTTGGTTCAACTGATATGGGAGTCAATACCAAGTTCATTGTTGAAGTGAAGCCTCCGGTCGGTGCAGCGCTCCCGATTGCGAGGACAGTTCCCGCGGGAATGAATGCCGACCAATGGTATGAGGTATACTAAGGAGGGTGAAAAAAATGAAAAATCTTTACTCAGATGATGCATTCACCGGTCTTGAAGCCGCCATTGTCCTTATCGCGTTCGTGGTCGTTGCGGCGGTGTTCTCCTACGTAGTGCTCGGTGCCGGGTTCTTCACATCACAGACGGCTCAGGCAACTGTCCACACGGGCGTGTCACAGGCAAGCTCAAGTATGGAACTGGTGGGGAATGTCTATGGGATTGGCGCTACAGACTGGTACATTCCTTACTTCTGCTAATGTAACCATTGCTCTTACAGCTGGCGGCACTCCCATAGATTTATCTTCAATGGTTGTTTCGTACAATGATGATCACGGGACACACTATCCGAATATGACATATGGGGGCATAAGTTGTATTGCCACAGCGGACTAACTGAAAATTGGTGCATTGCACAGAAAATTAATAATCAAACCACCGGCGCATTACTGGACAATAATGCTCAAATGATACTTAGGATTGCATTGCCAACTTCAACAGTACCAAATGCAAAATTCACAATTAATCTCCAGCCGGCAGTTGGAGCGGTTCTTCCCATTGCGAGAACTGTACCAGGTGGCATAACAGCTAATCCAGCCACTCTATTAATCCCCTTTTTTTATTCCGCCAGATTGCCGCTAAAAACGGCATCCGCAATTTCCGGAACCAGATCCCATATCCAAAAATATATCTAATACAATCGTAATATATGAATATATTATGGCGGTAAACCAGTCTCAGGTCGACCATATCATCACTGCCGCATCCGAGGACGATCCCGAAGTGAAACTTCAGAACCTCGAGCGGGAGGTTGACCTGATTAAAACATCCATAAAACGGCTCCTGATGGATATACGGGAGCGGATGAATGAACTGGAAAACCCGTTTGCCCTGGTAGCCGGCGGCAGTGGAAATGCGGAGGGAAGTGCGGCTGCCACCGCACGTATCGACGAAGCCAAAAAGTCCGCCCTCGAAGCCCGGGAAGCAGCACTTGATGCCCGGGAATCCACCATGGAAGCCAGCAAGGCAAAACAGGAGGCAGAGAGTAAAAAACCAGAACCGGCTCCTGCACGCACAGAGCTCCCGCAGCCGTCATCCCCTGTTTCAGTTCCCCATGAGGACCGAAAACTTCTTGATGACCAGATACTCTCCGCACTCAAATCACAAATCGGCCTGCCAGCCACGCATAAAAATAACCACCTCTCGCTGTCCAGTGAAAAACTGAGATTACAGAAAGTCTATAAATTATTCAAATGGACCAGTCAGGCAATCAAAAAATATGGTCATGACCGGCTGGAGATCATTCTGGAGTCCTACCGGATCATGGGCTATATCCCAAAAGAGTCCTGCGATGAGATCAAAGAGATCTCCCGCTTAATGCCGGCAAACCTTGGTGAAGAACACGAAGTTGGCCCGGATGAATTTGTATCTGAACTCTATGCATTAAACCGGATTCTCGCACCAAGCGATACCTCGCTTGACCGGGACATGATAGAAGTAATGCTGGAACAGCGCCAGCAGGTAGTTCCATCAAAAGGCCGGTCAGTCCCGCAAAATATCTACCTTAAAAGAACGGGAACCTCAAAGGAACACTGATAAAGACGAAGAGTGGATGAACCTGCCGGATAGGATATAATCAATGTCGGCTGAGACATTCACCACCGCCATGTTCCTGATTACCGCGGTTATAGCGGCAGGCGTATTGATCAACGCAGTATTACCCGTGATCTATACTGCCGCCGGGAGTTTTTCCGCATCTTCACATGAATCTGACCTGCGGCTCCGTACGGATTTTAAGATTGTTACTGGCTGTTGTAGATGACACTATGGACTTGTCCGGGTCTGGATGAAAAATACCGGAAGTGAACGGATATCGATAATCCGATATCGATCATTCCGATGTGATATGCGGAGATGCAGGTAATTTCGGACGATTGTCGCTTAGCTCAAATCGAGATTCCCTGATGGGACGTGGAGTTATACATTGAGCGATCTTAATGCGCAATAACTACTGGGATCCTGGTGAAACTCTGGAAATCGATGCAAATACAATCGACGATTATCAACCGACAGACTGGCAGTCCGGTCTATTTCCAGTTTGTGTTGCCAGATGGCATATGGAGATCAACGGAATTTACCGTGTGACCACTGACTAACATGGCGGTTGCAGATCTTATCGGGGCAGCAGTCGGAGTTCTTCTCCTCGTTCTTGTCGCATATATACTGGTCGGGAGTACACTTTCGACTGCGGAGATCGTATCAAACGCCCAGAAAGACCTGACACTCCATGATGAAGCACGATTGCACACGGATTTTATTATCTATGAACCCTACATGGGACGGAACGAACATTTCCTGTTACATCAATAATACCGGAAACGAGATAATCGGGGATTTCCAGCACATGGATATTGTGGTTTATACGTAAATCCGCAGATGATTATAGTCTTTGTACCTATGATGACGAGTGGAGCTACCCGGACATTGGACAATTGTCAATCGGGGACAGAGATGAGTATTCACCCGAACCTTCTGGATCCCGGCGAATCGTATCATATTAAGTATCATCCACAATCCATAACCCCGGATTGGTTCCAGATCACGACCAGTAACGGGGTTTATGCTTCAGCATATATCAATCCTTAAAACGTGAGAACACCATGGCAGGAAACATTGCAGATCTGATGGGAGGCGAGGACCGGCAGATTATCTCTACCGGGCAATAACGAGCTTGACAAGAAGATCGCTGATGGCCTGCCGATTGCCTCCCTTACCCTCATTGAAGGCGAAAACGATACCGGAAAAAGTGTCCTCACCCAGCAGATCATCTGGGGCGCGATGAAACAGGGGCTCTCGGTGGACTTGTTCACCACCGAGAATACAAGCAAGAGCTTCCTCAAGCAGATGGAGTCCATGAGTCTTGACGTATCGGAATATTTTGCATGGGGATATCTCAAAATTTTCCCTCTCCACGTCGTTGGATTTGAATGGAAAAAAGAAGATATGGAAGGCATCCTCTTCAGGCTCATCCAGCATATCAAGAACAGCAAATCACAGGTTGTCGTTGTCGATTCGCTTACCCTGTTTACCGAGTATGCCCAGACAGATACGATCCTTACCTTCTTTACCAGCTGCAAATCCCTTGTCGATCAAGGGAAAGACTATCCTTGTCACGCTCCATACCTATGCATTTGAGGAGGACACCCTTGTACGGATACGCTCCATCTGTGATGCTCACCTGAATATGAAAAAAGCACTCGTGGGCGACAAATATGTCATGGTCATGGAAGTGGTAAAAGTCCGCGGCGCACGAAAAACAACCGGAAACCTTGTCAGCTTTGAAGTCCATCCCGGATATGGCATGAAGATCATCCCCATGAGTTTTGCGAGGATATGATATGGGCTCCCTGTCTGTTGAAGTCAACCTTCCCTTTAAACCCGAACCTATTGACAATAATGTCGATTTCTATAACGACATCGAATCCAGTGCACTGTACAAGATGCTCCCGGCAAACGCCAAGGAATATGTAAAAGCAAGCCCGCACCTTCTCGAATACCTTCACATGTTTCCGGTAAATACCTATGGGATTCCCCTCTTCCTCTCAGAACTTAAAAAAGATCTCCGTAGCCTTGAAGCCCCCAACCTGATCTATCCGGTCAATGACACGACATTTGTCCACATCCTGCCGGATCCGGATGATGTAAGAAATTTCTATATCCCGATTGAACCATCGTTCCTCCACAGCGTCAGTTCACTCCTGCCTGCTATTGAGACCAAACTCATCGACTTAATTGACGGGCTGGAAACCGATCCCACGACAGACAAAGAACGTGCGGACGTCATTAAGAATATGCTGGCATCCGTTGCGGTCATCAAACCGGCAAACGTGGATATTTCCACAATGACAAAATCCAACGAGCAGGGCTCCAAATCAAAACTGGTTACATTTCTTAACACGGATTTTACCGCGCAAAACAAGATGAAATCCAAAAAAAAGAGCAAAGATGTCCCCATAACGCCGGATGGCAAGATCATTCTTACTGACGTTGAATACCGGGCGATCGAGTACCTGCTGATCCGGGACAAAATCGATATGGGTGTGCTCAAACCCTTCCTTTCCGATCCCTATATTGAAGATATTTCCTGTGATGGTGTCGGCCCGATCTTTATCGAGCACAAAATCTTCAAAGGACTTAAATCAGTCATTGAATTCAAGGTCTCCAGCGAACTGGACGAATTTGTCGTCAAAATCGCAGAGCGGATCAAACGTCCCATTACCTACCGCAGCCCGCTTGTCGATGCCACGCTCCCGGATGGCTCGCGTATCAACATTGTATACGGTACCGATATCAGCAGGCACGGGAGTAACTTCACCATCCGTAAAGTGAATGAAGTACCGTTGTCGATTCTCAATATCATCGACAGCAATGGTCTTGATTACCTCTCGGCAGCTTATCTCTGGATCTGTGTAGAATACGGAATGTCGTTATTCGTCAGCGGTGAAACCGCCAGTGGCAAGACAACCCTGTTGAATGCAATTACCGCATTTATCCCGCCCGAGAACAAGATCGTGACCATTGAAGATACCCCCGAGCTCAATGTCCCGCACCGGAACTGGATCCGCGAAGTGGCACTTGCAAAAGGGAAAGGTGAAGGTACTGGCTCCGGTGGCGAAGTCACGATGTTTGACCTGTTAAAGGCTGCACTCCGTCAGCGTCCCAACCAGATCCTTGTCGGTGAAATCCGGGGGGTCGAAGGAAGCGTCGCCTTTGGTGCAATGCAGACGGGGCACCCGGTCATGAGCACGTTCCACGCGGCATCGGTCGAAAAACTGATCCAGCGCCTGTGCGGTGACCCGATCAATATTCCAAAAACCTATGTAGATAACCTGAACCTGGTGATTATCCAGAGCGCGGTGAAACGCCCGGACGGCCAGACCGTCCGGAGAATGATCAGTGCAAATGAACTAGTGGGGTACAATGCGGAAACCGGTGGTTTCACGTTCGTCCAGATGTTTACCTGGGAACCGGTCACGGATACATTCGTCTGGACAGGCAAGGGCAGTTCGTTCCTGTTAGAGAATAAGATTGCAACCATGCTTGGTATTCCCGAAAGCAGGAAAGCTGAGATCTATAATGAAGTAGAAAAACGGGCAAAAATTCTCGAACGGCTTCATAAGGCAGGATACGTCAAATTCTGGGATCTTTTCCATATGATGACCAAAATCAAAAAACAGGGTCTGCTTACTATTGGTTCCTGATATGACCGATCTCATTGAGGGTTCTGTAAAGCCCCCTGAAGGCAGGAAACTGCCATTTGCCTCGCATATCGAGACACTCAAGGCAAAGCTGGCACAGGTTACCGAAGATAAAAAAATGGGGGCCGATCTCCTTTTTCTGACCACGTACATGGCCTCTCTTGCAATTGCAAATGCAACCCGGCCGGAGATCTTTTCACTGGCATCACGACGCAAGGAGTATATTTCTGTCAAATATATCACCAAAGTGGATACCTTCGTCAAAAAATGGAATTACAGTTATGCCGAGGCACTTGGTATCGTTGCCGAACGGACAAAAAATGAGATTTTAAAAAGCATGCTGAACCGGTATTCAAACTCCATAGATTCCGGTGTGCCTGACGACGATTTTTTGAAAAATGAACTTAACACGGTCCGGAGTGTCTACCGGAGCCAGCTGGAGCAGGGAATGGTCATGCTCCAGAAATGGGGCGATGCGTACGTAGCGATGCTCCTGTCAGGAACGGTGATTGCCGTCATTATCATGGTTTCCGTGGTGATTTATTCCTCGGGGGATATCGGGTCAACCCTGAATATGTCCTACGCGATCATCCTTTCGATCTGCATATTCGGGATCATGCTGATGTATACCTCAGTCCCTGACGATCCAAAAAGCCATGGTCTGACCGATCGCTGCTCAAAAGAGCAGAATACCATCCATGCAATGGAACGCATTATCGTCCCCGTCTGTGCCCTTGCGATATTTGTTATGGCGGTGCTGGGCATCTCTGCAGGCCTGATTTATCTGCTGGTAGGTATTCTTCTGGCACCGTTAGGAATCATCGGGTTCATCGATGATCACAACATCACGCTGCGCGACAACGATTTTTCTGTTTTTATCAGGAGTCTGGGGGCAGTAATGGGGGGGCAGGGCGCCACCGCAGTGCGGGCGCTGGGAACCATTGATCGCAAATCCCTGACTGCCTTAGAACCCCTTGTTGATTCCGTCTTTTCAAAAATGAATCTTGGGCTTGATGAAAAGCAGACATGGAACAAATTTATTGGTGAATCAGGATCGGATCTCATCTACAAGTACCTGAATATTTATCTTGACACCGTCACGTTGGGCGGTCCGCCCGAGCCGATAGGGACCGTCGTTGGTTCATCCATGCTCGAACAGACACTGTTACGGGAGAAAAAGGATATGCATGCAAAAAGTTTCCTCGTGCTGCTTGTCCCCATGCATGTTGCAATGATTGGCATTTTTGTTGTCCTGTACCGGATCCTCCTTGTCCTGACATCGTCTGTTTCAACGATGATGAACCATTTTGCCGATATGTCTGCTGCATCCGGAGGGACGTCTTCAGGAGTATCGGTTGGATCCGTGCTTGGCGGGGGGATGGGAATGTTTACGAATTTCCCCGAAGCTGCAATGTATACCTATGTCGTGATCACGGTTACAATCCTGACGGTATCCAATATCATTGCTGCCCGGATTGTTGGGGGTGGAGATCGGTATATGTATTATTTCTATGGAGCAATATTCTGTACATTGACCGGGATAGTACTGTTGATAACCCCCTTTGTGGTGAGCCTGTTCTTTAATCCGGCGGCGCTGATGAGCGGGGTCAGCAGCGCGGTAACCGGAGGGTCCTAGAAATGAAAGAAAATATCCGACGGTTCATACTCTTCATAGTCATTGTTGTTACCGGATCGGTAATGATCCTCGCAGATATTCCGGTGCTTTTCATGGTGCCGCTGGTCATTTTTGTCGGGTTTCTCCTGCTCATCCTGCTTGGTGCAATCACTAAAGACGATATCCGGGCGGGTCTTCTTAAACTTAAACCGGAAAACATCAAAAAAATATCCATTATCCAGAAACTTGATTCTATTAAATTGTTTGAAAAAAAACCCAAAACCCCTGCAGGCGCAGCACCAGTAAAAGAAAACCAGAAAAAACCGGTTAAAACAGGAACAAAAGCAACAGGTTTCCGACAGCACCTGCAATCGCTTGTGTCTTCCATCAGCTCACTGGGAACCATCATTCAGAACCGGGGTAAAAATAAACGGAACATCGAAGATATCAACAAGATGCTGGATAGAACAATCAAGGAAAAAGTTCGAAGTTCCGCTCTTGCCGATGCAGGCGCAATGACGGGGACATCAGATGCCGGGCAGGAGTGGTGCAGGAAGCGCCAGTCCATCAGATAAAGAACCGGATCCATTTCTCTCGTTATCAGGAGACGAATTTGAAACAGGACTGCTGGATTCGATGGATGAATTGGATCAGGACACCTCAGCACCGGCTGGTGCACCAACTCCATCAGATACACCTCCGTCTCCGGGCAGTCAGGATGGCTCAAACCTGATGATTCGTGATTCGGATTTGCCACCGCTTCCCGATGACATCTCAACAGATGCGGAAAATATTCTCAAAAGTCACGCAGAAAGTGGTGAATTTGAAGGATTCACTATGCCGGAAGGCGCTGATGCGATTGATGAAGAATTTGGGGATTTGGATCAGGTCAACCTTGATGATGTAGATTTAAGTAATGAAGAACTCACCCCTCCCGCCCCTAGTGCCCCACCTGCAGATATTCCCGAACCCACTGCACCGGCTTCAGGACCGGTCCCAAACAAGGGGACGAGTACTTCTGGATCACCAGGTGTTCCCGCTGGCGGTGCGGACAAATCAGTCGAACAGCAGGAGATGGCCAGATTTGCAGCGAGCGCACCCGTTGATGACGACCTGTTAAGTTCGCTTGCCACTGAAATCAAAACAGTAAAGATCGAGCAAAACTTAAGCCTGCTCCGGGATCTTAAAGATTTTAAGGCACCGGCAACAGATATTGAAAACGAGCTCCAGGCTATGTCTGATCAACTCAGTGGGATAAAGAAAAAACTCTCCCCGGGCTCAACTGAAAAAACATGAAATAAAATAGCACTTTGAACAGATATATATCAAATACCCCTGAATACTACCAACCCGTGGGAGGGTACATGAAAGAAGTTCCCGCCAAAGTTGAACATAATAAGGAATGGATTGTCGTAAAAGTCGGGATAGATGAAGAGCGCATGGTGTTGCCTGCGCCGATAAACCGGGATATATCCTACAAATCCATAATCGACCTTGAGGAACGAAAAATGACGCTCACCATTACCGTGAAGGGTGAGCCGGAAGTAATCATACGGATCGCATCAGTTGAAAAGGTTCTCCAGATCGTCAAACGACTGATTCTTGGCAGCTGCAACGCATACCGGCTCATGGCATATTTCATGTCGCCAGCCATCCGTGGCGGGGTGATGGTCAATACGGCCCAATGGGAAAAAGGCAGTATTGTGGTTGTCCGGTCCGGCATCTGGTTTGTGAGTGCTGCAAAACAGATCTGTATCCCGTTAACGGACGTGGCAGCAATCGAGCTGACAAAAAGGGATGTGCAAGGCAAACCTACTGATGTTATCAGGATCGATCATGTAGAATCCGGGGAGGTTGTGTCAAGTCTGGTTCTCTGCCCGCTTTCTACGCTTCAGGTTCTTAACAATTTCTTAAAAGATGCCACAAAGGGCATTGACATGAAAGGCACGGAGCTTGATAGCATCTCCCAGCAGGTAGCGATGCTCATTTATTCCGGCATGGACTCCCATGCAATCGAAAACATGCTCAATATCCCTCACAAACAACTGGATGAAATATATGATACGATATTGAACCTTGGAATAGCAGAGGTAGTGACCATCCGGCGCGAAGTTCAATTGACGACAAAAGGTGTACGCTATATCACTGACGCCACAAAAACACAAACAAACTGATATTTTATCCTGTTTTTATGTCAATACTGCTTTATATCATGGTCAACCAATCTGTTGTCTGATGCACAATGGGAAAGATTCTGATCGTCGATGACACACTCTTCATGCGGACTCTTCTAAAAAATATCCTGTTCTCCGGTGGGCATACGATAGCTGGTGAAGCAGCGAATGGTGAAGAAGCAGTAGCCAAATACCAGGAATTAAAACCGGACCTGGTGACCATGGACGTTGTCATGCCAAAAATGAATGGCATTGACGCCCTGAAAGGAATAAAACAGATCGATCCTGCCGCCAAAGTTATCATGTGCACTGCTGTGGGCCAGGAGCAGATGGTAAAACTGGCGATAAAAACCGGGGCAAAAGGGTATATTGTAAAACCATTCCAGGCACCAAAAGTCCTTGAAGAAGTTAAAAATGTCCTCGCGGCTTCATAACAATGATCAAAGTTCTCATTATCGATGATTCCGTGTTTATGCGGACTATAATCAGGGACATGCTGCAAAAAGATGCCTTTATTGAGATAGTGGGAACGGCAACAAACGGCATTGAAGCCCTTGAGAAAATCTCCCTTCTTCATCCTGACCTGATCACGCTTGATATCGAGATGCCCAAGATGAATGGCCTTGAAGTGCTCGAAAGACTCCGGAAAATCACCCCCTGTCCAAAAATCCTGATGCTGAGCTCGCTCACATCGAAAGGTGCAGAGATGACCGTAGAAGCCATCCGGCGTGGAGCGGATGATTTCATGCTCAAGCCAAAGGAAATCCCCCATCTCCGTGAGATTGGCGAAGAACTGATCGCCAAAATAAAACATATGGTGACCCTTCCCGCTCTGTCCACCACACGTTTGCCAAAGGAGTTCCCGATGACCCGTCCGGCAGAGCGGGTTGTTCTCATCGGGTCGTCAGCAGGAGGGCCCCCGATGCTTGATACCCTCCTTGCCGGACTTTCATCCACGCTACCGGCAGCAGTCGTTATCACCCAGCATATGCCAGCCGGATTTACCGCTCCGCTGGCAGCACGGTTCAACCGGATTGCGCAGATGCCGGTGAAAGAAACTGAGAACGGTGATATTCTGGAGACAGGAAAGATCCTCCTTTCAAAAGCGGGAGTTCATACTATTATCAGCACAGAGTTGTCCGCAAAAAAAATAAAAACCGGGAAAATTATCCACACCAATTCACCCCCGGTTCACGGGGTACGGCCTGCGGTCGATAAAACCTTTGAGTCTGCGGCGAACGTGTATGGCAGTAACTGTGTCTGTGTGATTTTAAGCGGCATGGGGAATGATGCCGGAGAGGGGGCGCTTGCCATCAAAAATGCCGGAGGCACCTGCATTATCTGTGACGAAAAGGACTGCCTGGTATATGGCATGGCGCGGTCAGCACTCCAGAAAAATGCCGTGGATCAGGTTCTCCCGTTGAACAAGATTCCCGCGGCAATTGAACAAATTGTCCACCAGATGGAGATGCCCCATGTCGGAATTTGAGCAATACCGGGGGCTGTTCGTTGCAGAATCACGGGAAAACCATGAAAATCTGGTCAATAATCTTCTCCTGCTGGAACAGGGAAATGACCAGAATGCAATCGATGAGATTTTCCGTTCGATTCATACAC
Organism: uncultured Methanoregulaceae archaeon; assembly: GCA_963768785.1. Lineage (GTDB taxonomy): Archaea > Halobacteriota > Methanomicrobia > Methanomicrobiales > Methanospirillaceae > Methanoregula. The sequence continues at coordinate 254,397 of CAVYJD010000018.1, forward strand.
TCAAAGGTGCATCGGCATCCATGGGTTTTCTCACGATGGAGCGGCTCTGCCACACCATGGAAGATGTATTCCAGCAGATACGGAGCGGCAATGCAGAGATGACCCCGGATCTGGGAAACCTGCTCTTTTCCTGCACCGATATGATTGAACGGATGCTGGACGATATTGAAGCCGGGGGAGACTCATCTGCAATAAACCCGGATGACCAGGTTACTTTACTAAAAGACTGGCTACAGCACCAAAACAGTTCACGAACACCTGCTGATACCTCAAAACAGCCGATAAAGTCACCTTCTTCTGGTGAAAAGCCACCTGTACCTGCTGAAACGAGTATGAATCCGGAATATGCGATGCACATCGTCGTATCACCTGAATGTGCGATGAAAGACGTCAGGATGATGATCTCGCTCCAGAACCTGCAGGCTCTTGGCACAATTATTTCACAGAACCCGTCATCGGAAGTTATCGACAACGGCCCGTTTGAGGGAACGGTCGATCTCGTCATTGCAAGCGATGCTGGAGAGGAAGCCCTGAAAACTGCAGCTCTTGGAACGGAAATTGCAACCGTAGAAATTACGCCAGCCGGGCACCAGGAACCTTCGATTGTTCCTGCTGAAATGACTCCGGAAAAACCGGAACCGGATAAGAAACAGGTGGCGGTTCCGGATAAAACACGGGAGATCAAAAACCTCCGGGTGGATATCCACCAGCTCGATCATATCATGAACCTTGTCGAGGATCTGGTGATTAACCGGGGACGGCTCAAGCAGATTGCCGACCAGCATAAAATCCGGGAGATGGATGAAGCGATCAGCATGGTGGAGCGTTCCGTGTCCGATCTCCAGAACCTTATGATGATCATACGGATGATCCCGCTCTCGCACATCTACAACCGGCTCCCCCGTATTGTCCGCGATGTCGCCCAATACGATCATAAAGAGGTCGAGTTTATCATGGAGGGCGGGGAGACAGAACTTGACCGGAGCGTGATGGACGGGTTGAACGATCCCCTGCTCCACCTGCTCAGGAACGCGGTCAATCACGGCATCGAATCTCCTGAAATCCGTATAAAAGCCGGTAAACCCCCAAAAGGAGTCGTCAGGCTCTCGGCTCACCGTGATCGCGACAACGTGATTATCGAACTCACCGATGACGGTGCAGGCATCAATGTCGAAAAGGTCAGGAAAAAAGCCGTCGAAAAAGGATTGGTCACACAGGCAGTCTGCCGATGCACTCACGCCCGATGAGGCAACGGATCTGCTGTTCCAGCCGGGTTTTTCCACAGCCGATACCATCACCGATATTTCCGGCAGGGGTGTCGGACTGGATGTAGTCCGGCGATCGATTGAAGCACTCAAAGGGACGATTAAAGTTGAAAGCACGCCGGGGAAAGGGAGCCGGTTTGAGCTGCTGCTCCCGCCGACGATGGCAATTGTTGATGTGATGATCGTCCGGATCAACAACAAAAGACTGGGCATTCCCATCAGCAGTATCGTCGAAGTAGCAAACTTCAAAAAAGACACGGTTCACCAGATCGGCAAGGGAGAGGCGATTCTTCTCCGGGACGAAGTGCTGCAAATCTTCTGGTTAAACGAGATGGTAGGTCCATCGGATAATTGTGAGATCCTTATTGTGGTCCAGTACCACAAGCGAAAATGCTGTATTCCCGTTGATTCGGTTGAAGGACAGCAGGAAGTCGTGGTGAAACCCCTGAGCAGTTTTATCGGCAATGCACGCGGTGTCAGTGGTGTGACCATCCTTGGTGACGGTGAAGTTGTGCCGGTACTTGACATAAATACGATGATTTAGGAGAACGACATGAAATTATCAGCAGTTCAGACGGATGCAATACAGGAGCTGGGAAATATCGGGGCGGCACATGCAGCCACCACGCTCTCCCAGATGCTCATGAGCCCGGTTGAGATGAGTGTCCCCAAAATAAAAATGATCGATATTTCCCAACTGGACCAGTATATCGGGGAAGAATCGGCCGCTCTGGTGGTGTTTGAGCTTCAGGGCGAAATCCCGCACGGCGGGTATATCATATTCTATATTTCACGTGCATCGGCAGTGCGCCTGACAAACACGATGCTCGGCCTTACTGATGAAAACAGGCCGTTAAATGAGATGGATGAAAGTGCCCTTATCGAAGTCGGTAACATTATGGTATCTGCATTCCTCGATGCTACTGCAGAACTTTTAGGGTTTATCATGCTCCCCTCCCCGCCAGCGCTTACCATCGATATGGCACATGCCGCGATGGAGTCGCTTATTGCCCAGATGGCAGAAGAAGTTGATGAAGTCATGCTCTTTTCGACAGAACTTATGTGCGAAGAGCACAAACTCGACAGCGATATTATCATGATGCCGGAATCCTCAACACTTTTAAAAATTATCGGGCTTCTGGAAAACTTAATGAAACCAAGTTGAGAGTGAAAAAACTTAAAATGCCCGAACTCCCGCAAAAAAATGAGATCCCCGTGATGATTGGGATTGGTGAATACAAGGTAGGCTCAGGCCCTATGATGTCAATCGGCCTTGGTTCATGTATCGGGCTCACCCTGTATGACGACGAACATCATATCGGTGCAATGGTGCATATCATGCTACCGGACAGCTCGGGGAGAATGGATCGCCCGGGAAAATATGCAGATACTGCAATTCCCCTTTTGCTGCAGGAAATGACCGCACTCGGCTGCAGGAAACAGAAAATTGTCGCAAAAATGGCCGGAGGTGCGTGTATGTTTGTCTATTTCGGGAACAACCTCAATATCGGCGAGCGCAACAGCGAGCGGATCAAAGGGATCCTGAAAGAAAATAATATCCGTCTTGTGGCAGAGGATATCGGCGGGAACGTTGGGCGAACGGTTATCTTCAAACCTCTGGAAGGCGGTCACGTGACCGTCAGGAGAGCCGATGGTGTCTCAACAGAAATTTAACATTTTTATTCTGGCACTTGTTGTGTCCTTCCTCTGCCCGGGAGTGCTGGCAGACTCAAATACCGGGTATACAGGTTCTGTACCCCCCGCCCCGGAACAGGTGCTTCCCTTCAATATTCACCTCTTTATCCCAAGCACGGATTCAATTCATTCGATCCAGATCATGGATCTGATCACTGGGAAAAATGGCGATGTGCTCATCGCTACTACCAGCGGGATTTCAACCTATAATGGCAGCTGGGATACCCGTTCCATTAACAGGGATAATTACTCACAGGGGATTTATGACAATTTTGTCACTGCACTTGAATATGACGCTGAGGGAAATCTCTGGATAGGGTATGCAAACGGCTTACAGATATTTGACGGAAAAAGTTACCGTCTAATCCGTGACCAGCAGATGTTAAAGGATTTGCGCATCACCGACCTCCAGCGCTGGAACGATGATATGTGGGTGCTTACCGGGAATTCAGGGATCCACCGGTATCATGACGGGAACTGGATCTGGTTTGCGCCGTATTCACCGGGCGGTCCCGGGTTTTATACCGGCAGAAGCATGGCAGTTAACAGCGCGGACAATTCGCTGCTGATCGCAACGCAGGATGAAGGTCTCTGGCGGGTCCGGCAGACCGATGATACGGTCACGTTTATACAACTTCAGGGAAAAGACGACATCTATGGGCATCTGGAGGATATCCGCAGGGATCCTGCGGGGGGCGCATACTTTTTTAACAGCTCAGAAGTGGTCCATTATGATTCGGTAACAGGATTCGCCCCAATATTTCCTTCCGCAGAGGAGAGTGCAGTACCGCCTTTTATCAATGATGTTGCTGCCAGTCCGGACGGGACAGTATATGTTGCAACAAATGAGGGTATCTCAGTCCTGGAAAATCAAAAAACCGTTGCCCATATTGGCAGGTTTGAAGGAATTGGCTTATCCAATATTGTAAAAACAGTCAATATTGATGCATATAACCATATCTGGTTTTCAACAGCAGATGAGGTCGGCTATTTTACGGTCAATTCCAGCATAGAAAATCCGATTCAGATCGCTGCCGTTACTCCGGAGGAGCCAAAAACCACCATGACCCCACAATTACCGGAAGTAAACCAGTCTCCCGTTAACGTGCAGGTAACGGTTCCCCCCGTAAAACAGGTATCATTGATAAATACCATCCTTGAAACGCTGTCAAATCTTATTAAAAAAAATTAACCCCATCCGGTGACGGATTTGGGATTTTTTGCCGGGCCATGGATCGTAAAGACCTGTTCATATTCATTCATGTCATTTCACCGCATCTTCTTTACCCCGGTGAACAACGACCGGGCATAAATGTCCACAGATGGCAGGGAAAGGATATTTCAGTACTCATAAAGGTTTGGCGTTCTTTATTGAATCAACGCTCTCAAGAATGTACTGATCTACAGAATCAAATAATATCTTTTTTACCTGTTTTACCCGGCTTTCATTTCCTGAAGAGAATTCCCGGGCAATATAGCGCAGTGTTGTCACGTAATACTGGAGACGGGGATTTTCCTTTTCAAATTCTGCCAGCAGGTTTGCCGCGTCCCGTTTTTCATCGGTCATAAGCGCAAAGGCAAAATCAAAAAGCGTGATGGAATCCGGCGACATCCCTTTTGTTACCGCGAGTCTCCGAAAACTGTGGTAAGCACTTTTTTTCGAGGTCAGTAATGATAACCGGAGCCCAAGATAGATTGGTTCGATCTCGTTTGGGTACTGCATCATCAACTGGTTGACAATATTTGCTGCGCCCCCGGCATCGCGGTCATCGATCTTGAAATAATAGATCTCGCGTAAAAATTCGAAATCCGGATATGACCGCTCTATACCAATCTGGATCAGTTCTTTGCGCATCTCAAAATTTTTTGTCAGCGCCGCATTTTTCAGGCCGATCTGGACGAACCATTTCTCATTGGGGAACCATTTCAGGCTCAGGTGTATCATATGCCAGAAGATTGTGTGTAAAAAAGAGGGATCTTCAATCTTTATCTGGCTGAGCTGGAAAACCGGCGGCTTTAACCGTGCGAGGTCCAGCAGCTTCTCCCGGGCCAGAAGTTCCAGTTCATTTGGCCGGTGAAGTTTGGTCATTCCATTCAGCGCATCTGTTTTGCCCAGCGACAGCATGTAATAACAGTACGCTACTGCCGTGCCAAGAAGCGTGTCAAGATGCCAGTAATTTTTCAGGAACTCCAGCGCATGTTCACAGTCCCCGTTTTTGAGCACCTTTAACCCGACAACAATGTCAACGCCCATTTCAGAATTCTGTTTCTTCTTCTGGCGGAGCGCATTCTGAATTACTTTTTTGACGTACTCAAAATCCGTACTGTTCGGACTCGCGTCCAGAACTTTAAACGTAATATCATCAATAAATGCATCAAATGTGTCATCAGAAAGACGGGGAAATGAATGTTCCAGTGCCGAAACCACGTACCCGTAAAACACCGGAAGGTTTGCATCTATTTTTTCAATATTGCGGTCGACATACCCGAAGAAATCTTTTCCCAACAGGTTGAGCTTATCGTAGATGATTGCTTCAGATAACGTCTCGTCCTGCATATGTGATAAATTGCATTTAATGTTATAAAAGAGTTTGAATCTGCAGCTCTGGAGAAATCCTCAAATTATAGTCAGGAACCTAAAGTTTGATACAAAACGTTGCCGATTTAACCGATTTACCATTCCCTTTTACAGATTCGACACTGTTTTATCCAGTTTCATGTTACAATTGGTCATGGATTCGATGTTCTTGACTATAAATTGCCATACCACGCCTCAAGGGCTCCGGCAATCTTTGCCTTCACGCCAGTCGCTGTGGCACCCCCCGGTTGCGATTGTGTAGTATTCTGTTCTGGCATCATCGCTCTTGAGCTTCGTCCCCCTTGGGGGACAGGTGGCGCAAAAGGGAGGGGTTGTGTATTACAAAAGAGGTTTTCTACGGTGCCGAGTCTGCAATTTACTCATCATCTGCAGTATAGTAATAAAATTCGCCCCGGGCTTTCTGTTCCCGGTCGAGGAATGAATCGGGTTTGTTGATCCGTGGCCGGCCGGACTGGTCCCGCCGGAAGGTGACGTCCAGCTCCTGTAAAAACCGGTTCATGCCCTCACGCATGGGAAATGGCCCGGCAGCGGTTCCGGTAACGCCCGGTTCTCCTTCAAAAACAAGGATTCGCTCGCTGATCATATCGATGAGATAGATGTCATGGTCGATGACTAATATGCCCTCTTCTTTGCCTTCCGCATGGTGCTTGATCATCCGGGTCACTTTTACCCGCTGTTCAACATCGAGATGGGCACTGGGTTCATCAAGGATATAGAGATCCGCGTCCTTTGACAGGCACGCGGCAATACTCACCCGCTGCAGTTCCCCTCCGCTCAGCGTATTCACCGGGGACTGGAGGATGGATTCCAATGAGAGTGATTCGATAATCTCGTGCTGGTAATAGGAAGTATCAAATTTGGTCGTGCACTGGCGCAGGTACATCTCCACGGGATCGGAAGTCTCTGCCTTGATATACTGGGGTTTGTAAGAGATCCGCAGCTTGATGTCCATTGTTCCCGTATCTGGTTTTTCTTCACCGGCAAGGAGCTTGGCAAAGGTACTTTTTCCCATACCGTTTGCACCAACAACGCCGAGGACTTCCCCCGCCTTAATTGTGCCGCCGGATACCGTAAGACCAAAGGTCTCGTACTGGCGGGTCATTGCCGGTATCTCTACAAGATCTTCGCGCTGGGAACCTTTCGAGTGAGCCCGTTTTTCGAATACGACAGCCGTGTCACGGAACCGGACATTCTCTTCGGCAAGGTACCCTTCAAGGTATTGGTTGATACCCACCCGCACGCCTTTCGGGCGCGTGATAATCCCAAAGACTGCAGGTTTGCCGTACCCGACATGAACACCGTCAGCAAGCATGTCAAGGATAGCAAGATCGTGTTCAACAATGACCACCGGACGCTGCATCGCGAGCTCGCGGATCAGTTTTGCTGCCGTAATGCGCTGGTAGATATCCAGGAACGGCGTGATTTCATCAAGGAAATAGAGGTCTGCGTTGCGGGCAAGACAGGCAGCGATAGCCACCCGCTGGAGTTCTCCCCCGCTCAGGGTGCTGATCTGGTGATCGAGGATCGGATCAAGTTTGAGTGCTGCCGTAATCTCTGCAAGTTTGTTCCGCTCATCGGTTGTTTTCAGCAGGGCATCAACGGTCCCGGTAAACACTTTGGGAATAAAATCAATATATTGGGGTTTATTTGCAATTTTCAGGCTCTTTTTTGCAACTGTCTGGAGGTAATCAAAGAGTTCGGTGCCAGCATAGTGTTTCAGGATCTCGTCCCAGGCAACCTCGCTGTCAAAGTTCCCGAGATTGGGATGAAGTTGCCCGGACAGGATTTTTATCGCGGTGCTTTTCCCGATACCATTGGCACCAAGGATACCGGTGACTTTTCCCGGAGAGGGAATGGGAAGCCCGTAGAGTGCAAACCCGTTTTTTCCGTACCGGTGCGTCGGGTGCTCGAGCTCTTCAGGAAGGCTTACAATATCGATCGCTTCAAACGGGCATTTTTTGATGCAGATCCCGCACCCGACACAGAGCTCTTCTGATATCTCTGCTTTCCCGTCTGCACCAATAATTACCGTTTCGTCACCGGTCCTGACCCGGGGGCAGTAGATGATGCATTCAGTACCACACTTCTTCGCATGACACCGGTCCTTGTGCACAATAGCGATTCTCATACGAAACAAAAAAACCGGATCATTATGCCGGTACCGTGGTCAGCAGGATTGTCCAGGTCATAAACCAGAACGCAAAGGTCATGAACCCCTGGTAGAACCAGTCTTTGGCGCCAAGCGTCGTGTGGGCGAACTTAAGAAGCATAAAGACATGTTTCTGGATAACGACCCCGGCGAGCATCAGCATAAACGCCAGAAGCCCGATGTCCTTTCCGGACAGGTCGCTTAAATAAAACGACAGGACACCTGCAGCAATACCGATCAGGCAGGCAGTGAGGGTGCGTTTGATCCGGTCAATATGCTCGACTTGTTTTTCCTGTTTTGATTTTTGCTTTTTCGTCAGCACCGGTGGCTGCTCTTCGGTTATTTCTTCGGTCATCCCGGTACACCAGTAGTCTTATTTTTTAGTGCGCAAGCCATATGTAATTTGGTACACGTCATGGCAACCGAACAGGGAATGAGCGGGATCGACACAAAGGCGATTACACAGGAACTGTGTGAGAAGATGCCGCTCTGGATCGACAAGGTCTACCAGTTCGACAGCCGCACCCTCGGCATCCGGCTCAATGGTGAAGAACATGCAAAATACCTGTTCCTCATCGAATCCGGCCGCCGGGCACATATCGTCGAGGCTTTCCCGGCAGCACCGAAGAACCCGCCACAATATGCCATGTTCCTGCGGAAATATCTCTCGGGCGGCAAAGTGCTTTCTATCCGGCAGCACGGTCTTGAACGGATTCTCATCTTTGACATCGGAAAAGGCCAGCTCATCTACCGGCTCATCATTGAATTGTTCGATGAAGGAAACATGATCCTGACCGATGAGGCCTACCGGATTATCAAACCGCTCCGTCACCACCGGTTCAAGGACCGGGATATTGTCCCAAACGCGATCTACACGATGGGCGAAACGGATCCTACCGGTTCGCTTGAATCGCTTGCCGGTGCGTTAAAAAACGATGACCGGGATCTTGTCCGGGCCCTTGCAATTGCCGGGATGCTCGGCGGGACCTATGCAGAATATGTCTGCACATCGGCCGGTGTCGACAAGACGATTCCGGCGTCATCAGCGGATCCGGTGCCGGTTTTTGCCGCCATCCAGCGATTGTTTGATAAAGTCCTGCACGCACAAAACCCGGTCGTTTCTGCAAAAAGCTGCGAGCCGGTTGCCCTGTCAGATACAGCAGAAAAAAGTGGTTTGTCTAGTTTTTCCAAAGCCCTTGAAACATTTTTCCCTATAACAAAGGCCGAGAAAAAAAAGGCAGTGCCAAAGATTTCCGGTGCTGACAAAATCCGCAAATACCAGCAGGACGCGATAAAAAAATTTGATAACCGTGTGGCAAAAACGCAGGAGATTGTGGCGGCAATCTACGAGAACTACACCCTCATCTCGGAGGTCATTACTACTCTTGACGCAGCGAGCCAGAAACACTCATGGCAGGAGATCGAGGCGATCCTTGCAGCACATCCTACCCCCATAACAAAGAAAATTGTCGCCATCCACCCGGATGAAGCATCGGTGGAGATTGACCTTGGACAAAAAGTGAAAATCTTTGTCCATGAGAGCGTAGAGCAGAACGCCCAGCGCTACTATGCGATTATCAAAAAATACAAGCATAAAAAGGAGGGGGCACTGATTGCGATGGCAAAGCCCCTGCCAAAAAAGAAGGCGGTTCGGCATGATATCGTTGCGATGAAAAAATTATGGTACCACCGGTTCCGCTGGTTTATCACCAGTGACGGGGTGGTTGTCCTTGGTGGCAGGGACGCCTCACAGAACGAGGAACTGGTTAAAAAATATATGGCCGGAGGTGACCTTTTCGTCCACGCGGATGTGCATGGGGCAAGTGTCGTCATCGTCAAGGGAAAAACAGAGCGGATGGATGAAGTCGCCCAGTTTGCCGCTTCCTATTCCGGGGCATGGCGCAGCGGGCATTTTTCTGCCGATGTCTATAGTGCCTTGCCAAACCAGGTCAGTAAAACGCCCCAGTCGGGAGAGTTTGTCTCACGCGGATCATTTATTGTCCGGGGAGAACGCACGTATTACCGGAATGTTCCGGTCGCCATTGGTATTGCACTGGTCATAGAACCGGCAGCAGCACTCATCGGGGGACCACCCACTGCGATAAAAGGACGCGGAAAGGTCTACGTGGAACTCAAACCCGGCCAGTTCGAGCCAAATGATGTCGCCAAAAAAGTGCTGCGGATTATACGGGACCGGATTACCGATGACGAGGAAAAGGCGCTCAAAGGCGTCCTGAACACGGAAAAGGTTGCGGCATTTGTTCCGCCCGGGGGATCGGATATTATCGAGGTGTGACATGAAAGCCGAGTACGGAGACCTCAAAAATAATAGCGGGGAGATCCGTCTTCTCCCGGAGAGCATCGATGATCTCTGGCACCTGCAGCACCTTGTCGCCCCCGGAGACCTCGTTTTTGCAACCACGTTCCGGAGTGTCGATACCGCAACCGATAAAATCCGCCCCGAAAAAGTGGAAAAACGCCCGGTCCGGCTGGGGATCCGGGCAGAACGGCTGGAATTTTCCGAGCACGGCGTCAGGCTCCGTATCAGTGGTCTTATTGAATATGGGATGGACTGCGGCGATTATCATACGCTGAACGTGGAAACCGGGTATGAGATATCGGTCATCAAGCAGTGGCGTCCTGTCGATCTCGAACGAATTGACCGGGCAGTTAAATCATCCGTGTATGGGGTCATCCATATCCTGACCCTTGAAGAAGGGGAGGCAGAACTGTTCCGACTCCGCCAGTATGGTCCCGAGAGTGTCATTGCTATTACCACGGGAAGCGGAAAAGGTGGCGAGGGAAACAACCGGACCGCTTTTTTTGATCAGGTCATGGGATACATCACCGAGATATCGGGACCGCTGATCATCGCCGGGCCGGGTTTTATCAAGGACGATTTTGCCAAATACGCTAAAAACCATAATTGCGCACCTGCAGAAAGGGCGATTGTGGTGGAAACCCGCCGGATCGGGCGTGGGGCGGTGCAGGACGTGATTGGTGCCGGTGCACTTGAAAAACTGATTGACGATCTCCAGCTCTCCCGGGAAGTAAAACTCATGAATGAGGTTCTCCTGCGCATCTCACAGGATGGGGCAGTAGCGTACGGGAGAAATGAAGTGCAGAATGCCATCGAGATGGGCGCTGTACAGGAAGTGCTTCTTACCGATGCCCTGTTGCGGGATTCTGCCATTATGCACATGGTAGAGAAAGCAGAACAAATGCAGGCAAAAATTGTGGTGCTCTCGACACAGTTTGAGCCCGGTGAACGGCTGGATGCACTGGGCGGGATTGCGGCGCTGCTCCGGTATAAGATGGTGAAATAAAAGTACCGGATCGCAGGGCGTAACGATTTTTTAAAGAAAATAATCTGCAATAATTTTCGTTCAAGTGAAATTTGAGTTGGTCCATTAATTCACACATATTCACCAGATATTATGAGCGTGACCCCCTCTCTCCCCCAAAGGGGGAGGCAACCCAAGGGGAGCATCCCCTTGACCCCCACATAATGTTCCTCTTTTTGTGAAAGTTTTTTTTACGCAAAGTCCGGGGACTGTCGTACGTTAAGGATGCCATGATGGGCACGCAGTGGATTTCAGATGCCTCCGATTTCAAACCGGGTCTACAATTAAAACCGATGATTCCCTAGCACCAGCATCCCAAAATATAAAAAAACCTGTCTATTTTTCAAATTGGTTAAGAGGCTAATCAAATAATTCCTCACATGTAGAATCACTAAAACCGCCGCGGGGGCGTCCCTTCGGGGGCGGCGAAGTTCATCGAAACCGGGGGTATGGGGGCATCAGCCCCCATCTTTGTAACTCACTCAATAGACTCGTATTTTATGATATAGCAACACCAACTTTTTAATTTCAGGAGAAATCAGATAGCGTGCAAAACACGAAATGCGTCCATGTGTCAAAGGTCATTTATCGTAACACTTGAGTGTAAAACGAAAACCTGGGATATATTTGCCAAATCAGGAAATTCCCAGAAAAAACAATAAAAAATATGATTAATCAAAAAAATTTATTCTTCTGTTTTTGCTTCCGGTTTCTTGAAAGATTCAACAAGAACAATCTCGGAAATTCCCTTTATCTGCTCAAATGCTTCATGGAGGATTCTGCCCCTCCACAGGAGCCACCTGCGGTCATAGTTGATTCCCGCCGGGAGAGTGATTGTGGCCTTGCCATCGTCAAGAGTCATCTCCATCTCTTTGCCGGCATAGAGCTGGACAATTCCTTTGAGCTGCTCAACCGGGTCAAGGACTGCTTCTTCAATCTTGTAATGATAGGTAAGGGTCTGGCCTGCAAGGGGTGCATTGAAATCGACAATGACCTTTGAGCCGATGACATCGACAACCGTACCTTCGCCCATCTCCTCAAGGTTCACCCGCATGCCGCGTTGCGGTTTGTCGTTGAACTTGTTCTTCGGGAATGACTGGATACGCTTGGGATCGCGTTCGCCGAATGCTTTTTCGGGAGCAATCGTCACATCCGCTTCGGTTCCGACGTCCTTGCCGACAAGATCTTCATCAAGGCCAAGCACTACATGCTTCTGGCCGACACAGATCGTGACCGGGCCATAGATGGCCTTGGGGCTGTGGATTCCCGCTTTCTTTGCATCGTCCTCGTTTGTCGTGTCAAAGACGGTGCCGTTTGCACTGCCGGTATAACTGAGTTTAACAAAATCTCCTTCGTTAATTGCCATACTTCACCTGACTATATTAAATCGCAACAGGAACAGATAAAAGTGTGGCACACTATGCTTGAAATTGAATTGAAAGCGCGGGTGAATTCGCTCGATCCCATCCGACAGGAGTTAATCAAGCGAAATGCAGTATCCCGGGGCAGGCAGCACGAGCACGATATTTACTACAATGCTCCGCACCGGGATTTTGGAAAAACTGACGAAGCGCTCAGGGTACGCTATACTGATAATCATGCAGTGGTTACCTACAAGGGTGCAAAACTCAGCCAATATGGCCTCAAAGCCCGCGAGGAACTCAACTTTGCCGTAGAATCCGGAGAAATTTTTGAGCAGATGCTTGACCGGCTGGGATTTTGCAAAACGGCTGAAGTGAACAAGTGGCGGGAAAATTTCCAGCTCGGCAACGCCGCAATCTCTCTCGATATGGTCGATGAGCTGGGCACCTTTGTTGAAATTGAGATCATGACCGAAGCCGATAATGCAACAGCCACCGATCAGATCCAGAATATTGCAAAAGAGATTGGTGTATGTGGCGAGCCGATCCTCGCCTCGTATCTTGAACTTTTACTCTCTAAACGGTCAGAAGTTCAATCTTGATATCCCGTGCGTCGTTTCCAAAGTGGAGCATCGCACAGTAGCCATCCATGGCAGGACCGGGATTCACAATTTTAACACCATCAACATCCATCACGCCACGCTGCTCGTGGATATGGGCGCAGCAGACAAGATCAAACGCTTTCATGTGGCGGCGGATGCTTTGGCTTCCGACATGTTCGCCGTTGATCAGGTCAAGTGTTTCGAAGGGGGGAGCATGGGTAAGGAGGATGTTATGCACCGTCTTTTCCATCTTTGCCATCGCACCGTGAAGCAGGTCATCGATCTGCTTATCGGTCATCTCAAACGGGGTTCCAAACGGTGTAGGATTCGATCCACCAACGCCAACGATGGTCATTTTCCCAAGGTTGATCTGGTTGCCATGCAGGCAAACGGTGTCCGAATGTTCAATCGTATCGATGATCTCACGAGGGTCACAGTTTCCGGGCACTGCAAAGCAGGGGACGTCGATGCGTGAAAGCACCTCATCAACGGTGTCCACGGGACCCATATTGGTGATATCGCCAGCAATAAATACCGCTTCCGGACTCAAATCCAGAAATGAATCAATTTTACCGAATTGACCATGGAGATCTGCTATCAAAAGCACATCTTTCATGGTATATCATTTGAAGGATGTCTAAAAAACCTTATCTCAGGCTCATTCCATGAACCGGTCAGTTTCCCCGAGAGAGCAAGTCTCCCGCAGCATTTTTCCGTTTCAATAAGGAGCGATCGCGCACGGGTTCCTGCAAGCGGCGTTCCGGGGAGCGGAACAAACCGGTGGGCGTGAACCTGCCCGTACCGTGCCACCCATTGCATCGCCGTAACGGTTTCCCGCTGGTCGTCATCCGTTTCAAACGGGAATCCAAGGATAAAGTCAACAATCGGGGTAATGCCGTGATCGGTGCAGAGCTCAACGGCACTGGTGACATCTTCCCAGCTATGTCCCCGGTGCAGGTGGAGCAAGGACACGATTGCTACCGGACTGTGCCCCGAAATGGAGTTTTGTGTTCGTGCAATACTTTGTAACAAGATCAAGAGATGTATCACAGATCCACTCCGGCCGGACTTCGCTGGGAAATGTTCCAAAATAGAGCGGGGCTTGTATTTTTTCCATGAGCCGTTCGACTTTGTCAAACCGGGGGTGAATGCCGTCAGAGCCATAGGCAAATGCATTGGGCGTAACAAAACGGACCTGTTCGTGCCGGTGAGCATACCTGATGATCTCATCAAGAGAGCGGTGACGCATACAATGCCCGAAAATGTGTGGCGTCTGGCAGTACCCGCAGGCAAACGGGCAGCCCCGGGAAATCTCCACGTACCCTTTCACCTCAGAAAACGCCGGGTAGGCATCGAGCCGCACACAGGTATCGGCAGGGACATAGTAATCCCGGGTTGCAACCCCGGGGATGTGACCGTCTCCACCCTGTTCAAGATTGTCAAGCAAACGGGGGAGGGTAAACTCCCCTTCGCCCACTACCACATAATCCGCGTACTCTGCAATATCCGGGTAACAGGCAGTCGCATGTGGCCCGCCCACGATGGTTATACAACCTGCCTGCAAAATTTCTTCCCGGTACGACGGTTCATTTAAGGAATTCAGGGAATAGCAGGTGACCTCATTGGCGGGTGTGTCGACCAGATGGAGGGAAAAGCCGGAAGTTTCACATGCGGCAGACAGTACAGCAAAAGAATTTCGTGCTGCATGGATCGACCGCCAGTTTACCTGCATGAGGAAAGAAACCGAAGAGTAAAAAATGATAAGGGATAGGTCTTTGTCAGTTCACCCATTACCGGGAGCGGTACTCACGGGTAACATCAACGGTCTTATAGGTCTGACCGTTGTTCATCGTCACCCATACTTCCACGCGGTCAGGTTGGCCCTGGAGTGATCCGGTTCCTCTCGTCCCTGCGAGATCTACCTCTGCACCCTTGTTGGAGCCAAGGTTGTAGGTCTGGGTTGTCCCATCCGTCCGGGTCAAGGTAACGACAATTTTATTGACATTAATCTGCCCCTGTCCTCCCTGGAATATGACAGGGATCGTGCCGGTATAATCCTTTTCCCCGACATCCACAACCACGGCAATGTTTGCGGGCATCACATCAGTCGGGCCGGGAGTCAGGCTTGCACCGGATGCCGGGGTTGCAGAGCCACTTGTCCCGGACACACCGGTAGATTGCGTGCCGGAAGAGTTTGTACATCCGGCACATGCAACAATGACACAGAGACAAGGAGGAGAACGGGAATAATCATGTCTGGTCTTCATAATACCAGAACATGTGGGAGAGAGATATTTGATGGTTGCGATCTTTAAATTTCAGTTATTCATCCTTTTAAAGAGCCATCATATTCCAGTTCACCCGTATCGCCGTTCACCGTGACGGGAGTATCGTTTTTCAGGCGGGACAAGGGGATTTCAATCCGGTCAATCATAGGGATATTGCCAATAATGGCACCTGTCGCAATGATCGTTTCAGCCTCGGCATTGATGATGGCTGCCGGTGCATGACCATTCCGGCTCAGTGCATACAGCACATAGGAACCAACCGTTGATCCTTTCCCATAGGGAAATGCCAGCACTTTCCCGGCAATGCTGGTACCTTCCAGGGGATGCCCCTTTTCCACAATTAGGCCGGTGTCCGGGTCCACACCCGACAAAAATGAGACCGGCGCAGGACTGACGAGCAGCCTTCCTTTTCCCACCCCCCGGGAAATACCGCGACCTTTGATGAGCATAATCACACCACATAAATGGTTGAAAGTTCAGATATAAGATTAATATGGAAGAGACCGCCGTCAATAACGCCACGCCTCAAACTGAGCTCAAATACCAGTTACAGCTCAACGAGCTCGAGGCAGCGCTCCTTGACCTCAAAGTCAAAACGGAAGATCTCCAGAAGGAGAATTCCCAGCTGAAACGGGAAAACAACCAGTTGAAGCGCATGCCGCTGTTTGTTGCCGTCGTTGTGGATATGCTGGAAAATGGCGAGGTCTACCTCCGCCAGCAGGGGAACAACCAGGAGTACCTGACGCACCCGTCCGATGAACTCCGCCCGCTCTTAAAACCCGGAATAAAAGTTGCTGTCAATAACGCGCTCTCAATTGTCAAAGTGATTGGTAACGTGTACGATTCCCGGGTCCGTGTCATGGAGCTTGAAGAATCCCCGGAAATCTCGTACTCGCAGATTGGCGGTCTCACCGAACAGATCAACGAGGTGAGGGAGGCCGTGGAATACCCGCTGACCAAACCCGAGATCTTCAAACGTGTCGGCGTCGAACCCCCAAAAGGTATCCTGCTCTACGGCTCACCGGGAACCGGTAAAACGCTGATCGCAAAAGCGGTCGCCCACGAAGCCAAGGCAACCTTCATCCGCATGTCAGGCAGCGAACTGGTCCACAAATTTATCGGTGAAGGTGCGGGACTTGTCCGCGAACTCTTTGTCCTTGCCCGGGAACGTGCACCGGCGATTGTGTTTATCGACGAGATCGATGCCGTTGGCAGCATGCGGACAAATGACGGTACTTCCGGAAGTGCAGAGGTCCAGCGGACATTGATGCAGCTCCTTGCCGAGATGGACGGGTTTGATAACCGTGGCGATATCCGGATCATGGCAGCCACCAACCGCGTGGACATGCTCGACCCGGCGCTGCTCCGGCCCGGCCGGTTTGACCGGTTGATCCAGATCCCGCTGCCCGATCAGCATGCACGGCTGGAAATCTTAAAAATTCATTCGAGATCGATGAACTTAAACAACGTGAGTCTTGAATCCATCGCGGCGAAGACGGAAAACGCGACCGGTGCAGAACTGCAGGCTGTCTGCCGCGAAGCAGGGATGAGAGCGGTACGGCGGGACGCAACCGCGATTGAGATGTCCGACTTTCTGGAAGCAATCAGCAAAGTCAAAGCCGAAACTATCGCCGATACCCGTATGTATACCTGAACGGGCACGGTGCAGGTGTCCGGATTTCAGGGATTTGGAGATCCCCTATGAATATTCTTTTCATCCAGCGGGAAGGCATCGATCTCCACCATACTCTTTTTACCTCTGAAACAAGCCGGCTTATCCTGCGTTTTTACCACCCGAAAAAACTGCCGTGCGGTGTGTCAATCACGGTTGCAACTCTGGGGAGCGCCTTGTCGCTTGCCTCAGAACTGCGTTGGTATATCCGGCGTTATGCCCGCGAAACCCTGTTTGAAATAGAACACGGGATCTTCTGTACGCACCAGCTGGCACAGGAAGTCTATTATGAGCGGGCGGTAATCCTTGAAAAACCCTGGGCGTTCCGCAGGCTCTATGGGTTTAAGGGAGGATCGCTTGTCAGCCAGGTTGTAATGGCACCGGGTTCAACGGCTGACGAGTATAACCAGGAAGTAATCGGCGTCGACACTACCATCATTGTCTGGTGCACTGAGGACGAAGTGGAAGATATCGGGGAGATAATTCCGCTTGAAACCGCCGGGGAGGTGCCGGAAGATGAATGAGTATCGGATTATTGTTGCAGCAACGGTATCGCCCGCTCCCGCACACTACCAGTTTTACCCAAGGAAACCACGGAGATAAAAATGATAAAAAATACCGAGTGGAAACGAGTTTACGCATCGCTTGGGGTAACCGTTGTCTGCGCCGCCATCTGCATCGCAGCGTTTTCCCTGATGGACGGGTTTGAAGGTGGGTTTGCGGTTGCCTTTGTGACATTCTTCCTTGCCATCTGCGGCATCGCCGTCGCAGGACTGTTTTTTACCCGGGCGCGGGAGATGGATGCAATAATCGAAAACAAACAGGTGCTTGCCCATTGGGTGTACCGTGAGGAGGACGCACTGCAGAGTGCCGATCGGGAATTCAGGGAATACCAGTACCGGAACCATGCGATGTTTATCCTGATTGGCGGGATGCTCGCGGTCGTTGCACTCTTTTTCCTCATCTTTGTCGGAGAGGGCGGGCATGGGAAACTGCAGCGATTCTTTTTGGCGTTCTCGTCCTGCTGTTCATTGTCTCAAAAATTGCACCGGTGCTCGAACGGCGACGTGCACAAAAAGCACCGCGTGAAGCGTACATCGCGGAGAATGGCATCATTTATGAAGGAGCGATCTATCCCTACCGGTCGTTTCTCATGCGCAAAACCGGCGTCAGGTTCCAGCCGGCAAAAAAAGGCAAACCTGATGTAATTGTATTCTCGTTTGTCCAGCTTGTCGGGCTCTATATTATCTCGCCTTTCGAAGTGGTCATTCCTGTGCCGGAGGGGGAGCAGAAAATTGCATTGGAAGTGGTCACTGCGTTGGGCGGGAAACTTCCCGAAGAGCCGTATAAGGATTTCTGAAAAAGACCCCTATTTTTGGTTTGCCTGAACTTTAACAAAATCCGGCTCTGGTGAAATGCATAAATTTTCTGTTACTCATTTATTTATACAGTGATTACGAGGGTGACCCTCTCTCTCCCCCAATGGGGGAGGCACCCCAAGGGGAGCATCCCCTTGACCCCCTAATTAAGTTTGAGGTTTTTCACGCCTTTCTGATAATTATCGGAAACAATTGCCTGATGCTTAAATGGCAGAGGCAAAAAGCACGATATGCGCAAAAGCCTGCGGGAGCAACTTTAGGGTTCTCTCAAGGATTTTCAGCAAAGCAAAAAATTCGGATACACGAAAAAGAGAAAATAAACCGGCTTACGCAAACATGACGCCTTCCCCACCCGGAAGGCCCCGGTTGAAATCGAGCCGGACTTTCTCGATTGCCGCAAGGAAATCATCCTGGTTTATGGTCGGGCGTTCCTTGCGGATTGCAAACATTCCCGCCTCCATACAGATTGCATGGAGGTCCGCACCATTCTTTCCTTCGGTAAGTTGCGCGACAATTGAAAGATCGACCGATTCATCGATGGTCAGTCCACGGGTGTGAACCTTTAAGATGGACAACCGTCCTGCATCATTCGGGAGCGGGATCTCGATAATCCGGTCAAACCTGCCGGGGCGGAGCAGGGCGCGGTCAAGAATATCAATCCGGTTTGTGGCGCCGATAATTTTTACATCGCCCCGGTTCTCAAAGCCATCCATGCCGGCAAGGAGCTGCATCAGTGTCCGCTGCACTTCCCGGTCTCCCGAGGTATTTGCATCGGTCCGGGATGCACCCACGGCATCGATCTCGTCAATAAAGATAATCGTGGGTGCTTTTGTTTTTGCCATATCGAAGAGCTCGCGGACGAGCCGGGCACCTTCACCAATATATTTCTGGACCAGTTCCGAACCCACGACCCGCATGAAATGGGCATTGGTCTCATGGGCAACGGCTTTTGCAAGCAGGGTTTTGCCCGTCCCGGGCGGCCCGTGGAGGAGCACCCCCTTTGGAGGTTCAATCCCGATCCGGGTAAACAGTTCCGGGCGTTTTAAGGGGAGTTCCACTGCTTCCCGGATCTCGTTAATCTGGTCGTCCAGTCCCCCGATATCTGCATAGTTTTCCTGCGGGGAATCCACCAGTTCCATACCGTATACCTGTGCATCGAAACTGCTTGGCAGCAGTTCAACGATCGCAAGGGACTGCTGGTTTAACGTGCAGCGTGCTCCCGGTTTTAAGTCATCTGCGTTGATATTCGGTGAACTCCGGACCAAAAACCGTGGTCCGGCACTGCTCCGTACAATAACCCGGGATGTATCCACCACGTCCACGACCGTGCCGATAATCAGCGGCGGGCTCCGCAGCTGCTCGCTCTCGCTTTTTAATTTGCGGACTTCCCTCTCGTAGCGGATTTTCTGGGTTTCGATATATCGTTTGTCCGCTTCAACCTGCCGCAACTGCTCCCGAAGTTCCAGATTGCGTGATTCGAGATTTCCGACCCGGTCAAGCATCTGGGCTTCAAGCTCGTGCTTGTCAGCCTCTGTCTGCTGGAGTTGTTCCCGCAACTGTTCAGTAAGCGAGTGATAGAGCCTGCACAGTTCTTCTGCGGTTTGCGGTTCCGCGGATTCACGGAGTGTATCGGCCATCGGTTCCTCAATTCAGCTATATAGGGAAATCTGGATATAAAGTGTTTGTGAGAAAATGCAGTGTGAAATGTGTGGAGAAACGATCCGCGGCAGCCCTAAACTGATCCGTGTTGAAGGGGCTGAACTGCAGGTCTGCAGCAAGTGCGAGAAATATGGCACGGAAGTGCAGCAGCCACGCCGGGCGGATATGCGGCAGATATCAACACGACCAGCCGCCGGGGCAAAAGGGCCGGTGGTGCTGGCACCGGCGCAGCGAAAAAGGGATATGTTTGACTATATGGGTGGCGACATCGTTGAGGATTATGCCGAGAGGATACGAAAAGCCCGTATGGCAAAGGAACTCTCCCAGAAAGATCTTGCGATGCAGATGAAGGAGAAGGAACTGCTGGTAAAGAAGATCGAGAAAGGAGAACTTATTCCGGAAGAGGATGTTCGCAAAAAACTGGAAAAACTGCTTGAAATCAAACTGATTGATACGATGGAAACTGAAACAGAGAAACTAACGCAGGGAAAGATCACCCAGACGCTGGGCGACCTGACAATTATTAAAAAATCAAAGAAATAATTTTTAAAAAAATCGGCCAGCCGAGGAATAATTTTTTTTGTGCTCCGTAACAAAACCCGTTGTTGATGAAGATTTAAAACGGGTTTTACTTTTTTTTCTGCAATGTCCTGACCGGTTTGCCACATGCCCCGACGCTTCCGGGTGCATCTCCACCCGTCGGCCATCCCGGATATCAGGTTTTCCTGGCATACCGGATCGAGCAGGGTTATGGTGGGTAAGGGGTGCCCGGGAGATGCTCTTTTCCGGGTTCAATTCTGGCCCGGATTTCCAAAAACCGACACCTGTTTTCGGGTGGTGGGGGATCGGGTGTCCACCGCATGGAAAAAACCTGTTTTAATTTGTTTATTCGTTAAATGGCCTTATTTTATCACGATTTGGATCTGCTCTTTATTGGGCTTTCAGCGGCACTTTTTTCGGGAACGTAGATTATGAGGTTGGGAAGGATAAACGGCCAGTAAACGCAGTCTATGGGCTAATGTTGATTTCACGTCGGAGATTTTAGAATAATTGGATCCCTCACAACAAGTACTATCCCTCTTGGAAGATCAGCATCCTCACGATCTATTCTCCGACGTAAGACCCGTACGGCTGGTAACCCCGCTCAACATCTCCAGTGGAAACGGTGTTGACGCCCGACAAAAATCCTGATATAATTTGTTATTTTCTCAAAATAACGGTTTTAATCAGGAAAAAACCGGCCAATTTAGCGGGGTTTCATTGGCACCTTTTTCTGTCACATAGATTATGAGGTTTTGGGGGATAAACGACCAGTAAACACGGTCTATGACCCGCTGTTGATTTCACGTCGGAGAATTTTGGGAGTTTTTGGGTTTTTCCTGGCATTGTTGCTTATGGATTCTGGATGAAGATTACATTGCCGGTTTTTTTAACGCGGATGTACTGAATTTTTATGAAAATGTTTTTTGAATTTTTCTTTTTGGTGAACCGGATTTAAAAAAAAATGTTTGCAATAAAAAAATTGGGTAATTTCGACATTCCCCCCTCATCACATCCCATTTTCCCCCGACCGTGCTAAGCATTAGCACACACAGTTATATACCCCCGGCGCCTAACAAATAAGTATGCAGGGTGAGTGTTCAAGCGCTCGTGAGGGTTTTTTTGCCCGTGAATGTCTTTATCACCACTAGTTCCACGCCCGCCCGTTGCATCAGTCTAACCATTTCTGAAACATTATCCAACCACGGTACCGTCTGGTATCGCATTTTTGCCTTTTTTGGCTATTATTTCTGGTATCTGTAAACCCTCTGGTTCGCAGTGAAAATCATTACGAATGCAGGGGGAGGTTGTTGTTACTATGAGAGGTAAAGAAATTCGTCTGGAACGTATCATGAACCGGAATACGAAAAAAACGATCATCGTACCGATGGATCACGGGGTCACAAACGGGCCCATCCCGGGATTAATCGATCTCGGGCAGGCGGTCGATCTCGTTGCCGATGGCGGCGCAAATGCGGTAATCGGGCATGTCGGGCTCGCCCTGTACGGCCACCGGCAGAGCGGACGGGATATCGGGCTGATCCTTCACTTGTCGGCGAGCACATCCATCAGTCCCGATCCCAACGAGAAAGTACTGGTAAATTCCGTCACCAATGCGCTCAAGATGGGAGCCGATGCGGTTTCGATGCATGTCAATATCGGGGCGGACTCGGAAGCCCGGATGCTTGCCGACCTTGGGAGTGTTGCGGTCGAGTGCATGGAATGGGGCATGCCACTCCTCGCGATGATGTACCCGAGGGGCAAAAAAATTACCAAGGACAATGATGTCGACCAGGTAAAACTTGCCGCCCGGGTGGCAGCAGAACTCGGGGCGGACATTGTAAAAACCGTGTACACGGGCGATCCTGAATCGTTCCGTGAAGTGACCCGCGGCTGCCCGGTACCCGTGGTGGTAGCCGGAGGTTCAAAGACGGATGACCGCACAACACTTGAATTAATTGATGGTGCGATGGCAGGCGGTGCAGCAGGCATCTCTATTGGCAGGAACGCATTCCAGCACCGGAGCCCGGCAAAGTTTGTCCGGGCGGCGGCATGTATCGTGCATGCGAACAAGAGTGTCGATGAAGCAATGGAACTGTTGAAGGTGTGAACGATGATAGGAAAAGAGATCAGGATTGAACGGATCATGGACCGGAACACCGGGCGGTCGGTCATCGTGCCGATGGACCACGGGTTTTCCATGGGGCAGATCGAAGGTCTGCTGGATATGACCAAAGTCATATCGGATGTCAGTGAAGGCGGGGCAAATGCGATTGTCCTGCATAAAGGAATGGTAAAACGCGGTCACCGGAGGCACGGGCGGGATATCGGGCTGATTGTCCACCTCTCGGGCAGCACGTCGCTGAACCCGGACCCCAATGACAAGGTGCTCGTCTGCACAGTCGAAGAAGCGATTGCGCTTGGCGCCGATGCCGTTTCGATCCACATCAACCTTGGGGCGCCCAACGAGTCAAAGATGCTTGAGTCCGGCGCAAAAATCGCCCGGGACTGCAGCCGGTGGGGGATGCCGCTCCTGATTATGTGCTACCCGCGGGGTAAAGGAATCGACTCAACGTCCGCACAGGCGATTGGGCACTGTGTCCGTGTGGCAGAGGAACTGGGCGCTGACCTGATCAAGACCAATTACCCGGGAAACCCGGACGCGTTCCACCGGATCACCAAGGCATGTTCGGTACCGGTGTTCATTGCCGGCGGTGAAAAATCCGGTGACCTTGAGACCTTAAAAATCATCCGTGATTCCGTCCATGCCGGCGGTGCCGGTGTCTGCGTGGGGAGAAATGCGTTCCAGCGCGAGGACACCCGGGGATTTGTCCGGGCGCTCTGCCAGGTTGTGCACGGAGATATCAGAGCCTGATGCAGCGCTGGGGCAGACGAGATGAAACTGTTCTGGGTTGATGTCCGCCCCTGGAACAAAGAGATCGCGACGACGGCTCTTGAGAGCGGGGCTGACGCGCTGGTGGTAGATCGGGCAGAGGACGTGAGAAGGCTCGGGCGGATTACCACCATCGCACCCGATGGTGACCTGAAAACAGGAACCGATGTAGCCGAAGTCACCATAACCGACAAGGCAAGCGAGAACGAAGCGGCAAAACTCGGGAGCACCCGGTTTGTGGTGGTAACCACCCGCGACTGGACCGTTATCCCGCTTGAGAACCTCGTTGCACAGTCGGACCGGATCATCGCCAGCGTTCACAATCTCCACGAAGCAGAGGTTGCCCTGACGGTGCTGGAAAAAGGTGTCCACGGCATACTGCTGAAAACCACTGACCCTTCAGTCATAAAAGCCGTTGCCGCCCGGATAAAAGCGCAGAGCAGCACGGTCAGGCTCGTCCCGTTCACGGTCACCACAATCCGCCCGGTCGGGATGGGCGACCGTGTCTGTGTCGATACCTGTTCGATGTTGTCGGATGGTGAAGGGATGCTGATGGGCAATACATCATCCGCGATGCTGCTCGTGCATGCCGAGACCCTTGAAAATCCGTATGTCGCACCGCGGCCATTCCGGGTGAACGCCGGTGCAGTCCATGCCTATATCCTGCTGCCGGAGGGAAAAACCGCGTATCTTTCCGATCTGGCTGTCGGCGGGCAGGTGCTGGTATCAAACGCAACCGGATCGGCAAAGACCGCAATTATCGGGCGGACAAAGATTGAACGCCGGCCGCTGCTGCTGGTTGAAGCGAAAACGGATACCACAAAGGTCAGCCTCATCCTCCAGAATGCCGAGACCATCCGGCTCGTGAAAGAAGACGGGAGCGCAATCTCGGTCGTTCACCTCGCGACGGGTGACCGTATCATGGGGTGCGAACTTGAAGGTGGGCGGCACTTTGGCATGGCGGTCAAAGAAACCATTGTTGAGAAGTGATACCGTGAAGGCAGGCATTATCGGCGGGACCGGAAAGATGGGAAAACTCTTTACCGGTGTCTTTGAGCGGGCAGGATATGATGTGGTGGTCTCCGGGCGAAAAACGGCGCTGACAAATGAAGCACTGGCAGAGCAAGTGCGATCTGGTGGTTGTATCAGTACCCATCCGGGACACAGTAAGGGTAATTGAGGAGATTGCCCCATTGCTCTCAAAGGACCAGGTGCTGTGCGATTTCACCTCGTTAAAGATGGAACCGGTTGAGGCGATGCTCAAATCAAAGGCACAGGTGATCGGGCTGCACCCGATGTTTGGCCCCACCGTGAGTTCGCTCTCCCGCCAGACCATCATCGTCTGCCCGGCCCGTGCTGATCCGGCTCGTCCTGTCTTCACTTCTCACAATATTCAAAAACGAAGGGGCTGAATGCACGATCACGACGCCGGAAGCACACGATCGCATGATGGCAGTTGTGCAGGGACTGACACATTTTGTCACGCTCACGATGGCAGACACCATTCGTCGGCTTGGCATCGATATTGAAACAACACAGGCGTTTACCAGCCCCGTGTACCAGATGGAACTGTCAGTTGTCGGACGGCTTCTCTCGCAGGATCCGGACCTCTATGCAGATATCCTGCAGGAGAACCAGTTTGTACCGGAAGTGCTGGACGCATGTCAGGACGCTGTAAGCAATCTCACCGACATCGTCACCGCAGGCGACCCGGACCGGTTCCGGGAATTTTTCCGGAAAAACAACCGGCATTTCGGGAGATTACTGCCGGCAGGGGCAGGAAACAACGGATGCGCTGATCGAATGCATGGTGAAAAAATGACAGATCATTACGCTTGGCCCGGAAGGGACGTTCTCGCATGAACTTGCGATGCGCCTCTCGTATTCTCCCCTGCGGCTGGTGCCCACTATCCACGGTGTTTTTGTCGCTGTCGAACGGGGTGAAGGCGATGGCATCGTCCCGATAGAAAATTCCGAAGCCGGTGGTGTCGGTGCAACCCTGGACGGCCTCACCCGGTTTCCGGTTTATATCACCCGCGAGATGTACATGCCCATCCACCATCACCTCGCAGCCCGGGTGTCCTTCGAAGAAATAACGGTCATCTATGCGCACCCGCAGACCCATGAGCAATGCAGCGAGCACCTGGAGAAATGGAACATACCGGTCATCCACACCAGTTCCAATGCCGCAAGTGCACTTGAGGCACAGAAAAATCCTACTGCCGGTGCAATCATATCCACAGCCGCATCATCGCTCTATGCCCTTCCCATCAGGGTGAAAAATATTGAAAATAATCCGGAAAATGTAACCCGGTTTGTGCAGATCTCGAAAAACCCCAACACTACCGGTCATGAACAGAAATGCAGTATCCTCATCGATCCGGAACTGGACCGCGCCGGGCTTCTCTACGACCTGCTCGGGGTGTTTGCCCAGAAACGGATCAATCTTACCCGTATCGAATCGCGACCGTCCAAGCGGGGGATCGGGACATACGTGTTCTTTCTTGATTATGCCGTGTCCTCCGATACAAGCGATGCACTCGCTCACCTCAAAAAAATGACCACGGTCAAGGAACTTGGCTGCTACACAAAAGTTGAGGTCCCACCGTGATCCGGACACTCCCCCGCTTCGAGCATGTTGATAGCACCGTACGTGCGCCACCATCAAAAAGCTACACTCACCGGGCTCTTATTACCGGAGCACTTGGGTCCGGAACTACCGTTCTTGAGCACCCGCTGGATGCAGAAGATACCCGGCTGACCGCACAGGCACTGACTGCACTTGGGGTTCCCGTTCTGTGGCAGGAAGACCGGATTACCATAACCGGCTGTAACGGGGTTCTTCCAACTTCCGGCACAACAACGCTCAATCTCGAAAATTCCGGTACGAGCCTGCGCCTGCTCACCTCCCTTGCCCTGCTTGCCTCCCACCCGGTTGTCCTCACCGGCAGCGCACGGATGCAGAAGCGCCCGATTGGTCCGCTTGCTGATGCACTCATGCAGATCGGTGGACATGTCACCTTTCCAGGAAAAACGGGTTTTCCTCCTGTTCAGGTCAGCGGACATTTAACCGGAGGATTTGTGCGCATCGACGGATCGATGAGCAGCCAGTATATCTCCTCGCTCCTGCTCGCTGCTCCCTATGCGGACACGGAAATGGAAGTGGAAATCCTCGGTACATCGGCATCCCGGTCGTATCTTGACATCACGGTGGATGTGATGAGGTCATTTGGCGCTGATGTCAAACAGATCGGGGCTGACCACTTTGTCGTCAGTAACAGCGCCCGCTATGCGGGCAGAACCTGCCATATCGAAGGGGACTACTCATCGGCATCGTATTTTTTTGCGATTGCCGCCATCTGTGGAGGTAAGGTGACCGTCACTAACCTCAATACCGCATCAGTGCAGGGGGACCGTCGGTTTCTTGCCGGTCTTGAAACGATGGGATGCCACGTAACAAGTTCAGGTAATACCGTATCGGTTGAGCGGACGCGCAATCTCAGGGGAATTTCCATCGATATGTCATCCTCTCCGGATACGGTCCAGACACTCTGCATGGTGGCCGCCGTTGCAGACACGCCTACTACTATTACAGGAATCAGCCACCTGAAATTCAAGGAGAGTGACCGGATCGCGAGCACGGCAGAACACCTGACGCAGCTCGGTGGCGATGTGCAGGTCGATGATGACCGGATTACCATTTCCCCTCGTCCGCTGCACGGGGGAACCATCGACCCGGGAAATGATCACCGGACCGCAATGAGTTTTGCAGTACTGGGGCTTGGCATCGGGAAAGTTACCATCACCGGTGCAGAATGCGTGAACAAATCCTTCCCCGGGTTCTGGGATACACTTGCAGAGGTTATGCAATGAAACGGATTGTGCTGGTGGGCTTCCGCGGAACCGGCAAGACCGAAATCGGGAAACGACTGGCCCTGTACAGGAATGTACCGTTTATCGATACCGACACCCTGATTGAACAACGAACCGGCCGCTCGATCCCGGATATCTTCCATGAAGACGGTGAAAAACGGTTCCGGGATATCGAACGCGATGTCATTGCCAGTCTGCCCCTGTCAGATGTCGTGATCAGCACCGGCGGGGGAGTGGTTGCTGACCCGGTAAACATGGAACACCTGCGGGCAGGCAGTACCTGTGTATTGCTTACCGCCAACCTTGAAACCATTGAACAGCGCCTCACAAAAAAACCGCGCCCTCCGCTGACGGGGCTGCCACTGCATGAAGAGATCGCCGAGATGATCGATCGCCGCCGCCAGCAGTACCATGCCGCGGCGGATTTCTGTATCGATACCAGTGAAACTTCACCCGATGATGCGGCACAACAGGTCCTCCTGCTGCTCGATAACGGGAATTCCACCAGCCAGCAGCGAGAAAAAGCAGTTGAATTTTTCAAGACAGGACGCATACCTGCTCCATCGCTCCAGACACTTGAAGATGTCCTCCTCGGGAAAAACCGGGATCCGCAGATCCGGATTCTCGGCGTCGCCGGCTATCCGTGTGCCCACAGCCGGAGCCCGCACCTGTTCAATGCGCTCTTCTCCTGGTACCATCTCAACTATCACTATACCTGGTTTGAGGACCCGGAACTTGTGAAGATTATGAAAGTTGCACAGGCTATCGATGCAAAAGGGCTCTCAGTCACCATCCCGTTCAAGCAGGATGTGATACCGTTCCTTGATGAGATCGAAGAACATGCGGCACAGCAGATCGGTGCCGTCAACACGGTCGTGTTTGCCTGCGGGACCGCAACCGGCTATAATACGGACTGGCTGGGGATACGAAAACCGCTGGTCGGCATGAAAGGGTCACGGGCGGTGCTGCTTGGCGCCGGCGGGGTTGCTGCGGCTGCCGCGTATGCCTTAAAGGATCTTGACATGGAGGTAACCATCCTGAACCGCACCCTCCAAAACGCACAGGCACTTGCTGAACGTTTCGGGTGTGCATGGGCTCCATGGGACGAATTTGACCGGATCAAACCCGATCTGGTGGTAAATGCCACCCCGCTTGGCATGCAGCCGGATACCCGCAGTCCGCTTGCAGAAAAACAGATAACAGGGGAAATGACCATCTTTGATCTGGTATACACGCCGCCGGTCACCCCGCTCATCGGGATGGCGCGGCAAAAAGGGTGCCGGACGATAACCGGTATCGATATGTTTGTCCACCAGGCACGGGAACAGTTTTACCTGTTCTTCGGTATTGACGTGCCCGAACCGGTGATTACGGGAGCTGGTCACATGAACACGTTTGGCAGGAATTTCAGGATTACAACATTTGGCGAAAGTCACGGGGCAGCGGTTGGTGTGATCATTGACGGGTGCCCGCCCAACATTGAGCTGTCGGCACAGGACATCCAGCCCTTGCTTGACCGGCGCCGCCCGGGAACATCCCCGCTCACCTCGCCGCGCAAAGAACCGGACCGGGTTGAAATTCTCTCCGGCACCTTTGAAGGGAAAACAACCGGGACACCCATAGCGCTGCTCGTGCGAAACGAGGATTCGCATTCCGGTGATTATGACACCTTAAAAGACGTGTTCCGCCCGGGACACGCAGACTTCACGTACCAGGAAAAATACGGTATCCGTGACTATCGCGGCGGCGGGCGCAGTTCCGGCAGGGAGACGGTCGGCCGGGTGGCTGCCGGTGCGGTCGCCCACAAGATCCTCTTGGAGCATGGTATCACCATTACCGGGAAAATCCTTGCGGTGCACGGAAAATCCACCTCGCAGGAGATCGATGAGGAAATCCGTTCGGCAAAGGAGACCGGAGATTCCGTCGGGGGTGTGGTTGAGATTATCGCTTGCGGTGTCCCGGTGGGACTCGGGGATCCGGTCTTTGGAAAACTGGACGCACGGATCGCCAGCGCGATGATGGGCATTGGCGCAGTCAAAGGTGTGGAGATCGGTGACGGATTTGCTACAGCCGGGAAATTCGGGAGTGAGAACAACGACCAGATGACGGCTGACGGGTTTACAAGCAACCATGCCGGGGGGATTCTTGGCGGCATCTCAAGCGGGCAGGATATTGTCGTACGGATTGCCGTCAAACCCACCCCATCCATCCAGAAGATACAGAAAACCCGGGACTGCCATGGAAACGAAGTGAACCTCTCGATACAGGGACGCCACGATCCCTGTATTGTGCCCCGTATTGTGCCGGTTGCCGAAGCGATGCTGGCACTGGTGCTGGTGGACTGCTGGCTGGAACAGGTGAAATATAAAATCGGGCGGTAGTGAATGGCACCGGATTTGTCCGGGTGCGTGAGCACCTAAACGTCCTATTTGTTCCCCACTTCAACCGGGTTCTCCGGATACGAAATCCATTCCGTAAACCCGCCTTCATACATCACAACCCGGGGATACGAAAGATACCATTTCAGGACAAGAAATACGAGCGTCGCCGTCCTCCCGGTACCGCAGGAACAGATGACGGTTTTGTCCGGTGTAACGCCTTGCGATACAAAAATCTCGCGGAGCACATCAGGAGATTTTATGAGTGCAACGTTTTTCTCATCCATCAGCACCTGTGCCGGTATATTGATCGCACCGGGAATATGGCCGGGCTTTGCCCACGATGCCTGCCCTGCGTACGCGTCTGATGGCCGGGTATCAAGCAGCACAACACCGGACTGATCTTTCAGACTGGACAGTTCGGGATACCCAATAAAATACTCCTTGCAGATATGAGCTGTATATGCAACCTGACAAGTCCGCCCGGATACCGGCGTTATTGGCCAGTTCTCCTGCTGCCATTTGCAAAGACCGCCGTCAAGAATACCGACCCGCGAATGCCCGTACCGGATGAGTGAATAGGCAACAAAGGCAGCCGCGAAGCCATCACTCACAGAGGATGACGGGTTCCGTGATCCACTTCCTGTGGTATAGACCACCAGTTCGCATCCACGCTTAAAACCCAACACCCCAAAGAGCGCTTCTGCCATGTTACGGGGAATCCAGCGCACAGGAATAGTTCCCGTGTGCACACGGAACAAAGCTTCCGGCACATGGATTGCGCCGGGAATATGACCGGTGAAATACGCATGGACATCCGGCCGGCAATCGAGGATCAGCAGGTTGCGATCATCCCGGTGTTCAGCCAGCCATCCGGTTGAAACCCAGCGTACTGACGGGTCATTTTTTTCAGGACGGTTGGCTGTTTCCATGCTGATCCCTGATTTGACTTTTCTCTTATACCTGACCAGACTCACGAACAGGTATGATACATTTTCCTGCAGGATCTAAAAAGGAACTTCTTAACACACGGGTTTCATCCGTTTCATCAGATCCACAAACTCTTCCACCGAATACTGGCCATCTGCCGTTGCCGCTCCCATATGACAATACACCAGTTCAGATCCAAAGAAGGGAAGCATTGCCCGGGCATACCGGAACTCTTTTCCCATCACCCCGGTGCAGATGGGTTTTTTTGCCGCGTGGGTAAAGGCGAGCAGTTCAATAAGGTCGTCACCGTTTGCCGGTGTCATGATAATCTTCGGGATATCTCCATACGCCCGTAATTCACGCTCCAGCACAAACAAAACATGGAGTGGCATCATCCGCCCGTCATGGTGCGACGCGATAATTTTTTTACCGGCAGACTTTATTGCCGCCGCGTGCACAGAAAACCGCTGTTCAATATCGATATATTCCACTAGTGGAAGGATTGGCTCAATTCTGTTGAACCACTCGTCCGCATTGCCAAAATAGTTACCGCCTTCCTCGGCCGAGCGGAGCGTTGCGATGACAGGCAGGTCGGTCTCTTTTTTTGTGGCCGTGATTTGCGCTAAAATATCGCCGTGCATCAGGTCAAGACGAAATTCAATCATGTCCGCTCCCTTGTCCCGGGCAGCACTGGCATACGAGGCATCCGTGAGCGCAGCAACAATCTTCATGACTGGTTTTTTGTTGGCGGGCTATCCTTAAAAAATTCTGGGATACCCGGTTAATGATTACTTAAAAAAAATTCTCCCAACGAGAACTTTCCCCTTATTCACAGTTTATTGACATTGAATCAAACACGCCCTGGATTGAATATCCTGAAGACAAACCGGTTTATCCCTTTTTGCGGTACATACCACTAGTACAGATATGGAAACCGGAATGTCCGTCGCTCCATGGCAGCACCTTGGCATCACGCTGCTGGTATCGATTGGTCTTGTCCTTGTACTGCCGCTGGTGCTCACCCTGTTCCTTGCTCTTCCGGTAACCTCAACCCTTGCCCTTGTTGCTATGGTCCTCGTCATCGAATATGGCGCTGCACCGGGAGGGATTGCGCTCGGTCTCCCGCCAGGCTTTGTGCTGGTTGTCCTCTGCTCGGTTGCGCTGGGCATGATCCTGATGATGTATTGCCTGTTTGACACGCTCGCCGCAAGCTCAAAACGGGTTGGCAGGTTCCTTGCGCGGTCACAAAAAAGAGCGGATCAATCGTCCATTATCGCGAACTATGGCATCTTTGGGCTTGTACCATGCGTGATGATACTGGGATTTTATGTCTGCCCTGCCATTGCATGGGTCTGCGGCTGGCGACGGGATTATGCAATCCTGCTCACCATGACCGGCTACCTCCTTGTTTCCATCGCCACAATTCTGGCTGCATCGGGCGTGATTACCATTCTTCACATGGGAGGATGATTAAGCATGACTGCCAAAACCCGGGCTGAACCAATAAATAAACTTCCAGAACTCCTCGCACCCGCAGGATCTCCAGAAGCGTTCCGTGCCGCAATCGCCGCTGGGGCGGATGCGGTTTACCTGAGTGGCAGGCTATTTGGGGCCCGCAAATTTGCACGGAATTTTTCCGACGACGAGATTAAAGAAGCCGTCCGCACTGCTCATATACAGGGTGTGCGGGTCTACGTGACCGTAAACACGCTCATCCATGACCGTGAACTAGCAGGTGTTGCAGAGTACCTTGTCTGGCTGTACTCTATCGGAGTCGATGCGGTACTCGTGCAGGATATCGGCGTCGCAGCACTTGCAAAAAAACTGGTTCCGGGTCTTACCCTGCATGCCTCTACCCAGATGACCATCCATTCCGCTGACGGGGTGAAATGGGCGGCAGAACAGGGATTTTCCCGGGTTGTTCTCGCCCGCGAACTTTCCCTTGTCGAAGTACAGGCGATTGCAGCAGAAACCGCCTCGCTTGGCATCGGTCTTGAAGTATTTGTGCACGGCGCCCTCTGTTATTGCTGGTCCGGGCAGTGCCTGCTCTCGTCGGTGATTGGCGGGCGGAGCGGAAACCGGGGTATGTGCGCCCAGCCCTGCCGGAAACCGTATACATTTGTCACCGGTGACCGTGACAAATACGGCAATCCCGCCAACATGCGCACGATTCCGGTAAAAGAACAGTTCCTTCTCTCCCCAAAAGATCTCTCGACCTACCCGCATCTTCAAGAACTTGCCCGGGCACCGGTTGCCTCCCTGAAAATTGAAGGGCGTATGAAATCTCCTGAATACGTCACGACGGTTGTATCGATCTACCGGCGTGCGCTCGACGCAATCGCTGCCGGTACCTGGGAGCCGGAAAACGCTGATATGCAGGATCTGCTGCTCGCATTCAACCGGGGATTTACAAAAGGGTATCTTTTCGGCGACCGTCATGCCTCGCTGATGGGACGGGACCAGCCGGACAACCGGGGGCTCTTTATCGGGGTTGTAACCCGGTTTGACAAACGTTCAGGAACCGTGACGGTGCAGTGTGAGACTCCAATCGCGCTGCACTCTGGCGATGGGTTGCTCTTCTCGCACCCGGACCAGCCTGAAGCCGCATGGGGGTGTGCGCTCAACAATGAACCGGTCCGTACGCAATCCTCCATCGCCTTCTCCATCCCTCAACCAGTACCTGTGGGAGCCCGGCTGTACCTGACATCGTCCGGCTCGCTGCGGACAAGGGCCAGGCAGATTATGGCAAAACCTCCCGATGAACTCCGTCACCCGGTCATGTTGGATATTACGGCATCAGTTATGCCAAACGGCACACTGGTTCTTGGCGGGGTGATCGCTGCCGAAAGCACCAGGCAGATTGTGGTTCCGGAAACACAGTCCCGCATCCTTGTTCCGGCCGAATCCCGGCCGCTTACCAGCTGACCAACTGGCACTATCGCTTACAAAAACCGGCGGGACACCCTTTGCCATCCGTGAATTCGCACTTGACTATAACGGCGGAATGTTTGCCCCGGTTGCCGAACTCAACCGTGTGCGACGGGAATTCCTCTCGTCTGCCCAGACAACACTTATTCAGGCTGCGCTGCCGTCAGATCAACAAATACGTGCGACACGGGAGCGGTTGATCACTCTTATCAATGACTGGTGTACACCATCTTCGGAACACTCCCCTTCACCGATGACGAGCCCTGTCAATCTCACCCTTTCTACTGACAACCTTGAAGGTGTAGCGGCAGCGGTAAAAGCAGGTGCTGACGTTGTTTGCTTTGAGCCCACCTTTCACCCGAGCCCGACAGGATGCGCGAAACCCCCGGATCCTGATGATATCGCCGCACAGATCCGTGAAGCACTTGCCTGCTGCCGCACCACCAGAACCCGCATGGTCTGGAAATTCCCGCGGATTACCCAACAGGGATTTCTTGACAAGGCAATAACCATTCTTCCGGCGCTGGCAAGCGACGGGCTTACAGAATGTATGGTTGATAGTACCGGTGCTGCATGGGCAATCCGTTCTGCAGTGCCCGGCATGGAAATTGCGGGATCGATTGGGCTGAACGTGTTCAATTACCTGGCACGTGACGAGCTTTCCCGCGTACCGTTCCATCTGGTCACCCTTTCACCGGAGCTCTCTGGAAAAGAGATAACCGATTTGGTCCATGATGCTGCAGGCAGCCCCAATCTTCCGGACTGCGCCGTTATGGTCCAGGGTGCCGTGGAAGCCATGATTTCTGAAGACTGCCTTTTCCAACCAATAGGGAAGTGCAACCATGCCACCTCTTCAAGGACCGTTGATGCGACCCCCTTCCTTGGAATTCAGGATGAGACCCACCGTATATTTCCGGTTGTGGTGGACAGCGAATGCCGGACGCACCTGTTCAATGCAATGGAGACCTGCCTGATCGATTACCTGCCCTTCCTTTTTGCTGCAGGCATTCGTTCAATTATAATCGATGCCCGCATGAAATCACCGGCTTATGTCAGCGAAATGGTGAAAATTTATCAGGAGGCAATCACCGTGGCACAATCAAACAGCCCGGATTTATCCCGGCACCTCCGGGTATTAAAAGAACAGATCAAACGAATTACCGGCGGCCTCATAACCTCAGGGCCATTCCTCCACGGGTTAAAGGAATAATTTTTTTTGCTCTGTAGAGATCCTCAAATTAAATTACCATAACGCTCTCGGGGGCTCCAGCAATCCTTGCTTTCGACCCCGCCGTTTGTGGCACCCCCCGTTTTGCGATAGTGCAGTATACTTATTTGGGCATCATCGCACTGCGCCCCGTCCTCCTTGGGGGACTGGTGGCGCGAGAGGGGAGGTTGCATGTTATGATAGGGGTTTTCTACAATGCCGGTTTTTTTTTATTTTCCCACAAATACCAGTCTCACGCGATCGAAAGGTCTAATGATGACCCGGTGTAATTCACCTATAACGCAAAGGAGGTTATTCATGCCGTCGCCATTAATCCTTGTCAACCTGAAAACCTACAAAGAGGGAATGGGAAACCGGGCACACCAGATAGCCACTGCTGCACAACTGGTCGCTCGCGAGAGTGGTGCAACAATCGGTGTAGCACCGAATTTTATCGATCTCCACCCGCTCTGTCATCATTTCACAATACCCGTCTACGCACAGCACGTGGATGGATCTGAGCCGGGCGCTCATACCGGGCAGATCAACGCCGATGCAATAAAATTTGCCGGAGCGACCGGGTCTCTGGTGAACCACTCCGAACGGCGCCTTACGCTTGCTGATATCGAAGCATCCGTCCGGGCACTTCAGACACATAAACTGGTTGCCATTGTCTGCACAAATAACGATATCACCAGCGCTGCTGCCGCTGCACTATCACCGGAATATGTTGCCATCGAACCCCCTGAACTAATCGGGAGCGGTGTTTCGGTTTCAAAAGCAAACCCGGAAATTATCCGGAAATCAGTTGCCGCCGTCCATGCCATCAACCCGAAAACAAAAGTGCTCACCGGCGCCGGAATCCAGTCCGGGGATTGCGTAAAGATTGCTGTTGATCTTGGAACAGATGGCGTGCTTCTTGCATCCAGCGTGGTGAAATCTGCCGATCCTGCAGCAGTGCTCCGGGACCTGGTTTCAAAACTCTAACCTGTTTTTTTAAAAAAAATCGGAATTATTATTTAACAAACAAATACCAGACGCCTATCACCACAATAAAAATAACTATACCGATACCAATCACCGTCATATTGCTGATTTCACCTGTTTCATTTGCCATGATACACATCACCTGTAGATAACCTACTTACATTAACCGTTTGTGTATTACTATTTAATATTTTTTAAAAAAATGATTTTATGGGAGTGCTAAAATCCAAATCGGAGAATGTGGGGTAGGATACATATCCCGGATGAAGAGATCCCCTGAGTGATTTACATAAAACGTGTCGGGATTCGTATTACACAATAAGTGAGATCAAATCATGTTTCGTGATCACGCCACGGACACTGCGCCCGTCTACCACCAGCACGGCATGGTTCTGCTGGAGAATACTGACCACCGTTTCAACGTCCATATCCAGAGGAACCGTTGGAAATCCGGGTTCCATGAAATCCCGGACCATAAATAACTGGGTTTTATGGAGGCGCTGCTGTTCGATTGCCTTGACAATAACCGACTCGGAAATGCAGCCAACCGGTACTCCCCGTTCAATGACCGGCAGCTGGGAAATATTATTCTTTTCGAAGATTTCCACGGCAAGGGAGATGCTTTCCTGTGGCTGGACTGAAAGCACCGGTGCATGCATAATCTGGGCGGCGGTGATCTTTTTTGGTTCAGTCCGGTTAAAGACACTGATAATTTTGTTCAGCGTGCTGACCCGGGGATCCACGCTTCCTGCTTCAATGCGTGCCACCATGGACTGGCTGATGCCGGCACGTTTTGCAAGCTCCGTCTGCCTCAATCCCAGTGCTTCACGGCGGGCGCGGAGTTCTTCTGGCGTGGGAATATTCATATAATTACTACTAGTGATAGAAAAATATCAATCTTATGCAGAATTTTAGAGATCCGCCAGAAACTATTTTTTAGGAAAGGTTCAGGAAAAAATACCCTGTCACTCTGGCGCGGATCGCAGATCTGACCAGATGTTTCCATACACAGGTTTATTACCCGTATGCGGTCAGGAAAATTCTCTGTGCAAAATTCTTTAAAGACCAGCACCTATAGAAGCTAAATGGCATAATCCCCTGCAGTTCCGGGGATTAGTGTTGAACATGACTGAGTGTCTCAACAATGAAGATGACGAAGAAGGGAACCAACGGCGGTTCACTTTCTCTTTTGTAACGATGGCTTGTCATAGTATGGCAGGTGCAGGAATACGGATCATTCACCGCATTGTTCTTGGTTTTTTGCTCATGGCACAGGAGTGCATACCAGAAACCGGCAGACACACCGCCATCAACAGCAGTGTGAATATTCCCCCTCATGAACACGGTGAGATGATCTGCCGATGAACAATCGTTGGGGTGAAACCCCGCAGTTGAACGAACTGCTCCAGTCCCCGGGCATTGCATCCATCATCCCGGATTCTTCATTAAAAATTACCGGAATCATTCCCCAGATACCGGAACCGGTTTTTGTTCCGCAGAGAAAACCTGTGTTACGGGAGACCACAAAAAAAGGAATAGGGATGACAAAGGATTCGCTGTTTGTGGTGCGACGCGGATCTACCTATCACGTAATAAGTGAAGATTATTCCTACAAAACCGAGCCGTATTATACCATTCTCCAGCACGAAGTTGCCGGAAAAACCGTCAGCCCTACAAGCAGACAGGTGCTGGATGCGTACGTTGTCCCGATCTGCCTGGAGCGGTTGAAACAGGCGGGTATTCCGGTGTGCGACTGGGGAATATCGCAGGCATATGTTCCCTTCCCCTCAATCCTGTACGGTCTGAACTATTTTGCCACTTCATCAGATTTTTTTGTAGTCAGCGACGCTGAACAGGCAAAAGAAACGATCAAGCACATCACCAACAAGGGAAAATACCCGTTCTGCTACCAGAAACTGAATGAAGATGCGACAATCCATACCTGCACCGCGATATTTGGGAAGACCATTAAAAAATGCAGTGCCGTGGCCCGGTATGCCGAGCAGATCTACGATATTTTTTCCATCCCGCTGGTCAGCATGGTCTTTGTAAAAACCGGGAAGGAATTTGCGCTCTCCTCACTGGCACCGACGCGGTATAACCATCTCACCGAGCCGGAACGGTGCACTGCTCTCGTCGTACCTTGCCCACCAGGAGTTCCTATGAGCAAACTCGGCATTTTTGTCGACCGGAAAACCCTCTCGAACTCCGAGCAGCTCAATGCCCTGATCCACTGCCGGGATGTCGCTGAAGAGATGGGGCATTCGGCCAATTTCCTGTTTCCGGTGGATATCAACAAGATCCCCAAAATGGATGCACTCTTCATCCGCGCCCGCACGGATCCGATGAACGTGACCTATGTCGCATCTCGTATGGCGGAAATGCACGGCATACCGGTGATCGATGACCCGCAGTCCATCCAGATCTGCGGTGATAAGATCAACATGTATTCCCACCTGCAGAAAAATGGCGTCTCGCTCCCAAAAACGGTCTTTCTTTCAAAAAACGATCTGTCCGTTGAGAAGGTTGCAAAACTCTTCGATGAGATGGGGACGCCGCTTATCGTGAAAGAGCCTTCGACATCGTTCTCACTCCGGGTTGAGAAGGTGACCGATATTGCAGAGTTTTTCCATGTCGCACACCGGTTCATCAAGATGTCGGACTGGATCGTCGTCCAGCAGTTCGTGGAGAGCAAATATGACTGGCGGGTAGGAGTGCTTGGCGGTGAGTTACTCTATGCCTGCAAATATACGATCCCCTCCGTGACGTTCAAGATCCAGGCGTCGGTGAACGGCCATATCGTCTATTGCGGGGTCGAGAGCGTTCCTGAAAATGCCGTGCCGCCGCACGTGATCCAGCTGGGTATCGATGCGGCAAACGCAATCGGTACCGGGCTTTATGGGGTCGATATCAAAAATAATAACGGGGATGCGTGTGTCATCGAGGTCAACGACAACCCTTCTCTTGAGAGCGGCGAAGATGCCGATTATCCCCGGGTCTATGAAAAAATTGTTTCTCATCTTTTTGCGAAGTGATATATCTTGACAGAAAACTGGCTTTTACGTGCTGAAGATATCTGTATGCGCTGCGGGGGACATTGCTGTGATGAGGCACATCCGCCGATCTCCGATCCCTGTCACCAGCGGTTAATCGCTGCCGGTGTTTCACCGGATTGTTTTGAAGTGAATGGTTACCGGCGGTTAAAGACCCACCCGGATGGGACATGTATCCTGATGCAGAACGGGAAGTGCACGATCCATGACATAAAACCCGAGACCTGCCGGGCAGGGCCATTTACGTTCGATGTGATGGACGATCAGGTGCAGATTTTCCTGAAATTTGAATCCCTCTGTCCCATTGTCGGGCTCTTAAAAGAAGTGCCGTCCGCTTATAACCAGCAATATGAACAATCGGTCCGAAATATCGCGCATCTTGTTTCAAACCTGTCCCGGGAGGAACTGGTCGTCATCAGCCGGATTGAAGAGCCGGAGACAGAGAAAGTCGCAGAAATCCCGTACCGGGATATCGGATCTTATGTCAATCGGCACTGAACACGAATATTCGATCAATGACGCACGCTTCAGGGCACTGCCGGTATCAGACCGGGTGATCAAATCGATCTGCGGGAGTTTTGAGAGCGAGATCCTGTTTGGCGACGTAAAACTGGGAAAGGAACTCCAGAAGCATGTTCTCGAATTCATCCCCCGTTCCCATGCCGACACCATCCCGGCACTCGAATCGCAGCTGATGCAGGGCATCCATAAATTTTACCGGGTATTCCCCCACGAATACCACCTGCTCGGTCTGGGGATGCACCCGACGCTCACGCTTGACAACACGGCTGTCTGGGATCATGACGAGGGGGAGTATTACGCGGTATATGACCGGCTGTTTGATATCCACCAGCACGGGTGGCTGAATATCCAGGCGCTCCAGATCAACCTCTCCTATACGGGGGATAAGGATCTGGTGGCAATGTACAACCGGCTCGCCCGCTCCTGCCGTACCTTATTGCAGTGACCGCATCTTCACCGATGGTAGAAGGCAGGCTTACCGGTGCGATGGACAACCGTCTTATCTACTATCGCGAGAACCAGCGGGTGATACCTGCAATCTGCCACGGGATCATTCCGGAACCGATCCGGAACGTCGATGAATACCGCAAGGGACAGGAATTGATCTATGCTGAACTCCGGCAACGGGATGCGGAAATCCTCTGCGAGGAATGGCTGAATTCAAGCGGGGTGATCGTCCGGTTCTCCCGGAAATGCCTTGAGATTAAGGCACTTGACGAGCAGGAATGTATCCGTTCGGATATGGCGGTCTGTGCATTTGTGCAGGCGCTGCTCCGGTGCCGGGCGCTGTCCCTTGAGACGGACCAGGACGCACTTCTCGCGCTCACCGAATCGGTGATTATGCAGGGAACGGCAACGGTGCGAGCAGGATCTCAACCGGTTGTATGAAGCGGCGTGGGGAAAGGCGACACCGGAAGAACGCCAGTACCTGCCGGTCATTCAGAACCGGATTACTCAGGGGAGTCTTGCGGAACAGATAGCCAGACGGTACCGGGAAGAACAGGATATTATTCCCATCCTTTCCGATTTGGCACACTGCCTGCGGTATAACAAGCCGTATGGGTGATATTTAGATTATGTGATGGGGCAGACAGGCACATTAACAAGGTATCCGGACTATTTTTGTATAAAGGACGGTTCAGGATGTCACGCACATTGCTCACAGAAGCCCAGGGGTATGAGCTGCTGAAAACGTACCGTATACCCATTCCCAAGTATGTGGCAATACAGAGTGCCGGAGAAGCGCTGCCGTGCTGCACAGGAGATCGGGTTCCCGGTGGTCATGAAAGTAATTTCGCCGCAGGTCATTCACAAAAGCGATCCCGGTGGTGTTATAACGGGAATTTCCACAACGGAGGATGCAACCCGGGCGTTTGACACGATTTCCCGAAATGTCCATGCAACCGATCCGGCCGCCGGATCACCGGGATGATGATCGAACAACAACTTCCTCCCGGGCTCGAACTGATCATTGGCGGAAAAACCGATGCGGCGTTTGGCAAGGTCATCACGATTGGCATTGGCGGCACTCTTGTTGACCTCCTGAATGATGTGACTATCGCGGTGCTCCCGGTAAACGATGACGAGATACGTCATATGATCCACCGTCTCAAGGGATATCGGATGATTGCCGGTTCGGCACCAGCCGGCACGCGACGAAACGGAGCTGGTTGGTGTCATCCGTGCCGCCATTAACCTCTTTTTAAAACATCCGGAAATTGAGGAATTTGATATCAACCCGTTTGTCCTCTATGAGCATGGCGGATGTGCAGTCGATGCCCGCTTTTACCAGAACGAATCGCCCCGTGCAGAGATCACCGGTATCCCGGAGACGTCTGTCATGCCTGCATCCCTGCTCAAGATTAATTCCGTCGCAATTGTCGGCGCTTCGCAGGATCCGAACAAGGTCGGCTATGCCATCTGCCGCAACATGCTCGCGTTTCCCGGGAAACTCTACCCGGTCAACCCGAAAAACCCGATGATTCTCGGGAGAACGTCATACCCGACACTGGCTGGTATCCCGGGAACGGTCGATGCCGTTGTTATGGCGATCCCGGCACCGGCGTTCCCGGCGTAGTACAGGAAGCCGGGGAGAAAGGCATTCCCCTTGCAATCATCATCTCGTCCGGGTTCCGGGAGAGCGGTGCGGCAGGAAAGTCGCTGGAAGACGAGATTCTTGCCATTGCACAAAAATATCATGATACGGATCATGGGCCCAAACTGCCTTGGGCTCATGCTCCCGCACCAGGGTATCAACACCACGTTTGATCCGGTCTCCCCAAAGCCCGGAAAGATCGCGTTCATCTCCCAGAGCGGGGCAATTATTACCACAATTGTTGACTGGAGTCTGCCCGAGGAGATTGGGTTTTCTGCGGTTTTATCGGTCGGCAACCAGGCAGATCTCACGTTTGAGGATTTTATCGGGTTTGCCGGTGATGATCCAAATACAAAAGCGATCATTCTCTATATCGAACAGATACGGAACGGGAAGCGGTTCATGGAGATTGTCAGCGCGGTCACCGAAAAGAAACCGATCGTTGCGATAAAATCCGGTTCCTCGAAGATCGGGCAGAAAGCGGCGTCATCCCATACCGGATCGCTTGCCGGGAGTTTTGATGTTTACCAGGCAGCATTCCGGCAGTCCGGAGTTATTCCCGTACGGTCGATCCGCGAGGCGTTCCAGGCCGCAGAACTGCTCGCATCTGAAGGCTATCCGAAAGGGATCCGGGCCGTCGTGATCTCCAATGCCGGGGGATTTGCAGTGCTCTCATCGGATTATGCCGAGACGTTTGGGATCGAGATGGTAGATTCTCACCCGGATCTCTTTCAGTGAACTCGATGCCGTGCTCCCCGGGACTGGAGCCGGGAGAACCCGATCGATATGGTGGGAGATTCAACGGCGGACCGGTACGCAAAGACGTTTGACGTGATGA
Organism: uncultured Methanoregulaceae archaeon; assembly: GCA_963768785.1. Classification (GTDB taxonomy): domain Archaea; phylum Halobacteriota; class Methanomicrobia; order Methanomicrobiales; family Methanospirillaceae; genus Methanoregula. Next base: position 296,654 of record CAVYJD010000018.1, read on the forward strand.
TCACAGAACCAGGATCTCTGGGATATCGCGTTTGTTATTGCAGTCCCTTCAGCGATCTCCGATCCCATTCGTGTCGCAAATGAACTGGTCAGGTTCTCCAAGCACACGCACAAGATGATTGTCGGGTGTATGATTGGCGGGGATTCCATGAAGACCCCGCTCCGTATCCTGCGGGATGCAGGGATTCCCAATTTCCCGGATCTTGAGGATGCATTCCGGGCGGTCGGGCACCCGCGCATGCACCTGCCATGATTATCCCCGTCACGGGCGTTGCGCTGCCGATTCCATTAACCGTAAGAATAATAGCAACGAGAGGAACTCGAGGGGTAGGGAGTATCTATCCTCATGCCGCCCGTAAAAATGAGTAAGTCCTTCACAGCGAGATCTTTTTGAGGATCTCGCCGTTCTTGAAGATTGTGATCCCGCCGCCGCTCTGCGAAACGACAATTCCCACAGCATGGGTCTCTTTTGTCATTGCCGCTACCGAGTTGTGCCGGGTGCCCATTCCTTTTGGCAGTACAACACCGCTTGTATCCACCGTGATATACCGTCCTGCCGCCTGGGATATACCCGTCGCCGGAGATTACAAAAGCACCGTCAAGTCGGCAAATTCCTTGATGCTCTCTTTGAGATCCGCAATTTGTCACCAGCCGGGACTCGGGCTTGTGCCCTTCATATGGGTTGAGATTGATCTGCCGGGATTTTCTTCGAGCACGTTGCGAAGATCACCGATAATAAATGTCGTGCCGACCGATTTGCCCTCCCGGCCTTCAATCCAGATCTCGGTGCAGATGTGGAAGACGGCATCAAACACGTCCTCGCGGATATCAGTTTCAACCACTACCAGTTCTTTCCAGGTATCCGTGCTAATCGCACCTGTCCGCTCTGCCGGGCGATCTGCGACGTCGTGGCCGATGCAGAGGACTTCCACGACGTGGCCCTGGTCATCCCGGTATCGCTTTATTAATCCAGGCAATCCAGACATGGTCACTCGTTTCTCCTGATATTTTCGTCGACATTGACCCGACACCCTTCCGCATCGAACCCGACGTCGTTTGCCATCATCGAGAGATCATGGCCGCCCCGTTCTTTTCCGGGACAATCGTGCCTACCACATTTTTTCCGATCACGGCCTCCTGCGGATAATCAAAGAATGTCAGGGCGAATGAGTTGAAGAACGTGATCGTTCCCTGCATATCCATGCGGATGATGATGCTCTGGGAGTTCTGCAACATCTCACGGGAACTTCGCCTTGCTTGCCTTGACTGCATCTTTTAACTTCTTATTATCGGTGATATCGGTCACGACAATTGTGCCACCCGTTCGTGCATCGCGGGGATCGGCGAATTGTGACTGGAGGGTGCAGGTCACCACGCTGCCACCGAGGTGAAGCAGATCGCATTCCGCATGACCGATCCCCTGTGCATCCCGGTGGATTTGGAGATCCCGGGTGACCTGTTCGGTACTCCTCGGGAGTCTTAAAAAGGATCTGGACGGGTTTACCCACCAGATGATTCTCGGGATACCCGAGCAGCGCTGCAAGCGGTCGGTTCACCCATTCGATGGTATCGTTGCGCATCTGGAATATCCCCAGCGGGGTTGCAGAGAGGATCGTGGTCAGCTGATCGTTTTGTAGTTTTATGTCGCGCTCTGATTTCCGGCGCAGAGTGGTCTGCTTGAGCAGGGTGACCAGTTCAGCGATGGATGACCGGATATCGACCGAGCGGGAGACTGTTATCTCAATCCCGTTATTGACTTCCGACAGCCCGAAATTGTTTGCCCCGTTATGGCTGTACAGGATCACCGGTGTTGCATTGCCAATCGAACGGAGATATTTCAAAAAACCGATCCCGTCCATATCGGACATAAACTCGATCCCGTTGACTGCCGGGACCTGTTCATAGGAAATAACAACATCATATGCCCGGGGCTTTTTCCAGTTTTTCAATGCCGTTTTGTGGACTGGGCAACATCAATCCGGACTTCGCCTTTTTCAGTAGTGGGCCGGATCTGCGCCAGAAAATCTGTTGTATCATCCACAAATAAAACGGTAATCATGGACCATATCGCCACTAAAATGTGCGCCGCTAGTCCTTCGCATATGAGGTGGAGATTGTGCCAATAAATAGTTGTTGCGAGGGCAGGGGAAAAACAGCATCGGGAAAATTGAGTGGCTGCTTTCGGTCGGATAAAAAAAGTCGCACGTGCCGGTTGTATTGGGCGAATTTTAGTTTTCTTCACTTACAGGATCTTCATCTTCATCGTCGTCTGTACCGCAAATTCCGGAATAATCTTCCCGGTAGATCCACCACCCGGTGATGAGGATAAAGGGGAATGCCGACCGGGAGACAGAAATCCATGCAGGTTATTGAGGAACAAGCCATTCACTGCACGACAAAGGGAGATGACAAAACAGGACTCCGGCAGCAATGATGCAGAGTGCACCATATTTCATGTTCTGCGGGTTTTTTTCGGCATATGCCAGCAGCGTGATGACGAGTCTAATAATGAGGAAAACCGAGCCGCCGATCCACACGATACCCGGGATTGCGCTCGTCCCGGTCAGGATTCCTTTTGAAATATAATAGAAGTCACGAGTGACAAGGATAACGCTGTTGCCGAGATCACTTTGCTGGTACCGGGAACAGTGCCCATTGCAGACCCGTCGCGAGCCCGTCGCCGATCACATAGATATTGAGGGGAATGAGAAAGATCAACGCCTGGAGAACCAGCGGAAGTTTGAGTTTCAACGTCATGTGCGTATCTTTGTATTGTAAGGGATACGTATTATAAAATAACGAAATCGCACCGGAATTTTACGGGAAAAAGGAAAAGATTATTCTTCTAATGTTATTGATTGCAGTGTAGTACATCCAGTCCATCAGCGGGTGGCACTGGTCAACAATACATTCGAGATCGCACGCAACACACGGGATAAGTTCGTCACCGGGAATCAGGTCCGCGGGATTCACCGGACTTTGCTTACAGCGCAGCAGGTACGTTTTGATCCCCGTCTTTTTTGTATTCGACCCGATCGATGAGTCCGCTCTCTTCAAGTTTTTTTACGATTCTCGAACATTTCCGTGTTATCCACTTTCAGGAGTTTCCAGAGCTCGCTCTGGAGAACGCCCTCCGGCTTTTGACCGGATCAGGTCCAGTGCTTCATCATCTACGGGGTCAGACATCAGTTCCACGTCCCGGATTTTTTTTAGAGCAGCGGGGCTATGGTAAGAATATTGTTGCCCCTGATAACAACGTAACCACAAGGCTCCTGCCGCGCTCATTGTTGACGAACTCAATGGTTTCGTCCATGTGAATGTTCAGATATTCGTCCACAGCAACAAGCCGCCCCTGCAGCTTGCGGCCTTCGTCTTTAATCTCTACCGATATTTTTGAATCGACAAGTGCAAACACTTTCTTTATCGGCAAAACAATTCCGTTAACCATCTGTCCTAATTTGGGGTCTACGATAATTAAAGTTTGCTCATGAAAAATTGCAGGGTGATCCGATCCCAACGGGAAGGAAGTGAATGACTAATGGGGTTCCAAACTCAT
>CAVYJD010000019.1:0-49200 GCA_963768785.1 uncultured Methanoregulaceae archaeon
TTAAGAATGCGGACTACACCATCGCCCTTGCCGGTAATGCCAATGTTGGCAAGAGCGTGATCTTCAACCAGCTGACCGGCGTTGACCAGATCGTCGGCAACTGGCCGGGGAAGACCGTTGAGCGGGCGGAAGGGCTCCTGCTGTACAAGGGGAAACGTATCCGGGTTATCGACCTGCCCGGTATCTACTCCTTTTCTACCTACTCGATGGAGGAACTGGTCTCCCGGGATTTTATCGCTCTTGAACACCCCGACGCCGTAATCAATGTGATCGATGCCTCGGCGCTGGAACGCAATCTCTTCTTTACGATCCAGCTCATGGAACTGGCACCTCCGCTCCTTATCGCAGTCAACCAGATCGATCTGGCCGAGAAGAAAGGAATTACCATCGATACCCAAAAACTGTCAGCGCTGCTCGGTGTCCCGGTTGTCCCTACCGTTGCCATACAGGCGAAGGGAATATCAGATCTTACTGAAGCGATCACGAATCTTATGCTGGACCATCCGGTTCCACCGGTGCTTCACTATGGAAAGGAAATAGAAGAGCGGGTTGTAAAAATTATCTCCCTGCTCGCAAACGTACCAACCCCGTACCCGTACGCTGGACCGCAATCAAACTGCTCGAACGCGATCCGGCAATCATGAAGCTGGTTAACGAACAGGACCCGGGCATCGTAAAGAACGCGGATGTGCTCGCTGCAGAGATCGAATCCATTCATGGCGAAGCGGTCTGCGTGGTCATGAGCGCGGAACGGTACCAGGTTGCAGACCGGATTGCAGCTGAAGTGATCACCATACGGGCATTGGGCGAAGGCCCGCAGAAAAAGAGCCTGACCGACACGCTCGACCAGGTTGCCCTCCACCCGATCTTTGGCTATCTCGCAGTTATCGCGGTGATTGGCGGGTTGCTGGTCTGGACATTTTTGATAGGCGCTCAGGTTTCATCGCTCATTGCCGGTTTCCTGTCGCAGTTCGAACAGTACGAACCGGTGATCACGGGCCCGCTCATGGATATTATCTGGAACGGGGCATTCACCGGCTTTGTGGCAGGTGTGACCCTGGTCATTCCCTATGTCCTGCCGTTCTACCTGCTCCTTGCAATTATGGAGGATTCAGGCTATCTCACCCGCATTGCGGTGATGCTCGACCGCGGTATGCACAAACTGGGCCTTCATGGGAAGGCGATCATCCCGCTGATCCTCGGATACGGGTGCAATGTTCCAGCCATCTATTCATGCCGGATTATGGAAACGCCAAAACAAAAGACCCTTGCCGCATTCCTTGTGACGCTGGTCCCCTGCACAGCACGGACGGTGGTCATTCTCGGCCTCGTCGCTGCGTTTGTCAACATCTGGTGGGCGCTTGCGCTCTACGTGTTTGATATTCTCCTGATACTCGTGGTCGGGCGAATTGCGTTCAAGGCGATGCCGGGTGAATCTGTCGGCCTGATCATGGAGATGCCGGATTATCATGTTCCCTCCCTGTCAGTCGTCCTGAAACAGACCTGGGCCCGGACGAAGTCGCTTGTCTGGATAGTCTTCCCAGCTTATATCATCGGGAGCGCATTGATCCAGGCGTTCTATGCGGCCGGCCTGCTGACCCCGGTGAATAATCTTCTTTCCCCGGTTACCGTTCTCTGGCTCGGGCTTCCTGCAGTTGTCGGGATTACGCTGATCTTCGGGGTAGTGAGAAAAGAACTGACCATCCTCACGCTTGCCGTAATTTTCCATACGACAAACTTTGCGGCGATCATGACTCCGGTCCAGCTGGTTGTCCTTGCACTGGTATCGATGCTCTATATCCCCTGCATCTCGGTAATACTGGTGCTTGCATCGGAATTTGGCTGGAAAAAAGCACTCACAATATCGGCATCCGAGGTTATCATGGCAATTGCCATCGGCGGGATCGCGTTTCGGGTGCTGAGCCTGGTGATGTGATCCCAATCGAAACAATTTTTGCATAACCATCCAGTTTAAAAAAAAAGCGCGAAATCGATGTCGGTCGCTGATTGTGTCGAAATCTTCATGTACCTTTGCCATGCTCGCCACCTTAGGTTACCCCACTATCGCACGGGGATGTGCTCTGTTTTCGCGAGACGTTTGTCTATGAGGGAGAGGACGCCCCGAAAGGGGACACGATCAGAGATAAATCAATAATCACCTTTGAGTGAACAGCAAAAGAGTGCCCGCCGTCGAGAAAATAAGATACAAACCTATTTATTATCATACGGTCTGTCCACATTAAGGAAGATTTTGTGAAGAGAATCATCGTTTATGGAACAGCGGCCTCCACCGAAACCATCCAGTCTCTTTTAAAGGAATATGCCCTGCCGTCCAGTGTAACATCCAGCCTTACGGGGCCTGAAACCATCACCATCTACGTCCCTGATGATAAGCTGGATGACCTTCTCGTAAAGATCAAAGACCTGCCCGGTATGAGTGAAAACGACAGTATTATTGAAGTAGCCTCTCCGAATTTTGTTATCTCTCCCAAGCTTGAAGCGCTCAAAACGGTAAAAGCCAAGCCGGAACAGCCCCGGGAAAAGCCGGTTATCGAGCAGCTTGTGGAGTCAGCCGAACCCCACACGGTCCTGGACATAAACAAGGTCATACTGGCGGCAATTGCAGGTGTTGTGGCCCTCATCGGACTGCTCCTGAACAATGTCGGCATCATCATCGGCGCAATGCTTATCTCTCCCCTGCTCGGCCCGATCTATGCATTTTCCGTGAATACCGCGATTGGCAACTCTAAAAATGTATTGAACTGCGTCAAGATTATTGCCGTGCTTATCCTGATGGTTATCTCGATCTCATTTGTGACGACCTTTTTTCTCTCGTTGGTCATGCCTGTCACCGTCACCCCGGAGATAACATCCCGGCTGAATGCAAATCCCGTCTTTGTGATAATGGCAGCCCTTCTGGGGTTTGCGACCATTCTTGCCCTGTCGAAAGGAATTCCTGAAGGAGTTGCCGGTGTTGCCGTCGCCGCCGCGCTTCTTCCACCGGCAGTGGTGTTCGGTATCGCACTGGTGCTGGTACCGGGGCATGCTGCATCCGCACTGACCCTGACCCTCCAGAACGTGATCGGGCTTATCATCGGGAGTGTTGTTGCCGTTGTCCTGCTCGATATCAGGCCACGGGGTTTTTACGATCAGTGGTTGGCAAAAAAATTCATAAAACGAGTGTTGTGGATACTTGCCATCCTGATCATTCTCATCATTATCCTGTCGTTTCTTGTCTGATACACATTCATTCGATATTTTTTCAAACTGCCCAAGATCGCTTCTGCATGACCGGGAGTCAAGGAAGTTGGACGCGTCCTTTTTTTAATCAAAGAAGACCGAGGAGATACACCTGGTGCTGTGCCGTGGATCCGCGGGGAGAAAAAGTGAGAGGTCCCAGGGTGGGGAAATTTTTGATGGTTCAACCGGGTTGTGTCCCTTCATCTGCGGGCATGAGGGTCACGGAAAGAGTGCCCGACGCGATTTTGATATCTTTTATTTCCTGTAATCGCTCGATGATTAAGGTATAGATTCTGTTACGCACCATCCGCCGGTCTTTGACATAGGTGACATACCGCACGTGGAAAGTAATCCAATTGTCCGTCGGCGTGATATAGACAGACGGTTCGACAACTTTTTTGGGGAAATAATATTTTTCACCGAGCCGCCCGATCTCTTCTTCTGCCAGTTTCGTTATATCCGCCACGTCTTGCCTGACAAGGGAGAGGATAATATCCCGCGCCTGCCGCCAGTCGCTGTCATAGGTAATGGGAATCGTCAGCTCATCCCAGATGAAACTGTGATCTTTTGTGTAATTGTGAACCTGTTGGGTAATGACCTTCCCGTTTGGGATAACCGTTACTCTCCCGGTCGGTTGATCGCCATGAACCCATCCCCCAATCTCAAGAAGGGTGGTGGTCATGACACCGATATCTATCACATCACCGGCTTCCCCGCCGATCTCGATCCGGTCTCCCACTTCATAGGGCCGTTGGGTGATAATGATAATACCGCCAACAAAATTCTTAAAGACGTCCTGCAGAGCGATTGCCACTCCTGCACCGATCACGCCCAGCGAGAGGATAAGGGATCCAGCGTCGGCAAACCAGATCCGTACAAAAGCGATAAGGATGATAAGAAGGGAGAGAATGGAACTGACCCTGTTTGCCGTGTACCGGGTCTTCTCATCATGGATATGTTTGAAGACGATTTCGCCCAAAAAAATATTTATGAAAATGTACACGACTGCTATCGCGAGCAGGGATAAGGAGATCTGTGAAAGATATGCATCAGGGTAATAGCCGGAAACAAACCATAGCAAGATAGCAACGATAAAAAGGCCGGCGATTCCAAGATCTTTTTTATCCATATCCTACCCGACCCCCGGCATCTTAAAAAAATGCTTATCTTCCTTTTAGCGTTGAAGATCATAATAAAATGCTGCCTTATTTTTGAACCGCACCGATGTGTCGGAAATCCACTCCGGACTTTTTTGTTCTGTAGATCAGGAGATTAATTTTCAGGTAAAGTACGTGAAAAAAGGTGTTCCGGGTGTACTAGGTACGGTTTGTAAAACCGGAACCTGTGGACTTTGATAAGGTTCGTGATGACAAAAGCAGCCAATGCATAAGCCCAGACGATGATCGCAAGTTTCCAGCCGATAGGAGCCATGAAAATCCCGTAAACGGTCATCAGCGTCGCCTCCACTTTGGTGCTCTCGGTCACCCAGAAAAATGAAGCGAACGGCAGCGGCGGGATTACATTACGGGTGCTGAGCATGGTGATGTGAACCCACTCTAAAAATATTTTTGTACCGAGCATAACGGGCCAGGAAGTTTCAATGCCTTCTTCCTGTTTTAGGCAGGTTGCCGAATCGCTTGACCGGGCAAACGCTTTCAGGATATCGGTCCCCGGGATTTTGACAGATAGTTTTCTTTTGTCAAGGATTTACAGATTTTAAGGTTATTAGGTCATCATAATGCGAGAACACATCCAAAAAACAGATCATGAATAGGGATGGATCTTCCTGAATAACCACACCTTGATCTGGTCACTTATCACGAAAGCCACCAGTGCATATCCCCAGACGATAAGTGCAAGTGTCCACCCTATTGGCGTAATGATGAAGACACCATAGATCGCGATAAGGGTTGCGCCGATCTGGGTAATTTCTGCTGTGCCAAAAAGAGCAAGCGAGGGAAACGGGCGTTCCCAGAAATGCTGCTGGCCGGTGCGGGCAAGATAAATTGTCATGTGGCCGGCGACTGCAAGCTTGAGGAAGACGAGCGTCTGTATTATGCCTGTATCGAGGTGGAAATATTCTCTTGCTATCCAGAGAAGGATAAAACTTGAGACAACCCCGAAAATCCCAAGAATTGTTGCGAGCGTCAGGATGCGGTTCATCTGCCAGCGCACGGGCTTTGGTGCTACCGGTGCGTTGTCAAACGCGATCATCATGATCGGAAGATCGTTTAAGATTGCCAGCATGACAAGCATGAGTGCAGTGACCGGGTAAAAATCCAGCACGACGATACAGAGGGCAAGGAAGATCAGTACCCTGACCGTCTCGGCGATCCGGTAGACCCCATAATTTTCCATTCGCCTGAATATCTCCCGGCTCCGCTCGATCGCGTCAATGATGACCGAGAGCCCGGGTTTTGTCAAGACAATATCCGCAGCAGATTTTGCTGCATCGGTTGCACCGGCAACCGCAATACCCGCATCTGCCTCCCGGAGCGCCGGTGCATCATTCACACCGTCCCCCGTCATGCCGACAATATGATCGCGACTCTGCAGGATTTTTACAATCCGGAACTTGTCTTCAGGAAGAACCTGGGCAAAACCGTCGGCAGACTCAATCTGCTTTTGGGATTCTTCCCCGTCACCCGCAATCAGTACGGTTCGGGGAATAATGTTCTTGCCGAGGCCCACCTGCCCGGAGATCTCCTTTGCTATGGCGATGTGATCCCCGGTCACCATTTTCACGTCAACGCCGAGTTTTTTAGCTTCATCTATTGTATGTGCAGCATCTTCCCGTGGTGGATCGAAAAGCCCGATCAGGCCAAGATACTGCCAGGTACCGTCCGGTTTTGTCCATCCGACACCGAGTGCACGGTACCCTTTCTCAGCAAACGCCGTTATCCAGCCGTCCAGCGTGGAGACGAGTGCCGTGTCAGTCCCGGTGAGAGCGGCGATTGCCTGAGGGGCACCCTTTGCCACCTCCCCAACTGCTCCACCGGCATTTCTGACCTTTGCCTTTGAATATTTCGAGACAGGGTCAAACGGCACAAAATCAATGACTTCGTACCCTTTGTTACCAGGCTCCGCTGAAGTGGTTGTGTCTCCTGCTTTTACAAGGATCGCCATGTCGATGGGATCATTGCTCTCTTTTTTTGAGGCCAGTGCCGCCGCGGTAATGACATCCTGTTCCAGAACTCCGGGAAAAGTCCTGATCTCACCGATCCTGATGGAATTCTGGGTAATGGTCCCGGTCTTATCTGAACAGAGGATATCCATCCCGGCCATCTCTTCGATAGCAGAGAGCCGGCTGACAATTGCCTCCTTTTTTGCAAGGGCCACGGCACCGACAGCAAGCGTCACCGTCATTACCGCAGGAAGTGCCGCGGGAATTGCCGCTACGACAAGGATAAGGGCAAACTGAAGGGTGTTTAAAAAGGATTCAGACCGTATAAGGGCGACAATAAAAATGAGGCTGACCAGCACAACCGCGAGGATAATGAGATAATTGCCGATCCGCTCGATGGCGGCTTGGAAATGGCTTCGCGGAGATTTTACCTGGACCAGCCGGGCGGTCTTCCCAAAAAAGGTGTTTCCCCCGATTGTGGTGACACGGGCATCCATCTCACCCTGGCGGGCGATGGACCCGGAGTATACCGTATCGCCCGTCTTCTTCTCGACCGGCAGGGATTCACCGGTCAGTGCCGATTCATCGCAGAGAAGGTATTTCCCATCGCCCAGTACTGCATCTGCCGGAATGATATCCCCCAGACGGATATGGACCGTATCCCCGGGCACGAGCTCGCGGGCCGGGATCTCCTGCCAGGTACCGTCACGGAGCACGCGGGCATTGGGCGCGAGCTGCTTTTTTAAGAGTGCTATGGAGTTCTCTGCTTTGCGCTCCTGTAAAAATCCCACAACTGCGTTGGTGACGAGCAGCAACAGGATGACAGCAAAGTCGTCCCAGTGCGTAATAGCTGCCGAGAGGATTGCAGCGATCTCGATCATCCACGGGATAGGACCCCAGAAATAGCCAAGAAACTTAAGCAGCGGGTGTTTCTTTTCTTCCGGGATATCATTGAAGCCATACTGTTTACGGAGGTCTGTTACCTCTGCACTGGTCAGTCCTTTCGCTGATCCCGGATCGGGCCGGGAGATCCCGGTGCTGTTTTCAGGGGTATGGTGCTGTCGGTCATGAAAAGTAATCCCGTTTTCTGCCTGCCATATTTTCTGATTTCATTGACTGTTCAACCGGTCAGGTAATCAGGTTTTTCATGTCGTTCCCCGGACTGAAATCCCGGGAATAAACGGGTGAGCAAAGGTCGATTTGGTATTGTCCTGGGATACGGTTGCAGATGGGAAGACAGGTACTGGTTCGAGGGTACACGGATAATCCTGAAACCGTACCTATGGCGGCTGTACCCTTCCATGATATTTTTTTCTTCAGTACGGATCGGAATGATGCCACAGGGAATATCGATCACATCATTCGGACCGTGCCGAACCGGGGGTAAATCCGGTTTGGGATAAATAGCCCATGGAGTTATACAGGCACATTCATCGCGTTCTCTCTTTCTCCAGGCGCTCTTCCATCTCAACCACTTTTAAGGTAATTTTCATCACCGAGTCAGGATTAAGAGATATGGAATCGATTCCCTCCCTGACGAGAAACTCGGCGAACTCCGGGTAGTCGCTTGGCGCCTGCCCGCAGAGCCCGGAATGGCGCCCGTTCCGCCGTGCTCCCTGTATCGCCATGGATACGAATTTCATCACGCCGGGGTCTCGTTCATCGAAATCGTGGGCGACCAGCCCGGAGTCCCGGTCGACTCCGAGCGTCAGCTGGGTCAGGTCGTTTGACCCGATCGAGAACCCGTCAAACAACCGGCTGAATTCATCGACAAGGAGGATGTTGTTTGGGATCTCGCACATGACATAGATCTCAAGGCCGTTCTCCCCCCGCACAAGCCCGTTCTTCGCCATCTCGGCCAGAACTTTTTCCGCCTCGTCAACACGCCGGCAGAATGGGATCATGATGATCAGGTTTGTGAGCCCCATGCCTTCCCGTACCCGCTTCATCGCACGACATTCAAGTGCAAAACCCTCGCGGTACCTCTCATCATAGTACCGGGACGCACCGCGGAAGCCGAGCATCGGGTTGGATTCATCAGGCTCGAAATACTTTCCCCCGAGAAGGTTGGCATATTCATTGGTCTTGAAGTCGCTCATCCGGACAACAACCGGCTTTGGGTAAAACGCCGCAGCGATTGTCCCGATGCCCTGCGACAATTTTTCGATAAAGTACTCTTCCGGGTTATCATACCCGTACGTAAGTGCCCCGATCTGTGCCTTCACGTCCTCATCGGTGACTTTTTCCGGGTGGACTAGCGCCATCGGGTGGATCTTGATGTAATTACTGATGACAAACTCCATCCGGGCAAGCCCGATCCCGTTGTTGGGGATCATCGAAAACGCAAAAGCCTGGTCAGGCTCCCCGAGGTTCATCATAATCTCTGTTTTCGGGCGCCTGAGGCCTGCTAATGAGACTTTTTCAACGTGGAACGGCAGGATGCCTTCGTACACGACTCCCTCATCCCCCTCAGAGCAGTTGACCGTGACCTCCTGCCCGGTTCGGATCTTTTCTGTTGCATCATTGGTCCCGACCACGGCCGGGACACCGAGCTCCCGGCTGACAATTGCTGCATGGCAGGTACGCCCACCACGGTTGGTGACGATCGCGGCGGCAGTCTTCATGACCGGTTCCCAGTCAGGGTTTGTGGTATCTGAGATCAGGATCTCGCCGGGCTTGAACTCGTGGAGCCGGCTCACATCGGCGATCACCCGGGCCCTGCCGGACGCAATCTTTTCGCCGACGCTTTTTCCCTTCGCAAGCACCGTCCCCCTTTGTTCAAGATAATACGTCAGGAGGACATCTTTTGCGTCTTGGGAATGGACAGTTTCGGGCCGTGCCTGAACGATGAACAATTCCCCGGTTAGTCCGTCCTTTGCCCATTCAATATCCATCGGTACAGGCTGGTGTGCCTTCTCTGAATAGTGGTCCTCAATCCGGAGAGCATACCGTGCCAAAACAAGGATCTCATCATCCGTTATACAGAAACGTCGGCTGTCCGCTTCGGGTACTTCGACATTTCTTGTCAGGATCTTGGATGTCCCCTGCCCGTAGATCATCTTGATCTTCTTATCGCCAATGTTTTTTCTGACAATGGCCCGGTGACCGGTCCGTGCTGTCGGTTTGAAGACGTAGAACTCATCCGGGTTGACCGCTCCCTGCACAATGTTCTCGCCAAGGCCGTACCGAGCCGGTGATAAAAACAACATCCCGGAAGCCGGTTTCGGTGTCGAGGGTAAAGATCACGCCGCTCGAAGCCATGTCGGAGCGGATCATCTTCATGACACCGATAGAAAGCGCAACCTTGAAATGATCAAAATTCTGGTCGATCCGGTAAGATATTGCCCGGTCGGTGAACAGGGAGGCAAAACATTTACTGCAGGATTCCCTGAGCGCATTATATCCGCTGACATTCAGGTAGGTTTCCTGCTGGCCGGCAAAAGATGCGGTGGGGAGATCTTCTGCGGTAGCAGAGCTTCGGACCGCAACATCGGTGTCAGGGCCATACTCCTCGCAGAGCTGATCGTAGGCCGCCCTGATCTCCTTCCAGAGGTCATCAGGTATGCCGGCGCCAAGGATTAGGTCCCGTACTTTTTTCCCCCGGACCGCAAGGTCGTCGACGCTGGCCTTGTCAAGGCCGGCCAACGCTTGTTTCATCCCGTCAACAATGCCGCCCGCTTTCAAAACCTGCCAGTATGCATCAGCGGTTATCGCAAACCCGTTGGGGATCTTCACACCCACCTTTGTCAGGTCCTGGTACATCTCCCCGAGCGAAGCGTTTTTTCCCCCGACCGTGGCGACATCTTCGTTCCTGATCTCCTTAAACCAGCGAATATATTTTGCAGGGCTCATACCAAGGTATCCAAGTTGGGATCTCTTATATATTGGCCTTCAAATTTTTTTACCCATTTTAATGAATATACTCCCGTATCAGGGACTCTTCGATGCATGACGGGCAAAGAAGTTTTTTTGAGACGTACTCAGTCCCGCACCCACCATGGTTGTGTTTCTTTCTGGTGCAGGGGCGTTCAAACTTCTTTTTGGTGTGGGGGGACCAACCATCAATTTTGAGATACAATGAATTTAGTCGTTACCCATTCAAAACAGTAAAAACCCAAATTGTTCGCTCAACATTTCCCCTCAGGCCCGCACCGGTTAATCGTTTTTCTGGCGCATCGACGGGTCGGCACCAAGGATCAGGCCAATGACCTCATCTTTCTTCTGGTCCAGGAGGGATTGGCTGTCCGCTTCGATATTGAGCCGGATCACCGGTTCCGTATTCGAAGACCGGAGATTGAACCACCAGGAATCGTATTCGATTGTCAGGCCATCAAGTCTGTCAGTCTTCGCGTCCGCGTACCTGGCTTCAAGAACCGCAATAATGGCATCCCCGCGGGTAACCTGCAGGTTCAGTTCACCGGTCGAATGATATTTCATGAGGGGGAGAACAAGGGAAGAGAGCGGCTTGCCGTTCATGAAAAGAACGTTTGCCATCGCAATCATCGCCATGAGACCACAGTCGGTGTACCCAAGGTCCCGGAAGTAATAATGCCCGGAAAGTTCGCCGGCAAAGAGTGCACCTTCTTCCCGCATCTGCGCTTTGATGAATGCATGGCCAACCCGGCAGCGTTTCCCTGTCCCGCCGAAGCTCTGGATCGTTTCGGCAACGACCCGTCCCGAGCGCAGGTCATACAGGATCCGGGCGCCCGGTTCCCGGGCAAGGAAAAATTCCGCGATCAACGCGGTCACGATATCCGGGGGGACCTGCCGGCCCTGTTCATCGACGAAGAGGCACCGATCTGCGTCCCCGTCAAAGGCAACACCCATGTCGGCTTTCTCCGCAGGAACCCTGTTCTCCAGTTCCTTTGCCGCATCATTGATAAACGGGTTGGCACCATGGTGCGGGAACAACCCGTCCGGTTTCATGTTGAGCGGGATCAGGTTCCACGAAGGGAATCAGTTCGAACAGTTTTTCAGATTCCGGCCCGGCCATGCCGTCACCGGCATCTACGGCAATGGTCAGCGGTTGTTGCCCCCGGACAAACCCGGCCAGTTTCGTAAGGTACCTCCCGGTCATGCCGGTTTCTTTGCGAGGTGCATTTTGAGACCCGATTACTGGGGTAGAAGGCAGGCTTCCTGTGATGCGTTCGAGTTCGGGCAGTCCCGTATCCCCGCTCAACGGGATTGCATTGCTCCGGCAGAGCTTGAAGCCGTTCATCTCACCGGGCAGGTGGGATGCCGTGACCATGACGCCCCCACTGAAATTTCCCTCGATTATAGAATAATAGAGAAGCGGCGTGCTGACCATCCCGATATCGGTGACAGAACCTCCTGCCAAGGCATACCCTGCGGCAAAAGCCCGGGCAAGGGCCGGCGACGAAATGCGCATGTCGTGGCCGATCACGATGTTGCCGCACTGTAACAGCCGGGCAAATGCATATCCGATCTTTCCTGCCGTTACCTCGTCAAGTTCACCGGGGTATGAACCCCGCACATCGTACGCCTTGAATATACCGGTCATGGTGATTCCCTTGTCATGCTGATCAGGATTTTTTACTTATTTTTTGAGTGCGGCCTGGCCTGCGACATGTTCAGTCGCACGCTGGATCTCCTCTTTATCGCCAAGGTAATAGTGACGGACAGGGCTGAGGGAGTCGTCAAGCTCGTAGACCAGCGGAAACCCGGTCGGAATGTTGAGCCCGGTGATCTCGTCTTCGGGAACATCGTCAAGGTACTTGATAAGGGCCCGGATGCTGTTGCCGTGGGCTGCGATCAGGACCCGTTTTTTGTCCAGTACCACGGGAGCAATCTGGTCTTTCCAGTACGGCATAACCCGGGTAAGGGTATCTTTGAGCGATTCGGTCGCTGGCAGTTCATCTTTTTCCAGGCCTTTGTATCGCGGGTCAAACACCGGTGCCGGGGGTCGGTTTCCGCAAGAGCCGGGGGTTGGATCGCATACCCCCGCCGCCATGCCATGACCTGTTCAGTTCCGAACTTTTCTGTTGTTTCGCGCTTGTCCAGCCCCTGCAATGCCCCGTAGTGGCGTTCGTTCAGCCGCCACGAATGATATACCGGAAGATACATGAGATCCATATCGTCAAGGACAATCCACAGGGTTCGGATTGCCCGGCGGAGCACGGAAGTATACGTAATATCAAACGAAAATCCGCCATCAATGAGAAGTCGGGCTGCCCGGTGGGCTTCTTCTATTCCCTGTGGCGAAAGGTCTATGTCGGTCCACCCGGTGAACCGGTTTTCCTGGTTCCACAGACTCTCCCCATGGCGGAGCAGAACGATCGTAAAACATTCCCTTGTCTTCTGTTCCGGTGCCGGTTTCTCAGTGAACATGGTCCATCGCATCCAGGTAAAATGTCCTGACGTACTCTTTTACCATCCTCCGGGTGGAGAATGCCGGCCCAACGCTCTTCATGGCCTCCTTCATGACCTTTACCCACCCGTGAGAGATGCCATCGCCATCAACAGCGTAATAAAGGGGGATGATCTCCTTTTTGAGCAGGTCATACATGGCCTCCGCGTCGGCGTTGTCCCGGTCCTCACCGGTCTCTTTGCCAAATGTCCACCCGTTCCTGCCGTTGTAACCTTCTATCCACCACCCGTCCGGGATGCTCATCTGGGGCACGCCATTCAACGACGCTTTCATCCCGCTTGTCCCGCAGGCCTCCATCGGGGGAAGCGGGTTGTTCAGCCAGACGTCAACCCCGTGCACGAGATACTGGGCAAGCTGTTCATCGTAATTCTCCACAAACGCAATCCGCCCGCCCATATCAGGATCCTTGGCATAATTAAAGACCCGCTGCAGGATCCGTTTACCTTCATCATCGGCCGGGTGCGCCTTGCCGGCAAAGATGATCTGGATCGGGTTCCAGCGATCGCCGATCAGCTCTTTGAGCCGCTCAAGATTGGTAAAGATGAGCGCTGCCCGCTTGTATGATGTAAAACGACGCGAAAACCCGATAGTTAAGTGTAACGGGTCCAGCAGCGTGCCTTCTGCCATGACCACGGGGGAGCTGACCTTATGGTATGCCCACTCCTGCCTTGCCTGCTCACAAATCCTGTTGAGCAGCTTCACCTTCAGCCAGTAATGCGTCTGCCAGAGTTCCTCGTCCGGGATTGTATCGATCTTCTCCCACCGGGCCGGATTATCGTGATCAGCCAGCCAGTCATCTCCCAGGTACTTGTCAAGCAGGAGCTCCATCTTGGGTTCTATCCACGTGGGGACATGGACACCATTGGTGATGTGATTGATGGGGACGTCTTTCTCCAGAATGATCCGGCCACAGGCTCTTCCACATCCGGCGGGATACCTCACCATGGCGTCGGCTGACGGCATTATGGTACCGGGAGAGCCTCAGCGCAAATGCGGTCATGTTGAAGCCGGATGACGGTTCTTCCGGGTGGATGCCGAGCCTGAAAAAGGCATCGCGGTCAAGGCCGAGAAGAGGACAGTAACCGTTGAAATATTTTTCAACTAAGGCGAAGGAGAAAATGTCATTGCCGGCCGGTACTGGCGTGTGGGTGGTAAAGATGGTGGTATTCCTGACGTACTCCAATGCGTCCGCGTAACTCATGCCCCCCGCAACCCGTTCCCTGATCCGTTCCAGCAGGGCAAAGGCGGCATGACCTTCGTTCAGATGGGTAATAGAGTGCCGGATCCCCAGCACATTGAGCATTTCAGACCCTCCGATGCCCAGAACAATCTCCTGCCGAAGCCGCTGTTCGGCGTCACCGGAATAGAGGCGGGACGAGATGGACCGGTTCCATGGATCATTCTGCGGAATATCGGTGTCCATGAGGTAGAGCGGGATACGGCCGACCATCACCTTCCAGACAGCAACATGGATCGAGGGCCTGATAAACGGCACTTCAAAAACCAGCTGTGCTCCGTCACCGCCAAGGACCCGGGTGATCGGAGCGCGGTCCCGGTCGAGGGTGTCATCGACATCCAGCTGCCACCCGTCCTCCCGAATCCTCTGGAGGATGTATCCTTCGGGATACATGAAACCGACAGCGACGAGCGGCATGCAGAGATCGCTGCATTCCTTGAGATAATCACCGGCAAGGAACCCCAGCCCGCCGGCATAGAACGGCAGGGAACGGTGCAGCCCGTATTCTGCCGAAAAATATGCGATCAGCTGATTGCCGGAATTCTTCATCTGCTGTGAGAACCAGCCCCCGTTCTCATTAATTTCAGACCTGAACCGGCTCATGATGGCGGAATAATGGCTGACGTACTTCGGGTCTTTTGCGGCAGCCAGAAAGGCTTCAGCCGGAAGTTCCCGCAGCATCTTTACCGGATTGTGGACGCTCTCTTTCCATTCAGGGCGGCTGAGATTCTTGTACAGCATCCTTGCAGACGGATGCCAGCTCCACCAGAGGTTGTACGCAAGTTCTCCGATGCCATCGATCTGATCCGGGATGTGCAGGAAACTGTCCTGTTCTCTCGCCATACGCTTCAATTATGATTCCCAATACTTCCTATAAAGTAATATGCCTGATTGGCAGTTTTTATAACACGGCGGATTGATCGTGCTGGGAGTGGGTATAAATCCGGAACCGGCAAAAACACTACCGGGCTCTGTTGAAATATCACTGACTGGTATCCCTGATGACGTCCCGTGATACCCGACATACGATAACAAATTATTTAACAGCATTTGCCGATTATCTCGTCATGGAGAAAGAAAAAATCCAGTTTGCCGCCGCAGTTGTCACGGGGTTTATCATCATGATCCTTTTTGCCGTGTTCACGGTGAATATCATGCAACTGATTCCCTTATTTGGCCCGTTTGTCGGGGGGCTTGTCGCGGGATTCATTGCAGGAAAAGGGATATTGAACGGGGGCAGGGCAGCGCTGATGGCAGGCCTGTTGGGAGCGGTTGCAGTGGCTGTGGACCTGATGGCAGATACTTCGTATTTGAAAATGGCAATCCCTGCTTCCCCCCAGATTGTGGGTCTCGTGTTCCTTCTCGTTGCTTTACTCTACTTCCCGATTCTTGCATTCATTGGCGGGGTATTTGGTGCAACAATCAGACATTAGAAAACAATCTTTTTTTTACCTGTTGCCGTATCGCTTTCCCGGTCCGCCAGACCCGGATTTATGGTGAAAGCTGAAAGTCTTCATCGTATAGACTGGTTACGGATCAAATCGCCGGTTGGCATGTTTGAAGGGATTATACTTCTTTAAGAAAACCGTTCCTGGCTTTTTTCCCGTTTTTTAATCCATATACTAATGCACTCCTTGCGGTCCATAAAAAAGTCCAACAAGTCGTGAGCCAATTTGGGATTGGCCCGTAATGGTATTTATCAGGATCCTGACGGAGGTTTCATCAGGAATACTGACAATGATAAAAACAGGAGCGTGTGTCTTATTGACAAAAAAAATGGAAAAACTCCTGGATTCCCTTATGGTCCCCCCGGGGAAAAAAATTGATCTCCGGAACGATTATGATCCCGGCCATATCGGTCATTTCATGGCAAAAGATGACGTGGAAAAAACGATGGCTGCCGATATACAATTCATGTCCCTCCAGCAGGATAAACTGTATGCACAGGATACGTACACGCTGCTGATCATATTCCAGGCAATGGACGCGGCAGGCAAGGACAGTACCATAAAACATGTCATGTCCGGAGTGAACCCCCAGGGCGTCCAGGTAACCAGTTTTAAGGTTCCAAGTGCCGAGGAACTCGATCATGATTATCTCTGGAGGAATTGCATCGCCCTCCCCCGCAGGGGAGATATCGGCATCTTCAACCGGTCATATTACGAGGAAGTCCTGGTTGTCCGTGTCCACCCGGAATATCTTGACCGGCAGCATCTTCCTCCGGGACTTAAAGACCGGAATATATGGAACCGCCGGTTCGAAGAGATCAATAATTTTGAAAAATACTTAACAGACAACGGGATTATCATCCTGAAATTCTTCCTCAATGTTTCAAAAGAGGAGCAGAAAAAACGGTTTTTAAAACGCGTTGAGGAGCCGGACAAGAACTGGAAATTCTCAGCGGCGGATATCCATGAACGTGCCAGTTTTGATGAGTATATGAATGCCTACGAGGATATGTTCAACCACACGAGCACATCGTATGCCCCCTGGTATATTATCCCTGCTGATCACAAATGGTTCACCCGGCTCATGGTGGTTTCCGTCATTAACAATACCCTGGAACGACTTCACCTTGTCTACCCCAAAATGACCACAGAGCAGAGAGAGGCGCTACTTGCGGCAAAGACGGAAATGGAAAACGAGATCCGGGATCCGGGTACGGTCACGAAGCCGAAAAAGAAGTGATCCGGGAAGAATTCATAATTTTTTTTCACTAAAGAAAACCTGTTGCATACCACACAGTCCCCTATCTGGATGGAAAAGCATCCCACCGAACGGGCCCTCAGGACAGCGGCGGTAATTTTTCATAGGCAACAATCACATCTTTGGTGAATTCAAAAATGTGATCCCTGCCAATCAGATCGATAAACTTGTCCCGCTCCAACTGGTGCATGACCGGGTCGACAACGGAACTCAGGACAAGCACTACTCCCAGTTCTTTGAGTTCCCGGTGAAGTTGTATCAGCGCTTCGGAACCGGAAAAATCTATATCCTGAATCGATGAAGCCGAAAGGCACAGCCACCGTAAAGAGGGGTTGGCTTTTTTCACAATTTCAAGAATTTCGCTGCTGAAACGCGCTTCATTGGCATAATACAGGTTTGCCCCGAACTGGTATACCGCAAGTCCCGGGAGGGCCTGCTTTCCGGATTCGATGGGCGTTAACGTCCATCCCCGGTCCGGGGATTCAACAAGGAGGAAATTCAGGGGCCGGTAACTATGCCGGAGATGGGCAATCGTGGAGAGCACAATGGCAAAGGCAATGCCCCACCCCACACTGATAAAAATCACGGTCAGTGCGGTGACGAGTGCAACAATAAATTCGACAGGACGGCGGTAAAGGAGGTTTTTCATCCCGGTAACATCAGTGAGGTGAATCCCGATGGTAAATACGATGGTCGCCAGCACTGCACGTGGGCAGGTAGGAGAGCGGCACGGTGATGAACAGCAGCACGATGAGCACGACACCGACCGTTACCATCTGTGCAAGCTGGGATTTGCCCCCGGCACCATCTACCATCTCGGTCTTTGTCGGGCTCCCGTTGACCACAAAGGTACCTGATATGCCGGCAGCCAGATTGGAAAGTCCGAGACCGACAAGGTCAACATTCTCATCAAATTTTTCTTTGTATCGCGTTGCGTATGCCCGTGAGGTAGCTGCGCTCTGGGCAAGAATGACAATAAAACAGGCAGCGGCAACGCCAAGGAGACCGGGGATCTGGCCAAGTGCCATAACAGGAAAAGCAATCGAGGGAAAACCGCCGGGCACGGAGTCGATCATGGTCACCCCAAGCGCAGTAAAGTTCAGGGCCCAGCTTGCAATGATTGTCCCGATAACCACAAGAAACGTCCAGGGTATTTTTTTCGCAAACCTGCTCCCCCCCATGATGAGGACAAACACAATGACCGAAAGAATGATCGTTATTCGACTCATCTGGGAGACTTCCTGGGTGAACAACGTTATGAGTTGCAGGATCGGGTTGTAGAACACGTCAGGTACCCCGACCATGCCGGGGATCTGGCCCAGTGCAATCTGGATTCCTACCCCGGTCAGAAACCCGATAAGAACCGAGCGTGAGAGGAAATCTGCAATAAATCCAAGCCTGAAAATACGTGAAAGGATTAAAAAACCCGCGGCAAGCAGCGCAACCATTCCTGCAAGTGCAACATATTGCGGAGACTTGGGCAGGGCCATGGTCACAAGCGCCGTTGCCAGGATTGCTGCCGTAGCAGAATCTGCGCCAACAACAAGGTGTCGTGAAGACCCGAAAAGGGAAAACAGTGCAAGGGGAATCAGGATGGTATAAAGACCCGATACAACCGGCATACCTGCAATTTTTGCGTACCCCATCACTTCGGGAATTGCAAGCGCGGCAAGGGAAATACCTGCAATGATATCCAGGGGCACCTGGGATCTTTTGATGGGAAGGATACCCTGAAGAACGGGAAATTTTCCGGCTCTTTTTGCAATTTCTTCAGTTAGTGACATCAGTCTTCCTGAAATAACCTGTTCCGGCTTTAATCTTTCATACGTGCCATCATGGTTTAATAACTGCCTTTTACCCGGAGCGATGATGCCATTATATCCGTGACTTTTTTTTGGATTTTTTTTAGTATCCCGATAAACACTGGATAATGTTAGTAAAGAGCACGAGGTATCCGGACGGATCGGGGAATTGACCTGGTCCCTCCGCTTGCCGGGGGATAGGAGATATCATTATACCGCTGAATTATTGCAATACGTGCCCAGAAACATACGGCACGTGATTGTTTCCCTGCCGGTATTCACATCCCCCTGCCCGTCTTCATCCCGAGCCACCAGGTATTTTTTCCGGGGGTAATCCTGGACTACATCCAAATATCCCCGAGAATATTATCGGCGGTTCTATCGGTCTTTTTTTTAGGTTTTATCCTTTGACAGGTTCAATGTGAATGCGCAGGCAGGTCTTCATGGCTATGCTCGGGGATATGATGATACGCTGGTCCTGACGCAGTCAGGGGATCCACGTGAATTGTTGCATCCGAAAGGTACCTGAGATGATGGAGAAGTTCATGCTGGACTTCTTTAGCAATCTCATGTCCCTGCTCAACACTGAGTGATGAATCCACAGTGACGCTTACTTCCGCATGGAGCCGGTGTCCCAGCCATCGTACTTTCACACCGGTAACTTTTTGTATACCGCTGACACGATGTGCGGCATGGAAAATTTCTTTGGGGATCTCCGGGTCAACGCCGTCAAGCAGCCGCACAAATATTGCTTTTGCAGATTCCCAGACGATCCAGAATATCGCGATCGTAATAGCAAGACCGATAATCGGATCGGCAAGCGGGAAGCCGAGGTAAACCCCTATTGCGCCAAAAAGGACCGCAAGGCTCGTCCACCCGTCTGTCCGTGCATGGTAACCGTCCGCAACGAGCGCTGCACTGCCGATCTCTTTTCCCACACGGAGACGGAGTTGTGCTACGGCTTCGTTACCGATAAACCCGATAATTGCCGCCATTGCCACAGCCCAGAGAAATGTCACCTGCTGCGGGTGAAAGAGCCGGTTAATGGATTCATACCCGGCGACGATAGCGGAAAAAAGGATCATTAATACGACAGCCACACCAGCAAGGTCTTCAACGCGTCCGTACCCGTACGTAAACCGGTAAGTCGGTTTTCGTGCGGAAAGCAGAAACGCGAACAGGAGTGGGATCGCTGTCAGAGCATCCCCGAAATTGTGGATGGTATCAGCAAGGAGCGCAATGCTTCCGGAATAATACACGACGACGACCTGCAGGATTGCAGTAATAAACAGTCCGACAAACGACCATTTGACTGCCCATATACCCCGTTCAGTTGCAAAGATAGAGGGATCGACAACGCCGTGCATATGGGCATGCCCATGGCCATGATGATGATCATGATGGTCATCATGGCCGTCCCCATGATCATATCCATGAAAATGACCATGATCCTGATCTTCATCATCATGATGTTTGTGGTTTTCAGTGGGAGGGATCATTTTGACGGCTCCCCTCATTTACACCGCTAGCCTGCGGAAGACTGACTGGTAGTATTCAAGGGAATAACAGCGATGGTATTGCCGCTCTCCTTGCAGTAAGTTTCAACCCGTTTGAAAACATGCGGCACCATCGACGCCGGTGTCAGGAGAAGCGATGATTCCCCCACAAGTGCCCGCAGGATACCTTTGTCAATAACCCCATAGGTAAAATCGAGCGATATCGATTCACGCTCGGCAAGATCCTTCGCCCGGGTCCCCATCGCACCAACCCGGTATGAAGGGTTTGCCTTCGTCCATACGTGGATAGCGTCGGCACCGGTAGCATCCACATCGCAGACTACGATGGTCCCAAGGGCCCTGCCAGCCTTCGGTTTGGTGGAGCTCTGTTCGAGCGAGCTGACCAGCTGGAGAACGGACTTTGGTGATTGTGTCTTTTCAATCATCTTTCGCGAGACCAGCTCCGTATAGACTTCCAGTACCGCGGGCATCCGGAGATTTGAAGACATGATAAGCGCGGGATCGGTAAAGACCTCTTCAGGAGTGCCCGCATGAAGCACGGTTCCTTTGTTCACGAGGACAATCTGGTCCGCCCAGAGGTACGCGAGCTCCACGTCATGGGTTGAGATGATAATCGTTTTACCCTGGGAATGAAGTTCGTCGAGCAGTTCCATGAGGTCAGCGGCACCGGCCGGGTCGAGGGAACTCGTAGGTTCGTCAAAGACGAGGACTTCCGGCTCCATCGCAAGGGTCCCGGCGATGGCAGCCCGTTTCTTCTCGCCACCGCTCAGCTGGTGAGGCGGGCGCTTTTCGTACCCAAAAAGACCTACGGCGGCAAGGGATCGCGTAACCGTGGCCTTGATCTCGTCCGGTGTCATGCCGAGGTTGAGAGGGCCGAACGCCACATCCTGGTATATCGTCGGTGCGAAGAGCTGGGTATCCGAGTTCTGGAAAACCAGCCCGACCTTTTTCCGTATCTCGCGTAGCGAGCTGCTGTTATACTGGAGCGGTTCACCGTTGAACAGCACCCGGCCTTTCGTAGGTTCAAGCACCCCGTTACACATCAGGAGCAGGGTCGTTTTCCCGGCGCCGTTGGGGCCGACAAGTGCAACCCTGGCTCCTTTTTTTATCGAGAAGGTTACTCCTGAAAGTGATTCCCGGCAGTTCGGGTAGGCATAATGAATTTGATCAAATTCGAGCAGGTTTGTCATGGTTCACCTAAAAAGGCACTATCGTGCTTGTTATAATCGCAATCGTGATGCAGAGACCCAGATAGGCAGCAATTGACGCAACTGCCGCCAGTCTCGGGGGGTTCTGCTGCCCCGGCAACTCCAGTTTGCCGTCATAGCACCGGGAGTCCATTGCAATGATCAGGTCTTCAGCTTCCTTCCATCCCCGGATGAAGAGCATGGCACCAAGCATCGCCATCGAATTCAACGACCGTTTAAACGAGGTGTATCCATGGCGGATAGTCTGTGCGTTATGGATTGCAATTGTCTGGGCAATAAAGACGAAGATAAAATGGTAGATCAGCATCGAGAGATCGACCATAACAGGGGGTACACGCAGTTTGTGCATGACAGAAAAAATCTCGGTCATCGGTGTTGTCAGGGCAATGAAGAAGAGCCCGCACATCCCGCCGAATGTCCGGACAAGTACGAGGGATGCGAGGTTCGCGGAGCCTGTCGTGATGGTCAGCGGGACGTTTGCGACCGTAAACGTAAGAACAGTATCTCCACTCCCGCTTAAAAACAGGATAACAATCACGGAAAAGAACGCAAATAATAAGGGAATATGAAGGAGTTCCACATAAACCCGTACCGGTATTTTTGCAAATAGAAGGGTAATTGCAGAAAGAGTAATGAGGATAAACAGCGGAGCCAGCGGGGCCGGGGAGGCAACACAGATGAATATGGCTCCCATTCCCAGGACGAGTTTGAGATAGCAATTTACGTCCCGTAAGGCATTTGTCTGGGCATAGTAATCCAGGTTCTCTTCCATAAACGTCATAAACAGTACCTGTCCCCGGGTGTCTTAAACGCCGGAAAATTAAAAAGATGGGTTATGGAGATTTTGAGCATTCCCGTTGGCCCCGGTAATACCCGAAGAAGTAGCCGATCACAAACGCCCCAAGGCCGGCCTGGATAGCGAAGAGCAGGGACTCGACTTCAGTGCTCGGGGGAGTCCAGATAGGCTGTATCCACGGGGTATATCCCGTAGCTTCAATCGCAGCGCTTCCCTGGTCATCTGATCCCACCCAGTGTTCCTCCCCGGGTTTGGCGGTTGCCTGGATATTGGCATTATTTATGATGAAGACCGCCGCAAAGATGACGATGAAGACCGCAAAGAGGATCTCAAGTCTGTACTTCATAAGAACATTCGTGGTCATTTGAAACTCTCCGTGATTTTTGAAACCTGCTCTGGTGTAAGCACTTTGAGTTTGACAAGGATATCGCCACGGCTCTGGACGATATATTTGAACACGAGCGCGATAAGGAGACCTTCAACAATCGCAAGAGGGACCTGTGTAATCGCATAGATTGCAAAGAAGGTTGCAAAGGAGACCAAAAAGCCGCCGTGCGTTGCCGGGAATGCCGCTGCAAGCTCGATTGCCGTGATAACATAAGTAAAGAGATCCGCGACAAATGCAACAAGGAAGATATTTACAAATATGTTCAGATTCACTGCCTTTGCCACCCGGTACACCGCATACCCCAGGAGCGGTCCGGCTATCCCCATTGAGAACACATTGGCACCAAGTGTCGTGATACCCCCATGGGCCATGAAAAGTGCCTGGAATATAAGCACGATGACGCTGAGAACACAGGTGATGAACGGGCCGAACAACACCGTTGACAGCCCGGTTCCCGTGGGGTGCGAACAACTGCCCACAACGGGAGACGGCATCTTCAGTGAAGAGAGAAGGAAGATGAAGGCACCTGACACTGCAAGCAGTGAGAGGGTTTCACGGTGTTCCTTAACCTGTCGGTTCAAGAGGTAAACCCCATAGACAAGGAACGGCGCTGATACAAGGTACCAGAAGACGCACCACTGCCAGGGCAGATATCCTTCCATAATGTGCATAATAATACAGGCTCAATCTTACTTGTTTTAAGTTAATAAAACTTGTTAAAAATTCCTAAAAACCCGATTTATTCACATAGAATCGCCGGAAAAAATATATTTATAATTAAAGTTTAAATATATTCAGGAGTGGGCATATTTATAGATATCTTGTGTATACGTATATAATCAAAAAGCCAGAAAAAAATGCAGCCTCCTTCGCAGCCTTTGAACATTTTATATGTTGATGATGAACTGCCGCTCCTTGAGCTGGGCCGGGTATTCCTGGAAAAGACAGAAAATTTCCGTGTCCAAATATCATCCTCCGCACGAAGCGCACTATCTGTTCTTGGCCGTTCCAGCTTTGACGCGATTGTCTGCGATTTCCAGATGCCCGATATGGATGGGATGGAATTTTTACAGGAAGTCCGAACCCTTCACGGAGATATTCCTTTTATTTTATTTACCGGGCGTGGACGCGAAGAGATTGTAATCCGGGCAATTACCAGTGGCGCGGATTTTTATGTCCAGAAAGGTGGCGAACCAAAATCACAGTTTGCCGAGCTTGCCCACAAGGTAAAACAGGCTGTCCGCAGAAGAAAAGCGGAACAGGACCTGAAATATTCAGAGGATCGGTTCTCAAAAGTATTCCATGCCAGTCCAATCCAGGAACTTATCCTTGAATACAAGAGCAAAAAAATTATTGATGCCAATGAATCGTTCCTTGTCGGCATGGGATATCGCCGGAACGAAGTGATTGGCAGGACGATTGATGAACTGGGTATTATCGTCAATGCCCGTGAAGGAATACCCCTGCCTGCGATCCTTCTCCAGGATGGCCAGATCAACAATGAGGAGATACAGGTTAAAACGAAGTCCGGGGAAGTGCGGACCGTTCTCATTTCCTTAAAGCACATCATGGCAGGAGGCCAGAACCTGATTGTATCACAGGCGATAGATATTACGGATCAGCTCGAAGCCCAGAGAGATCTCCGGCAAAAAACCGATGAACTCTTTGTTGCATACCGGCACCTTGCAACGATCGAAGCGGAACTGCAGGAAAACCTCAAAACACTTACCCGCCAGCGGGAGGCATTACAGAGCACCCGGGCTGACGAGCGGACACTTCTGGATGCATCCATGGATTATGTCTGCCTGTATGACCAGAGGGGAACTATTTTTGCCATAAACGAACGGATGGCAAAGGAGATCAAAAAACCCGTAACACATCTTATCGGGAAAAATATTTTTGAGACATGTGGTTTTTTTTCATCTGAAATGATCCGTTCGCTGAGTGAAAATGCGTTTTATACACAAAAACCCGTGGAAAAAACGATCCGGTTGGATGATCACACCTGCAAAATTCGCGTTGTCCCGGTAATTGATTCGAACCATCCGGCAAATCGCGTTGCGTTTATCGCCCGCATCATTTAGGGATACCGGGAAATAGAGGGTTTTTGGTGAATTGCCATTTAATCAGATATCGATTTTTTTCGTATCAATCTTTTTTTCCTGAAATCTACCATTGCTTTCATTGATGGGGGCAACCTGCCCCCTACCCCCGTACGATGGATTCCGCCGCCCCCGACGGGGCTTCCTGTGCGGCGGTTTGGATTGAATTGGCAATTCGATATTACAAAGATTGTGATGATTCGTCTTGTTGATAAAAACCGCCTTGCCCATCGAGGCCCCGACGAGACGGCCAAGCGACCCCGCAGGGGTGGGAGGAATCACAAATAATCAAACTTTTAACAATCCTGCATTGATATCCCGAATCTCAAAAAGTTGGATATACACCAAAAATATATCGCCCGCGAAGTGTCATGAACAGGATATGGAAACAGAGCGCGAAATCGATCTCTCACCGCGAAAGGTGGCCTACGTCAAATACCTTTTTGAACGGGGGGGGAGACTGAGGACCACCGATATTGCCGCACGGTTTTGTGTTGATCCATCCACCATTACTAAAACAATAGCGGAACTGACTGAAACAGGCCTTGTCAGGCACGAACCGTACCGGGGTATTTTTCTTACAGATAAGGGTAAACAGCATGCCGGGTATCTTGTCAAGCGCCACCGCATCCTGAGCCTGATGCTCACGCATTATGGACTTACCCATGAACAGGCATGCAAAGAGGCGGCACGGTTCGAGAGCCTCGTGTCCAAGGATACCATTGACCGTATCTGCGTCGCGATGGGACATCCCCGTCTGGGTGTCTGCGGCGAGATAACCCATGATGACGGTTGCCTTGAACTGGGATACCAGACATCCTGATGTTCTGGATCAGGAGGGGGATATTTTTTATCCTGTAGGGAATTTTGGGCTCTGGAAAGATACCCAGATTAAATTGCCATAACGCTTGGGGTCTCCGGCAATCCTTATCTTCGCCCCCGTCCCTGTGGCGCCCACCGGTTGCGATAGTTTAGTTCCGGCGTCATCGCCCTTAAGCCCCGTTTCCCTTGGGGACTGGTGACGGAAAAAGAGGGGCTGCGTTTCATGAAAGATATTTTCTCCAGTGCAAAAATTTTGTTTACTGTTTCTGTTTTTTTCCGCTGCTATTTCGATAACGCGAAGCGATCCTGATTCCTGGTCATGATAAAAGTTGGAGGCTATCAAAATTTTTCAACATTTTTATCTGGTCACCCGGTAAGATAACATCCCGTATACACGGTAAAACAGGCATACCAGCAGAAGAAGGGGTACGCATGACTGAAACATCGGGTGAAAAAATATCATTACGGATTATTGTTATTGCAGCCGTTCTCGTCCTTATCATTGCAACCGGTTACGTTGTATTTTTCCGGGGTGCTGATCACACAGGGAAAACTTCCGGCGGGGGCAAATTGTCCACGGGCAATGGCGGGATACCGGCGCAGTCAGCGGTCTTTGGCCCCGCTGCAGGAGAAAAACTTCAGGTAGTCACCTCGTTTCGGCCAATCACCCTTCTTGTCGCACCCGTTGGCGGAGATCATATCACGATTACCCAGATTCTTCCCCCCGGGGCCGATCCTCACGACTATGAGCCGACACCTAACGATGCCGTGGCCCTTAAAAACGGAAAGGTGTTTTTTTACGACGGTCCGTTCCTCGAACCATGGGCAGCAGCACTTGCCGCTTCGACAAACCCTGACATCCACCTCGCGACGTTTGCTGAATCCATCCCGGGACCTGCCTACGACCAGATGAAACGCCAGAACAAGGACTTCCCGAACCTGAACCAGGACCCGCACCTCTGGTTATCCCCTCAGTTTGCAGAATTTTATGTATCCTACGTAGCCCGGCAATTATCAGAAGCAGATCCGGAACATGCAGTCGATTACCAGAATAATGCAGACGCATTTGAACAACGGCTCGAGCATCTCGATGCGGAGTATGCTGCAGGGTTTTCAAACTGTACCACCAGAACGTTCTTAAGCTCGCATTCCTTCCTTGACTATACCGCAGCGGCGTATAACCTGACACCAATCTCCATTGCGGGGATGAGCCCCGACGCTGAACCGTCTATTCAGCAGATGGTAGCCATCGTTGAGGTGGCAAAGGAACACAATGCCCGAGGTGTCCTTGCTGAACCGGATGAAGCAGAAGATTTGAGTAAATCCATATCCGCCGAACTCAATCTTCCTGTATACCCGTTCATTACCATGGAGATACTTCCAGCGGGGACACTGACTCCGGATGATACCGATTACGTGGCAATTATGGAAAAGAACCTGCAGGAAATGAAAAAAGCGATGGTGTGCTCGTGAGAGATACGGAACCCGAACAGGTCTGCCTTGCCCTGAACCATGTCTGGTTCGCGTATGGACCAAACTCCGTTCTGGAAGACGTAACGCTTTCGATCTGCCAGGATGAGCTCGTCGGGATTGCCGGGCCAAACGGTTCGGGAAAATCCACCCTTATGAAGATCATGGTAGGGCTCCTGAAGCCTGATAAGGGAACGGTGTCCTTTACCTGTCATATCGATGAATGCGAGGGCATGAGCCCGTGCAGGCCCTGTATTGGCTACGTGCCCCAGAATCCGGTTATCAGGCAGGAACAATTTCCGATTACTGCACGTGAAGTCATTGAAATGGGAACGTTTGGCCAGATAGGGCTGTTCAGGCACATGAACGCCGACAGTAAGAAGGCAGTCGATGATGCCGTTCAAGAAGCCGGTCTTGAAACGGTTCAGCATGAGTTGTTTTCAGACCTTTCCGGCGGTCAGCAGCAGCGGACCCTGATTGCCCGCGCACTTGTCGGCAGGCCCCATATTATCGCGCTTGATGAACCCACAAACGGTGTGGATGCACAGAGCAAGCAGGAATTCTATAAACTGGTAAACCACCTGAACAAAGTGCACCGGATCACAGTCCTGATGATCCTTCACGACCTGCCTGATCTGGCCGAACATGTCGACCGGGTCATCTTCCTGAAGCGGAAGGTGATCTACGATGGCCCTTCTGCGAACCTGAACGCACAAGGTTTGTGGAACCTGATGATTGAGGCAGGGAAAAGCCCCTGATAAAAAAAACCATGGTCCTTGAATTTTTAGCGTACCAGTTCGGCGTCCGTGCCCTGATCGGCGGGCTGATTGTCGCCGTCACCTGTTCGAGCATTGGAGTGTTCCTTGTCCTCAGGAGGCTGTCCCTTGTCGCAGATGGACTGAGCCATGTCGCATTTGGCGGTATTGCGTTTGGTTTATTTGCCGGAATTTATCCGTTATACACAGCAGTAGTCGGGGTGGTGCTCGGGGCTCTGGGGATCCATGCACTGGGAAAATTGCGGGTGGCCTCGGACGCGGCAATCGCGATTATGTTTGCTGCAGGGCTTGCAATTGGTATTATTCTTATCAGTGTCACGCAAAATGTGGCGGTTGACGTTTTGTCCTTTCTTTTCGGGACAATCCTTGGAATAAACCAGACCGATCTCTACCTCGCCGCAGGTCTTGGCGTGCTTGTCCTTGGTATTTTGCTGTTGTTCTGGAAGGAATGGGTTGGAATTACGGTTGACGCGGAGTTTGCACGAGTTTCCGGGCTGCCGGTGCCTGTACTGGAACTGGTTTTTACGATCCTGACCGGGTTAACCGTTGTCGTTGCAATGCGACTTGTCGGGGTACTCCTTGTATCAAGCCTGATTGTGATCCCGGCATCGGCGATGATACAGCTGAAGATGCCGTTTAAGCAGACCGTGCTCTCTGCATGCGGCGTAGCAGTTGTCTCTGTTGTTGCAGGGCTGCAGTTGTCATTCATGTACAACCTTGCCCCGGGCGGGTCGATTGTCCTGGTGACCATCTGCTTCTTTGTCCTTGCCGCAGTTGCGGCACGGTTGTTGCCAAAAATCCCAAAAAAATCAACGGCAGGCAGCTGGCACCACCAGTGTAACCGGTAGTTACCGGTGTTTAGCCAAGCAGCGACCGGATACCGGACGCGAGCAACGGCGAAAGCCATCGCAGCAAGGCGGGTTTTTTCAAAAGCATGCCAACCAGTTTTCCTGGCCGGTCCATATCACCGTACCGCACAATTGCATCAAGGATGTCTTTATCGCCAAAAGCCCGTATCATCCCGTCAATGTCTTCGGCTGATAGGTTCTGGCGCATACGGAACAGGCGATACCCCAGCGCCAGTTCACGGCCAATATCCGCCTGCCAGCGCTGTTCGTAGCCCGACAGGAACGCATCGTCATACCGGTCCAGTTCACAGGCAGACACCGCAGTATCTGCCGCATGCCGGGCCGAACGGATGCCCGTGTATACACCACCGCCGGACGTGGGCTTGGCAAACCCTCCCGCATCACCGACAAAGAGCGTGCGCCGGCCATAGGTTACCGGCATCACGCCAAGCGGCAGCGTCCCGGTGACGAGGTGAACTGACGAGTCCCCGCCAATCCGGTGGACAAACGCCCGGAACCGTTCCGGTACCTGCTCTTTCCCGCACAGCCCGACCCGCACCCTGCCGGAACCGGTGGGGATCATCCAGCCAAAAAAGTCTTGGGATGCGTCCGGGTACAGTTCCACAAACCGCGGGTCGCAGTCCAGCACCATATCCGCCTGAATCCCACAAAGAAACGTCTGTGCCCGCTGCATGCCATACATCCGTGCGATCGTGCTCCGCGGACCGTCGGCCGCTATCAGGATCTTAAATGCGTGCTGCCGGTGGCCAAAAACCCCCCGGGTGAGCACCTTCCCGTCCTGGATTCCGTACACCGATGTCTTCAGCTGGTATTTTGCGCCGGCTGATGCCGCCGCTTCTGCCATCTCCCGGTCAAGCATGCCCCGGTCGACGACCGACGCTTTTTTCTGGTGGGCATCAAGAAGAACTGAACTGCCCTTGCCGGAGACCACACGGGCGCCCTGCACGGTATTCAGTACGGAACAACCGGACACACCGCATTCGGCAAGTGCGGCATTGGAAAGCAGCCCGGCGCACTGCACCGGGTAACCGATCGTGCCATGCTCTTCGATACAGAGCGTGGATAATCCGCTTTTCGCACAGGCATGGGCTGCTGCACTTCCGGCAGGTTCCGGCGCCGACAACAATCACATCATAGGCCATACCGTGTGCGCTCCGTAGGGGAAAAAAGATTATTGGAAATTATGGTTCTTTTCGTTTAAGCAGGGTACAGGTATTCACTTTGATGATCCGGGACATCGAAGCTTCAGGGATAGCATCCGGTATGAACCATCCCATAATAATGGATAAAACACCAAAGACGAGCGCAAAGATGCCGATAATCAGGAGAATGAGGTTGTGGGTCATTGCCGGCACATAGAGAAACATGAACGCCAGGAGCAGGACACCGATGATAAAGGCGCTGCCAATCGAAAGATATTTTATTTTAGGTCTGGCGAGCGCGATGGAAATACCGGAGTAGCCGGAATAAAATGCAAGTGCCGCGATTGCCAGAAGAAAGATAATCGCAACAAACCCGGTAAAGATAAACGACACAACACCCACAATAAGAAATCCTGTAGCGACAATAAACCAGAACAGCGACTCTTCCCCCGGTGAGGTGATAGCAAGGAAAATGCACACCAGAAGTCCTGCCGCCACCAGCACCCAGAACAGTCCAAGAAATGTCGTAAGGGTAAGATCGGGAACCAGTATCGCAAGGCTGCCGAATAGTACCCCGATTAACCCCTTGACGAGGCATGACAACTTCGCATCCATAAAAATACCTCTTTTGTACTTCGGGATATAGTTTCGTATGCTGTACTGATGAGGTTAACGGGTAGTACACCGGTCTTTTGGTATTTTAGCGCTCTACATGATTTCGTCACCTTTATTGCAGACAAATACTGATCGTTATCCTTGTGTTTGGGCACTACAGCCGGGATTTTGCGTTCACGGATTCCGATATCCATATCCATCTGGAGCAGGAGAATGGCCTGCCAAAATATGTGCGGGACTGTTGTGGCAACCGGGCAGAGAAATTACTCCCTGCCGCTTTTGAAGGGTTCCATATCCACCCGGTAGAACCGGTCAACCTGCCAACAGCGATAACCCGGTATCTTGAGATCTCGTTTCCCCTGCTGGTACTGCCGCCTTCTCGTGAAACAACAATCTATCTGAAATTTCCTGTTGAAGCCGGGGTTTTCCTCGAAGTAAACGGAAAATCGAATTTATTGGATATTTTTTCGCTTGCCCCGTCAAAATTTTCATTATACGGGCTGCCCAGTTCCGGGATTATCACCCGCTGGTATGCGAGTGAAGTATACTCTGAACCCTCCTCCAACCGATCCCCGCCGTGAAGGTGTGCTTGAACTGACCATAAAAAACAGCAGCACCCGGCCAGCTGATGTGAGCCGGGCGATTTTTGACAGTTACAGCATGTGCCTGTTCTATGGGGACCGCGTCCGTATGACCGCAACAATGGAGATTATATCCCCGGTCATCGCTTCTACCCAGTTTGTAACGGCCGGCCCAAAAGATTGTCCCTATCGATCGACGGACCTGTATGAAGGAAGCGCATTTTCCGTGAACACAAGGAAAGTGTTTATCATGGAGTCCGGAACGTCATGATCCCGCTGAGCCTGCCCAATTCAACAACGGTGGTAGCAGATCTTACGAGCGAATCCGATATTATCGGCACTGCAAGCCCGCGCGATATCCTTTTTTTATGTATCGCGCTTCTTATCGCTGTCATTCTTGGGCTTATCATTGCCCAGTACCTGAAGATCCGGTTGAGCCACCGGCTCAAAAAGGATCAGATTACCCTCCTGTCGCGGGCGATCCTTGCAATCCTCATTATTATTGCCATCGCCATCTCCCTTCCGGCACTCCTGGATCTGAGCGTTACCGTCGTCACGTTCATTGCGATAGGGGTCCTGGCAATTATCGGTCTGTCGAGCCAGAAAGTGATTGCTAACATGGTCAGTGGACTTGCCCTTATCTATGAAAACCCGTTTGCAACAGGCGATTTCATCAGCACCGGGGATGTTTCTGGAACCGTAGTATCTGTGCGTCTTTTATCCATACGCGTAAGGACAACAAGCGGGGTGCATGTCCATATCCCCAATGACCAGATCTATTCCACCAGTGTCTCCAACTACTTTGCCAATGTTGCGCGACGCTTCGAATTTACTATCGGGATACGATACGAGGACGATGTAACACGGGCAATTGAGATCATTGCGGCAATGCTCGATGCATACCCGTATGTGCTCAGGCACCCGGCACCGGATGTATTTGTGAGCCAGATCGATGCAGACAGCGTAAGAATAACCTTCCGGAGCTGGTTTCCGGCGGTCTGGCAGAAAACAACCGATGACGTGGCACTTGCAACCGCAATCCTGCCCCGGGTTAAACAGGCGCTGGAATCAGAAGGAATCGAGATGCCCTATTCCCAGCGGGTTGTGCACCTGGTAAACCAACCGGCTGATACTACCCTATCAAAAACAAAGGATGAATAATTTCGGGTTACAGGGTCAGTTTAACCACCAATTTGTCATGAAAAATTAGAGATCTACTGACGGTTGATTACACTAACGAGAAAATTGATGAATCCGTAAAATGTCAATTTTCTCAAAGTTGTGATGCATGCCGCCGCCCCCGAAGGGACGCCCCCGCGGCGGATCACTTGACCAATAATTATAACAACGTTGCCCCGCCGTGCCTCGAGAGGGGCCCTGAGGCGGGGATTCCTCGTTATTAAAAACTGAATGCTGCTGACCATCGATTGTACAGAAATAAAAATTTATGAATGCCCGTAAATTTTTCATCGCTTTGGTGCAAAGCCTTAGACTTCATGCGGGTTTTTTTAGATATAACGGGAAAAACAGGATAATCAAATAACTAAAATTACTTTTTAAAAAGCGATTTCCGAATATCAAGTACCGTGAATTCATGGTTTATTCACTGGATCTGTTCTCGTGTGGCGCAATAGCGGGGACTGCATGGTTTGAAAGAGGTTTTCCAGAGCCCATCTCTCCCTGAAATCAAACCACAGTTTCCAGATGAATTTCACTTCAAAAATCACAAAAAAAAGTATCTTAAAGTGCCGGTTTTGTTTTCAACGCGGCAACAAGAAGGGCAACACCGGCTTCGATGTCTTGGACATCCAGTACTTCCACCGGTGAATGGATATACCGGGAGGGAATGCTCAGGGTTGTGCTGGGAATACCAGCTTTTGTCAGGTGAATCGCCGTCGCATCGGTTGTGCCGCCGCTCCCCACTTCAACCTGCACCGGTATGGAATGCTCTTCAGCCGCTTTCCCCAGCCATTTGACAACATTGCGGTTCGCGATAAGCCCACGGCCGCTGGCATCGACGATAGTAATAACCGGACCTTTTCCCATCTCAACTGCGGCATCTTTCATCTCGATACCCGGATGGTCACCGGGAATCGTCACATCTGTTGCAATCGCAATGTCCGGGTCAAGTGCATACGCACTCGTGCGGGCGCCTTTGAGGCCGACTTCTTCCTGCACGGTAAATACACCGTAAATTGTGAATGGCGTTTCAACTGCCTTGAGGGTCTTTATCAGCATCGCGACACCGGCACGGTTGTCAAATGCCTTGCCGGTCACACGGTTATTGGCGAGTGCGGCAAATTCCCGGTCAATGGTCACCGGTGTCCCGATATCGATGCCAAGTTCTTCCACGTCACCTTTGTTCTGGGCACCGACATCGATGAACATATCGTCGACCTTGACACCCTTCTTCCGCTCTTCTTCATCCATCATGTGCGGGGGTTTGCCGCCAATGACACCCATGCAGGGGCCCTTGCTGCCATGGAGAACGACCCGCTGGTTATACAGCGTCGGGCCGTACCAGCCGCCGAGTGCGACAAACCGGAGAAAACCTTTTTCGTCGATGTATTTGACCATCAGCCCGATCTCATCCATGTGGGCCGCGAGCATGACTTTGAACTTGTTGCCGCGCTTGATGGCGATCAGGTTTCCCATCGCATCTTCACGGATTTCATCAACCGATCCTTTCAGTTCCTTTTTGATGAGCGAAAAAACGCTCCCTTCGCTGCCCGAAACGCCGTGGGCATTGGATAATTTCTTTAAGAGTTCATTAACCATGATATTCACCGGTTATCTTTTGTATCCTATCAAGTGCTCGCTTGAGGTTCTCGCGGGACGCCGCATAGCTCAGGCGGGCATATTGGGGAGCATTTGCCCCAAATGCTGAACCGGGGGTCAGGATAACCCCGTTCTCTATAATTTTCTGCGCGAGATCCGGTTTCATCGGGACAAACGCATAGAACGCGCCTTCAGGAACCGGAAATGAAAACCCGGCTTCGGATAACCCTTTGCACATCAGATCGCGGCGTGCCAGGTATTCATCGCGCATCTCTTTAACCCGGTGCTGGTCGCCGGTATATGCGGCAAGTGCCGCATATTGCGATATCGATGTCGCACATGCCTGGCAGTACTGGTGCACTTTGATGCACTGCCCGATAACGTCTGCCGATGCTGCAAGATATCCCAGTCGCCAGCCGGTCATTGCATAGGTTTTGCTTGTTGCATTGATCGTGATGACATTATCGCCAAACTGTGCGGCACTCCAGTGTTTTTTGCCGTAGATGAAATGTTCATACACTTCATCGCTGACAATCGTGACACCGGCATCTGCGGCATACTCAACAAGTGCCTTGATTGATTCTTTGCTCTCAACGGCTCCCGTCGGATTAGCGGGAGAATTCAGGACAAACAGGCGGGCGCCGTCCATGAGTTCCTTTGCCCGCTCCACATCGATATGGAATTTTGCATCGAGCGGAACGCTGACCGGTGACCCCCCGGCAAGCGTGGCAAGTGCAGCATAGGAGACAAAACCGGGATCCTGGCAGAGCACACGGTCACCGGTATCGACAAGCGCCTGCATGACGATATGCAGCGCTTCACTGGCACCGGCAGTTACAATCACCTGGTCCGGTTCGTATGAGAGGCCATTTTCGATTTTGAATTTTTTACAGATTGCGGTGCGGAGTTCCGGGATGCCGTTATTGGTCGTATACCCGGTTTTTCCTTCACGGATCGCAGCAATCGCTGCTTCCTTGATATGCTCCGGCGTATCAAAGTCCGGCTGGCCGAGTCCAAGGTTGATGGAGCCCGGCCCTGCAGCTTCAAAAATCCTGCGTATGCCGGAAATCTCGATACCGGCAACACGGGATGCAAACTGTTGTTTCATAGTGATTTTCCTCTTGAGCTCATTCGATATTCGCATGACGGTTTTTCAGGGCATTTTCATCAGTTTTTGTGATCTCCATCAGGCGCGATATGACCGCATCGCCAAAGACCATCGATGCCGTTTCAAAGAGCGTCCCCAGCGGTGCAAACGATTTGTGTTCCCCCATCATCTGGCGAATCTCAAATTCCGCTGCATCGTCCTGAACGTCATCGCGCTGTTGTTCGATGATAACGATGCTGTTGGCAATTTTTCCAATCCGCGAATTGGCATTTGAGGTGATCAGGCAGATGTGGGCACCCAGATCTTTACCGGTTTCAGCAATATCTGCAACGGTTTTTGTTTTTCCTGACCCGGAAAATACTACGATCAGATCGCCGGGACTCAATGCGGGTGTTATAGTCTCACCCACAACGTATGCCTGCAACCCGAGATGCATCAGCCGCATGGCAAATGCTTTTGCCACCAGTCCGGACCGCCCGGCACCCATAACGTAGATCCGTTTTGCGTTCAGGAGTTCGCTGATGAATCGTTCAATATCCTTATCCGGCATTAAATTTGCAATCTGGCGTATTTTTGACGCCATCAACTGCATCATTTCCTGTACCCTGTGATTCTCCATCCTTCTCGCACTATGTTGCAATTCCAAAGTAGATGAGAATTTCGTCATGGTGGAGAATAAAAAGAAGGTGTATTACGGTTTTTTGTTGGAAAAATCGGGTTCATGACACCCCAATCAATGAGTGGGCAGACCTTTACATCTAAACTGCAATGGATTTCTCCACCACGGATAAGAGACCCGCCGCAGTGCACATTTTTAGGGCAGAGGCAGGCATCGTTTCTCCATCAAAAAGAATTACGGTAAATCAAATTTGGGGGCTGATATTTTGCAATCACCAAAAATTATTTTGCAGGATAATGCAGGATCTCTCCGACAACTTCCAGTTTATTTCCCTGCAGGACCGATACTGCCCCATGTCCCCCGCAGATCAGGCACTTTCGATCGGATAAGGAGGTGCGTGAATCCCGTTCGGCAACAAGGGCAAACAATGCATGCCGCTCCTTTCTTGCGAGATCGCTATCAACGTTCACGCTCGTGACAAGAAAATCTGCCAGAGAACTGTAGGTCGCCCGTTCCGGTGTCAGGCTGGAGAAATTAATCACGGCATCCGCAGCAAAAAGAAGCCCGCACGATGCGGAATACAAAAAGATTTGTCCATAGGTGTGTCCACCGAGCCCGTCCAGCACTTCCAGTTCAAGATCGCCAATCCGCACGGTTCCCATGCAGGGAAAGATGCCGCATGACCGTCCCGGGATATCATCAAAGCATTCTATGGTCTTTGAGGGATTGAAACGGGAGAAGAGGTTGATCATTTTTGTATAGAATGCTTCCAGCACCGAGTGTTCACTCCGTGAACCATAGGCACGGTTGTTCTCTTTGATGATGGCAAGTGTTCCGGCATGCATATATGCCGGTACCGGGAAAAATCCCCCGGCGCCGCAATGATCTGCATCGGCGTGCGTGACAATGATCCGGGAGAACCGCTGACCGTCACCGACTCCGGTCTGCGAGAACAGGGTCATGACATCCTTATGATAGATACCATACCCGGTGTCAATCAGGATTGCATCATCGGGAGTTGCAAGGACAAAGATGTTGCCGCCGCACGGCAGCTGGTAGCACCAGAGGCTGACCATTGGCGTTATGGTAAATTTCTGCACATCTGCATAGAAATGCTCGCCGGTTGTTGCCCGCAGGGTCCTGCCGGTTGCAAGGACACTGTCAAAGACCTGACGGGGATTATTTCCCCGGTCCATCAGTTCCTGAACAATATGGTTGGTGTCAGCAAGAAATGAGAGCAAAAACGTGTCTTCCGACTCCCCGATTATTTCACGGAGTTCCTGTGCAAACCGGACATAAAAGATGGTATCATCCAAATGTTTGCCGGTCGTGTCATATTCGATGATTTCAAGCCGGTACCGGGATTTGAGCTGGTCCAGAAGGAGATCAATTTTTGTACTCTCTTCAAGGTTCAGGCTTACCGTAAGGCGATCGGGGTGTCTTCCCGCCTCATCGAAATC
The DNA here is from genome assembly GCA_963768785.1 of uncultured Methanoregulaceae archaeon. GTDB lineage: Archaea > Halobacteriota > Methanomicrobia > Methanomicrobiales > Methanospirillaceae > Methanoregula. The sequence goes on from CAVYJD010000019.1 coordinate 36,749, forward strand.
AATGAATGCGATGTTGGCACCGGCATGTGTCGTATAATCCAGGAACTCGCAGAGTGATCCGGACCGGTGAGGGAGGTACACATAAAATTTCAAAAAACTGACTGGTTTTAATGATGTCTGGAGATAGCCGATGGCCGCAAGATCTTTTGTGATCTGATCGTATGATTGTTCTGACGCGGTCACTTCAAAAAATACCGTGCCCGGATCGATACGCCGGTCGTACTGGATACGATTGATATTCCCGTCATATCTCTTGATAACTTCCGCCGCTTTTTTCAGGGATCCGGATTCATCCGGCATATGAGCGATAAAAACGATTTTTTTCAAGAATATGCCTCGATTGCGGGTTATTAATTGGCGGTAATTTTCAATATATATTGTGGTATTTGTATCAGGACCGGCTGGTGATAGTATTACCGCAAGTATGATACGAGAGCCGGGGAATGTTTTACGCGCAGGAAAAATCCGGGATTATGAGATAAGCAGCGAACGTCTGTACTGGTGATGGCCAACCTGCAGGACACCGATATGGGCATGTAAATAACCTTAAAAAAAGGACAAATCAGGATGCACAATCCTAAAAAAAGATCAGTGTTCAGGTTTTTTCCTGATCGACCGGAAGACTGCTATCGCCCCGATAATGCCAGCAATGGCAATAAACGGCGAGAGGGGAACACCCGAAGTGCCTTTGACAAGTCCCGGTGACAGGGTGATATTTTCCCCGGTTTTTACCGTAACGTCAACCGAATAGAGCATATACCCGTTGGCCTTGATCTGGACCGTATGACTGCCGGGCGTAATATTATCCAGGGTCATGGGGGTTTTCCCTATATTTGCCGAATCCAGATAAATGTCGGCTTCTGCAGGATTTGAGGTGATAGCGAGCGAACCCCCGTTCACGGTCATGGGCTGGGGGGACTGCGATGGCGAGTAAATTGCCATTTCCGTGGGGGGGGCTGACGTTTCATTTACCGTCACTACCGGCATCGAGGGGGTGGGGGTGGGGGTTCTGGGTGCATTAACCGTCAGGACTTTGACCAGTTTGTTGTTCAGGTAAGGGTTGCTTATCTGCAGGAGATATTGCCCGGGTTCCATGTTGATATGAAAACCATACTGGAAATACCCGTCTGCACTAACGGGAGCCGTAAACGTATGGACGGGTGTGCCTTTGGCGTCGGTGACATCAATCTGGACATAAGACACTCCTTTTTCTGCAACCCCGGTCAGGGTAACGTAATCATCGATAACGGATGGGTTGGGTGACACAACAACATAAAATTCCGGTTTTTTCAGGTAGATTGACGTCGTTGCTGTTGTACCAGGATGCTGTTGATCCAGAACGGTCATAGTATAACGAGCAGTCTGGAGAAGGTCTCCTCCGACAACCCTGCTCGTATCCCATGAGAACGACCACACCCCACCGTTTCCGGAGGCAATCGTGTTGCCGGAGCCCGGTGTGCCGGTGAGATCGTACACGGGAACACCTTCGGCAGGAAGACCGGGCCCGTTGATTTTGATAAGTGTTGTATTGCCAAGAGTATTTACACCATCAAATATGACTGAATCGCCAATATAACTCCCGCCGGAACCCCGGTAAGAAATGGATATCGTCCCGTTTGCAGCTGAAACAGGCAGAAGAAGACAGAATGAACAGATAATCAGGATACAGAGCGGTAAAATTGTCCGGGAACGGAAAGGTTGCATTTTTCTCCTCGCGTTAAAGAGGATGTCCTTTAAAGGGATTAAATATTTTCTCTCATGTGTCCGGCTGGAGCACGGGTAAACCACACGAATATTCAGGAGATGAGTGTGGTGTTCTATAACGAAACTATATGTATTTTTACGAAACAATGGTAAACTGGAGGGGATTTTTATAACCGACGTGGAAATGGCTAAAATTGCCGGAGAGAAAACCCTGAATAGCAAAATTGCCGCAATAACCTCATCGCTGGGGTACGATGAAACTGCCTATCACCTCGCAATCTCCTATGCACTGACCGGCATAGTCGTGAATGACCGGGCAACTGCAGAGGACGTTTATACCCGGATGAACCATAACCCGCTGATCGCATCCGAATGCCTCCTTGCAGAAAAGACCGCGGTCGAAGGAAAAGAACCTGCACCGTATACCGGTTTTATTGGCGATACGGTAATCCGGAAACTGGGATACTCGCTTGTCGATGGCAGTATCCTTGGTCTTGCATTGATTGTCGGTACCCCAAAGAGTGCCGGAAGTGCCGCTGCGATCTGCCGGGAGCTCCAGGAAAAATATATGCTCACGTTCCTTGCCGGGGGAGTCATCCCGTCCCTGTCTGAAGGTGGCATCCGGTTGGGACTTGAATACCGTCTTATCCCCTTAGGCTCCACACCCGCGTATGGTGTGCATTTTGTCGATATTATCGCCCGCGTTGCCATGATGTTTGGCGGCGTGACGCCCGGAGACACCCACCGGCTCCTGACGTACGCGGCAGAACGGGCAAAAGCAATGGTGATTGTTTTCCCGGGGCTGTCTGACGAAGATATCGCATTTGTTGACGCGATGCGGGTCCTTGGGTTCCCCATCCTGACACTGGGAGATTATACCGGTGGCGAATGGATCACTTCCCCCTCTGACGACATTGTCCGTACCGGTATGGATCTCAAGGGAATCCGGGTCACGGTTACGGCGATCCCCATACCGATGGCCTGCTCTCCTGCCTTTGAAGGAAAGAGTATCCGCAAAGAGGAGATGTTTGCAGAGTTTGGCGGCGGGCGTTCGCCGGGATTTGAACTCCTCCGCATGCGAAACGTTGGCGAGATCGAGGACGGGAAAGTCACCGTCATCGGCCCGGAAATCGACGCGATGCAGGAGGGTTCGGCAAACCCCCTCGGGATCATTATCGAAGTGGCCGGAAAAACGATGAAGAAGGATTATGAGCCGGTGCTTGAGCGGCGCATCCACAATTTTGTCAACTACGGTGAAGGCTCATGGCATGTTGCCCAGCGGGACATTATCTGGGTGCGGATCTCAAAAGAGGCGGTCGCAAAAGGGGTAAAGATCGAGCATATCGGCAAACTCCTTGCAAGCAAATTCCGCATGGACTTCCCGAACCTGCTCGATGCCGTGTCAGTTACCCTGATCACCGACAAGGAAAAAGTTCTGGCGGCAAAAAAGCAGGCTGAACAGGTGTACGAAGAGCGGGATGCACGGATCCGGGGAATGCGCGACGGCGACGTGAATACCTATTATTCCTGCACGCTCTGCCAGACGTTTGCTCCCAACCATGTCTGTGTGATCACGCCGGAACGCCCGGCACTCTGCGGGGCGATCAGCTGGCTTGACGGAAAAATTGCTTATGAAATGTCACCCTCCGGTGCAAACCAGCCGGTGGAGAAGGGATCGGTGATCAATGCCCAGAACGGGGAGTTTGAAGGCGTGAACCGGTTTATCAAGAAGGCAAGCCACGGGGAAGTCGAACGCTGTTCGCTCTACAGCGTGATGGAATACCCGATGACCTGCTGCGGGTGTTTTGAAGCGATTGCACTCATGCTCCCCGAGGTCAACGGGATCATGGTCGTGAACCGGGAGTTCAAAGGTGTCACCCCCTCCGGCATGACCTTTTCAACGCTTGCCGGAACGATTGGCGGCGGGGCACAAACCCCCGGCTTTGCCGGCATTTCCAAAAATTATATCCTGTCTGACAAGTTCCTTCAGGGTGAGGGTGGTATGGAGCGGCTGGTCTGGCTCCCCACGCAGGTAAAAGAAGAACTCAAAACCCGGCTGGTAAAGAAACTCACTGATGCGGGGTTACCGGACCTGTTTGATAAGATCGCTGATGAAACAAATGCGACCACGATTGAGGAACTGATGGCATTTCTGGAAAAAGTCCACCATCCGGCGCTTGCGATGAAACCGCTGGTGTGAGGTGCCAAATGGGACTGGAAGCCACATTTGACTGGACAGCGGCAGTGGGGGAGGTCATCCTCGGTGCCACGAAAGCGGATGGCGGGACCCGGAAATGTTCGTACCGTATCGGCGGGGGCACCACCCTGCCGTTTATTGACGGCGGGGCACCATCGGTTTCACCCTTGATTGCGTTTGAGGTCTGCGATAACCGCCAGTACTGGAACCCGGTCGTCCTCGATTTTTGCGGGGATATCACTTCAGACCCTGCTGCATGGGCGGCAAAAGCGGAGACCTCGTATGGTGCGGATATGATCCGCCTGAACCTGACCAGCACCAAGGCACGCAATTTTTCTGATATCCCGTCTCTTGGGAAAACCGTTGAATCGGTCCTTTCAGCCACCGGGCTCCCCCTGATCATTGAAGGCAGCAACGAACCGAAGATCGACAGCGAGGTTTTCCAGCACTGCGGTGAAGCCGGGCAGGGTGAACGGCTGCTGCTTGGCACCGCTGAAGCCAGCCGGTACCGGAGCATTGCAGCTGCGGCACTTGCCTACAACCATTCAGTCATCGCCCAATCGCCCATCGACATCAACCTTGCCAAGCAGCTGAACATCCTCCTGCGGGAGATCGGCGTAACCCGGGACCATATCATTATTGATCCGTACACGGGCGCTCTCGGTTACGGCTTTGAATATTCGTTCTCCGCGATGGAACGTATCCGGTTTTCGGCCCTGAAAGGGGATACTGATCTCGCGATGCCGATGATCTGTGCCCCGACAGATACTCTCACGATCAAAGAAGTCCGGGAGGCACAAGGCAAAGCCCGGGACGATATTGCGGTGCAGTGGGAAGTCTATACGAGCATCGCTGCAGCGGCAGCCGGGGCAGAGATCATCTGTGTCCGTCACCCGCGGTCCGTTGGGCTGCTGAAACAGGCGTTTTGTGACCTGAAATCCCGCTCTCCCGCACCGGAGGTGAGGTGAAATGGCACTCAAAGCGCTCGATATCTACAAACTCCTGCCAAAAAAGAACTGCAAGGAGTGCGGCGATCCGACCTGCCTGACCTTTGCGATGAAACTTGCCGGTGGAAAAGCCGATGTCGATCTCTGCCCGTATCTCGATGAGAACGCAAAGGCGGTACTTGGCGCGACTACCCGTCCCCCCATACGCCTGGTAAAAATCGGTGTTGGTGAACGTACCTTTGCCGTGGGTGAAGAGTTTGTCCTGTACCGGCATGAGAAGACATTCTATCACCCCCCGGGCATTATTTTCAAGGTGCAGGACACCCAGACTCCTGAAGAGATTGCGGCAGCAACCGTCCGCGTGCGGGATGAATCGTTTACCCGTGTCGGGACCGATCTCCGGTTTAACGGGATCGCAATCGAAAACACGAGCGGGTCTGCCGAAGTATTTGCCCGCGCTGTTGCCGTTGTTGAAGATCATGCCGATCTTCCGCTGGTGCTGATGGCAAAGACACCGGAAGCCTTTGCCGCAGCGCTTGTCCAGGTGGGCAGTTACCGGCCGCTGATCCGTGCAGCAACCCGGGAAAATTACCAAGGAAATGTGTGCACTCTCCAAAAAACACGGGTGCCCGATGGTAATCAGGGCAGAAACGCTCGACGATCTCGCCGCACTCGCAAAAGACTGCGCCGAATGAGGGTGCCCAGAAACTCGTGATGGACCTTTCACCAGAAACCCTTGGGGACTTTTTAGTCCGGTCCACTGCGATCCGCCAGCTGGCCATCACCCGGAAAGTGCCTGATCTCGGGTACCCGGTATTTTTCGATACGACCACAACGGGAATGCAGGATGCAGCAATTGCTCTTGGTATCGCAAAATATGCATCTGTCATTATCACCACCCCACTCTCTGCGGAATCATCAAAAGCCGCACTGACCCTCCGCCAGAATATTTACACGGACCCCCAGAAACCGATCCAGATGAACCCCGGGCTGTACCGGGTCGGCACGCCGGGAAAGGATGCCCCGGTCCTGATGACCGTGAACTTCTCGCTCACCTTCTTTACCCTGCAGGGCTATCTTGAATCCACCCGCATACCCTGTTTCATGCTGATTGTTGATACCGAAGGGTTGTCAGTCCTCACGGCCGTTGCCGCGGGAAAACTCAACGAGATCCTGGTGAGGGATTCAATGAAAAAATTCGGCGTGGAAAACGAAGTATCCCACAAAAAACTGATCATTCCCGGCTATGCAGCGCCGCTTGTCCGGGAGGATCGAGGATGCAACCGGCTGGAAAGTGCTGGTCGGGCCACGGGATGCAGCTGAGATCGGTGAATACCTGCATGAGGAATGGAAGAAATAAATGCGCACGGTAACGTTCCTCCCCAGTTATCGCAAGATCGAAATAGCACGCGGCAGCACGATCCTTGATGCCGCCCAGCGGGCCGGGATTAACATCAATGTTGTCTGCGGCGGACAGGGCAAATGCGGGAAATGTATTGTCTATGTCCAGTCCGGAAAAACGGAATTTGACCGGCAGAAATACGTGCAGTTTTTCACCAATGAAGAACTGGCAAAAGGCGCCTGTCTTGCCTGCGAGACCATCTATCCAGGGCGACCTTTCGGTTTTTATTCCGGAGAGCACGCTTATCCAGGAACAGAAGATCCTTGTGGAAGGCCAGGATACGGAGATCGAATTCCGCCCGTCAGTAAAAAAATATTATGTCGAACTCCAGCCGCCATCCCTGACCGATCCGTCACCGGACCTCACCCGCCTGCTCTGGGGCATCCAGAAATCCGGTGGCCCGGTGGCCGAAAAGATCTATGTCCCGCTTGAAGTGATGCGCGAGATCCCTGCACTCCTGCGGCACAGCGACTGGAAAGTCACCGGCACCATCGCTCTTGTTCCCGGGCGGATACCGCCTTATCGACCTGCAGGAAAACGATACTTCAAAAAGGATCTATGGTGCAGCAGTGGATCTCGGGTCTACGACCGTTGTCGTCTATCTCTGGGATCTTGTCACCGGTAAAGTCGTGGCAGTTGCCTCAAACTACAACAAACAGATCAGTTGCGGCGAGGACATTCTTGCCCGGGTAAACTTTGCCCGGAAAAACGGGCTCTCCAGACTCCAGGCGCTTGCTGCGGACAGTATCAACGCTGCACTGACGACTGCGGCAAACACCGCAGGAATCGACCGGGAGGATATCTACGAAGTGGTGGTTGCAGGAAATACCGTTATGACCCATATGCTCCTGGGGATCGATCCGGCGTATATCATCGCCGAGCCCTATGTCCCGGTTGTCCAGCGGGCACTCTCGGTTGCCGCTGGCAGGATTGGCCTGTCCGGCAACCATAACTGCGGGCTCTTTGCGTTCCCGGCAGTCAGTGACTTTATCGGCGGCGATATTATTGCGGATATCCTTGCCTGCGGCATGGATGAGCACGAAGAGATCTCGCTGATGATCGATATCGGCACGAACTTTGAAGTGGTGCTGGGGAACAACGAGTGGATGTTTTCGTGTGCAGGTGCTGCCGGGCCGGCGCTTGAAGGAGGCGAAGTGCTCTTTGGCATGCGGGCAAATCCCGGGGCGATAGAACGAATAACCATTGACCCGTTCACGCTCGATCCGACATTTTCCACGATCAACAACATCAAACCAAAGGGCATCACCGGTTCCGGGCTGATCGATATCCTTGCCGAACTCATATCCGCCTGCGTGATTGACCGGACGGGCAGGATCAACACGAGCATCAAAAATCCCCGTATCCGCACCGGCTCGCATTTCCCGGAATTTGTGATTGCGTTGGCAGCGGAGACCGATATCGGAAAAGATATCGTGATCACGGAAAACGATATCAAGAACCTTATCATGAGCAAGGCGTCTATCCATGCTGCCTGCGTTACCCTGATGAAGGAAGCCGGCGTAAGCCGTAACGATATTGCGACGATTTACTTTGCCGGGGCATTCGGGAACTATATCAACAAGAAAAATGCGACAATCATCGGTCTCATCCCCGAGATTGACATTGACCGGATAAAAAATATCGGGAACGGTGCGGTGACAGGTGCAAACCTCGCGCTCATCAACCGGCGCGAACGAAAAACGCTCGATGTTATTGCCGGTAAGATTGGCTATATCGAACTCAATGCCGAACCGTCATTCATGGATGATTACACGTCCAGCACGTTTCTCCCGCATACCGATCTCTCGCTGTTCCCCATGGTGCAGGCACTCCTTGAGTCCTGCCGGCTTAAAAAGGAGGGACAATAACGATGGCAAAGATGATCCCTCCCCCACATTCTTTGGGCACGGGCGTCGGTGCGCTGCCAAACACCGATCCTGCAGAAGCCTGTAACGACGTGCTCGAACTGTTCCCGGAATTTCCCTATATCCCCACGCTGCCTGACCGGAGCCAGCTTGAAAGTATTGTCTTTAACGACTCCGAACAGCTGCCCGGCAGGGTGATCCGCGACGATCGCCTGCTCTTTGACAGCGCAACGGACCATACCGCCGCGATGGAACAGGTCTACATGGATTATGTTGAAGGAAATTTTGCCCCGTATGCACTCCACACCGAGTATGCTTCGGCCTTTATCGAGATGATGAACCGGCACCTTCCCGGGGTGCGTGTGCTGAAATGCCAGGTGACGGGCCCGGTGACGTTTGGCATGCAGGTCGTGGATTCGGAGAAACGCCCGATCTACTATGACTCCCAGATGGCCGATGTGCTCTCCAAGATGATCGCGCTCAAAGCCCGGTGGTGTGAAGTGGAGATGAAGAAACGGACGATGGCTGGCGAGACGCTGGTGGTCTTAAACGAACCCTACCTTGCGTCGCTTGGCTCATCGGTCGTGCCGGTCGACCGCGAGACGGTCGAGGCAGGATGGAATGATATCGCCTCTCTTGTCGAAGGGGGACTTGGCGTCCACTGCTGTTCGAACACCGACTGGGGATTTATTATCTCCCTGAACCCTTCAGTCATTTCGGTGGACGCGTACGGGACCGGCAGGGAGTTCCTGCTCTATACCGACCAGATTGCCGCCTACATGGAGCGCGGCGGTGTTGTTGCATGGGGCATTGTCCCCGCGGAATACAAGATCTTCTCCACAGAAACCGTCGATTCGCTGTACAGCCGCTATCTTTCAATCCGGACCCAGCTCTGCACGACCGTTTCAGAAAAAGTCTTTGATGCCCAGTCTTTGATTACGCCCAGCTGCGGCATCCGGTTTGCCCACCGGTCCGGGGCACGGGAGATCATGGGTGCGGCAAAAGAGATCTCAGACCGTATCCGGGCAAAAACCGGTTGTAAACCCTAACATTTGAGGAGTCTGTCAGTATGCCGGCCCACACGTTTACGATTGCACTGTCCGGAAAAGGCGGCACCGGGAAAACGACGATAAGTTCGCTGTTGATCCGCGCTTTTGTCGATGCAGGGGATACGCCTGTCCTCGCTGTTGATGCCGATCCCAATGCGAACCTCCACGAAGCGCTCGGTGTAACAGTCCATGAAACGCTGGGCAGCATGCGGGAGGAGGCATTCACCCGCACCATCCCGCCCGGCATGAACCGGCATGACTATGTCCGGTACCGTTTCCGCAAAGCGCTTGTCGAAGCGAAAGGATTTGATCTGGTAGCGATGGGTCGTCCCGAAGGGATCAGGCTGTTACTGTTTTGCCAATGACCTGCTCTCGGAATGCATGGCGCAGCTTGAACGGGAATACCGGTTCATGGTGATCGATGCAGAAGCGGGCATGGAGCATATCAGCAGGGGGACGATCGGGACACCGGATATCCTCCTTATCGTCAGCGATCCCGGTGCCCGGGGATTGCGGACGGTTGCCCGTATCCGGGATATTGCCACCAGCCTCGGGCTTGCAAACGACCGGATTTTTGTAGTCTTCAACCGCTACAAAACCGGCACGGCGCCCGTGGACATCGGGAATGAGAAGCCCATCGCGATTATCCCTGACGATCCCGCTGTGGAACAAGCCGATCTTGCAGCAACACCGGTATCGCAGATCCCGGTGGACAGCCCGGCACGCATTGCGGTGCAGGCCCTCGCCGATAAAATCCGCTCGATGGCAGATGCGAAAAAAGTGTTGGAATAGTATTATAAAAAGACGGCAACTGCAATAACCGTCGTCCAGAGCCCGCATTTATTGCCCTGTGCGGACTGGCAGACATGTTTTGTCCGGATAATCTTCCTGCTTGCCTTGTAGATCTGTTCGCGCTCCTGCCATGCGAGATTTGCATCGAATTCGATGCCAAGTGTTGTCGCAAGCATCGTTGCGGCCAGATCTTCAGCATATTCTCCGGTTTTATCCTGTGTTTCGCCAAACGCGTGATGTTCGGACAGGTACCCGTATTCAGCGGTATCTTTTGGCTGGGCAAGACCGATAGCAGCAGAAACCAGCCGGTTGGGTTCATTGGTATCATTGCGTGCCATCACACAATAGACAATTCCCCCCGGCTGGAGGCTTTTTAATCCTGTACTCCGGGACACCTGCTTGCAGTTCGGGGGAAAAATACTTGAAACATAGACGAGGTTGCACTTTTCCACACCCGCTTTTCGCAAGGCAAGTTCGAAAGATGCAAGGCGATCTTTATGGACACCTACCCCTTTCGTGAAAAAGATCCCCGATGGGACATACATAGCCTTTAGTTTTATCTCATCCTTTTTTAGGTTTTGCCGCGATTTGTATGCAGGTACTAAAAAAATCCGCATTTTGGGCAGACTGCTGTGTATCGCGCAACAGGTTTTATGTCGGTTTTGCAAATTTTTTTTTGGTATTGTTCGATTGGTGGAGAAGTGAAGTTTTTTTATTGGGCAAATCTTCATGTTCCTTTCTGCAGTGACATAAATGGTATTCGTGATGCCCGGATTCCTGATGTCGGGGAACATGGACAGGATGAGGAACCCCGCAAAACAGATTTCTGCTGTGTCGTTTGGGATATAATATCTGCAAATCAGTTTGATTTCCTTCTTTTTTTAGCAAAACCATGCGTTTTCTGTCTCTGCCCCGGAAAAATAGTAATGTTTATTGGACATATTGTTTTATACAGTTTACTGATGATACCGGTACGGACCGGTCAGCACACTTTAATAGCCGGATGAATATCATGATTTAATATCCAGATGAAACCATGAAACACACTACCCTGTGGTTCGTTGGAACCTTGGCCGCTTTGCTCGTCTTCCTGACGGTTGCAGCCGGCGCAACTGCGCCAGTCGCATTATTCACCGCGAGCAATACAAACGGATCTGCCCCGCTAACCGTCCAGTTCTTTGATATGTCCACCAACTCCCCTACATCATGGGCCTGGTCATTCGGCGATGTAGGCACCGCCACAACCCAGAATCCTTCTCATACCTACACGACAACCGGAACATTTACTGTTACCTTGACTGCCACGAATGCCGATGGCAGTAATACAGTCTCCATGCCAGGATATATCGTCATAAGCAAGGTGGCGACAATGCCTGCTGCTAACTTTGGCTCGAGCGTGACAAGCGGAAGCATACCTCTTGTGGTCCAGTTTTATGATTCCTCCACCAACACCCCCACCTCATGGGCCTGGTCATTTGGGGATGGAGGGACTGCCACAACCCAGAATCCTTCTCATACCTACACGACAACCGGAACGTTTGCGGTCACCCTGACTGCCACGAATTCTGCTGGCAGCAATACGATTTCAAAACCCGCGTATCTCACTGTTACCGCTGCATCCGTATTACCCACAGTATCCTTTACTTCAACTAAGACTTCCGGCCCGATACCGCTGTCCGTCCAGTTCATCGATACCTCCACCAACAGCCCGACCGCTTGGGCATGGTCATTCGGTGACGGGTATACCTCGCTGCAGCAGAACCCCCTGCATACCTACAGCGACTGTGGGAACCTATACCGTCACCCTGACTGCCACAAATTCTGCCGGCAGTTCCACGACTACGCAATCCGGGTACGTCACCACGACACCCGCTCCCCCGATTTCATCGTTCACCTCAAATGTTACCTCCGGGACAGTGCCCCTCTACATCCAGTTCAATGACACGTCGGCAAATACTCCTGTCAGCTGGTTGTGGTTCTTCGGTGACGGTGGTACTTCAACCGTCCAGAATCCGGTTTACGAATATATTACCCCCGGGTCTTACACGGTCATCCTGACCGCCACAAATTCTGCCGGGTCTAACACGACGGACATAGCAAAGTACATCACTGCCTCCGCACTTACTAAGCCTGTTACCTCATTTTCGTCCGACGTGGCCACGGGAAGTGCTCCCCTCACGGTGCAGTTCACCGACACCTCGCAGAATTCTCCGACATCCTGGCTCTGGAACTTTGGGGATGGCAGTATCTCGACCGTACAGAACCCGTTGCATGTGTTCCTTGGCGCAGGCTCCTATTCGGTCATCCTGACGGCGTCCAATAGTGCGGGAAGCCAGACAAACACATCGAGTACCGATATCGTTGTTACAACCGGTGTCACGCCAGCCACCACGACGGTTCCTGTTACCGTACCGACCATTCTTTCGACCACCACTAGTACCACTGCTCCGGCCCAGGTTACCGTCTCACCAACGGCTACACCCGTCCCCGCCGGGT
>CAVYJD010000020.1:0-87593 GCA_963768785.1 uncultured Methanoregulaceae archaeon
CAAATGATGAGACATTGCGGCTCCACGGGTATACCCGCGCAGAATATCTTGCAATGAACCTCCATGATATCGATGTACCGGAGAGCAAGCAGTTGATCGCCGAACGGATGCGACAGGTCCAGGATGCCGGGAAGGCTGAATTCGATGTCCAGCATTTCCGAAAAGATGGCTCATTATTACCCCTCCATGTGAATGTAAAAGTCATTGACTGGGGTAAAAAGAAGGTGATAATGAGCATCGCGACGGATCTTACCCAGCGCAAACGGGCAGAAGCGGCACTTACCCTCGCCAACAGGAAACTCAATCTGCTCTCCAGCATCACCCGGCACTGACATCAATAACCAGATTCTGGCGCTGAACGGATTTCTGGAGTTATTACGCAAAGAAATTCCGGATCCGAAACTTGAACGATATTTCAATCGCGTCGGGGAAGCCAGTAACCGGATATTCAAAATTATCCAGTTCACCAAAGAATACGAAAAGATCGGCGTCAATACTGCGATCTGGCAGGACTGCCACACGCTCGTTGACACCGTGACAACGCAGGCTCCTCTCGGACAGATTAACGTGAAGAACGATATCCCTGCCGGCACTGAGGTGTTTGCCGATCCGCTGATTACCAAGGTTTGTTACAATCTCATGGACAATGCAGTGCGTCACGGCGGAAAAATCACGACCATCCGGTTCTCTGTTGAAAAACGCAATGATCATTATAGTTTGATTTGCGAAGATGATGGAGACGGGGTCATCGCCGAAGAAAAGGAGCGGATTTTCGAGCGGGGCTTTGGGAAGAACAACGGGCTTGGTCTGGCCCTTGCCCGGGAGATCCTTGATATCACCGGCATCACCATCCACGAGACCGGAGAGCCGGGCAGGGGAGCACGGTTTGAGATGACGGTGCCAAAAGAACAGTACAGGTTCACACCCCGGTAACCTGATTTCCGGTTCTTTTTTTGGGGGTTTTATTGAATTTTTTTTAGGGATCTGTAATTTTTTTTGTGCGTCAGGATTTCACGCAGTTGCCGCCGGTTCAGGGATCCTGTGCAAACAGGTCAACAGATCTGTCATGCGATGGTGGGCAGCAGGTATTGCCTGACGATAAAAGAGGCAGATCAAACCCCCTTCCCGTTCCTCGCCTCTGATCCCACCCGGTAAGAGTTCAAAACCCCCTCATAATCGTATCCTGCCGGTGTCTCATTGCAACCAATCTCTCCAGACCATCGTGATGGGAGAAATCCGCAGACGTAAGAACCAAGATGATTCAAGCCCCGGTACTTCACGCTCTTTTAACCTTGACCAGAGTCAGGACATTTTTATGATTTTTATGCTGGTAGGTTACCGTGTCCATGACCTGCCGCACCAAAAAGATGCCCAGTCCCCCGACACTCCGTTCATCAATCTCTGACGCGACATCCGGTTCCGGCATCGTAAGCGGGTTAAATGCCGGTGCAGAATCAGAAATTTCCAGCGTGACCTGTGAGGGTGACGCTTCGCAGCGGATGCCAATCGACCCCTCTTTCCCGCGATACCCATAGGTAATGATATTGACAAGGACTTCTTCCAGCGCCAGCTGCACATCAAGAATCGCATCAGCTGAAAAATTCTGTGCGAGGAGAATTTCTTCGATGTCGGCAGTAACTTTTGGGATTTCGTCCTGCTTTGCCGGTATGACAATATCCAGGTGATTCACGATCCTGTCACTCTCCCCGTAGTACCAATCGGCATGCGGGAATGGTTATCGCTAGGGAATTTCCGTACGTAGGTGTTACACACAAACACACTTAAACTTCAGCACAATGAACATGAATAGAAAGATTATCTTTTAAAAAAACCCCTGAATATATATACACAAAACCTGCGGGCATCATACAACCGGGTGACTTTTATGGAGATAACAACGACAACGCTTGAAGGTATAACGGTGCTGGCACTGAACGGTCGCCTTGACTCAACAACCGCCGGGGATCTTGAACAGGAGATCAACAGCCAGATCGAGGGCGGAAACCGGAGAATTCTTTTGAATTTTGCCGGTGTCGTCTATATCTCAAGCGGCGGCCTGCGGGTGCTGTTATCCACGGCAAAAAAACTGCGCAAAGACGGTGACCGGTTCGGGCTCTGCTGCCTGACCGCGGATGTGCATAAAGTCTTAAAACTCGCCGGGTTCACCTCACTGTTCTCAATCTATGCGTCTGAGGGCGAGGCACGTGCCGGATGGCAGTAATACCCCTCTTGTCCCCCTGACATGGCAACCGGTGCCCGGGGTGTCGGAGGCAAACATCTACCCGCTTATCCGCAAGATCGACACGATATCCTCAAACTCGTACCTGATCGAAACGCCGGAGTGTATCTGCCTGATCGATCCCGGCGGCCTTCCCGAACAAGTCGCCCAGCTGATAGTCGGGATTCAGAAACTCCGGGATGCTCACCAACGCCCTGTCGTAATCTTCCTCACCCATGCCCATATCGATCATTTCCTCTCGGTCCAGTATGCACCTGCGGACACGTATTTCCATGATGCGGTATTTGCCGTCCAGGAAGCGGGTGCCGATGCGCTCGAACGCGGGGACCGGCTCCTGACCCAGGCAGACCTGCTGGGGTTCTCGCTATCCCCCAAAAAAATAGACCTGAAACTTCTTCCGGTAAAAAAACCGGGATCCGAGGGTGCCCCGGTCACCCATCGTACACCAGATGGTGCTGCAATTACCATCACCCGGCAGCACCCGGCTGACGGTACAGGTCTTCCCTCTGAACAGATCTCGTTTGGCGGCAAACAGTTTTTTACGGTCTATCATACGCCGGGTCACAGCCCGGACAGCATGTGTCTGCGTATCGGCAGGCTGCTGTTTATCGGCGATGTATTGTTTGCAGCAAATCCCGGCATTGCCGGGCTGTGCGGGTGGGACCAGAAAGCCCTCCTCAGTTCGCTCACGGGGATACAGCAGATCATTGCCGACGGAGGCATTGACTGGGTATGCCCGGGCCATGGCAGGCTTATTTCGGCTCCCGATGCCCTCCACACGCTCCAGACCCTGCAGAAGGAGGCATGCCAGCTGGAAAATATTGCCGAGTTTAATGCGGAGCGGGCGGCACAGGTTGCCGCGTGTGCGGATGACTGCATGGAGCAGGTGAATGAATTATTTACCATCATGTCCGGGCGGCTCGGCTATGTCTCCTATGTCATGGAAGAACTGGGAGAAGCCGGTATTGCAGAGCAGATGACCGGCCTGATCAAGAGCGATGTGATTGATGAACTGCTGGATGCGTTCCGCTCGTTTTCTGTCGATCACCATACCGCCGACCGGGTTTCCATTCATCTGGCCCTCAAAGCAGGGCAGGTGATGGGCAAACTCGAGCGGTCGTTTACCAAAGACGACCTTGCGCATATCATCGATCCAACGCTGGTGACCCGTGCCGAGCACCTGCTGTCCGATTATACCACCATGCTAAGAGGGTTCTGTCCCCCGGATAACCGCTGTGAATGCGATATGAACCGCAGTCTTACAGAACTGGTTCGTGACCTCTCGTGCTCCCGCTGTTCCGATGAAGACCTCCTCTCATCGGCAGAGGATGACACGACATTTATCCGGTTGCTCCTATCCCGTATCGGGTCACAGCCGCTCTTATCAGACATTGACCTGTCCATGGACCTGAACCCGACCGGGAGCACGGCTCTCGTCGACCGGGACCTGTTTTTGGATCTGATCATATATATTTTTGAAGACCTTGTCGGCATGGGCGCAACCCGGATCACGCTTACGACAGGAAGGAGCGAATCCGGGATAACCGTGAGAATCGCCGGAAATACAGGGCCCTTCGTCCATGCCGGAAATACACCGGCCAAGGGCTTCCTGTTCCGGCTCGCCGCCCGTGCAGGTGGCGTACTTTCCTTGCAGGATGCGGACGGGATACGGTCATACGCGGTGACGTTTGCTCCAGACAGATAACCTATTTTTTATGTGCGGTCCTCTCTGCCAGTTTTTTCTTTCAGGCACATGAAACAGAAAACATATCCAAAAAAACAGTTCTGATGTACCTGACACAAGACTTGTTAAGGTCAGTCACAAACAGGTACTAAAAACAAACAATTTGTTTGTTTAGGTAACCATGAAAAAACGTGCATCCCCAGTGAAAAAAAGTCAGCCCCCGCTGCTCGAATTTCGCAATATTACTGTTGTGAAAGGCGACAAAAATGTTCTTGACTCGGTATCGGTGACAATCCATGAAGGGGAAAATGTTGCCATACTCGGCCCAAACGGGTCGGGAAAATCATCGTTTATCAAAACACTGATGAGGGAATATTACCCGCTCCTCACTGACGACACGGTTTTTTTGATCCGGGGTCAGGACGTATGGGATGTTTTTGAGATGAGATCAACGATTGGCATTGTCTCAAATGACCTGCAGTACCTCTTTACCCAGGATATGTCCGGCAGGGAGGTAATCCTGTCAGGCTTTTTCTCAAGCGTCGGGTTGTATAACCGGGTGGTGACCGATGAAATGGAGCAACGGTGCGATGAGATATGCACGTTCCTTGGCATCCAGCACCTGAAAAACCGCCCGATGAACGAGTTGTCGTCCGGTGAAGCCCGTAGGTTCCTGATTGGCAGGGCACTGATCCATCGCCCAAAAGCACTCATTCTCGATGAACCCACGAACAGTCTTGACCTTCATGCCCTTCATACCTTCCGGATCCTGCTCCGTAAAATTGCCCGGTCGGGCACCGGGATCATTCTCGTAACCCACCATCTTCATGATATCATCCCGGAAATATCCCGGGTCATCCTGATGAAAGACGGAAAGTTCTGCAGCGATGGTCCCAAACGCACAATCCTGACCGACACAAAGATCGGCAGGCTGTTTTCCGTACCGGTTCATGTAAAAGAAGACGACGGGTGGTATTACGCGACGGGATATTAAACAATACCCGTGAAGAATAGGCAAGAAAATAGATCTCAGTTGGAGCAATAAAAATTACAAAAAAACGATTTGACACCGTTGTCTGAGCGGGGGATTATTTCACAGTCCCAGGGATGATGATGGCTCATACGTTCCACAAAGAGAGAAATGGCAGTACGCCCGCCCGGGCAAATGCCACCACCGCAAACCCAAAGAGTACCACGACAAAAAAGCCGGTCGAGACCACGCTTTTAATTGCCCGGGACCGGTGCCCCGGGATGTGCAGGTCTTCCCATGCATGCGCTTCGTAGAGGTGAAGGAAAAGGGCGCAGAGGAGATACGTCGCGTAGATCGCAAGCATTACGCCGCAGACAAGGATCCAGTCAAAAGCTGCTGCAACAAGTCCCCAGATACCAAACGCAAGGTTTGCGTACCCCACCTCGAGCTGGAACTCCGGGTGATCCTGCCGCCAGCCCATCCGGGCCTGGTCTGATTTGTAATATACGGAATGGCGGACGAAACTGATGATTCCCACACCACCGACAAGAACTGCCGCTGCGATCCTGATTGCAATGTCGGTGCTGATAAAAAGAAAAAAAATGCCGGTAAATATCCCGATCATGGATATGACCATGGTCGCGCCCATCAGGAGCGAGGCTTCATGCGCTGTCGGTTGTGCTGGTACCATGATATTCCTTAAGTAATTGTCCTGTATGAGAATGAAACAACCGGAAAAGAAAAACCCTGCGCCCCAAAAAACAGCTTATTTTACCGGATTTTCATCACGGAGGCGGAGAGGGTAATTTGTCATGGATATGATCTTTCTGGATCAGGACGCGATGATCGTGTGGGCGGAGGGTCAGTGCAACATTAAATGCGTTATCGGCTTCCGCATATCGTTGCATGGCAGCGAATATGAGACCAAGGTTGTACCATCCGTTAAAATACGCGGGGTCAAGGGTTACTGCCTGCTGACATGCATGCAGCGCTTCACCCGGTTGCTCCAGTTGTTTATGGATGAGTGCTTTATTATTCCATGCATGGGCATTGTCCGGGTTCGTTGCAAGTGAATGGTCAAATGCACCAAGCGCATCGTTAAACTGCCTGAGATGGATGAATACAAGTCCTTTGTAATACCATGCACCGGCATGACCCGGGTCGATGGCAAGAACCCGTGAAAAGGCGCCGAGCGCTTCAGCGTCCCGCCGTTCCCGCGCAAGTTCACGGCCTTTTTCATACCACAGGGAGATCGTTTTTTGCGGGGAATTGGCTTTTTTTTCAAATCCTGTCAGGTAAGACCGGTTTATCCGGGAAAAATACAGAGCACCCCCGTAATCATAATGAATGCGTGAAAATTCCGGTTCAATCTGGTAGGAACGGATGAGTGCCTTTTTTCCTTTGCTGGTCAACCCCAGGTTTATACAGACAAGGCTCTGGCAAAACCAGCAAAGCGCATTCAGCGGATCGTGTGCAAGAGCCTGATCGAATGCCGGAGATGCAAGATCAAATGAGCGGTTCCTGCTGAGAATAACCCCCTTGTTGTACCAGGCAGCAGACAGACTAGGGTCGAGGGATGTGGCTTGTTCAAATGATCGGAGCGCTTCGTCATGCCGTTTCAGGCAGAGCAGCACAACCCCCCGGTTATACCAGAAAAGAGCAAAATCCGGCGTGATCCCGATCGCACGGTCATATACCGCCAGTTCTTTGTCATATTGGTTCAGCACTCCGAGGGTTTGTCCTTTGTTCAGCCATATACCGGGCGAAGTCTGATCGATCGCAAGGGCCTTGTCAAATGAGTCCAGGGCATCAGGATACATCCCGAGATCAAAAAGGGCGAGTCCACGGTTAAACCAGGCCTCACTCATGCGGGGCTGTGCATCAACCGCATGATCATATGCATGAACCGCTTCATGATGCCTGCCCAGTTCTTCCAGCACAATTCCCTTATTGTACCAGAGAACCGGTGAACCTGGTTCACTTGCCAGCTCCCGATCATACTCACGGATCGCATCGTCATAATTTTCCGACTGGCTCAGGGCAAATCCTGCACTGCTCCATGCCTCCAAACGCGCCGGGTTGATAGGAGGAGCACGCGACATCATCGGGATACGGCCTTTGTACCGGGCAGAAAAACAGAATAAACGCTGCTCGGAATACCATGCCGCAGCAAGGTTCTGGTTAAGAAGGATTGCCCGGTCAAATGCCGGCATCGCATCACTATTACCGTGAAGCCTGCCAAGTATCATCCCTTTCATCAGCCATGCTTCAGGCTGTTCGGGATCAAGAGCAAGTGAATGGTTGACGAACCGGAGCGCACTATCGTACTTCCCAAGTCCGGCACAGGCCCTGCCTTTTCCGGAATATCCCGGGGCAAACTTCGGGTCAGCGGATAGTGCCCGGTCAAATATCTCCCTGGCTTCATTGTATTTTTTTTCTTCACAGAAAATGGCACCGAGCGTGTGTAATGCGACAAGATTGCCCGGTTCAAGGGTGAGGGCTTTTTCTAAACAGGAACGGGCCTGGGCATAGTTGGCAAGGTCGAACCAGAGAAGGCCTTTACCGTCAAGCGCAGGAACATCGTCCGGGGACAGGCGGAGCGCGGTATCATATGCGGCGCGTGCTGCGTCATAGTGTCCAAGCACCCGGAGGGCATCTCCTTTTTCTCTCCATGCAGGGATGTTACCAGGATCCGGCACAAGCACATGATCGAATGCAAACACTGCCTCTTCGTACCTGCCCAAAAGGTACAGAGCGTGCCCGCGATGGTACCAGACAAGAGGATTCTGTTCACCAAATGCCAGTGCCCGGTCAAATGCCCGGATGGCCTCATGATATTCGCCAATCTGCGTGTGTGCAAGACCTTTTGCGGTCCAGGCACCGGAATTATTCGGGTCAAGCTGGATGGACTGGTCGAACGCGAGAAGTGCGTCCAGGGGCTGGTTATCAGCCTGGTAAGCGATCCCGGAAAGATACCACCCCATCGTATCAGTCATATCACGGTTTTCTGATCTTAACGCAGATGAACATTTGCCCGTTCACCAAAAATGACGCAGATTTAGTGGCTGCACCAGACCCTCATTGCCGCACCCTGCTCACGTCACGTCAGGAGACCGATGCCAGCGGGAAAATATCCCGCTCATAACATCGGGTATCGCAAACCGGCCTAATACCCGATAATAACCCTGATCACCGCAAAGGATACAAATCCAATCAATGCACTGACGGGAATGGTGAGCACCCATGCCCAGACAATCGTGCGGGCGACACCCCATTTTACCGTACTCGAACCGCTGGTTGTGCCGACGCCCATGATGGATGAACAGATGATGTGCGTCGTACTCACGGGGATACCGGCAATCGATGCCCCGATAATGGTGGCTGCTCCGGCTGTTTCAGCGGCAAAACCGTGCACCGGCCGGAGTTTGGTGATCTTGAACCCCATGGTCTTGACAATCCTCCACCCCCCGGCAAGCGTACCAAGTGCTATGGTCGTGCAGGCGAGGAGGATAACCCAGACCGGTATGGGGAGATTGTTGGGATCCGCGGCTGCACCAAAATAGCCAATGGAGAACAGGAGCGGGACAATGATCCCCATGGTTTTCTGTGCATCATTGGTGCCGTGGCTGAAACTGTATGCCGCAGCAGAAAAAAGCTGGAGACGTTTGAAATGACCCTCGGCCGTTGCCTTGCTGGCTTTTCCGGAAACACGCAGGACAACCACCATAAAGAAAAACCCGCAGGTAAATCCGATGATGGGGGAGAGTACCATGAATGCTGCGACCAGTCCGACGGTCGACCACAAAACAGCGGCAATTCCTGCTGCGGAGATACCGGCACCGGCCATCCCCCCGATAAGCGCATGTGACGATGAGGTTGGCAGCCCCAGCAGCCAGGTAAGGAGATTCCAGCAGATCGCACCAATGAGTGCTGACAGGACAATATATGGTATGAGCGGAGTCGGGACAACATCGAGTTTGATAATCTTTGAGATGGTGCTTGCAACTGCCACACCAAATCCAAACGCTGCTACAAAATTAAAAAAAGCAGCAAATACCACGGCATTGCGGGGGGAAAGAACTTTTGTTGAAACGACTGTCGAAATAGAATTTGCCGAATCATGAAAACCGTTCGTGAAATCAAAGATCAGCGCAACGATGATGATGCCGATAATGAGGGCAAGTGATGCTTCCAACATAATGGTCCCGTAAAAATATTCTCATCCCTCATTACGAATGGCGCATCGCGATATCCGATAATGCATTGGCAACATCTTCGCACCGGTCAGTTGCCGTTTCCAGGTGCTCGTAGATATCCTTGAACTTGATAATGGTGATCGCGTGCTGGCTCCGGAACAGGTCAGTTACCGCATGGGCGAGTACGTCATCAGCAAGGTTTTCAAGCCGGTTGACTTCGATGCAGCGCTCTTCGATATATTTTGGGTTCTTGATGGAACGGATCCCTTTTACGGCACCTTCAATTTCAATGGTGGACATGTGGATGAGTTTTGCCAGTTCGATCATATGGACATCGGTCGCTTCAATACCATAGTAGAACATCTTCTCGGTAGCACCATCGATAAAATCCAGCACATCGTCAAGTGTTGATGCAAGCCGGGTGATCTCTTCAGGATCAAGGGGCGTGATGAACGTGCTGTTGAGCTGTTCGTGGATCGTGTGCGTGATCTGATCGCCCTGGTGTTCAAGCACTTCGATTGCATGGCGCTTCTCTTTAACATTGGTGAAATCTTCAGTCAGCGCAACCAGCTGGTATGCCGCTTCCCGCATAGTTGCAGCCTGACGTTCAAACAGGTCATAAAAGATCTTGTCCTGCGGTATCAAAAATTCGCGAAAGCCCATAACAAACCTACAGGTAGTCAGTGAAGATACCTAAAAAATATAGCGGAATTGTCCATTCACCTAAGTGCCCTGCGGACAAGCTCAAAACACAAGTAGCCCCCCCATGAACAGGGGGCGGCAAGCCAGATTGCGATCGCCCATATGCTCCGGTTGCCACACCTTGTGGGCTTTTTTTCGTTCATCCGGGAAGTTCGCGGGTGATTTAATTGAGTGTGATGGCAGCCTCTGCAATCTTTGCCGGTTTTTCCCTGAACAGCGTAAAAAAATTTGTCACCGGGCAGGATCAGATCGCGGATACTAAAGAGTCACGCCGACAAACACTCATTGTTCAGGAATAAAAAAACGGGCGGCTGTAAGAAAAAACAGAAAGAAGCGGATGGACTGGGCGGGAATTGAACCCGCGGCCTCTCCCATGCCAAGGGAGCGATCTACCACTGATCTACCAGCCCGTCCTAACATTGTTGTACGGCATTGGTTAAAAGAATTGTTTAAGAAACGGTAACGAGCCCCCGGCTTCAGTACCTGGTCATAACGATTGCCGGTCTATCCAGTCATCAATGAGCGCCCGGGATATGCTCATCTTTGAAGGGAGTGCCGGAAGATGATCCCGGTCAAACCATCCGGCAGCGATGATCTCGTTATTATCAACCCGGATCTCACCTGCGTCATAGTCCGCGATAAACCCGCACATGAGCGAATTGGGAAACGGCCAGGGTTCGCTGGCAAAATACCGGAGATTTTTAACGGTGATACCAACCTCCTCTTTTATCTCACGGTGGACAGTTTGTTCGAGTGTTTCACCCGGTTCGACAAAACCCGCGAGGACGCTGTACAGTACCGGACGGAAAACGGGGAGAGCAGGCAAGCAGAATTTTATCGTCTTTTTCTATACGCATAATAACTGCCGGCGAGAGCCGGGGGTACGTGAGCAGGTTACAGGAAGGACAGAGCTTTGACCGTTCGATACGGAGCTGGTGATTTTTTGTTCCGCACCTCCCGCAGAACTGTGTCGTGCGATCAAAATCAATAATCTGGACTGCATATGCAGCGATGGCAAGAATATCATCCGGAATTCTCCCAAAAAGTTCGCGGACGCCAGACGATACCCAGTTCACAGGAAGTTGTGTGCCGGGTGCAATTTCTGCTGCGTAACAGGGGGTGTTCTGCCAGTGACCAAGGTACTGGACGCTTTTTATTGTGAATCCCAAGGATTGGGGACGGGATGCCGAAATAACGACGGGAGGATCATCCCGGGTGATGCAGATACTGGTGTCTGATACGAATACCCAGCATGCAGTATCAGGTATTGTTTCCGGTTCCGGAAAAAGCCGGGGCAGGTTATTGACGGAGAACGTTGCCAAAGGAGCCATATTATTTCACCAGGTTGGGAGGTGTTCCTCTCCACAACAATTGATGTAAAATCTTTGAGATGACAGGCATAAATAAGAGCGGTTATTACCCTTTTGTTTCAGGTTGGGTATATCATCCGGGATTTCTGCCGATAATTACTCATGTGATCTTTTCGGGAAGGGGATTTAAGAATCGATCTTTTTTTGATCGCATAAAGTATCATTAAAAGGAGCAACAAGAGTAATGTAACGATCATACGGATGTGTTCCAGTCCGATAAAAAAAGGTGATTATGACCTATACGATTACCCTCATTACAACCGAAGAAAAGGAACGGCTTGCAGAAGCATTCATAAAAAAAGTCCGGTATGAGATAAAATCCGAGATCTACGGGTGCTGCATCAAGTTCCTGTCCGACACTCATGTATTTTTAGAGACCTGGCAGGAGAATTTCTACCCGATGAACCAGAATATCCGCTCGCACGGGAGACTTTTTGTCTTTAACGACCCGGTATACCCGTTAAATACCGTATTTTTCGATCCCTATTCAAAAACGGCGTTTCTTTTGAATTTTTCATATTACGGCTGGATCAAGTCTATCGCGCTTGCGATTGCCGGAGACATTCTTGAAGATGAGCATGATATTTTCTCCCTCCATGGCGCCTGTGTGGATATTGACGGGAAAGGGCATTGCATGGTGGGAACATCGGGTGCAGGAAAGACCACCCAGACCTATGGCCTGCTGACTGACCCTCATACCCGCATTATTTCAGATGACTGGTTTTTTTCCCGGGTATTTGGTCTGGATATCCTGGGGTACGGGTCAGAAAAAAATTTCTACATCCGTGAAGATCTGACGACCGTCTGGAAAGAATATGGCGGGCTTGTTACCGATCATGAATATGATGCCGACCACCGGGCAGTCGCTGATATCCGGTGGGTTATCGGGAAAGGACGATTACTCCCCCTCACAACGGTCAGGACCATCATGATCCTGAAACGGGACCCGTCCGACCCGAAAAAAATTCAGTTGCTCGCACCTGATGCGGCATTGGACATTTTTATTCAGAATAACTATTTTAATCCTCACCTGCTGGTGATAAATGAACGCAAAAACCGGTTGCGAAACCGGTTTATCGCCGACCTTTTGAGCCGTACAACCTGTTATATGGTAAATACGACCGGTACTCCGCTTGACACACAAAATATCATCCGATCACATGTCGGATTACTGGAGGTAACCTGACAGAGAAGAAATTTGCATACACACAAGAGAGCACCGGTTTTATTTTTTGTATTATTATATCATGGATGCGTTATGGCAATTCAATGTGAGGAGTTCTCCAGAACTGTAAAATTATTACAATAATCTGCCTTGGATGCACAAATTTCACGTTATATTACCGTGATAAGCGGGCAGAGAACGGTTATTTTTTTCCGGATATTTTAAAATACCGGCAGTACCGGCTTATCGGGCAGCGTTCGCAATGCGGTTTTTTTGCATCACAGCATTCCCGCCCATGGGTGATCAACACATCCGTCAGGTCACCCCACACATCCCGTGGATAGATCTTCATAAGATCCTGTTCGATAACAGTCACGTTGTCAGTATCAGAAAATCCAATCCGCTGTGCGAGCCGTCGCACATGCGTATCTACGGCAATACCTTCATTTTTTCCGAGCGCGTGATACAGGACGATGTTTGCGGTTTTCCTGCCGACACCCGGAATTTTTAAAAGGTCTTCCATTGTCCGGGGCACCTCCCCGCCAAAATCCTGAAGGATGACCTGTGCCGCGGCAATGATATGCCGGGTCTTGGCATGGTAAAACCCGAGACTGTGGATAATCTCCTCGACATCGGCAACATTGGCATGGGCGAGTGCTGACGGAGTTGGATATTTGGCAAAAAGCGGCTTTTTTACTTTCAGCACAGCACGATCGGTTGTCTGCGCGGAAAGCACCGTGAGGATAAGCACCACAAATGGCGAGCCGCGATCGACACTCTTTGAAAAACCAACGGCATAAGGATAGGTCTTGAGCAGGACAGAATAGATGGCTGCGGCATCCTGTTTTTTCATCATGGGGTAGGGCGGATTCGAACCGCCGTCAAAGCGTCCCAAACGCTCTAGGATGGACCAGGCTACCCTACTACCCCGCGCCTTACAGTATTGTTGCGGGTCTCTAAAAATACCTGCCGTTTGATGGGTGGAAAAATCAGAGTGGGAGCGGATTTATCTTATTCTCACTTACGACGGTCCCGGTAAATGTGCCTTTTAATATCGCGCCAGACAGGTTCTTTGGTTTGTTGCCGTCAAGAACCACGAGCGGGATATGGCTGCGCTCAACAACCCGGGCGGCGACAATATCCAGAACATTATTCGATCCGGCTTTCAACGCGGTCATACCGACAATTTCGACCAGTCTGCCGGGGAGTCAGCGTATCGTAGCGTTTTGCATTCCTGACTTTTTTGGGATCGGCTGAGTAAATGCCGTCAACTGACGTCACGTTGATAAAGACATCCGCCCGCACACGCTCCGCAAGGACAGCGGCTACCGCATCGGTAGTCTGGCCCGGGGTGATGCCGCCCATGACCACAATCTTACCGGTTTCGGCAAACTTTTTTGCCTCGGCATGGCTTTCGGCAACTTTCGGGTACGCATCGCCGTCAAGGGCGGATATCAGGAGCGTGGCATTCAGCCGGGTAATCAGGATGCCAATCTCGTCGGCGGTGCCCTCGTCGATCGCGAGGGTGCGGGCAAGTTCAATATAGCGCCGTGCTTCACCGCCACCGCCAACGACAACAAAGAGCCGGTGCTGTGCTGCAATTTCCCGGAGTACCGGAAGATATGCTTTGATCCTGTTTTTCTCCAGGTTCGGAATGAGAATAGAACCGCCAAGCGAGATGACAACCGTCTTCATTGCACTAGTTTTTGTACCGGATAGTCATATAGACTTATTTGATTATGCTGCGCTGCCCGGTCTGTAAAAGCCGTGAGATCTTTCCGGTTACGGGAGGATATATCGGCCAGGTGTATTTCTGCAAGGACTGCAAGTATCGGGGCTCGTTTGTGCTCGAAGTCGATGAACCGGATGATAAGGCATGGGAAAAAAATAAAGAGTAGCGGGAAACAGACAGTTCTCCTGTCGTGAAGGGCTATGCACGAAGCGCGCCAGTACCAGAAAAAAGAGAATAACACGGTACAATGTTCACTCTGCAGCCATCGCTGCACGATTGCCGATGCAAAAACCGGGATCTGCGGCGTGCGAAAGAACGATGGCGGGACACTGTACGCTACCACCTATGGCCTGATCAGTTCCGAAGCGGTTGACCCGATTGAAAAAAAGCCGCTTTTCCACTACCTGCCCGGCACCCGCTCCTATTCTCTGGGGGGTATCGGGTGCAATTTCCATTGCGAGCACTGCCAGAACTGGCATATTTCCCGGGCAAAAAAGGACACGATCCGCCTTGCCACACTATCTCCTGAAGAGGGGGTCAGCCGTGCAATCGAAAGCGGGAGCGCGAGTATTGCCTGGACATACAACGAACCGACCATCTGGCACGAGTACACGCTCGATATGGGGACACTGGCGCGTGCCCGGGGACTTGGGACCATTTACGTAACAAACGGGTATATCACCGAAGAAGCCCTGCGGGAACTTTCGCCGATGCTGGGTGCGTACCGGGTCGATCTCAAGGCATTCACGGACGAGTTTTACAAAAAAATCTGCGGGGCGCACCTCCAGCCGGTGCTTGATTCAGCAATTGTCGCACGGGAGCTCGGTATGCATATCGAGACGGTGACGCTGGTCATCCCGGGCTTAAATGACCGGATGGAGGAGATAGACGCCCTGATCCGCTGGGTGATTGAAAATCTTGGCCCGCAAACGCCGATGCACTTCTCGCGTTTCCACCCGGATTATAAGATGACCGACCGTGCGGCAACACCGGTGGCAACGCTTGAGAAAATCTATGACCGGGCAAAAGAGCTCGGCCTTTTGTTTCCCTACCTGGGTAATGTGTTCGACCACCCGTACGAGAACACGTATTGTCCTGCATGCAAGGCACTCCTTATCGCACGGCAGGGATATTCATGCGGGTTCCCTGGTCTGGATGGCGATACCTGCAAAAACTGTGGCGAACATATCGAGATCGTACGTCATGTCTCCTGAACCTGAAAAAGGGTCAGAACCGCGTTTTGTTGCGGACCGGATGCTGGGCACCCTCACCCGGTACCTGCGGTTTATGGGATATGATACTATCAGCGCAAACGACCTCTCACCGGGAAATGCAAAAGAAGATACAATACTCCTTGAGATCGCTCTGCGGGAGAACCGGATTCTTCTTACCCGGGACCGCGAGCTTGCAGAGAGGGGCAACGATCATGCCGTGCTCGTGGGTTCTGATGATGTGCTGGTGCAGGTACAGCAACTGGTGGATGCAGGATTGATCATGCCCCGGTGCCTGATGACCCGGTGCTCGCTGTGCAACAGCATCCTGCGTCCTGCAACTGCACAGGAAATTGCCGGCACGGCATATGCCCCGCGTGATGCACAGGACCTGACGTTCTTCTGGTGCGAACCGTGTAAAAAGTTATACTGGAATGGATCGCACGGGAAACAGTTGTCTGAGCGTATCGGGTCTGTGCTTTTGGGGAAATAAGGGATTTTATATTTCCTGCGTAAGAATTTTGTAAAACTGTTCAGCCGCGTTGCGCTCGATCCATGGCCGGTGACCGCATTTTTCAAGCAGGATAAACCGGAAGTTCGCGATCTCCCTTGATAACGGGATGTTGACCCCGTCAGCCGGGTGGGGATCCCAATCGCCGTGGATTGCCACCACCGGAAAGGGGACCGATCGCCCCATCATCAGAAGGGATCTCTTCCGCCGAAGTTCACAGGCTTCGTCCCAGACTCCCTTGTATACGTCATACTGGCGATGGAAGGACTCCTCTTCCACCGGCAGTGGATCGAATGCATCGGCACGTGCAAGCAGGTTGCCCAGCCGGGCAAGAAGGAGATTTTTATCGCCGCCCTGACCTTTTTCAACCTGTTCAAGAAGGGTTTTGGTTTCGGACTGATCCGCCGGCGAGAGTCGTTCAAGCCGGGTTTTGGTGATAAAAGCAGTGTACTGCTCTTCAAACGGCGGGCTGCTGATAAGGATCAGTTTCTTTACAAGTTCCGGGTATCGCGCCGCAACCATCCATGAAAGAAATGCCCCCCACGAGAACCCGACCAGGGTCATGGGTGGCAGCCCGTGGGTGTTAAGTGCCGAACGGAGACTCCCGCACCTGCCCTTCAAGTGTCGTTTCCGTCTGGAGCGGTTCAAGCACGCCTTTGACGGTGGAAATTTCCCGGGCTACCGTCGCCATCTCACCCGGTGCACCCGGCCCGCCATGGATAACGGCAACCGTGTACGGGCCGGGCCCCCATTTCCTCACCGGGCTCATACCAGTATCTGGTTATTTCGCGGGTATAAAGTGTTTGAGCTCTTGCGAAAAAAGAATACAAAAACGGTATCAGGATTTCTTCGATGCTTTTTGCATCAGTGCCAGCAGACCCGCAAGGATAGCTGCAGGGGTTGGAGGGTTTCCGGGAATTTTTATATCCACGGGAAAGAGTTTATCCGCCCCGCCGAGCACTGCATATGTCCCTTTGAATATCCCTCCATCGCAGGCATCGTCACCGACAGCCACGACAAATTTGGGCGATGGCATGGCATCATAGGTTTTCTTTGCGGCAATGGTCATGTTGTGCGTTACAGCACCGGTGACAATCAGGACATCTGCATGACGCGGTGATGCAACAAAGGTGATGCCAAACCGCTCCACATCATAAAATGCGTTGGACAGATTGTTGCACTCAATTTCTGCGGCATTGTCGCTCCCCGTATCCAGTTCACGTATGGCAAGGCTGCGCCCGAACCGGGCATCGATCTCCCGCTTGATTGCCTGCCCGATCCGCTCGATCTCGTCATCATGGACCGGTGAAGGTTCGGTTATTTTTTTCTTGAAGAGACAGGAAAATGCATTGACCATCTTTTCACCTCACAAGTCGGTCCCTGCATAGGACAGGTTCAGGCTCTTGTTGATCACCGGGAAATCCGCGATGATGTTTCCGGGCGCCGCATGTTCGATTGCCATCCAGTTGCAGAACGATGCCGTCCGGACTTTGTACCGGTCGACCACGCCGTTTTTAATCAGGAGCCAGCAGAGATTTTCACCCCGCGGAGACTCAACAAGGGAAATGGCGTACCCGTCGCGGACCGGTGCGGTGCTGCACACTTCGCCATCAGGAATTGCCGCGATCATCTTTTCGATCATATCCAGTGAATTTGTGACCTCCGAGGCTTTCATGGTAAACCGGGCAAGCACATCGCCGTCCCGCAGGGGTTTTACATCAGGACAGAACCGGTCATAGGTGCCATAGGGATGGTAGATGCGGACGTCCACCCTCCCGCCGGATGCACGTGCTATTGGGCCGGTGATGTTGAGCGGGCGCAAGAGTGCTTTTTGTATCACGCCCGTTGTGGTAAAACGGTCTATCACCGATGGTGTTGACAGGACGATTTTTAGCCCGACCTTGTATTGTTTCCGGAAATCTTTGATAAACCGGTGAAGTTCCTGCAATGATGAGTTTTCAATATTCCTGGTAACCCCACCGACACAGACCATGCCCCGCATAAACCGGGAGCTGGTCAGCCTTGCATCCTCGCGGAACAGACGTTCACGCAGCACGGAAAACTGGCTGGCACCGAGAGGGAATGCGACATCTGTGAGCATCCCGGCCTGATCACCAAGATGCGAACAGATCCGTTCCAGTTCGCAGAGGATCGTTCGCAGGAACCATGCCCGGTCAGGCACGGCTATTTGAGAAATCCGTTCTGCTGCCATACAGAAACCGGTTGCGTTTGCGACCGATTCATCGCCGCTGATTGCCTCGGCGACCGCCACGCAGTCAGCAGGCAGTTTTCCTTCCGCACATTTCTCGATACCCCGGTGCGTGTAGAACATGCGGATCTCAAGGCCAAACACCGTTTCTCCAATGACACTGAACCGGAAATGGCCCGGCTCGATGATACCGGGATGCACCGGGCCAACAGCAACCTGGTATACCCCGTCTCCGGAGATCGTGCGGAACGGGTATTCTTTCACAATACCAGCTGATTCATTTACCATGACCGGTTCATTGGGCGTTGATTTTTTCAGAGGGTGGAACCCGTCCGGGTAGGTTTCATGCAGGAACAGCCGGCGGGTATCAAATGCGCCATCAAACACCACCCCAAAACCATCGTGGCATTCCCGTTCGAACCACGACGCAGAGGGAAAAACTGTTGCAATTGATTGGGCGCGGTCATTTACTTCACGAACCAGGATAAGGATGCTGTCCTTGCGGATAAAGACAGAGAACAGGGAATTCGTACTGTCTGAACTGAAAGCCTCAACGCAGAACAGCCCCGAGAGGACAAATTTGTGTGCCGCAAGATAGGAAACGGCAGCAGCAAATTCCGGTGGCGAAACAGTCAGGTATACCTCGCTGTTACAGCCGTTTTTTACCCGAGATAAAGCGTCAGCGCCAAACAGTTCGCGAACCGCAGTTTGTGCAGGACTAAATGACGAGGTCATTAAAACATCAGCTCCGTGACAATCTGGTGCAGAAATGCAGTCCCTCCCGATGGGAAGAACAGGCCGATAATGAGAATAAGCCCAAGCAGTGCAACGATCGGGAGTTTCATACTCAGGGGTGTTTTGTAAGGGGGTAATTCCTGTTGTTGCTGGGGAGAGGTCTGCTTACCAAATGCCGTGATCACAAAATAGCCAATCGCTGCTGCGGCGATAAAGAGGAGGACAAGGACAAGTGTCAGCACAATGAGTGATTCTGTGCCAAGCGAGAGCAGGATAAAGAATTTAGAATAGAAGATGGGGAATGGCGGCATGCCGATGATAGCAAGGCCCCCGATAATAATACCCCACGCCGCAAAGGGCTGGAACCGGAACACGTCCCGGATGTCATCGATGGCTTCACCAAACAGGTGGCTTTTGTACTGCCGGTGCAGGATACCGGCCGAAAGGAACAGGGAGGCTTTGGTGAATGCATGCGCCATCACGTGGAACAGCACCCAGAAAAGCGCCAGAGGTGTTGCAACGGCAAGTCCGACCAGCATCAGGCCCATATTCTCGATGCTTGAGTATGCAACCAGTTTTTTTAAGTTCTTTTCAGCAAGCATGGACATTGCCGCAATCGCAAGCGTGAGTATGCCAAAGAGTCCCAGCATCGCAGTGATGGTAGGAAATGCCGCTGTCTGGTGCACGATTGCATAAACCCTGATGATCCCATAGATGCCAATATTGAGCAAGCACACCGGAAAGAAGGGCACTGACAGCAGATGGTGCTTTTGCATGCGCTTCAGGAAGCCAGGTATGGAACGGGAAGATGCCGGATTTTGCGGCAAACCCGATAAAGACCAGCGCACACGCGGCAGTCATCATGCCGGCAGGAAAGGCAGCCGCATGCGCCATGAGCACGGTCCAGTTCAGGGTGCCGGTGCCAAGTGTTGATCGGGAGATCTCAAAGAGGAAAATCAACCCGACAAAGGAGAAGAGCATCGCCGCGGATGCAATGAAGATGTATTTGATTGCCGCATCGATGTTCTCCCGTGCGGAAAGGATCGCAACAAGCATCGCGGAGATAATCGTGGTCATCTCGGCAAAGATCCAGAACAGGGCAAGGTTATCCGAGAAGAATGCAAGGATAATGACCAGCTGGAGCAGGCACCATGCGCCATAGAATAACCGGAGGCTTCCTTTCTCCAGTTCCCCGCTCGACAGAAGGTTCTCAACATATCCCCCGGCGTAGACGGCTGCACAGGTGAAAATTACCGTCGTGATAATGGCTTCATACAGTCCGAGATGATCGATAAAGAAGAACCCGTTGCCAACGAGAAATGCGTTTACCGGCACCTGTTGCCAGAGCAGGATGGCAAACGAAACCCCTGCATAGATCACTGCCTGTGCAATACTGACGACGTTCATCTGGCGGTGTGTGCGGCAGAACGCGATGAAGATGATGGCAAGTATCGCAACAAGGATAAAAGTAACCAGGATCATGGCGCATCCCCCTTCTCTTCCCAGAGGTAGAACCGGTGGAGCCGGTTATGGTATTCCTCCAGTGTTGAATCAATACCTACTGTGAGAATGGTTGTCAGGAGCACGAGGATAATCAGGTCGATAATAATTAAAAATTCAATGATAAACGGCAGCTCTGTCGCAAAAAGTCCAAAGAGCAGGACGCCGTTTTCCATGGAAAGATAGCCCAGCACTTTTGTCAGGGCCTTTTTACGGCTGAACATGACCATCATCCCCATCAGCATGAGGGAAATGCCAATCACGGCACCAAAGAAAAAGAGGTTACCCCGGACGGGAGTCTCCACGAGGATACGGGACAGCGCGATATAGATCACGAGCATCAGGCCAAGCGAGATAAAGAGCGAACTCGTGGGGCTCAGGAAGTGGAAATCGATATCCCGTTTGATCCGGATCTTTTCCTGGATGGTCGCGATAAAATACGGGATGATGAGCACTTTTGAGATGAATGTGACAAGGGCGATGCCTAATAATACCGGTAACCCTTCGAGTCCATAGAGTGCAAGGGCAATCCCGACAAGCGCCAGAGACTGGAGCGCATACACACGTATGAGGGAGATGAGATTCCGGGTGGTGATGATATACGCGGCGGTGATAATGACACCAACAAACAGGACCTTGATTGCTGCTTCGAGAACGAGCGTGTCGGTCATGCAAACACCTCAATGATAATCACAAGCGTGGAGAAGAAAAATGCCATAATAAACAGGCTGGGCAGGCGGAAGAACCGTGTCTTTGCCAATGATGATTCAAAAAGCCCGGTGACGCCTGCAAGGACAGCACCCTTGAACACAAACAGGCACAGGGCAATACCCAGTGCGGTAAGCGTCAGGCTCGTGGCAAGTCCCCAGGGAATAATGAGGTTGATGATGAGTGCCATCAGGAGCGTCTGTTTGATCGCTGCCGACAGTTCCATAAGTGCGAGGTTGCGGCCGGACTGTTCAAGGATCATGCCCTCATGGATCATGGTCAGTTCAAGGTGTGTCTCCGGGTTGTCTACCGGGAGCCGGGATGTTTCGACAATCAGGATGATAAAAAGGGAGATGCCGATCAGGATGAGAGTCGGGGTCACCGGCGTCCCGGTAGCAGATGATACCAGCACCATGTCAAAAATATTGAGCGATTTAAAGACAAAGGCGAGCGCAGCAAAAACGATGATTGTTGTGGGCTCAATAATTGCCGATATACTCATCTCCCGTGAACTTCCCATACCGCCAAAGGAACATCCTGCGTCAAGACCTGCAAGCGCCATGAAAAACCGGGCGAGCACGAGCAGGTACAGGAACAGGATAATATTCCCGATACCGCCAACGGGGTCGGTCACATAGACCAAAGGAACAAAAAGCGACGCGGTAAGGAGTGCTGCAATGTTTACATACGGTGTTGCCCGCATAATCCATGATGCGTTCCGGGAATAGATCACTTCTTTGCCGAACAGTTTTGCAAGCGTATAGTATGTCTGGAATACTGAAGGCCCCTGCCTCCCCTGAGTCCATGCCTTTACTTTTTTAATCAGGCTGACAAAGAGCGGAGAGATCGCAATTACCGCAAGAGTATTGATCACGCAGTACAGGACAAAATCAAGTGTCATGCGTAGACCCCCAAAAACAAAATGAGCGCGACAACAGCGACAAAGACATACAGGATATAACTATCAAGGCAGCCGTTCTGCATCCGTGCAATTAAAGCGGCCGTGCGGGTAGATGCCTGTGCGATGGGGAGGTACAGGTACTCTTCAAAGAATCTGATTAACCGTATGTCTGCAGTCCCGTCTTTGATAAGACAGGTGTGCTGGTCGTAATACGTCATATTACTGGTCTTTTTGGTACGGTATATGGCGGAAAAGAACGTGACAATCGGTTCAGAGAAACCATGCCCGGTATACTCTGTGGTTGATGGCAGCGATTTGATGCCGCATCCCCATGTTTCGCCAATCCTGACATCGCGGGATGCCGTGAAATACAGGATTGCATAGGTCAATGCACCCATGAGCAGGAGCAGGATGCTTACAAAGAACATATCCGGCAGGGGAAGCGTATAGCCTGCAAATGCGAGGATCTGGAATGCCCCTATACCAAGAATAATACATGCTCCGGCAAGGATTGCGGGCCCGGCGATCATCGACCCGCTCACTTCTTTTGCCTCAAAACTTTGATCAGAACGGGGCAGTGCGAGGAATATAGAACCAAATGCCTTGACAAAGCAGGCAGCGGACAGGGCACTTGTCAGGGCAAAGAGCGCAAGACAGATGAAGAGGAGCACTTTTATGAGCGGATCGACAACGGCAACTGACTGGAAGAATGCAATAAAGATCAGGAGTTCGCTTGCAAATCCGTTCAATGGCGGCAGGGCGGCAATCGAAATTGCCCCGATAAAAAATAATGCCGATGTAGAGGGCATGCGGTGTACAAGTCCACCCATCTTCTCAATATCCCGCGTATGAGTGGCATGTACGACCGATCCTGCCGTCAAAAAGAGCAGGCTTTTGAAAAGTGCGTGGTTGAGCGAGTGGAAGAGTGCACCAAGCAGGCTGATCGTGGCAAGGAGCGGGAGGTTAAGCGCAACGAAAATGACATACAGTCCGATACCGACAAAGATTATGCCGATATTTTCAATACTTGAGTACGCGAGCATCCCTTTTACATCATGCTCTTTTAATGCGTACATGACACCAAGGACTGCCGATGTAATACCGGTAATGAGGATAAGAACGCCCCAGCCAAGATTCAGGGTAAAGACTGAAAGAATAAACCGGATAAGACCGTACACCGCAACTTTCAGCATCACACCGGACATGAGCGCTGAAACCGGGGACGGGCTTGCGGGATGGGCATAGGGCAGCCACTTGTGGAACGGTATAATGCCGGCTTTGATGGAGAACCCGATAAATAGTGAAAGAAACGCCACGGTGATGAGCGCGGTATCTGCCGAATGCAGGGGGACAATAGCAAAAGAACCGGACGCTGCATAGAGCGCAATGAACCCCAGCATCACAAAGAGCGTCGAAAGGTGGGTCATCACAAAATAGAATATCCCGGCTTTTTTTGTATCCGGTCCGGTATACTCGTACATGACGAGGAAGAACGAACTCGCGGCCATCAGTTCCCAGAACAGCAAAAACGAGACTGTGTTTGCCGAGGCAACGACCAGTGCCATTGCCAGCACAAAGAGATTGGTACAGCCGCAGAGCAGGTTACGGCGTCCCCCGCCATCCATGTGTTCGATATATCCCGTTGAGTAAAGTGCGACGCTCGCAGCAACCACACCAATGATGAGAAGGAAAAATGCCGTGAGCCGGTCAAGGAAAAAACTTACCGGAAATGCGCCAAACGGCTGGTATACGGTAAATGATGTTGGAATTCCGGTGATGAGAATGGCAAGCGAGAGCCCGGCAAGGATCGTGGATGCAATGATGGTGCAAGCCAGGGAGATCGTGCGGATGATACGGCGATCCCGCATCGCACCGGCAAATGGCACGAACATCCCGGTAAGGTAGATCAGAACCGCGAGGATAAACGCCAGCTGGATCATCAGCACCACCAGATAATCTGCCGGACCGGAAGCCGGCATATTCGCAGCGAACAGTTGCAGTCAGGGACAATTTGGCCTTCGGGATATCCTGTGGGTGTCTTCATTCTGCACCAGCCATTTCAGTGAAGGGTTCAGTGCGGACTGCTGAAGGTTCGCGCTTCATGGGGCAGACATCGATTCCCCTGAGATCGCCAAGACAGAAACTGAACCGGTCCCGGATGGTTTTTGGAAGGTCCGGTTCCGGGATCGGGAAAAAACCCATGCCGCCGTAAAACTCCATCAGTTCTATCTTCGCATGCATGTAGAGGGTTTCTTCTCTCCCGCATTCCTCGATCAACTGTTCCATAACCGAACGGGCTAAACCCCGGCGGCGATACTCATCGAGGACGTACACGCCGTCAACTTCGAGTCCGTCCGGGTGGCGGGAGCACCGGGCAACACCGACAAGGCGTGTTCCGGCAAATGCGGCAAAGAGCCGGTCGGTTGCCAGGTCGGCTTTCTGCTGGTGGTAATGCACCCAGAGTTCGTTTTCCGCACGCACCATCTCATGAGCGGAGAGCTCCCGCACAAGGACAGAACCGGTAACTGGAAGCGTAACCGATGTGCTGACCGGGAAAAGGACTCTTCTTTGGATGAAGTGGAATAAATGCGGGCGGAACGTGACAAAACTTCCGCTCTCTTCACCAGCAAGGGTATATAATGTGAGGAGCGTGGTGTCTTCGCTGAACTGGTCCGGATCAGCAGATGAAGATATGGCTGGTATAACCCGCCTCCTTAATTCTGGTACACACGTATATCATGGCAAACCCGGACTAAAGTCCCAAAGATAATCACAAGCAATTTAGTCTGGAGCTATTACTTTTTTTCCTGTATAAATCCCTGTGATGTTTTTAACCAAAATTATTCCCGGCATAAACAATTTTCCGGGTTGCCTGTGGTTGTTCACGTTTGTCGCAGGACAATGAATGAAAATTTTACAATATTTTTGCAAACCGGGGCTGATTATCTAAAATACTTGTATATGCGCGTTTTACTGCATTTTTTTATTGCAATGAAAATAATCAACAATACCGGGTCGGATGATAAATCCAGCCGATATTTATCGCCAAACTATCCAGCGGAAGAAATACGAATATTTATTATATTTACTGCACGACGAAAACCTGTGGTGTACTGGAAAACGATGACCATGTGGCCAACGGAAATGATGCATAATGATTGACAACCTGCTCTTAGGAAATTACAAATTCAGGGAAACCGATTTCAGCCCGAATATTGACTATTACCGCGAACTGGCACACAGCCAGCATCCTTCGGTCCTTTGGATTGGGTGCTCGGACTCACGTTTGCAGACCGGGCATATCACGCAGGCCAAAGCGGGTGAGCTCTTTATCCAGCGCAATATCGGCAACATCGTGCCGATCCACGACTGGAACTTTGCAACCGTGCTTGAATACGCGCTTATGCACCTCCATGTAAGCGATGTCGTAATCTGCGGGCATTCAAACTGCGGGGCGATACGGGCACTGGATAAGGAAAGCACCGATTCCTATATCCCCCTGTGGCTGAACAATGCGCGTGAGGCAAAAGATCGGGTGGACAAAACGATCTCCCCACCAAAAACGGTACTTGAACAGGAGGAGCGCTACAAGTTGATCGAGCAGGAGAATGTGCGTCTCCAGATTGAGCACCTGTACACCTATCCGATCTTAAAAAAGGCGGTGGATGACAGGAAAGTTCAGGTTCACGGGTTATATTATGATCTCGGCACCGGTGCCCTGACCCGGGTTACTTAAAAAATCAGGAACAGGCATCAATCTCTTTTTTAATCCGGTCAAGTGAGATCCTTCCGATACGGGTGAGTTTGTTATTCACCAGCACCATCGGGATAGGAGGGAGTTCTGTTTCAAGAATCGTACGGATGTGGTCCGGGACTTCGGTATCGATCAAAGTCAGTTTTACTTCAACGTTCTTTCCATACGCCGCTTCCAGTGCGTTTTTGAGAGCAGCATACGCATTGGTGAGAGAACCTGACGGGTGGCATTCAAAAAGCCCGCAGGTGCGGTCTGCGTCGCAGGGGAAGGGTGAGCATTCAGAGTTTTTGAGGCCGATTATTTCGACAAGTACCGGGCCGGTCATGCCATGTATGTTGGTTTTGGCAATATTTGGAGTATTCGCGAAGGTGCAGGGATTGCGAATCAGGGAGGTTCCCGTAAAAATATATCACTGATTGAAGATCAGATAAACCGTTCAAACCGGTCTTTTGTTACTTTGCAGATCGGGCAGATGCCGGGCGGTGACGGGCGTGCACAGAGATACCCGCACACGGAACAGCGCCAGACCGGCAAGGGAAATACCGGGCTTGATGTTGTGCTGACTGTGTGCATGGCTTTCAGATTAACCCGCTCTGAACGGGGAGGACGTCGTTCCGGTACCGGCCCGGCCTTTTGTTTCCCGGCGGCAATTGCGGCATTGACATAAAGTGCACAGTAGCAGGCATTGAATTCTTCAACATCCTGGTCCCGGTACGTGCAGGGACATATAATATCGAGGTCCTCTTCTCTTTTTCCTGATGCAAGGCGGCAGGGGCATGCCTGGTACCCGTAACGCCGCTCATTTTTAATTAATCCCTGTATAAGTGACCGGACAAACTCAGTATCCGGGTTCAGAAAATACCCGTGCTCATCACAATCTGTCTTGAGCTTTTTGTATAATTCGTTGATGTCTGATTCTGTTACTTCAATAAAGCTCATACGCCAAACGCCTTCCGAATTTCATCTTCACGGAATCCGATGATGCAGGATTTATTATTGATAACAAGGGTCGGAAACGATCCCTGAGGATTCCATTTCTCCAGTTCGTTCATTGCAGCGTCCTGTTCTTTTCCTTCAAGCAAATCCACGTACTGGTAATTGAATGCAATTCCCAGTTCCTTTAAAAGATCTTTTGTTTTTTTACACCACTGGCAGGTTGAAAGTGCATATAACATTACCTGCCCGTGATCTTTTCCCGGTACCTGTTCGATTACCATACACCAACTCCGCTTCTCGTATGGGAGAGATTGACGTGAGATAGTATATAAAAATGGGTATCCGGTACGTAGTAATCTCTATCGGGAGGGGTAAAAAGCCGGTTTGTTATCCCGGTAATAAATAAAAATTCTGGCTCTGTCGCTGCAAACTGGAAATTCTAATAGTTAAAAAAATCAGCACTGGAGAAAACCTTTTTTTTTAACATGCAGCCCCCTCTTTGCGCCACCTGTCTCCCGGGGGGACGAGGCTCAAGGGCGATGATGCCAGAACTACACTATTGCAACCGGGGGTGCCACAGCGGCGGGGGCGAAGACAATGATTATCGTAACCCCCAAAAGCGTTATGGCAATTTAATTTGAGGATTTTTACAGAGTCAAAAAAATAAGCGTTTCTTCAACATTACATTGATGTCTTCAAGAAGCGCCTGGAAATCCTCTTCGTGTTCGACTTCCATCTGGAGGATACCAAGAACAATATTGTAGTGATGGGATCGGTGTCCCCGGTCTTTTTTAAGAGACTGTCATACGTCTTGATTGCACACTGATCTCCTTTGATATTCTGTTCAAGTACTTTGAAGACCGATCGATCGTCAGGTGCATTATACCCGCAGTTCGTGAATTTAAACCAGTCCCTGGGGCTTGTCACCGTTGTTCCGCCAAGCTGGATGATGCGGGTGGTGAGCAGGACCGCATGCCCGAGCTCTTCGGTGGCATGGAGTGTCAGTTCAGCGATAACCGCTACCTTGTCTGGTCCCCATACAATCTTTGAGCCAATCCAATACTGGTAATATGCGAACCATTCATCGGAATAGGCCTAGTTGAGAAATTTAACGAGTTCGTCAACATCGGTATCAACAATTTTTCTGCCTTGAGTTCCCCTGTAGTCTCACTCCATACCAGGGGTAATACCAGATATCCATCGTTAACCTTTTTAGGTATATCCTATCGGCATAATCCAAGACGAAAAACGAGTGTACCTGACATTATCGTTAATAACTCATCAGGCACATATGATATGGAAATTATGAAGGCGGTTCTGGGTCTGGAGGACGGTGAATTTGTTATCGGGGAGGGTTTTGGCGTTGAAGGAGAACGGGCCGGGGAGCTCGTGTTCAATACCCAGATGACCGGGTACATGGAATCCTTAACCGATCCCAGTTATTTCGGCCAGATCCTGATGTTCACGTTCCCCCTTATCGGGAACTATGGCGTCGATAAACAAAACTTCCAGAATCCAAAAGTCTGTGCACTTGGCTGTATCGCAAAAGAGATCTGCGAGAAACCTGCTGCCCAACCGTCAATACGCTCCTTTTTTGAGGAACAGGGTTTGCAGGGCATGCAGGGCGTCGATACCCGGGCACTGACCATCCGTACCCGGGTTCATGGTACAATGCGTGCAGCGCTCGTTGTCGGCAGCGATGACGGTGAGTATGCAGTCAGTCTGGCCCGCAGAACTCCCACAATCTGCGATATTTCCCCGATACCGGAAGTTTCCTGCAAGGAGGCATACCATGTGCCGGGCAGCGGCAGGCGCATTGCCATTATCGACCTCGGAATAAAGAAGAATATCCTCGTCAGTCTTTCAAAACGCAAAGGGGATTTGTACGTGTTTCCGCACGATGTTACCTCTGACCAGATCCTTGCCTGCAAACCCGATGCCTTGTTTATCACCAACGGGCCTGGCGATCCAAAGCAGGCACTTCAGGCAATCAAATGTATCCAGGACCTTCTCGGTCAATTGCCAATATTTGGCATCTGCATGGGCAACCAGGTGTCCGCACTGGCGCTTGGTGCTGATACGTATAAAATGAAATTTGGTCACCGCGGTGCCAACCAGCCGGTACGCCATTTCGATGGGCGTATTTTTATCACTACCCAGAATCATGGATTTGCAGTCGACGGGGACACGCTTCCCGAAGGATGCGCTATTACCTACGAAAATGTAAATGACGGAACCGTTGAAGGATTTGAGAACAAAGACCTGATGCTGACAACGGTTCA
Organism: uncultured Methanoregulaceae archaeon; assembly: GCA_963768785.1. Taxonomy (GTDB): domain Archaea; phylum Halobacteriota; class Methanomicrobia; order Methanomicrobiales; family Methanospirillaceae; genus Methanoregula. The sequence continues at coordinate 28,806 of CAVYJD010000020.1, forward strand.
GTTTCACCCTGAAGCGCATGGCGGCCCACGGGATACGGAATCCCATTTCTTTGATTCACTGTTCCGGAGGCTTGCCTGATGCCAAAACGAACCGACATCAAAAAGGTCCTGCTCATCGGGTCAGGTCCGATCCAGATCGGCCAGGCAGCAGAATTTGATTTCTCCGGGACGCAGGCATGCAAAGCGCTCCGTGAAGAGGGCATCAAGGTCGTACTGGTCAATTCGAACCCGGCGACGATTATGACCGATCCCGAAACGGCTGACGAAGTGTATATCGAACCGCTCCGGGCAGATTTCATCGCGAAGATTATCGAGAAGGAAAAACCGGATGGCATTCTTTCGGGAATGGGCGGGCAGACGGCGCTGAACCTTACAGCCGAACTTGCCGAGATGGGCGCACTAAAGGACGTGGAAATCCTCGGCACACCCTTAAAAGCAATTTACCAGGGAGAGGACCGGGAGAAATTCCGTGACCTGATGAAGGAAATTGGTGAACCGGTACCGCACAGTATCGTCCTGAATTCAGTAAGTCAGATCGACGATGCAATAAAAGAGATCGGTCTCCCGGCCGTCGTGCGCCCCGCATATACGCTTGGCGGTGCAGGAGGGGGTATTGCCCAGTCACGCGAGGAGCTCATCCGGATTGTTGAACTTGGCCTTTCCCGTTCCCGCATCCACCAGGTGCTTATTGAAGAGAGTGTAATGGGCTGGAAAGAGATCGAGTTTGAAGTGATGCGGGATGCATCTGATACCTGCGTGATCATTTGCGGCATGGAAAATGTGGATCCCATGGGCATCCATACAGGTGAGAGTGTAGTCGTTGCACCTATCCTGACCCTCCGTGATGATGAGTTCCAGAAGATGCGGACTGCTGCTATTCATATTATCCGTGCCCTCAATGTTCAGGGTGGCTGCAACGTACAGTTCGCGTTCCTGGACGGAAATTACCGGGTTATTGAAGTGAACCCAAGGGTTTCCCGCTCATCTGCACTTGCGTCCAAAGCGACCGGGTATCCAATTGCACGGGTAGCAGCAAAGATAGCAATCGGTCTGCGCCTCGATGAAATTAAAAATACGGTTACCGGGTGCACCGCCGCATCATTTGAACCTACGATCGATTATGTCGTGGTGAAAGTCCCCCGGTGGCCATTTGATAAGTTCAAAGGTGCCGACCGCACGCTGACCACATCCATGAAAAGTACCGGCGAAGTGATGGCAATCGGGAGGACGCTTGAGGAAGCGTTCATGAAGGCCAAACGCTCCGTCGATACTGATGTCCGCAGTCACACGAGCCCCAGCGAGATCCGCATGATCCTGTCACGACCGACTGATGAGCGGTTCCACTGCCTTTTTGATGCATTCCGGCAGGGATTTTCGCTTGATGAGATCGTCCAGCTCACATCGATTACACCGTTTTTTCTCGAGAAAATCAAAAATATTGTCGATATGGAAAAACAGCTGCCAATCCGATGCGAAGCCGTCGATATTCTGGCGGCAAAAAAATTTGGTTTTACCGATGCAGAGATTGCAGAAATTTCCGGGACGCCATTGGAGGCCATCACACGAATTGCCGGGGAGCCATCCTACAAGATGGTTGATACCTGTGCGGCAGAATTCCCTGCAATCACCCCCTATTTTTATTCCACGCGTGAATCCCATTGTGAGATCGAGCGGAGCGCCCGGCAGAAAGTGCTTATCCTTGGTTCAGGCCCTATCCGCATCGGACAGGGGATTGAGTTTGATTATTGCACGGTCCATGCGGTACAGGCACTGCGGGAAGAGGGCGTGGAAGTTCATATTGTCAATAACAATCCTGAAACCGTATCCACGGATTTTGACACTTCTGACCGTCTCTTCTTTGAACCGATGCTATTAGAAGATGTGGCAAATATCCTCAAAAAGGATACTTATTACGGGGTCATGGTCCAGTTTGGCGGCCAGAATGCAGTAAACCTTGCCGTACCGGTTGAAACTGAGATCAAACGACTCGGGCTTTCAACCAAAGTGCTGGGAACCAGTCCTGACGCAATGGATATCGCTGAAGACCGTGACCGGTTCAGCATTCTGCTCGATACCCTGAATATCCCAAGCCCGAAAAACAGTTCTGCATATTCTGAGGCCGAGGCAAAAGAAAAAGCGGAACGAATCGGGTATCCGGTCATTGTCAGGCCATCCTATGTCCTTGGAGGGCGGGCAATGGAAATCGTTCACGACACCATCGAACTGGAAACCTACATGAAAGAGGCCGTCCGGGTCAGCCGGCATCACCCTGTCCTGATAGATTCCTATCTCCAGAATGCTGTCGAACTCGATGTGGATGCAGTATGTGATGGTGAGGACGTGCTTATTGGCGGCATCATGGAGCATATTGAACAGGCTGGCATCCATTCAGGGGATTCCGCCTGCGTGATCCCCACCCAGTCACTCTCGGCATCAGTTATCGGTACGGTCAGGGACTACACCAAAAAGATTGCACTTGGTCTTGGCGTCATAGGCCTTGTCAATCTCCAGCTGGCGGTCAAAGAAAATGTCGTGTATGTTCTTGAAGCAAATCCGCGCGCAAGCCGGACGGTTCCGTTTGTATCCAAGGCTACCGGGTTACCTATTGCAAAGATTGCCGCAAAAGTGATGATTGGGAAGAAACTGCGTGATATGGGCTATCATGAACGCGATTTTACGCATGTTGCAGTGAAAGAAGTACTCCTCCCCTTCAACAAATTATCCGGCGTGGATACGATGCTGGGTCCGGAGATGAAAAGTACCGGGGAGGTTATGGGCATCGATTACGATTTCGGGCTTGCGTTTTATAAAGCCTGTATGTCCGCGGACAATGAACTCCCCTTAAAAGGCAATATCTTTATTTCTGTGAATATGGAGCAGAAAGAAGATGTAATCCCCATCGCGCGGCACCTGCGTGATCTGGGGCTAACCCTCTATGGGACAGAAGGAACGGTGGACTACCTCAGCGAGGCTGGCGTGGAAGCACACCTGGTACGAAAAGTGCAGGAGGGATCTCCAAACGTGCTTGACATGATGCGGCACGGGGAGATCCGTCTCATCATCAACACCCCGCAGGACAAGCAGTCCCGTCAGGATCATTACCAGATTATGCATGCGGCAGTAGACTTCCAAATCCCGTATATTACCACGCTTCAGGCAGCGCGGGCAGCAGCGCTTGCAATTGATGCAATCAAGCGTGAAAAGATGACGCTTGAGCCTATCAGCCACTATCTGAAGTGATTTCCGTCTGAAAACATGAACCTTTCAAATTTTTTTCCCATTTTTCTGATTCAAATTGGTCATATCATTCAGAGAGTATAGTCATAATAATAGAATATGCTTATATACCGAGATAACAAAAAAACATGCATGAAGAAAATTTTTGTTGTTCTTGCAGTCCTGTTTATCGGGATTCTGCTTGCGGGATGCACATCCCAGCCGGCAACTCCTGTAGCCACCCCGACACCAACCGAAGTTCCGACCGCTATGCCAACCGAAGTTCCGACCGCAGTTGTTACAACCGTTGTGCCAACCACGGTTGCCACGCCCGATTGTGACTGCCACCCCGACGCCAACACCTACACCAGTACCGACTTACACCATAACATTCACTCAGAGTATGCACGGTTCTCCATGGTGCAACCGCTTACATTAAAGCGGGGACACAAGTTATCTGGATGAATCAATGATCCCTTATAAACCCCATGGTGTACAGGCAATTGGATACTACAGACCGGACAATATTTCGGTACGATGGATTCAAAGTCAATTCCTTATGGAAAGACATTTGCAGTAACCTTTGACAAGGCAGGTTCATACGATTACACAACCGTATTCCAGCCACAGGTTAATGGAAAGATTGTGGTAACTTAAATCAGACGCGATACATCGTTCAGGATTACCAGCCTGAACACTTTTTTTGTTCTTTGAAAATTTTCTTATGCAGTTTCTTCTTTTAAGAGCATCCCCGAAAAATATATGGTGGAACCTCTTACGTATACACACACTACGTTAGTATAGGAAGTACTCGTCATGGGAAAAGGAACCATCGTGCTGGCATATTCCGGGGGACTTGATACCTCTATCTGTATCCCCCTGTTAAAAGAGCGATATGATTATGATCGTGTGGTTACCGTTGCAGTCAATGTTGGGCAGCGGGATGAAGAAATTGACATGGCAACAAAAAAAGGAGAAAAATTTGCCGATTGCCACTACACGCTTGACCTGCGGGAAAAGTTTGTCAGCAGCCATATTTTCCCCGCCATCAGGGCAAATGGCTCTTATGAAGGATACCCGATGGGGACGTCCCTTGCCCGCCCGCTTATTGCTGAAGAAGTCGTAAAAATCGCTAAAAAAGAAGGTGCAACTGCCATCGGACACGGGTGCACCGGCAAAGGAAACGACCAGCTGCGATTTGATTTTATTATCCGCAGTGCCGGGCTTGATGTTGTTGCTCCCATCCGTGATCTCAATCTTACCCGGGATTGGGAGATTGAGTACGCAAAAGACCATAATATCCCTGTTCCGGTGAAAAAAGACAAGCCCTGGAGCATTGACGAGAATTGCTGGAGCCGGAGTATTGAAGGTGGCATGCTTGAAGACCCTGCCTATCATCCTCCTGAAGAGATCTATCAATGGACGGTTTCACCTGAAAAAGCTCCCGATAAACCAGAAAAAATAACAATCGAATTCCAGAAAGGTGTCCCTGTTGCCCTGAATAAGAAGAAACTGGCAGGGTATGACCTGATCCAGAAACTCAACCTTCTGGCAGGAAAACATGGCATTGGCAGGAATGATATGGTTGAAGACCGGATTCTTGGTCTTAAAGCGCGGGAGAATTATGAACATCCGGCAGCGACGGTAATTCTTGCGGCGCACCGGGATTTGGAAAGCCTCGTACTGACTCGGCAGGAACTGGCGTTCAAGCGGATGGTGGATGACAAGTGGTCCGAGCTCGCGTACAAAGGTCTGGTATATGAACCGCTCTATGCTGCGTTGAACGCATTTATCAACACAACCCAGGAACGGGTGAACGGGAGTGTCGATCTGGAGTTTTTCAAAGGCAGTGCCCGGGTACTCGGGCGGATGTCCCCCAATGCCATCTACTCATCAGATCTGGTCTCCTTTGACAGTGCATCCATCGACCAGTGCCACGCGATTGGCGTCTCCCAGTACTTTGGTCTGCAGGCACGCCTTGTCCACGGACAGACAACCTCAAAAAAGAACAAGAAATAATATTTGATTTATCTCTCTTTTTTCCGGCACCTTCAACCGGTGTGCAACCAAAAATATGCCTGATTGTGACCCTGCCAGAAAATTTCCGGTGCAATCTTTGAAACGGTTCATGGGATTAACAGCGTTTTTCAGGGAGAATACGGCGAGCAAAGAGAAACTTATATGGATTAATAATCAAATCGGTTACTATGTGCGCCAGTTTTTTTTCCCGCTTCACCAAACCAAAACCCCATATCGTTGAGAGCCCGCCTCCACCATCAATCGCACATGGTGCGGGGATGCAGGTTCCGGAATATAAAAACAAACCCTACTTTATTGTCGCTTCTGTCGAGATGGGCAATACCACCACAAAATGCATTCTCACGGGTGTAAGTCTTGAAACCGGCATGTCGTATGTGATCAATAAAACGGTCAGTATGAGCCGGGATATCCGAAAACCAAAACCCGGCGAAGAAATATTTGGGGAAACGCTTGATGGCACACAGCTGAGCCGTGAAGCAGTTACCGAACTTGTCAGGGAGACTTTAATCAAATGCCATAAAGATGCCCACCTTGATATCGTTAAGGATCTGGATTTTGTTGTCCGCAGTACCGGTGTTGTTGCGGAAATGGAGTCCCCGGATCAGGTAGGTGATTTTGTAATCGCCCTTGCCAACGGTTGCCTGAACGCCGGTGTCCCACCCCGTAAGATGACCCCCCCGATGTCAAAGGCAAACCAGTCTGCAAAACTCCAGCCATTCAGTTTTGCTGACAAGGTGGTTTTTGTCGGTGCAGTGGCCGGAGTTATTCCCCCGGTGGGATCGACTGGTGTTGAGATGGTCGCAAATGAAATGGAGGGGGAACTTGCAATGGCGGGGATCAAGGAAGGCGCTAAATGGACACCGGTTGATTTCCGCAACCCCTGCGTATCAGTTGACTTTGGTACGACACTTGATGGCAGGATCACCAGCGATGTGAGTCCGGATAATCCCAGTCCTTTTGCCAAGACCATTGGCAATTTCTGCGGGCTTGCTGGTGCCATTCCGGATGCAATTGTGCGGGGGACCGGGCTTGTGCAGGAACAGACCGGAACCGCCCTTGATATCTTTGGCGAACACAGCGTGACCGGGGGATTGTTTGGCGGAGGAAACCGGAACGTGATTGATGGATATGTTGACCGCTGCCACGAACATATCGATATACGGATTGTTCCTGCGGATCGTGAACGGTTCGGGCGGGTTCCGGTAAATTCAAAGGCGGCAATTGAATCAGGTGTTGCGATGATAGGCTGTGATTGTGGAGAAAACAGCAGCGATCTTGATTTACTTCTTGAAATCGGAAAAGAGATTCATGAAAAATACAATCTTTCTGTCTTAAATGAAGTAGTAGACCGGGTATGTGCGAAGATGGCACTCCGTCTGGTTGATATTGCTGTGGAACAAAAACTTGTTCCCCGGAACGCGTCAATCGGTTTTACCGGACGGGCTGCGATATCCGGGCGAAAACCCGAGTACATCCTTGAAGGGATCATGGAGCGCGATATTTTCGATGATCCAAATGATCACCTTGTCTTTGTGGATGACGGTCTTGCCCGGGGTGCAGCATTGATGGGACGGTGCATGAACTCACTGGGCAAACCCAAAAACCCGATTGGGGGTGTGCGGGGCGGCCCGTGTATTATGAGCCGCCGGATCAAAATAGGAAAGTAAAATTGGTGAACCATGCCTGAGGAAACAAAACCAGAAGAACCGTTATTCGATCTCCTCATTCCCCCCGGGGTACCGCGAAAGATTATCGCCGAGATCATAGAGAAATATGATGTAAAACTTGTCGAACGTAAACAACAGTATAATTTTGCTAATATGCAGGGAGATGAACGGGAAATCCTTGCATTCCGTGGCAGGCGGGAAATCCTTGAGCCGGCGGAAAAATTTATGATCCAGCGTCTCAAGGACTTTATTGGAGAGGAATAATCTATTTTTTTAACAATTTTACCAGCAATGCTTTTTGGGCGTGAAGCCGGTTTTCGGCTTCCTCCCAGACCAGACTCTGGGGGCCGTCAATTACCTCTCCGGCAATCTCCTCGCCGCGATGTGCCGGCAGGCAATGAAGAACCCGGGCATCTGGCGATGCATGCCGGAGTAACGGCAGGTCAACAGTAAATCCCCTGAATGCTTCAAGACGTCTGGTCCGTTCTGCTTCATCACCCATGGAAATCCAGGTATCGGTAAAGATGACATCTGCGTCTTTTACTGCTTTCTCGGGTTCTTTTACGGTTTTAACATTTCCCCCGCATGAGACAGCCTGTTGCACAAGTTCCGGGGACACTTCAAACCCTTTTGGTGTTGCAACCGTAACATCCATACCGGTCAATGTTGATGAGAGCACAAGCGAGTTGCAGACATTGTTGCCATCGCCCACCCATGCAACCCGGAGATCCTCGATTTTACCGAAATGCTCTTTGAGGGTCAGGATATCTGCCAGAAGCTGGCAGGGATGTTCGCGATCGGACAACCCGTTGATCACGGGAATTGTCGCATTCTGTGCCAGTTCTTCAATGGTACTGTGTTTGTTGGCCCGGATCATGACAGCGGTGACGTACCGTGATGCAACACGTGCAGTGTCCCGGATCTCTTCACCACGTCCGATCTGGAGATCTTTTGCATTCAGGAAAAGTGCGTGCCCCCCCAGCTCGTTCATACCAACTTCAAATGAGATATGGGTGCGGGTAGACGATTTCTCAAAGATCATTGCAAGCGTTGTTCCTTTGAGCACCTCGTGGGGAACACCGGCGCGCTTTTGTCGCTTCAAGCGTTCCGCGTCCTGGAGGATCTCAAAAAGTTCCGCCCGGTTGATATCCAGAATGGATAAGAAATCTTTCTTCATCGCAACTCCTTCATGTGCGTGATACGCCGGTCAAGAAGTGACTGCGTACCAATATCCCGTCGGTGAAATACCCGTCCTTTTACTGAGGATGCAGCATGTTCGGCGGCTTGTTCAGCTTCTTTTAAGGATGAACCAGTACCCACAAAAGCGATTGTGCGGGATGACTGCGTAAATAGTTGATTATTACGCTCTTCCACATTGGCGTAATACATAGTTACATTTTCCGGAGAGCCAATCGTGAGCATTTCTCCCTGCACGGGTGCATCAGGATACCCTTCCGGAACGATATATTTGCAGACCGTCGCAACACAATCAAAACATACTTTAGCTGATGAGAGTGTACCGTCATCAATTCGTGTTACAATGTCGCAGAGGTCCGATGCGAGAAGCGTAAGCACGTTCATCGCTTCCGGATCTCCGAAACGCGCGTTAAATTCGATTACTTTAGGGCCGTCTGCCGTGTTCATGAACTGGCCATATAAGATCCCCTTGTAGGGATGGCCAATCCGTGTCCAGTGCCATCACAACTGATTGCATGATAGCCAGCGCTTTACTGTAATCGGTATCAGTGACAAATGGCAGCGTATGATCCGGCATCGAGTAGGACCCCATACCCCCGGTATTTGGGCCGGTATCCCCTTCAAAAGCCCGTTTATGATCCTGAACAAGTGGCATCGGGATCAGATGTGTTCCGTCAACAAATGCCTGAAGCGTGAATTCCTCACCGGTAAGCCTTTCTTCAATGACGACATTGCCCTTGAGTTGTCGTGCATATGCAACAGCGCCAGCCCGATCAACCTGTTCGCCCATAATACGAACGCCCTTGCCACCCGTAAGGCCAATTGGTTTTATCACCAGATCGCTTTCCTGCTCTTTGATGAATGCAACCGACTCTTCACTGTCATGAAAAATCCGGTATTTCGGGCATCCGTCAATATGGTGGTGCTCCATCAGCTCGCGGCAGAATGCCTTGTCGGTTTCTATGCGTGCTGCAGCCCGGGTTGGTCCGACGCACGCTGACACCGGCGGATACCAGATGATCAACAATGCCTGCCTCAAGAGGGGATTCAGGGCCGATAAATGCATGGGTTACACCGGATTCTAATGCAAACTTCACTACCCGCCCGACATCAGTTTCTTTACACAGGCAGGTTTTACGCGCCAGTCGTGCGATGCCGGGGTTTTGTTTTGCCATTACCGAGTAGAGTTCTGTTTCGCTGTTGCGGGAGAGTGCACAGGCTATCGCATGCTCCCTTCCCCCCCGCCAACAACGAGTAGTTTCATATCAATCTCATGGGTGTTTGCATTAAAAATGGTTTACTCTTTATTTTTTCAGGATCTCGCTCACTTTTACCAGTGGGAGTAACGTAACCTGGTGTTCTTTGAGCATTGCGCCGGCACCCTGTTCCCGGTCGACAACCGTAACAACACGATTACAGTGGGCACCCGCGGATCGCAGCTTAAGAATACCATAGAGTGCCGAACCGCCGGATGTGGTTACATCCTCGACGAGCAGCACATTTTTTCCTTTGACATCGCCGATGATCAAATTATTCTTGCCATGATCTTTTTCAGAAGATCGAATGATTGCATAGGGTTTATGGGCAACAAGTGCAGTTGCCGTTGCCAGTGGAACCCCGCCAACAGCGACCCCGGCCACAAGATCAAATGTTTCTGTTGCAACAATTTTTTCTGCTACTGCCGCGAGCAGAAAAGGGTTTGTCATCGTGGATTTGATATCGATATAATACTCACTTTTTGCCCCGGATGCCAGCGTGAAATCGCCAAATTCAATTGCTTTGTTTTCAACAAGCAGTTCTGCGATGGTTTTTACCATGGTACCTCCTTGATGCCGCCGATGTAACCAATAATATTTACTGCCCGGTGAAGAATGGGCGTAAGGATAATAATAATGATAATGATTGGCAGGGTAACGTTTGCAACCAGCCACGAGGGATCGAACACGAGCAGGAGCACAAATGCTCCAGCAACCAGATCATATTGATCGGCAACCGGCCATTTTGCACCCCGGTCTTTTCCGAGTCTTCGTTTCAGGAAACTTTTTCCTATGTCCCCAAGCAGTGCACCCAGTGAGAGGAGGAGGATAGAAGTCAATGTGTGATGGGGCAAAAAATCCCAGTTATACGAGTCTGCCAGCCAGATTTGGATCACCCCGATGGCAATACCGGCAAGTACTCCGAAGAGGAGACCGCGGTAGGTTTTACCCTCCCCGAGAATCCGTTTGCCATCTGATAACTTCTTCCCAAAATCAATGGGAGTGCCCCCGCCCAGCAACGCTGCAACAGGATTGGGCAGGTATGCAGGAAGCATTATCCACATCGCTGAAAGAACCGCGAGGAGCAACGGTATTATGATAGAATCAACACTAATAATATAGCACTCCAATACCTGTAATAAAGAGCAGTTAGAAACATTAATGTTACCCATATTTCGAGGAGACGTCACAAATACACTAGGTGGAAAATAATGTTGATTAAAAAGACTCATAGCCTTTGCCCGGTATGCGGGTCCGTCCTGGAAGCGGACATTACCGAAGAAGAGGGGAAGGTCTGGCTCAGGCGGACCTGTCCGGTGCATGGGAAATTCCGGCATATTTACTGGTCTGACCCTGCGTTATACCACCGTTTTGCACGGTATGAGGCGATAGGTACCGGTATCTCAAACCCCCAGAATATTGCCCCGGCGGAGAACTGTCCGACTTCCTGTGGGTTGTGTAATAATCACCGTTCCCAGACACTGCTGGCAAATATTGATCTCACCAACCGGTGTAACCTTGACTGTGACTTCTGTTTTGCCAATGCCCGTGCCTGTGGTTTCATCTATGAACCAACATTTGATGAAATCGTATCCATGATGCAGGTGCTCAGAAATGAAAAACCGGTGCCTGCTCCTGCCGTCCAGTTTTCCGGGGGAGAGCCTACCATGCGCGATGATCTGCCGGAGATCATCAGAAAAGCAAAGGAACTGGGATTTCCTCAGGTCCAGATTGCCACAAACGGGATTAAACTGGCAAATGATCCCGGTCTTGCGCAGAAACTTAAAGAGGCGGGACTTTCAACGGTATATCTGCATTTTGACGGTGTAACTCCAGAAACAAATCCGATACTTCATTCCAGCAAAAAAGCCATTGCAAATATGGCAAAGGTGGGACTGGGTATTGTCCTGGTACCAACGATCATTAAAGGGCGTAATGATAAGGAAATCGGGGCAATCCTGAAATTTGCTGCCGATAATATTGCGGTAATCCGGGGGGTCAATTTCCAGCCGGTGGCCTTTACCGGTGCAGCCAGTGATGACGACCTCGAAAATTCCCGTATTACCATTCCGGAAGTTCTTGAGGATATTGAAGCACAGACCAATGGTGTCGTGCGCAAGGATGACTTTTACCCGGTTCCCTGCGTTCTTCCGTTTTCCCACCTGGTAGAAGCCTATACCGGTCGACCGCAGGTCCGGTTTACCACGCACCAGCACTGTGGCGCAGCAACATACGTGTTTATCACAAAAGACGGGATGGTCCCGGTCAACCGGATGGTTGATGTTGAAAGTTTCTTTGAATCGATCGAGCAGATGGCAGAAATGCTTGAGAAAGGGGGCACCATTAACAAGTACAAGGCCCTGCTGAATGGCGTGAAAAATCTTCACGAATCCTTTAAAAAAGGTGAGCAGAGCAACACGACAGAGTTCTGGAAGCTGATTGCAAAGACCCTGATCGGCCAGAATTTTGATGCCCTGAGGGAATTCCACTGGAACGCACTCTTCATCGGCACGATGCATTTCATGGACCGGTATAATTATGATCTTGAGCGTGTCCAGCGGTGCTGTATCCATTACGCGACACCGGATGGGAAGTTAATCCCGTTCTGTACCTACAACAGTGGTCCGGTTTACCGTGAGAAGATCTGGAAACAACACGCAAAATCAAAATAATTTTAGTTTTAATTTTTTTTTTTGATTTCTTGATCACACCCAATCCCTGAGATAATTTATTTTGATGGCACGGATGGGTGACGCGATCAGTGTCCCGGCGATGACTGGCAGGCATCCTTTGCTGGCAATCAAACTACAACTTTGAGTACATATGCAGGTTATCAGTTCTCACAAAAACGGGAGATCAATAGTCTTTCCCTGCTGCATCGCAATTTTTGCAATGGCAAGATCCTGAATGGCAAGACCGGTGGAATCAAACACCGTGATCTCATCCGCACGTTCGCGCCGGCGTTTTCCAATAACGACTTCACCAAGGGTACCGGCAATCATCCATGTCTGGAACAGCCCTTTGCTGATAGGGACATTAATTTCCCCGGAATGAAACGCCTGTGCCGGGTCGTCAACAAATACCCGCGCCCGGTGCAGTATTTCCGGATCGAGTTCCTGTTTTCCCGGTGCATCAGCGCCGATGGCGTTGATATGCATACCTTCATGTATCCATTCATTTTGTATAAGGGGGGATCGTGATGGGGTTGTAGTGACAAGAATATCACAGTCACAGGCCCGTTCGATCGAAACGCTGCGATTGTCCGGGGTATCCAGTCGTGCCGCAAACGCCTCTGCGTGAATTGGATTCCGGCTCCAGACCCGGACTTCACTAACGGGTAGTTCCCGTGCAATTGCCCGAACCTGTGCTCCTGCTTGTCTTCCCGTACCGATAATGCCAAGAACGCATTCTTTTTTTGGTGCAAGGTACTTTGCGGCAATTGCTCCTGCAGCACCGGTCCTCATATCCGTGAGCCGGGTCGCATTCAGGACAGCAACCGGTTGCCCGGTGTTTGTATCAAGAATAACCGTCAGTGCCATTACCGTCGGCAGACCCTTTGCAGGATTGTCCGGGTGAACATTTACGATCTTAACCCCGGCAATGGCAAGCGAGGGCAGGTACGCCGGCATGGTCCGGAAATCTCCGGTTGGCAGGGTGACATACACCTTTGGCGGCATCTGGACACGACCGTTTCCGTGGTCGGCAAATGCAGATTCAACCGCCCTGTTGACAAGAGCAATGTCAAGACCTTTGTCAGCGTCCGGGTAGTACTTCATGTTCGAGTATCTACATTCATCGAATTTGAACATATGTTCCTGTCCCCCGTGGTGTATGGGAAAACAGAACACGCCTATTAAAAATCTGGTCGACAATGCCCGATCAAAAATCCCAAAATTTTACGGAGAAAGGCTCTGGAGAAAACCTCTTTTATACTACACAGCCCCCCTCTTTGCGTCACCAGTTCCCCACCGGGGACGGGGCTCAAGAGCGATGATGCCAGAACCAAACTATCGCAACCGTGGGTGCCACAGCGGAGGGGGCGAAGGCAGGGATTGCCGGAGCCCTTGAGGCGTGGTATGGCAATTAAAATTTTGAGGATTTCTCCAGAGCCCATAAAAAACCCATTCGTATAATCTACTTGTATCTTTTGAATGGTTTATGGCAATAGGGGAGGTAATGTGCAGTTCAGCAGGTAAATAATCGGATGAGAAAAGATCACACTATTGATAAAAACAAAAAAATTCAGGTATATTCCATTTCTTTGAGCGCCTTATCAGCAAGATCTTTCATCCGTGCCGATATCCGCGATGAGGATGTGTAATCCACGTCTTTCATCGCATTGGCGATCTCGGTGCCGAGCACAAAAATTGCATATTTATGCTCCATTTTACTTTTATGCATCTGCGTGGGTGTTATTTTGAGTGCCCCATACTGTGTGAACTTGAGATCAGGATTGACTTCTTCGAAATAATCCTTGACGTCGTAAAGCATCTGGTGAAGGCTTATGAGTTCTTCTTTATGTATACTATCACCCCAGACAGTAACATGGTCGAATGATGCTTAAATAAATTTGCGTGATGCGATATTATGAACTCATTTTAAGCAAACGTATTGATAACGGGCGTTTTATAATCCCCTTGAAGTCTTTCGCTGCAACGTATTCCAGTCCTTTCCATACCAACCGGTCCAGCAATTTCTGGTCAACAGTTCGATCGACTACCAGTCCTGTTGCAGGTGCATCCAGCGTCTCCACCGCTTTTTCCACTTCATCGGACTTGGTTTCCTTTACAATGGTCAAATCATCGGAAAGGAACCGTGCCTTGCTCTGTCCTTTTACTTCATCCATATGATCCCGGATGGTAACGGGCGTTTTGGCGTGACTCTCTTTTGGTTTTTTTGTCCCGTCACTTTGTCGGAAAGATTTTTCCGGCGCGGCACTTCCTTCAGAAACCGGTTTGCTCCCGGGGAGATCCAATGGCAGTTCTGCAGTATTCTCAAAGTACTGGTCCCTAACGTACTCGACCGGCACTTTGTTCCTGAGGGTTTTTATCACCTCTTTCTGGGTCATATCCTCGACGCTTTTTCCCCGGGGAGAAAATGCAACATAATCAATATCGGCAACCTGCAAAAGCTCCCTCAGGATCAGTTCTCCACCGCGATCGCCATCGAAAAATGCCGTTGCAGTCTTTTTCCCGACCAGATCGATCACGGTTTTTGGAATATTGGTGCCTTCAACAGCAACAGAATTCTTAATGCCATACCGCAGCAGGTTCAGCACATCCGCTCTTCCTTCAACAATAATAATGGCATCCGATTCCAGTACATTTGGGCCGGCCGGAACTTTCTCCTCCCCAAGGGATCCGATTTTTTCAATTCGGAGAGTCTGGCGGACATCGTCAAGCAGTTCATCGCTGTCGATCGTCCCGTCTTCAAACCGGTCAATCAGGATCTCTTTTGCCCGTTCAACAATTTTTTTCCGCTTGCTAACCCGGATATCCTCAATTGACTGGACCTGAACCTGCGCTACACAGGGGCCCACCCGATCGATCGTTTCAAGGGATGCTGCGAGAATGGCAGTCTCCGCACGATCGAGCGACGTGGAAATAAGGATATCGCCTTTTGTTTCGCCTTTCTTACTGGTTATCTGGACGTCGATCCTTCCGACACGTCCGGTTCTCTGGAGATCACGCAGATCCAGATCTTCGCCGAGTAAACCTTCAGTCTGCCCGAATATGGCACCTACGACATCTGGTTTCTCGACCACCCCCTCTGCAGTGATGCTGATGTGAACAAGGTACTTGGTAGTATCCGGTGAATACACGTAAACGCACCCCCATGTATCATGCTGATATGGTTATGCCTGATCATAGGTATAAAAAATATATATTGCTTAAAATTACTTAAAGGGGATGTATCTTACCCAAACAGTATACCAGGGTTAATAAAAAGTCATGTACTTACGGGCTGTCTTCTTTATAGCCCGTGGCCAGCAAACGTTCATGTACCTGTTTTTTGGTCAAACCGTTAATCCGGATTCGTTTCTGGGTGGCCGTCATCCCTGAAATGATAGATACCGATGAAACCGGTAGATCCAGAACATTTGCTATCAGGGTAATGACTGCTTTGTTTGCTTTCCCGTTCAGCGCCGGCGCGGCAACCCGGCAGGCAATGGTGTTTCTCCATGCATTGTAGCCGGAAGGAAAAATGTCAGAATGTGCGCCGGTCGTAACTTCAAGGTGGATAACGGTGTCATCATGATCTTCTGTCACCGCGTCGCACAGCCCGGTCATATCGGCACCTAAATGGGAAGATGTCGCCCGACATCAACACACACGGATCACCAGTGGTTGTCACCGTTCTTCACCGTTGCATAAAACCCTCAGTCGGGCGATGCCTGTCGCACAACCGGGTTGTCCCATGGATCATATCCAGACACTTGTCAATTGATCACCCGGGGACCTATGGTTGTGCTGTATCGGCACCCTTTTTCATCTGTATTTCTGCATATTTAGAGGTTTGTTAAGCCGCAAGAATGAACATTTACCGGGGCACATACCCTGCGCCGTTCATCCACTCGCAGGTCCCCCGATGGTATTCTCCCGATTCAAAGACAATGTCGCCAGCGAGAATAACGGTCTTTGGAAATACTGCGTCCATCCCTTCATAGGGTGTCCAGCCGCATTTGCTGTGCAGCTGATCCGGGGTTATTGTAACGGGTGATTTTGGGAAGATGGCAAAATCGGCCCGGTCACCCGGAGTAAACCCGGCCGGTCTGATACCAAGAATCTCCGCAGGATTTCGTGAGGTTTTCATCATTATGTCCGTTAGGGATATTCGTTTTTTGAGAACTTCGGCCATGAGCAGGGGGATCATCGTTTCTACTCCGGGTATCCCGGAAGGTGCCTGTTCGAACGGTGCCTGTTTTTCTGCGCAGGTATGAGGGGCGTGATCAGAAGCGATGACATCAATACGTTTCCAGCGTGTCCAGAGATCGGTTCGTTCCTGCTCGCTGCGGAGCGGGGGATTAACTTTACCGAATGCATCGGTGGTTTTGAGTTTATCAAAAGAGAGAAACAGGTGATGGGGTGTTACCTCTACGCTTCCTGATGCTGCATCGATTGCCTGTACTGAACTTAAGTGACAGAAATGTAACCGGCAGTCCGCCTTGTTACAGGAAAGAACGCGTTGTACCGCAAGCATTTCGCCCCTTGCGGATCTCAGGTTATTGTGGGTAACCAGGGTAGTGTCGCTGCCAGTCAATACTTCTTCTGCATGGATAGTAGCAAGTGCTCCGAGTTCCTGTATCTCGATTAACGCGCTAGACAATGCAGGTTCTGTGATTGCATCGCCATAACTTGATGGCGCAAAGAACGTTTCCCCAAATGCAAGAGCTCCCGCTTCCCACATCCGTTGAATAGGTGTCTGGTCAGTCACCCCGCTGTTGATCCCAAAGTGGCAGTATGAATGTTCCCTTGCATCGGCGACCCGGTTAAAAAATGCAGATGGATCGGTAAGGGGAGGGATAGTATTTGGCTGGTCGATGACAACCGTTACACCGCCGGCAAGGGCGCTTTTTGTCCCGCTCGTCCAGTCCTCCTTTGCAGACTGAACTCCACTTCGCATATGGACATGCATATCGATTGCGCCGGGTAAAACCATCATGCCCGAGCAGTCGATGGCAGGAGTGCCGGGGGGTGCAGAACCGGCATGGATGACCCTGCCTTCCTGCAGGGTTATATCAGCAATACGTCCCCCGGGAAGAGTTACATTTGTCAGAACCAGATCCGGATGGCCGCCCATAGTAATCAGATTTTCCTCTAAACTCTTATAGTCATGGTGATGTTGAAAAATTTCTGATGGCATAATTCATTAATTAAAAAACAATCCTTTTTCATTTAAGTCCCTGATATTGTAATGAACGGTGCCGGAGTATAACCTGTAGTTCAGGGACGATACCCTGACAGGTTTTTTGGCACTGGAGGGGAAATCATATGGATAACGTCATTAAATTCACTCTGGGGTTGCTACTGGTCATCATCATTGGATTTACTGCGACGTTTGGATATACATCCTATGTCGGGCATGCATACACAACGTCACTGACCAGTACCTATTCATATCGCTGTACCATCACCACTGATTCCGTGCTGACAAATGTCACGTTCTTTATTCCGGTACCCGCGGATCTTTCAGGTAACTCACCTGTGATCGCGCAGATAAGCGCTAAGAATATTGTGGGGCTTCCCCAAGGATGGCAGGCAACACTCTATGATACCGGGAAATCGACCTATGTAAAACTGACCACGCTGTCGGTAAATCCACCTGCGGGAACGACTGCTGACTCACCCTACGCGATCAATATATCTGTCGATGTCACCAGTTCGAAATTAATCGATACGATCAGTCCGATAGACCATGCTGCAGTGTATCGCCCTGTTCAGGATATCCGTGATGCTTCCTGCCCGGCTGCATCTGGTAATCTTTTACCGGCACAGCACTGCTTTGAATACCAGACCACCACCTATGCAGACTATACCACTACACCAAATGCATCTGTCAGCATCTCATCATCAGTGAGCGGTCGAAACGACTGGAATATTTTCAGACCGGAGTACAACCAGTACAGCAACCGGATATTTGTGCAGATGTCAGGAGAAAACCATGGATGGACAGTTACCCAGGCCTTCCTTGAGTCCGGATGCCGGTGATTATGACGCGCCGGTCATTCCGGCATAATTTTTCTCCAGTTGTTTCTTTTATAATTTGTCTGGACTGGTTCTAAAATGGCAGATTTTACAAAAGACGGCAGGCAACGTTCTGCAATACAGCCGGGCAGTCTTGTGGATATCATCGCCAAAGAAGACCAGCGATCCGGGAGACGTGTCCGGGGAGTTGTTCAGGAAATTTTAACGAACTCTGCAACACACCCTCATGGGATCAAGGTCCGCCTCAAAGATGGTCATGTCGGGCGGGTTGCTGAAATTCTCGGAAATGACCCGTAAAAAATTGTAAAAAATACGATGATTTTGAAAAATATCAAAAGAAAAACAATGCGAGGGATGGGATTTGAACCCATGGACTCCTTCGAGACCGGATCTTAAGTCCGGCGCCGTTGGCCAAGCTTCAGCTACCCTCGCGCCTTATAGTATTTGACGCGGATGATAAAAAGAATCGTTTCCGGGGGACAGGATTAAGAGCGCCAGGTGCCGGCAATCTGCTCGTGAAAGGATCGGCACCGTGCTGATCAGTCCACTCACCGGTTCAGCCAGTTCGCCGTACCAGCACAAGCACCATCGCTATCGCACAGATCCCGGTGACGAGAGACACCGGGGACTTTTTTGTCGTCGCGGTTGCAGCCGGAATATCTTCAGTGACCGTGATTTCCGGCGATGCCTCAGCTGTTGTGACCTGTTGCGGAGCGGTTGTTACTATAGGTATACGCGTGGTAATCAGGCGAGGGGGTGCCGTCTCATCCGGGAGTATCGCACCCGGCTGAATAGTGAATGCGTAGATAGCAGTGGGATCTGCAGCGACAAGATACGTCTTGTCCGCGCTGATTGCAAGCGACCGGGGCTGGACAATTGAATCGGTCCTGATTGTTGTCTGCAGCTGGCCGGTCCTTGTCAGCAGGGAAAGGGTACGGTCAACAGACGCTGCGGCAATGAGGGTACCATCGCGCGAAAGAGCCACTGCGTTGATCCATTCACCGGTTTTGTATTTCGTATGGGTGTTACCCCGTGAATCAAGCGCATAGACATTGGCATCCTGGCTCCCGACAACAACCGTCTGCCCGTCATCAGAGCAGGCAAGGCTCGTGATATCCTCGTCAGTAACCATCTTCTGCCAGTTCAGTGTCCCGTCTTTTGTATGCGAGGACACCCGTTTGCCACCGGCAGTATAGATGGTCGAACCATCAGAGGTAAACGCAATATACATATCAAGACTGTCCGACCGGTTGTCTTTCCAGAGAAGGGTGGGGAGAGGGGTGACATACCGGAGCCCGGCGTCCGTAGTGACAACAATCAGATCTGCTGTGGGAGACAGCGCCATATTTTTTGCCGGCTCGATCTTCAGCGTGCCGTTGCTCCACCCTGAAAGATCCCATGTTGAAATGTACCCGCTGGTGTCCATCGCAACAACAAGAGAACCGTTCTTTGCAATCGCGACATTGCTGACCGGTGCTCCCATTATCCGGGTCCAGACCGCCATACCGCTTTTATCGAGCAGGAGCACATCCCGGTCAACCGCGGTAACCACGTAATTCCCGTTCCCGCTCATTGCCGCCCTGGCACCGACATTCCCACCCCAGAGCCGGTCGCCGCCCCGTGAAAATACCGTGAGCTGGCCACCACCCGCCAGCACCCGTGACCCGTCATCCGCGATGGTTATACCGGAAACTGGCTGGTCATCCTGCGGATGTACCTTCCAGAGCGGGATGAGGCTGTCGCCATACACTGTCACGGTCATGCCACTGAAAAGAAGCAGTGCGACTGCCAGCATACCAATCCGTTGCACCGAATGCATGATTATCACCGGGTACTGGGATCTTTTTCCATATAGGGTATGCGAATAGTTTCTTCCATGTGTTTTATGCATAGGTGATATCATACACTATCCGACAAGTCATGACCCCGTTTCAGTGTGCAGGATGGGTGGAGCTCGACGGCAGAAAACTCAGTGCCACGGAAATTGAGGAGATCGTGCGCACGGCACCGGACACGATGCGCCGGTTTGGCGGCGAGTTCCGGATCTCGTACGGGAAGTGCCATGCCCGTGACCATTTCGGGATCATGCCCGGCCCGTGCGAAAAAGGCGCATGGACCTGTGACGGAAAAAAAGAATTTTCGATCGAACCAGACCCGGAACCTCTCGCACTTGACGCGGCCATCGGTATCGCAGTAAAACTGCGCAGCGATGAAGGGGTTGTCGCCCTCTCGGGTGGCGTGGACTCAAGCCTTGTTGCAGCGCTCGCGGGCCGGGAATGCGTGGCAGTCGGCCTTGCTGACTCCCATGACCTCAGGCAGGCACAGCATGCTGCAGCGCTGCTGGGCCGTTCCTGCACGAGCGTGACCATCACACCGAACGAAATCGAAGCCGCTGTCCCCACAGTTCTTGGCGCAATACCGAAAAAAGACCCGGTAAACCTGGGCATTGCACTCACCCAGTTTTTTATTGCCCGGTGGGCAGGGCAGCACGGGTACCAGCGGATCATCACGGGACAGGGAGCAGACGAGCTGTTCGGCGGGTATTCGCGGTACCGCGAGACGACAACGCTTGAAGAAGACCTTGCACGGGATGTCCTGGGACTGGAACAGCAGGCAGAACGGGACCAGTCGGTTGCCGCACTGCACGGCTGTTACCTCTCCATGCCGTACCTTGATATCCGGGTCGTGCGCGCGGCGGCAGCGATCCCGGCCAAAGAGAAAGTGCATGATGGCCACCGGAAGATCCCGTTACGGGCGGTTGCAGCGCAGCATATTCCAAAAGAACTCGCGGAATACGAGAAAAAAGCGATGCAGTACGGGAGCGGGGTCTGGGGAGTATTAAAAAAGACTGCCCGTAAAAATGGTTATAAAACGTCCGTGCAAGATTACATAGACCACATCCAAGAGGCACAACATGGTCACTAAAGAAGACGTGGAGCATATCGCAGGGCTTGCCGATATCGGCATTGATACAGATGAACTGGGCGCATTTACCGGGCAGTTCAATGCAATACTTGACTATTTTGACATCCTTGACAAGGTAAAAGGCGACGGTGTCATCACCCGCGACCTTTCAAACGTGATGCGTGAGGATATTGTCGAACCGTCCCTTCCGCTGGAAGAAGCCCTCAAAAATGCCGGCGGACAGGAAAACGGGTATATCAAAGGCCCCCGGGTGATGCAGTGACGGCACACGAAATTTCCTTTGACCCGGATGACCGGTTCCACGCGTTTCTCTCCACCGTGAAAAAAGCTCCTTATGGCGAAGGGAAACTTGCCGGGATTGCCATTGCCGTCAAAGACAATATCTCGACACTTGGAATTGAGACCACCTGTGCCTCAAAGATCCTTAAAGGATACATTCCCCCCTATGATGCGCACGCGGTGCAGCTCCTCAAAAATGCCGGCGCAGCAATTGTCGGTAAGACCAACATGGATGAGTTTGGCATGGGGACAACCACGGAGAACTCCGGGTTTGGCCCGACGCTCAATCCCCACGATCCCACCCGTGTCCCCGGCGGTTCATCAGGTGGCAGTGCAGCGGCAGTTGCTGCCGGCATGGTGCGGATGGCCCTTGGAACCGATACCGGCGGATCGATCCGGTGTCCCGCCGCGTTCTGCGGGATCGTGGGGCTCAAACCCACGTATGGCAGGGTCTCCCGGTACGGCCTGATCGCGTATGCAAACTCGCTCGAACAGATCGGGCCCATGGCAAACAACGTGTCCGATGTCTCGCTCCTCATGCAGGTAATCGCCGGCCATGACCGCCGCGACACCACGTCATATGACCGCCCGTATACCCACACACCCAACGCAGACATCAAGGGCCTGCGGATCGGGATCCCGCAGGAATATTTCGGCGCCGGTGTTGACCCGAACGTCGCAGCTTCGGTGAAAACTGCAATCACGAAGCTTGAGGGACTGGGAGCCACGTACCGTCCCGTGCAGCATCCCGTCAATGGAATATGCGCTTGCCGCGTACTACGTGATCTGTACCAGTGAAGCAAGCTCCAACCTCGCACGTTTTGACGGTATCCGGTATGGCCCGGCAGCAGACGTCCTCAAATCGTGGCACGATGCATACCGGGACGTCCGCCGTGCGGGATTTGGCACGGAAGTCCGGCGGCGTATCATGCTTGGGACTTTTGCCCTCTCCAGCGGATATTACGGGAAATATTACGCAAAAGCACAAGTCGCCCGCGAGAACGTCAGGAAAGATTTTGCCCGGATCTTTTCCGAGGTGGATGTAATCTGCGGCCCGACGATGCCCACTATTGCATTTAAACTCGGCGAGAAAAGCGACCCCCTCTCCATGTATCTCTCGGATATCCTGACCGTGCCGGTCAACCTCGCCGGCATACCGGCAATCTCGGTTCCCTGCGGCAGGGTGGATGGGATGCCCGTCGGGCTCCAGATCATGGGACGGCCCTTTGAAGATGAACGCGTCATCGATGTCGCGTATGCCTATGAACAGGCGGTGAAGTCATGATCGACGCAGATGTTGTGGTCGGCCTTGAAGTCCACTGCCAGTTGGACACAAAGAGCAAACTTTTCTGCGGCTGCTCCACCGATTACCGCTCAGACGGCCCCAACACCCATGTCTGTCCGGTCTGCCTTGGACTTCCCGGCTCGATGCCGGTCCTGAACAAACGGGCGATCGAGTATGCGATGCGGGTGGCAAAAGCCCTCAACTGCACGGTCATTCCCGAATCGGAATTCTCGCGAAAGAACTATTTCTATCCCGACCTTGACAAGGCATACCAGATCACGCAGTACGACAAACCGCTTGCACAAGGCGGGTATCTTGAAATTGAAGGTGATGAAGGAGGAGAGCGGCGCATCCAGCTCACCCGTATCCATGTCGAGGAAGACCCGGGCAGGCTTGTCCACATGGGCAATGCCGAACGCGGCAGGTATTCACTCGTGGACTATAACCGTGCCGGCATCCCGCTCATCGAGATTGTCAGCGAGCCGGACATGCGCTCGGCAAAAGAAGCCCGGAAATTCTTAAACAAACTCCGGGCAACGCTTGAATATCTCGGGGTCTTTGACAGCGAGAAGGAAGGTTCGCTCCGGGTCGATGCAAACATCTCGCTTCGCGGGAGTGAGCGGGTCGAGATCAAAAATATCACCTCCTACAAGGGAGTGGAAAAGGCACTCAACTTTGAAGTGACCCGGCAGAGAAACCTGATCCGTCGCGGGCTCAAAGTCGAGCGGGAGACCCGGCATTACCTTGAAGCCCGCGGGGTTACGCAGGCTGGCACGGTCAAAGGAACAGGAACACGACTACCGGTACTTCCCGGAACCTGACCTCCGTCCGCTCCATGTCCAGTCATGGGTACACGACATTGTCCTCCCTGAACTCCCCGATGCGCGGCGCGAGCGGTTCATCGCCCAGTACGGCTGTTCCCTCAACCATGCCCGCACCCTGACCGGCGAACTCAAGCTGGCAAACTTCTTTGAAAAGACTGTAGCAGGCCGATCCAAAAGGACTCTCCACGCTTGCCGCCACCTGGATTGCCGACACGCTGATCGGTGAGTTGAACTACCGGAACATGAGCATTGACGCGCTGGACGTCCATGCATTCACCGGCCTTGTCATGCTGCTCAAACAGGAAACAATCACCGATAAAAGCGGTATTGAAGTGCTCCGGGTGATGCTCGACCAGCGCCTGAATAAAGAGCCCTGTGAGACGGCAGATGCGATCGTCAGGCGCTTAAACCTTGCAAAGACCAGCGGTGATGACGGGGCGCTTGCCGCTATCATTGCCGACGTCATCAGCCAAAACCCCAAAGCCGTCGAGGATTACCGGTCCGGCAAGAACGGCGCCCTTAACTTCCTTGTCGGACAGGTCATGAAACAGACACGGGGCCGTTCTGATCCCGGCGAACTCAACCGTATGATTGTCGAATCCCTCAAACAAAAGGATGCGTGACCACCCGTGCACCTGATCGTTGCGGAAAAGAACATCTCGGCCCGGCGCATCGCCGAGATCCTTGCCGAAGGAAAAAAGATCACCGAGAAAAAAGATGCCGGCGTTTCCACGTACTCGTTTGGCGACACGACAACCGTCGGACTTCGCGGGCATGTCGTTGAAGTGGACTTTGAGCCGGGATACGAGAACTGGCGCAGCGAGAAATATACACCCCGCAGCCTGATCGATGCAAAAACGATCAAAGTGCCCACCGAGAAACGGATCGTTGCCCTGCTCCAGAAACTGGCACGGCACGCCGAACGGGTTACAATAGCAACGGATTTTGATACGGAAGGGGAACTGATCGGAAAAGAGGCATATGAACTCGTCCGGGCGGTCAACCCGAACGTTCCCGTCGACCGTTCACGGTTCTCCGCCATCACGCCGCAGGAGATCCGTCACGCGTTTTCAAACACCACGGCACTTGATTTTGCCCTTGCCGCCGCAGGCGAAGCCCGCCAGTCAATTGACCTGATGTGGGGGGCTGCCCTGACCCGGTTCATCTCGCTTGCTGCACGGAGAGGCGGCCAGAATATCCTCTCGGTAGGGCGTGTCCAGAGCCCGACGCTCTCGATGATTGTCGACCGGGAAAAAGAGATTGAGGCATTTGTCCCGGAAACCTACTGGCAGCTCTCGCTTGAGACCGAGAAAAACAAAGAGGTCATTGAAGCCCGGCACACGAACGGGCGGTTTAAGGAAAAAGCCGCAGCAGAACTCGCCCGTGACCGGACAAAAGCGCCCCTGACAGTTACCGAAGTAAAAGAGGGCACAAAACAGGACCGGTCTCCGTCACCGTTCGATACGACAACCTACATCGTCGCCGCTGCCCGTCTCGGGTTGTCGGCGGCAAACGCGATGCGAATCGCCGAAGACCTGTACATGAACGGGTACATCTCCTACCCGAGGACCGACAACACGGTCTACCCGGCATCGCTCGATCTTGACGGTCTGCTTACAGGTCATCAAAAACTCCCCGTTTAAAAAAGACGTGGAATGGGTGATCGCACACCGCCGGGCTGTACCGACGCGGGGAAAGAAATCATCTACCGACCACCCGCCTATTCACCCGACCGGTGTCGCCACCCGGGAAAGCATCGGTGATGACGCGTTCAGGGTCTACGAGCTCGTGCTCCGCCGGTTCCTCGCAACACTCTCACCCGATGCACTCTGGAAGACGTTAAAGATCAATTTCGATGCCGGTGGCGAAGAGTACACGACCACCGGAGGGCTCCTGCTCGAACCCGGCTGGCACCAGGTCTACCCGTTCTCAGAGGCAAAAGAGACCATCCTGCCGCCATTTGTCACGGGCGAGACACTCCCGATCAAAAAGGTTACGCTCGATGAGAAAGAAACACAGCCGCCAGCCCGGTACACGCAGAGCAAACTGATCCAGCGGATGGAAGAACTCGGGCTTGGCACCAAGAGCACCCGCCATGAAGTGATCGCAAAACTGGTCTCCCGAAAGTACGTCGAGGGAACCCCGTTGCGCCCCACGCTCGTCGGAAGAGTCGTAACCGAATCGCTGGAAAACCATGCAGATACGATTACAAAACCCGGCATGACAGCGACCATCGAAGACCACATGCAGCAGATCAAGGAGAGCAAACGCACCCGCGAGGACGTGGTAAAAGAGTCCCGCGAAATGCTGCATGCGGCCTTTAACCAGCTCGAGAGCCATGAACAGGAGATCGGGGACGATATCCGCAACCGGACTGCTGAAGAGATGAACCTTGGCGCATGCCCGGTATGCGGGGGGATGCTCGCGATCAAACACATGCGGGGTTCGACGCAGTTCATCGGGTGTTCCCACTACCCGGAATGCAGCTTCAATATCGGGCTCCCGGTAACACAGTGGGGATGGGCGGTGCGCACCGATGACGTGTGCGACAAGCACCACCTCCATTTTGTGCGGCTGGTAAGGAAAGGCGCCCGTCCATGGGATATCGGCTGCCCGCTCTGCCACCACATCAACTCCAACACAGAATCCTTAACCGAGATCCCCTCGATGAACGAGGCGCTCCTCGAAAAAGCCCGTGCACGGCATATCTACACGGTAGCAGAGATCGTCCGCAGCACACCGGAAAAGATTCAAAAAACACTTGATCTCACGCCGGAAGCAGCACAAAAACTGCAGCATGAAGCAGAAATGGTGCTTGAAAAACTTCGCCGGCGCTCGGAATGCCGCAAGTTTATGCGCAACCACCTGATCCCGCGCAAAGGGCGCAGTTATGCAAAGATTATGGATACCCTTAAAAGCGGGGGAGTCAGTGACATTGCCACGCTCGCAAAAGCCAGCCCTGCACTCCTGCAAAAAGCCGGTATCAGCGAGACCGAAACCCAGCAGCTGCTCACCCAGGCCCAGCTCTCGTATAACGGGCAGATCTTAAAAGAGATCGGCATCCCTGCGGTCAGCCTGAAAAAGTATCTCGCGGCCGGGGTTGGCGATCCTGACGCATTCTGTACGACGTCATTGGAAGTATTAAGCGAAAGAACGGGCATGAGTTCTTCCACGATCCAGCGCCACGTCGCCATGGTCTGCCAGTACCTCAACAAGCCTGTGCCAAAAAAATATTCAAAACAGCAGCTGGAGAGAGGCAAAAAACAGCTGCTGGCGATCAAGGGTTTGTCTGAAACCGCGATAGAAAAACTCTTAAAAGCCGGCATCATCGATGCAGATGCCCTCCTAGCCACCGATGCTGAAAAGGCAGCCGGGGAGACCGGGATTGCAGCGCAGAAAATCCGGGATTACCAGGCAATCATCCGAAAAAAACGGGATAATGCCGTCATCCAGATCTAAAAAATTATAAAGAAGAAAACGGGCTTTAGACCTGGTCCGATAAAATTTCTATCAGAAATTTTTGTTGTAATTGATGGTGAACGGACACAGATGCAGACAACGGTGTGTCATTAAAAATGCTTTTTTTTTCTTTGTAGAAAATCTCTTTCATAATTTGCAGCCCCCCTCTTGCGCCACCAGTCCCCCAAGGGGGACGGGGCTCAAGGGTGATGATGCCTGAATAGGAAATACTATACTATCGCAACCGGGGGATGCCACAGCGGCGGGGGCGAAGGCAAGGATTGCCGGAGCCCTCGAAGAGCGTTTTTGCAATTCAATTTAAGGATTTCTACAAAGCCCTTTTTTTTCTTTGAGTCTGGTTTTTACAAAAATAAGATGAATATTAGATGCAATTTGATTTTTTTTAGATTTATCCCAGTTAAAATCACAAATTTATTTTTTTATTACCAGACTTATTGCAACCCGAAGATCTTCATCGTCAAATGGTTTTAGTATAAAACCGTCCGGTTTGCTATCCCGCGCCCGCTCAAGTGTCGAGCCTTCTGAATGGGAAGTTACGTAAATCACGGGAAGAGAATACTTTTGTTTAATCAGCTTTGTCGTCTCAATTCCATCCAAGTTTCCTTTGAGATTAATATCCATGAGCACGACATCAGGTTTGAACTGTCCGAGCAGATCCATCGCCTCTGCACTCGTAGTTGCCCGCCCGCATACTTCATAGCC
This sequence comes from uncultured Methanoregulaceae archaeon, assembly GCA_963768785.1. Lineage (GTDB taxonomy): Archaea > Halobacteriota > Methanomicrobia > Methanomicrobiales > Methanospirillaceae > Methanoregula. The sequence continues at coordinate 56,382 of CAVYJD010000020.1, forward strand.
AAGATTCTTCAGGCGCCAGTCTGCAATCTTCGCAATAATATTGTCATCCTCAACAAGGAGTATGGTTCCTTTTGACATAATGCAATGGCCTCTTATTATCGTACTATTCCCGCGAGCTTATCTTACTTCTCTTTTTTCTCCTGCACAAACCTGAACATGCCATTGGGGATGATAATTTCAAACCGGGCCCCGTGACCGGGTTGACCATTTTCCTCAATGGTAATACCCGTGATAAGCAGGATCTCCCGGGTGAGAAAGAGACCCATCCCCGTGTTTTTCCCGATGCCACGTTCAAAAATGCTCTCTTTCTGGTCGCCGGGTATTCCGACACCGTCATCTTCGCAGATAAGGGACAATCCATTGTCAGTAATAAGGTTATAGAACTTGATCGCGGTGATCTTCTCACCATACCGGATCGCATTGTCCACGAGGTTATAGAACACCTTTTCGAGCAATGGATCGGCAAAAATTTCGATATTTGCGATCTCCAGTCGGATTTCAAGCCGGGTCTGGGAAAAATTAACAACTGCAGTATTGATACTATCCCGAAGATTCTGCCATATCGGAGCATTGATACCTACGCTCTGGTACTCTCGGGTAAAGGCAATCTGGCGTTGGACAACCCGGATCAGTTCCTTTATCTGATCGAGAAGTTCTGCCCGTTCTTTGGGTTCTCTGTCGCTTTTGCCATATCCACGCACCCGAACAGCCCGGTGATCGTATTGAGAATATCGTGGCGGGTGATATTGTTGAGCAGGTTGAGTTTTTTGTTGGCAAGACGGATTGCCTCCTCCGCCTGGTACCGGTCGGTGATATCCCGGATCACACCATAAAGACCAGTGACTTCACCATTGACATCGACGCGGAGGGTGCTGTTCTCTTCAATCCAGTGGATGTAGCCCCATGCATCTATGATCCTGAACCGGGACGACACCAACTTTTTGGCCGCTATCTCCTTCATGAAATTTTCCATGACCGCAGAACGGTCCCGTGGATGGATAAGCCGGGTGAACGGCTGGGAAATGACCTCTTCGACAAGATAGCCGTACCGGTTAACCGAGGGGGAAACATAAGTCATGATACCATTGAGATCGAGAGAATACAGGATATCTGCCGTGTTTTCGGCAAGAGCACGATATTTTTCCTCGCTCGCAGCAAGCTCGTCTTCAACTTTCTTGCGTTCGGTGATGTCAGTAATCGTGCCAACCCAGCCGTTTGGGGTGCCATTTGGACCAATAAGCAGCATAGCCTGTTCGTAGACCCAGAAAATAGTCCCGTCGGGACGGATAAACCGGCTTTCTGTCTTGATCATCCGTCGTTCCCGTTGCGCCTGTTTAACCTCCTGTAACACATGGTCATGGTCATCAGGATGCAGAATCCGTTCCCAGTATTTGCCGGTCAGCTGATCAAGGGTGTAGCCGGTGATTGTTGTCCACATCTCATTAACAAACAGCATATTCCCGGCCTTGCCTAACCTGAATATACCGACCGGGGATGCCCGCAGGATGCCAGAGAGCATCTCCTGGTTCTCCCGCAGGGCATCTGCCATTCGTTTGCGCTCGGTATTGTCGATGAATGTCTCCAGCAGGCAATCCTGTCCGTGCAGTTTTATACGAACGACATTTTTGATAATGGGGATAGAAGTCCCTTTCGCCGTAAGAAGAATCCGTTCGGCATTATCACAGGTTTTGTTATGCACCGTGATCGGGCAATTTCCCTCTTCTTCAGGGCATACTACATGATTGCAGAGTTTTCCAACAATATTTTCTTTTGGTGATCCGATGATTTTCTCAGCTGCCGGATTTACATCGATGATTGTGTGCGTATCAGCAGTAATGACAAGAATCCCTACATTTACCGATGAGAAAATCTTATCAAGATATTCCTTATTGTCGGCAAGTGCGTCCTCCATCTTCTTTCGTTGCGTAATATCGGTGATGGTGCCAACCCATCCTTCCAGCACATTTGACAAGGTAAAAAAAGGGACCACCTGCACGAAAAACCAGAATATGGATCCATCCGGGTGGACAAAACGGGATTCGGCCCCGATCATCTTTCTCTGGCGGATTCCTTCGCTCATGTTCCGGAGAAGGAGTTTTTTATCTTCTGCAGGGAGAATATCAGCCCAGTGTCTTCCCTTGATGTTTTCGATGGAGATGCCCGTGATTTGAGAGAACATTTCATTGATAAAGGTAACATTTCCTGCGGGATCCATCCGGAACACGCCTACCGGTGATGCCTGGAGAATGCCGCTGAGCAACTTTGTACTTTCCTCGAGCTGGTCCTTGAGCCGGAGACGTTCGGTGAAATCAACAACAACCCCCCGAAATCCGATAGCTTTTCCCTGACGCTGAATAATTGAGGTATGGACAATCGCCTTCATTATTCGTCCATCAGGCAGTTTTAATGCGTATATTTCTCCCGGAGACGGGGCTCCTGACAGCGCAGCGGCGAGACCGCGTTCCATCTGTGCAACATTTTCAGGAGTTAAATACTGACGGATGTTTACTTCGTTTGCGATCTTCTCTTCACTGATACTGAACAAATCCGCGCCGATCTTGTTGATGTACCAAAGATGCCCGGCCGTGTCCATTTCAAAGAAGATCAGAGGGAGCTGTTCGGCAAGTTCCCTAAACCTCACTTCGCTTTGCTGGAGCGCATTCCGGGTCTTGTCGATCTTTTCAAGCATCCCGTTAATCTCGAGCGCCAGTCCGGATAGTTCATCATCGCCCGGAACCTTGACACGTTGTGAGACACTCAGGTCCCTGCCAATTGTATGCACCTGCAGGCTGATAGCACCAATACGGGAAAGTACGAACCGGTCAAGGAATACCAGCATGGCAATACCAAACAACGCACATGCAGCAAGAACAATAAAGATGAACTGCTGGATTGTGGCTAGTCCCTGTTGGTAAATGTCCCGGGGCTGTACAAGTTCAAGGACAAATGCATCCTGTCCGTTGATATCCCGAACAAGGGTATACCCTCCAATCAGGTTATTTTCCAGCGGTTGGATAATATCAGACCTGCTCCCGTCACCTGCCCGTAATCGGGCAAGAATATCTGGTGAGAGGGAGGGATCATCAATCCGGATCATGCGCAACGTCGATTGGGAGCGCGTCGAAAGCCGCTGGATTTCTGTATCATCCAGATACTTCCCCATAATCACGACACCCTGGGGAGTACCGGAATAATCCGTATGGACAATGGGCCGTGCGGCAATGAAAATCGGTGAACCGGATGTCCGCAGAATGCCGGTAACAGCACCCTTTGGATTGTTAATGTTCATAATCGGGTTTTTTGGATCGGTCAGGGCAAGGACCGTGTCAGGAACCGGCATCATTGTCATATTATGGAGGTCATACGCGCCGGCATAGAGGATATCTCCCTGCCGGTTTGCAATGACAATCACGTTTACGTTAATATTGCTGTAGGTATCCGGAATAAGATTTTCTGCGACATACCCTGGTAGTTTACCCATAGCAAAAGCATAGGTGTCGTCCCACGGCGCCCATTCTGTTACCCGGGTTGAAAGTATTCCGGTCTCATCGGCTAATTCACTGTGCTCCAGGGTCAGGTCTTTTTCCATGTAACGGGTTTCAAGCGTGGTGTAGCTGGAAATTAAAATAACAGAAACAAAAACCGTTATAATGATAATGACCGCGATAAGGGATGCGACAAGAACCGCAATGGTTTTTTCCTGAAGATTCATGAACACCGTCTGTAAACTGCCTATTGTTTCTTGTGCGATAAAAATAATGTGATCGGGTCTTTTGGCATGGATCGTTGCCTCTTTTACTGAGGTTTCTTTAAGAGCGAATGCGAGAAGATTCATTCAAAGATGAACCGGGTTTCCCTGGATGATGGCACCTGTTTATTGGGATAAACAGCTCAGGTACTGGTGATACTGATGAAATGGAAAGACTGGGTACATGTGACAAAACTCGATCCTGACAAGCAGCTGGCGCCCGGAGCAATCGATGCGATCGCCACGAGTGGAACGGATGCACTGATGCTTTCCGGTACCCTGAACGTGACGCAGGAAAACCTTACCGCACTGCAAAAACAGGTCAAGGCATACGATCTGCCGATCGTGATGGAACCTGCCGGGCCGGATGCGGTGCTGGTGCAGGGAATCGATTATGTGTTTGTGCCAAGTGTCATGAATACGACTGATGTCCAGTGGCTTGTCGGCAAGCACTGTGCATGGGTCCGGCAGCAGAAACACAAAATTCCCTGGGAATTCATCGTACCGGAGGCATATATTGTGCTCAACCCGGATTCATCTGTCGGGAAAGTGACAAAATCCCTCTGCTCGATCTCCGCCGAAGAGGTTGCCGGATATACGACAATTGCTGACCGCTATTTCCATTTCCCGATCGTGTACATCGAATACAGCGGGATGTATGGCAACCCGGCGGTCGTAAAAGCTGCATCAGAAGCCATCGACAATGCAATTCTCTATTATGGCGGCGGCATAAATTCCGCGGAAAAGGCGGCTGAAATGAGCAGGTTTGCAGATACCATTGTAGTTGGCAACGCGGTGTACGATCTCGGGCCCGGTGTCCTCAAAGCCACTGTGGACGCTATCCAGTAATTTTTTTTATGCCCGAGATCGATATTGTCCTTGTTGCACCCATCTACGAGGGAAACGTGGGGTTTGCCGCACGGGTGATGAAGAATTTCGGGTTTATGCGGCTCGTGCTCATTGACCCGTGTGAACTCGGCAATGAGGCAAAAGCCCGGGCGTCCCATGCGCAGGACGTCCTCGCTTCCGCAGAGATCTGTACCATTGAAGATGTGTTTGCCCGCAGCAGCATTGTTATTGCCACCACCGGTGAAGTGAGCAAATCGGTCTGCACACCCATGCGGATGCCCTTTTATTCCCCCCGGGAACTGCGGGAGCATATCGGCGTTCTGGACGGGAGGATCTCGATCCTGTTTGGCCGGGAGAACTGGGGGCTCAATAACGAGGAAGTCAAACGCAGCGATATGATCTGCACGATCCCGACGGCAGAAGAATACCCGATCCTCAATCTTTCCCATGCCGTAGGTGTTGTCTGCTACGAGCTGGCAAACCTGCCAAAAGCACAGTATAAACTCGCATCCCCCTTTGAGATGGGGCACCTGTACCATCACATCGACCAGTTCCTCGATGCGATCGAGCACCCGAAATTCAAGCGCGAGAACACGATGGTGATGATGCGCCGGATCTTCGGCCGGGCAAATCTCACTACCCGTGAAGCCAGCACCGTACACGGGCTCCTGCGCCGGACCATGGGACATATCGACCCGGGGCTGCTTGACCGGGACAGAACGGGAAAGAAGAATCCGGTTGATTTTGAGACGGATGAAGAGGAGGCGTAGACGCTTATTTCCGGCTCCTGCACAAGGCAGATGACGATCACCCGGGTCCGGTGCCGTCCCGGCAAATTTACAGCCGGGCTTATGCCGTAACAGAGAAAATCCGAACGCCAGAACAGGCTCTCTTTTCGTTCGACCCCTGCTTACCCCCCACCCCCATCCCGTTTCTCCACCCATTAGCGTACATTAGCGTTTTACAGTGCCCCGCAAAATGTTCCGTTTGGCGTAAATCCTCTGCAAACTTCGATTTTCGAGAAAGTGTGTAAAACTGCAGTGTTTTTTGCAATAGTTCCGGAAACCAATCCCCCGAATAGGCAATCCGGGCTCTCAAAATGCCCGGATTTAACCGGGGAAAAGGAAGTCTTTGTGCAGAGCGAAATGGCGGAGCGGGATGATAAAACACACACCCGGATGATCCCCTTATTTCAGATCAGCGCCCATCATTGAAACGATGATTCTCGTTGACTGGCAGCTCCGTGATCGCATTACCCGGGGCCATATCAAAATCGACCCGTATGATGAAAAACTCATACAGCCCAACTCGATCGATATCCGGCTGGGCAACCATTTTGTCTGGTACAAAAGAGCGACGAGGTCATTGACCCGTACACCAAAGATACGGTCACCGGAGGAGTTGGTGAACTCCATGCAGACGCATTTGTCCTCAACCCCGGGCAGTTCATCCTCGCAGAAACGTACGAGTGCATCGGGCTTCCGGACAATATCGTTGCCACCATTGAAGGCAAGTCAAGTATCGCCCGGCTCGGTGTAACTCTCCACCAGACCGGCGGCTGGATCGATGCCGGCTTCCGGGGCACCATCACCCTTGAGATGTGCAACGTGAACTCGCGGCCGGTGAAAGTCTACGCGGGGATGCCCATCGGCCAGCTCGTCTTTTACACCACCGAGCGGGCAGAAAACCCCTATTTCAAAAAAGGCGACGCAAAATATCTCGATCAGCGGCAGGCCACCCTCTCCCGGTACCATGAGAACAAAAAATAGCCCTTGAGTACGGGGCAATGAGGGTATATACATAAAGAACTCATTTTATAAGGAGAACCGTTCCGGGTTGGAGATGAACTAATGCGACTTCTTTTGATTCATTCAGACTATATCGAATACGAAGCAAAAAAGAAGACAAAGATGGCGGAAGAATGCTCCGTCTTGTCAGACCGCGAAGAGGAGGCACTCACGGTATTCTGCGCTGTAGAATCAGTCGATGAGGAAGACCTCGAAGGCGTGGTCAGCCAGGCTGTTGAGGAAGTAACAAAGACCGCCGGGCAGGTCAACGTCAAAAAGATTGTCCTCTACCCGTATGCCCACCTGTCAAGCGACCTTGCCTCACCTGACATTGCCGTGGCTGCGCTCAAAGCAATGAAGGAAGCCCTTGACGCCGAAGGTTTTGCCGTGAAGCGTGCACCCTTTGGCTGGTACAAATCGTTCAAGCTCTCCTGCAAGGGTCACCCGCTCTCGGAACTTTCAAAGACGATCGTTCCCGGTGAAGAGACGGTCAAAAAAGAGAAAGCAGAAGTCACCCATGACTGGTTTGTCATGACGCCGGATGGCAAGACCCATGACTACCACCAGTATCTCGATAATACCCCGTTCGGATATCTTGTCAAGAAAGAACTGGGCGTCGCAGAACCGACCGGTGGCGAGCCGGCACATGTCGAACTGATGCGTTCAAAGGAACTCGTGGACTACGAGCCTGCCAGTGATGTCGGGTGCCTGCGCTGGATGCCCAAAGGCAAGATCGTCCGTGACCTGCTCGCGGACTACGTGCTGGGCAAGGTGCTCGAATACGGTGGCACTCCGGTCGAGACACCGGTCATGTACGACCTTGGCGACAAGGCGATCTACGAGCATGCCGATAAGTTTGGCGAGCGGCAGTACCGGTTCAAGAGCAACAACCGGAACATGATGCTCCGGTTTGCCGCCTGCTTTGGCATGTTCTCCATCATGCGGGACATGCACATCTCCAAAAATACCCTCCCCATGAAGATGTACGAGCTCTCCACCTACTCGTTCCGCCACGAGCAGAAAGGTGAAGTGATCGGGTTAAAGCGCCTGCGCTGTTTCACGATGCCCGATATGCACTCGCTCTGCACCGATATGCCCGAGGCGATGAAGTGCTTTGAAGAGCAGCTTGCGATCGGCTGGCAGACCGGCCGGGATTTCGAGACAAAACTGGTCGCCGCATTCCGGTGCACGAAGAAGTTCTATGATGAAAACGAGGCATGGGTCAAGAAGATCGTGAAGGAATCCGACTGCCCGATGCTCATCGAGATCCTGTCCGATCGCGTCCACTACTGGGAGGCAAAGATCGACCTTGCAGCAATCGATGGGCAGAACCGCCCGATCGAGAACCCGACCGTCCAGATCGATGTCGAGAGCTCGACCCGGTTTGACATCAAGTACTACAAGGATGACGGTACCCCCGTCTACCCGCCGATCCTCCACTGCTCACCAACCGGCAGCATCGAGCGGGTGATCTGTGCAATCCTCGAGAACATTTCCATGCAGGAAGTCCCGTCACTCCCCACGTGGCTCTCCCCGGTGCAGGCCCGTGTAGTGCCGGTTGCCGAGCGCCATACTGCCTATGCACAGGAAATCTGCAATGCCCTGAATGCAGCACAGGTCCGGTGCGATATCGATGACCGCGAAGAAAGTGTCGGCAAGAAAGTCCGGGAAGCCGGTATGGACTGGGTGCCATACGTCATTGTTATCGGTGATGATGAAGTCGCCAGCAAAAAACTCACGGTCACAATCCGGCGAAAATCGCAGCCAAATAAGCCCCATAAAGAGCAGCTCACGGTCGAAGAACTTGCCGCTGCAGTGAAAACCGAGATCGGCAGCATGCCATTCCGCCCGCTCTATACCCCCCGCAAGCTTTCCCTGAAAGCCCGGTATATCTGATTTTTTCCCTTTTTTATTCTGCTATTAGATGACACACATCTGTTTTAGAAGGGGGCATTTGTCTCAAAAATTTGTTAAAACGTAAACAGTTGAATCTTCCTAGGAAAAATGACATAATTTTATTGTTTAGATTACGGGATAAAAATTAGAAAACCCGGAGGATGCATAGTCACCCGCTCACAGGAGTGCGGGCACAACACATAATCGGGAGTTATTACACAAGATATTTTTTCAGCGCGTTTTTCAAGTCTGAGAGCGACACCGGCTTGCAGAGCACCCCGAGACGCGGGTCGTTGATTTCCGCCATCTTTTCCGTCACCTCAGGAGAGGCTGTAAACAGGATTACCGGTATCTCGTGCATCCCGTATTCATTTCTCAACCGGTCAAGGAATTCCCATCCGGTGATCGGGTTCATCAGGATATCAAGAAGGATCAAAGATGGCGGATTTTTCCTGACATAATCAAGTGCATCAAGCCCGTTTGGCATAAGCACGGGTTCATACCCTTGGTTTTTCAGGAGGAGTTCCATGAGATCCAGAATTGGCTGGTCATCCTCAACGACAACGATTTTCTGCGTCATAATGATGGTATCTCCCTCTGGTCTCTTTTTTGGAATATGCAGGGTAAACGTGCTACCGATATTTACTATGGAATCAACAGTGATATATCCACCATGCATCTGGATATATTTTTTCGCAAGGGCCAATGATATTTCCAGACCTCCGTTCCACTGGCCCGGTTTTTTTGTAGTTTCAGACGAACAAGGTTCAAATATTTCATCAATCTTCTCGTCGGTGATACCGAGTCCGTTATCCTGGATTGCAAGGCGATGGAACGGGTGTGATTCCGCGCCCCGGTAGGTGATCCAGATCTTTTTTGGCGTTTTTGAATAGGTAATCCCGTTGGTCAGCATACTATCTATCACAAGAGAAATTTTCTTTTTGTCGGCTTCAAAGGTTAGATCCGGAGGGATAGTAAGGTTAATCTCTGCCTTTCCTGCATACCCTCCGTCCGCGATAATCTTTTTGATAACATCCGCAACCCGGAACACAGAATATTCCAGTTCTGTTTCGCCGGAATCCAGCACTGAAGGCTCAAGCATCTGGTCGATGATCTGGCGTTCATGGTCAATGCTTTTCACGCACCGCTCAAGGATCTGGCGGGTTTCATCCGTCACGCCAAATGCTTTTTGATCCTGCAGGAGCAGATTGAGATACCCTGTGATGGGCTGGAGTGGAGTGGACAGTTCTTGCGCGACGGTACTTATCAGCCCTCGCCGCCGTTCGTTTCCCAACTGGACGCTCTCTTTTAACCGCTCCCAGTCGGTATTGTCAACGATATTGATGAGCCCCGCAGGATTTTTCTTCCGGGTGATGGGCGTAAAATACAGCATTCCGGATTTTATTTCCCCGGATTTCGAAATAAAACGGAACTCTGTCCGGTCAGCGGCAGGCACCGGCAGGTCCCATCTTTTTGAGAATACAAGGAATCGCTCCTTATCATCGGGATGAACAACAATGCCAAGATCCTTTCCCGCAAGATTGGCATCATCGTACCCTAAAAATGTGACAAATGCCGGGTTCGTGAATGTGATCGCGTGATTTTCAACAATCACAATCGCCGTGGGCGAGCTTTCAGTAAGTTGCTGGTACTGGGTTGAACTGTCGTCAGCTACCTGGAGAGCACGTTTCTGGGTATTGATGTCGATAACCGAACAGCTCACGGTCGTGCTATCAATCCTCGTCCATGAGAGGTTCACCCAGCAGGGCTCCCGGTCTTTGGTGAGAAAACAGGTCTCAAAATTTCTGATGTCCTCGCTTGATCCCAGTGCCCCAAAGAACTGGTGTTGCTCATCGGGATTGCAGAACAACGCGGAGAACGCGATTTTTTTCAGTTCATCCGCAGTATAATCGAGCATCTGCTCTACCTGCTGGTTCGTCAGCGTGATGCCAAAACTGTTTTTGTCAAAAAGGATGATCCCAAGAAGTGAATTCTCAAAAATACTGCGGTATCGTGTTTCTGAGATCTTGATCTTTTCGGTAAAATACCCGACAGCAGCAGCAACACAGACAAACAGGACCGCTTGGCCGGTTGCCGCCCCGAGCTGGAGTGGATCAGGAAAGGAATACGCGTAGACAAGGACTTCGTAGGTAACTGCGCACACAGCGGCAACAATTACGCCCCTCCTGGGGTAAAAGTAGGTCGCGTACAGGATGGGGAAATAAAAGAGCTGGGTTGCGAGGGTACCGGTATTCCGCTCAAGCGACAATTCCGTAATCAGGATACAGCATAAAGTTAGCGAAACTATGATCCAGAAGCGGGCAATATCGGTATGCGAGATCTGATAGTTCCGCACTGTAAGATACCGCTCCATGAATAAGAGAGATTACCTTTTCAAATTTATATAGATGCTATTTTTTGCCTGCGGGTTGTATCGCGGATGCAACGTGAAATAAAATTATCGGGAACGTGGCAGAAGTTTTTCCCGTACCCGTTCTACCTGGGCAACCGATGTCCCGGTATACGCATCCGGTAAGAGAAGCCCGGCAATATCTGAGGGGGAGCAAAACCGGGTAACTTCACTGTCTGCCCCGAGCACATCTGCGAGCGGGCGTCCTTCTGCAAGCGCCTGCATACTGGACAACCGGACATGTTCATGGGCGTCCTGCCGGTTCATGCCACGCTTTGTCAGGCTCGATCATGACCGATTCTGCCATGTTGATACCGTGGAGGAAGGCGAGATTTCTCCGAATTGCCGCACGGTTGATCACCAGCTTGTCAAGAACCGTTGTCATGAGCCGGAGACAGTGATCGGTAAGGATTGACGCTTCAGGGAAGAGCACCCGCTCGCAGGATGAATTCGTGAGATCACGCTCATCCCAGAGAGTATTATTCAAGAGAGCGGGTTCGACTGCGGCACGGATGATACGGGCAAGCCCGCATACCTGCTCGGATTTGATCGGGTTCCGCTTGTGTGGCATGGTGGAAGATCCCACCTGCTTTGCCCCGAATGCTTCTTCCACTTCGCCAATTTCAGTGCGCTGGAGGGTCCTGATCTCAATACCAATCTTGTCAAGCGTCGTGGCAACATTCGCGCAGAACATGAAGTATTCCGCGTACCGGTCCCGTGAGATCACCTGGTTTGAAACATCCACCGAAGAGAGCCCGAGTTCCTTCATCATCGCAGCCTGCACCTCCATCGCTTTTGGCCCGAGCGCTGCCTGTGTCCCCACCGCGCCGGTCATCTGGCCAACAGCAACACGAGGGCGCATCTGTTCGAGCCGCTCGATATGCCTCCCAACCTCGCTTGCCCAAATCGCAAACCGGAGGCCGTAGGTTGTCGGCACCCCGTGCTGCCCGTGCGTCCGCCCAACCGCAACAAGGGTTTTTGTCTCGTCAGCCTGGCGGAGCAGCACCCCAAGCAGCAGACGAAGTTTTGTATCGATCAGGTCAAGCGCCTGACCTATCTGGAGCCCGGTTGCCGTATCAAGAATGTCATTCGATGTTGCTCCATAGTGCACCCAGCGGCCGGCATCCCCGCTGACTTCCGAAATTGCCCGGACAATCGCCATCATATCGTGGCTGATCTCTTCTTCAATCTCTTTTGCCCGGGCAAGAGATGCGGACGGGGCATGTTCCCGTATAGCGGCTGCTGCATCAGGTGGGATCATGCCATAGTCTGATTCTGCCTGAGCAAGCGCAACCTCCGCGGCTACGACACAGGAGAACCGGTTCTCCTCGCTCCAGACGGCACGCATCTCCGCGGTTCCATACCGGTACTCGATGGGGTGGACTGCCATGTGATCAGATCTGTTGTTGAACGATATTATATTTCACAATATTTCCGGTGCGCCTGTCCGGCATGATGTGGACTCCCTGAAATCTACCGGCATCACATTCACCACCCGTGCCGACGCCCATAAAACCTCCGGACGCCAACATCTATCCTGATGGACACGCTTGACTCGTTCTTCCCCTATGATCAGTACCGTCCCCACCAGCGTCGCATGCTCGACTTTGCCCGGAAATGCGCCGCACAAGGCGGCATCGGGATGATCGATGCTCCCACCGGCAGCGGAAAGTCAAGCGTGGTTGCGTCCCTTCTTGCGGAGCGCAACGGGAAAAAAATTGTCATTGCCGTGCGCACCGTCAGCCAGCTCACGACGTTTATCCGGGAACTCTCGCTGGTGAAAAAGAAACAGCCGAAATTAAAGACCGTGTATCTGGTCGGGAAAAAGAGCATGTGCCCGCTGGGTGGCGAAGGTGATATTTACCGACGGTGCGAGGGTGTGAAACAGTTCTCGTCTGCCCTGATGCGGGACCGGGCGGAGAAAGGATCACTTGTGCCCTCAAAAGACCCGTTCATCGTCCAGCAGATCCGGCGCATGGACCGGGAACACCCGATCATCTGCCCGTATTTTATCGCGAGCAAAATGTTTGTCCCGGGCGATACCGGCGGGGTAAAGATGGTGCCTTCGACAAGCGTCCGCTCAAAATCCGAGCGGGTGCTGGCAGACGCGATCAGGCCGCAGGAGCTCGCCGGATTTGCCGGGGACATCTGCCCGTATGAGCTGATGATGCATGCCGCCAAGAATGCGGATGTAATTATCCTCAACTACCATCACCTGTTCGATCGCGAGATACGGGATCAACTGTATGCCAGCCTGAATGTGGAGTCCCAGGACATCATGCTCCTCATTGATGAGGCACATAACTGCGGGGACGTGATCCAGTCCATCGAGAGCGTCGAACTGGAAGAAAAAGACCTCGAGCAGGCAACCCGGGAACTCTCCGGCATGAAGCGGCACTATACGGGGGCAGAAGCAGTCCAGCACGTCCTCCCCCGGCTCACGGACTTTATCCGGGGGCTGGCAAATTCCCCTGAGCCTGAAGACTGGTTTGATCCCGGGATCTTTGACCGGATGATCGTGAAAGGCTCGCTCTACAAGGACATGGATGAGATAGTCGATGAGCTGATGGGGCTTGCCGAAACAATCCGGGAAAGAAATCAAAAAGCCGGGGAGTACCGGGAGACCGCAATTGAACGGCTGACGGCATTTCTCTACCGGCTGTCCCAGTCCGCCCGCAATCCGGCGTACCTGACAATCTACCGGAGAACAGAAGAAGGGATTATTCTTGAAGTGCGCAACATTGACCCGTCTGCTCCGCTGACCGAGATCTGCTCGGCACATGCCTGCTGTATCCTCATTTCGGGTACGCTTTCGCCCGTTGACAGTTACCGGCGCCTCTATTTCAACGATGCACCAGTGGCAACGCTCGCGATGCCCAACTCATTCCCGAAAGAAAACCGGTTAATATGCGGTGCTACCGATATCACCACCGCCTTTTCCCTGCGGCAGAATGCACAGAACTCCGATAAGATCGTGCACTACATCACCGCTTTTGCATCCCTGAAGAAAAACCGGGCGATCTATTTCCCCAGTTACCAGATATTGGAGTCATATGCAGCGCTTGCCGCTCCTCATATCAGCCGGAGGAAAGTGTTTATCGAACCCCGTGATGCGGCAAATGCCGGTGCCGCACTGAACGAGTTCCTCTCCCTCCCATCACAGGGGGAATCCGGGATCATGTTTGCGGTCTGCGGCGGAAAATGGAGCGAAGGGCTCGATTACCGGGGGGAGATGCTCTCCGGTGCGATGGTGATCGGGCTTCCTCTTGCACCGTTCACCCGCGTCCGCCGGATGATCATCGAGTATTTCCGGCACAAGTACGGCAACGAGGGAGAGTTCCTCTGCTACACGCTGCCCGGCAATTAACCGTGCACTCCAGGCGCTGGGCCGGGTATTGCGCACGCCGGAAGACCGTGGGGTGCTGGTACTGGGTGAACGCCGGTTCATGGAACCACGGGTGCGCACGGCACTGCCTTCGTGGATGCAGGAAGAGATGGTGGAATGTGACCTTGTACGCTTCCGGGAGCTGATTGCCGCATGGAAGTGACCGGAGGATCGTGCCGGTTCGGGCTCTGGCATGTCCATGTCTGGAGCGATGGGACAACCATTCACCGGGTTCGGTTTGCGACAACGGGTATTCCGGGCCCGGTGCCGGTGCAGGTTCTCCGGTACTGTGCCGGACAGGTCATCAACCTCTCGGTGCTCCCGACAATCGCCTGCGACGGGGATCAGGTTGCGGCACACATCTACCGGGCGGTCCAGCAGATACCCTACGGCACAACAGCAACGTACGGGGAGATTGCTGCGATTGTCGGGACATCCCCCCGCGTGGTGGGGCGTGCGATGGCGCACAACCCGACACCACTCATTGTACCGTGCCATCGTGTCGTGGCAAAAGACGGGATTGGCGGTTTTACCCCGTCTGTTGAGATCAAGGAGCAACTGCAGGCAATGGAGAAAAAAGCCTTATTAAAAGGGGGAAATAAATGATGGCGAACCGTTATATTCCGGGTAATCCTCATGGGGTTTCAAGCCAACCGCTTAAGGGTGAAGGTATCATACAATGAAAGTTCTGGTGCTAGGTGCGGGTGCGGTCGGCCTTTGTGTCGCCGTAAAACTCTCTAAAATCTGCGACGTGCACGCAGTTTCGCGGAAAAAAAACGCTGATGCGATCACCAGCGGCGGGTTTGCGTTGACAGGGATCTGGGGCGAAGAGGTATACCAGCTCAGTGTTTCAGACCGCGTTCCGGAAGGAGATCGCTATGACTATATTTTCATCACCTCAAAGTCACAGGACACAGAAGCAGTCTGCCGGCAGTATGCGGAAGTTATCCAGGATACAGAAACCGTCAGCCTCCAGAACGGGATTGGTAACGAGGAAATTATAAACCGGTACACGAACCGGGTGATTGGCGGTATGATCATCACCGGCTTTGAGTGGCGGGGGGATGCCGGGGTATATGTTTCGGTAGAAGCCGGTCCAATGAAACTCGGCCGGTTCCCGTCGGGCATGGACGTAGGTGTGGAACGTCTGGTTGAACTTGTCCGTTCTGCCGGGATGCGGGTAGAAGGCAGCCGGGAGATCAAATCGGATCTCTGGTCAAAGACGCTCTATAACTGTGCCCTCAACCCGCTTGGAGCGGTGATGGGAGTGCCGTATGGAAAACTTACCCATCCAGCATCGTGGCGCATCATAGAGCAGATCATCAAAGAGGGGTTTGGGGTTGTCACCGCTGAAGGCGTGACCCTGCCATGGAAAAATGCTGATGAATATCTTGCATACCTGCGCACCGTACAGTTACCGGCAACCGCACTGCACCATTCATCGATGCTGCAGGACATCACCAAAGGAAGAATGACGGAGATTAACTTCATCAATGGTGCTGTCGTGGAAAAAGGTCGTGCCCATGGCATTCCCACACCCTATAACTCCTGCATTGTTGACCTTATCCGGTTCAGGGAATCGCTTGGCGGAAAAGGAGACCTCACGTGAAATCTGCAATTATTCTTGTCGGGGGAGAGGCACGAAGGGCAAACGGGCAGGAGAAATATTTTTTCACCTACCGGGGAAAGACCTTTATCGAACGACTGGTTGAATCCTTAAAAACGGTCGCAGATGAGATCATCCTTGTTGCCCGCGATCCTGACCAGTGCCGTCGTTTTCAGGGAATTTACGGGGTCCGGTGCATCACCGATATTCGCAAAGGGTTAGGACCGGTTGGAGGACTTCATGCAGGCGCTCTTGCCGCACTGGGAGATGTTGTCTTTGTATCTGCCTGCGATATGCCCTGTGTCAATCCTGCAGTTGTCGCACGGCTATTTGATGAGATTGACGGCTATGATGCGGTGATTCCTCAATGGAATCCGGAAATGCTTGAACCGCTCCATGCAGTATACCGCCGCTCGTCTCTCCTTTCCTACCTGGAATCCCATGATTCGCTTTCACTGCGTTTCATGATAAAAAGTTTACACACCCGGTATGTTCCGATTGCAGAAATCCGCCGTCTGGACCCCGGACTGGCGACATTTACCAACATCAACAAGATCGAAGAACTGGCACGGATGAAGATGCAGGAATCCGGCGACGAATAAATTGGCCGTCGGTTCTTATGCCGGCATGACTTTTTTTAAAGGGTCAATACCGGCCGGGTTCATGAAAGATTTGCCAAAATCGGGGTCTGCCCTGTCCGCGAATGGGAAATATAAAGATATATGTAATAACACAAAAGAGTAGAAGATAAGCAGAGTACATCCGGAATCCCTATGGTTATGTGGAGATTTTAGAAAACATGGAACATCTGTCCAAAGAATATGAGGAAGGTCTGCGCCTGTTTATCCTCGCGGCGGCTCTTATCGGCGCAGTCCTTTCCACAATTTTCTCGCTCACCCATGGTGTCTTTGAGGTTTTTCCGTTCCTCTATATCCTTCCCATCATTCTCGTTGTCTATTTCTACCCAAAACATGCCGTTATTTTTGCGCTCTGTACCAGCGTCCTGTTTATCAGTCTTGTCTACCTGTTCGGCTCGCTCAATACGTTTCTTATTGCGGTATCCACGGCATGGTTTGCTATTTTTATGGCCATTGCCGTCGTTGCATCATCGTATGCAAACCAGCTCCTCGCAGAAAAAGCCCGGATCCGCCAGATTATTGATAATTCGGTTGACGGTATAATCTGCATTGATATTGAGTCCCAGAAGATTTGCGATATCAACCCAAAATGCGCCCGGTGGCTGAAATACAACCGTGATGATCTTCTCTTAAAAACCCTTTCAGAAATATGGCCAGCTACACCGGAGCGCGACGATTTTATTTCTGACGTTATCACCAAAAAAACGAGCGTGAATACTGAAGGTCTCTTTACAAGAAAAGATAAGGGAGTTCTCCGATTTTTTGTTTCTGCAGTCATCGTTACAAAAAAACAGATTATATGTTCAGTTATAGATATTACCGGCAGCAAGATCGCTGATGAAGAAATCCGGCAGACACTTGAAGATCTTGAAAAACAGGTACGGGAGCGCACTGCACATCTTGAAAAGATTAACGAAGACCTTCGTGCAGAGATTAGCAAACGCCGGAAAAAGGAAGATACTATGCTATCGGAGCACACGAATACGGATGAGGATGACCAATGACGATAAGCATTGAGACAAAACGGAAGATCTACTGGGGGGTCACTATAGTGGTGACGATCCTTATTGCTATTGTCTCAACGGTTTATTCGCTCACGCACGGCATTTACGATGTGTTCCCGTTCCTCTATTTCCTCCCCATCATCCTGTTTGTCTATTTCTATCCAAACCGGGGGGTAATCTTCTCAGTGTTTATCAGCGCAATCTTCCTTATACTGGTGTACTACTTTGCCAATCTGAATCTCCCGCTTATCGCAGTATCTACGGCATGGTTTGTTATTTTTGTTACTATTGGCGTTGTCACGTCATCGTTTGCAGAAGGGCTCCGTGAAGAAGAAAGAAAATACCGGGGAATCTTTGAAAATTCCCAGGCAGGAATTTTTACCTTTGAACTTAGCTCCCTGCTCATCAATGAGATGAACGGAAAATGCGCGAGGATGCTGAAATATGACCGGGAGGATCTGATCGGTAAAAATTTGTCCCGTATTCTCAAGGACACTTCTGAACGGGACCGGTTCCTCACCCATATCAGCCAAGGCACCCTGCCCGGCGACATGGAAATGTACTTTACCCGGCAGGACGGTGTAATCCGCCAGTTCCTGATTACCTCATCGGTCACACCGAATAATGTTGTCATCTGTTCGGCTATTGATATCACCGAACGCAAACTTGCCGAACAGGTTATCGCAAAATCGCGGGACGAACTTGAGCGGCGGGTTGCGGAGCGGACAAGCGATCTTCAGCGGGCAAATGCAGAACTCTCAAGCGAAATTCAGGAGCGTAAGCGGTTTGAAGCAGCAATACAGCTCGCAAACCGGAAGCTCAATACGCTCTCCAACATTACCCGTCACGATATCCTCAACCAGATTACTGCGATCGTTATGTATCTTTCGCTCACGCAGGAAATGGTCAAAGATCCCGAAATCCTTGAGCATTTAAAAAAGATTGAACAGGTCACCCAGCTGATCCAGAACCAAATCCAGTTCACCCGCGACTACCAGCATATCGGCTCCAGCGCACCCCAGTGGGAGAATGTGGCTTCTGTCATTGACGATGCGGTGACCGATCTCGATTTAAAGGGTATCAGTATCGAACAGGATATTGACAATCTGGAGCTATATGTAGATTCCCTGTTTGTCAAGGTGATCTACAACTTAGTAGAGAATACCCTGCGGCATGGAGAGCACGCGACGGTCATCCGGTTCTCCACGGTGATGAGAGGGGAAGATCTTGCACTTGTCTATGAAGACAATGGGGTAGGTGTCCCGGCTGCGGCAAAGGGACGGATATTCAAGCGTGAATATTTCAGGAATACCGGTTATGGGCTTTTCCTTGCATCAGAGATCCTTAGTATCACGGGTCTTACTATCATTGAAAACGGGGAGACCGGAAAAGGTGCACGGTTTGAGATCAATGTACCCAAAGGTGCATTCAGGTTCACAAAGTAGACTGGAGAACAGTCTGGCCCGGTTTACCATAAAAATAAGGTGAGAGTGGCAGTTCAACCATCAAATTTTTTTTTAAGATACAACGGGGAAAACCGAATAACCAGAATCATTTAAAAAAACGGTATGTTCTCTTGTCTCATTATATCAGGAAAACGAAAAAAAAATTACGGCAACCTCATATTTTTTTCCTGCGGCCGCTCGCATCCCGCGTGTAATTCCCAAACTCGCTGTTTTTTACCACGTCACCGTTAAAGACCGGGCCGTCGCGACAGACCCGCAGACCGGTCGGGTCAATGCAGCAGGACCCGCAGACACCCACACCGCATTTCATATACCGATGAAGGGAAAATTCAGTCTTTGTTGCAAGCCCTTTTTCATCAACTTTGGCAAGCACCGATTTCATCATCATCTCGGGGCCGCAGACGGCAATCCGGTCATACGCTCCAAGATTCAGGTCATCCATGAGCGACGTCACAAATCCTTTCTGCCCCATCGAACCATCATCGGTCGCGATGATCACATCAGTAAATTCATCCAGTTGGTCGACAAAGAGCAGTTCCGTCTCTGTCCGTGCCCCCAACAGAAGCGTCATGATACAATCGGCCCGGGCAAGGGGAAGGATAGGTGCTGCACCGACGCCCCCGGCAATTGCAAGCATTTTTTCACCTTTGGTAAAACCGTTCCCAAACGGCCCGCGTACACCAATCCGGTCGCCAATCTTCAGGTCGAACAGGGCACTAGTCGCATCGCCGACTTTCTGAACGGTAATACCATTTGCCGCAGAAAGTGCCATCGGTATTTCATCGACACCGGGAATCCATACCATCACAAACTGCCCGGGGACAAAAGTAAACGGCGGTTCAAAGAAAAAGGTTTTTGTCGTCGGGGTTTCATTCCGGATCTGGATGATTGGGGCAGGGGTAGGCAGTCTGTTCAGGCATGGGCGCACCCTATAATTTCTTCCGGGGGGATCCCCTTCTTTGCGTACAGGTCTTTTTTAATCGTTTCAAAGATGACGACATCGTTCCTTACAGCACTCCCGATCTCCACCGCAGACGCCCCGGCCATCATCATCTCAACCACGTTGTCCGCTGTCGCAATGCCCCCGCACCCGATGATCGGGATCTTGCAGGCTTCATAAAGTTCATAGACGCAGCGTACGGCAACAGGGAAGATCATGCTGCCCGAAAGACCACCATACCGGTTCCCGAGCACCGGGCGCCGGAGCCCGGTAGAGATGCGCATCGCTTTTACCGTATTTATCGCAACGATCGCGCTTGCCCCGCCACGTTCCGCCGCTTTCCCGATCTCGGTAATATCGGTCACATTAGGTGTCAGTTTCACCCAGGTCGGCATACCAAGCGTGCTCACCGCACGGGTACAGGCTTCGACACGTGCCGGATCGGTCCCGATTGCCGCTCCATACCCTTCCGCATGCGGGCAGGACAGGTTAAGCTCAAACCCTGCTACCCGGCCTAAAAACCACCCGGCCACAAGCGCAAATTCTGCCGGTGTGCCGCCGAATATGCTGGCAATCACCGGTTTTTTCGCAACAGGCTCTAATTCTTCAATAAAGTCCTTCGAAGGATTCGGCAGCCCCATCGCGTTTAAGAGACCCTCATCGAGTACCGCAACACATGGCCCGGCATGTCCGTCTTTTGGCTCCGGGCCAATTGATTTGGTAACAACGCCCCCGGCGCCCAGCTGAAGCATTCGTGCCAGTGATGCTCCCGTAGTTCCAAGGACGCCAGCCGCGAGCAGGAGATGGTTGTCGAGTGCGACACCTCCCACCGTCACCGGCCCTGGTCTGATCACAACCATTCATCAGGAAATGGTCGTTATTTATAATAAAGAGCATCTTTTTTAAATGGCCTCATGGGAACTTGTCCTATCCCGAAATCATTTCACAAAAATAGTCAATAGTATGAGCAAGCCCACCCCCTCGGGGGTCGCTCGGCCGCCTCGCCGGAGCCTCGCTGGGCAAGAATGTTGTTTGAAAACTTTAATTTTACGCGGGGGCCAAGGGGGCGCACCCCTTTACCCCCAATTATGCTTGAGGTTTTTCATCAACATTCTGATGGTTATCAAATCGATTATGTAATACTCAAGCGACTGTGGGGGAAGCACGAATACACAAGAGCATCCAGGAGCGGCTTTATGTTTCTTTTAGGATTTCAACAGAGCAGAAAAAAATTATTGAAATGACTGATGCCCGTCACATATTTTCATTGCGGCGGTTGCGGTTCGTGATCCGGCTGCTTTTTCTGCTCTTGTCCAATCATTTTTGCAAGAGCGATGGTTCCCGTTGTGTCCCCGAGTGTCATGGTCTGGAGAGCGGTTGACGGAACAATGACAATGGTTGACTGCCCGCCTTTCAATCCTTCGTACAGCATGTTCATCGCCCGAAGATGGAGAGCGGTAGGATTGTTCTCGTAACTCTTTGCAGCCTGTTCAAACTTCTCGGCAATCTGCCGTTCAGAGTCCCCGAGAATAACACGGGCCTGCCGCTCGCGCTCTGCCTGTGCCTGCATGGACATTGCATCCTGGAGCGCACCCGGTATAACCACGTCGCGGATCTCAACAGACAAGGATTTTGATGCCCCACCCACTGACACGGCTCCCAATCAGTCTCTGGAGTTCCGCATCAATTGCTTCCCTCCCCGTAAGCATATCGGCAAGAATGGTTTTGCCGATAACATCCCGGAGCGCGGTTTGCGATGCCAGGGAGATTGAATCCTTGTAATCCTTGACTTCAAGCGCAGATTTCTCGACATCGACTACCTGCCAGAATAGCACGGCATCCACATTGACCGGGACCGTGTCTTTTGTTAAGGTCTGCTCAGCGGTAAACGATGTGGTGATAACCCGGAGATCGATCATGTACGCGACCCGGCTCAGGAACGGGACAATCAGGAACAACCCGGGGCCCTTGACGCCAATAAATTTTCCCAGGAACAGTACCACTGCCCGCTCCCACTGGTTGGCAATCCGTATTGTCATGGCGAGAATCGCAATAACAACAATCAAAATTACTGCACTGATTATGAGAGTGAATGTATCCATTGATTAATTCCTCCAGAAAGCACCTATCCGGTGATAGTCATCCGATAGGCAACCGATTATCTGGCGGAGTATATATGTGTGGCGATGGTACCTGATGGAAATGATCTCACTATTGTCGTTTCGTATTCTCATTGAGGATTTTTTCACAGTCTTGCAGATATCAATTTATAGTGCACCTTTCCCACACAATCATTAGTATGATTAAGAGTGGGTGGGTATTGGTCATTCTCGTCCTTATTGTAGTGCCGGTTGCAGCCGATGTCGAGCTGCCACCATGGAGCTGGAGCACGTACAGCGGGACGCAGGCATGGGTAGTGACGGTAACGGAAACCGGGTGCGATACCTCATTTGGCAACCAATTCACGCTCAAGATAATGTTTGCCAACGGGACGGCCGTGATGGACGATGTCGGGCATGGCAAGTCAGAAGGAACGTTTGCATCGCCAAACATCCTGCATTTCCCGGGAAGGACAGTCGCAGATCCACCGGGCAGCTCGCAACTCTCGGGGTATGATCTTTTCTTTACCACAGATTGCTCTGCCTTTGCCGGGAAGTACAGCTGGTCCTACTCCGGGCCTGATGGTTCATGTGACGGGACTACCACGTTGAACGGGGTAAACCAAAACGGGTGCCCGGCACCCGCAGTGGTCCCGGTCGTGCCGACCGTTGCCCCGGCTTCAAATAACTTGGCCACGGATATCGCCAAAGCCCAACAGGATCTCAATACCCTCACCGACCTTCAGTATACCCAGAATGTCAATGATATAACTCCCCGGTTTGCGAACCTGTTTGCCGCAAACGATGGTATGAGCTCCGATGGGCGCAGGAACAGGATTACGGATCTGAGTCAACAGACTGAGAACGAGCTGCAGGCAATCCTGTCGAGGGACCCAAACAACTACGACGCGAACATTGGTATGGCCGAACTGAAAAAATCCCAGCATAAGTATGATGAATATAACCAGTATCTCAATACAGCGATGGCAAGCAGGGACGCCCAGAACACGGCCAATGATCTTCAGATGTATATTGCACGGAGGGGTAACTTCGGCACATTGCCCACGCAGTCCAACAGCGGTGCCATCTCCGAGGCGAACTCCGAGATTCCATCAGTGATCAAAAACGTCTTTGGCCAGGATTTCTCAAAAATGTACTCCGATTCAAAGAAGGCCGCAATAGCGCGCCTATATGCAACGCTCTGTGATAGGACTTGCAATTTCCTGACGGATTCTGCCAAAGAAGCTGCCTCCACGGGAGGCGGATCGCCATGACGCCCGTATGCGGAACCCGGGCCCTAATCCTATCCGCTGCCATGTTGGCGGCCATCGTCATCGCTGTGCTCTGCGCAGGCTGCACGACACCCAACCAGTCACCGGCGAACAACCCAGGATCCGGCTGCATTCATTGCCGCGGCAAACGATTGCCGTGCAATGAACCTGACTGTCACCAACGCAGTCGGGACATTCTCCTACCAGTCCACGTCCGATTGTGCCCTGCTCAAGACCATGGTGAAGATGAACGCCAGCGAGCCGACCGAAGTGCGGAATATGGTGGAAGGAAAGAGCATGGTTTGCGGCTATACCAAGGGGAATTTTGACTCCCGTTGGGTCACGACCCTCATCGGCGGCATTGAATACTGCCACGGCGACCTGCGGGACGGCCTTGCCCAGCTGATTGTCTTCACATCTTCATGATTATCCCTTTTTTTAGCGCGGAATGGCGTACAATCGGATTTTATCAGGTACCGGGTATTGGTTTTTTTTAAGAATTCAGATGAGAAGGAGAAAATTCTGGAATCATTGATTAAACCGGAAGATAATTCAACAAACCCGATATACGGGTTTGCTGGCTCTCTATTGTCTCCTCACCAGGTATGCGCCTAATATAGCAGGGAGGCACGGCCCTATAGATTTTTTTTGTCGATACAATTCTGTTTTTGAGGGGAGTTCTACAAAGCAAAATTTGCCACTAAACCTGCCGGCTTTGATGCCCTTTATTATTACCTGCATACCTACATTGTACCGTAAATGACACGTCTTGGAGTTGCCGGGGTTGGCAGGATAGGGGGAGAGGTCGCCTATCTCGCTGCAACTCTCCTGAAGGTGGACGAACTGGTCCTCTACGACCAGTCGAAGGACCTGTTGAACGCACAGGTGCTCGACCTGGAACATACAGGACTCAAAATATCCATCTCAACAGACAAAAACGATCTTAACAACACAGATATCTGTGTCTTTGCAGCGGGCATGCCCCGCGATCCCTCCGTGAAAAGCCGTGCCGATCTCCTTGCCACCAACCTGCCGGCAACAAAGGAGTGCGCCGCGCTGCTCCGGGATTTTTCCGGTATCCTCATCACCGTTACCAATCCCATGGATGTGAATAATTTTCTTTTCCATACGTTGACCGGGATTCCCCGTGAGCGGTGCATCGGGTTTGGCGGGCAGCTGGACAGCGCCCGGTTTGGCATTGCCCTGAACAAACGAGGGATTACCGGTTTTCCCTTTGTTCTTGGTGAGCATGGCGAGCACCAGGTGCCGATCTTTTCTACACTCTCGCAAAAGATCGATACCCCGATGCGGGAAGAAATTTTACACGAACTCCAGAACTCGAGCATGGAGGTGATCAAGGGCAAAGGCGGCACGGTTTTTGGTCCGGCACTCCACATAGTCCACCTGATCCGGATGATCCTTTCCGATTCACCGGAACTGGTGGCCTGCTCCACCATCCTTGATGGAGAATACGGGATACACGGTTGTTCGCTGGGCGTGCCCGTGCGTGTGGGCAGGGACGGTATTCACGCGGTCCAGGAATGGCCTCTTGATGACTGGGAACAGGGGAAAATGGCCAAAGCAGGCCAGTTCGTTGCAGATCTGACCCGCAAAAGTGGTGCGATGATATGACGACAGAGGCTCTTCTTTCCAATACGTGCATGATCAAACCGTGCATGGATGAAGAAATAAACGATCTTGCCGTCGCGATAAACCAGGTGGAGTACAGCAACGCTCCCGGTGGCCCGATCATCCATATATTTGGAAGAAATGCAAAAGGTGACGCGCTTCGTATCGATGTGACCGGTTTTCGGCCATATTTCTACGTGCCGGCAGAACAGGCTGCCGGAACGGCCCACCCTTCACAGGTAACCGTCGAACCCGGCACCATATACCGCTCGATCCGGAATGAACCGCTCAGCCGCCTGTATACTGAACGCCCGGGAGATGTCCGGGATGTGCGGGATCGGTACCGTCATTTTGAAGCCGACATCCCGTTTGCCACCCGGTTCATGATCGATACCGGGCTTACCGGAGCGGTGTCTGTGCCAGCAACAACCGTCGATTACCACGCGCTGGTGCCAACAGAAGTCGACGCACCCGCACGGGTATGCATGATCGATATCGAGTGCGAGGACGAGCGGGGTTTTCCCGATACCGGGCGAGACGCGATCATCTGCATCACCTGCTGGGATTCGTTTGATAACGATTATACGACATTCCTGCTCGGCGGCACCGGGATGCCGGCAGACATCGTTGCACAGGAAAAAAGCGGCGGGTTGGTGAACGGGTGTTTCCGGCAGGGCACCCACACAGTCTGCACGTACGCGGACGAGACGGTGATGCTCAAGGCATTTGCCGCATATATTGCCGCCCGCGATCCGGATGTGCTCTCCGGCTGGAATTTTGTCGATTTCGATATCCCCTATATCACCGGCAGGATGGACAAACTCGGCATCTCCCCGGTCATACTCGCACGGTTGCCGGGAATGACCGAGCGCAGCGCCCTGCGGGGACGAGCGGTTTTTGACCTGCTCTCTGCGTACAAAAAGATGCATTCCTCCTTAAAAGAGTCGTACCGGCTTGATGCGGTTGCCGAAGAGGAACTTGGCGAGCGCAAAGTCCGTTACACGGGAACGATCTCGGACCTCTGGAAAAAACAGCCGGCGCTTCTTGTCGAGTATAACTTCAAGGATGTTGAACTCTGCGTCGGCATCAATAAAAAAGACAATATTATCGAGTTTTACCGGGAGATTGCCCGCTATGTCGGCTGCCCGCTTGACAAAACGCTCAACTCATCCAGTGTGATCGATGTTTACATCCTCCGAAAAGCCCACGGAAAATATGTCCTCCCGTCCAAAGGATTTGCCAATGCAGAGGAGTTTGAAGGCGCCACCGTTTTTGAGCCCAGCAAGGGTGTCCGCGAAAATGTGATCGTGCTCGACCTCAAATCGCTCTACCCGATGGCGATGATGACGATCAACGCCTCACCCGAGACTAAAGATCCCAACGGAGAACTGGTCGCGCCAAACGGCATCCGGTTCAGGAAACAACCGGACGGGCTTACCCGGAGCATCTTATCCGAACTCTTAAAAGAACGCGATGAGAAAAAAGCGCTCAGGAACACGTTCCCGTTTGGATCTCCCCAGTATATCACCTACGATATGCAGCAGAATGTGCTCAAGGTGATCATGAACACGTACTATGGCGTGTCAGGGTACACCCGGTTCCGGCTTTTTGACCGGGAGATCGGGGCAGCGGTAACGTCCGTGGGACGGGCAATCATCGAGCATACGCGAAAGATCATCGAACAGCAGGGGTACACGGTAATCTACGGGGATACGGATTCCTGCATGGTGCACCTGCCGCCGCTCTCCATAGAAAAGACGATCGAGACGGCCCGGGTGATTGAAAAAGCGTTGAACGGGAGTTACCAGGAGTTTGCCAAACGCGAGCTCAACGCCGATACGCATTTCTTCTCCATCAAGTTTGAAAAAATTTATGCACGGTTTTTCCAGGCGGGGAAAAAGAAACGGTATGCGGGCCAGCTCGTCTGGAAAGAGGGTAAAGAGGTCAACCAGATCGATATTGTCGGCTTTGAGATCCGCCGGTCAGATACGCCGCAGATCACCAAAGTCGTGCAGACTCGGGTCATGGAAATGATCCTTGCCGGGACCGGCTACCCGGAGATCAAGTCGTACCTTGCTGATATCATTACGAAATACCGGGCCGGGAAGTACACGCTTGACGAGATCGGTATCCCGGGGGGTATCGGCAAAGCCCTTGACGATTACGAGACTGACGATGTGCAGGTGCGGGGCGCCCGGTATGCAAACCTGCACCTGCATACTGAGTTTGGCAAGGGGAGCAAGCCAAAACGCATCTACATCAAGACCGTGACCTCAAAATATCCCAAGACCGACGTGCTCTGTTTTGAGTACGGCGACCAGGTGCCAAAGGAGTTTGTCCCGGACTGGGAACTAATGCTTGAAAAGACGATCGAACAGCCCATCTCCCGCATCATCGAAGCACTCGGCTGGACATGGACCGATATCGATCCCTCGCACACGACGCTTGCCCAGTGGGGGTTCGGATAACGGCAGTAGGGAATATCAGGAAAATTTTCCTGAATCTGATGAAGAGGACACAAATCCAGGATCAACGAAGAGTTTTTTAAAAAAAGTTTGATTGCCGGTGGCAGGAAAAAATGGCTCCGGAGAAATCATCAGATTAAACTGCAATAACGCTCCTCGAGGGCTCCGGCAATCCCTGCCTTCGCCCCCGCCGCTGTGGCACCCCCGTTTGCGATAGTTTAGTTCCGGCATCATCGCCCTTGAGCCCCGTCTCCCCCTTGGGGGACTGGTGGCGCAAAAGGGGGGGTTGCGTAGCAGGAAAAAAGGTTTTCTCCAGTACCGAAAAAATATTCTTTTTACCCTCTAAAGGAGAGAGGACTTTTTGTTTTTTATTCATTCGTGAAGGATCCTTTTTTAATGCTTTACAGGGCACCGTCCGGTTAAAACGGGGTCTGTGCGGGAATGCTGTGATGATCTCTCTGGATACAGGTTCTGCTGAATTTGGAAACAATATAAATTGATTAACCATGTAAAAATCTACTTACTCAAAAAAAGGAGCATTTCGAGCCCAACTTCCAATATCAGGCCATATCTCAAGTTTTTTACAAAGGTCAGATCATAAACTATTAATAAGGATTTTAACTATTAAGTCTCATAGATGAAGATGACGGTGCATCTGCCTCGAAAAGGTTCACCGGTCATTTTGTTTGAAGGGGCAATTGATGGAAAACGGTAAATTATTTTCCGGGATGGAAGAAAGTTTTGTTGATTTCTGGCTTTTTGTTATTGTAAATACCGCCATTCTCGCCCTGCTTATCAACATCTTAAGTCTTTATACCGGAAACGACAGCGTCGCGCCACATCTCCTGTATATCCCAGTTGTCATCGCTGCGTACTGCTATCCCCACCGGGGGCTCCTGTTTGCCAGTATCATTTCCGTGATCTACATCGTTCTAGTCTACCTTATCACGGACGGACTGCTCAGCCAACTGGCAGCGTCCTGCATCACCTGTTTTGTATTGCTGGGTGTCGCTGCGGTTGTATCAAGCCTGGCATCCCACATGCGGAAAAATGAGATCAAATACCGGGGCATTTTCAAACATTCGGAAGCAGGAATCGGCCTTGTAGATCTCCCTGACCTTTCAATTAAGGAGATAAACTCCCGGTTTGCCGGCATTCTCAGGTACCAGCCAGGTGAAATTTCCCCCGGTTCATTCGCAGAACTTTGGGTAGATCCAGCCGACAAGGAAAAGTTTTTTGCACAACTTGGACCGCAGGGAAATGCAGAAAATGTTGAAACCCAGTTCCGTGCAAAATCCGGGGCATCCCGTTGGGTTATTCTGTCAGCGGGGATGCTGCCCGAGAACCAGTTTGTCTGCACCATTGTTGATATTACCGACCGCAAAGAGGCAGAGGAATCACTCCTGATCCGGAACCATGCAATCAGTTCTTCCATCAATGCCATCTGGATTTTCGATCTCGATTTCAATATCACCTATGCAAACCACTCCCTGCTCAGGATGATGAATTTCAAAGATGAGAATGAAATAATCGGAAAAAATGTCCGGGCGTTTCTCGTGACGCAGAACAGGATTGAAACGATCCGCAAAGAACTTGAGGAAAAAGGGAAATGGTTTGGGGAGAGCATCCTAAAAAAATCCGACAACTCAACATTTCCTATCCAGCTCTGGGTGAACCTTGTCCGGGATGAAAAAGGTAAACCCCTCTGCATTATGGCATCCTTTATCGACATCACCGACCGCAAAGAGATGGAAGTCGTTAAACGAAATGCACTGGAGCAGATTGAGAAAAATATCGAGCAGTTCGCCATTCTTGGTGATCATATCCGGAATCCCCTTGCAGTAATTATCGGCCTTTCAAGCCTCGCACCCGGGGATATTACCGACAAAATTATTCTTCAGGCACGGGAGATTGACCGGATCGTCACCCAGCTTGACATGGGATGGATTGAATCAGAAAAAGTCAGGGAGTTTGTCAAACGCTATTACATGGTCGGCACTGCGGATTCCGCCGGGCAACGAACCCGGGAAAGGTGTGGCAAAATAAGTGGAATTCCCCTTTCTTCTTTTTAGGATTACGCAGGGTTTTTGAGATTTTTCAGCCGCTCGTTGAGTCTTTTTATCTGGTCGCGAAGTGCAATCGCCCGCTCGAAATCAAGATTTTCTGCCGCGTCACGCATCTGTTTTTCCAGTTCGATTACCACATTGGGGATCTCACTTTTCGGGACATGCTTAATATCTTTTATATCAACTTCCTTTTCCTTGACCGGCTTGATGATGGTCTGCGGGGTGATATGGTGCTCTGCATTGTAGGCAAGCTGCATCGTGCGACGGCGTTGTGTCTCTGATATTGCTGATTTCATCGAATTGGTCATGGAATCCGCGTAGAGCACGACCTTGGCATTGATGTTCCGGGCTGCCCGCCCGATGATCTGGATAAGGCTTCTGGCGTCGCGGAGGAAACCTTCCTTGTCCGCATCAAGGATCCCAATAAACCCGACTTCAGGAATATCAAGCCCTTCCCGCAACAGGTTGATCCCGACAAGGACGTCAAAGGTCCCAAGCCGAAGTTCGCGGATGATCTCGGTGCGTTCGAGCGTCTGGATCTCGGAATGGAGGTACCGGGTCTTAATCCCGCGATCGGCAAGGTATTCGGAAAGTTCCTCGGCGAGTTTTTTGGTGAGCGTAGTCACCAGCACCCGGTCTCCCCGGGCAATGGTTTTCTGCACCTCACTGATCACATCGAGTGTCTGCCCTTCAATGGGCCGGACTTCAACAAGCGGATCGACAAGACCGGTCGGGCGGATGATCTGTTCGACTACCTGTGTCGAGTGCTCAATCTCATATGGTCCAGGTGTTGCTGACACAAAGATCGCTTGAGTCATATACTGCTCAAATTCGTTGAATTTCAGGGGCCGGTTATCGCATGCACTCGGGAGCCTGAACCCGTAGTCCACGAGCGTCTGCTTGCGGGAGCGATCACCGTTATACATCCCGTGCAGCTGCGGTATGGTCTGGTGGCTTTCATCAATGATCATCAGGAAATCTTCGGGGAAATAGTCAAGCAGGCAGTACGGTTTCTCGCCGGCTTTCCTGCCGTCAAAGTGCCGGGAGTAGTTCTCAATCCCCTTGCAGGAACCGGTTTCCCGTATCATCTCCAGATCGAAATTTGTCCGCTGCCGGAGCCGGTGTGATTCGATCATGCCTAGGGTGGGGAGAACCTCGTCGAGTTCCTGCTGGATCGACGCGATCGCTGCAATTCGTGCAGATTCGGGAGTGACAAAGTGCCGGGCAGGATAGACATAGAAATATTTCAGGTCCTCTTTTTTTGCCCCGGTGTTTTTGTCCACTTCGGCGATACGCTCAATCTCATCGCCGAACAGCTCAACCCGGATAATGTTGTTGAAATACCCGGGCACGATATCGATCGTGTCGCCTTTGACCCGGAACCTGCCCGGCGAGAGATCGATGTCGTTTCGCTCGAACTGGATATCTAACAGCCGGCTCATCAGGTCATTGCGGGCTATTTTCTGGCCAACTGAAAGATCAAAACCCATGTTCCGGAAATTCTCCGGGTTGCCTAACCCGAAGATGCAGGACACGGATGCCACGACAATAACATCACGACGAAACGAGAGCGATGCAGTAGCCGAGAGCCGGAGCATCTCGATCTTGGGGTTGATGGCAGAGTCTTTCTCGATATACTGGTCTTTTGACGGGATGTAAGACTCGGGCTGGTAGTAATCATAGTAGGAAACGAAATATTCGACCCGGTTGTTCGGGAAAAAGTCACAGAACTCCTGGTAGAGCTGGGCGGCAAGGGTTTTGTTGTGGGCGATGACCAGCGTTGGTTTCTGCGCTGCCGCGATCACGTTTGCCATCGTGAATGTCTTGCCGGAGCCGGTGACGCCCAGCAGGGTCTGGAACCGGGCATTCTCCGCGAGCCCGGAAACCAGTTTCCGGATTGCTTCCGGGAACCGGGGCAGGAAAGGGAGAAACGAGTTGAAAGCCGGTCATAAC
>CAVYJD010000021.1:0-19589 GCA_963768785.1 uncultured Methanoregulaceae archaeon
AGGTCTATCCGGTAGAGCAGGTGGGCCCCGTTGCCGGAGTCAGCGAGGATGGGCTCCGGAAAGCCAAGGCCGGCGAGCCAAGCCGCGATATCGTGCGCCATCGCGAGGGCGGCGGCATGCCCGGCGTCCGTGCTCGATACCCCGCTGGGCCGGACCGGGTCGATGTCGATGGGGAACCAGCACCGCCGGGTGATGTCGGCATCGCCGGTGGTCGCGTCCGACCGGGAGAGGCGCATCTTTATCCGGTTTGCCCGCCGGGAAAGGAGCGACGGGTTCACCCGGTTCAGCGTGATATAGATGCCGTGGACGGCCGGGTCTACATCCAGCGGGGCCACGGACCGGGCAAGGGCCGCATAGTCACTGAAGTAGCCGCTGTGGACCGCGTTGTCGGCAAGCGCCCGGACCTCGACGACCTGCCCGGGCCCCGCAAGGAGTCCTGCCGTGGATGCGATATCGTTGGAAGGGGAACCGGGTTCAGCCATCGTCCTCCATGCTCCGGTACGTGTCGGGGTGCTGCACCGGTTCGGTTGCCCTCTGCTCCGCTGCTTCGATATTTTTGGGGGTTTGTGCGTCTCTGGCACGGCACTTGTAC
This sequence comes from uncultured Methanoregulaceae archaeon, assembly GCA_963768785.1. Lineage (GTDB taxonomy): Archaea > Halobacteriota > Methanomicrobia > Methanomicrobiales > Methanospirillaceae > Methanoregula. The sequence goes on from CAVYJD010000021.1 coordinate 593, forward strand.
TTGATGAGGTAGTGGTGCGAATGCGTCCGGACGACGGAGATCCTAAAAGAGCTTGCCGCCCCGGAGTTTCACGCCGTGGGTGATCGCCATCCCGATGAGGTAGAGCGGGACCGGCGTCGTCAAACCGTATGCGTTTTGTCATGGGGACCTCCGCGATGCTTCCAGCTCGTCAAGCCGCCGGGAGAGCCGGTCGATCTTTTTGTTCTGCCGGCTGGCGATCCGATCCTGCCGGTCGATGAGCAGGAAGGCAAGGTCCCCGTACCCTTCCCGGACGTCGGGGAGCATGTCCATGAGCGGGTCTGCCCGGATCACTGGTCCTGCCGGTTCGTGCGGGTTCTTCCGGGCCTGCACCCCGGTGCCGAGCAGCTCGGTCTTGCGCTCGACAAGGATTACCCCGGGTGTATCCATGACGTGACGCTTTGCCCAATCCAGTTCGTTGTTCTCTGGTCCGGCACCGTCAGCACCGGACACGACTTCACCTGTTTTTGTTACGCCGGGCAGGATTACATCCGACGATGGTTCCGGCCCGTTCATTCCTGTGGTTGTTTTCATGGTTTGCTTTTTTATGGCCATCCACGGACACCGTACGGTACCCGTAAACGTATTCAGCTGCTCACATCCTCCTGCGACAGGAAGTCTCCGCTTCCCCGTGCACATTTTTTCCCCGGGCCGGCGAATCATCCGCGATCCTTACAAGGGACGCCGCATCTGGTTCACCACGGAGATGGCAGGCGTGCTGCTAACGTTACAGCACCGGTGGATGATGGCAGACCCGGCGGTCAATGCCGATGTATATGAAAAGAGCGGGCATTCTCGTCCACGGCCCGGGGGCCCGATGATGTCCCGGTACCGGTGATCTTCGATTGTGCGACAATGAGCCATGCGAGTGTATGCCGGAGGGCACGGGACGTGTCATCAAAAAGGGTCCGCTGCCATGTTCTCCACAGCATGCCGGCGATGATTCCGCTGACAGACAGCATCCAGAGGTACATGAACCGGGAGGAACGGACCGCGACTTTTTTCGTGTACCCGAACTTCCGGATCTTCCTCGCTGTCCGTCTGCAGAATGCGTTTGTCATTGTATATTTTCACATTTTCAAAAGGGAGATTAAAAGGTTGCCGGTCGCTGCGGGAATTTTCGCAGTCTTGCTGCGTAATTTTCCTGCTTTTGCGGGAATCGGGACACGTAACGCGGTTTTTTCATGGCGGGTGCCTGATGAGGAAATCGGGCGCGGCAGGGACTCGTACGAAAAAACGGTTTTACGCGGGAATTTTGGGGAAATTTTTGTTTTTTTGGTTGATGGTGCGGCATCAATGAGCTAACCGGGGGGTTATGGCAATGGGGGGGAAATCCTGGGTGGGGCAGAACATGATCTCATCAGTCACCGGTTTTTTTGTGGTCTTTTTTCTTGTGTTCGATTAGTTTTCTTACCGGCTCAAAATCGGTATCCGGTAAAAAAGATTCTTCTGCAAGTCTCCTGATTGAAAACTTGTCATATTCTTCCAAAGCGAGACGCTGTGCAACTTCCATGGAGATGTGCCCGGCATCGTTGAGGATTTCCTGCTCGTTGAACTGGAGGAAGGCATCCAGTTTCTCCTTCCACTCGCTCATGTGGACCGGGTGCTTCCTTTCCGCCTGCGTCTCGGCATAATCGAGATACATGGTGATGATGCGGTTGAGCTGGCGGATCTCCGGTTCGTTGAGATAATTTTTTGCAACCGTGACATCTCCTCTCCTCACTTTCGCACCTTTCCATGACGTCAGCCCCATGTTCGGTTTTTCTGCATTTGCCCGTTCCGCGATGATCTCGGCAGCAGTATGTCCGGTGATCGCCCAGTGGAGTTTGTTCTGGACGATTTTGAAAAATTCAAGGGTTGCTTCTGCATGCGGATCGTAATCGATGGCGAGTTTGTAGATATCCTTGATCTTCTGGTAGAACCGTTTCTCGGATGCCCGTATATCACGGATGCGTTCGAGCAGTTCATCGAAATAATCGGCACCGATGCTTCGCCCTTCTTTGAGCCGTTCGTCATCGAGGACGAATCCTTTGATGAGGTATTCGCGCAACCGTTCGGTCGCCCACCGGCGGAACTGCGTGCCCCGGTGGGAGCGGACACGGTAACCGATGGCGAGGATCATGTCGAGGTTGTAAAATTTTATCTGGTATTTTTTACCATCGGAGGCAGTTGTTAAGTATTCTTTAACAACTGAATTTTGATCAAGTTCGAGCTCTTTTAAGATATTGCGGATATGAATGCTGATGTTCGGTATTGTTGTCTGGTAGAGTTCCGCGATAAGTGCCTGCGTGAGCCAGACGGTTCCTTCTTCGAGCCGGACTTCGATGCGACTTATCCCGTCTTCGGACTGGTAGAAAAGGATCTGAGATCGAGTCACTTGTTCCGGAACTGGTTTATTGCTCGTTGCTCATCACCATCGCATTATTCTTACGTAATCTAAGCCGGATGTTTTGCCTTTTATAGTGTATGACCGTGGGGTGAAAATAAATCAGAGGATATGATTTTTTTTAAAGTCAGATTATTCTCTACCGGCTCGTTTCAGGCATCTGTGTGACGAGCGTAACCATGCGATCGTGGCGGGCTTTGTCTGAGGGGTCGGAGAAGTTGATGGGGCAAACCCCAACCACCCCTCACGAGAGAAACCTAAATACCATTTGCAGGCAGAGATTGAACTGAAATGGTGCTGACACGCAGGATTATCCCCTGCCTCGACTTGAAAGACGGCCGCGTGGTAAAGGGGACAAATTTCCTTGGCCTCCGTGATGCCGGTGACCCGGTGGAACTTGCCCAGCGGTACAACGAGCAGGGCGCCGATGAGGTCGTGTTCCTCGATATCACGGCTTCAAAGGAAAAACGCGGCATTATTATCGACCTGATCCAGCGGGCGGCAGACCAGCTCTTCCTGCCCCTGACCGTCGGGGGAGGGCTGCGGTCAACCGAGGATATCCAGCAGATCCTGCGGGCCGGTGCCGACAAGGTCAGCATCAATACGAGCGCCGTCCACGACCCCACCCTGATCACCCGGGGCGCCGAATCGTTCGGGACGCAGTGCATGGTCGTCGCGATGGACGTCCGCAGGAACTTCGAGCCCAATCCTTCTGCCATACCGGTCCACCTTGAAAACGGACAGGACTGCTGGTACGAAGTGGTCATCTACGGCGGGAGCAAGCCCACGGGCATCGATGCCGTCGCCTGGGCAAAAGAGGCAGAGGAACGTGGTGCCGGGGAGATCCTGCTCACCAGCATGGAAACCGACGGGACAAAAAACGGTTTTGATATCGCCGTCACCCGGGCGATCTCCGAATCGGCAAACATCCCGGTTATCGCCAGCGGCGGTGTCGGGACGCTGGAGCATTTCTATGACGGGTTCACCAAGGGCAAAGCGGACGCCTGCCTCGCCGCAAGTGTCTTCCACTACGGGGAATTCACGGTCAGGGACGTAAAAGAGTATCTTAATGGCCGGGGTATCCCGGTACGACTCTGAGATCGATCTCAAAGCCTGCCACCGGGTGCTCCAGCTCAAAGGCGTTCAGGACAAGCGGGTGGACCTCGCCAAACACGCCGGCTTTTTTCCCGTTCACCATAATATCCGCACGCCGTCCCTCGATAAACGCGGGGTCGTCTGATTCTTTTACCGTGTACTCGACCGAGAGCTCGTGGAGCACCGCGTCGGCAAGTGCATACGCTTCCGAGAAGTCCGCTTCGGGGTGCATGCTGACGCCAGACGCCTGCTGGTACGTGGAGCAGTCGACCACCACGTCGCCGACGGTAAAGAGCCGCTGGGGCAGTTCCCGGTGCCGGTTGAGGGTGAAGAACTCCATGAGCAGGGGGAGGAGCTCGGTCCGGACCACCGTGTTCTCGATGCTGATCGGGTGGAGGACATGCAGGATGCCCTTACGCTCCTGCCGGCGCATCCGGGTAAAGAGCACGTCTTCGTTTGTGAGGGTAAACGGCATCACTTCAAGGTAGCCAAGCCCACAGAACACGTCGCGGACGAGCGCGGCAAGGACCTGCACCGGGTGCGGTTTTCCGACCGTGAACGTGTCCGGCGGGTTGTCCTGGATGTTCTCGTACCCGTAGGCAATCGCGACATCCTCGAAGATATCCCAGTTGTGCATGATGTCGCCCCGGAAACAGGGCACGTCGACGCGGAGGGTGCCGTTGCCGGCGGGAGTTGCCCCAAACCGCATCCGGTGGCAGGAGGGCGGCCATCTCTTCCGGCGTAAGGGAGAGCCCGAGCAGCTTGTTGCACTCGGCAACGCTGATCGTCCGGGTCGATGCCGAGAGGTCGGGGCAGACCTGTCCGTCAATGGTCACGGACTCAAGTGTCCCGCCCGCTTCCGCAAGCGCCGAGCAGACAATCGAGACCGCCCGCATCACGGCCCGCCGGTCGGTGCCGGTGGTGTCGAGCAGGATATCGGTTGTCCCCGTGGTCACCCGGGTGAGTTCGCCGTTGATGATGGGCGGGAACGAGAGCACCTGGTCGTTTGCATCGAGGATGAGCGGGAATTTTTTGAAGTTATTGACCAGATGGGCATACGCTTTTCCTTTCGGGTGCTTCTCCAGCATCTCCTCCATCGTCATGGATTCCGTGTAGTCAAGCGGCACAAACCGGAAATCCCGGGGAGCCGCGATATAGCGGAACGGCCCGGTGACTTTTGAGAGGTCGTGGATCCCGATAGCGACTTTCGACCGGCCCCGGCCGACGGCCCAGTGCAGGGATTCCTGCAGGCTCATGATGCTCTGGATCGATTCGTCGTCAAACGACAGGCCCCGGATCACCGCAGCACACAGGACCGGGCGGATATCGGCAAGGCCGGGGTCGACCGTGAACGCCAGCCCGGACGGCGTGACCGGGTAGACCGGCAACCCCGTCTCGATGTTTAAGAACCCCCGCATCGCCCGGGCGACGCCTTCCGGTGAGAAGAGGTCAGGCCGGTCCGGGAAGAACTCCACATCCACGTGGTCTTCCTCGACACGCTCGATGTCCGAGCCGATCAGGGCGATCTTGTCGAGAATGGTCTTCCGGTCGGTGCGGGTCAGCCGCTCAAGATACCTGTAGGGGAGGGATATGACTGCCATGTTACGCACCCCCGTCACGCCGGCGCAGTGCAGGCGTTTCCCGCAGGAACGCAACATCGCTCCGGTGCAGGTTGCGCAGGTCCTTTAAGCCAAGCCGGAGCATCGCAATCCGGCTGACCCCGAGGCCCCATGCAAGCACCGGGTAGTTGATGCCAAACGGTGCGGTGACTTCCTCGCGGAACACGCCGGCGCCGCCCATCTCGATCCAGCCGATGCCATCGACATAGACTTCGGCATCGAGGCTCGGCTCGGTGTAGGGATAGTACGAGGGCTTGAACCGGACGCCTTCAAAGCCCATCCGGTGGTAGAACTCCCGGAGGATCCCAAGCAGGTTCCCGAACGTCACATCCTCGTCCATCACGATCCCTTCGAGCTGCTCGAACTCGGCAAGGTGGGTGGTATCGATGGTCTCGCGCCGGTAGACCCGGCCGATGCAGAACGCCTTGACCGGGGGGTTGGGGTTCTGTGCGAGGTACTGGATGGACAGACTCGTCGTGTGGGTGCGGAGCACGCACTGCTCGGCCTTCTCTTCTTTCCAGACGCCGCCCCAGCCGGTGGATGACGTGTCGCCGCCGGACTCGTGCATCGCCTTGACCCGCTCGTAGCCTTCAGGCAGGGGAAGCGTTTCCCCGAGATAGAACGTGTCCTGCATTTCCCGGGCCGGGTGGTCCTGCGGCTGGAAGAGGGCGTCGAAGTTCCAGTAGGACTGCTGGACGATGCTGCCATAGAGTTCGGTAAATCCCATCTCGAGGAGGATCTCCCGCATCTCGGCGATGATCCGCTGGTAGGGGTGGATTTTGCCGGGATACGCCTTCTTCGGGAGCTTGGTCACGTCATACCTGCGGAGGTTGAGGTCCTTCCATTCCCCGGAGAGGATCTGGTCGCGGGTGAGCGTGCCGGTCTCTTCGCGGAGGTCAAGCCCGGATTTCCCGAGCGCTAACCCGGCGGGAGTGATCTCAAGGGTGTGGCCGACTGTTTCGGTTTCCTGCAGGAGGTTGCGCTTGATCAGGTCTTTGACCCGGGCCCCGCCGGCCTGCGGGTTTTTCAGCGCCGCTTCATCGTCAGCGGTTGAGGCGCCGGCGGCCTTGGTGACTATTGCCCCGGTCACCGTTACCAGCCCTTTTTTCCGGAGCTGGCCAAACCCAATCTTAAACGCCGGCAGTTTCTGGAGGTCGGCAAGCGTGATCCCGTCGCCGATGCCTGAAAGGACCTGCGTTTCGGGCAGGCCGCTTTTGAGGTATTCCTGTCCTTCCGCCGTATAGACAAACGTCTTTTTGACGGTGCGTTCCAGCCGGACAAGCCCTTTGTCCATGGCAAGGTGCGCCCACTGGACGACCGCTTCCGGCGTTGCATTCAGCTGTGCAGCAAGAGACGCAATATCTGCATGCCGGTCCTGTGCAAGCGCGACCAGCAGCCGTTTCTCGTTCTGGGTCAGGTCTGCCATGCTCACACCTCAATTGTTTCTGCCGCCACGTCCATCTTCTCCCGGAAATCCTTTAAGAAGGTGACCACCCGTTCCGCGGTGTCTTTCTTGCACTGCCCGCAGGTAATCTCGCCGGCGAGGCACTTCCGGCGGATCTCTGCCAGCGCCGCATCGTCGGTCACCATGTGGAACACGTTGAGCAGGTAGAGCGAGCATTTGTCCGGCTCGCCGCCGAGCCGTTTCTGTTCCTCAAGCGTCATCCGCCCGCCGGTGATCCCGCTCATCACTTTCTTTCTCACCGCCGCTTCCGGCTCGTAAAACGAGATGATGCTCTCGGGGATGCTCGATGACATCTTCCCGCCGGTCAGGCCCGGCATGAAGATATGGTAGGTGGATGAGGGGGTGAAAAATCCCCATCCGCCGTGTGCCAGTTCAATCTCCCGCACTTTGACACTCACGGCGGCACAGGGCGCTCCCCGGATATCGACATGGCCTTCGTATTTTTTCGCGCCCGGGAATGCGCATTTCACGTCTTCTAACGCCGCATCGGGAGCATTCTTTGACCGGACGCTGATATAGCCGTCACGTTCTTCGACGGTGAACATCCGCAGTTTGTGGGCAACGCCCCGGGTCAGCCGGATGTGGGGGTCCTGGTCAATTCCCACCGGCACGATCGTCGGTGCCGGCGCCCGGTCGATCTGGGGGTAGAGGATATCGGCGACCTGCGTGATCACCGCATCCGCATGGGCAAGATCGGTTTCGGGCGAAAAACCGTAGATTGCCGTGAGCTCGGAAAAGTTCACTTTCATCGCCGCTTCAAACGCGAGGTCCTTGAGCCGCTCGTTTTTGCTCTGGAAATACGTCGTCCCGGTAAATCCCAGTGCATAGAGACAGGCAAGATATTCCTTCCCGTATTTCCTGCAGTTCTCCCACGACATGTCCCGCACTGCATGGGCTTCGCGGTCGGCGATCGTCACGTACCCGTTGCCGCCCTGCTGCACGTGCCAGACCACCTCTTTCATCACCATGAGGTGGCCGAGGTGCGGGTGGCCGCTTGGCATGAACCCGGTGAGGACGTGGAAGGGATTGTGGTTTTTTATCGCGGATGCGATCTGCCGGTAGTCCCGCTGGCCGACAACAATTCCCCGCCGCATGAAGTACGGGATTTCGGGAAGATCGGCAGTCGCTGCTGAGATCGGCTCGATACCGAAATCCGAGAAGAGTTTATCCACATCAACAGACGAGTTGCTTGACCAGGGATTGATCTGCGGTTCGGGCATGATGAAAGCGCTCACAGTTTGATTCGTGCAAATTCGACGAACTGTATACCGGTAGTATGTACACAGCCAAACAACATCTTCTTTTTGACACTGTGCGCCATCCGGACTGACCGGGAGATCACGCTCATGGGCAACACCGCTTCCTTCTCGATCGCATGCACGAGCAGGTCGGAATGGACATTTTTCCCGCAGTAGACCCGGAAATGGTGGCCGAACTTATAGCCGGTCCTCGGGGTCAGCCCATGACGGCGGAGTTCCGCGTAGACCTTGCTTTTTTCCGCCAGTTCCCCGTCCGCACTGCTGGCATCGGCAAAATAATCAGGCGGGCTGACCGGAACGGTATCTTTGGTCAGGGTAACACAACCGGTGTCCATCAGGTACAGCAGTTCGACGGGGGAAAGCATCAGCCGGGCATCATCCAGCCGTTTCCCAAAGCCCACCTGTTCAAGCGCCGAATGTGCCGGGACGGTCACCATGCCGGATTTTCCCACAAGAATTGCGGAATGCGCCGGAAGTGCCGGAACCGCATCCCCGTCCTGCCCGGGTTTCTGGAATTTTATCTCGTAATAGGTGAGTTCATCTTCGTCATCGACAACCGCAAGCACATACTGTTTGCGCATATTCTTCGACGCGGTCATCTCCTCGATAAGGGTGGCAAACCGGACCGGGTCCCGCTCGGAAAGGACCCGCAGGGAATAGAGGGATTCCCCGTTCCCGGGTTTTTCCCCGCGCCGGAACACCCGGAAATCATGGGGGCCGGTCTGCACCACGTACCCGCGTTCCCGCAGGTCACGGTAGACAAGGAAACTGCGCAGGAAATTGCGTTCCTGTGCATATTCTGCAAGCAGGGTATCAAACGTATACCCGGGAATTTCCAGTTTCTGGCGGTGGAGGAGGTAGAGGGCTTCCTGCGGCGCCAGCCGGATCCCCTCTTTTTCCGGGCGGCCATACCCGCTCTGATCATAGAGTATGCGTCCTTCACGCCCCGCGCGCACAGAAGTCCCGTCGAATGTGGCTTTCACGTACCCGGTATATGGGGACTTTGTGATTATAAGCACACGGGCTTACCGGACGCACTCCGCGCATCCACCGCCAGTAATTCTTAAAGGATACAAATGGGCAAGTCAATCACTATAAAAAGGAGAAAAACCTACATTTCTGGTCAAATTGTATCTCATAGGTATTATCTGATATGCACGTCCCCCGGGTTGAAATTCAGACATCCGGGAAGATTTGGGTAATACTCTAGGATAATTCGATCACCCACACCGGATGTTTTTAAAAAGCCAGTTCTCGTGGCGAAAAAATGATGGTGAATCAGAACAGCGACCCCGGATGCCGACGAAAGAGAACCATCAACACAGGCGGTTTTCTTGCGCGCTCGACCGTCAATGGTCCGGGCATCCGGGCGGTCGTCTGGGTGCAGGGATGTCCCATCCGCTGCGCCGGGTGTTTCAATCAACAATTCTGGTCTTTTCGTCAGAGCAGAGCGGATCCCTGTACCGGAACTTGCCGCACGGGTCCTTGCGGTGCCGGGTATTGACGGGGTCACGTTTTCCGGCGGGGAGCCGTTTGCACAGGCAGGTGCACTTGCTGAGGTGGGAACCCTGATCAGGGACGCCGGTCTCTCGGTGGTCACGTTTACCGGGTATTCCGCAGAGGAACTCTTCGCAAGCAGGCGCGACTCATGGCGGCGGCTCATCGGCGTTACCGATCTTCTTATTGCCGGGCCGTACGTGCAGGAACTCGCCTGCGCTGATCCCCTTATCGCATCGTCCAACCAGCAGGTAATCCCGCTCTCGGGCAGGATTCCGGCGGATTCCGGCAACCGTGACAGGACGACCGCAGAGGTCGAATTTTCCATCTCGCCGGACGGGACGCTCACCACCACCGGTTTTCCTGACCGCACGCTTGCCAGCGTCATCGCATCGATCGGGCAGGAGGAGTAACACATGTCACATTTCAGTCGTATCCGCACCCAGTTCCGGAACCGGGAAGCGCTGATCCGCTGCCTGCACGAGCTGGGCTGGACGGTTGAAACAGATGCCGTGGTGCAGGGATATCGCGGACAACAGCAGGTGGATATCGCCGTGAAAACATCGTCAGGCTACGGGATCGGGTTTGTCCGGAACAGTGACGGCATGTATGACATGGTTGCCGACTGGTGGGGCATCAACGATGCCGGGCAAAAAAGCATTCTTGACAGGCTCGGGCAGCAGGCGCAGAAAATCCAGGTGGAATATGCAAAATCAATGGTGCTTGAACAGACAGCAAAACAGGGGTTTGACGTGGTATCGGAGACAAAAGATTCTGACGGGACGGTCCGGATTGTCGTGCGGAGGTGGGCATGAGCCTTCCGCCGTGTGAACATGATTTCGGGCGACGGCTCAATATCTCGCTGCGGGCCCGGGTGACGCTGATTGTGGTGATCAGCCCCGAAGAAGAGCGCGTGATTGCACAGGTGAAAGAGGTCTGTGAAAAATGGGAACCGCCCCGCCAGTGCCTGACCTGGGATATTGTAGACGGCTTTTCCGTAATTGCCGGCAATAAAAACTTCCTGTCCCCTTCAAAAGACCCGCTTGCGGCGCTTGACGAGATACAAAAATCCGACGAGAACGCGATTATCGTGCTCAAAGACTTTCATGAATTCTGGAATACCCCGCCGGTGAAACGCAAGATCCGCACCTGTGCCCAGAAGTTCCGGTATAACCGCCGGACGATCGTGATCGTCACGTCATCGCAGAAAGTGCCCGGCGAGATCCGGGACGATGCGGAGATCATCCAGTTCCCTCCCCCGGGTGCGCCCGAGCTGACCCATGAACTCGATACCCTTTGTGCCAGCAGCGGGATCACCTGCACGCTGTCAAAGGCCGGAAAAGAGAAACTGATCCAGGCGGCACTCGGGATGACGCTCAACCAGGCACGCCGTTCGTTTGCCCGGGCGATCGTCTCGCACGGGACGATTGATGACCGGGACATTGACCGGATCATCGCCGATAAAAAAGATATGTTGTCCCAGACGGACGCTCTGGAATTCTACAGCCTCACCGAAACCGCAGAAAATGTCGGGGGACTTCTGGTGCTCAAGGAATGGCTCCGGCTGCGGGAGCGGGCATTTACGCAGGAGGCCCGGGACTACGGGCTCCCCTCGCCAAAAGGCATTGCGTTGATCGGCATTCCCGGGACGGGGAAAAGCCTGACGGCAAAGATGATTGCCGACCTCTGGCACCTTCCCCTGCTCCGGCTCGATGTCGGCGCACTGTTCGGGAGCCTTGTGGGGGAATCCGAGGAGCGGACCCGGCGGGCGCTCTCCCTTGCCGAGACTGTTGCACCCTGCATCCTCTGGGTGGACGAGATCGAGAAAGCGTTTGCATTCGGGTCCGGGGATGCGGGGACGAGCCAGCGGGTTTTTGCCCACCTCCTGACCTGGATGCAGGACAAGACGGCCCCCTGTTTTGTGGTCGCAACGGCAAACAATATCGCCGCACTCCCCCCGGAACTGCTCCGGAAGGGGCGGTTTGACGAGATATTTTTCCTTGACCTCCCCAATACCGAAGAACGCCGCGAAATCTTCTCGGTGCATATCCGCAAACGCACCGGCATCCCGGCAGAGTTCGATCTTGACCTGCTCGCCCGCGAGAGTGAAGGGTATGTCGGGGCAGAGATCGAACAGACGGTCATCGACGCGATGTACCTTGCGTTCAACGAGAACATGCGCCGGGTCACCACCGCCGATATCCTCCAGTGCCTCAAAAACCCAGGTGCCGCTGTCGGTTTCCCAGCGGGAGACGGTTGCTGCCCTGCGGGAATGGCTTGCGGAAGGCAGGGCGATCTCCGCGTCTTCTGCCAGCGAACCGGAACAGGCAGTCCGCCGTCACATCGCACTTGAAACCATGAAACCCGTTCAGTCGTGAACCCTGCATGAACATCTCCCGCCTGACCCCGGTTCTTGGCACATGGCTGTACCGCCGCACGGTCAGGACATGGGCGACGGGTGCGGTCAGCCGCGGGGACATAGGTGCCGTGCGGGAACTGGTTGCGGTTGCCTGTTTGTCGGACGACAACGTGTGCCGTGATACGGCAACCCGTGGCCTGTCGTCACTCGTACACCCGCAGGCGATTGACTGTTTCTGCGAAGAAGTGATACGCCACAACGACTCCCGGCTCACCCGTATTGCACAGGAATGCCGGTATCTTCCCTCTGATGAGGCAGGGCGGGCGCTTTTTTTCCTCGCGACCGGTGAGATGGATTCTCTTTTTGCGCTTGACCCGGAGCCCGAACACCCGCTCCTTGGCCGGGGATATGCGAAGGCAGACCGTGGGGTAAAAGAGGGCATTTGTGCTGCTGCCATCGCCAGTAAAAATGCCCCCGTCCTTGCCGATGTGCTGGCAACCAGGGCAGGGCGGCGCACGAACGGGTGGACCCCGTCCGAGTGCGAAGTGCTCATCGCCGGAAGAATGCAGGAGAACCGGCAGGCTGACCTCTGGCGGGAATTATTCCTGTTTCCGCCGTCCCAGGCACTCCGGGCGATTCGTGCGCTGAAGGATGCAGGGTTTGTCCCTCCCGGTGATGAACTCACGCTCTGGCAGTCGCTTTTGGACCTGCTCCCGGACACTTGGGCGTTTCCTGTCCCCGAATGCCCGGGCCCGGACGCGGGGGAACAACCGCGGGGACACCCCATACGCATGTGCTTCTCCCCGCAGGGCGACCTGCTTGCGACGTCTGGTCCGGTGCCGCCAGTATCCGGGTTTATGATGTGCGCCGGGGGACCGTCCTGCAATCGCTCCATGCAGGACCGGCTGGCGTCCGGGCGCTTGCCATCATTGGTAATCCCCCCCGTCTTGTCTGTATCGGTGACGATATGGGTGTCCGGGCGTGGGAAACCGGATCCGGTCGTACCTGCTGGGATCACCCGTCCACACCTGAACGTACGGGTGTTTTTGCTATCTCCCCTGCGGGGGACCGGATATTCATCGGCGGCGCTGGTGGAAGAATTCGCTCCCTTGACACTGCCAGCGGCGAGATGTCGGAGGTTAGGTATCGTCACCCGTCACCCGTTTCCTGCCTGAACGTGTCACCGGATGGCAGGCTGCTGGCAGTCGCGGGACAGGACCATACGGTCTGCCTGTCTGACGGGAGTACCGGGACGGTCTGCCAGACCATTCCTCTGTCCTGCGATACGGTTCGCAGCATGGAGATCACGCCGGATAATCGTTACCTGATCATCGTGGGCGAACACCCCCTGCCAATGGTGTTTGACATAAGTTCGGGAAGACGGGCGTCGCTACCTGTCGCCAGCCATCATCGCATCAGCCAGTGGAGCCTCTCCCCGGATGGCCGGATGTTTTCATGGTTCAGCGAGGACCACCGGCTCCGGTTCCTGCATATCCCTGATGGACCGTGCCGTTCCGTGGAGGTCAATGGCTGCGATATCACTGCCTGCGTGACGACAAACGACAATGCCACGCTCATCGCAGGGTGCTCAAACGGGAGAATCCGGTTTTATGAGATACCGGCAGGCAGGATCGCCCGGGATGTTCTGGCGCACAAAGGACCGGTGACTTCTCTTACCTGTTCAGCGGATGGCAGGTACCTTGCGAGTTGCGGCATGGACGGCACTGTAAAAATCTGGACTATGGATACGTGTGCTCTTGTCCGGACCGTGGCGGGCGAAACCGGGGAGATTACCTGTTTGTCGGGCACGCCGGACGGTGCAGTGGTCTTTGCCGGGATCACCGACGGGACGGTCCGGGTGATTGACCGGCAGGACGGGAGTCTCATCACCACGCGGGACATGTTCACGACGACGGTGCAGGCACTTGCGCTCAGCCCGGATGGCACGGTCCTTGCCTGTGCCGGGGGTGACCGCACCCTGCGGTTCTGGACCACAAATGACGGCAGCATGCTCGGCTCCTGCGAGGGGCTGAACCACACTACCCGGTGCATTGCCTTTGGCCCGGACGGATCACGTCTTGTATCGGGGGGCTGGGATGGGAACGTACGGTGCTGGCAGGTGCCGGATGGCTCCCTCCTGCGGATAATGGAGGGGCACACGAGCGTCGTTACCGCGTGTGCCATCTCACCGGATGGGCGGGTGCTTGCCACCGGGAGCAATGACACGACCATCCGGCTCTGGGATATGGCAGACGGTCGCCTGCTGCGCACGATCGACACCGGCAGGACAGAGATCAGTGCTCTTGCCATGTCTCATGACGGTGAGGTGCTTGCCAGCGGGGAAAAAGACGGTTCGATCCGGCTTTTCTGCCTCCCGGGGGGACAGCCCCTTGGCAGGGTCGAGAGTATTCCCGGGAACGTGACCGCCCTTGAATTCACGCCGGACGATCTGGCCCTTGTTGCGGGGTATGATGCCGGAATACTGGCCGTGTATTCACTTGACACCCGCCAGATCATCTCCAGTGTCCCGGCACACGCAGGCGCCATCACCGGTCTTGTCATGGTCCCGGACGCGGATATGGTCGTAAGCGCCGGCCGCGACGGGAAGATACGGCAATGGGACCCGCCATGGACAAAAACCCTTGCTGCGACGACACCGGGAGATATCTCCCGTGTCGCATCGTTCTCACGGAATGCGTCGTCAGCGGCAAAACAGGCACAGTGGGAATTCCTTGAACGACTGCTCAAAGTGCGGTTCAATAACGAGATCGTGATATGCACAAACCGCCCTCTTGCCGGGGTCTATGATATCCAGATTGTCGGGTGATGCATGATGAGACCAGGACGACGTGCAGGGAGTGTGATCCGGCTGGGTGTGGATTTTGGCGCAATGACGACAAAAGTTGCACGGCTTGACGAAGAGCAGGGCACCTGCGTCCTCATGGAATTCCCGGGATGGTCGCAGGCGATACCTGCACCGGATGGCACACCGGGATTGCCCGTTGTCTCTTCCGTCATCGCATTTACTGATGACGGGGTGCCCCGCATCGGTGCAGAGGCAGGTGCCGCCGGTCATCGCGACCCTGCGGCAACCCGCTGGCTGAAACACTACCTCCTGAACAACAGTTCGATACAGGTGGCGGCGGGCAAAAACCAGTATACGAGTGCCAAAGATGCTGCCGGAACGTTCCTCACCCACATCCTCACCCGGGCGCTGGGCCAGGACGGACAGCAGGAAACGGAAGTTACCTTTACGCTTCCTCCCGACGCCCCGCCGCATTATACGGACTGGCTTGCCGGGATCGCTGCCAAATCCGGGATAAGGACATTTCATTTCGTGGATGAACTGTCGGCGGCCATCCGGGGATGCACCGTGGCCCCGGACCCGCACCAGCCGGTACTGGTCGTGGATATCGGGGGAATCACCCACGTGGCTTCGGTCGTGCTGTTCGATGAGCAGGGCGAGCATGCCGGCCTGCCATGGTGTCACGTACGGGTTGCCGGGCGGGCGGACGGCGGTACCGGGGGAGTGCAGGTCGATACCTGGCTTGCCGATGCACTCATCGCACGGGATTACCCTTATATCCCGGAGTCACCAGAAACAGGCAATCCACGCGGCGCTCGTGCGGGAATGCGGCCCCGCAAAAGAGCGGTTGTCTGCGGTTGAGAGCACAGAGGTCACGGTACCGGACCCCGTGAACGGGACACTCCGCTCGCACCAGATTACCCGGAGCGAACTGGAAACGGTCCTCAACCGCCATTTGTTTGGCGATACCCTGAACCGCACCATCGACCGTGCACTGTCAGCCGCACTCATGCGGGGCTATGCGTCCACCACGATCGGCACGGTCATCCTGACCGGCGGGTGTGCTCCATCCCGCTGGTGCAGGAACTGGTGAAAAAGAGGTTTTCGGGGTGCACGGTTGTCTGCGATCGGCCGCTCTGGGCAGCAGCACGCGGTGCCGCGATGTATGCATCCCAAAAACGGGACCGCGATACCGTCCGGCATGACTATGCACTCCGGGTACTGGGACCAGGATTCCCTTTCTCACGGGTATCGTATCCTCGTCCGCGCCGGGACGCCGTACCCAAGCGCCGGGCAGGTGGCACGGCTCGTCATCAGCGCCGCGTACGACGGCCAGACCCATCTTGGCATCCCGGTCTATGAACTGGCCCGTGACCCGGACCAGGTGCCGGGCGGGACGCTTGAACTGGTCGCGGATACCGGCGGGGGCCTGCGGTGTGCGGATGCGGTGACGGGCATCACCCACCGGGCTGACCCGGTGTGGGTGAACGAGCGGACACCCACCTATCTTGTCGCCACGCCGCCGGCAACGAAAGGCGAGCCCCGCTTTGAGCTGACCTTTTCAATCGACGGCAGCAAACAATTACTGGTAACCGCCCGGGATGTGCTGACCGGCCGGCTCATCAGGCAGGACTGCCCTCTCTTCAGGATGACATAACAAATCAAGGACACTATCATGCAGATGCAGGAAATGGAAATAACAATCGGGACAGATGGCAACGTAATCGTGCACGTGCACGGAATACCGGGCCAGGACTGCGTTGCGCTGACAGAAGCGCTCGAACAGGCGGTCGGCACGGTCGAAGACCGGTCATTTACGCCGGAATATTATGAACAGCCGGTGGTTGAACAGACTGATTTGCATACCGGGCAGAGATAAGGGGAATTTTTTTAGCGTGATGGGGGACGAAGTTACTTACCTTTTTATATCCAACGAGTGAATAAAAATTATGGCACGGAGGGAAACCGCTCAATTAACATTTGAGGGTTTAGCAAATCCACTCTATTATGACGAGTCCTTATTTTCAAATTGGAATTCAGATAATCAAAGAACACAAACCGATGAGCGAATTCGTGAGCGCGAGAGTTTATTTAAACTAATTTTTTGGGGAGTAATAACAATTTTTGCAACGTTTTTATTGTTGATATTTATATATAATATAATTGTTGGGAATTATAAATTTGCATTTGCCGACTTGCGATTTTCAGACTTATTATCATTAACAATGGCAATCTTCGCAATTTTCCTTTCGATTGCTTTCTATTTTAAAGCCTCAGAAACAAGCAACACTTTTTACAATAATACATATCACTTTACGAGACACGTTTCTGAGTTATTAGGTCGAATTGAATCTGGATTTAAAGAAAAATTAATACATATTGATCAAGGGCAATCAGACCTAAGAGCACGAGTCGATAAAATTCCAGCATACGCAAACCCTGAATCAACGAGAAAAGAAATTTCTGAAGGAGAACAAAAGTTAAAAACAGAACTCGCTGAACGAGATGAGTTAATTAGGCAACTCGTGGAAAAATCAGCACTTCAAGGAAAAGAAAAAGATGCCTTCGTTTCCCAATTAAACGAAAAACAACATGCAATAGACGATATGAGGAAGGAAATCGGCAGATTTAAATCGGCGGTTAAATCATGAGACGCAAAATATCAGAAAAAGATCAAAATTCCCCGATGCAATGGCGAGGTATATTGGAGTTTCAATACCGCGTGTATTAGCAATTCCCCACCACATATTTAACGAATCTTTCTGTAGATGAGATAAAAAACACATTCGAAAAAAATATTAGAAAATTTAACAAAGAATTTGTAAGTGATATGAAAACAGAGGGATTTATCGATAATAACGATAAGTTAACAGAGAGAGGTTTGGAGTTCGTTTCCCGTAATATAAGGGTTTCAGATACAATATCTGATGAATGAATTTTTTTAAATTGAAAAGTTACTATTTCCAAGGTTGATTGTGTATTCCCAATGAAAATTTCGGCTATTATACACTTTTTCAGATGTTGATGTAAAAATACAAAGTTTTAGATTTTTTATTTTGTATTCCTTAAAAAAAACCTTGCCCCGCCGTGCCTCGGAGAGGCCCTGAGGCGGGTTCACATCGTAAAATAAATTTAAAAATCTATATTGATTTTTATGGCTTACTTACACACTTAAGCAGATTTTTAAAAACAGTGGGTGATGTTTCCTATCTCAAAACAGGATGTAGAATGACAAAAATCTCCTTAAACGATATGGTATCAGGCCCATAGTGTCCATTTTAGGGAGTTTTACGACAATCACCGGTCAGCCTTTCATTTATCCGAAATTTTTACCGACTGGTACAGCGATACAGGGATATTTAAGAAGGAAAAAAACTAATGAGAACCAGACAAAGGCAAAAGCGAGGTGAATGTATGCCAACGAGTAAGAAACAGATGGTAAGCTGAACCAGGCGAAGAAGGTCAAGGCCGAAGAACTCTCGAAGCAGGCGGCCGCGGGTAGCAAAGAGGCCCAGAAGAAGCTTAAGAAGCTCGAGAAAAAGCTCAAGTGAGCGGCCCGGAAGCTGTCTCGCTCATTTTTTTTATCATTTTCACAATTGGTTATGTGGTGTTTTTTTAAATTATCAACAATCAATTGCGGGCTTTCGAGAGAACTCCGTAAAACACACTATTGTACTCCCGGAAGATTCGACAAATACCTCACTCCATTGGGTAAAAAAAAAGAATCCCATTGGGGGAAAAATAATCAAACGGGAATTATTTTCCGGTTATAGACTTCATTAATAACCTGACCCAGTCCGATATAGAGTGCAAGACCCCCGGCAATAATCCCCATAACTCCCCCGGACATTTTGATGAGGCCGCTTCCCGTAAGCTCTGCTGCAACAAGAATTACTATCAAAAGTAAAACCGCAAGAACAGTCACCTGAAGACTCCGGTGCATCTTCATGGTACAGATTAAGAGACCGAGCGCAATTATCCCCCAGACCGACAGGAATGCCGCAAGATCAACTGGCTGAGGTGCTTTTGCAAGACCAAGGACCGGAAGCATCATGATTCCGGCAAAGGTAATCCAGAAGAACCCGAAGCTCACGAACGTCAAAAACCCAAAGTTATTGTTCTTCTTCCATTCCATGAGCCCGGCAATGATCTGGGCTATTCCGCCATAAAAAATTGCCATTGCAATGACCGGACTGCTCAGAGCGATTATCCCGAGATTACAGAGGCTCAGAAGAATGGTAGTCGTTCCAAATGCGCAGAGCCCAAGCGGTGCCGGGTTTGCGGTATTATCCATGAGGAAAAGATTGTTCTTGTTTGTCTCTTCATTGTTCAACATAATTTCCACTCAAAACTGAATAACCTGGTGCACAATTACCGTTGCTCACATCCATCATGTGCCCAGATTTTCTTCGATACCGGACAGGATTTTTTTTAATATCGAACCAGATTAATCAGCTCATTAATCTCAACGACGGTAAGTTTAACATTTTGCA